>JBBAQZ010000017.1:0-30854 GCA_040400045.1 Myxococcaceae bacterium
CCCACCACCAGCAACGTCGCGCCCGCTTCGATCGCCGACGCCGGCGTCTCGACCCGCGCCTGATCGTTGCTCGCAGCGCCCTTCGGCCTGATCCCCGGCGTACACAACACCAGCTCCGGACCGACCACGCGGCGCACGTCACTCACCTCACGCGCGGAACACACCAACCCGCCCGCTCCGGCCTTCGCCGACAGCGCAGCCAGACGCTCGACCTGCAGCAGCGCGGGATCCTCGACGCCCACCGACTGCAGCGTCGGGTCATCCATCGACGTCAGAACCGTGACGGCGAGGATGCACGGAGCTGACACTCCCGCCGCCTTCGCTCCCGCACTGGCTCCGTCGACGGCAGCGCGCACCATGTGCTCACCACCGCTCGCGTGCACCGTCAGGAACGACACGCCCAACCCACCCGCGGCCTTCGCAGCCAGCTCGACGGTGTTCGGAATGTCGTGGAGCTTCAGATCGAGAAAGACCCGCGCTCCCCGTGACGTGAACGCCGTGACGGCCGCGGGCCCATGCTCCACGAAGAGCGACAGGCCCACCTTCACCACGCCGACGTACGCCTTGATCTCGTCGTACAGCGCGATCGCCTCAGGCAGCGGCAGGTCCGCCGCCAGGGCGATCGAGTCCTTCGCGGTCATCAGCGCGCGAGCTCGGCGTCGATGACTTCCTTGAACTTCTCGAACGGCTGCGCGCCCGAGAGCATCACGCCGTTGATGAAGAACGCCGGCGTGCCGTTCACGCCAACCGCCTTCGCCGCAGCCATGTCGGCGTCGACCTTCGTCTTCATCTTCCCGCCGTCGAGGCACTCGTTGAACTTCGCGGTGTCGAGACCGAGCGTCTTGGCGTGCGTCTTCAGGTCCTCGATGGCCAGCGCGCCCTGGTTGGCGAAGAGGGTCTTGTGGAACTCCCAGAACTTGCCCTGGTCCTCGGCGCACGCGGCGGCCTCGGCGGCCTTGAAGGCCTTGTCGTGGAAGTCGAGCGGGAAGTGGCGGAACACCACCTTCACCTTGTCAGAGTACGTCTTCATCACCTCGTCGACGCTCGGCTCGGCCTTGCTGCAGAACGGGCACTGGAAGTCCGAGAACTCGACGATGGTGACCTTCGCCGTGGCGGCGCCCTTCGAAGGGCCCTTCGCCTCGACCGTGACGCGGGGCTCGCTCAGGAGCACCTGCACCTGCGCCTTGGCGCGCAGCTCGCTGAAGAGCTTCATCGCGACCGTGCGCTTCTGGTCCTGCTGCAGGAACCCGATGATCTGCGGGCGCATCGAGTCGAGCGTCGAGCCCGGGGGCATCTGCGCCTTGTTCTCTTCGAAGACCTTCGCGATCTCGGCCTCGGCCGGGGGCGGCATCTTCGCGTCGATGTTCGCCTTGAGGAACTCCTCCTCGGTCTTGCCTTCCTTCGCCGCCGCTTCCTTCACCAGCGACTGGACGATGATCTGCTCGAGGCCCTGCTTGCGCGCCTCGAACTTCTTCTTGTCGAGGTCCTTGATCTGCGAGCTGACGAGCTCGTCGACCTGCTTCAGGGTGACCTCCTTGCCGTTGATCGTGGCGAGCACCGTGGTGGGGCTCTCGGCCGAGACGAGCTGGACGCCCGCGGGCGCCGCAGTGGCCGGCTTCGCAGCCGAGCCGCCGTCTTTGTTGCAGCCGAAGAACGCGCCAGCGACGGACGCGGCGAGGAGGGCACTGCGCAAGGAGTTGGTCATGGTCGGCGCTTAGGACAGCATCGGTGGTCACGCAACCGCCGACACCGCCGAAGCCTGCTCAGTCTTCCTGGTGATCGTGCCCTGCCCCGCCCCATGGACCTGGCCACGGCATCGACGGCGCGCCGAGCCCGGGAACGGAGACCTCGAAGAAGCGCCCACGCGTGCCCGCCCATGGAGGATCGCAGTTCTCACACAGCCCCGCCCCGCCCGGCACCGGGTCGGTCATCACTGCCAGGCCGTCGGGTTTGACCTCGAACGAGACCGGCGCGCCCCCATCTGGAATGGAGCACGACCAGAGCGGCTCGACGGTGCCCGACTGGAAGCGCGTGAGCGGAAACGCCTCGAGAATGGCGGTCCCTCCCGATTCGACGAGCCGGAGCGCGACCGGTTGGCCGCTCCACGTCGCACCACGGAGCCCACTGCGGGCCGACTGCATCGCCGCCGACTGGAAGACGACCGTGCCTGCGTCGGCGCCCGGCTGGCGAAGCTCGACGTTGATGCCCTTGGGGCCGGCGACCACCCAGTCGTCCGCGATCAACCCCTCACCGAACGGGATCGAGAAGGTGTCGAGGGCCACTCCGCGCGCAGCGTCGTAGATCGAGCGGCCGGCCTCGACGGTGATGAGCCCCCGGCCGACCGCGATCTCTCCGCCCGGCATGTTCGGCACGAAGTGCCGCCACCGACGAACCCCGGCGGGCGAGTAGCTCATGATCACGGTGCCGGCAGCGGTGGGATCGGGGAGCGCCGGCGACACCTGCGCGCTCGGCGTGAACGCGAAGAAGACGTTCCCCTGGGGATCCGACGCGACGCCGTACGAGTGCGGGTGGTTGCAGGTCAGGAAGATCGGATCATCGATGATGCGCGCGACGATGCGCCGGCCGGTGTCGTCGAGCACCACGAGGGAGAAGCGCCGACAGTTCGTCTCCTGTCGCATGTCGTCGATGCGGCGCGACTCGAACAGCACTCCGATGCGGGTCGGGCCGAGGGCGACGAGCCTGGCGAGAAACGTCTCCCAGTCGGGCAACGCGAGGGCCGGCAGATCCGTCAGCACGCGGGAGTACGACCACGCCGGGATCCCCGTCGCCGCGCTGACGGCGGTGACGCCCTGCGGGGGCGTGTCGGCGCAGACGACGAGCTCGTTCCACGCGATGCAGCGGCGCGAGCTGGTCGGCAACCGTTGCCCGGTCGGAGCCTGCACGACCGGCGGCGTCGCGAAGTAGCTCGAGAGCACCACGCCCGCGTCGCCGTCGATGAAGACGTCCGTCCACGACGGGCCCACTCCGCCATCCTCGAGCGGGCCACCGGCCGTCCACAGCATCGCGAGCGGCTGCGCTGGAGGCAGCACGCAGACATCGTTCGCGCAGCGCCCTTCCCCACGACACGGCGACGCCGCCGCGCAGACGAAGCCATCGGGCGGATCGCGCTCGACGCACTGGCCGTTCACGCACACGTCGACCGCAGTGCATGAGGAACGGCTCACGTCGCCGCACCGCAGTCCGTCGAGCACCGGCACCGGCTCGCAGCCGCGTTCCTTCGAGCAGACGCCCGTCAGACACGGAGAAGGGTTCGGGCACTCGCGGCGTAGCGTGACGCACCCGCGTACCGTCTCGCAGACGTCGATGGTGCAAGGATCGTCGTCGAGACAGATGACGGGTTGCCCGACGCACTCACCGTTCACGCATTGGCCGTCGGTGAGGCAGCGATCGCTCACGCCACAGCTCGCGCCATCGGGCCGCGGATCGATCACGCACTGGCTGGTCTGGCGATCGAACCGGAAGCTGGCGCACTCGCTGGCCTGACCGCAGTCGGGCGGATCCACGAAGGTCGCAGCGAGGGGCAGCACCGCGAGTTCCTTTCCTGCGAGGGTGAGCGTGACGGCGCCCGTGCTCTCAATGGGGACGCTGGAAGTCGCGGTGACGACGATCTCGGTGTCTCCAGGCGGGAGGACGACGGCTGACGGAGCAGAGAAGACCGGCCCGGCGAGCGAGACGTCGGCGGTCACCGCAACCCTCGAGTCGTTCGAGACGACGAATGAACGAGTCGGGCTCGTCAGCGTCCACTGCCGTCCGAAGTCGACCGTCTCAGGCGCAAGCCGGACCTTCACCTCGACGGTGGTCACGCCCGTCGGTCGGCACGCGCAGAGCGCACCGCTGAGCACCACCCAGATGCCACGCACGGCGCGAAAGAGAGCACACAGGCGGCGCCAGCACTACCGACCCTCCGGGCCCCTGCGAGCGTCAGTAGCTCCCGTCGGGGCATCGGGCCGCACCAGCGCCGTCCATGACTTCAAGACGGTGACCAACGCGAAGAGGCCAGGGCCTCCGGTTGCGCCCAGCTCAGGCTGCGTGGGGAGCGAGCACGCCAGCGAGGTCAGTCACCTCGAGGCGCGCGTTCGAGAGATCACGACCGCGAGCGCGGACGACCTCGTAGTTCGCAGGGTCGCTCAGCACCTTCGCGACGAGGCGCTGGTTGAGCGCGTGGCCCGTCTTGTACGCCGTCATGGCGCCGATCACCGGACGGCCGAGCAGCGAGACGTCTCCGAGCGCGTCGAGCAGCTTGTGGCGAACGAACTCGTCGGGAAACCGCAACCCCTCGGGGTTCAGGATCGAGAAGTCGTCGACGACGACCGCGTTCTCGAGCGAGCCACCACGGGCCAAGCCCATCTGACGCAGGCGATCGACGTCACGCAGGAACCCGAACGTGCGGGCCCGAGCGACTTCGCGGACGAACGAGTGGCCGCTGAACTCGAGCGTGAACTGCTGGTCCGAGATGAGCGGGTGCTTGAAGTCGATGGTGCAGTCGATGCGGAAGCGCCGCGCGGGAGAGAACGTCGCGTGCTTGTCACCATCCACCACCGTCACCGAGCGCTTGATGACGATGAACTGCTTGAACTCGTCCTGGGTCCGAATGCCGACCTCGCCGATGAGTCGGGCGAACGGCTCGGCGCTCCCGTCGACGATGGGCACTTCCGGGCCGTCGATCTCGATGCGGAGGTTGTCGATGCCCAGGCCACTCAACGCGGCCAACAGGTGCTCGACCGTGGCGACACGCGCCTTGCCGATACCGAGCGTCGTCGCCAGCGAGGTGTCGACGACATATTCGGAACGAACGGGGAGCACCGGCTTGTCGGGCAGGTCTGTGCGGACGAAGACCAGACCGTGATCGACCGGTGCGGGAATCAGGCGGAGCGTGACCGGTTGGCCGGAATGCAACCCGACCCCGTCGATCGACGCTGTGCGCTGAAGTGTGCGCTGCTGGAAACTGTCACCGGCCATGACGTGTGTGCGCCTCCTCGTGCTGCGGCGCGTTGCAAGGCAACGCATATGCCACGGAACGAGCGGTTCGTCTCGCTAAAACCTGCGGATTCGTTGGCTGGAGTGCTCTTGCACCACCTCGAAAAACAGCTGGTGCGACAGCAATGGCACAAATTCCAGAGGTTGGCGGTCTGACACGTCTGTCGCGAACGGTCCTCGGGATTACCGTGAGACCAGAAACCGGCACTCAGAACAGGTCACTCTGGGGGTCGCGCCGAGGAGTGGTCTTGCCGAAATACTCGTACGCGTGGGCAGTGGCCATGCGGCCCCGCGGGGTGCGGTGCAGGAAGCCCTCCTGGAGCAGATAGGGCTCGTAGACGTCTTCGATGGTCTCGCGCTCTTCGCCAACCGCAGCCGCGATGGTCTCGACGCCAACGGGCCCGCCGCCGAACTTGTCGATGATGGTCTGCAGCAGTCGCCGGTCCATCTGGTCGAGCCCCGCGGCGTCGATGTCGAGCCGCGCGAGGGCGGCGTTGGCGAGTGAACGGGTGATGGTGCCGTCCCCTTCCACCTCGGCAAAGTCGCGCAGGCGCCTCAAGAGGCGGTTGGCGATGCGCGGCGTCCCACGTGATCTCCGCGCGACTTCCTTCGCGCCCTCGGGGGCGAGCTCGATCTTCAAGATGCCGGCCGAACGCTTGAGGATGAGCTCGAGCTGCGCGGCGTCGTAGTACTCGAGCCGCTCCTGAATCTGGAACCGGTCGCGCAACGGCGAGGTGAGCAGGCCCGTGCGCGTGGTCGCGCCGATGAGCGTGAACGGGGGCAGATCGATCTTCATCGCGCGCGCGGCAGGGCCGGTGTCGATGGTGATGTCGAGACGGAAGTCCTCCATCGCCGGGTACAGGTACTCCTCGACCGCCGCCGAGAGCCGGTGGATCTCGTCGATGAAGAGCACGTCACGCGGCCCGAGGTTGGTGAGGAGCCCGGCGAGATCGCCCTTCTTCTCGAGCGCCGGCCCGCTGGTGACGTGCAGCCCGGCGCCGAGCTCGGTCGCGATGATGTGGGCCAACGACGTCTTGCCGAGGCCGGGCGGCCCCGAGAACAGACAGTGATCGAGCGATTCACCACGCGCCTTCGCGGCCTTCACGTACACCTTGAGCTTCTCGACGACGCGGGTCTGACCGACGTACTCCCCGAAGCCGCGGGGGCGGAGCGAGGCCTCGAGCCGAACCTCGTCGGTGGCCATGCCGGGCTCCAGCTCGTCGTTGGTTCGTTTCATGTCGCTCCGCAGACTCGCCTTCTACCCAAATTGCGCGCCGTGCGTGCGCGCGGTTGTAGCATGCACGGACATGCGCTCCGGCCTCTCGTTGGTCCTCTCCTTCCTGCTCGTCGGCTGCGTCACGCCGCGCTCGATGACGCTGGGCATGATGGCGGCGCCCGTCGGCCGAGGCACCGAGGTAGGCGTGTTCTCGGGCGTCGGCTACTCGTCGCAGACCGGGCCCATCGTCACCACCACCGGCGTCGGCGGCGAGCAATCGAACCAGCAGACGCAGAACCGCGCGTTCAGCATTCCGGCGTTCGAGGCCAACGTGCAGAAGGGCTTCAACGATCACGTCGCGCTCAACTTCCACGTGTCTCCCGCCGGCGTGCAGCCCGGCCTCAAGTGGACGGTGAACCGCTCCCGCGTCGCCCACTTCGCGATCCTGCCGGCCGTCGGGTTCGGCTACGGCTCGGTGGCGACGTCGGACTTCGTGGCCCAGTCGACGGGCGCGCAGACCGAAGTCAACCCACGCGCGACCACCAGCTTCACGTTCCTCGGAGGACTCAAGCTGCTCGTGAGCCACAACTCAGGGTTCTACGCAGGCGCCGGCTACGACTTCGTGTTCAACCGAAGCAACTCGAGCTCGGCCCCAAACCCGAACGCCGATCGAACCGACAGCATCACGCAGACGTCGACGCACCAGATCATGGGCGCGGTCGGCTTCTCGATCGCGGTGGGGAGTGTATCGATTCGGCCCGAGCTCGCGTTCGCGGTGAACCCCGCCCTCTCGCAGACCGTCAGCTCCCGCGTCGGCGCGAACGTGGTGGCGGAGCAGACGCTCACTGGCGGTTTCAGCTGGGCGATCCTCCCGGGCTTCAGCATCGCCGTCGGCACACCGCCGACGAAGGCCACCGCCGGGGGCGAAGAAGACGAAGATCGCCCCGCGGTGCGAGAGGACGAAGAAGAGGCAGAGGAAAAGCCGAAGCCGCGCAAAGGCCCTGCTCGCAAGAAGACCGACGACGACGATGACGACGAGAAGCCGCGACGCAAACGCAGTGGTGATGACGACTCGGAGGACTGATGTTCGACCCCCTCTCAGGCGGCCTTCGTGAAGCCTGGACAGCGCCTCTGCCGGCAGAGCGCCTTCGACGACTCCGACGCGCCGCCGAGACGACGAGAGAACGGCTGGTCAGCGCGGGCCCGGTCGCCTCGTGCACCACCCACCGCCTGGTGACGTTCCCCTACCCGACCACCTACGCCTTCTCGAGCGGAGCGCTCTCGCCCGCGCCCTTCGTGATGATGACGAACCGCATGCAGATCGTTCAGTTCGAGCACGACGGCCGTCGGCGCACGTTGTTGTTCAACCCCAGCGACATCGAGTCCAACCGCGGCGCCACCTTCTACGCAGACCTCGCGACGCGGTTCGGCGAGTTCCTCTCGAACAAGGTGATCCCCACGTTCCACGGCACGGTGGAGGAACACGTTCGCTCGGTCGGCCTCACGCCCGAGGACATCGACTTCATCGCGTTCGATCACCTGCACGTGCAGGACCTCCGGCGGTGGCTGGGGAGCAAGGCGTACTTCCCCAACGCGAAGCTGCTGGTGATGCGCGAGGAGTGGCTCACCGCCAGGGATCTGCACCCGATGAACGCCGTCTGGTACGTGCCCAATGGCTGCGACGTCGCGGACGACCGCGTGGTGCTGCTCGACGGTGACGTGCGCCTGGGCGTTGGCGTCGCGCTCCTGTCGACCCCCGGCCACACCCGCGGGAACATGTCGCTGTGCGTGGTGACCGCGAACGGGCCCTTCGTCGTCAGTGAAAACGGAGTGTCGCCAGAGAGCTACGTACCGTCTCTTTCTCGAATCGCCGGCGTCCGCGCCTACGCCGAGCAGATGAGGATCGAGGTGGTGCTCAACGGGAACACGCGAGAAGACTCGCTCGATCAGTACTCGTCGATGATCGTCGAGAAGCTCGTGGCCGGGCCGTGCGCCAGCGATCCATCGTTCCCCGCCGTCGCCACCTCGTCCGAATTGACGGCGTCAATCTTCGCGCCCGGCCTCGCGCCGACCTTCACCTTCACCCCGGGCGACGTGGGCGTGCACGTGCCCACCGCGAAGTAAGGACTCCACCATGCGCCTCGACGTGTCCGTCGACATCCCCTTCTCCAGGGAGCAGGTCTTCAAGGCGTACCGCGACGATCTGCCGAAGTTGGTGCCGTACCTGGAGAACGTGCGGGCGATCACCGTGACGTCACGCACCGACGAGGGCCCGTTGGTGAGGCTGATCAACCGGTGGAAGGGGGGTGGAGAGATTCCCTCGGTCGTGCGCAAGGTCGTCAACGAAGACCTGATGGAGTGGGACGATCTCGCGACCTGGAACGCGAACGACTTCACCTGCCAGTGGAAGACGATCGTCCCCGCGTTCAAGGAGGCGCTCGACGCGCAGGGTACGAACACCTTCACCGTGGTGAGCGACACCTCGATGCGGTTCACGATTCGGGGGGAGTTGAAGGTCGACGCAGCGAAGGTGCGCGGCGTGCCCCGGTTGCTCGCGGGGACCATCGGACCCGCCGTCGAGTCGTTCCTCGTGGGCCGAATCCAGCCGAACTTCCTCACCGTCGCCAAGGGCGTCGAGCGGTGGCTGCGCGAAGGCGGAGGGACGTAGTCGTCACTGCACGCGGAGGGTGAAGCTCCCGAAGCCGTACGGCGCCGAGGCGTCAGCGCTGTCGACGACGAAGAACACCGTCTGGCCCGCCACCGCGCTGAAGGTGATGGCCTCAGAAGCTCCCGGCCCCGCCGTGTCGGCCGACCGCGCGCACTGATTGGCGGAACAGCTCCCATTCAATTGCAGCAACGCCGGATCGAACGCGCCCTGTGGAGTCACCGTCGCCGTGAACGTTCCGCTCGAGGACGGCGTGAAGGCGTACACGAGATCGCGCCCGCTCATGAACGACGTGCCACACGCGCTCGCGTACCGGGGGGTGCTGCCGATCGAATAGGTGTCGAGCGCGCCGGTGGTGTTGCCAGTCACGCCGGTCGCCCCCTGGGTCAGCGACACCGGGGCGCTGCAGGTGTCGTTGGTGGGAGGAAGTGAAGGTGGCAGCTGACGAACCTGCAGCGTGAAAGTGCCCGTGTCGTAGGAGTTGGAGTCGACGAAGAGCGGATACGTCCCGGCCGCCTGATTCGGCAGGTACACGACCGCCGTCCCCGTGCCCGTCGCTGCGCCGCACGCCAGCTCGTTCCCGGCGAAGCCGAGCGCGCACTGCCCCGCCCCGCGCACGTACGTCACCGGCGCGTACAGACTGCCGCCGCCGCTCGTCACCCGGACCTCGACGTCCTTCGCGCCCGCCAGCGTGTACGCATAGACGAGGTCGCGGCCCCAGCGACGCGCGATGAAGTCGACGCCGCACGCCGGCGCGTTGTCGCTCGCCGTGTTCGAGTTGCTCGCCCCAAACGTCGTGCCCACCACCGTCGCCACGTCGTTGGTGAAGCTGAGCGCCTGCGCACCGGGACAGTCGTCGTTGGGCGGAGGCGGCGTGGCGGCCGAACGGGTGACAGAGAGGGTGAAGTCTCCCGAGCTGCCGCCCGCACCGTCGACGAAGAGGAAGTACGTCCCTGCCGCGAGGTTGGTGAGCACGGTCCGCGCAGGACCGACGCGCTCGAGACAGACGAGCTCGTCCGAGAGCAACTGCGAGTTGCAGCTGCCCCGACGCACGTAGATCGCCGGCCGAAGCAATGACGTCGCCGTCGGGGTCACCTCGATGCTGACGTCCTGCGGAGCAGCGAGCGAGAATGAGTACACGACATCGCGCCCGTTCTGCTTCCCACTCGGAGAACATGTCGGTGAGACGTCGAAGGGGAAGTTGTCGTTCGCGGCCTGCAACGTCGACCCGTTCACCGTCGCGACGTTCGCCGCGAAGACCAGGGCCTGGGGCGACGAGCAGGAGTCGTTCGCGGGCGGCGGGGTCGGTGGCGCGGTCACCACCTCGAGCTGGAACGGGCCCGCGGTCAGCGCCGCGGAGTCGACCCACACCACGTACGTGCCGGCAGGCTGGTTCACGAGCGTCGCCCTCGCCTGCACCGTCGCGTTGGGGCTGACGCACGCCACCTCGGCGTTGGTGGCGGGGTTCGCGCACGCATTTCGAATCGACAACACGGGCCAGAACGTCGGGCTCATGCCGGTCGGCGTCACGCTGACCGTCACGTCTCGCGCCTGGGTGAGCGTGTACGAGAACGTCACGTCCTGCCCCGTCGCCCTCGCCGAAGCCGAGCACGATGGCGTCGCGTCAGTCATCGCGTTGTCGTTGGCGGCATCGCTCGTGTCGCCGGTCGCGGTCGCGACGGAGCCTGTGAAGGTGAGCGGCTGAACGGCAGCGCACGTGTCGTTCGGGACGATCGGCGTCCTGGTCACCTCGAGCTGGAAGGAGCCGCTGGTGCCGTTGGCGGAGTCGACGAGAACGACGTACCGCCCAGGCGGCTGGTTCGGGATCGTCGCGGTGCGATCTTCTCCAGGGGTCGACGCGGCGCCGCAGACGAGCTCGTTCGCCGCGCTGACGCACGCGGGCCGCACCGAGACGACCGGGGTGAGCATCGAGCCGGCGAGCGGGCGAACCGTGACGGCCACGTTGCTCCCTCCGTCGAGGTCGTAGGAGTAGACGAGCTCAGGGCCACTGGCGTTGGCCGAGGGGCTGCAACTCGGCCCGAGACCGTCGTTGCTGCCGAGCACGGTCGAGCCCACCGCGACGGCGCGGGTCCCGAAGAACGACAACGCCTCGACGGCTGCGCAGGTGTCATTCGCCGCCATGGTCGGTTGGGGAACGGCCGTGACGCCAAGCTCGACCCGGCCAGAAGCGCCCACCGGAGCTTCGAGGATCACGAAGTACGAGCCCGCCGCGACGTTGCTGAGCGCCAGTGACGCAGCGAAGCCTCCATCACGAACCTGATCGCACGCGAGCTCACCGCCAGAGACACACGGCGCGGTCCGCAACGCGATGGCCGGCAGCGCGGAGCCCGACCCGACGCGCCTCGCGGTGATCGTCACGTCGCGGGGGGCAGAGAGGTTGAGGGCGTAGACGAGGTCCGCGCCCGTGCCACACGAGGTCGTCACGTCATCGACCGCGGTGGACAGATCGACGGTGACGAACTGGGAGCCACCCGCGTCGGCGATCGCGAGCGCCTGCGGGGCCGCGCACGAATCAGGGAGCACGTAGCAGTCGCCAGAGCGCAGCTCGCAGCTCTGACCCGGGCCACACTCCGCGAGGGTCAGACAGTCGTCACAGGCGCGCGCTCGACAGGTCGGCCGCGGGTTCTGGCAGTCGACGTTCGAGAGGCACTCGACGCACTCGTTTCGAACGACATCGCATCTGGGGATCGCGCTCGGACAGTGGCCGTCGATGAGACACTCGACGCACCGGCCGGTCGTGAGATCACAGCGATTTCGTACGCCCAGACAATCGAAGCTGTCGATGCACTCGGGGGTGCCCGCGTCGAGGATCCCGGCGTCTCGCGTGTTTGAGGTTCCGGCGTCGGCACCTGCATCTCGGCCCGCATCGGCCACACCCGCGTCACGGCCGGCGTCGGCGGCGCCGGCGACCATCGATCCAGCGTCACGGCCGGCATCGGCGGCGCCAGCGTCGGGGCCGGCGTCCGGGTGCCTGCCAACACAGCTGCCCGTCGACACGTCACAGGTGTCCGTTCCCGTACAGCGTACGCCTTCGCACTTGCTGGCCGGAGGGTTCACCATACCGCCGCACGCGATCACGAGCAGACAAACCGGAATCAAGGCGCGAACGACCATGAGGGCAGCGTAGCCCCGTGGCGCGTTCTCGTGCCTGCCAACGTCGTCTCACGCCTTTCGCAGGGAGGGTTCCAGGAGCGAGCCCACGTCGCTGCGGGCCTTCACGCGGCGTTACTGGAGCGCGGTGCTGGCACGGCCTGACGATCTGGCCGCGCGCGCGGTGCTTGGTGATGCGCTGATCGAGCGCGGCGATCCTCGGGGCGAGTACCTGCAGTTGGCGCTGAAGGCGGCGCCGACGGCAGAGGCGCTCGAACGTCGCGATGCGCTGTTCGATCGGTGTTCCCCCGAGTGGCTTCGGCCGCTCCGCCCTGAGGGCCGCCTCGCGAGGAACGTTCGAACCCTGCGCTTCGGGCATGGGCTCGTCGAAGACGCCTCCATTTTCCTGCGCGATCCGACGGTGCTCGACTTCCTCGCTGAGCGAACTCCGATTCGTGAGCTGGAGGTGTCCGACGACGAGGCCGACCCCGCGTGGGTCGAGTGGCTCCCGCGCCACCGACTCGTGTTTGACCTTCGAACGTTCTCGTTCGGGGGCGAGAACCGGAGGCCGCCGCCGACGCGTTGGTGAGCCTCCCGCGGCTGAGAACGCTGAAGGCGACCTGGTCGAAGATCGACCCGAGGGCGGCCCGGACCCTCTCCGATCGATGGCCCGACTTCTCGGCGTGACGCGGTGTGTCTTCGTTCGTCTTCACCCCGGAGGTGAACCGGGGGTCACGACACCGTGGCGTTTTCGGGCATCTCCAGAATCGGCGCGCTGGTCGCGGTGATCGCGGCGGCGAACGCGGTTGCCGACGGCCCGGCGAAGAAGGTCGATGCCTCGGCACGTCGAGTCACCCACATCGCCCAGCCCCTGCTGACCCCAGACGCGTGGGAAACCAACCTGCGGGCCTGCGCGACCGAGTTCAAGGTTCGCCCAAAGTGCCTGACGGAGCTCCTCCTCCAGGTGCCGCCCCGACTCCTCCCGAACTTCGAGAGCGCTGCCGAGCAGGTCACGACCGAGCTGTCGAAGTGGATCGGGAAAGACGAGCTCGCGACGGTCTATCAGGTGAAGGAGCAGACCCTCGGGGAGTGGATGACCGTGCGCTCCTTCGTCCTCGAGGACTCGCAAGGCAACGTGCGCCTGCTCCGAATCGCCTTCCGCAGGGTCGTCGGTCAGTGGTGGCTCCACGCGTTCCGCCTGGTCGATGGCAAAGACATCGAGAAGGCGCTGGGCATCGACGCGCCTTGAGGCAGCGACTGCGTTCAGCAGGGGCACACACGAAAACGGGGCCTCGGTTTCCCGAAGCCCCGCCCGTTCATCACCAACCCCGGAGGGTCGGCCGACTCACCACCGATAGTGCGAGAAGGCCTTGTTGGCCTCGGCCATCTTGTGGGTGTCTTCCTTCTTCTTCACCGCGTTGCCACGGTTGTTGGCGGCGTCCATGATCTCGCCGGCCAGCTTCTCCATCATCGTCTTCTCGCCACGGCCTGAGCCGTACTCGATGATCCACCGCATCGCGAGGGCGACACGGCGATCCTGACGGACTTCGACGGGCACCTGATAGGTCGCGCCGCCGACGCGACGGCTCTTCACCTCGAGCACCGGCTTGACGTTGTCGAGGGCGCGCTTGAAGACCTTGAGAGGCTCTTCCTTGGCACGCTCTTCGACGACGGCGAAGGCGCCGTACGCGATGTGCTCCGCGGTGGACTTCTTGCCCTTCCGCATGAGGTCGTTGATGAACTTGGCGACGAGCCGGTCCTGGAACTTCGGGTCCGGAAGGATCTTGCGCTTATTGGGTACGCGACGACGTGGCATTGCGAAATCTCCTGATTACTGGGGCCGCTTGGCGCCGTACTTGGAACGGCTCTGCTTACGGCCCTGAACGCCGACGGAGTCGAGCGTGCCGCGAACGATGTGGTAGCGAACGCCGGGAAGGTCCTTCACACGGCCACCGCGAATGAGCACCACCGAGTGCTCCTGTAGGTTGTGACCGACTCCCGGGATGTACGAGGTGACCTCGATACCGTTGGTGAGCCGAACGCGCGCGACCTTGCGGAGGGCTGAGTTCGGCTTCTTGGGAGTCGTGGTGTACACGCGCGTGCAGACGCCACGCTTCTGGGGGCTCTGCTTGAGGGCGGGGCTCTTGCTCTTGTAGCGGAGCTTCTCGCGTCCCTTGCGGATGAGCTGGCTGATCGTTGGCATTGTCGAAACGGTTCCTTCAGAGGAAAGGGCGGTCCGAGTACATGGCCCCGGTGTGTGTGTCAAGGCGGACTGGCGCGGATCGGCAAAGATCGTCCGTCAGAGGTCCATGATCATGACGACCGCGTCTTCCTGGTTGTCGTTGTAGTAGCGCGGCCGCATTCCAACCGTGCGGAAGCCCAGCTGGGTGTAGAGGGCGATCGCCGGTCCGTTGGACCGTCTGACCTCGAGTGTACCGATTCGGCACTGGCGCTCGCGACCCACGATGACCACCTCATCCATGATCCGCCTCCCGTACCCCTTGCGGCGGCTGGCGACGTGCGTGGCGACGTTGAGAACGTGCACTTCGTCGGCGACGATCCAGAAGATCGCGAAGGCGCGCAGCTCCCAGCCCCAGGGAGTCGACTCCTCGAGGAGGAGCACGTTCGACCACTCCTGGGTCAGCTCCTTGCGGACCATGTCGAGCGACCACGGGTTGCTGAAGGCCTCTTTCTCGATCTCCATCACGCCCGGAAGATCGGTGACGGTCATTCGCCGCGTCCGTACCACGGGAGCCAGCTGCCTCACGGCGCACCGGGGAGCGCCATCAGCAGCCGCACGTCACTCGTCTTCCGGGCCTGCGCGAGCTCCTGCTGAACGAGCTTCTCGAAGCGCGACCGGGCGAGCAGCTGGCGCACCGTTTCGAGGGGGAAGGAACGCCAGGCCACCACGTCCGCTTTCGCCCGCCGCGCCTCGGCCTCGGTGACGTTGGCCTTCAGACGGAGTCGACCGTCGAGGGCTCGGCTGGCGCGAATGCCACGGCGCAGAATCACGCCCACGTCGGCAAGATCGGCCTCCTGGGCCTCGAGGAACTGCTGGAGCCGCCCTTCCCCGCCCATGCGATCGCGAAACTCGGCGACGGCCTTCTCGAGCTCGCCGGCCTCGAGTTGGTACGCGTCAAACCGGTCGGCTTCGAGGGTGGCCAGGCGCTGGGCGATGGCGAGCTGCAGGCCCTGCTTGAGATCGTCGGAGTCCAGCTTCGCGAACGCGGCCTCAGCCCCTCCACGGTTGACCAGCTGCACCCGGGTCTCGAACTCGAGCTGGGTAAGCGTGATCACCTTGCCGTCAACCGAGGCCACGGCACGATCGATCACGGGCCCCTGAACGGGTGTGCCACCGTCGAGGCTCTGAGCTTCCGCAACCGTCGAGAACAGCAACACCACGAGCCACTGGCGTCGCCAAACCGGCTGGTTACTGTGGCTCGCGGGTGAGGCCATTGGTGACGGACTACTACCAGCGACTCGGGGTGTCTCGGCAAGCGTCGGCGGACGAGATCAAGAAGGCGTACCGCAAGCTCGCGAAGCAGCACCACCCCGATGTGAACCCCGGCAACAAGTCGGCGGAAGAGAAGTTCAAGCAGGCGACCGAGGCGTTCGAGGTCCTCTCCGACGAGAGCAAGAAGAAGCTCTACGACGAGTTCGGTGACGACGCCGCGAAGATGGGCTGGGACGAGAAGAAGGCCGCCCAGTACCGCGCCTATCGGAACGGCGGGTTCACAGGAGGCGGCGACGGTTCAGGCCCGGCAGGGTTCGGGTTCGACTTCAATCAGGGCGGCGGGCCGGTCGACTTCGAGAGCATCTTCGGAGAGATGTTCGGCGCGCAACAGGCGGGACGGCGTGGACGACGCGCAGGACCCCGGGCGGGCGGCGACCTCGTCGCCGCGATGCAGATCTCCCTCGAAGACGCGGTGCTGGGAGCGACGAAGACCATCACCGTCAATCGCAAGCGGCTCGACGTTCGAATCCCTGCGGGTGTCGAGACCGGGTCGCGAGTGCGGCTGGGCGGGCAAGGCGAGCCGGGTGATCGGGGTGGACCGCCGGGAGATCTCTTCGTCGACCTCGAGGTGCTCGCGCACCCGCTGGTCCGTCGCGAAGGCCAGGACCTCTATCTCGATCTTCCGGTGACGCTGAAAGAGGCGCTGTACGGAGCCGAGATCAAGGTGCCGGTCTTCGGAGGCTCGGGCACGGTGATGCTCAAGCCCTCGACCCAGTCGGGCGCGAAGCTCCGGCTCCGAGGCAAGGGCGTTCCGGGGCTGCGGGGCGAGCCGGCCGGCGATCTGTACCTCGTCGTGCAGGTGAAGCTGCCCGAAGGTGAAGGGCCGGGCCTGAAGCACGCGGTCGACGCGATCGAGAGCCATTACGTCGGCCCGGTGCGCGCCAACCTGAAGCTCTGACTTTCCTTTCACCGACGGGTATGCGAGGCCGCGCGAGCCATGGGTCTGTTCGACATCTTCAAGAGCAGTACGCCGGCCGAAAAGGCCCTGAAGCTGAAGAAGAAGGTCACCGAAAAGTACGGTGAAGCGCAGGCGCGCCAGAAGGCCATCGACGAGCTGGTGCAGACGCGCTCACCCGACGTGGTGCCTGTGCTGATGCAGCGCTTCACGATGGTGGTCGACCCGCAGACGACTGACGCCGACGAGAAGGCGATGGTGTTCGACGCCATCACCGCGCAGGGCGACCAGGCCGTCCCGAAGGTGGTCGAGTTCCTCAAGAGGAACGAGGCGGCGTCGAGCTGGTGCGTGAAGATCCTCGCCGACATCCTCGAGGAGCCGGCGGCCAACGCCATCGTCCTGGACGAGCTGCGACGGCTGGGCGCCGAGTACACGCGCGACCCCGAGAAGAAGGAAGTGCTCCTGCACTTCTTCGAAGGCAAGAAGTACGACGGCGTCGCCCAGGCTGCGATCACGATGCTGAAGGACATGTCCGACGACGTGAAGATGGCCGCGCTGCGGACCCTCGGCACGCTCAAGGACGTGAAGGCGCGCGAGCCAATCCTCGAGCTGCTCACCACGGACGAGACCGCCAAGCGCGTGCAAACCCGCTGCCTCGAGGTGCTGCACGAGACGGGGTTCGAGGTGCAGGGCTTCCGCGAGAAGGTCGAGAAGCGCCTGGCCGAGCCCTTCTTCGTCGACAAGTCCGGAATCGTGAAGAAGCGCGGCTGACGTCCGCGGTTCTGGAACGCCGGCTTCCGACGGTTCAACAGGTTGGCGCTGGCATGATCCGCGCTCGGTGGTGGGCATCCCCTCAACAAGGAGCCCCCACATGGCAGGTCCAGGTCGAGTCGAAACGAACCCCTCCCGCACCGGGTTCGATCCCGTCGAGGAGCCGCAGCAGCCGGCCCCGCGCAGTCCTCCGAAACACCGCCCCCCCGAGTCGTCGCAGAAGAACACCGTCGCGCGCCACGAACAGAAGCGTGACCCGTTCGAGAGCCGGTATCGCCCGCTCGACATGAACAACGTGCCGACGATCCCGGCGGGAGAACTCCAGGGCCGCGGTGCAGGCTTCATGAACGAGGTCCTGGCCCGAACCCAGAACGACTCAGCCGACGGCTTCGTGAGCGGGCTCAGCGTCATGTCGCGACGCGACTTCTGGGAGGCCATGAGCAAACTCTCAGACTCGGGCCGGCTCGGCGACGTGATGGAGAAGATCGGCGAGGACCCGAAGCTGCGCGCCCAGTTCCTGTCGGCCTCGGTGAAGAACGGCTACCTGTCGGCCGACCCGCCGCGCGCTCAGCAGAACCCGGGAGCGTTGGCTCCCCCTGACCAACCCGCGCTCATCAGAAACGATCGCCTGCTCCCCACCGAGGTGCGGCAGTTGATTCACGCGCAGAACAAGCAGCACGCCGCCGAGTACACGGCGAAGTTCGATCGCTACACGCAGGACTGGTGCTCGGCCGTGATGAACGCGTCGACCCCCGGCGACATCAGAAAACTGGGAGCGTTCTCGGTCCCACCGTCGTTGTCCGAGCCCGGCTTCGAAGAGCGCGACCGGAAGTCCTTCGGCTGGAACGCTGGCCTGACGGAGAGTGGCCGCGGAGTCGAGCAGGCGGCCAAGGCGCTCAGCGACAAGATCAGCGACCTGCGTGGTGAGGCCCGGGCGGGCTCGTACTCCCTGGACCTCGAGGTCGCGTTCAAGAAGAAGACCGGCATCGGCTTCGGCCAGACCGGGGTCGAGACGAAGCTCGGCGAGACGGGCGCGAAGTCGGCGGTCAAAACCGAAGTCGGCGTCGAAGTCGAAGCAGGTGGCCTCACACTCGGCACCAGTGTCGACAACAAAGGCGTGGTGCGCCGCGAGGCACAGGCCGGGCCTGTCGGGGTCGAACGCGAAGTGGACGCCGCCGGTCACGCGAAGAACACGTTCACCCTGAAGGTGAATGACACGCTTTCGACCTACTCGTCGGTCAGCGACAGCAGCATGGGCGCCGGCCTCAAGGCGCAGGCGAAGATAGCGGAAGGGCTCGAGGTCAGCGGCAAGGTGGGTCTCAGCGCGTACGGGATTCCGCCCGAGTACTACCAGGACATCGGCGGCGCGCAGGCCGGCTTCTTCGGCCCGATGCCCGAGTACGAGAAACAGGTCGACTGGAAGTCGCTGCAGCCCGAGCGGCGTGACTGGTACTCGCGCCAGGGCTTCACCGAGCAGAACTGGAGCTCACGATGATCGCCGACCTCGACGAGGTGAAAGCGATCAAACCCTGGCACTTCCTCGTGGCGATCGCTGGGAGTGGCCTCATTCCACTCACCTTCACCCAGAGATTCGAGAGCGGGGGCCACTTCACCGAGATCTCGCGCTCCTGGTATCTGGGCTTCTTCGCGGTGCTGCTGTGGGTGATGAAGACCTTCGATCTCAACCCCGGCCGTGCAGTGGCGCGTGGCAAGTGGGTGCTCCTCGTCGGGCTGATCACGTGCGTGGCGCGCAACGTGATGAGCTTCTGAACGGAAATGCGCGTTCCGGTCGGCGGCGCACGGCGGTAGGTTCTCGCCACCGTGCTCCGCCCTGCCCTCGCGCTCGCTGTCGCTGCACTGTTCGGCTGTCCTCCGCCGATGATGATGACGCCCGACGCCGGCGCGACGATGGACGCTGGCGCCACCATCAGCCCCACCGAGTCGTGCGATCGCCTGGCCGCGGCGAAGTGCGCGCTCAAGAAGCGCTGCTACGTGGCTTTTCAGCGAGAGAACGATACGGCGTGCAGGCAGAACGAGCAGGCGCGGTGCCTGGCGGAATACGGAGCGCTCCAGCAGTCGTTCGATCGAGAACTCGTGCGTGTCGACCCGGTGAAGGTCAGCGCGTGCGAACGCCGCATGACGACGTCGGCGTGCCCGCCTACCTTCCCGCCCGACTACCCGGGCGCCGTGGCTCGCCCCTTCGCTGATTGCACCTTCCGCACGGGCCTGTTGATCGGTTCGGTGCCCGCGGGCGACACGTGCGTGAACGCGCAGGAGTGCGCGGCCGGCACGGTCTGCATCAAGCCCGACGGCGTGTGCCGTGGTATCTGCTCCTCGTCTCCCAAGCGCGGAGAGCCGTGCGCGTTCGGCTGCGGACCGGGCTTGGTCTGCGACAAGACGGGCAAGTGCGCTCCGCTGAAGCCGCTCGACACGCCGTGCGAGGCCAGCCCCGAGTGCGAGACGGACCTCATCTGCAGCGGCGGCACGTGTCGTCCCCGTCGCAAGCTCGGCGACTCGTGCCAGTTCGATCCCAGCGTGCCGTCCACCTGTGAGCCGGGCCTGGCGTGCGACGTCGTTCCCTACGTCGATGGCATCAGCGGCACCTGCGTTCGCCCGCAGCCCGTCGATGGACCGTGCAAGTTCCACTGGAGCTGCCAGGCGGGGCTGCTCTGCTCCGACATCGACTGGAGTGGCTTCCCCGATCGTTCGCCCACCGGCGGCACCTGTCGCGCCCCCGACGACGAAGGCACCGCGTGTCGCGGCTCTCGGTACGCCGTCTACGTCGGAGAGCAGTGCAAGGCCGGGTCGAGCTGCAACCTCTCGATGCAGATCTGCCAGGCGACCCCGACGCGAGGTCAACCCTGCACGCCGTCTCGCAACAACTGCACCGGCGTCGACACGTACTGCAAGCCGTCAGGCAGCGGAGACACGGGAACCTGCACGGGCCCGGCCGCGATCAACGAGCCGTGTGCCTTCCAACTCGACGCCGACACGACGGTGAGCATTCCGTGCGCGCAGGGCTGGTGCGATCGGGTGAACACCTTCACCTGCCGGCCAGCGACGAAGCCGCTGCGCTCCATCTGCGCGGAAGACGCCGAGTGCGCCTCGGGCCGTTGCGCGGTCCAGCAGGATCAGACGCTCAAGTGCACGGAAGCCTGCTGAACCACGGCTCTTCCGCTCGTTTTCAGAAGTCGTGTCATCAACCACGGGCGTCGGCGCATTGAACAGGCATGGCGTCGACACGGAGGGGTCCATGAACGTCACCAGCGACTTGCAGACCGTCACCATCTACCGCGAGGGCGCGGTGTGTACGCGGCGGGCGAAGGTGGCCGGCGTCTCGAGAGAGGTGCGGGTCATCGGGCTGCCGATGGGGCTCGCCTCGGGCTCTGTCCGCGGGCGAATCCTCACCGGGCCGGTGGGCTTGCGGGTGCTCGACGTCCGGCCTGGCTTCGACGTGCAGTTTGGCGATGCGGTCGACGAGTCGACCGAGGTGAGGGCGCGCGACGCGGCGAAGCTCGAGGTGGCGCGGCTCGATTCCAGCTTCAACCGCTTCGACAGCGAGCTCCGGGAACTCCAGGCGCTCAGGCCGCTCCCCTTCACGGTGAAAGAAGGCGACCCACCGCGCGAGGCTCCGGTCGACGCGACGCTGGCGCTGAACGGCTTCGTGGACACGCGCATGGAGCAGCTGCTCAAGGACAAGCGCACGGTCGAGAAGCAGCTGAAGGACGCGCGAGAGGAGCTGCAGCTGCGTGAGCGACGGCTGGTCGAGGCGTCATCAGAGAAGCGCTCGCAAAGGGCGAAGGTGACGCGCGCGATCGTCCTGTCACTGTCGATGGAGGCGACGGGCCCGGTCGAGCTCGAGGTGGAGTACCAGGTGCCAGGCGTCCGCTGGGTGCCGAACTACACGCTGCGGCTCGAGAAGGGCTTCCAGGGGGGCACGCTGCGCATGCGCGCGTCGGTGGCGCAGGACACGGGAGAAGACTGGAAGGGTGTGGCGCTGTCGCTGTCGACCGCGACGCTGCTGCGTCGAACCGACATGCCGGAGCTGAAGTCGTTGCGCATCGGCCGATCGCAGCCGCAGCCGCCGAAGCCGGGGTTCCGCGCGCTGCCGCCGGGGCTCGACGAGCTGTTCGAGGGCTACGACGCGATGGGAAGGCCAGCGCTCCCGACGAGCACCGCGATGCCGCGACCGGCGCCGCCGCCGCCGCAGCAGCAGCAGGAGAAGCTGAAGAAGCAGGCAGCGCCTCGCGAGGAGCCTGAGGCTGACGGCGCGTACCCTGAGGAGCTGGAAGTCCGCGCGCCTGCGCCACAACGAGCCCGAGCAGTGCACAGGAGCGCGCCCAGCGCGGCCCCGATGGCGCCCGCGTTGTCCATGCCAGCGAAGCCCATGCCCGCGGCGAAGGCTCGCGGCGAAGCGTTCGGAGGCATGGCGCGCAGGGCGATCGGCGCGGTCGCTCCTGGGGCCGGATCGATGATGCTGGACTCGGAGGACGAAGGCGGCACGTACGATGACGTGGACAGGCTCTCGGAGGAATCGCCGACGGGTTCGGGCTTCGCCCCGGTGATCCCCACCTACACGCCGGCCGAGGGACTGCTCGACTACGACCGGCTGCGCATGCCGGGCGCCGAAGTGCCGGGAGCGCGCGGCAAACTGTCGCAGACGTCGGAGTTCGAAGCGGTGTTCGCGGTTGGCGTCTCGGTGCAGATCGACGTGGTGATGGCGGTGCTGTCGAGCTGGCAGCAGCGTTGGTACCAGGTGACGAACCTCGCGTTGCCTCCGCGATGCGTGCAGGTCGCGTCGTTCGATCACTTCGACTTCCGCTACGACTGCGTGGCCCCGGTCGACGTCCTGTCGACGGGGACATGGAGCACGGTGCCGGTGATGGAGTGCAAGGTGGGCCTGACGCCGCAGTACGTGTGCGTGCCGTCGGTCGAGCCGAAGGTGTACCGGACGCTGGCCATCGCGAACGGCACGACGACCGCATTGTTGTCGGGACCGGTCGAGGTGTCGGTGGGCGACGAGTTCCTGATGACGACGACGATGCCGGCGATTCCTCCAGGGGCGAACACGGAGCGGCTGGGCCTGGGCGTCGAAGAAGCCATCAAGGTCGCCCGCAAGACGAACTTCGCAGAGACGACGGGCGGGTTCCTGGGCGGCTCGCAGGTGCTCAAGCATGACGTCGAGGTGGAAGTGAACAACCGGCTGTCGACGCCGGCGGCCATCGAGATTCGGGAGCGCGTGCCGGTGGCGTACCCGTCGGAGAAGGACATCAAGGTGGAAGAGGCCGAGGTGAAGCCGCCCTGGGAGAAGGTCGACGGCGTGGTGGACGGCGTGGCGATCAGCGGCATGCGCCGGTGGAGGCTGACGGTTCCCCCAGGTGGGCGGGCGACGCTGACGGCGCAGGTGCTGGTGCGAATCCCGGCCGACAAGATGCTCGTCGGCGGCAACCGGAGGGGCTGACCATGAAACTCACCCACGTCATCGTGATGGAAGATCGCGCCCAGGTGGAGCGGCGCGGGACGTTGTCGTTGACCGGCGGAGTCTCGACGGTGGAGTTGCCCGGCTTCCCCCTCGTGGCCGTCGATCGCTCGCTGACGATCGAGGCGACCGGCGCGACGGTGCACGAGGCACGGCTGGTGCGCCGGTGGAGACAGAAGGCGAGGGGCGGGCTGCCGGTCGACGCAAGCGAGCTCCGCAAGCGTGTGCAGGAATTGGTGGATACCCAGTACACTCACGACTCCGATGTGTACCGGCTTTCGACCCAACGCGACGGACTGATACAGACGAGACAGGCGTTGCTCCAGTCGATCGGCGCGCGGGTGGGCTACGGCGACGCGGCTGCAGTGGACTGGGGGCGGCAACTCGACGCGATCTCGAGCCGGCAGCGGGAGAACGACGAGGCGCTTCGCGTCGCGCAGGCGGCGGTGGACTCGGTGAAGCGGGAGCTCTCGGCGTCGAGACAGGCGCTGGCGGTGGCAGAGGAGCGCCAGGAGGACCTGGAGTGCCTGCTGTCGCTGACGGTCGAGGGCACGGGCGAGGTCGCGCTTCGAGTCAGCTATCTGGTGCCGTGCGCGGTGTGGCGGCCGGCGTACCGGGCGACGCTGTCGGGCGACGAGGTGTCGTTCGAATCCGAAGCGGTCGTGTGGCAGCGCACGGGCGAAGCGTGGCCCGAGGTGCAATTGGAGTTCTCGACGGCGCGGCCGACGCTGGGCACGACACCTCCGTCGCTGCAGGACGATTGGTTGGCATTGCGACAGAAGACGTCGTTCGAGAAGCGGGTCGTCGACGTGTCGGTGCGCGAAGAGGTGATTCAGAGCGCGGGCGAGACGTCGGTCTCGGTGCCAGAATTGCCGGGGCTCGACGATGGAGGCGAGGCGCGGTTGTTGACGGCGCCAGGGAGGTCGACGGTGCCGAGTGATGGCCAGCCGCACCGCGTGCCGCTGGGGAAGTTCACCGCGAAAGCGACGACGGAGCTGGTGTGCCCGCCAGAGTTCTCTCCGCTGGCGTTCACCGTCGCGCGCGTGCCGAATGAAGGGGGGGCGGTGTTGTTGGCCGGTCCGGTGGACCTGGTCCGCTCCGCGGGCTTCGTGGGGCGCTCGCAGGTGTCGTTCACGGCGCCGGGTGAGACGCTCAAGCTGTCGTTCGGGAGCGAAGACGGCGTGCGGGTGACGCGCGTGGTGGAAGAGAAGGTCGACGAGGCGCGACTGACCGGACGTCGCACCACGAAGAAGATGGTGACGCTGCACGTGTCGAACGCGAGCCCGACGCCGCGCAAGCTGATGCTCGAGGAGCGGGTGTTCGTGTCCGAGGTGAAAGAGGTCGAGGTGCAGGTCCTCCAGAAGGAGTGCGACCCGGCGCCATCACCCGTGTCGAAGGACGGCATCGCGCGGGTCGAGGTGGCCCTGGCCGCGAACGCGACGAAGAAGGTGAAGTTCGTCTGGGAAGTCAGCGCCGCCGGCAAGGTCGCGGGGCTGTAGGCATGCGACGCGTCCCCTCGCCTGGTGTCGGGCGACGCGGTGCTCACCGTCAACGCTGCCTCGCGCTTCGCAGTCCCGGGTGGGTGTTTGCGTGGTTCACGAACTGGAGCGCTCCCGAGATGAAGGCGTCGATAACCCGTCTGGCGCGACCGGTTCCTTCCATGGTGGCCGGCGTTCACGGACGTCCCCTGCTCGGAGCCGCCGCCGCACTTCGAGCCTTCGTGACGGAACCCCAGTTGACTCAATGACATCGCCGCCGGGGACTCCCTTGCGTGCGTGTAGAGTGCACGGCACTGATGCCCTCGCACCGCGACCTGCTCCGCCTCGCGCCGACCGAACAGCAACGCGCTGTCGGCAAGCTGCTCAGCCTCAAGCACTTCCTCGACGAGGTGCCGCTCGCCGATGGCTCGTTCCGACCCGACGGCGTGCCCACCCGCACGCTCGACAAGAGCCTGCTCATCGCCACCTGGAACCTCCGCGAGTTTGGCGCGAACAAGTCGTACGGCCCGCGGCTGCCCGAGTCATTGCACTACATCGCCGAGATCATCTCGGCGTTC
Source organism: Myxococcaceae bacterium (assembly GCA_040400045.1). Taxonomy (GTDB): domain Bacteria; phylum Myxococcota; class Myxococcia; order Myxococcales; family Myxococcaceae; genus Xiheimicrobium. The sequence continues at coordinate 24,706 of JBBAQZ010000017.1, forward strand.
GACCTCGTCGCCATTCAAGAGATCCGCAGCCAGGTCGACGACTTCAAACGCCTCATGGAGATCCTCGGCGAGCCCTGGGGCTTCCTGCTCACCGACATCACCCTCGGCAGGAGCGGCAACGACGAGCGTGGCGCCTTCATCTACGACCGCCGCAAGGTGCACTTCGAGGGCTTCGCCGGCCAGGTGCTGCTCCCGCCCGAGTTGAAGATCGGCAAGAAGCAGCTTCGGCTCAGACAACAACTCGCGCGCACTCCGCTCGTGGCTGGGTTTCGTGCGGGTGATTTCCGATTCACCGTCTGTTCTGCACACATCTACTACGGAAAGAAGCTGCCCAACGAGAAGCGCCGGGTGGATGAGATTGAGGCGCTCGCGACGATCCTCTCGGAGCGCGTGCGCAGCGAATCGGCCTGGGCGCCCACCACCGTGCTCCTCGGCGACTTCAACATCTTCGAGTTGAGGGACGAGACTGCCGAACGACTCCGCGACGCAGGGTTCTATCTGCCGCCCCAGGTCGCGTCGCTCGAGGCCGGTGAGACGCGGAAGAAGTACGACCAGATCGCCCTGCTCTCACCGCGCTATGACAAACAAACGAAGAAGCTCGCCAGGAAGGCCCGCGGCGGCGTGATCCACTTCTTCGAGAAGCTCTTCGTCGACGGAGACGAGTACTCCGAGTGGAAGCACTATCGGCAGTACTTCCCGAACCAGCGCGCGACCCAGACCGAGTCGGCCGCTCGCAAGTACTTCCGAGCCTGGCGCACCTACCAGCTCTCTGATCACCGGCCGCGGTGGATTGAGCTCAAGGCCGACTTCGGCATCGAACGCCTTGCGGCCATGCGGCACCGGCTCACGAAGGGGCCGGCGGAGCGTTAGACTGTCAAGCCCATCCCATGCGAATCAGCGCGATTTTCCTTCTTGCCGCCTGTCGAACCGTCGCGACCATGCCCGAGTCTCCACGTGCCGACGAGCCACGGGTCGACGCAACCTGCCTGTCTCGCGCCCGCGAGGGCGTGCTCATCACGTCGATGCCCGCGGACGTCGGAGCCTTCAGCGTCGCGCGGAAGAACGAGAACACCGTCACCTTGCACCGCGAGGGGCGTCAGCTCTCGAGCGAAGAAGGAATGCGTCTGTGGGCGCTCCTTGGCGAGACCCGGGCCGTGAAGTCCGTCAGCAGCGGGAGCTCAGCCCTGTACAGCACCGCGAAGTGTCCTGGCGTCGCCGACGCCTCGTGTCTGACGTTCAGCGTCTGGCTTTGCCAGTCGAGCCTCAGCGAGATCGCGGAGCACCTCCGCCTCGTGACCGCCGAAGCCGGCGCTGTCGACGGTGAGCTCTTCGTGACGCTGACGATCCACGAAGCGACTGGGCCCGCGTGCAAAGGCGGGCCGCGCTGTGTCCCGACGCCCCACTACTCCGTTCCCGCCGGCAATTACCGCAGCACGCGCGGCCGAACGGCGCTCGAAGGGCGGAGCAGCGGGAGCTGTCGCGATGATGGAGACTGCGAAGGTGGCGGCAACTCCTGCCATGCCTGGCACCAGCGTGGCGGCGCGGAGCTGGCGATTCTCAACCAGATGAGCCAGCCGACGTTCTGTGGCTGTGTCGAGCATCGGTGCTCGTGGTTCACGCAAGGGGACTGACGAGCGACTGATCGCAGCCGATCGGAGCCATTTCGGCGAGCCATGCGTGGGGCGGTGAGGGAGGGGTCGCTTCTCAGCCTTGCCGCGCCGACTTGCTGAAAGTAACCAGCTGCTCCGAAATGGAGCGCTTTGGGCGATACCATGCGCTCCGGAGCATCAGGCAGCGAGTTGTTACTTTCACCAAGTTGGCGCGACCGGCCCGAAATGCGACCCGCACCCCTGCTCGAGATTCTGGCTTTCAAGCGACGCGAGAGCTTCACGTCCAGCGAGGCAGCGGAGTGGCTCGATCAGTCGGTGATCGCCGCGAGGGCCACGTTGCGTCGCCTGAGGGCGGAGCGGCTGCTGGTGACCCCTGTCCGGGGTTTCTGGGTGGTGGTGCGGCCGGAAGACGCGCCTCAGGGCGCCCCGGCGCCGGTGGAGTTCGTCGACCCGCTCATGCGTTTTCTGGGTGAGCGCTACGCGGTCGGGCTGCTGAGCGGCGCTGCCCTGCACGGCGTCGAGTGCGCGTGGAGTGCCTCGCTGCAGGTAATGGCGGCGACGAACCGGCGGCCGCTCAAGGGTGACTGGGGGCAGACCGACTTCTTCGTTCGAAGCACGTTCCGGGAGACGGAGCGCAGCCAATTCTCGACGACGTTCGGAGTCGTACACGTCGCAGCGCTCGAGGAGATAGCACTCGACCTGATCGGTTCGGCGCCAGCGCTGGGTGGACTTCCAGCGCTCCTTCCCGTCATCGACGCGCTCGCGCCGAAGCTCGATGCGTGGACACTCATCGACACCGCAACCCGTTGCCCGCTCAATTGGTCAGCGCGACTGGGCTTCGTGCTCGAGCACCTCCGTCACGCAGAGCTTGCGGGAACACTGCTCCCGTTCCTCAGCGACGCGGTGTCGAAATGGGTTCCACTCGACCCCACGAGGCCGGCGCACGAGGCACCGCGGAACCGCCGCTGGCACCTGCTCGAGAACGTCTCGCTCCCGAAACGGTGACGCCTCAGGCGGCTGGAGGCTCTCCGGGCTTCGCCGACTCATCGGCCTTCAGTGCTTGGACGACCTGCTGCGGCGCGAGGGCGGCCTGTCGACGACTCCAGAACCAATACGCCGCATAGGCGCCAAGCAACGCGGTGATGATCATCGAGCCATCGGTGTTCGCCTCGGCACGTGGCGGCGGAGGAGGCCTCGGCGAGCGCTCCACCACGTCGTCGATCAGGTCCGACGCCTTCGTGAACACCATCACCTCGCCGATCGAATACATGCGATCGCCGCCCTCGGCCGTCAGCCGCAAGTAGCGCGCCTGCCCCTTGAGCGCCGTCGTCGTCCGCGTGCGTAAGCCCGCCATCGCATCTTGCGGCGCGCGCCACAGCGGCTGAAAGAAGCTCCCGTCGACTGAGGTCCAGAGAATGAAGTCGTCGTTGTTGTCGCCCTGAATGAGGGCCGCTTCGATCGGGTACACCTGACCGAGGTCCCACTCGAGCATGCCGTCGGGCGCGAGGATCGCCGCCTGCTGCGAGTCCCACGGCGCGCCCTCGTAGTCGGCCTTGCCATCGCGCACGACCGTCGAGCGGGTGACGCCCTGGTCCTTGCGCAGCTGGGCCGAAGGCAACAGGCCCGGAGACGCTCCCAACACCGTCATCAACACGGCTGAAATCATCGCGAGCGACGCTCTACCCTCTTCCCGCCCCGAACGTCGACGCCTCTGTCTCGCAGACGCGCGTCATTTCGTTTCCGGCCCGCCCGGGGCTGGGCGATGGTGTCGCTGGACTCGATGGCTCAGACACTCGGCAAGTACACCCTCGTTCGCAAGCTGGCTACCGGCGGTATGGCCGAAGTCTTCCTCGCGCGATCCGACGGCCCGATGGGCTTTCAGAAGAAGCTTGTGGTGAAGCGGATTCTCCCGCACTTCGGAGAGGACCAGAACTTCATCAACATGTTCCTGTCGGAGGCGCGGCTCGCGGCCGAGCTCAACCACCCGAACGTGGTGCAGATCTTCGACTTCGGTCAGACCGACGGTCTCTATTACATCGCGATGGAGTTCATCGACGGCCCGAACCTGCGCGCGCTCAACAAGGCCGCGAGAGAGACCGTGGGGCCGATCTCGCTCCCGCTGTGTGCGCGCATCATCTCGCTGGCCGCCGAAGGTCTTGGCTACGCGCACGATCTGAAGAACCAGCAGGGCCAGGTGATGAACCTGGTGCACCGCGACATCTCGCCTGACAACGTGCTCGTCTCGCGCACCGGTGGCGTGAAGGTCGTCGACTTCGGCATCGCCAAGGCGAGCACGCAGCCGCACCTCACCAAGAGCGGCGTCATCAAGGGCAAGCTGGCCTACATGCCGCCCGAGCAGCTCGCCCGGGAGCCGCTCGATCGGCGCGCCGACATCTTCGCGCTGGGTGTCGTCCTCTACGAGCTGGTCTGCGGAGCGATGCCGTTCGACTCGACGAGCGAGGTCAGCATCATTCAGGCGATCATGGGCAGCGAGCCGCTCATTCGCGCCAGCAACAAGCGTACGGATCTGCCGCCAGCCCTCGACGCGATCATCTCGAAGTGCCTCGAAAAGAAGGTCGCGAACCGGTACGCGACCTGCCGGGAGCTGCAGCACGATCTCGAGCGATTCATCGCGTCGACCGGTGAGGTCGTCTCGGTGGCCGACGTCGCCAGGCTGGTCGAGCACCTCTTCCCGGAAGATCACGAAGCGACGCTGCAGAACGTGCTGCCGCCAGGCGCGCTCGAGGTCGACAGGACCTTCCCCTCGATGGGCTCCCAGGAGCGCAGCGCACCGCCGGTCCCGACGCACGCCTCGAGCGGCAGCGGGATGTCCGCGACCTCTCTGCGGAAGGTCGACGACCCGAAGAAGTCGCAAGCGCCGCTCTTCGTGGGCATCGGTCTCGCGGTCGTCGCGGTCGGCCTCGGCGCCTTCTTCGCGCTCAAGCCGCCCCCGACTCCCATCGAGCCCGTCAAGCCGGTCGTCACGCCCACGATCACGCCAGTGCCAACCGTGGCCGTCATCGACGCCGGGGTGCCCGAGATCGACGCAGGAGCCGTCGTCATCGCCGCCGTCGAGCTGGACGCGGGTGCGCTGCCCGTGCCGGTCGCCGAGGTCGACGCCGGCATGAAGAACGTGCCCGCAGTGGTCCGCATGGGTCGCATCGACTTCCGCATTCGCCCGGTTGGCCGGGTCTTCCTCGACGGCAAGTTGATCGGCGAAACGCCGCTGGGCAAAGAGATTCCGGCGACACTCGGCGTTCACGCCGTCAAGATCATCGAGCCGGGCTCGAACAAGGTGATCGAGAAGACCATCACCGTGAAGCCAGGCACCAACCCCTTCACGCACAACTTCAACCTGGAGTGAGCATGCTCCGCGCCGCCGGCGTTCTCGTCCTGTGCCTCTCGACTGGTGCCTTCGCGCAGCAGTCTCCCGAGGTCACCAAGTACCTGCAGGCCACCATCACGCTCTACGAGAACCTCGAGTACGCCAAGGCGCTCGCGCAGGTGCAGAAGGCGAAGTCGAAGGCCAGGACACCCGACGACGAGGCGCGCTGCGAGGTGCTCGAGGCGATCGTGCTCGCCGACATGGGCAAGGACGACAAGGCCTCGAAGGCCTTTCAAGAAGCCTTCGCGATCGACCCTGAGCTGAAGCTTCCCGTCGCGGTCGCTCCGAAGATCGCGGCCATCGCCGACAAGGCGCGTGAGCAGGTGAAGAAGTTCCTGGCGCCGTCGCTCGCCCAGAAGAAGGCCGCAGAGGACAAGAAGGCTGCCGAGGAGCAGGCGAAGATCGACGCCGCCAAAGCCGAAGAGGATCAACGGAAGCGGGAGGCGCTCGCGCAACAGCAGAAGGACGACGACGAGCGCAAGAAGGCCATGCAGCCGCCGCCCGCCGTCGTGAAGGCGGTTGGGCCGTCGGCGCGTTCGCTCTCGTGGATTCCGGGCGCGGTCGGCCTGCTGAGCGCCGGGGTCGCGACCGTGCTCTTCGTCAGCGCCTCGGACCGCTACAACGCGCTCGTGTCGGGGACCTCGCTCACGCCGACCACCGCGTTGGCGGCACGCAACAACGGCAAGACCGAAGCGACCCTGGGCTGGGTCTTCACGGGCGTCGCGGTCGCAGGCATCGGCGCCGCGGTGGTGATGTTCCTCATCGGCGGAGAAAGCGCGTCGGGCCCGGGCGTCTCGGTGGCGCTCTCGTCCGAAGGCGCTGCGGTGTCATGGGGTGGCCAGTTCGATCTCTTCGAGGTGCTGCGATGAAACGCGTGTTCCTGGCCGGCGTCGTGTTCGTCTCGGTCGCGGCCTGCTTCGACTTCGACGTCGCGTACAACCAGTACTGCGCGCGGAACAACTGCGATGGGGGCGTGAACCCGGCAGGCGGAGGGCTCGCGACCGGGGGAGGCGCAGCGGGCGGCTCGACTGCAGGCGGATCGACGGCGGGCGGCTCGACGGCGGGCGGCTCGACGGCAGGCGGATCGACGGCGGGCGGCTCGACGGCGGGCGGCTCGACGGCGGGCGGCTCGACGGCGGGCGGCTCGACGGCGG
>JBBAQZ010000017.1:30954-146945 GCA_040400045.1 Myxococcaceae bacterium
GCGGCTCGACGGCGGGCGGCTCGACGGCGGGCGGCTCGACGGCGGGCGGCTCGACCGCAGGTGGCGCTGGCGGTGGAACTGCGGGCGGCAGCGGCGGCGGAATGGTCGACGCGGGTGCTCGGGACGCCGGCGTTCAATGCGTCGGCGCACCGTTCTGCATTCACCGGCAGACGCAGCGCACCGACTTCAAGGGCGCTGACGCGATCGTCGGCACCACGCTCGACAGCGCGGCCGCGATCTTCTCCCGGTTCTCGCCCATGCGCAGCTCGATCTGGGTCACTCATGGCAACGACCCGACCCCGTCGCCGGGCAGCAGCAGACCGTTCACCGTTGGAGCTCCTCCATTCGAGATCTTTGGAGGCACGCCCTTCGACTTCGTGATCATCACGGAGGCTGACATGACGACGGCCCGTCTTCAGCGCGTCATCGACGGCGGGCTCCCCCAGGTGCGCTTCAGCGGAAGCTGCATGGGCGGCTCGTTCCTCGCGAATGCATATGAGCGTGTCGGCAATCGGGTCATCCTCGGCGGCTACGACGAGAGCCTGTGCGAGCTGAACTTGACCACTGGCCAGACGACGCTGCTGCAGGCGGAGAACGGCTCGATGGCCAACAGGTTCGTCACTGATCTCTACGTCTCTCCCGGCGACGAGATCTTCTGGGGAACCTCAGACGGCTACATCGGAAAGCTCGGCGTTGGCCGGATCACTGGCCAGATCGACCCCGATGGCATCGTTGGCATCGATGGTATTGATGGAGACAACATCTGGGCGCTGACCGACCAGTCGATCTTCGTGACGCGCGGCACCGACGGCGGCTTCGACTTCGTGGCCAACACCAGCGGGATCGCGAGCCGGTGCTACAGCCTCAAGGTCACCACCGACGGCATCTTCGGCGGCTGCTTCGGCGGCATCGTGCACAAGACGCGCTTCACTGACGGGGGCTTCGAGCTGTTCCAGCTGCCCATCGACCCGATCCAGCGGCTCTACGGAATGTCCGGTGGGCCCGAAGCGCTCCACGTGATCGGCGACGAAGGCTCCATCAACAACGTCTCGAGCGCCTTCTTCTTCTCCCTGATCCCGCGCACGCAATGAGAACGGCCATGACCAAGACGTCTCCTTTCATCCTCGTGGCCTTCATCGCCGGCTGCGTCACCACGGCGGTGCTCAACGTGCCGCGGGCGAGGGCCGACGCGGCGTCCTTCACGCGCTGGGAGCACTGGTGCGTCGACGTCGACGGTGTTCCCAGGAACGCCGATCTCGAGAAGGCCGGCGCCGAAGGCTTCGAGCTCGTCTCGGTGTCGTTCCGCCCGCCCGTCGTGCAGAACGGCAACTCGGTCGGTGGTGGCGCGACGTACCTCTGCTTCAAGCGACCGCGCTGAAGAGACTCAAAGAAACGACGAAGCCCCGAAAGACCCATCAGGGCCTCGCGGGGCTTGTCGCGTCGACAACGGTCAAAGGCTCAGTACTTGCCCTTGGCCTTGCGCGCACGCACGCGACGTCGCTTCAGCGCGGCCTTCTTGACCTTCGCGCGGCTCTTCAGCTTCTTCTTCGTACGGTTTGACTTCACGGCAGGCATGGGTGCCCTCCCTGGGTGATGAGACTGGAGCCCTTCTCTCAGAAACCGGTCCGATTCCCAAGAACGACCGCACCGAGCTGGGAAACAGTGTAAGAGCCCGCCTCGCTGTGATCGACAAGCTCGACGAGGTGGAGCGCCACTTCGAGCGCCTCACCGCTGAACTCTCAAGCCCCGCCGTCCTGGCTGACTCGGCCAAGCTCCTCAAGCTCACGCGAGAGCGGGCAGGTCTGGAGAAGCTCGTCGAGACGTATCGCACCTACACGAAGGTCGCCGCCGAGGTCGCCAGCACGAAGGAGCTCGCCATCTCAGGCGACGCCGACTTCAAGGCGATGGCAAAAGAAGAGCTGCCCGCGCTCGAGGCGACGAAGGCCGAGCTCGAGGCCGCGCTGCGGCTGTTGCTGCTGCCGAAGGACCCGAACGACGAGAAGGACGTCATCATCGAGATCCGCGCCGCCGCGGGTGGTGATGAAGCGGCCCTGTTCGCCGAAGAGGTGCTCCAGATGTACCTGCGCTTCGCCGCCCGCCGTGGCTGGAAGGCCGAGCTGGTCGACTCGAGCGGCGGCAACCAGGGCGGGCTGAAAGACGCCACGCTCACGCTCGCCGGAGAACACGTCTACTCGGTGATGAAATACGAGTCTGGCGTCCACCGGGTGCAACGCGTGCCGGCGACCGAGACGCAAGGCCGCATTCACACCAGCACCATCACCGTCGCCGTGATGCCCGAAGCCGAGGAAGCCGACGTGCAGGTGAAGGACGCCGACGTCGACATGCAGGTGATGCGCTCCACGGGCGCGGGCGGCCAGAGCGTCAACACGACCGACTCCGCCGTGCGCCTCACCCATAAGCCCACTGGCATCGTCGTGAAGTGCCAGCAGGAGAAGTCGCAGCTGAAGAACCGCGCGATGGCGATGAAGATGCTCCGCACCCGGCTCTACGAGATGGAGCTCGAGCGCCTGAAGAACGAGCGCGATGGGCTGCGCAAAGGCCAGGTCGGCAGCGGCGATCGCAGCGAGAAGGTGCGCACGTACAACTTCCCGCAGGACCGGCTGACCGATCACCGCATCGGGTACACGCGTCACAATCTGCCTGCCGCGATGGCCGGAGACATCGACGATCTCTTCGCCGCGCTGCGCACCCACTTCCAGGCCGAAGCGCTCAAGAGCGCGGGCGGATCATCATGAGCCAGGACGCTGCGTCGACCGACCCGTGGACCATTCGCAGGGTGCTCGACTGGACGAGGGGCCACTTCGACAAGCAGCAGATCGATGCCGCGCGGCTGACGGCCGAACTGCTCCTGGCGCACGTGCTGTCGACGACGCGCGTGAAGCTCTTCATGGACCTCGATCGCCCGCTCACGAAGGACGAGCTCGCGACCTACAAGGCGCTCATTCAGCGGCGCCTCGCATACGAGCCGACGCAGTACCTGATCGGCCAGAAGGAGTTCTACAACCGGCCCTTCAAGGTCGACGCGCGGGTGCTGATTCCCCGGCCCGAGACCGAGCTGCTCGTGCAGACGGTGTTGGGCCTGCTGGCGAAAGACGCTCCCGCGCGCGTGCTCGATCTCTGCACCGGCTCCGGCTGCATCGGGATCTCCATCGCCGCGGAGCGTCCACTCGCTTCAGTGTGGGCGACCGACCTCTCGGGTGACGCGCTCGAGGTGGCGAAGGCGAACGCCGAGGCGCTCCAGATGTCGGGCCGCGTGACGTTCTTCAAGGGCGACCTGCTCGCCCCGCTGCCGGCCGACGCTCAGTTCGACGTGATCGTCTCGAACCCGCCGTACATCTCCTCGCCGCAGCTGGCCGGCCTCCAGAAAGAAGTGCAGAAGGAGCCGAAGCTCGCGCTCGACGGTGGCGCCGATGGCCTCGCGGTCATTCGCCCGCTGGTCGCGGCTGCAATGCCACGGCTGAAAGCTGGCGGCTGGCTTGCACTCGAGATCGACGAGGACCAGGGCCCGCCAGTGAAGGCGCTGCTCGAGGCCGCGGGAGCGGTCGACGTTCGCATCGACAAGGACTTCGCCAGGCACGAACGCATGGTCTTCGGGCGTGCGAAGGCGAGCTGAGGGAACACCACACCATGGACGCCATCGTCATCACCGGCAACGGCCCGCTCGAGGGCGTCACGCACGCTTCGGGCGCCAAGAACGCCGCGCTGCCCATCATCGCCTCGGCCCTGCTCGCGCCGGGGGAACACACCTTCCGCAACGTGCCCGAGCTGGTGGACGTCAACACCATGTTCAAGGTGCTCGACACCATGGGCTGCGAGTCGCATCGGCTCGAGGGCAAGAAGAAGAACATCGTCACCATCAAGGTGCCGACCAACGTCACGCCCGAGGCGCCGTACGATCTCGTGCGCACCATGCGCGCGTCAGTGCTGGTGCTCGGTCCCCTCCTCGCCCGCTACGGCCGCGCCCGCGTCTCGATGCCCGGAGGCTGTGCCATCGGCGCCAGACCCATCGATCAGCACCTCAAGGGGCTTCAGGCCCTGGGCGCCGAGATCGAGCTGAACGAGGGCTACGTCGAAGCCAGGGCGAAACGGCTCAAGGGTGGCGTCGTCACCTTCGATCTCATCACCGTCACCGGCACCGAGAACGTGCTGATGGCCGCGGTGCTCGCGAAGGGCCGCACGCTCATCGAGAACGCCGCCAAGGAGCCCGAGGTCGAAGAGCTCGCGCGCGTGCTGAACAAGATGGGTGCGCAGATCTCAGGAGCGGGCAGCGACGTCATCACCATCGACGGCGTCGACGATCTGCACCCGGTCGATCACGCGATCATCGCCGACCGAATCGAGGCTGGCACCCTGCTCGTCGCCGCGGCGATCACCGGTGGCGACATTCTGGTGCAGCACGCCGTGCCCGAGCACCTCGAGCCCGTGCTCCAGAAGCTGCGCGCGACAGGCTGCACCGTCAACGTCGAGGCCGGTGGCATTCGCTGCAAGGGCCCCTCGAGGGTGCAGGCCGTCGACCTCAAGACCCAGGAGCACCCTGGCTTCCCCACCGACATGCAGGCGCAGCTGATGGCGTTGCTCGCGACCGCAGACGGGACGTCGGTGATCACCGAAAACATCTTCGAGAACCGGTACATGCACGTCGCCGAGCTGCGCCGCATGGGCGCCGACATCACCGTTGATGGGCACACCGCCGTGGTGCGGGGAAAGGCGCGGCTCTCGGGCGCGCCGGTGATGGCCACCGACCTTCGCGCGTCAGCGTCCCTCGTGCTGGCGGGGTTGCACGCCGAGGGCAAGACGAAGGTCGGCCGCGTGTACCACCTCGATCGCGGCTACGAGCGGCTCGAGAAGAAGCTCAAGGCGCTGGGCGCGAACATTCGCCGAATCAAGGACCCTGGCGGGACTTGACCGACATGTGCGCCTGGTCAATCGCCGCGCCGTCGATGAATGGCGGTTGCTTCCCGTTGGACGGCGTCAGTAGCATCGGGTTCTCACCCCTCACAGGAGCTGAACGTCAAAATGGATTGCCCCGGCTGCGGCGTCGAAATGGTCGATCTCAAGAAAGAGGACGATCTGACGCTTCGCAAGTGCGGCGAGTGTGGCGGGTTGTGGGTCGATGTTTCCGACCTCAACCGCATGCTGCTTCACAACAACCTCCCAGGTCTCGAAGCGCTCGGCGGGAAGATCGATCCCGAAGCCGACAGTGGCCAGTGCCCTGACTGCCTCGTCGATCTCCTTCGCGTCGCGGGCGGCGACCGCGCGCACCCGATGTCCTACGACACGTGCGAGTCGTGCGGCGGCGTCTTCCTCGAGTCGGAATTCAAGGACGCCACCGACGCGAAGGATGCCGAGCGCGAGATCATCGAGTTCTTCCGCGGCTTCTCCGGCAAGGCGAAGAAGAAGGCTGCAGTCGCGGGGGCCTGAAGGTCTCACACGCTGGAGCTGCAGACCGGTTCGCGCCTCGGCACTCGCATGGGCGCTTGATCGACCCCGGGGCGAGGTCCCCTGCCCTCCGACTCACGGCATCGAGCGGAACGGCCCCTTGAGTTCGATCGGCACGTCACCGTCGAGTCCCAGCACCTCGCCGCCACTCTTCTTCGCCGGGTCTTTCGAGAACTTCGGCGAGAACTTCTTCCCACCCACCTCGAACACCAGCTTCGAGCCCTGCACGTCCCACCGACCCTCGAGCGTCTTCGGCTGGGCCTTCGTCGTGTCGTAGGGCTCGAACGAGTAGCGGAAGGTGCCGTCGTAGTGCAGCGCGAGGAAGCGATCGGGCCCTCCCTCGTACCCGGCGTACCAGGTGCCCATCAGCGCCTGCACGTTCTTGTCGTACTTGAGCGAGGTGGTGAGCCACGCCCCATTGAGCGGCTTGCCGCCCGAGAAGAAGACGATGTCGCTGATGCAGACCGGTTGATCGGGGTCTTCGGCGGGGAACTGGTCGCGGATCTCGATGGTGAGCCGGGTGGTGGTGAGCGGCTTCTCGAAGGTGATCGACTGCGGGCCGCGCTTGTCTTCGAGCGTCACCGTCTGGGTCTGCTTCCCGACGCTCAGCAGCAGCTTGTTCGCCCGCGCGAACTCACCCCAGGTGCTCTCGTTGAAGTTGTTGCCGGTGGTGATGCGGACTTCGTCGATCGTCGTCGGCGACGTGAAGCCGAAAGTCAGGAGCTCGTTCAGCGGATCCGAGCTGGTGCTGCACCACGCCGTCGCGTCACGGGCGTCGAGCAGGTTGAGCGGCTGGTAGAGCGTCGGCCGGGTGTCTTTCTTGAAGTAGCCCGTCACCTGCGCGTAGCCGACACCACCAGCCAGAGCCGGGACCGACACCACACACAGCAGCAGGAGCGCGCGTCGCATGGTCAGACTCTCTCGTCTTCGCCCTCGCGAATCCACGAGGAAGAACCCGTCGTTTGGGGTGTTCGGACTTTGTGGCATGACGCCGCGCATGCAGATGACCCACGTTCAGCTGACCTGGCTCTTCGTTCTCGCGGGTGCACTCTCGTGCTCGCGATGTGACGAGGCGACGAGCGCCGTCGACGCGGGGCCGATCGACGCCGGCCCTCAGGTGCTGACCGAGGCCGAGCCCAACGACTCGGCCGAGAAGGCGCTGATCATCGATCGCACCACGGTGGTCGAGGCGACCCTGGGCGCCGAAGCCCAGAAACCCGACGAAGACTGGTACGCCCTCAAGGCGAGCCTGCCCCGCACCGTCGAGCTCACCGTCACCACGCCCATGGGCGGAGACATCGCGCTGGAAGTCGTCGACGCGACCCGCACCGTGCTGGCATCGATCAACGCAGCCGGACCCGGTGGCGCAGAGCGACTTCCCAACCTCGACGTCTCGGGCACCGTCCTGGTCCGCGTCGTCACCATGAAGAAGGGCGTTGGCGGCGCGTACAGCCTGAGCGCGGTGTTCCGTGAACGTCAGCCGGGCTTCGAGCTCGAGCCGAACGACCGCAAGGTCGACGCGACGCAGGTGCAGCTCGGCCAGGCGGTCTCGGGGTACCTCGCGCACCCCGCCGATGTCGATCTCTACCGCTTCGAGCTGCCGAGCCCTGAGCAAGCCGCTCCAGAAGCCGCGCCGCTCGACCCTGACGCTGGTGAGTCCGACGCTGGCATGGAGGACGCCGGCCTGGCCGTCGATGCGGGCGCGCTCCCCGAGCCGAAGACCGCGCTGCGCGTCGACGTGAGCGCCGTCGACGGGGTGGTGATCGACCTGCAACTCCTCACCGAGGCCGAAGCCGTGCTGTTCCAGTCGAGGTCGCGCGAGTCATTCGGGCTCTCGTTGCGCAACGTCGGCGTACGCCAGAGCGACCGCGTGCTCTACGTCGCCATTCGCAGCGCTCCCTTGAGCGCCGGGAAGGACGCGAAACGTGGGTTCAACGCCGATCGCCAGTACACGCTGACGGTCGTCCCCGAAGAAGCGGGTGCGTCGGCCGAGTACGAGCCAAATGACGAGCTGGCGAAGGCGACCGATCTGCCGCCCAACAGCTACCGCGAGGGCTTCATCAACCCGCGCGGTGACGTCGATCACTTCAAGCTCACCACCGATGGCCCGTCGATCGTGAAGGCCCAGCTGACCGGCGTCGAGAAGGTCGACCTTCAGCTCTCGGTGGTCCGACCCGTCGAAGGCAAGGCCGACGAGGTGATCCTCAAGGTGAACGAGGGCGGCACCAAGGAGCCAGAGCTGCTCAACAACGTGCGTTGCGACGGTGTCTGCTGGTTCCGCGTCGAGGGCGTGGCCCGAAAGGTCGACGGCAAGTGGGTGAAGGAAGATGAGAACGCCGATCAGTCGTACCGGCTCACCACCACCGTCGTGCCCGATGACGGCTCCGAGGAGCGCGAGCCGAACAACACGCCCGACGCCGGCACCCCGCTCACCTTCGGACGCCCAGTGCGCGGCACCGTCTACCCGAAGAAGGACCTCGACTACTTCCTGCTCGATCTGCACGATCGTCAGGTCAAGACGCCCATCAGCGCACAGCTCATCGGCGTCTTGAAGGTCGACGTGGGCCTGTACCTGCACCGCCTCGAAGACGATGGGAAGCTGACGCTCGTGCAGACCAGCGACAGCGCGAAGGGTGACAAGGCCGAGTCGATTCGGTTCTCGGTCGAGCCAGGCACCTATCTCTTCGAGGTGCGCGACGTGAAGAACCGCGAGTCGAACTTCCAGGACAGCTACCAGCTGACCGTCGACGAAGGCGACTGACGGGCTGGTCATCTCGACTGCGGCGCGAGGGCCTTTGGGTTACGAAGCCCGAATGGACCTCGAGCACGAGATCAACAGGCTCAAGAAGGACCTCAACGCAGTCATCCTCGCGCACTACTACCAGGAGTCGGAGATTCAGGACGTCGCCGACTTCGTGGGTGACTCGCTCGCGCTCGCGCAGCAGGCCGAGAAGACGACCGCCGACGTGATCGTCTTCTGCGGCGTTCACTTCATGGCCGAGACCGCGAAGATCCTGAACCCGAACAAGTTGGTGCTGCTGCCCGATCTCGCCGCTGGCTGTTCGTTGTCCGATCGCTGCCCGCCTGGGCCTTTCAAGGCCTTCAAGGACCAGCACCCCGATCACTTCGTCGTCACCTACGTGAACTCGTCTGCCGCCGTGAAGGCGCTCTCGGACGTGATCGTCACGAGCTCGAACGCAGTGAAGATCGTCTCGAAGATCGACAAGGCCAGGAAGATCCTCTTCGCGCCCGATCAACACCTCGGCCGCTACGTGATGAAGCAGACGGGCCGAGACATGGTGCTCTGGCCGGGCGCCTGCATGGTGCACGAGATCTTCAGCGAGAAGCTGCTCGTCCAGCTCAAGGTGCACCACCCCGACGCCGAGATCATCGCGCACCCCGAGTGCGAAGCGCCGGTGCTCGCGCACGCCGACTACATCGGCTCGACCAAGCAGCTGCTCGAGTACACCCAGACGAGCCCGAAGCAGTCGTTCATCGTCGTGACCGAGGCCGGCATCATTCATCAGATGCAGCTCAAGAGCCCCGGGAAGACGTTCATCCCCGCGCCGCCCGACAACGGGTGTGCCTGCAACGAGTGCCCCCACATGCGGCTCAACACGCTCGAGAAGCTCTACCGCTGCATGAGGGACCAGACGCCGCAGCTCGACCTGCCGCCGCCCTTGCGCGAGGCCGCCTACGCCCCGTTGAAACGAATGCTGGAATGGAGCTGACCATGTACCGATTCTCGTCGAAGCCCGCGTGGACGATGGTGGCTGCGAAGCACGGGGACCCGAAGCCCGAGCCGTATGTCGAACTCGAGACGCCGAGCCCGTCATCGAACGAGATCGTCACCAGGGCTCTGGCCCGCGTGGAGTACCGCACCCTGTCGCTCGTCGAGCGCATCGAGAACGCCATCACCCAGGGCACCTCTCCGGTGCTCGCCAGGCCACCCAACGATCTGCCGGCCCTGCTGCGCACAGCCGATCAACTCCTGACCTTCGCGCGCCAGGAAGCGGGCGAACGCGCCAGCGTCTGGCGGTGCACCTGCGGCACCCAGTACACCGCGCCCGTGTCGCTGATGCGGCCGGTGTCGATCAAGTGTGAGCGCTGTGGGCGCACCCTCGAGCTCGATCCAGATCGCATCGAGAGCCAGTCACACATCGCCGACGCAGTGACCTCCGAGGTGAACAGCTACCGGCGCGCGGTGTCAGACCTCTTCCGTGAGGGCATGGCGCGGGGCTGGCCAGTGTTGGTGACGAAGGTGGAGTCCGGAAAAGCCTGATGCGTCGCAGCACGCTGCACCTGCTCCGCTGCCCGTCGTGCGCCGCTGGTAGTCTCGTTCCTGCCGATGACGTCGCCGAGCCCAAGGTGATCTTCGGGCCCGTGCGGTGTCTCGGCTGCCGCGCGACGTGGGCTGTTCACGAGGGGCTCATCGATCTCGCGCCCGATCGCCAACGCGGCAAAGGGCTCCAACAGGCCATGGAGCTGCCGTGGGTCGCCCGATCGTGGGAGCAGTACGTTCGCCCTGCGGTCGACGCCGTGCTGACCCGTGGCCAGCTCGATCGCGACAGTGAGTACGTGGCGATGCGCTCGATGCTGGGCACGCCGCTCGCGCCGGTGATCGATCTCGGCTGCGGCCCGGGCCTGTTCCTCAAGAAGCTGGTGCGCGATCTGCCCGACGTGAACGTCATCGGCGTCGACATCTCACGGCCCATGATTGAGGAGGCGATGGCCCAGTTCCGCGAGCTGCAGCTGGCCGCCGACTTCGTGCGCGCCGAAGCGCCCCCGCTCCCGTTCCTCGATGCGTGCCTCGGCGGCATTCTCGCCAGCGGCATGGTGCACTTCGTCGCCGATCTCCACGGCCTGCTCGACGAGGCGCGGCGCGTGCTCAAGCCCCGCGGAAAGTTCGTCGCCAGCACCTACGCGGCCTCGAGCGCGGCGCGCACGCTTCACCAGAAGGCCGGGCTGCACCCACGCACCGAGGAGCAACTCAAGCGAGAGGCCGAATCGGCAGGCTTCATTCGCTTTCAACGAATTCGAACCGGGCCGGTGATGGTCTGGAGCGCGGAGCTTCCATGATGTCGATCGGTCTCGGTGAGCTGCTCGTGTGCAGCGTCGTGCTCGTGATGCCGATTCTGGCCGTCGTCGGCATCGTGCTGCTCGTGCGCGGCACGAAGCAGAAGACCGACTTCGGGCTGAACCTCTCGCTGCCGACGGCCTGCCCGAAGTGCGGAGCTCCGTTGCCCACGATTCGCGCGCCAAAGAACGCCAGGCAGCTGCTCTGGGGCGGGTGGACGTGCGTGAGTTGTGGAGTGGAGCTCGACAAGTGGGGCCGCCTTCGCGACCGCACCAGTTAGATGAAGACGCCGCCGCGCGCGTCGTGCCGGGCCGTCTCAGGGAGCAACGTCTTCTCGGTGCTGCCCTTGAGTGACTCGAGCATCGTGGGCTTGTTGTGCGCCCCACAGTTCTTGCACTTGCACTGACCGCGCGGGCACGTGCAGTCGCCGGCGTTCTTGCAGTTGCAGGTCGCCTGCACCTTGTGGCTGGTGAGCGGGCGATCCACCGGCGAGGCGAACGCGAACGAGGCAAAGCCCATCGAGACCGCAGCCACTTTGATGAACGATGAGGTGTGCATGAGGCGCCCTTTCTCCGACTGGTGTGGGACCTACATCACCCCCGAGGCGCTTGCCAAGTGCAGCCAAAGCAAAGAAGGTCCGCCGCCTTCGTGCGCCCCGCTCTGCCACGCCTGACGTTGACCCACTGGGCCTGGATTGTGGCCTTACTCTGCGGGGTTGCGCCGCTCTTCGGCTCCCGCGCCCTGCCGCTGGTCGACCTGCCGCAGCACCTGCACCTGATCTCGGTGCTCCACCGGCTCGATGACGCCTCGACGCTGTTTCCGTCCGTCTTCGAGCGCCGCGTCCAACTCACGCCCTACCTTGGCTACTACTACCTGGTCTCGTGGCTGAACTGGCTGATGCCGCTCGAGACCGCGAACCGGCTCTTCCTGGTGGCGTACGTCGCGGGCCTGCCGCTCTCGCTGGCCTTTCTCCTCAGGAGCCTCAAGCGGCCGACGTGGCCTGCGCTGCTCGCGATTCCCTTCGCGTACGGCGACAGCTTCGCGTGGGGCTTCTTGAACTACTGCACGGCGATGCCGATCGCGTTCCTCACCTGTGGCTTTTTCGTGCGCGCGATCGAAGACGCGCCTCGGCGGCGTCTCTGGGCAGGCGCGCTCGGAGCGTCGCTCGTCGGCGTGTTGCTATTCCACGTGCAGGTGTTCGCGTGGCTCGGGGTCGCGTTGCCGTTCCTGCTGTTGACGACGGCGGTGCCCGAAGGCCCGAAGGCGTGGCGCGCGCGTATTCCGGCAGTGGTCGGCGTGGTGCCCGGCGTGCTGCTCTTCATCGCGTGGATCGGCCTGCGCGTCGGTGAACCAGCCGAGGTCGCGCCCGGCCAGCCGTGGAAGTCGTGGGGCCCGATGCTCTCGAAAGAGAACCTCGCCTGGAAGACGCCGGAGCAGAACCGCGACGAGTTCATCCCCACCCTCGGCAACATGCTGCCCGACGGGAGCGATCAGCTGGCGGTGAAGGTCGCCTTCGGGCTCGCGGCGCTTGGCGTGTTGCTGGCGCTGACGACGGGGCGGGACACGAAAGAAGGGCGTTTCACGCGGTGGCGCATCGTCAGGCTCGCGGCGCTGCCCGTGCTCCTCTACTTCATCCTGACCTTCGATATTCGCAACATGCACTACCTCACGCGCGAAGTGCGGCTCGCGGCGGCGCTGATCGTCGTCTGCGTGTTCACCCGGTGGCGCATCGTCGGGCTCGCGGCGCTGGGCGTGCTCCTCTACTTCGCCCTGCCCTTCGATATTCGCGGGTACATGTACTACCTGAACACGCGCTTCGCGCACCTCGCGGCCGCGTTGATCGTCGTCTGCGTGCCGCCCCTGAAGAAGGAGTGGGCGGATCGCGCGGTGTGGCTTGGCGTCGCCGTCGCGGCCCTCACGGCCTGGCCGCTGTACCGCGGCTTTCAAGCCTTCGACGCCGAGTCGAGCGCGTTGACCGAGCTGGCCGGCGACGCAGCCGGCAAGCCACGCGTGATGGGGCTGATCTTCAACCCCGGCTCCCGAACGATGACGCACCCGGTGTACCTGCACAGCTCGACCGTCGTGGCGCGTGAGCGTGGCGGGCTCACCAACTTCAGCTTCGCGCTCACCCCGCACTCTCCGCTCAAGTATCAGGGAGCGCCGCCACCCACCTTCCCCAGCGAGTGGGATCCACGACCCTGGTCGCAATACGCCGGCAGCTACGATCACTTCATCGTACGCGGCGTGCACCCGTCGCAGCTCTTCGGCGCCCGGCTCGACAGCGAGTTCTTCATCGCGGGGACCCGCGGCGACTTCTTCCTCGTGCGCCGACGCTGAGCTGGTGGCACATTCCGGCGCCATGAGTGACCCCCTCTCGATGACGCCGGCGCAGGTCGAGGCTCTCCCCGAAGACAAGGCAGCCGAGGTGCTGGCAGCGTGGGTGAAGGCGAAGCAGACCAGCCTTCCCGAGACGCTGATGCAGTCGGCCTCGAAGCCGCACGCGAAGCTCGCCAAGAAAGCGCTCTACCAGCTCAAGTCGAGCGGCCTCGCCGTCGCCGAGCCGAAGCCGGCTGGTGAGGCCGTCGCGCTGCTCCCGGGCAAGGACGACGACACGATGTTGGGCACCATGTCACCGGTGCTGGGCACTGGCGATCGTGCGCTCTTCTTCGCGCGCCCGGTGCGCGGCGGCGGCATCGAGCTGTACCAGGCGATCACCAGCGATGAGTTCGGCATCGTGCAGTTCGACCGCGCGCAGACCAACCGCGCGACCTACCGCACGCGCATCAAGGAGCTCCGCGCGCAGACCGACATCTCGCTCATCTACCTGCCGCTCGAGCGCATGATCGAAGAGCTCGGCCGGGCGATGACGCTCAACGAGCGCAGCCGCACCAACATCCCCGCGGAGATGGCCGAGGGGCTCAACCGGCTCGGCGTGGTGCCGCTGGACCCCGACACGAAGGTGCCCGCGCTCGAGGCAGGTGACGCGACGCTCGCCGCGACAGCCATGAAGCTCCACGACGAGCCCGAGCTCAAGCAGTGGATGCCGCCACAACACGAGATGACGGCGATGTCCGCCGACGTCGCCGAAGCGAAGGACGACACGGCCTCGCAGCAACAGAAGGCCGCCGCCGCCGCCGAGCGCTTCTTCACGCCCGCGCTCCGCACCCTCTACGCGCGCCGGCTGCTGCAGATGGCCGACCTCTTCGACGCGAGCTCCCGCTCCGAGGCTGCGTCACTCGCGCGCGCTACGGCCCGCCACCTCGCGCACACGTCCGAGGCCTCCGCCTTCACCACCCAGCTCTTCGTGAAGGTGTTCGAGCTCGCCTCGAAGAGTGCGACGGCGGACAAGCTCAAAGCCCTGCTCAACACGATGCCTGCGGGGCTGCCGGCCCCCGAGCTCAAGTAGCGGGCTAGAGGCAGGGCACGTCGAGGGTCGTCACGCCTGCAGACGCGGGAATCTCGGGCGAGAACTGCAACGTGCGCGGCTTCTCCTTCCGCTTCACGGGGCACACGTAGCGAACCGTCACGGGCCCGGGCGGCAGGTCGATCACGTCGCCGAGCGCGACCGTGGCGCCAGAGACCGTCACCCTCGTCCCTGCCGCCCCACGGAAAGTCACCTTCACCACCGACGCGACCGCGGGCGCAGGGAGCGGGGCCTCGACGGCCCTGGCCGCCGGCTTCTCGATCACGGGCTTCGGCGTGGGCGCGGGCCTCGGCGACGGCCAGAAGGCCCATGCCAGGAGCGCCACCGCCAGCACCGCGACGACGACCACCACGATCACCGCGACACGACGCCGCCCGGTCACCTGGCTGTCTTCGAAGCTCGCCATGTCGACGGTGGCGATGTGATCTTCGACGTCGAACGAGGCTTTCTTCTGCTGCCCCGGGTTCTGCCGTCTCGGGCGCGAGGGGCGCTGCGGCCCCGGATTCGCAGGCGGCGCGAGATCCCCGGTGCGATCTGGAAGGGCGCGCGCGAGAGGCAGGCTGTCCATCACTGGCGTCGCCGGGGACGATCGGACGACTGCCCGGCGATCGTCTCGGGTGGGCCCCGTCACGTCGTCGGGCACCGGCGGCGCCGGCCTGGCCCTTGGGAGAGGCACCTGCAGCTTCGAGGGCGGCTGCGAAAGGGTCGACATCGACGGGTCGCTTGGATCATCGGTGATCGGGGGGGGCTGCCGCGTGGACTCGAGGGACGCGACGACCTCGCCCGTCTTGAGCCCCAGAGTGCCCTTCACCGACAGGCGCGCCGGGCCCAGCTCGATCGAGGCCGACGGCGCGACGACGGCGAGGGTCGGCTCGCTCGGACCGACCTTGGTGCGCTCCGGCTCGTCCGTCGGGTCGATCGGCGGCAGCGTGGCGTCGGGCCTCGACTCGGGCGCATCGAACGGCGCGGTCGCGATGACGTCACGCGGCTTCGGCCTGATGGGGTCTGTGGTCAGCGCTTGCGCGAGGGTCTGGCTGCGGCCGGCCGGAGGGCCCGACGGCTCGGGCCGTTGGTCCGGTCGAGGCGCACCGGGCATCGAGACGGTGCGCTCGTCGTCAGCGAACGGCGAGGGCTTCTTCGGCGCTGCCGCCAACAGGGGATTCGGCGCCTTCGC
Source organism: Myxococcaceae bacterium (assembly GCA_040400045.1). Lineage (GTDB taxonomy): Bacteria > Myxococcota > Myxococcia > Myxococcales > Myxococcaceae > Xiheimicrobium. Next base: position 46,090 of record JBBAQZ010000017.1, read on the forward strand.
GTTCGTCTGAGCGTTCGGAGGGACGAACACGCTGGTGCGCTCGTCGTCGTCTCCGAACAGCCCCGCGATGTACTGCCCGACGTCCTCCTTCGTGGTGGGCGCCTCGACCTGGATGAAGGCATCGAGCGCGGCCCGCACCTCGTCGGCCGTCTGGTACCGCCGGTCTCGATCCTTCTCGAGGCACCGCATCACGATGCGAGAGAGCATCGGAGGGTAGCCGGGGAGCACCGCGGTCGGCGGCTCGGGATCCTCCATGCGAATCGAGTAGATCACCGCCTCGGTCGTCTGCCGGTGGAACGGGCTCTTTCCGACGGTGAGCTCGTACAGCAGCGTGCCGAGCGCGAAGAGATCGGCGCGATGATCGAGCTTGTCCTGGGTCAGCTGCTCGGGCGCGAGGTAGAGGAATTTTCCCTTGATGACGCCCGGCTTCGATCGGCTCATCCAAGCGGTGGCCTTGGCGATGCCGAAGTCGACCAGCTTCACGTCACCGCGGTAGCTGACCATGACGTTCTGCGGGCTGACGTCTCGGTGGATGATGCCAAGCGGCTTGCCGTCGGGTCCGGCGCGTTGGTGGGAGTGGTAGAGCGCCTCGCACAGCCGCGCGCTCACCCACGCACCAATACCAGGAGGAATCGGTGCGTCGCGCTCCTGCTCCTTCCTCAGCACCTTGCGCAGGTCGATACCGTCGACCCACTCCATCGCGATGAAGGTCGAACCTTCGAGGCGGCCGAGCTCGTATACCTCGACGATGTTCGGGTGGTGCAGCTGGCCCGCGATGCGCGCCTCGTCGAGGAACATCTTGAGGAACTCCGCCTCCTCGGCGAGGTACGGGAGGATGCGCTTGAGCACCACCATGCGGTTCGAGCGCGTGTCCTTCGCGAGGTAGAGTTCGGCCATACCGCCCACCGCCAGCCGCTTGAGCAGCAGGTAGGCGCCGTACGGCACGGCGTTCTGAGGGCCTTCAGTGGCGATACGTCTCTCCCCGCGACTTTGGGCCCAAGCCTACCCCGGACGGACCGGCGCGTGGCTTCTTGCTGGCCTCGCCCGAGCGGGGCTCCCTGTGAAAGGGTGCGGCGCCATGGCCCTGGTCCCCCGACTTCTCGCCCTCTCGAGCCTCCTCACGGCCCACTCCGCACTCGCGCACTTCTTTCTGGACGCCCCCCCTGCGGCGTACTCCCAGAACATTCTGGGCGACCCGCAGAAGCAACCGCCCTGCGGCAACGTCAACGGCACGCCCGCGACGAACGCGGTGACCACCTTCGAGGCGGGGCAGACGATCACGATTCGGCTGCGAGAGACGATCATGCACCCAGGGCACTACCGAGTGGCGCTCGGCGTCACGGGCCCGCAGAGCCTTCCGCCCGAGCCGCCCGTCACGGCCGGTTCGACCGCTTGCGGGAGCACCACCATTCAGAACCCGCCGGTGTTTCCCGTGCTGGCCGACGGCATGTTGCTCCACACCACGACGCTCTCGGGCCAGCAGTCGTTTCAGGTGACGCTGCCCACGAACGTGACGTGCACCAACTGCACGCTGCAGATCTTCCAGTTCATGTCGCAGCACGCCCTGAACGTGCCGGGCGGGTGTTTCTATCACCACTGCGCGACCATCAACGTCGTGGCCCGGGATGCCGGCGTCACGACGATGGATGCAGGCATCACCGGGGGTGGCAGCGCAGGGGGTGGAACGGCAGGCGGCGCGACGTCTGGTGCGGGTGGTGGCGAGTCAGCGAGTGGTGGCGGGACGTCAGCGGCCGGTGGTGGTGAGGCGCACGTGCATGACACCGACGCGGGCGTCGATCCCGGACCGGTCGGCGGCTGCGGCTGTACGGGCGGGAGCGGCCCGATCGTCCTCGCGGGGCTGGTGCTCCTTGGCGGTGTGCTGCGACGGCGTCACCACCGAGGGTGACGCCCTCGAATGCGCGCTGCTTCGCGAGGTGCGCGCTGTCGACCGTCGAGACCTCGGGTCTCCAGGCAACCAAAGCCGTGGGAGAGCAGCCGCGATCGGCGTGCGCGACGGTTGCGGGCCTGGTTGAACAACGCCGCCGCCTCAGTACCGGTAGAAGCCTTCGCCGCTCTTTTTCCCAAGCTTCCCTGCGCGCACCATCTTCTTGAGCAACTGCGGCGGCCGGAAGGTCGGGCTGCCCGTCTCTGCGTAGAGGTACTCGGCGATGGCGAGGCGCACGTCGAGGCCGACGAGATCCCCTAACTCCAGCGGACCCATCGGGTGGCCGTAGCCGAGCTTCATGGCGCGATCGATGTCCTCCGCTGACGCGACGCCTTCTTCCAGCATCCGGGTCGCCTCGAGACCGAGGGCGACGCCGAGCCGTGACGAGGCGAAGCCGGGCGAGTCCTTCACGACGATCAGCTCCTTGCCGATCGCCGCGCCGTAGGAGCGAACCGTGGCGATCGTCTCGTCGCTCGTCTGGAACGCCCGCACCACCTCGAGCAGCTTCATCAGGTGCACGGGGTTGAAGAAGTGCAGCCCGACGACGCGGCCCGGGTTCGACGCCGACGCGGCGATCTCGGTGAGGCTGAGCGAGCTGGTGTTCGTCGCGAGGATCGTGTCGGCAGCGCAAATCGTCGAGAGCTGCTTGAACAGCTCCTGCTTGAGGGCGAGCTTCTCGGGCGCCGCCTCGACCACCAGCTGACAGCCCTTGAGAACCTCGAGCGTGTCGGTGGTCGAGAGCTTCGCGAGCGCCGCGTCACGGGCCTCGGGCGTCACCTTCTTCTTCTCGACCCCCACGCCCAGGGTCTTCTCGATCTTCGAGCGGCCCGCGTCGGCGGCGGCCTTCGTCACGTCGTACAGCACCACGTCGAAACCGGCCTGAGCGGACACCTGCGCGATGCCGTGACCCATCGTGCCAGCGCCGATCACTCCAACCCGCTTCAGCTCGCTCATTGGTTTCAGCCTTTTCGCTTCTTCTCGAGGAACGCCGTCATGCGCTCGCGTTTGTCGGCCGAGTCGAACAACAGCGCTTGCGCGAGGCGCTCCACCGGCTCGGCGTGCTGCTGGCGGGCCATGGCGTTGATCGTCACCTTCGCGACTTGAACGGCGAGCGGCGAGTTCCGGGCGATCTCCTGCGCGATGTCGCGCGCGATCGACAGCGCGTCAGCCTCGACGAGCCGCTCGAAGAGGCCGTACGCGAACGCCTCGTCGGCATCGAGGATGCGGCCCGTGAAGATGAGCTCCTTGGCGTGGCCGAGGCCGACGACCCGCGGGAGCCGCCAGGTGCCACCGGCGCCGGGGAAGATGCCGAGCGAGACTTCGGGCATACCGACCTTCGCGCCCTTCGAGGCGACGCGCAGATCGCACGAGAGCGCCAGCTCGAGCCCGCCGCCCAGCGCGTAGCCGTCGATGGCGGCGATGACGGGGCGGGGAAAGTCTTCGAGCTTCTGGAACAGGCGCTGGTTGATGCCGAAGAAGGCCTCGCGGTGGGTGCGCTCCTTCAGCTCTGAGATGTCGGCCCCGCCCGCGAAGGCCTTGCCGCCGGCGCCCGACAGCACGACGGCGCGAAGATCGTCACGCTCGCTCCACGCATCGAGCGTGGCGTGGAGCGCGACGATGAGCTCGCGGTTGATGGCGTTGCGCACCTCGGGCCGGTTGAGCTCGAGGTGGCCGATTCCGTCAGCGATCGAGGCGTTGAGAACGCCCATCGGTCACTGCACCATGCCCTGCAGCTCGGCGCAGTCGGTCGGGTAGAGCACGTAGGTGAAGATGTTGTTGGTGCCCGGAACCGAGGCGTCGGGGCGCTGGCCGGTGCCGCCGGAGCTGAACGTGCACGAGCCGTTTCCGCCGAGACACGGAGCGTGCGAATAGGTGTCCCACACGCCGGTGATGCCGTTGGGGAAGGTGACGCCAGCGTCGCCCTCGGCGATCGCGCGCCAGTCGCAGCGAACCGAGCCACCATCACGCGAGGTGCCGAAGGTGGCGAAGTTGTTCACCAGAATGCCACCGGTCACCTCGAAGCCGTTGTACCCGGCGACGCCGCTGTCGGGGTTGAGGCGCTGGAGCGCGGTGGGGGCGAACGAGGTCAAGGTGATTGGACCGGGAATGAAGACGCGCAACGCCGCCAGCTCGGGGTTGGGGCGCGAGTTACCGCCCATGGCGTTGCCGAAGTTCGGCATGGCCGTGACGATGGGCGGAGGCGCCACGCCAGCATCGCGGAGCTCGATGTTGAGCAGGCCTCCGTCGGCGCGGACGCCAGAGCTGCAGCCTTCGCCGAGATGGAACCGATAGGCGGTGCGATCGACGTTGCTGAACTGGCGCTGGTAGTACCCGCGCATGCTGAGCAGATCGCCAACCTTAGGCTGGAACGTCCGCGGCAGGTCGGTGAAGTCCTTCCGAATCCACATGCCGGAGCGGTTGTCTTGAGGGTCGGTGACCCAGAACGAGGCGTTGCTGTCGCCGCCCGAGCCGATGAAGCTGTTCTCGACGGCGGTGACGACGACGTCACGAATCTCGACGTAGTCACGGCAGACCTGCGCGCACTTGGCTGCGGCGATCGAGAAGTCAGTGCCGTTCCAACCGAAGCCGTTGGGGCAGATACCTCCGTCGCCCGCGGAGCCCCCTGCTCTGCCACCGCCTGTCGCCATCCCGCCGCCGGTCGCCATCCCGCCGCCGGTCGCCATCCCGCCGCCGGTCGCCATCCCGCCACCCGTCGCCATCCCGCCGCCCGTCACCGCGCCGCCGCCAGTGCCCGACATGCCGCCACCCGCCAACAGGCTGCCTCCGCCACCACCACGGCCCGCGTCATTGCCGGAAGGACGCACCGGGCAGGCAGAGAAGACCGACAGCACTACACTCGACACCAGCAGGGTACGAATCGTCATGGGGAGCAACGCTTCTTTCGTGGGTCAGCACGGCCTGCCAACCCGGTAGATTTTCCCGACCGCGACTTCTAGGAAGCCGACAACGGGCGTGGCTGTACACGAGCCCCCTCACCCCATCAAGACACGGAGTCATCACATGCGCGCAGTCGGCTTCACGAGGCACGGCGGGCCAGAAGTCCTCGAAGTCATTGAGCTGCCAACGCCTGAGCCCAAGGCGCGCGAGGTGCGCGTACGCGTGAAAGCCGTCGCGCTCAATCACCTCGATGTCTGGGTTCGAAAGGGGTGGCAGGGCCTGAAGCTCCAGTTGCCCCATGTGCTCGGTGCGGACATCGCGGGCGTGGTGGACGCGGTGGGGGCCGAGGTCACCGATCTCGAGCCGGGCACCGAGGTGTGCGTGAACCCGGGCCTCTCGTGCGGCGTCTGTGAGCGCTGCCTCAAGGGCGAAGACAACCTGTGTCGGCAGTACTCGATCCTCGGAGAGCATGTGCGGGGCGGTAACGCCGAGTTCGTCTGCGTGCCGCGGCAGAACATCCTGCCGAAGCCCAGGAAGCTCTCGTTCGAAGAGGCCGCGTGTCTGCCGCTCACGTTCCTCACCTCGTGGACGATGCTGGTACGGCGCGCGCAGCTCCAGCCCGGCGAGACGGTGTTGATTCACGCAGCCGGCTCTGGCGTCGGGAGCGCGGGCATTCAGATCGCGAAGCTCATGGGCGCGAAGGTGATCGCCACGGCGTCGACGGCCGAGAAGCTCGAGAAGGCGACGCAGCTCGGCGCCGATCATGTCATCAACTCCGCGACGCACGACTTCGTCGACGAGGTGAAGAAGCTCACCAACAAGAAGCTCGTCGACGTGGTGTTCGAGCACACCGGAGCGTCGACGTGGGACAGGTCGATCGCCTGTCTGCCGTACGGTGGCCGGCTGGTGACGTGCGGCGCGACGGCGGGCGGTGACGTGAAGCTCGACCTGCGGGTGCTGTTCTACAAGCGCATCTCGCTGCTCGGCTCGACGATGGGCTCGAAGGGCGACCTCTTCCGCGTGATGCAGTTGGTCGACGAAGGGAAGCTGAAGCCGGTGCTCGATCGCGTGCTCCCGCTCGAGAAGGCCGCCGAAGCCCACGGGCTGTTGGCCGATCGCAAGTCGTTCGGAAACGTGGTGCTGACACCATGAACCAGTGCTTCGTGGTGGACGCCGTGCGCACGCCGATCGGCAAGCTCCGGGGCGCGTTGAAGGACGTCCGGCCCGACGATCTCGCGGGGCTGGTGATTCGGACGATCGTGGAGCGGACGAAGCTCGACCCCTCGAGCGTCGACGAGCTGTACTTCGGATGCGCGAACCAGGCGGGCGAAGACAACCGCAACGTGGCGCGCATGGCCTCGCTCCTGGCCGGGCTGCCGCAGCAGGTGCCGGCCGCGACCGTCAATCGGCTCTGCGGCTCGGGACTGGAAGCGCTGATTCAGGGCGCGCGGATGATCAGGCTTGGAGAAGCCGACGTCGTGATCGCGGGAGGCGTCGAGTCGATGACACGCGCGCCGTGGTCGATGCCGAAGCCGTCAGAGGCGTTCCCCGGCGGCAAGCTCGAGGGCTACGACACCTCGCTCGGCTGGCGGTACCCGAACCCGAAGCTCGCCGCGATGTTCCCGCTCGAGCAGATGGGCGAGACCGCCGAGAACGTCGCGGAGCAGTGGAAGATCTCCCGCGACGATCAAGATCGCTTCGCCGTGGCGTCGCATCAGAAGGCGGTCGCCGCGCAGAAGGAAGGCCGCTTCGCGGCGGAGTTGGTGTCGGTCGAGTTGGCCCAGAAGAGGGGCCCGGCGATCGTGGTCGCTCAGGATGAGCAGCCCCGCGCCGATTCGACGCTCGAAAAGCTCGCGACGCTGAAGGCCGCCTTCCGCGATGGAGGCACCGTCACCGCCGGCAACTCCTCGTCGCTCAATGATGGTGCTTCGGCGGTGGTTCTGATGAGCGAGCGCGCCCTGAAGGGCCGGCAACCGCTCGCGCGTTTCGTCTCGAGCGCGACCGCTGGCGTCGATCCGCGCACGATGGGCATCGGCCCCGTGCCCGCGTCCCAGAGGGCGCTCGCGAAGGCCGGCTGGAGCGTCGACCAGCTCGAGCTGATCGAGCTCAACGAGGCGTTCGCGGCCCAGTCACTCGCGTGTCTGCGCGAGCTCAAGCTCGACGAAGCAACCGTGAACGTGAACGGAGGAGCGATCGCGCTCGGTCACCCACTGGGCATGTCGGGCGCGCGCATCACCGCCGCCCTGCTCCACGCGATGAAGGCGAGAGGTCTTCGTCGCGGCCTCGCCACCATGTGCATCGGCGTCGGCCAGGGCATCGCCGCGACGTTCGAGCGCGCCTGAACTCAGCGAGGGCTGCAGCACGCGAGCGGCTTGAGTTCATTGCACAGCGTGATCGGGCTCGGCCCCAGCGGGCGAACGATTTGCCCGTTTCGCCACGCCGCAGAGATGGACGCCCCGTTGTAGGTCCACGCGAGGTTGTTGCTGTCGAAGCGGCAGGCGGCAACCGATCGGTAGCCGTTCGAGTCCCGGGCGTTGTCAATCCAGGCCCCCGTCGATGGAGGGGCGAGCCCCGTGTTCGAGAGATCGAAGTCGCTGCCGAGACAGAAGAATGAGCCCGGGAACTGGGCGTGGCACTTCTGATTCGCGCCAATGGCTCCACCGAGGTTGCCGTCGTAGAGCATCGAGGTGAAACCGCGGAAGGCGACCGTCCCCACGCTCCGGCAGCACGCGAGCGGTTTGACCTCGTTGCAGAGGGTGGCCGGGGTCGGCCCCGTCGGGCGGACAATGGGCCCGTTGCGCCAGGCGGCTGAGATGGAAGCGCCCGAGTAGGTCCAGGCCAGGTTGTTCGAATCGAAGCGACACGCAGCCGGTGAGCGATACCCGTTCGAGTCGCGGCCGTTGTCGATCCACGCACCAGAGGCGGGCGGCGCGACGATCGAGTTGGCGAGATCGAACTCACTGCCGAGGCAGAAGTACGAGCCGGGGAAGTCGAGGCTGCACTTCTGGTTCGCGCCGAAGGCGCCGCCGAGATCGCCGGTGTAGGTCACCGTCGTGAAGCCAGCGAACTCGGGTCCGCTCGCACCGAGAATGACGAGGCCTCCGTCGAGATACCGAACCGTTCCTTCCGGGCCAGCTGGACCCTGAGGCCCGACGGGCCCTGCTGCCCCGACGGGACCTGCTGGACCTGCGACGCCCGCCGGTCCCTGACTGCCTTGGGCGCCCGCTGGCCCTGCTGGACCCTGGGGACCTGCCGCGCCCATCGCACCAGCGGGGCCCAGCGGCCCTGCGACGCCCGCGGGACCTTGCGACCCCATGGGACCCGCGCTGCCGACGGCGCCCATCGGGCCAGCGGGACCAGCAGGACCTGCGACGCCTTGTGCTCCGTTGCAGATCGACACCGAGCCACCGTCGACGAGAGAGAGCGCGAAGCCTCCCGCGACGCACGCGGCGCTCATCACCGGAATCGGAGTGACGCCAGGCGAGAACCCGGTCGGCCCACGCGCGCCGACGGCTCCATTGCAGAGGGTCGACGTGCCTCCGTCGCTCACCTGGGTGATCCGCACGCCGCCCGTGGGGCACTCGACCGCGCCGACCGCGATGGGGCTCACCGCCACCGATGCCCCCGCAGGGCCCGTCACCACGCCACCGTCGAGCACCGAAACCTGGCCCGGCGGCCCCTGAATGCCTTGCGGACCCGCCAGCCCGAGCGCGCCCTGGGCGCCTTGCTGTCCTTGAGGTCCTTGTGGTCCGGCCATGCCGGCGACGCCTTGAGGACCTTGCGGGCCGGTGGCTCCGGGTGCGCCGTCCTGACCGGCAGCGCCTCGTGGGCCGGTCTCGCCACGATCGCCCTTCTCTCCGCGAGGACCCTCGGGGCCGGCACCGGCGGGAGGACACCCAAGCATCAAGATCCCGAGCGAGAAGACGAAAAGCCGCATGCGCGGATGACCCCCAGTTGGCGCCTGCAGTGCAAACGATCTCGACTGTTGCGGGCATCGAGGTTGCACTCGTCAATCATCCCCGCCCAGCGACCGTCGCCTTTCCGTCCACACCCCGCAGGAGTTGAAATCACCTGAGGCGTCTTGCTTTCGCTCTTACCGTCGTCTCCTCGTTCGCGTTTGCCCAGCCCGCAGGAAAGGGCCCCGAGAAGAAGGACGCGCCTCGCGCTGATGCGAAGGCCGACGCAAAGGCTGCCACGGCAGCGGGTGACGCTCTTGCGGAAACAAGGTGACGTCACCTTGTCCACCGATTCCGTCACCCGGCTTACCCCCCCCCCGAAAAAGCGACCGGCCCTCGCGGGGAACGCTCGCTTCGAGAACTTCAGGGAGCGGAATTCGTCGAGACCATCGGGGCTCGAGGCTTCGGAGCACCCTCGACCAGCCCTCGCTCCGGAGCGCAGACGTTCAGCGTTGCGCCGCTTCGAGCAGATTCGACTCGAGCTTCCGCGCCTCAGCCACCATCGGATGATCGGCGGGCGCCCGCTTCTGAATTCTCCGCACCACTTCGAGCGCCCGATCGGTCTGCTGGAGCCTCGTGAACGCGAGCGCCTGGTTGTACACAATGCGCCAGTCGGTCGGAGCGATCGTCGCGGCCTGCTCCAACCACTTCACCGCCTCGGCGTGCTGACCGGCCGACGTGCCCTCGATGAACAGCGTCGCCAGGTTCACCATCGGCTGCCACTTGTCCGGCGCGAGCTCGATCGCCTTCCGGTACGCCTGCTCTGCCTTCGGTGCGAGGGGCACGGCTGCGTAGAGATTGCCCAGCATGAAGTGGGCTTCCCACTGCTTCGGGTTCTTCTCGAGCAGCTGCTTCGCGACCTTTTCGGCCTTGCCGAAGTCGCCGGTGAGCATCGAGAGGTTGGCGAGGTTGAGCCACGCCTGCTCGTGCTGCGGCGCCACCTTCAGCTCGCGCTCGAGGTAGGCGACCGCTCCCGCTGCGTCGTCGAGCACCAGGGTCGCGGCGAGCGCCTTCTCGAGCAGCGCGGGGTGATCGCCGCACGCCTTGAGGCCCAGATCGAAGATGTCGCGCGCCGCCTGGAACTCCTTCAGCTCGAACAACACGTCACCGAGCGTCGCCCAGGCGTTGACGCTCGTCGGCGCCAGATCCTTCGCCTTCTCGAATGCCCGCAGCGCCAGGCGATGCTGTTTGCCGAGTCGGTACGCCATGCCCAGAAACGTGAACGCGTCGGGGTTCTGCGGAGCCAGCGACGTGGCCTGCGTCAGCGCAGCGACGGCTTCCTGCGCGCGCCCCTGGCCTGCGAGCACGCGGCCGAGGTTCAGCTGACAGAGGAAGACGTCGGGAGACAGCTCGACGCCCTTCTTGAGCGCCTCGATCGCGAGCTCGAGCTCGTTGAGGCTCTCATGCACCAGCCCCACCATCGTCCACCCGAGGCCGTGGCGAGGCGAGAGCCGCACCGCCGCCATCGCGTGCATCTTCGCGGCGTCGAGCTGGTTGGTGAACAGCGAGATCCGGCAGAGCCCAGCGTAGGCCTCGGCCATCGAGGGGTTTCGCTCGAGCACGGCCTCATAGAGCGCGGCGGCGGCGTTGAGATCTCCCGCGGCCAGCTTCCCGTCGGCGGCCTGCAGCTTCGCGCGCGTGTCCAGGAGAGAACCCCGTGCCTCTTCGTCTTCGCGGAACAGCTTCCTCGCCTCGTCGTACGCGCCAGACTTCAGTGCACGCTCGGCTGCTTGAAAACGTTCGGAATGTGCCATGGGGACCACAGCATCACCATCGGGGGGGTGAAGAGAACAGGAGTCATTCGAATGAAGGTGCGCGGCTTGTCGGTGTGCGGATGCAGCCAACCACCCACCCACTTCGCCGTCTTGCCGACCGCGGCCGTCGCGTCCCAGAAGTCGATCTTTCCGTCTTTGTTCACGTCGGCGGCGTTCTTCGCCATCTGGCCGATCATGTGAACGTCGACTTCGACCGTCGCCGAGCCTCCGAGGCCCACGCCCAGCGCTGCGCCGAGGCTGCCGCCGAGCTTGAGCTTGCCGTCTTCGTAGCCGACGACGCCCGAGGCGCGGGCTTCAGCGCCGGCGCTGGCGTAGCCGCTCGCCACGACTGAGAAGGGGCCCGCTCCGAACCGGACTTCGCCTTCGATCTTCACGACGGCAGACGCGCCCGCCTCGCCCTTCGCGATCGCGGTGGGAGGATTGCGGGTGATCTGCACGGTGCCCGTGGCCTCGGCGACGGCCTCTGCAGACGCGCGCGCATGGCCCTCGACCGAGGCATCGACCTCGACGCCGCTGATGGTGACGCGCTTCGTCGCCGCGCGGCCGGTCACCTTTGCCTCGACCGACGCGCCGACCCGCAGGTTCACCGAGGCCTCGAGGCCATCGAGATCGAGCCGCCCGTTCGCGTCGACGCTGGCCTTCACCTCGGCCTTCGCGCGCGCATCGTACGAGGCCTCACCGGCGCGACCCGAGACCCGCCCGGACGACTCGGCGTACACGCCAGCGCGGGCCTCGCGGTTGAAGGTGCCGCTGAGGCCCTTGCCGTCGAACTGCGCGCTCTGGTGGCCGCTGACGCCGTGCTGCGTCGAGACGCGGCCGTGTTCGCCCTCGACGAGCGTCTTCTCGCGCATGCGCTCGGGCGCGACTTCGCTCGACCACTCGGCGGGCTCGAGGCCCATCCAGTCCATCACCTTGCCGGCGCGCTCAGCGATCTTGTCGGCGCGCGCGGTGGTGCGAGCCGAATCGGCGTCACGCTCGCGGAGGAAGCTCTTGTCGACGCTGGTGCCCTTCTTCCAGTCGGCGCCCCCGCCCAGGCTGAAGGTGCCGTCGTCGTACGTGGTGGACGAGCGCGTCTCGAGCTCGGAGCCCTTCGAGCGCCTCTCGTTGCGGGTGACGGTGTGCTCGCCCTGCTCGCGAACGGTGGTGACGTCGGAGGCCTTGTGCGCGTTGCCCACCGAGTCGCTCGAGCTGGCGTGGGTCGCGGTCCGGGTGCCATCGGAGAGCGTGCTGCTCACCGTCTGCTCACGGCCCGCCTTCGTGATCCCGTAGACGTCGGCGTCCCTGGTGGTGACGGTGTGCCGGCTCGTGTCGCCACGCTCCGACGTCGTCTCGGTGCGCGTTTGGGTGGAGTGACGGCCGAGCATGTCGCTGCGATCGACGAAGCTGTTCTCGGTCTCACGGCCGGGTCGGCTGGTCTGCTTCGAGTACTCGAGCGTCGACTCGAGCAGCTTCCCTTCGGTCTTCGTGAGCGTCTGGGTCGACGCGACGTCCTTGCGGCGCGAGCTCTTGCGGCGGGTGACGGAGCCGTCCGCGCCCGTCTCGACCTCGGCGCTCTTCGACTTCGCCAGGCGGTCGATCGCCGTCTGCACGCCCTTCGGAGCCGCCTTCGCTCTCGCCTTCGCGGCAGCAACTGCTGCTTTCGACCGAGAGTTGACGCGAACCACGATGTTCTCCTTGAAAAACGACCCAACGGGATATCGGCCGGCCGGGGTGGGATGTTGTCCGACCCTGCAGGAAAATCAGTTTACATCAGATCGAGCGGCCCGAGCGCCTCGATGGCTGCCTTGAAGGCACCGATCCATGCCCTGGCTTCACCCGAACCCGGCGAACGACCCGCGCCTCTGGTTCCGTCTCCTGCCAGACCCAGTCGAGGTACGGCGCGAAGCCAGCGCGAACCGGCAGCGCCAGCACCTCAGGCACGGTGTACGAGTGAAGGGCCTTGACCCGGGCGATGAGCGCGTCGACGGAGCTCGAGCGCGTCTTCATCACGATCAACACCTCGTCCGCGTCATGAATGACGCCCTTCCACCGGAAGAGGGAGCGGATCTTCGGAACGAGGTTCGCGCAGGCGATCAGGCGTTCATCGACGAGCGCGCGCGCGAGGGTGGCAGCAGCAGCTTCGTCGGGCGCCGTCACCAGCACCACGCTGACGGCTCTTTCGGGGGGCGCCGACTTCTTCCGGGCTCCCACTACAACGTCACCTCACTCGTCACGTTTCGACCGTCGGAGAGCTGAACGACGACCCTGGCGATGACGCCTCTGACCCGGTCGGCGGTGCCCACGTCGAAGTGCAGGCCGTGCTCTCCGGGTTCTTGCCCCACGCTGCGCTGAGGCTGGTCGGGAAGGTACACGGCAGCGGCTGCGAAGCGATCCTGGCGACGGGGTTGAACCACCACCTGGACACGCTGTTTGGAGCGGAACACCAGCAACTTGAACTCGGTGCGCTCTTCGACGACTTCGAGAGAATCGCTGGAGCTGCGCGCGCCCACGGCCAGCGGCACCGGAGCAGCTCGCAGCGTCACCACGTCGCTCTTCGTCAGCGCTTCGATGGCCACGTCGCCGTCCTCCATCGCCTGGAGCGCCATCATCAGCTCGGCGTCGGTCTCGGCGGCTTTGCGAATCGCGTCGCGCTCGGTGGTGCTGGCGACTCCGAGATCGAACCGCAGCAGCTCGTCGAACGAGAACCGGCGCGAACGCTTCTGCATCACGAGATCGTGGGCTGCCTGGGCGCCTTGCGAGAGGCTTCCGCGGGCTTCACCACCGAGCACCTTCACCACCAGGTCGTGCTCCAGACCCGACTTCTCCGACACCCACCACGCGGCCGCGCGCCGCTCGTCATCCAGAATCGCCACTTCGTCGCGCCGGTCGGCGTTGAGCGCGGTGAGCCGGGTGGTACAGCGCCGCGCTTTCTCGTCTGCGGCCGTGAGCTCCTGGCTCAACCGCTGGAGCGTCACCTGCGCACCGGGCCGACCTCGACCCGCCATGCGCTCGACGGAACAGCGAGCCGACTCGAGGCGATCTCTCGCCATCAACGCCTGCATGGCCCACGTCGTCAGCGTCTTCCCATCACCATCACTCTCGGGAATCGCCGCATCGACGGCTTGATCTGCAGCGCCTTCGACCCTCGCGCGAACGTCATCGGCCCTCACGCCCTCGGCCCACGAATGAAGCCCCTTCTCTGGAACGACCGCGAGCGCGGCGTCGATCAACGCCTCGTCACAGGGGACCTTCGTGCGCCGCCTCAGCAAGTCTCCGGCCGCTTCGAGCAACCGCCCCACCACGGGTGCTGGGTCGCCTGGTCGACTGGCTGCTTCGAGCTCGGCTTTGAGCGATTCCAGTTCGTCGATGCGGGCGCGGTACTTTTCGATGGGCGAGACGGTCACGACGGCTCCTCCTTGCGTGCTTCGAGCACATACGACTTCAACCAGGCCTGGGCGCGACTGACGCGCTTGTAGGAATTGACGACGCTGATGCCGAGCTGCCGGGCGACCTCTTCGTGATCGTCCATGTCCTGGTGGTGGTACAGATCCCAGGCGGCGGCTTCGTTGGGGTGCTCTTCCTGGAGCTTCCGGAAGGCAGCCCAGTACTCTTCGTTGGCCTCGGCGGCTTCGGCCTTCGCGTTCGAGACGGCGACGGCGCGGTTGGCCTCAGGCAACGTCTCTTCGCGATCGTCCTCGTCGTCACCGCGCGGGCCCTCGGCGAGCTCTTCCCGCTGGCGGCGATACCGATCGATCGCGCAGTGCTTCACGATGCGCAGGAAGAACGTCTTGGGAGACGCGGCTTTGCCCGGCATCTGCTCCGACACGCCACGGAACTGGTCGAGGCCGCGCGACATGAACTTCGCCGCCGCGTCCTGGAAGACCTCGTCGACGTCGTCGGGCGACCCCCTCATGAACGCGCCCTGGACCCGGCGAATGACGGTGGCGGAGGGGTCCCTCCAGCGGAAGACGAGCTCTCCAAGCTGCTTCTTGAAGTCGCGGCCTTCGGCTTTACGCTTGGAAATGTCGGCGAAGAGTTCGTCGTCTGTGAGCATGGGCGAAGGCCGACGACCATATCCCCTTGCACGTCGACCGAAGCGGATTCCTGACGAACCCGGCGACGAACGTGCGGCCCACGAATTGGGCGGGCTTAGGCGGGCGGTGACGCCAGGCAGACGCGGGCGACCTCGAGTGGGCCCTCGACACCTTTGAGGCTCGCGGCGTAGCGCTGGGTCACACGAGACGGATCGAAGAGACCTCGGCTCGCGGCCTGATCCGCGACGGCTGCGGCCATCACGAGCTCGCCGGCCTTCGCCTCACCCTGGAGCCTCGCCGCGACGTTCACGGTCTGGCCGAAGTAGTCGAGCACCTTGTTCGCGGTGGCGACGAAACCCGAGCCTCCGAAGACGCCGAGCTTGAGTGAGGTGCGCGCCCCCTGTGCGTCCTTCGCACGAAAGATCTCGAAGTCCTTCAGCATGTCGCACGCGCCGGCGACGGCAGCGAGCTCGTCGGGGAAGACCGCCATCACGGCGTCGCCCATCGTCTTGACCACCGCGCCGCCGTGCCGCTCGATGGCGCTGGTGAGGATCTCGAAGTGCTCCTGCACGAAGCGAAACGCCTCGGCGTCTCCGGCGCGCGCGTACATGTCCGTCGAGCCGGTGAGATCGCTGAAGACGAGGGCGAAGCGCTGCACCTGCAACGAGAGCCCGGGCCGGAGCACCTGCGCCGAGAACTCCCGACGGAACAACGGGAGCATCATCACGTCGCGCGCCGTGGCGGCCAGGCTGGCCCAGGCGGCCTTCTCGAGCTTGACGTGTCGCTCGCTCTCGCCGCCCGACTTCACCGCGATCTCGGCCGACGGCGACACCTGGAAGCGCTCGGGCCAGTCCTTGCCGTCATCGGGGATCTCGACCTGCGTCGGCCCGCCCTGCTTCGACAAGACGAGCGCCGCCTTGCCGCCGCGCATGAAGAGCCGGAAGAGCCCTTCCTCATCGGGCACGCGCAAGATCGCTTTCCCGAAGTTGGGAAGGATCGCCTGACTCACGACGTGCGGCATGCGGGCGGGGCTCCCGACGCAGTACGGGCCGGTCTCGACGGCGCGCACGCCCACGACGGGTCGGAACGTCGCCTCCACCGAGTCGTCGAGATCGAGGCCGAAGCCGATCTCGCACAGTTGACAGAAGCCGTGGGTGGTGAGCTCGCCGAGCGAGTCGATGGAGGACGCGCCAGTGCGGCAGCTCGGGCAGACGACGTCCCACCGCAGCTGGAGCAGGCCCGCCCGGACGCAGTGAAGACACGCCGACAACACCTCACGGCGGGGGGCCTTCCACTCGTCGGCGAGTTCGTAGGGCCGGATGCGCATCACGCGGTCGTCGGGAGCGCGGGCAACGAGGTCGACGAGCCGGCGGCCGAGCTCGCCAACACCTGCTTCTCGCAGCGCTTCGGCGGACCGAGCCAGGCGGTCCTGGTGAACGGGGTGCGAAGGAGGCAACGAGGGCGGCTGGCCGTTGCGCATGAGCGACTGATCGAGCAGCGCGATGGCGTCGACCAGCTTCTCGAGCGTGCCCGAGGCCGAGAGTCGGACGATCGGCGCGAGGAAGGTGCTCCGGGGCCACAGCGTGAGCGACACGCTGACGCGGCTGGCGACCCCCTTCGCCTCGGTCAGGTACGCGATGTCGAGCCGCTCGACGGGGCCGGACTGCATGTCGCGGCGTACCTTGAGCGACTTCATGAAGTCGAACTCGTAGGGCCTCTCGGTCCACGTCACCTCGAAGCCGCCCAGTCGGGTCTTGACCAGGTATCGCGCCGCGCTCCCGTCAATCGAAGCGCCCGCCACTTCGAGCCGCTCGTTGCCCATCGCCCGGTTGAGCCACTCGGTATCGGACAAACCCTTCCACATCGCGCAGACGTCGCTCTCGCATTCCACCCACTGCTGGAGCACGATCTCTCGCGACACGAAGACACCCTTCGTTGGAGGTCAGGCGGCGGATTGGCGGGGCGTCAGAACCGCCAGAACGTGGAGGCGAGCGTGCGAGACAACGTGCGCCAGTCTCCTACCTCAGCTTTCGCCCGCCCTCGCGCGGAGGACTCAGCGTCATGCGTCGCACCATCGTCATTGGAGATCTTCACGGCTGTCATGACGAGGCCGTCACCCTGCTCGACGGGCTTCAGGCCAGCGTCAGCGATCGTGTCATCTTTGCGGGCGACCTCGTCGATCGCGGCCCGAAGTCACGGGAGTGTGTCGAGCTCGCGATGAAGTACGAGTGCGTGCTCGGCAATCACGAAGCGAAGCACCTGCAGCAGCGAAAGCGCGCGGCCGAGAAGCTGTCGCCTGATCACCTGCGAACCAGAGAAGCGCTCGAGGATCGCCACGACGAGTACTTCGCTTCCCTGCCCCACTTCATCCGGCTGCCAGAGTTCGGCGCGGCGGTCGTTCACGCGGGCTGCTTCCCCGGAGTGCCGGTCGAGGAACAGTCGAGTCACCACCTGCTCCACCTGCAGCACATCAACCCGCCGGCGACGAAGTCGTACTGGCCGTCGAAGGCGCCGGGCGATCACCGCTTCTGGACGAACTTCTGGAAGGGCCCGGAGCGGATCATCTTCGGTCACTCGGTGCTCGATCGTCCGCTGCTCACCACGTGGGCCGTTGGGGTCGACACCGGCGCCGTGTACGGCCGGGGCCTCACCGCGCTGGTGTTGCCGAGCTGGGAGTTGGTGACGTTGCCGACCCGCGACTTCACGGGCGGGAAGAAGACGCTCGCGACCTTCGACGTGCACGACGGGGTCAAGACGTTCTCGTGAGCGGAGCACCAGAAGCCTCGGGGGTAGGAGCCGGGGCGTGCTCACGCTCCTGGTCGCGCTCCCCGACGGGACCCAGCGCATGGTCGACGTCCTTCGGTCTCGCATCACGATCGGGCGCCTGCCGTACAACGCCATCTGCATCCCCGACAGCAGCGTCTCGCGGGAGCACGCGCTGCTCGTCCAGGAGAACGCGATCTGGGCCATCTCTGACTTCAGGACCGCAAATGGGACCTGGCTCAATGAGCGCAAGATCAGCCGCGCCGAGCTGACTCGAGGCGACGTCGTTCGTATCGGAGCGGCTCGCCTCACGGTGGTTGCCCCGCCATCGCTGAGCGCCGAACGTTCTGCGACAGCCTCGCTGAAGCCCAGGAGCTCGTCGACGAGGGCGGCGAACGGGTGGTCGTGGTCTGCCGCGAGCGGAGCCGGTTCGATCTCATGCGTCTTGTCGTCGCTGGATGACCGGCGAGTCCTCGGCCGATTCAACCGGTGAGGCGCCAGACACCTTCGGGCTGCGCCGTCACCTGGTCCTTCCATCCAACATGGCCCTCGACGGAGGAGTTCGTGTTGACCGCGAAGCTCCTCGGCGGTGGAATAATCGCCGATCCACACCGCCCTCACCGTGACACCGGACGCCACAGTCGCGACCTGGGGGGACCGCACCCCGGCACCATCGGCGTCACTCGCCCAACCACGGCCCACCACCGACACGACCGAGGCCCCCGCAGCTCGCGAGCACGACCCTCACTGCGACATGACTGGCGCGCTCGAACCGCTTCACCGGGCTTTCAACCGGCGCACGACGAAATCGAGGCGATCGTTCCCGACGAACATCTCCTCGCCGATGAAGAAGGTCGGCACACCGAAGGCTCCGCGCCTGACCGCGTCTTCTGAGTCGGCCTTCAACCGGTCCTTCAACGGCTGACTCGCGGCGAGCGGCAAGACGCGTTCGGCGTCGAGCCCGACCTGGCTCAGCACGTCGCCGAGCACCACCGGGTCGTTCGGGTCGAGCCCGTCGCGCCAGATCGCCGCGAACATCGCGACGCAGAACGCAGCACACTTCCCTTCGTCGATCGCGACCAACGCGCACCGGTTCGCCTGCGTCGCGAGGAAGGGAAACGTGTCGGGGATCTTCACGGGCGGAAGTCCGAGGAAGTCAGCCCAATCAGCGAGATCCTTCATGACCCACGGGATCTTTGCGGGGATCTGGCCGGGCCCGCGGTTGTCGGTCGCCTTCAAAAGAGCCGGAAGAAAGCACGGGCGCCACGAGACCGAGGCGCCGGCACCGCCGACCATCGCCTCGACGCGCGTCGACGCCAGGTACGAATACGGGCTCATGAAATCGAAGAAGAACTCCACCTGCCCGCTCATTCGGTCGGCCTTTCGAGTGGTTTCGCCTTGAGTCGCGGCGGTCCTGCGACAAGGTTCATGCCACGATGCCAGCGATCACGAAAGCAGCGATGACTGAGCTCCGCGCGGCGTTGGAGCGCGACGCGAGCCAGTTCGGCCCGACCCTCGCGAAGCTGGCGGCTGATCGCGGCCTGGCCGTGACGAAGAAGGAAGACGGCTCCATCAAGCCGATTCCGATCACCGCGACTCCCGTCATCATCGAGCGCGCCGAGCTGGCGCGTCGGCAACGCTTGGCCGCCCTGCTCTCGTCGGCTGGCCTCAAGATGTCTCGCGCGGTGCTCAACGGCCTCAAACGCGAGGTGGTGTTCAACGGGCTCTCGCCCCTGGAGCAACACCTGGCCGAAGCGACGTTCCGCCAGCTCGACACGCTCGTCACCACCCGGGTCGACTTCTTCGTGGGTGATGCGGTTCGGGCGCTCGAGATCAACGCGACGATTCCCGCGATGCAGGCCTACAGCGACATCGCCGCGAACGCCTTCCTCGAGGTGGTGGGCCGCCACTGGGGCGCGACCGAGGCGGAGCTCACCCGCTGGAAGACCCAGAACGGCAGCAACGCGAAGGCGCTCTTCGACGCTCTGATGGCGGGCTACGCGAAGTTCAGGCCGGGGAAGAAGCCCTCGCGCATGGTGCTGTTGTCGCGCCGAAACGACGCGCAACTGACAGAACAGCGCTCCTTGTGTGCGCGGTTCAACGAGCTCGGCGTCGAGGCCGAGGTCGTGCACCCCGATCAGTTGAGTGGGAGCGGCGCGGCCCTCGCGAACGGGAAGCCGGTCGATCTCATCTACCGCCACCTCTTCGTGCGCCGCCTCGAAGAGCCCGACCTGGCGGGCGCCGAGTACGTGAAGACGCTGCTCGCCGAGCCGAACGGCACGCGCGCGGTGGTCCTCAACCCGCCGGCGTCGCAGGTCGAAGTGAAGGCGGTGTTCGGGCTGATGTCCGAGGCGATCGAAGACGGGGCGATCGCGAAGGCCGCAGGATTGACTGACGACGAGCTCGAGGCGATTCGCACCTCGGTGCCGTGGACGCGGCTGTTCCGCGGTGACGCGCTCCTGGCAGAAGTGCAGGCGAACCCCGATCGGTATGTGCTCAAGCGCTCCTGGGACTACGGCGGCCGCGCGGTCTTCGTCGGCCGCACCAGCGGCGAGGTGTCATTCTCCGAGCGTGTCAAGGCGGCGTACGGGGAGGCGCTCGATTGGAAGGCGACCTGCGCCCGGGCCGAGTCAGATCCGACGGGTGGCGGCTTCGTCGTTCAGCAGGTGGTCGACACCCTGCCCGAACGGCACCTGCTCTGCGCGGGCCAGACGCAATCCTGGGCGGACCTCTTCGTCGACTACTCGTCTTATGCCTCCGTCGGCCTGCCCGAGCAGCCTGCCTGGGGTGGAGTGTGTCGCGGCTCCATCTCGCACATCGTCAACATCGTTGGCGGCGGGGGGGTCTTGCCCTTAGTGACCGACGAGGTCGCAGCGCAGTTGCACGCGACGGCGACGCGCAGGGTGAAGTAGACGCACGGTCAGGGCGTACGGTGTCTCTGACCTCTTCGAACAGGAGCAACTCCATGGCTTTCGATCCTCAGCAGTCGTCCCATCAACAGCAGTTCGGTCTGCCGTCGGCCTCGTCGCTGCTCGCCGAAGAGTCGGCCAGCGCCTTCATGGCGAAGGTCTACCGGTGGATGGTGGCAGGCCTCGCGCTCAGCGCCGGCACGGCCTGGTTCGTCGCCACCAGCCAGGAAGCGTTCAGCTTCGTGCGCGGCTTCTACCTGCCGCTCATCCTCGCCGAGCTGGGAGTGGTGTTCGTCTTCTCGATGATCGCTCCGAAGATCAGCGGCGCCGTCGCGGCGGCGATGTTCCTCGGCTACTCGTTCCTGTCGGGGCTGACGCTCTCGGCGATCTTCTTCCGGTACAACCTCGGCTCGATCACCACCTCATTCGCGATCACCTCGGCCATGTTCGGCGCCCTGAGCGTCTACGGCACGGTGACGAAGAAGGACCTGTCGGCGTGGGCCACGTTCCTCTTCATGGGCCTCGTCGGCGTGCTGGTGGCTGGGGTGGTGAACATCTTCCTGCAGAGCAACTTCCTGGGCTTCGTCATGAGCTGCGCGGCCGTGGTCGTCTTCGCCGGCCTCACCGCTTATGACACCCAGAAGCTGCGCGAGATGCACGCCTCGAGCGGCTACGCGAGCGCTGGGAGCCTCGCCATCAACGGCGCGCTGGTGCTGTACCTCGACTTCATCAACCTCTTCCTGAACATCCTGCGGCTCTTCGGCAGCCGCCGCTGAGCAGCACGGCTCCCCACGGAGTCACCAGGGGTACTTGAGATCGTTCGCCGGGGGGGGGCGCACTCGGGGCCAGCGGGTCGCCTTCGAGCGACCTGCGCAGAATGAATTGCCCAGCCTTCTTCGCTCGTGACGCTCAATCTCGCTTGCGCTCGATCGGCAGCTTCATGCGGAGACGCTCGACGACCTGGCCGTCCTTGAGGTGGGACGAGACGATCTCTTTCACGTCGTCCTTCGTCACCGGCCCGTACCAGACCTGCTCCGGGTAGACGACGAGGGCCATGCCGCGCTCGCACGCGTCGAGGCAGCCGGCGGTGTTGATGCGGGTGCCCTTCACGTCCTGGGCGTCGATCTCCTTCTTGAGCATCAGGCGCAGATCCTCTGCACCTTTCGAGGCACAACAGCCCTTGGGGGTGCCATCGGGACGGCGATTCGTGCAGACGAAGACCTGACGCACATACGGAGGAGCCATGCGCCGTTGATAGGCGCGCCCGAGCCCGTTCGCCAGCGTTGCAGCGCGCCGCAAGCCGTCGCACGGTCGCACCATGAATGACCCGAGCCTCGACAGCGGCATCGACATCAAGGGCGCTCCAAAGGAACACCTCGCCGACTGGTACCACCGCTTCGTGCGCATGCAATGGCCGTGGGTCGTCGGCGGGCTCGCCATCGTCTTCCTGGTGGCCAACGTGCTCTTCGCCACCGCGTATTGGGCCACCGGGGGCGTCGCCAACGCCACCTCGTTCGCCGACTGCTTCTTCTTCAGCGTGCAGACGCTCGCCACGATCGGGTACGGCGTGATGGCGCCGTCGACGCCAGGGAGCCATGCCCTGGTAACCCTGGAGGCGTTCGTCGGCCTCCTCCTGACCGCCATCGTCACCGGCCTCGTCTTCACGCGCGCCAGCCTGCCCCGCGCCCGGGTGCGCTTCGCCAGCAGGGTCTGCATCGCGCCGGTCAATGGCGTCCCGAACCTGATGGTCCGGGCCGGAAACCTGCGCGCCGTCGACATCATCGAGGCCGTCATCCATGTCACCCTCGTGCGGACCGAGAAGACGGCGGAGGGCGTGACGCTCTACCGCCAGCTCGAGCTCCCCCTCGTTCGGCAGCGCGCCCCGTCGTTCGCACGGGCCTGGCTCGGCCTGCACGTCATCGACGCGCAGAGCCCTCTGCACGGGTGCACGCCCGAGACCCTGGTGCGTGATGAGGTCGAGCTCCGCATTTCCATCGTCGGCATCGACGGCGCCACCTCACAGACCGTCCACGCCCAGGTGCGCTACGAAACGGCCGACTTCGTCTTCGGCTCGAGGCACGCAGACCTGCTTGCCGAACAGCCTTCAGGCCGCCTCACGATGGACCTCACGCACTTCGACGAGGTGGTGTCAGCCTGAGCCTTTTGCGCGCTCCCGTCAGACACCGTGGCTGTTGGTGCGGGGCACGCAAAACACGTGTCCTTCTCGAAAGACCTGGTGTCCTCCGAGAGAAACCGATCAACCCAATAAAACAGACACTCAGCAAATACGGGATGTCGGAAAATACCCGTCGATGAAAAGTAATGTAGCGCCATGACCATACGCAGAAGAGAGGCTCATGCGCAGGCTGTCACACTTTTCGGCTGAACCGTGCTCCGAGGCCGATTTGCCGGTCTCCGCTGAGCCTGGATTCTCTCGGAGGGTGCAAATGACCCCTAAGCATTGGGTATCGGTCGAAAATTTGACACAACATGTTGGGGCTCTACTCTTGACACCGAAATGTGGCGAGCGCATAAGTGGTCTCGAATTTCGGAGGCGAAGCACCCTGTCGCACCCGATCCGGGAGGGATTCCGGGTGCAAAAACTCCCACCTTTCGTGCTTTGCACCCCCAGGGGCTGTTGTCCTGAGGGGTGATCAGTCGTCTCTCGTCACCCACACTCACAGTCACATGTCAGACCACGCTGCAACACTGAGGGGAAATCACATGGAGAAGGAGCTGTCGTCCATGAACGTCGCGGTCAACCAGGGAAACGTCGGGCTCGATGCCCGCGCAGTGCCGCGCAACGGCAAGCGGCAGGGCCTCACGGTGAAGCGGTACTTCACCACTCCGGGCGTGGACCCCGCCGATGAGATCGCGTGGGAATACCGCACGGCCTCGATCGCAGGCGAAGACGGGAAGGTCGTCTTCGAGCAGAAGAATGTCGAGGTCCCCAAGTCATGGTCGATGCTGGCGACCAACGTCGTCGCGTCGAAGTACTTCCGCGGCAGCCCCGGCACGCCAGAGCGTGAGACCAGCGTGCGCCGCCTGGTTGGCCGCGTGGCTGACACGATCACCGCGTGGGGCGAAACCGGTGGCTACTTCGCCACGGCCGAAGACAAGGCCGCCTACCACGCCGAGCTCACCCACCTGCTCCTTCGACAGAAGGTCGCCTTCAACTCGCCCGTCTGGTTCAACGTCGGCGTCGAGGAGCACCCCCAGTGCTCGGCGTGCTTCATCAACTCGGTCGAAGACTCGATGGAGTCAATCCTCGGGTTGGCGAAGACCGAAGGCATGCTCTTCAAGTACGGCTCGGGCACGGGCTCGAACCTCTCGCCCATCCGCTCGTCGAAGGAGCAGCTCAAGGGCGGCGGCACGGCCTCGGGCCCGGTCAGCTTCATGAAGGGCTTCGACGCGTTCGCAGGCGTCATCAAGTCGGGCGGCAAGACGCGCCGCGCGGCCAAGATGGTCATCCTCAACGTCGACCACCCCGACATCCTCGAGTTCATCCGCTGCAAGGTGAACGAAGAGAAGAAGGCGTGGACGCTCATCGACGGCGGCTACGACAGCTCGTTCAACGGCGAGGCGTACTCGTCGATCTTCTTCCAGAACTCGAACAACTCGGTTCGCGTGACCGACGACTTCATGAAGGCCGTCGTCGACGATCGCGCCTTCCAGACCCGCGCCGTGCGTGACGGCGTGCCCATGGACACCTACCGCGCCCGCGACGTGTTCCGTGAGATCTCCGAGGCGGCCTGGCACTGCGGAGACCCGGGCCTGCAGTTCGACACCACCATCAACGCCTGGCACACCTCGTCGAACACCGATCGCATCAACGCCAGCAACCCGTGCTCCGAGTACATGTTCCTCGACGACACGGCCTGCAACCTGGCGTCGCTGAACCTGATGCACTTCCGATCGATCGACGGCGAGTTCGACGTCGCCGCCTTCGAGCACGCCGTCGACGTGACGCTGCTGGGTCAGGAGATCATCGTCGGGTTCTCGCGCTACCCCACCGAGCGCATCACCAGGAACTCCTACGACTTCCGACCGCTCGGCCTCGGCTACGCCAACCTCGGTGCGCTGCTGATGGCGGCGGGTCTGCCGTACGACTCCGACGAGGGCCGCGCCTACGCCGGCGCCATCACCTCGCTCATGGCCGGCCGCGCCTACGTCCAGTCCGCGAAGATCTCCGAGCACCTCGGAGCGTTCGCCGGCTACGCCGCCAACAAGGAGCCGATGCTCAGCGTCATGCGCAAGCACCGCAAGGCCGCCTACCAGCTGCCGATGCACAAGACCGACTCGAAGCTCCATGTCGCGCAGAAGGCCGCATGGGACGAGGCGCTCTCGCTGGGTGAGCAGGGCGGGTACCGCAACAGCCAGGTCACCGTGCTCGCGCCCACCGGCACCATCGGCTTCATGATGGACTGCGATACGACCGGCATCGAGCCCGACATCGCGCTCATCAAGTACAAGAAGCTCGTCGGCGGCGGCATGCTGAAGATCGTCAACAGCACCGTGCCGTTCGCCCTGCAGAAGCTCGGCTACAGCTCGACCGAGATCGAGGGCATCATCAGCTACCTCGACAAGCAGGAGACCATCGAAGGCGCCCCGCTGCTCAAGGCCGAGCACCTGCCCGTCTTCGACTGCGCCTTCAAGCCGTCGAAGGGCAGCCGCTCGATTCACTACATGGGGCACATCAAGATGATGGGCGCTGCGCAGCCATTCCTCTCGGGAGCCATCTCGAAGACGGTCAACCTGCCCAACGAAGCCACCGTCGAAGACATCGAGATGGCGTACCTCGAGTCGTGGCGCGCGGGCCTCAAGGCCGTCGCCGTCTATCGCGACGGGTGCAAGCGCAGCCAGCCGCTCAACACCTCGAAGGACGCCGAGAAGAAGAAGGTCGTCGAGGCCGCCCCGGCCGTGCAGCGTGACGCCCGCCGCCGGTTGCTCGACGAGCGCCGGGCCATCACCCACAAGTTCAGCATCGCCGGCCACGAGGGCTACCTCACGGTCGGCATGTACGAAGATGGCCAGCCCGGTGAGCTCTTCATCACCATGGCGAAAGAAGGCAGCACCGTCTCGGGTCTGATGGACTCGTTCGCGACCGCCATCTCGCTGTCGCTGCAGTACGGCGTGCCGCTGCAGGTGCTGGCCGACAAGTTCAGCCACACCCGCTTCGAGCCGGCCGGGTTCACCAACAACCCTGACCTGCCGATCGCCAAGTCGATCACCGACTACATCTTCCGGTGGCTGTCGCTGAAGTTCCTGCCCCAGGAAGGTGCGACTGAGAGCCTGATGGAGGCCGAGGCCAAGAAGGTCGCTGAGGCCAGGACGCCCGTGAAGGCGCCACTCCCGTCACCGCCGGTGATCGAGGCGAAGGGCCAGGGCTTCTCGTTTCTGAACCAGGCTGACGCTCCGCCCTGCCCCGTCTGCGGCACCATCACCGTGCGCAATGGTGCTTGTTACAAGTGCCACAACTGCGGCGCGACGACGGGCTGCAGCTGATTCGAATGTGAAGGCTCCGCTGTGCTCCTGCGGGAGCAACGACGGGGGATGCGGCGACGCGATCCCTGTCACTGTCGAAGCCTTCGATGAAGGGGGGAAGCGGCCTCGGGAAACCGGGGCCGTTTTCTTTCTTCAGTCGGGTAGGATTCAGGCCGTGCAGAAGGGCCCCATTCTCATCGTCGACGACGACCCCAACCTCCGCGAGGTGGTGCGGGTCGCCCTCGAGCTGCAGCACTTCGACGTCGTCGAGGCGCACGATGGGCGCGCGGGCGTGGAGGCGTTCCAGAAGCACCACCCCATCGCGATCGTGCTCGATCTGATGATGCCGGAGTTCGACGGCTTCGAGGTCTGCCGACGCATTCGGGCCACCAGCCGCGTGCCGGTCGTCTTCCTGTCGTCACGCGATGACGAGCTCGATCGGGTGCTCGGCCTCGAGTTGGGCGGCGACGACTACGTCACCAAGCCGTTCTCTCCCCGGGAGCTGGTCGCGCGCGTGAAGGCCGTGCTGCGCCGCGCGGAGCCAGCGCCCGCCCCCGTGACCGAGCCTGCGAAGGAGCGCTCCCTGAACCGCGGGCCGCTGTCGCTCGATCTCGAGGCCTGGCGGGCCTTCTGGAACGGCGCCGAGGTCACCTTGACGGTGATGGAGTTCCAGCTGCTGGCGAGCTTGCTGCGCGCTCCCACGAAGGCCTTCACGCGGGATGAGCTGATTGACCGTGCCTACGACGGCGTGGTGGTGAGCGATCGAACCGTCGACAGCCACATTCGCCGCGTGCGTCAGAAGTTCGCCGCGGTGGGAGGAACGGTCGTCGAGACGGTGCATGGCGTGGGGTACCGCCTGGGCCTGCCGTGACGATGCAGTGGCGCCCCCGGTTGTGGATGGTGCTGGCCGCGGTGGCGGTCGTCGCGATGGTCGCGGCGATCGGCGGGCTCTCGCTGGTGCGCTTCTACGACGATCAGCTCGTGCGCCAGACCGAAGGTGAGCTGCTCGCGCAGGGCGCGGTGATCTCCGAGGTGTTCGCGCTGCAGCTCGCTCAACGGCTCGACGACGAGACGAGCTACGGGCTGCCCGCGCAGGTGCAGCGTCCTCGAGCGGCGGACCCCACCCTCACCCCGCTCGTTCCGATGCTGCGCGCGAGCGATCCGGTGCTCCCTGCGCCGCCAGTCTCGCCACCTGCAACGTTGGCTGCTGATCCGGTCGCGAAGGGTGCGGCACTGTCGATGGCCCCGTTGCTCGAAGAAGTCAGCAAGACGACGCTCGCGGGGCTGCGACTGGTCGACGTCAACGGCGTGGTGCTGGCCTCGAGCCAGGAAGACATCATCGGGCACTCGGTCGAGAGCCGCGTCGAGTTCCAGCGTGCGCTGACGGGCGAAGCGGTGAGCCTGCTCCGCGAGCGGCCGAAAGAGGCGGCCGACTCGGCGCTCGAGGGCCTGTCGCGATCGAACGCGATTCGCGTGGTGGTTGCGTTGCCGGTCATTCGGCACGGCCGGGTCTGGGGCGTGGTGATGCTCCTGCGCACGCCGATGACGTTGGCGAAGGCCGTCTACGGCGATCGCAAGAACCTGGGCGCGACGACCCTCGTACTCCTCGGCGTGATCACGCTGGTGGTCCTCGGGCTGTCGATCGTCGTGGTGCGGCCAGTGCGTGCGCTGGTGAAACAGACGCGGGCGATCTCCATCGGCGACGTCGAGGGGTCGCGCGCGATTCCACGGCCACGCGTCGCCGAGCTGGCGGAGCTGTCGACGAGCCTCGAGGCCATGGCCGGTCTGCTCGATCAACGTGCGCGCTACATTCAAGGCTTCACCTCGAGCGTCTCGCACGAGTTCAAGACGCCGCTGTCGTCCATGCGCGGCGCGATCGAGCTCCTCACCGACGACTACGAGTCGCTGAGCGAAGAGCAGCGGAAGAAGTTCCTGGCGAACCTGCGCGCCGACACCGATCGCCTCACCCGCCTGGTCGAGCGCCTCATGCTCCTCGCCCGGGCCGACGTCGCGAGCGCCAGCACCGAGACCGCCGACGTGAACGAGGTGATGAAGGGCCTCGAGCAGCCGCGAGTCCAGGTGAACACGGAGCCAGGACTGCGCGCGAAGATCCCCTTCGACGCGCTCAACGCCACGCTGCGACACCTGGTCGAGAATGGCCTCAAACACGCGGGGGCCGACGCGACCGTGAGCGTCAAGGCTCGCAGGGAAGCCGATCGAATCGTCATCGACGTGAGAGACGATGGGCCGGGCATCTCCGAGGCGAACGCGCAGCGCATCTTCGAGCCGTTCTTCACGACCGCGCGTGACTCGGGAGGCACCGGGCTCGGGCTGTCGATCGCCGCGGCCCTCCTGCGGGCGTTCTCGGGCAGCGTGACGCTCGTAAGCGATGGCAAGGTGGGCGCGCACTTTCGCATCGACGTCCGCGCTGCCTGACTGGAAGGCACGACGCCCGGCTGACAGGCTGGGTCTCCCCGATGCGGCTCCGCCTGACCCTGATCCTCCTGGCCGTTGTGTCGTGTGCCCGGCTCCCCGAGGGTGTGGTGTTCGAGTGTGAGGCAGACGGTGGCTGCGCACCCGGACTCGTCTGCGCGCCCATCGGGGCTGAGCGGTACTGCGTCGTGCCGGATGGCGGGGCCGCAACTGGTGGTGGCCGAGCAGGCGGATCGGCGGCGGGTGGTGTCGCGGGCGGGTCTTCCGCGGGTGGCGTTGCGGGCGGGTCTTCCGCGGGTGGCGTCGCGGGCGGGTCTTCCGCGGGTGGTGCAGCTGGCGGGTCTTCCGCCGGTGGTGACGCCGGCGGGTCATCCGCGGGTGGTGTCGCGGGCGGGTCTTCCGCGGGTGGCGCCGCGGGTGGGTCTTCAGCCGGTGGCGCCGCGGGCGGCTCGTCGGCGGGCGGTGCAGCTGGCGGCGCCTCCGGTGGTTCGGCCGGCGCAACTCCCATTGCGAACTCGGTCCTGTTCGCGAGCAGCCGGTTCGTCGCCATCACCGCGTACCAGATCGCGACCTCTCCCGGCCAGCCGTCCATCGCGACCGTGCGCGAGCCCACCAGCGGCGGCGCCAGCTTTAGCTTTCTCGAGAGCTGGTCACCGGATCTCTTCAGCAAGCCCGCCATGCGAGTCCTGCCGTGGGCGACGGAAGTGCGCGCCACCCAGATCGCCAGCAACCTCCTCGGGACCACGGCCATCGGAGGGCGAACCTCCACGTCGCTGGTGGCGCGCATCGTCAACCCCGACTCGTCGTTCGCGACGCCTCCCTCCTCAACGTGGCTCCTCGAGACGCCGCTGCCGTCGACGCGTCTGGTGCGCCCACGGGTCCTCGCGAGTGGGACTGGGTTGCTGAACCCCATCGTCGCCCTGACGGACGGCAGTCTCGCAAACCAGGCGAGCATCCGCAGAGCCTCTGACATGCCCCAGCAACCCACGATCTTCTCAGGCACGTCGATGGCGGTCGGTGACGATCTGCTGGAGCTGCCCGGGTCCAGGTTGGGCCTCACGGGACGCTGCGACAGCACTTGCAACCTGGGAACCCTCTCCGACAACGGCGGGATGATGCCCACCCCTCGCTTCGGCGTGATTCCGTTCGTCGCCGCCGCTGACGGGCTTCAGCCACCCACCTCGCTCGTCTCGATCGCCACCTCCGGCGTGCCCTCGTTCGATGGCAACGCTCCGATTCGTCTGGTGACTGACGGGAACGCCTTCCTCTACACCGTCGGGCAGAAGCCCCTTGGGGTGCTCCACATCGAGCGGCGGGCGCTCACGAACTTCGCCATCGCCGCTTCTTTCACGTCAAACGGGCGGCTGACGGCGGTCGATGCGATTCGTTCACCGATTGGCAACACGGTGCTCGTCCTCGCGACCGTCGAGGATCCGGGCATCACGATCTTCGGGCGGCCCATTCCGTACACCAATGGCGCCGGAACCCAGGGCAACGTGGTGCTCCTGCGCATCGACGTCAGCGGGCAGCCCCTCACCGTGACGACGTGGGATCTTCCGGGCGATCAGCGCGCGGTCGGCTTCGTGCACTCGAACAACCCGGGTGCGATCGCAGAGAACCGCGTCATCATCATCGGCAACCAGGGTAACGACGCCTTCCTCTGGAGCGTGCTCCACCCGCCGTGACGCTCACGGCATGCCGATGGTGAGCTCCGTCACCACGCAGAGCACGCCCACCGTCAGCACCGCCGACAGCACAATGCGCACCACGTCGATCTGGTGGGCCAGTCCGGCCATCGGCACGTTGAGGATGATGAGCACGAGCAGCCCGCCAAACTGCGCGAGTGCTCCCAGGAACGAGACCCAGCGAACCAGCCTGGGCCACCATTGCCGGCCGACCGCGAGGAAGAAGGCCCACGCGCCCCACGCCGAACCAGCGAGCACCGAGGGCCACACGTCCACCGCACGAGCATCGACGCCAGCGCGCCGCGCGGCAAGTCAGCGGAAGTAGCTCTCGCGAATGTCGACCGAGTACCCCAGCGACACCACCGGCGCGCTCGCGGTGATGAGGTGCTGCGTGAAGAAGAGCGCCTTGCCGGGCACCTCGCCTCGCGCCTCGCTCTCGACGCCCAGCTGCTCCATCGAGCCGCCACGACGGACCCAGGTGAACACCTTCGGGAGCACCGTCTCGGTCGTCCACCGCGACACCGGCCACGAGACCTGCGGCGAGGCGAGTTCGAGCCGCCCCGAGAGATGGAAGACACCGAGATCCTGCGCCAGCGCCAGTTCGACGATCGCCTCGGCCGATCCCAGTGACGCGGGCGCGACCTCGAGAATCAGCGCGCTCGCCTGCGCTTCGACGACGAGAGGCACGCCGTTGACCCGCGCGCGAAGGAGCCGTTGCCCGGCCGGCGCTTCGACCCGGAGCGTGCCGGGACGATCGAGCTGCAACGTCAGCTTCACCTCGTGCGTCGCCCGGCCTTCGAGCGTCGTCACCCAGCGGCTCGACGCGTCCTTCACCAGCGGGTCGACCGGAGCCCGCTGCGTCACCTGCGCCTTCGGCGTCACCTCACCTCGAGACGCCCACACCACCTGGTAGGCGCCGCGCTGCGGAAACACCACGTAGCCGCCCCACTCCCTCACCACCGATGCGCCCGGCACCTCGAAGAGCCCATCGTCGACGTCGAGCTTCAGCGGCGTGGGCGGCGCGTGCGGGGTCGTCTCGAAGCGCGCGGTCGATCGGCGCCCGTCACGGCTCGCCCGCACCAGCAGCTTGAAGGTCAGCCGATGCGCTCCGGGGCCGTTGCAGATCGCGGTCACCGCGCCGTCGCGCAACACCACGACGGCTTCGGCCAGGTCGGGCAACGACTCGACCACGGTGTCAGCCGTCACGTTCAGCAACGGCACCGACACCGCCGTGCCTGAGACCACCCGGATGTTCGCCTCGACGTCGACCCAGAGCCCCACCTCGCCCGGCTGCCCCGCCAGGGAGAGGCTGGTGACGGCAGCGACCGACTTCGTGGTCTCGGCGCTCTTGGGCTCCAGCAACTCGACCAGTTCGTTCAGCGGCACCGTCGCCGTCCCCGAGGGCGTCGCCGCCAGCACCGACAGCAGGAGCGCGTTCATGACGCCACCCCCGTCGACCGCGTCGCCGAGTCGTCCAACCAGCCCCGCACCGAGCGCCGCGTCGACAACGCCAACGCGCCGATGAGCCCGACCAGCAACTCCACCGTGTAGATGAGCCCCGTGTAGCCCTGCGCGACCACCGCGAGCGTCGGCACCGCCATCGTCGCCACCCACAGCATCACGAAGGTCTTCTTCGGCTCGTCAGCCATCAGCCGCGACATCCACAGCACGAAGGCAGCGCCCAGGCCCAGCACCGAGATGGGCCACGCCGCCTCGAAGGTGAGGAATGCCGAGAGGTACGCGATCACCACGAAGGTGAAGCCGAACACCGTCGCGATGAGCGGCGTCTCGTAGAACGCGAGCGGGCGGCCGTGCTTCACCCCCAGCGCCATCACCATCGCCAGCAGCGCGAGGAAGGGAAACCACGCACGCCGGGCCATCGTCGCGATGATCACGTCCCACGTCTTGAGTGACGGCAACCGAACCCCGAGCGCGACGCCGGACTCGAGCGTCGAGAACGTCCAGTCCAGCCCGATGCCGTCACGCGACTGCGCGACCGACGATGCCGACAGCGCGCCCGCCGGGTAGTCGAAGTTGTCGCCACCGACGACGCCCACGTGCAGCTTGACGTCGTTCGCCGGCAACGACGGGTCCAGCCGGTACAGGAACGAGTCGAGCCCGCGCGCCCGATACCGAATCGTGAACTGCCGCTCGGCGCCCTTGTCGATGCGCCCCGTCCACACCAGGCGATTGCGTTGATCGCCCATCTCGAGCGGCGCGGGCTGACCGTCGACGAGGAACTGCAGATCGCTCAGCAGCACCTGCGCCTTGTCCATCTCGATGGGGAAGACGAAGGCCACGTCGATGTCGTGCGGCCGGGTGTTCGCGACCGAGTAGTTGCCGGTGAAGTCGAAGTCGAAGCCCGAGAAGTAGCGCAGGCCCCGCTTGCGGTAGTTCATCGTCGCGTCGACCGTCACGTGCTGGCGCGACAGCGGCATGGCCTCGAGCGCCGTGAAGACCGTTCCACTGGGCACCGCCCGCACCGACGGCGCAGGCTGATCCACCGGCGCGCCCCACCGCTCCTCCACCCCAGCCGCGAGCTCGGAGTTCGCGAAGTCGTCGCGTGACTCGACCTGCACCGAGATCACCAGGGTCAGCCCGAGGACGATGAGGAGCCCTCCGAGGACTGGCAGGACTTTCGAGCGGCGGCGGGGCTGACGTGGAGCGGGAGGAGGCGGCGGCGGTGACGTGGGCTCGTTCATGCCGCCATCAACGTCGGCGACGGTCACGCTGGCGCGCAGGCCCGGGGGAATCTCAGCGCAGTGTTGATGCAGTTTTCGTGCAGACGATCAACGGCCCGCGTCCCACACGACGCCACCATCGGCGACCGCCAACAACTGGGCGCGAAGCCCTTTGGCCTCTGCGTTCGCGGGGTCGACCGTCAGCACATCATCGACGAACTTCACGGCCTCACCAGCGGCGCCCTGCTCGGCCCACAACCGAGCGCGGGCCATCGGCCCCATGACGTAGCGCTCGATGACCGGCGTCGTCAGCTTCCCGACCGACTTCGGCGAGATGCGGCGATCGAGGACGATCATCAGCTTCGCTTCCTCGAGCGTCAGCGCCTCGTACTTCGACAACAGAAACGAGTACTCGGCGAGATCCTTCAGGAGCGGCTTGCACGCCTTCGCTTCCTTCTTCAGGCCCCGCTGCCCCCACTCACGCGCTGACGGAATGTTGCCGGCGATGAAGTAGAGCCGCGCCGTTTCGATGGCCGTCGGTGCGAGGGCTTTGTCCGCGCCCGGGACGCCGGGCATCGGCATCGGCTGCGACAACACCGCGATCAGGAGCACGCTGAGCATCAGTAGGCGTTCTTCGACAGAAAGCCGCCAAAGGCGGTGCGCAGGAGGATCTTCAAGTCGAACAGCAGCGACCAGTTCTCGATGTAATAGAGATCGTAGTCGATGCGCTCCTTGATGGACGTGTTGCCGCGCAGGCCGTTGATCTGCGCCCACCCCGTCACGCCGGACTTCACCATGTGCCGCAGGTGGTAGCGGGGGATCTGCTTCTTGAACTCCTCGATGAAGACGGGCCGCTCGGGCCTCGGGCCGACCAGACTCATGTCGCCGACGAGCACGTTGTAGAACTGCGGCAATTCATCGAGGGAGTACTTGCGAAGGAAGGCGCCGATGAACGTGCGCCGTGGGTCGTTGGCCTGGGCGAACTGCGCGCCCTCCTCTTCGGCGTCGGTGCGCATCGTGCGGAACTTAAGCATCTCGAACAGGTGCCCATCCATGCCCATACGCTCTTGCCGGTAGAAGATCGGGCCCTTGCTCGTGAGCCGCACGGCGATCGCGAGCGCCAGCATCACGGGCGCCCCCGCGATCATCAACAGCAGCGAACACAGCACGTCGAAGACCCGCTTCGCGATCAGGTTCCAGCCATCGAGCGGAGCACCTTGCAGACTGATGATCGGCAGCCCGCCGAACTCCTCGAGCCCTCCGCGGAGCGTCACGTAGTTGAAGAGATCGGGCACCATCTTCACGTCGACCGTGCGCAGGGCGAGCTGCTCCATCAACTCCTTCAGGATCGGCTGATCTTCCAGCGGCAGCGCGAGGATCACCTGGTCGATGGGCTCGCGATCGAGCACCGCGCCGAGCTCGAGCATCATGCCCAGCACCGGCTTGCCCTTGATGATCGTGCCCACCTTCTCCTCACGCCGCGTCAGCAGGCCCTTCACCGTGAACCCCAGCTCCTTGTGCTCGTCGATCGTCTCGACGACGCGCTGCCCCAGCGAGCCTGCGCCCACCACGAGAATGCGCTTCTCGTTGAACCCCCGGCGCCGCAGCTCGTTGAACGCGGCCCGGAACACCAGTCGCACCGCGCTGACGCCGAAGAACGCGTAGATCGTGAAGAAGCCGATCGTCGCGCGGGAGTAGCGCTCGTAGAAGAAGAACGTCAGCGCGACGAGCAGCGTGGTGGCGAGGATCGTCGACTTGAAGACCTCGAACACCTCGCCCATGTGACTGCGCGCACGATTGGTCGTGTAGAGGTTCGCCTGACGGAAGGTCAGCGGAAACACCACCAGCACCACCGCGAGGATCACGAGCGTGTCTTCGAGCGGTGGCTGTGACTCGAACGCCAGCAGGCCAGAGAACCGCGTCAGGTAGGCGAGACCGAACGCAGCCGCGAGCGCGCCCATGTCGGCGAACAGCTTGATCGAGTTGTAGAAGCGCTGGAAGCGGGTGAACACGACGCCAGAGGCCATAGCACAGCCCCACGAGCACGCCTCAATCCCCCCTGCCCAGGGCCTCGACTTCCCTCTGGATTCCGGCCTGGAACGACTGCTTCGTGAAGCGCTCGGCGTGCGCGCGGGCTGACGCGGGATCGAACGTCGCTTCGAACGTCTCGAACGCCCTCAGCGCCCGGACGAGGGCTTCTGGGGTCTGCTCGTCGAAGAAGAGGCCCGCGCCCCCGGTGACGGTCTCGAGCGCGCCGCCGCCCCGATAGGCGACGACCGGCCGCCCGCTGGCCTGCGCCTCGAGCGGCGTGATGCCGAAGTCTTCGAGGCCTGGAAAGATGAGGGCGCGAGCGTTCGAATAGAGTTCCGGCAGGTCCGCGTCGGACACCTGCCCGAGCACCTTCACATTGGGCGGGAGCGAGCGCAGCCACGCCTCGGACTGACCCGTCCCACCAATCCACAGCGGCCAGCCGAGCGTGCGGAAGGCGTCGATGGCGAGATCGATGCGCTTGTACGGTGCGAGCGCCCCGAGGCAGAGGAAGTAGCCACCCTTCCCAACGCCCTCGAGCGACGAGGCCGTGAAGCGCTCCAGCTCGACTGGAGGGTGCACCACCGTCGCGAAGCGCTGATACCGCTCGGCGATCTGCGCGGCCACGTGCGCGCTGTTGGCGACGAAGCGATCGACGTGCCCCGCGGTCGCGACGTCCCACGCCTGGAACGCTGGCCTGAGCCCGCGCGCCGCGAGCCTCACCAACGGCGCGGCCTTTCCCGGCCCGAAGTAGTCGTCGAACCGATCCCACATGTAGCGCAGCGGCGCGTGCACGTAGCTCAGGTGCCGGGCGCCCTCGGGAATCCGCACGCCTTTGGCCACGCAGTGACTCGACGAAATCACGAGATCGACGGGCCCCAGCTCCAGTGAACGAATCGCAGCGGGCATCAGCGGCAGGAACTGACGATGCCGACTCCTCGCGCCGGGCCAGCGATCGAGGAACGACGAGACGATCGGGTGCGACTCGAGGTTCGCCGGCATCGCCGCGGCGTCGTGGAAGAGCGTGTAGATCGGGGCTTGCGGGTACAGCTCGGCCAGCGCCGCCAGCACCTTCTCGCCGCCGCGCCACGTCACCAGCCAGTCGTGAACGAGGGCCACCCGCACCCGACGAGCGATACCGCACCGCCCCGCGAAAGTCGTCACCCAGCGCGAGCGCGCGGGTACAGTGACCTCCTGGTGAAAGTCGTCATCGATCTGCGCATGGTGCGCGGTCCACTTCATGGCATCGCTCGCTACGCGCTCGAGTTGGCGCGGCGCATTCCTCCCCTCGAGCCCGGGTGGCAGTTCGTCGGCCTCACCGGCCCCGATGGCGTGCCAGGCGATCTCGGAGCGCTCGCCCCGCGCATTCCCCTCGTTCGCTGCTCGGCCGACTTCCTCGCGCCGCTGGAGCAGCCCTCGCTGGCCGCGACGCTCCTCAAACAACGGCCCGACCTCTTCCACGCGACGTCATTCTCGGTGCCGGCGCTGTGGTCGGGCCCACTCGTGGCGACGATTCACGACGCCAACCACCTCGCGCTGAACGAGAGCAGGTCGCGCACCCGCACCGCGTACTACCAGCTCGTCGTCGGCCCACGGGCTCGGCGGGCGAAGGCGCTCATCACGGTCTCGGAGTTCTCTCGCGGCGAGGTGTCGCGGCACCTGAACCTCGCGCCTGAGCGCCTGCAGGTGATCGGCAATGGCGTCGACGCCTCGTTCCGCGTTCCGCCCGATTCGGAGCTCGAGGATTTCCGCGCGCGACGCGGCCTCCCAACCCGGTACTTCGCGGCCATCGGCAGCCTCAAGGCCCACAAGAACCTCGGCGTGCTGCAGCCGATCGCGACCTCACTCCCGGCGCCACTCGCGTTGTTGGCTGGGCGCGGCGCGCGGCGCGCCCTCGGGTTCGACGAGTCGATCCTCGAGCTCTCTCCGCTCCCCGACGTCGATCTCGTGCGCTTCTACGCCGGCGCCGTCGGTGTGCTGGTGCCGTCGTACTACGAGGGCTTTGGCCTGCCGGCGCTCGAGGCGATGGCGTGTGGCGGGCCCGTCGTCGCGGCTGACGCCGGCGCGCACCCAGAGGTCGTCGGCGCGGCGGGGCTCCTCGTGCCTGCCCACGACCCTCAAGCATGGAAGACGGCCTGCCAGCGGCTGTTCCGTGACGACGAGCTACGGGCCTCGCTCTCGGCGGCAGGCGTCGCTCGCGCCGCGCGCTTCTCGTGGGACGACTGCGCGCAGAAGACGCTGCAGGTCTATCGCCGCGCTCTCGGAATGCGCTGACCTTCGCTGTACGCCCAGAGCCCGCTCCCCATGAGGACCAGGCCCACCACGGGGGCCC
The DNA here is from genome assembly GCA_040400045.1 of Myxococcaceae bacterium. GTDB lineage: Bacteria > Myxococcota > Myxococcia > Myxococcales > Myxococcaceae > Xiheimicrobium. Next base: position 82,992 of record JBBAQZ010000017.1, read on the forward strand.
ACGCCGCGAAGCCGGCCGAGACGTGCTCCCCCAGCACCAGCGCCTTCCCCATCAGCATGAAGGCGAACAACGCGAGCGAGACGAGGAGCCCCTCGATCAACGCGAGGGTGAGGTGCCCACGTCGCGAGGGCCTCAGCGCCAGCGACAGCGCGAGCAGGGCCGCAGCCACGCCGGTCAACGGGTAGGCGAAGCGGTTGTGCATCGCGAGCAGGAATCGCTCGACGGGCAACCCGACCTTCGCGCGAATCACCTGCTGGGCGCGCAGATCGGCGAGCGGCATCTGCTCTGGGCGCCCCTGGCGGATTCGAAAGGTCTGGGGATCGGAGCCGCCCAGCGTCAGCGCCGTCTCGGGGAAGCGCTGGAGCGTCGAAGTGCCGTCGGCCTCGAAGCGACGCTCCACGGCGTCGAACAAGGCCCAGCGCTCGCCCCCCCTCGGCTCGATCGCGTCCGCATCGATGCGCGCCGCCAGCTGAAATCCCTCGCGCAGCCGGTACACCGTCACGTCGCGGAGCCTGCCTTCCGCTTCGCTCTCGCCGCGCACATGCACGATGTCGCTGCCGACGCGGAACCACTGCTTGGGGAAGTAGAAGAAGCCGTAGTCGCCCCACCGACCGAAGCGGTTCGCCATCAACCCGTCGACCCGCTCACCCGAGCGCGTCACCACCAGCTCGTCGAAGGCCATCAGGCCCACGGCCATGATCGACGCGCACACCAACACCGGGGCCACCACCGTCCAGCGAGAGGCCCCGAGCGCCTGCATCGCGGTCCACTCGGCCCGCTTTCGCAGCACCGAGACCGTCGCCCCCGCCGCCAGTAACATCGCCGCCGGAGACAGCTGGTGCAGCGTCATCAGCGACTTGTGCCAATACAGCTCGGCGACGTCGAGCACGCGGTGGTTCAAGAAGACGCTCAAGCGATCGCCGAAGTCAGCGACCAGGAACACGAGCACCACGCCAGCCAAGGCCACGACGAAGAGGCTGAGGTACAGCTTTGCGACGAACCTGAAGAGCGTCGGGCTCACGCCGCGCCTCGCCGCTCGACTCGGAGCATCAGCGCCAGGCCCACCACGACGAACAGCAGGTTCGGCGCCTGCCCCGCCAGCACGGGCGAGAGCTCGCCTTTCTCGGCGACCTGCACTGCAGCGCGCGCGATCAGGTAGTACCCGACGTAGCTCATCAGCGAGAACATCACGCCGAAGGCCCGCCCTCCCCCCCGCCTCGAGAGCGCCAGCGGCGTGCCGAGGAACGCGAAGGCCAGCGGCATCAGCGCCTGCCCCAGCCGCCAGTGGAGCGTGACCTCGATCGGCAGGGTGGGCTCGCCCTTCTCGAACGCGGCCCGGCGTGCCTCGAGGAGCTCCAGCGGAGACGACTCCTCGCGCACCGAGCGGAAGTTGTTCTTCTGGAAGAAGGCGCCGCCGACGTCAGCCTTGAACTCCGCACGCGAGAAGCCAACCGTCGAGTAGTCCTCGCTGTAGCCGCGGGCCCGGTGAACGCTCCCGTCCTCGAGGACGAAGACGACGTTCTCGAGCCGCTCGTCGGGCTGCACCGCCCCTCGCGCTCCGAGCGCCAGCAAGGGGGTCTCTCGATCACGACCATCGAACAGCAACACGTTCGTCCACCGGTTCCCCGGGTCGACCTTCTCTGCGTACAGCGTGAAGTCAGGCACCTCTTCGTGGAACACGCCGCTGCGAATGTCGGACACCAGGTTCCGGCGGATGATCTCGTGGGCGATGAGGCGCAGGGAGCGCATGCCCCACGGCTGCAGCGTGAACGACAACGCCGCGAGCACCAGCGTCAACACCAGCCCCAGGACGAGCGGCCCGCCGAAGAAGACGCGTGGCTTCACGCCGAGCGCCTGCATCGCGACCAGCTCACGATCGTCCGCGAGTCGCCCGAGCCCCAACAGCGTCGCCAGCAACATCGCGATGGGGATGGCCTGCACCAGGAACTGAGGCGCGAGCGACGCCGTGAAGCGCACGAAGTCCCACGCCGTCACGGCGCTGCCGAGCAGGAAGTCCATGCCCCGCAAGAAGGCCATGACGAAGAACAGCACGCTCAGGAAACCCGTCCAGGCAGCGAAAGGCGCGACGATCTCCTGGAACAGGTACCGGCGCAGCATGTCAGGGCGCCGGAGCGCCGCTGGCGATGTCGCGGCGCAGCTGGCGGCCCTCGAAGTCGATGCGGAGCGCGTGCCGCAGCGCCTGGTCTCTGGCGGCCGAGACGGTCGAGCCGCGCGCACACACCGTCAACACGCGGCCTCCGGCAGTGACGACCCGTCCGCTCGAGTCACGCTTCGTCCCTGCGTGAAACACGGCGACGTCAGCAGGAGCGACCAGCTCGAGCCCTGAGATCGGGAGGCCGACGCGCGGCGCCTCTGGGTACCCGGGCGCCGCCAGGACGATGCCCACCGCATAGCCGGGCTCGAGCTGAAGACGTCGATCGGGTAACGCGCCCACGGCGGCCGCGTGGAGCAGGGGCAGGAGATCGTCCGCCGTCTGCATCATCAACACCTGCGTCTCGGGATCCCCGAGGCGCGCGTTGAACTCCAGCACCTTCGGGCCCTGCGCCGTCAGCATCAGCCCCGCGTAGAGCGCCCCACGAAAAGGAGCCCCGCGCTCGGCCAGGACCCGCAGCGTCGGCAGCATCACCTTGCAGCGCACCTGCTCGAGCTGGGCGTCATCGAGCAGCCGCGCGGGCGCGTAGGCCCCCATGCCGCCGGTGTTCGGTCCACGATCTCCATCGAGCAGGCGTTTGTGATCCTGCGACGGCGGCAGCAGCACGGCGTGCTCCCCGTCACACAACGCCATCACCGAGAGCTCTGGCCCCGAGAGGCGCTCCTCGAGCAGCACCGTCTGCCCCGCGGGCAAGCGTCCGAGCGCGCGTACCGCCTCTGCGGCTTCCGCTCCCGAGTCCGCGACGACCACGCCTTTGCCCGCGGCAAGGCCATCGGCCTTCACGACGATCGGGCCTCCGGTCGCCGCGGCGCTCGCAGCGTCGTCACGATCGGTGAAGACGCGCGCCGTCGCCGTCGGCACCCCGGCGGCGAGCATGATCTCTTTCGCGAACGCCTTGGAGCCCTCGACCCGGGCCGCGGCCGCGTCTGGCCCGAAGACCGGGACTCCGGCCCGACGAACCGCATCGGCGACCCCCGCGACCAGCGGCGCTTCAGGTCCGACGACGAGCAGATCGATGCGCGCTGACTTGACCAGGGCCACCACCGCCGAGGGATCGTTCGGGTCGACGGCGAGCGTCGACCCCAGGCCTTCGGTGCCCGGGTTTCCGGGTGCGATGAAGAGCGCGCTCAGCAACGGGCTCTGGTTCAGCTTCCAGGCGAGCGCGTGCTCCCGCGCGCCGCTGCCGAGCACCAGCACTCTCACGGCCGGGCCTCCACCATCGTCACAGCGCCTGCTTGAAGAGGGCGCGCTTCGCTTCGCGGTACTGCGGATCGGCCAACAGCACGCCCGTCAGCAGCCTTCGCGCCGCTTCCGGGTTCTTCTGTCGCGCCTCGGCGTCTCCCATCACCACGCGCGGCGCGAGCAGTGAAGCAGCCACCTTGTTCGCCTCGAGAGCAGCGAGCTTCGCGGGTTCGACCTTGTTGGCAGCCATGAGCGCGAGCCCCTGCACCGCGCGCGCGAGCCCGTGGGTCTTGTTCGCGGCGACGCCCCTGCTGGCCTGGGTCACTGCCGCCCCGAGGTCCTTGCGCTTGAGTGCCACGAGCGACCGGAACGCAAAACCGTCTGCGCTCCGCGGGTCGATGTTGGTGACGCGCGCGAAGTTCTTGTCGGCGCTCACGAGGTCGTCAGAGAACCAGGCGACCAACCCCTCACAGAGGAACGGGTTCGGGTCTTCGTCGCCCCCCGAGCCACCAAGTGCAGCCCACGCACCGAGGGCCGGCTTGAGCATATCGGCCTGGCGAACGAAGAGGTGCGTCATGACCGGCAGCGGATTCGAGAGCGGGTCCGCCTTGAGCCCGCGCTTCAGACAGAACTCCCAGGCTTTGCCGTCTTTGCGCGACTTCGCAGCAGCCGCGCCCGCGAGCAGCAAGGCCCCGGTGTGCGAGGGGTCCTTGTCGGCCAACTCAGTCAGCACGGCGATGGCCTCGGGCAGGCGATTCTCGAGCACCAGCAAGCGTCCCTCGAGCAGCGTCTCGAGCGCGGGGGGAAGCTTCCCTTTCAACGAGTCCATCGTCAGCCGGGCCTGCGAGGCGACCCCCTTCTCCGTGAACACCAGCACCTGCTGCACCCTGGCTGGAACGTGATCTGGCTGCAGCTCCAGCGCCTTCTCGGCGCTCTCGCTGGCCTTCTCCAAATCTCCGGCCATGCGATGCACCGCCGTCAGGTGGGCCAGCGCGTCAGCCCGATCCTTCTTCGACACGTCGCCGTCTGCAGCGACCTCGGTGAGCAGCTCGGTCGCGGCGGCCAGAGCGCCCTGGTGCTGATACGCGAGCATCGCCAGCGCGATGCGAGGTCGCCCGCTCTTGGGCGCTGCCGCTCGTGCGTCTTCGAGCACCTTTTTCGCCTTCGCGAGCTCACCAACTTCGACGTCGAGGCGCGCGAGGGACTCGGCCGCTTCCCACTGGTCGGGGTCGAACGAGAGCCGCTTCTCGAATGCGTCAGAGGCTTCCTTGTACTTGCCGAGCGAGACCGCGAGGTTCGCCTGAAAGAGGTACGCGCGCTTGAGCTTGGGATCGAGCGCGAGGGCCTCCTTGAAGAACTGCTCCGACGTCTGCGCGTTCTTCTGAAGCTGAGCAGTGCCGAGGGCGAGCATCGCGAGCGCTTTGTCACGAGGCTCTTTGCTGTTCTTGCCGATCTCGGCCCGGTGCTGCACGTCGTTGACGTTGACGCCACGCGCGATGTCCAGGTGCGCGTGCGCCACGTACAGCACCGGCGCCCCGCTGCGCTGCTCGGCTGCGGTCAGCATCGAGTCCGCGGCCTTCGACGTGAAATCGTCGATGTCGCCACCGCGCCCAAACGCCACCGCCAGCACCCACCCGGCGAGCGCGCGATCGCTCGAGCTGTCGAGCACCAGGGCCTTCTCGAACTCCTCTTCGGCGTCGCGGTAGCCCCCGGTGGTGTCCTGAGCAAGGGCACCCTCGCCGTTCTCGATGTACGCCCGGGCGTGATCGGCGTCTTCGTCGGCGAGCTCGGGGTAGTTCAACTTCCACCGCTGCACGATGCCCTCGATGGACTTCGAAGACGCCGCGGGCGCGACGGTCACCTTCGGAGGGCGCCGCACCCACGGCTTCTTCCACGCCAACAAACCACCAATCGAGCCCACCACGACCAGAACCGCGACCACTCCGAGAATGGTGCGCACGTTGCTCGACGCCCTGGCGGTGCGCATCGCGCTGCGCACCGCCGCGGTCTGGGCGACCGACATCGGAGCAGGGCTCGAGGAGTTCGCCTGCGGGGGAACGGGTGGCGGAGCGTCGGCGCTCTGCGAGGCGGCGACAGTCGAAGCGATCGCCCCGGTGTCGACCCGCTCAGACCTGCCGGCGTTGGTGTCAGGCGTCGGGCTGTCGACGCGCTCCTCCTGCTCAGAGCGACAGTCGTCACAGGTCCCCAGCGCAATGTCGAATGGATCGGTGATCGACTTCCCACAGAGCGTGCACTTCACAGGGGTGCCACCGCTGAGGAAGTCCAGATCGGCTGAAGCACCTGGCGCGCCGGGCGGCGGGGCCCCGAACTCGAAGCCCGGCGGCTCGAAGGGCGACGGCGGAGCGGCCAGGGGAAAGTCAGGCAGCGGCTTGCTTCCGGCGACGGATGCCGGTGGTGGCGCGGCAGGAGCCGGTGGAGGTGGGGCGATGAGTTCGAAATCGAACGGGCTCTGGGTGCTCGCCGCTGAGGGAGGCGCCGCGGCTACCGGCGGCAGATACGGCAGCACTGTCGGCGCCGGCGGTCCGGGAGGGGGCGACGCGAAGTTGAAGTCGAATGGAGTGCCCGACGACAGGGCCGGTTGCGGTCCCGTGTTTGGCGCGGCGCCGGTCGGCAGGTCGAACATGAACGGCGACGCACGGGGGGCCGCCGCTGGAATCGCGGCAGCCGGGCCATCCTCACCCTTCTTCACCATCTGGAGGTGGCGGCACCGCGGGCATTGTGCGCGAACCCCCTTCTCGGTGACGAACTTGTCGTCGATGGCGTACGCGGCAGAGCACTTCTGACAGACGATGCGCATGGAGATCAGTGGCGGAAGTGACGAACGCCGGTGAACAGCATCGCCAGACCGTGCTCGTCGGCTGCTGCGATCAACTCGGAATCACGCATCGAGCCGCCTGGCTGGACGACGCAGCTCGCGCCGGCAGAGGCGAGCGCATCGAGGCCATCGCGGAACGGGAAGAATGCGTCAGACGCCACGGCACTTCCTTTCAGCAGGGTCCCGCCCCGTCCGGTAGCAATCTTCACCGAATCCACCCGGCTTGTCTGCCCTCCTCCGACGGCGAGCAGGTGGGAGCTGTCGGAGAAGACGATCGCGTTGCTCTTGACGTGCTTACAGACGCGCCACGCAAACCGGAGCGCGTCCAGCTCGTGTGGAGTCGGTGCCCTGCGGCTGACCTGTTTCCACTCACTGACAGGCTCGACGGCGTCACGGTCCATCAGCAACAGACCGCCCGAGACGCTTCGGGCGTCGAGCTGAGCGCTGGGCCGCGCGGCGGTTGATGCCAGCCCCTCGCCGGCTTCGAGCAGGCGCAGGTTCTTCTTCGGTGCCAGGACCTGGCGGGCCGCTGGGTCGAACGACGGCGCGATCACGGCCTCGAGGAATGTCTCCGCGAGGGCGGCGGCAGTCACTTCGTCGACCGGCCGGTTCAACGCAACGATGCCTCCGAACGCCGAGACCTCGTCGATCGCCCGCGCTCGGCGATAGGCCGTCACGAGGGCGTCATCGCAGGCAACGCCGCAGGGCGTGTTGTGCTTGATGATGACCGCGGCTGGGCGCTCGGGGAACTCGAGCGCCAGGCCCAGGGCCGCGTCCAGGTCGAGCAGGTTGTTGTACGACAGCTCCTTGCCCTGAAGCACCGACGAGAAGGCGACGGTTGGCTCCAGGGGACGCCGCGGCGAGCGATAGAAAGCGCCGCGCTGGTGCGGGTTCTCGCCGTAGCGCAGCTCCTGCACCTTCTCGAACGAGAGGGTCAGGGAGTCAGGGAACGCGACGTTTTCCTGGTCCGCCAGCCAGGCAGCGATGGCGGCGTCATAGCTCGCGGTATGCCCGAACGCCTTTCGCTGGAGGGTGCGACGGGTCGCGGCCGAGACCTGACCGTCGCGCTCGAGCTCAGCGAGCACCCCGGGGTAGTCATCGGGGTCGACGACGATGGACACGTGGTCCGCGTTCTTCGCAGAAGCACGAACCATCGCAGGGCCACCGATGTCGATCTGCTCGATCGCCTCGGCTCGGGTAGCGCCTTTGGCCACCGTCTCGCGGAAGGGGTAGAGATTCACCGCGACGATCGAGATCGCAGCGATGTCGTGGGCAGCCATCTCCGCGCGGTCGGAGGCCAGCGAGGGGCGACCGAGCAGGCCCCCATGGATCTTCGGGTGCAGCGTCTTGACCCGGCCCCCGAGGATCTCGGGGAAGCCAGTATGCTGGCTCACTTTCGTCGCCGGCACCTGCGCCGCTTCGAGCGCCGCAAGGGTTCCACCCGTCGAGAGAATCGTGAAACCACGACGAACCAGTCCCTGTGCGAAAGGCACCAGCCCACGCTTATCGGACACACTGAGGAGGGCGAGCACGGTTGGCACCTAACAATCGACTCGTGAGGGGTCAACGAGTCGGTTTTCGGGCGATGACGTCCCGTCTGCGTCCTTCAGCGAGGGCGCTTCGGCTCGGCTTCGGTCGCGTGCCGGACCTTCTCGAGCCCGCGAGTCTCGACCTGACGAATCCTCTCGCGCGTGAGGTTCATGATCTCGCCCACCTCTTCGAGAGTGATCCCACCCTTCTCCGACACGTCGAGCGCGCAAGTGTAGTCGATTTCCCAGATCTCTTTGTCGGGAAAGTTGAGCTTGATCGAGCCCGTTTCGGGGTTCACGTCGAGGTAGAGGTTGTACTTGCAGCTCACGAACACGCACGGCCGCGGGCTGTTCACACAGTCGGCGCGCGTTCGAGGGCGCGTCTGAGTGAGTTCGCTGAAGAGCTCGGCCTCTTCAGGGTCAATGAGCCCCAGTTGGCGCCGACGTCGCAGATCTCGCGCCATCTCCTTGCGCGACATCGTCTTCGATCGCTTGCGATCAGCGGAGTCCTCATCCGACTTCAGGGTCGGTACCTGCTCCTCGTTCACCTCAGCTGACATGTCCCCTCCTTCGAATGGCGAGTGGAAGCTCGCCTGGCTCGCACTACCAGAAGTCCCTCGGCGCCTCGGGGGTCGGGCGCGACGTCACCACGCTCCCGAACCGCGCCACATCACGCACCAGCGCAGCTGCACGCGACCGGAGCTGCGCGAGCTGATCGGTCAACTGGCCCTGAGGATTCTGCGACGGCTTCCCAGCCAGCTCGACCGACAACCCCGCGAACACAGCACCAAACTCGCGCTCGACCACGTCCATGTGGCTGCGGACGAACACATACGATCGCCGAATGTCCTCCAGCGTATGCCCCTCGGCCATCATCATCTTGATCGCGTTGATGCGCCTCACCGACTCGACGGGGTACAGCCCCTGACTGCCGCGATGCTTTCCCTTGCGACCAACCCTCCGGCTTCGCGGCAACAACCCAGACTGAACGTACTTGCGAAAGGTCGCCTCTGAGAGCGCGACGCCCCTGGGCCTGAAGATCTCGACGATCACGCGCGCAGGAACTCCCTGCGGGTACTCGCGCTCGATCCGATCGATTTCGTCGGGACGCAGGAGTTTTGTCGTCATTGTAGGCTCTACTCAATGCTTCATATTGAGTGGCACCGCATGAATAGCAGACATTGAAAGGAGGTGTCAACAGCGATCAGCGACTTCTTGATCGCGGTCGTGTCCTGCCCCAGGACGAGTGGCGTCGAGCCGACCGATTCCGCTCCGTTCGGAAGAACCCGGCGTCCGGAAATCGGACGCAAGTGGGTCGTCGCAGCAGAGCGCTCGCGATCGTCCTGTCATGGGCGTGAAGGAAGACCTGATCCAGAGATCAGATGACCCCCGGCGCTCACGGGCTCGGTTCGTTTCGGTTCGTTGCGGCTCAGGCGGTGCGGAGGGCCTTGAGCGCCTCACGCAACTGCGTCTCGAAGACAGCGCCCTCGCCTGCTCGCTCGACGGCGATGGTCGCGGCGCTCTCTGCCTGGGCCGCGCGATAGCCCAGGTTCAGCAGGGCTGAGATGAGGTCGCTCGAGGCCGGTGGCGCCGTGCGAGTGGCCTCACCGGTCGCGGGGTCAGCACTGAGCAACCGCACCTTGTCTTTCAGCTCGAGCACGAGTCGCTCCGCGGTCTTCTTGCCGACCCCGTGGATCTTGGTGAGCCGCACGACCTCGCCTTTCGACAGCGCCGCAACCAGCTCAGGGGTATCGAGTCCCGAGAGCACGTTGAGTGCCATCTTTGGCCCGACCTGGCTCACCGAGGTCAACAGCAGGAAGAGCTCTTCTTCGGTTCGCGACAGGAAGCCGAAGAGATCGAGCGCGTCTTCACGCACGATCGTTCTGATTCGAAGTGAGACAGGCTGACCGACGGCGGGGAGCCGGCCGGACGCCATCGACGACATCGCGACCCGGTAGGCCACACCCTGAACATCGACGATTGCCTCGGTCGGGCCCTTCTCGACGAGCACGCCTTTGAGTCCTGCGATCACGTCGAGCCATCCCTGGCCGAGGCGGCCCCCCGACCCGGACGCACGACGTTGTGGCTCAGCCGCTCGGCGAAGGTCGCGTGCGTCACGGAGCCTCGGCGCGACTCAACCGGGCCGACCGTGGAAAATGGAACCTGGTGGGCGTGGCAGCACGCGACCGCGAGCGCATCGTAGGCGTCGACGCGCTCGAGCGGATCCTTCAACGAGAGGACCCGAGTCACCATGCGGGCGACCGAGTCCTTGCTGTCATTCCCGCCGCTGCCGATGGCACGCTTCACCCTCGCCGGCGCATATTCGAACAAGGGCACCCGGGCACGAGCCGCCAGCAGCAACACGACGCCCCGAGCGTGGCCGAGAATGAGGGCGCTGCGAGCGTTCTTATGAGTGAACACCCCCTCGACCGCAACGGCTTCGGGCGCGAAGACGTCGATCACGCGCCCGAGCTCGAGGAAGATCGTCTCGAGCCGCTGCTCGAGCGGAACGTTGGTCCCTGCCCTGACGACACCGTGGGCCACATAGCGCGGTGAACCGCGCTCGACCTCGACGAGGCCGTACCCGAGAAACCGGCTGCCAGGGTCGACGCCCAGAACACGCATGATGTCGATCGGACGTGTAGCTCACGTCTGCGCGACTGTCGAAATCAACGTCCTGCGAGGAGCGCCCTGGCCTCGGCCGCGTGCTCACCCTTCGGCTCGAGCTCGAGGTACTTCTCGAGCTCGGCGCGCATGGCCGGCTTGTCGTTGGCGTCGTGAGCGATCGTCGCGAGCAGGACGTGCACCTTGGCGTTCTTCGGGTCGATCTCGAGCACTCGAACCGTCGCTTCACGCGCGCCGGTCGTGTTCCCCAAATCGTAACGAGCCTGGCCGAGCACGAGCCAGCCCTGCAGAGACGTGGGCTCGTCAGCGACGACCTGCTCCAGAACCGAAACGGCCTTCTGGTACTCGCCTCGCTGGTAAGCGCGCACGCCATCGGCCAGGGGCTCGCTCACGTCGAGGACTTCGGGGGCAGCGACCGGCTCGTCGACGGCGACAGGCTCGAGCACGGGCGCAGCCGCCTCGACCGGCGCAAGCGCCACTTGAGGCTGCGGCGCCGAGAGGACCGCCGAGACGGGCACTTCAGGCAGCGAAGGCCCGTTCACGAGCCACTCGAAGCCCACCGCGACGATGGCCGCGGCGAGCGCAAGGCCGATCAACAGCCCGAGTCGTCCCGACCTGGGCGGCGATGCGTGGGCCCGGAACGTGCTTTCGAACGCGGTGTCGTCGGCCTCGGCGGAGTCGCCGGCAAAGAAGAGCGCTTCGGGGTCGTCCTTCACGACTCTGGTCTCGAGGGGCACAGGGGCGGTGAGGGTGACGGAACCGACGGCAGGCGCTGCGAGCGATGACACCTGCGAGGTCGCGGTCGCGACGTTCGAGCCGTCGGAAGTCAGGGCGTGGGAGGCCTCTGCGAGCGGCGCAGGTTCGCCCGAGACGGCACGAGTGAGCACGGGCGTGATGATGCGCGCCTCCTCAGGGCTGAAGCGTCGGTTCGCAGACGGGGGGGTCGGGTCCTGGTCGATGAACCCGCTCGCGCGCAGCGGGCCCTGGGGCGTCGGTCCCTCACCGGCGGCGGGGACATCATCGCCGGTGGCGTCGCGCAGCGCTGCCTGCAGGGACGCCTTCTCGGTCTCGACCTCACCATGTGCAAAGCCAACGACCGGGGCGTGGGCCGAAGGTGACTCCTGCGGCTCGACGACGGTCGGCACGTTGAAGGCGCTGAGCGTTCTGGCGAGCTCTTCTCCGAGCCCCTCGAGCAGGTGCGCATCGGGAAGCGCAGCGGTCGTCCACCCGCCGGCTGGGTCGTCGACCTCGAGGTCCGACGGGGTGCCGACCATCGCCCAGTCGGCGTCGTTGACCTGTGCCGGCTCGCCCTGGTCGGAGCGGATCTCGACGACACCATCGAAGAGCTGGCGCATGAGATGCTCGGCCTCGGCCGACCTGGGCTCGAACAACTTCGGAGCCTGGCGCAGCGCCTCCGACGCGTCGCCCTGCGCCGTCACGGGACCAATGACGCCCATCAGGTACAGCCTGGTCCCCACCTCGAGCGTCAGCACTTCGTCGAATGCGCTGTCGACGAGGACCTGGAGGACGCGGCGGCGACCGTCGAAGAGCTGCACGACGCGGTTGACGTCGTCAGGCATCGACGGGAGCGCCTGCGCGAGCCGGGCGAAGTCGACGGCGAGCACCGCCTCCAGCGGCAGTGAGCGCGTCGTGAGCATGCTCCAGCGAGAGAGTCGGGGCAGAACCTGTGCGACGAAGTCGCGCAGCGAGCAACGAAAGTCGGTCGAGACCGAAACCGGGTCGAGCGAGACGGTGTAGTCCTGAGAGGTCAACGCGAGCGAGCGCACCACCGCGTCGAGGCCCCAACGCTCACCGCATCGAGCCTGCACGATCGCGCCATCGCGGAACGAGATCGCGGCGCTGCCATCGACCAGCGAGAATGTGCCCGACCGCGACGAAGAAAGCAGCGCTCGGAGCAGGTGCGCGGCCGGCAAGGTCTTGCTGTGAAAGCGCAACGGCTGACCGGTCGCATCGCGATGACGAACCAACTCGAACCGGGCGAGTGACGCGACGTCTCGGGCGAACGCCGGCTTCAGCACGTACTCGTCGACGCCGACGACCTCGGCGAGGTTGGCCACGTTGGTGTCGCCAGCTTTCGCGAGAAGAACCACGGGAACTCGCGCGGTCTTCTGGTTGCCCCGCAGCTCGGCGCAGAACGAGAAGCCGTCGCCGCCGCGCAGATCGGACTCGAGCACGATCACGTCGGGAGTGCGCCCGCGTCGCAGCACACCAAGGCCCTGCTCCGCCGTCTCCACGCTCCAGACGTCGAAACCGTCACGCGCGAGCGCGACCTCGAGCACCGACCGGGCCGAATGATCAGGGTCGACGACGAGCACCAGCGGCCGCTCGACAGAGCTGGGCTTCGAACGAGCGGAAAGAGTCGATGATGGGGAAGACCGAAGCATGCGACCTCCAGAGACAGTGTCCGACACACTACCCCGGAGACCCACTGCCTCTGCAAATGCCCCACTCGAGCTAACGAGCTGAATTCACATGCCCGACGAGATTCCGGCCTCTCGATCTCGCGGGTTGTGGGAGCGCGAGTAAGCCGAATTCGCCGATCAGCGAGTGACCGAGGAGCTGCAGATCCTCGGGAGACACCTCCTCGAACGTGAGGCGCCAGCCCCGCGCCTCGCTCGTCACTGCGCTGCACTTCGCCTTGAAGAGCCGTTCCCGGGACGGAAACGAGACGTGGAGGACGACGCGGTGGGTGAAGGGAGAACGACACGAGACGGGCAGCTTCGCTCCGCGAACCGTCAGCTCGAGGCCCCGTCCCATGGCCGAGCAGCCGTCGGACTCCACGAACCAGTCCAGATCGAGGAAGAACCGGGGCCAGCGACGTCGCCCACCGCCATCGAACTGCGTCGAGGTCGTGCGCATGCTGCAAGGTTGTAGCGGAAACTATCGAGGGTCAAAAAACCGGCCTATTGCTCGCGCCATGCTCGCACTTGCCCTGCTGGTGACGATCCCGCTCGCGGCAGACCCTGTTCCGGTCCAGGCCCCACCCCCTGCTGCGGGGGCGGCGGTCGCACCTGCCGCACTTGGCGCGGGCTCGATCGGCTTCTGGGGGACGCTCGGCGCGCCCGACGTCGCGATCGGCTACCGCCAGGGATTCTCGTTGCTGGAGTTCGAAGCGCAGGCGCGGTTCCACTACCTCGAGCTCTCTGCGGTGGCCGAAGCCGGGGTTCGGTTCGCCGCGTGGAAGGCCGACAGGGCCATGCTCGCGCCGACGTTTTCGCTCGGCCTCAAGGTCAACTCGGGCAGCCGCGCCTTCGATGCCTCCAACTTCGCCTTCGTCGCGCTGCGACCGCGGCTGGGCGCCGTGCTCTCGCTCCGGGTTTCCGAGATCGCGCAGGTCGTCGTCACTGCCGAGGTGCCCTGGGCCATCGCCCTGAACGTGACGGGCTATCAGATCGCACCGATGGTCGGAGGCGGCGCCGAGTTCCAGCTGAACTCGAAGCTGTCGCTCGTCGCGGTCGGCCAGATCGGCGTCGAAGTGATCAAGGAGCCGCTTGGCACACCGATCGCCCGGCTGGGCTGGGGCGTGCGACTCGGCATGGGCTACCGCGTCTTCTAACGGCTCCTCAGCGGTTGTGGCTCGTGGGAAATGGGTGACGAGTCGCGCCGAAGCGCTTGCGAACCCGACCGCCGATCATCGCGCCGGTCCACAGGCAGGAAGTGAAGCCAGCAACCAGAGGCCCTGCCTCGATGAGTGCCACCAACCGGCGCGCTGGGCCTCGTCGACCTTGGGTGCATTTCCACGTGACGTCCCCGTGCGAAGACCATCGGGGCCAATGGCCTCGACCCACTGAAGGCAGCGGTTGAGAGCCGCGGGTCACGGCGAGGGCTGCCGCCAACGAGCTGACGGAGTGGTCGCGCTGCTGCCGGGCGGTGCGGCGGACGCTCAGGTTGTTCGGCCATCGGCGAGCCGCGGGCTCATCGATACTTGAGGAACCCACCGACGAGGTCGCGCACGAGCGCGCTGACCGACATTCCGTGCCGCCGCGCGATCACCGCCAGCTGATCGAACTCCGCGTCATGCAGCTCGACGGTCAGCGACTTGCCCTGCCCGTCCTCGAGCTGCTGCGACTCGGAGATCGGCTCGATCATCGAGATGATGTCGTCTCCCTCTTCGATCACCTCTTCGGGCGTCGCGGGCGGTGCGGCGAGACTCGAGAGGCGCTGCTTCTCTTCCTCGAGTTCGTCGTTGAAGAGCTGCTTGAGGAAGTTCGCGAGGTGGATGTTCGACGGCGTGAACTCGTACTGGGACAGGAACTGATCGATGTCGTACTGCATGTCCCAGGCGGTCTGGTACCGGCGCTCGCGGTCCTTCTCGAGGGCCTTCATCAAGATCGCTTCGACGCCTTCGGGGATGTCGGCCTTGAAGTACGAGGGCGCGTAGATCTTCCCCTCAGTGATGCTCTTGAGGATCGCGACCTCGGAGTCTCCGGTGAAGAGCTTGAAGCCGGTGAGCCACTCGTAGAGCACGGTGCCCAGCGAGAAGAGATCAGACCGGTTGTCGAGGTGCTTGCCCATGCACTGCTCGGGCGACATGTACGAGAGCTTGCCTTTGATCTCTCCCGCGCGCGTCTGCTCGATCTGGTTGGCCGCCTTGGCGATCCCGAAGTCGAGCACCTTCACGGTGCCGTCGAACGACACGAAGATGTTCTCGGGCGTGACGTCGCGGTGAACGATGTTCAGCGCCACGCCGTAGGTGTCGGTCTTCTGGTGGGCGTAGTACAGCCCTTCGCAGACGCTCGAAGCGATCTTGAGCGCGTAGACCATCGGAAACGGAATACCGAGCGAGTCGGCCTTCGGGATGATGCGACGCATGTCGCGCCCGAAGACGTACTCCATGGCGATGAAATACGACTCACCGATGCGGCCCAGGTCGTAGATCTGAACGATGTTCGGGTGATTGAGCTGCGCGGCGAGCTTGGCTTCGTTGAGGAACATCTTCACGAAGTTCGGCTGCTTCGACAGATGCGGCCGAATGCGCTTGATGACGATCGTCTTCTCGAAGTTCTCGATACCCGCCTGGCGAGCCAGGAAGATCTCGGCCATGCCGCCGACCGCGATGCGATCGATCAGGGTGTACTTGCCGAACCGGATGTTTCGCTTCGAGTCGCCGTGAGCCATCGCGCGGGACGCACCTTACCAGCAGGCTTCGAGTCGTACAGGCTGCCACGCGCGGCCGCAGCGAAGGCGCTTCGAGCCGTGTTTGGCCGTCATGCTCGCGCGAATCGCCCTGCTCTGCCTCACCCAGACGCCATCGCTGATCTGCCCGCCGGGAACCCGCCTCGAGCGGACCACGACGGCCGAGGAGACCTGGACGGGGTGTGTCGACGACCAGGGGCGAATGCCACCGTCCGCAGTCAGCGCGACGGCGGCGTGATCGAATCGGGCCGCCTCGAGCGCCACAGGAAGCAGGGCCCGTGGCGCGAACACACACCCGAGGGACTGCTGACCGCTCGGGAATGACGTCGATGGACTCCAACCTCGACGACCCCTCAAGGCTCGCGCCCTTCCGCGACCTTCGCGCCGTTCGGAACGAGCCGTTCGAGCTGCCCGGCCATGACCCACGGTGAAGCATCTTCGGCGCGGAGATCGAGCACGGCCCGTATCGTCTTCAACATCGGGCAACTCGCCGCAGCCAGCTGCGAGTCGAAGCTGTCACGGTCCTCGATGCCGCGGGTCATGCGCTCGACACAGCCCGGGGTCGCTCGATCGATGATCCCGATCAACTCGGTGCGCTGTCTGAGCGTGTCGTCCAGGCGCACGCGGCGGAACAGGTTCCATCGGTACCAGACCAGCTCGGTCTCGAGGCGGGCGCACGTCTGGCCGACGATGAGGTCGGGCATCTGCTGAAACCGCGGTGCGTCTGCCTCGAACAAGCGGGAGAGGAACGGCCGAAAGGTCTCGAACCGCTCGGTGGTCGAGGCGATGATCGCCGGGCAGATCTTCACCACCCGCGCCTTCACCGTGACGTTCTTCACGCAGTTAACGACGTAGACCACCGCCAGAATCACCAGCAGCGCCCCGGTGACGAGGCGCCAGGGGATCAAACGTAGCTCTCGATGGGCGGGCAGCTGCACACCAGCTTGCGATCACCGAGCACGCTGTTGATTCGGCCGACCGACGGCCAGAACTTGTGCCGCTTGACCCAGGCGAGCGGGTACACCGCGCGCTGGCGCGAGTACGGGCGCGCCCACTCATCGGCGGTGACGACGTCAGCGGTGTGCGGCGCGTGCTTGAGCGGGTTGTTGTCCTTCGGCATCGAGCCGGCCTCGATCTCGGCGATCTCGGCGCGAACACCCATCATCGCGTCGACGAAGCGGTCGAGCTCTGTCTTCGACTCCGACTCGGTGGGCTCGATCATCATCGTGCCTGCCACCGGGAAGGACACCGTCGGCGCGTGGAAGCCGTAATCCATCAGGCGCTTGGCGATGTCCTCGACCTCGACGCCGCTGCTCGTCTTCAGCTTGCGCATGTCGAGAATGCACTCATGGGCCACCCGCCCCTGGGCGCCCCGGTACAGCACCGGGTACGAGGCCTGGAGCTTCTCGGCGACGTAGTTCGCGCTGAGGATCGCGGTCTTCGTCGCGGCGGCGAGGCCGTCGGGGCCCATCATGCGAATGTACATCCACGAGATGAGCAGAATGCTCGCGCTCCCGAACGGTGCCGCCGAGACCGCGCCGCTGGACCCGCCGGTCTTCGCCGCGTGGTGGCCCGGCAGGAACTCGACGAGGTGCCTGGCGACGCAGATGGGACCCATGCCGGGGCCGCCGCCGCCGTGGGGGATGCAGAAGGTCTTGTGCAGGTTCAGGTGGCAGACGTCGGGCCCGAAGTCCCCGGGCCGGCACAAGCCGACCTGCGCGTTCATGTTCGCGCCGTCCATGTAGACCTGCCCACCTTCGGCGTGCACGAGCTCGCAGATCTCGGTGATGGCCGCCTCGAAGACGCCGTGCGTGGACGGGTACGTCACCATCAACGCGCCGACCCTGCCGGCGTTCGCGGCGATCTTCGCCTTGAGATCGGGCACGTCGACGTTGCCCGCGTCGTCCGTCTTCACCACGACGACCTGGTAGCCGGCCATGACGGCGGTCGCGGGGTTGGTACCGTGCGCCGAGGCGGGAATCAGGCAGATGTTCCGGTGCCCCTGCCCTCTCGCGTCCTGGTAGGCCCGAATCGTGAGCAAGCCGGCGTACTCCCCCTGCGAGCCGGCGTTGGGTTGGAGCGAGGTTCCTGCGAAGCCCGTGATCTCGGCGAGCCAGGTCTCGAGGTCACTGAAGATCTGCCGGTAGCCCGGCCACTGCGCTTCAGGCGCGAACGGGTGAAGGCCGTTGAACTCAGGCCACGTCACCGGGTCCATCTCGCTGGTCGCGTTGAGCTTCATGGTGCACGAGCCGAGCGGGATCATGCTGTGGCAGAGCGACAGGTCCTTCGCCTCGAGCGAGCGGATGTACCTGAGCATCTGGTGCTCGGTGTGGTGCGAGTTGAAGACGGGGTGCGTGAGGTACGCCGACGTGCGGCGCAGCGCCTCGGGCAGCACGGGCGAGGCGTTGGCGGACGGGGCGAGCGCGTCGGCGGTGAAGTCGGGCTTCTTCCCAGCGAAGACGGCGAGCAGCGCGTCGACCTGCTCCGCCGAGATCGTCTCGTCCATCGACACGCCGAGGTGGGTCTCGTCGATGCGTCGCAGGTTCATGCGCGCTGCCTGCGCGGCCTTCATCAGCGCGGCGCCCTGGTTCGCCTCGACCTTCACCGAGACGGTGTCGAAGAAGACGTCATGCTCGAGCAGGAAGCCGAGCTTCGTCACGCCAGCGGCGAAGGTTCGCGCGAGGGCGTGGACGCGGGTCGCGATCGCGCGGAGGCCCTGCGGCCCGTGGTAGACGCCGTACATCGACGACATCACCGCGAGCAGCACCTGCGCGGTGCAGATGTTCGAGGTCGCCTTCTCACGCCGGATGTGTTGCTCGCGGGTCTGCAGCGCCATGCGCAGCGCCATGTGACCGTTCGCGTCTTCCGACACGCCGATGATGCGGCCAGGCATCGAGCGCGCGAACTCGGTCTTCGTCGAGAGGAAGGCCGCGTGCGGGCCACCGAAGCCCATGGGCACGCCAAAGCGCTGGGCCGAGCCGATCGCGACGTCGGCGCCGAGCTCTCCCGGGGGCGCGAGGAGGCAGAGCGAGAGCAGATCGGTTGCCATCACCACCATCGCGCCGTTCGCGTGCGCCTTCTCGGCGAACGAGCGGTAGTCGACGATGGACCCGTCGGTCGCGGGGTACTGCACGAGCACGGCGAAGCACTTCTTCGCGAAGTCGAACGTGCGGTGGTCGCCAACGACGACCTCGATACCCAGCGGCTTCGCGCGGGTCTTGACGACGTCGATGGTCTGCGGGTGACAGCGCGACGAGACGAACATCGTGTTCGCCGACGCGTCCTTCGACACCGAGTGCGTCAGGTGCATCGCCTCGGCCGCCGCCGTGCCCTCGTCGAGCAGCGACGCATTCGAGATCGGCAAGCCGGTCAGATCGCCCACCATCGTCTGGAAGTTGAGGAGCGCCTCGAGCCGCCCCTGCGCGATCTCTGCCTGGTACGGCGTGTAGGCAGTGTACCAGCCCGGGTTCAGGAGGACGTTGCGCAGCACGACGCCAGGGGTGAACGTACCCGAGTAGCCCTGGCCGATGAACGAGGTGAACACCTGGTTCTTCGCGGCGATCGTCTTGAGCTCCGCGAGCAGCTCGGCCTCGCCCTTCGCCACGGGCAGAGCGAGCGGGCTCTTCGCACGGATCTGCTTCGGAACGGTCTGATCGATCAGCGCGTCGAGCGTCGGGGCCTTCACGGCGGCGAGCATCTCCTCCATCTCACGGGAGGAGGGGCCGACGTGGCGGCGGGCAAAGGTGTCGAGGAACGAGAGCATGGCAGCGGCTTACAGAACGAGAGGCGGTGTTCGCAACGGATTGCGCCCGGAAGGATGGGCCGTCCTCATGGCTCCGAGGAGGCGCTCAGTCGTTCGCTGAGGCGTGCGAGACGCAGTGGCGGGACTCGCCGACCTCCACGCGACCAGCACATCAGAGGTGCGCCATCCAGCGTTCGTCAGTCGAGCGAGACGACGTGTGCGCGCAGCAGCTCGAGCGCCTCGGCCCGCTCTGCGTCAGGGCAGGAGCGCTCGTCACCCGCGTCGCCAGCCTCAGAGGCCCACGTGCCCTCGAAGGCCACCGCGAGGTGAGCCGCCCAGTCGTACGCCGTCACATCGGGGGCGTTCCGCTCGCCGACCAGCTGGATCTCGATCGACGACAGCACCAGCTCGGGGAGCGTGCACAACGCGTCGAACTCCTCTCCGAGGTCCTCACGGAGCTCGGCCAGCGCTTCAGCCGAAAGGGTGGAGGGCGAGAACACGTCGAAAGCGAGGCCATCGAGCTCGAACATGAAGTTGTTGCGCGTGCCCTGCTCGTCGGGCCGATCGAGCTCGAGGTGGGCGGCATCGACGAGGCGCCGACAGTGCACGGTGATGGTGTCGAAAGACATGACCACGCTCGTCGCACGATCCCGGCGCTGCCGCCATTCTTGAACGACTTGCGATGCCTCAGGGTCGGAGGAGCCTGCCGTGAGCACGGGACCTTTGGCCTGGCCCAGGCGCGGTCGAGCGCTGAATTCGCTGCATCACTCGCGCAGCTCGTCGCACGACGCCGTCATCTTCGGGCCCGCGTGCTTGCGTTTCCCATCGCGGATCCTGGTCGCCTGACGCTGCAGGCATCTGGAGTGCTCGCTTGACGCTCAGCCCTTCCCTGACGTAGCGCAACGCGTCGAAGCCCGGGGAGCGTTCATGACGTCGTTCAAGAGTGCACTGGTTCTGCTGCTGCCCACGATCGCGTTCGCGCAGGTCACCATCAACCCAGGCGGCGGCACCGGGCCCGGCACCGGGGTTCGCATCCACCTCGGGCCCACCGGTCAAGTGCAGGTCATTCGCAACGGCGCCGGCCAGTTCTACTCGCAGACGGCGACTCCGGGCGCGACGACGAATCCCGGCGTGATCACCGGGCTGTCGAACGGCGTGTACCTCGCGGTGGGCACCACCAATGTCTTCGGTCCCCTGCACTTCGCGGCGGCGCCCGTCACGGGCATCACGGCGGCCGAGTTCACGCCGATCAGCAACACCCTCACCCCGCAGCCCAGCGGCTCAGGGTCGGCCACAACCGTGCTGCGAGCAACGGTGGGCGGGCGGAACTACGACGTCTCGGTTCGCTACGACTACGTCTTCCCGAACGACTTCGTGACCGTCACCCACACGTTGACCATTCCATCGGGGAACACCGTGCCGGTGCGGCTGTACCACGCCCTCGACGCGTACCTGGGCGGGGACGACAACGGGCCGAGCTTCTTCGTGCAGGGACCTCCGACGGTGGTGGGCGGGTTCCGGCAGCTCTCCAACATCGTGCTCGCCTGGCGGTACCGCGGTGGCGTTCCGTGGACCGGGTACTACGGCGGGTTCTACGAGTGCATGTTCCGCGACGCGTTGTGCCCCATGGGCTCTGGCGGCGGCAACAACGTCCTGGGCGCGAACACGTTCAACAACTGGGTCGACAACACCGTGAAGGACAACGGCTTTGCGATCATGTGGAACTTCGGCTCGGCGCCGGGCACGCAGATCGTCGCGAACGATCTCACCTTCTTCTCGTACCAGCCCACGCTCACCAAGGCCTTCGGCACCACGGCGATGTCGGCGGGCTCGGCCACGACGCTGACCTTCACCATCGACAACGTCCCCGGTGCGCCGGCACAGGGCAACCTCGGCTTCCAGGACAACCTCCCGGGCAACCTGCTGCTCGCGAACACCGTGTTCACGAACACGTGCGGCGGCACCGTGACGCTCAACAACACCGGCGCGCCGCACACCGTGCGCCTGCAGACGGGAGCCCTCGCGCCACTGACCCAGCGCTGCACCGTCACCGTCAACGTCACCGCGACCGTTCCCGGCGCCTATGTGAACGGCCGCACCAACATCTCGAACCTGTCGGTCGTCGAGAACCAGGTGAGCGATCAGACGCTGTCGGTGGTGCAGAGCGCGCCGGTCGTGACCCTCGACTCGCCGGGCATCATCAACCTCTCGAACGCGACTGCCTACCCGGTCTCGGGCTCGTGCCAGTCGATCGCCGGGCAGGTCACGGTGAGCGTCGGCGCCGTCGTCGTCGGCACGCCTTGCACCTCGGGGACCTTCGCGACGTCGGTGAACGTGGCCGCGCTCGCCGACGCGGCCGCTGTCAGCGTGAGCGCCTCTCAAAGTAACTTCGCCGGCACTGGCACGACGTCGCGACAGACCTCGAAGGACACCACCGCGCCGGGGGCCCCGGCCTTCGCAAGCCCGGCCGATGGCTCGTTCGCGGGCACTGCCACGCCGACGGTCTCGGGGAACTCGGAGCCCGGGAGCACCGTGCGCGTCATCGTGGCGGGCGTCACCGTCTGCACTGCGCTGACCCAGGGGAACGGCGTGTGGACCTGCACCACGTCGACCCTGGCTGACGGGTCCCGCACGCTGACCACCACCGCCACCGATCCCGCCGGCAACACGTCGATCGTCTCGCCCCCCATCAGCATCGCCATCGACACCACGCCGCCCTCGGCACCGGTGATCAACAGCCCCGCGATGGGCTCGACCGTCGGTCCGAGCCCGACGATCTCGGGCACGGCTGAGCCCTTCGCCGCCGTCACCGTCACCGAAGGCGCAGGCACCGTCTGCACCGTGGTGGCCAACAACCTCGGCCAGTGGAGCTGCGCGACCACCTTCGGCCCGTCGATGCGCACCCTCTCGGCCACCCAGCGCGATCGCGCCAACAACCCGAGCACGGCAGCGCCGGCCCGCACGTTCACCATCGCCAACGTGCCGACCGTCACGCTCACCACGCCGCCTGCCATCACGTCGATGAACGCCGCCGCGTACCCAGTGGGCGGCGCGTGCACGACCGCCGCAGGGTCTGTCGCGATTCAGGTCGGCCTGCAGGTGGCCATGACTGCCTGCAGCGCAGGCCAGTTCTCGACGACGATCAACGCGAGCACCCTGATGGATGGGCCGAGCGTCGGGGTCACCGCGTCCCAGACCAACGTCACGGGGACCGGCAGCGACACCCGCACGACGCAGAAGGACACGGTGGCGCCGTCAGCCCCCTCCATCACCACGCCCGTCGAGGCGGCCCGAATCAACACGGCCACGCCGACGATCACCGGCACCGGCGAAGCGCTCGCGAGCCTCGTCGTGCGACGGGGCGCGACCACGGTGTGCACCGTCATCGTGCCAGCCAACGGCGTGTGGAGCTGCGTCGCGGCGGCCATTCCCAATGGCGCCGTGACCATCACCGCGATCGCGACCGATCCGGTCGGCAATGCCTCCGCAGCTTCTCCTGCCCAGAACTTCACGGTCGACACGGCGGCCCCCGCGGCCCCGACGATCACCAACCCGGCACAGAACGCGACCGTCGGCATCACCCCGACGATCGCGGGGACCGCCGAGGCGAACGCCACCGTCAGCGTCACCGAGGGCGCGGTGCTGATTTGTAGCGTCACCGCCAGCGCTTCGGGCCAGTGGAGCTGTCCGACGACGTACCAGCCAGGCACCCGCACCATCACCGCCACCCAACGTGACGTCAGCGGCAACAGCTCGGCGCCCTCGGCGCCACGGCAGTTCACCGTGGCCGCCGTCCCCACCGTCACCCTCGACACGCCGGGCCCCATCAACGGCATGAATGCGTCGGCCTACCCGGTCTCGGGCACGTGCATGATGTCGGCCGGCACGGTCAACATCAGCGTCGGGAGCGCCACCGCGACCGCGGCCTGTCCGAGCGGGACCTTCACCACCACGGCCATCGTCGTCGGCATCCCAGATGATGCGGCCGTGTCGATCGTCGCGGCTCAGACGAACCCATCGGGCACGGGCACCGACACACGAAACACGCTGAAGGACACCGTGGCGCCCTCTGCGCCGACCTTCACGCGCCCGGCCGACCTGGCGATCACCAACGACGTCACGCCGACGTTGACAGGTTCCGCAGAGCCCGGGAGCACGGTGCGCGTCGTTCGTGGTGGCATGACGGTCTGCACCACCATCACGCCGGCCAACGGGCTCTGGAGCTGCGTCGCCGCGACCTTGCCCGACGGCCAGATCGTGCTGACGGCGACGGCGACCGACCCCGCGGGCAACGTTTCGGCGGGCGCTCCCCCACGGACGTTCGTGATCGACACGATGGCGCCCGCGGCGCCGGCGATCGCGACGCCGCTGGAGAATGGCCGAACCGGGCTGTCTCCGATGATCTCAGGCACGGCCGAGCCGCTCGCGATGGTGGTGGTGAATGAAGGCGCGTCGCTGGTCTGCCAGACGACGGCCACGATGACGGGCACCTGGAGTTGCACGACGACCCTCGGCGCCGGCCTGCACGCCGTCACCGCGCGGCAGACCGATCGTTCGGGCAACCAGGGCCCGGCGTCGATGACTCGCACCTTCACCGTCGAGAACGTGCCTACCGTCATCCTCGGGCCGCTCCAGATCATCAACCGCATGCGGGCCTCGAGGTACGAGGTCAGCGGCTTCTGCACGACGAGCGCAGGCCAGGTGACGATCTCCGTCGGGGCCGCGATGGGGACCGCGATGTGCGTGAACGGCTTGTTCTCGGCGATGCTCGACGTCGCCGCCGTGGCCGATGCCGCGATGGTGGCGGTACGAGCTGCCCAGACGACCGCCGGAGGCACCGGCATGGACACGAAGTCGGTGCTCAAGGACACCCTGCCCCCGCCCGCGCCGGTCATCACGCTGCCGACCAGCGAGAGCGTCGCCACCACCGGCCGCCCCATGATGTCGGGCACCGCCGAGCCCGACAGCACCGTGACGATCTTCATCAACGGCCAGCTCGCAGGGACGGCGCAGACCGGCGCCAATGGGGACTGGATGTTCACTCCGCCGACGCAGCTGGCTGACGGCCGGTACGAGGTGAAGGCGAACGCGACAGACGTCGCTGGCAACCCCGGCCCCGAGACGACGCAGGTGGCCTTCTCGGTCGACTCCACGGCGCCCAACCCGCCCGTCATCATCTCTCCGGCAAAGAACGCAGCGCTCGAGATCGATCGAGCGTTCGAGATCTCGGGCACCTCCGAACCCTCAGCCCGCGTCACCGTCTCCCTCGATGGCAAGCCGAGCTTCTTCGTGTTCGCGGACGCGCAGGGCCGATGGACGGCGACGGTGCCCGCCAACGCGCTGGCTGAGGGCAACCACGTGGTGTCGGCCGAGGCCCTCGACCCGGCCGGCAATCAGGGGCTGCGCGCCGCCGACGTTCCGTTCTTCATTCGAATTCCCAGTCTGCGCTACGCGGGCCAGGGCCTGCTCAGCTGCAACGCCGTCTCGTTCGACGCGGCGCCGCTGCTGCTCGCCCTCGTCGCCCTCGCGACCCGTCGCCGCGCGCGCGCACCGAGCCACTCATGAACCGCCTCGCACGAGTCTTCATCGTCGGTGTCCTGCTGGCCTGCCCAGCGCTCGGCCAGGACGCTGCCCCGCTCCCCCCCTTCTCGCTCACGCGCTTCTCGCCGAACGAAGCTGCGCTGGGCGGCCTCGGCGCGGCGACCGGCGACGTGCTCCCGCACAAGAAGTTCCGCGCGTGGGGCGCCTTTCACTACGAGAACAACCCGCTGGTGCTCTTCCGCGACAACCAGCGCCAGGGCGCGCTGGTCGGCAACCGGCTCAACCTGCACCTGGGTGTCGGCTACGGCATCACCTCGTGGCTCACCGTCACGCTCGAAGTGCCCCTCGTGCTGTACCAGGGCGGCGACGATCTGGCGCAGATCGCGCGCGTGGTTTCTCCAGACAGCGCTGGCCTGGCCTCGCCTCGCCTGTCGCTTCGCCTCGGCATTCTCTCGCAACGCAAGGGAGGGCTGCTGGCCGACGCGCCGGTCGATCTGGCGTTTCAGCTCGGCACCGCCTTTCCATTCGGCGTCGGCAACGCGCTCGCAGTCGAGAGCGGGTGGAACGTGTTCCCCCAGCTGTCTGCGGGCCGTGACTTCGGGCCGGTGCGCTTCGGCGGCGAGCTCGTGGGGCTCATTCGCCCGAGCGCGGTGAACCTCTCGAGCAGCGCGTCGATGCGCGATCAGGTCGGCAGCCAGTTGGGCCTTCGCGCCCTGCTCTCGAGCACCGGAGACGGCCCCCGCTTCGAAGGCTCTTTCCACACGCTCCTTCCGCTTGGTGGGGGTGAGACCCCCGCCGGCTTCGAGCTGCTGGGCGGCGTGCGGGTGCCAGTCGGGCCGGTCGAGCTCTTCCTCCTCGCGGGCCCGGGCTTCGGGAGTCTGCCTGGCACGCCGACGGTGCGCGTGCTGGGCGGCGTCGGCATTCGGCCTGACGACAGCGATCCCTGCTCGCAGAGCCGCAAGCACACCCCGCAGCAATGCCCCGACCTCGACGACGACAACGATCTCATCCTCAACGCCGTCGATCGTTGCCCGCTCGAGCCTGAGGACAAGGACGACTTCCAGGACTCCGATGGCTGCCCCGACCCTGACAACGACGCCGACGGCGTGCCCGACGTGTCCGACAGGTGCCCGCTCAAGAAGGGGCCGCTCGCGAACAACGGCTGCCCCGCCGTGAAGGTCGTCGAGATCGACACTGATGGCGACGGCCTCACCGACGCGAAGGACGAGTGCCCGAACGAGCCCGGGCCGATCGAACGCAACGGCTGCCCCCTCAAGGACAAGGACGGCGATGGCGTACTCGACGCGGAAGACGAGTGCCCCGATGAACCCGGCCCGAGGGAGCGCAAGGGCTGCCCCCTCAAGGACAAGGACGGCGATGGCGTCGAGGACAGGTTCGACAACTGCCCCGAAGTGAAGGGGCCCGCGTCGAACCAGGGGTGCCCCGAGAAGGAGCGCCAGCTCGTCATCATCACGAGCGGGAAGCTGATCATCAAGGAGAAGGTCTTCTTCGCCACTGCGAAGGCGACGATCCTGCCCCGCTCGTTCCCGCTCTTGAACAACGTGGCACAGGTGCTCCGCGACCACCCCGAGATCCAGCTCGTCCGGGTCGAGGGCCACACCGACTCGCAGGGCGGGCGCGAGTACAACATCAGCCTGTCGCAGCGCCGATCGAACTCGGTGAAGGACTACCTCATTCATCAGGGCGTCGATGGCATCCGGCTTCAGGCGAAGGGCTTCGGGCCCGACCGCCCAGCCGACAGCAACAAGACGGACGCGGGCCGCTCGAACAACCGGCGCGTGGAGTTCGTGATTCGCGGGTCTGGAGCCGGCAACGACGAGGCGGGCGAATGACGTTGGCGCTCGCGGTGGGCGCGATCGTCGCGGCGGCCCCCGCGAGCCGACTCTTCATCGCGAGCGGCGCGAAGACGAAGGCCGAGGCCGAGAAGCAGAAGGCCGCACTGGTGGTGCCGACCGGGCTGCGGCTGACGGCGGGCTACCCGAAGCTGATCGAGTCAAAGACAGTTGCGGGCTTGAACCCGGGCTTCTTCCTCGTGGTCCTCGGAGCCTGTGCCGATGGAACGGCGGCGCAGAGCAGCCACGACAATGGGCTCGCCGCGTTGATTCAGCGCGCTCTGAAGGGCGCCTACGCGAAGGCCGTCTCCGCACAACCCGAGGCCTGTCCGTTGTGGATCGCGTCGACCGATTATCGCCCCGCGAAGCTCGACGCGTTGTTGAAGAGCCCGGATGATCCGACGCTCCTGTTCTCGTTCGCGAGCGCGATGCATCAGGAAGGCGACCTGATCGGCGCGTCGATTCTGTTGAGGCGCGCGACGGCGAAAGGCGCGACCGATCAACCGACGCTCGAGCTGCTCCGCACCGTCGAGTTCGTGCTGGAAGACGCGCCGTTTCGTCTGCCGCCCTGAGGCGCCCCCGAGCCGACTCGGAGTGGTCCCGCCGGGCTGCAGGTTCCGCTGGAAGGCCACGGTCCCGACGGCGCTGAGCTCGAGCATCGCGACTGGCCGACGCGACGAGGGTTCGTGCCGTGCGTTGATGCCGACGCGTGAGATCTCGCACCGCACCACCCACGCGGCAGGTGCGACGGCGTTCCTGCTCTGGGGCGAGGTCGTCGTGAAAGAGCCCCCGAAGCCTCGAGGGGCAGAGGGACAGCTCGAATCGGCACCGTGACGAGCCGACCCGGCGGGAGCGCGAGGTGGTCGACTCCCGCAACGCGTCCTGCGCGTGACTCCAGTGAGTTCGTGGTTGACGCGAAATCACGTCAACTTCGATGCGCCCGGAGTCCCCGACGAGACGTGCTCGCCGCATCGCGCTCGGGCCCCCCACCCAAGCGCAGGAACGACCGACGGAGCCGGCGCCATTCCTTCAAGACGACCGACACTCGAGGCTTCGCGAGCGCCCTCGACCAGCCCGCCGACCCAGGAGCCGCTTCACCTGCTGGCGGGAACCTTCAGTCCGACCTCTGTGCCGCAACACCCTCCTCGACGACGCCGTGCTGGGGCACCATGGCGACACCTGGGTCCCGCTCAGCGAGCAGGCGTTGGCCCGCGGCGCTCGGCCGCACTGGCTCGGAGTCATCGACACGGCAGACCTGGGACTTTCGGAGCCCAACGCCCTGGCCCGCGGGCCGGTGGCGGGCTCGTGCTTCGCGATCCGGGCGGCTCGTTGATTGATCGCGTTCGGCACCGGCCCGCACCTTCGACGGCGGTTGTCGTCTGCCGCGTGCTGCGCATGTACCAGGCGGCGCGCGCAGCCGAGTTGGAAGCACGGTCTTCGGCTGGTCATTCGGCGAGCCCGACGGCGCTGGGGCTCGACCTCTCCCCTGCCGAGCCGGCCGCGGTCGGAACGATGGCGGGCGTGAAGACTCACCGGGCGTGCAGCCGCAGTGGCTGTACTTCTTCCGGGTCGAGGCACTCGACGAAGCCGTGGTCACCGCGCGGGCACACGGCGCGTCGATGCTCGCGAGCGACACCACGACAGACGGCAGCCGGTACAACCATCGGAGACGACCCACAGGGTACGGCCTTCGGGATGATGGAGCGCGGCCCTCAACGGCGTTGGAAGAGGCGGAGCTCGCGAGGCAGAGCTCCGCGTTCATGCCCCGACCGAACTCGAGCGCCGCTCTCAACCGAGCCCCTCTCGTTCAGCGCGGAGTGCTCGCAAGGTGGCCCGAGTATGGGCGGCCGAAGCCCAGTCACCACCAGAGGCGGAACCTGCGGAGTGTCCTCCTCGCGCTGGGCGAGCCGACCACCTGACTCAGCCGAGCAGCTTCGTGTACGAGTCCGCGTCCATCAGGCCATCCCACTCGCCTGCGGCCGACGGCTCGATCTCGATCAACCACCCGCCAGCGTACGGCGCCTCGTTCACCAGCGACGGGTTGCCGACCACTGCGTCATTCACCTTCACGACCTTGCCAGTGAGCGGTGAGTACAGCTCGCTGACGGCCTTGGTCGATTCGATCACGCCGAACTGCGCACCCGCCGTGACCGCGGTGCCCACCTTCGGCAATTCCACGTAGACGACCGAGCCCAGCGCGTCCTGCGCGTGGAAGGTGACGCCGATCTGCACGGCGGCGCCGCTCTTCTTCGCCCACTCGTGGTCCTTCGTGTACTTCAGGTCCTTCGGGTATTCGCCGTTCGCCATGGTTGGCTCCTTGAGGGTGTGGAAGAGAAAAGGGTTCAGCCGCGAGTGTGGAAAGGGGTCTTCACGACCTTCGCCGCGACGGGCCGGCCGCGGATCTCGACGTGAAACGTGCTGCCTTCAGCCGCGAGCGCCGTGGGCACGTAGCCGATGCCGATGGCCTTCTTCACGGTCGGGCCCATGGTGCCGCTGGTCACCTCGCCGACCTTCTGGCCGTCTTTGAGGATCGGGTAGTGTGCGCGGGGAACGCCCGCCTCGGTGAGCTCGAAGCCGATCAGCTTGCGCGTGACGCCGGCGGCCTTCTGCTTCACCAGCGCGTCCTTCCCGATGAACTCGGCCTTGTCCAACTTGACGATCCACCCGAGGCCCGCCTCGAGCGGCGTGTGCACGTCGTCGATGTCGTTGCCGTAGAGCGCGTACTTCATCTCGGTGCGAAGCGAGTCACGGCAGCCGAGGCCGGCAGGCACGATGCCATCGCCCGTCCCTTCCTCGAGCAGCGCGAACCAGAGCTTCTCGGCACTGCCCGGCGGGCAGTACAGCTCGAAGCCGTCTTCGCCCGTGTAGCCGGTGCGCGAGATGATGCAGTCGACTCCTGCGACGGGGCCAGTGGTGAACCGGTAGGTCCCGACGCCCTCGAGCGGCTTCGGACACAGGCGCTGGACGATGCCGAACGCCTTCGGGCCCTGCACGGCGAGCTGCGCGAACTCGTCGGAGCGATCGACCGGTTTCACGCCGGTCGCGTGCTCGTGCATCCACGCGAAGTCCTTCTCGCGGTTGGCGGCGTTGACGCAGATGAAGATGTGCTCGGGCGAGAACCGGTACGCCACGATGTCGTCGACGAAGCCTCCGTTCGGGTTGAGCAGGCCGGAGTAGATCGCCTGGCCGTCGGTGATGCGCGCCAGATCGTTCGTGATGAGACGGTTGGCCGCTTCGAGCGCGCCCTTGCCCTTGAACTCGACCTCGCCCATGTGGCTGACGTCGAACATGCCGGCCTTCGTGCGAACCGCTTCGTGCTCGGCGACGAGGCCGGAGTACTGCACCGGGAGTTCCCAGCCGGCGAAGTCGACGAGGCGGCCTCCGAGCTTCTTGTGGGCGGCGTTCAACGGCGTGAGGCGTGGTGACATGGCGCGCGGTTTCAGCCTTCGAGCCGGGTGGTGTCAACGACGACGATCGGCCCCATCAGGAACCATCACCGCAGCCATTCCCCGGGGTGCAGCGGGCGTGCAAGACCTGCCGGCATCTGGCAGAGAGGCGCCGTGAAGATCCGCACCCGCCTCAACCCATCCAAGCCGTGTTTCAGCTTCGAATTCTTCCCGCCGAAGACGCCCGAAGGAGAGAAGCAACTCTGGGAGACGCTGGACGATCTGCGCTCCCTCGAGCCTGGCTTCGTCTCGGTGACTTACGGCGCGGGCGGCTCGACGCGCGATCGAACCATCGAGTTGGTTTCGCACATCAAGGAGCGCACAGGCATCGAGGCCATGGCGCACCTCACCTGCGTCGGCCACACGAAGGAAGAGATCGCCGAGGTGCTCTCGCGCCTGGCGAAGTCACGCATCGAGAACGTGCTCGCGCTCCGCGGAGATCCACCGAAGGGGCAGGCGACCTTCCAGAAGACCGAGGGAGGGCTGGGCAACGCCGGGGAGCTCGCCGACTTCATCAGCCAGCAGGGGCTCGGGTTCTGCGTCGGCGCCGCTGCGTACCCCGAAGGCCACGTCGAGACGGCGTCGCGCGAGGCCGACCTGCAGCACCTCAAGGCGAAGGTCGACGCGGGCTGTGACTTCCTCATCACCCAGCTCTTCTTCGACAACGCGTTCTATTTCGACTTCGTGGAGCGGGCGCGCCGGGTCGGCATCAACGTGCCGATCGTGCCGGGCATCATGCCGATCACCAACGTCGAACAGGTCAACCGCTTCGTGCGCATGTGTGGCGCCACGGTGCCGATGCGCCTGCAGCTCGAGCTCGAGAAGGTGAAGGACGACCCCACCGCAGTCATGCAATTGGGCGTCGCGCACGCCACCGTGCAGTGCCTCGAGCTGTTGCAGCGCGGCGTGCCCGGCATTCACTTCTACACGCTCAACCGCAGCCCAGCGTCCCGGATGATCGTCACCGCACTGCGCGCCAGGAGCCAGACGTCATGAGCCTCGTCGTGGCTGATCCGAAGAAGCGGTCGACGGTGAGCGGTCCGGTGTCGAGCGACCCGTGGGCCACCATCGACGCGTGGGCGCCGGGGGCTGGCTACAAGCTGATCTCGGGCGCAGGGACCCCGACGCGGACGTACCAGAAGGGCAGCGGGTTTCTGGTGGCGCCGATGATGCTGATTGCCTCGCTCGAGGGCACGAACCTGACGATCCAGGGCTGGGTCGCGCCGACGTTCCTCGCGCGGCTCTTCGCGCTCTTCCTCATTCCCGCCGAGACGAACATCGGCACCAGCGGCTTCGTGATGGTGATTCCCCGCCGCATGGCCAACAAGGTCGTCAACGGGCTGCTCACCCAGCTCGGGCTCCCGACCATTCCCTGACGCTGACGGCCGCGGCGGCCCGAGATGAGCCTGTGAGAGTTCAGCCGCGATCGAATTGAGTGAGGGAGGGCCTGCTCTCGGGAGCCGCGAACTCCGGGGTAACGCCCCTTCGCGTCCCCGATCGCGCGAGGGATCCTCAGCTCATCGCGCGAGGCGGGCCTGCGCGGCCAGCACGGTGTTCTGCATCAACATCGCGATGGTCATCGGGCCGACACCGCCTGGCACCGGCGTGATCCACGCAGCGCGCTCCTGTGCGGTCTCGAACTCGACGTCGCCTGACAGCTTGCCGTCAGCGCCGCGGTTCATGCCCACGTCGATGACGATCGCGCCGGGCTTCACCCACTCGCCCTTCACGAGCTTCGAGACGCCGACCGCAGCGACCACCACGTCGGCGCGCCGCACCTCGGCCGCGACATCGCTCTTCGAGTGGCAGATGGTGACGGTGGCGCTGGCGTTGAGCAACAGCATCGCCATCGGCCGACCGACGATGTTGGAGCGCCCGATCACGACGCAGTTCTTCCCCGTCACGTCGAAGCTGATCTCCTTGAGCATGCGCATGCAGCCCGATGGCGTGCAGGGCGTCAGGCCCGGCCGCCCCTGGGAGAGCAACCCCGCGTTGAGGGCGTGAAACCCGTCGACGTCCTTGGCCGGATCGACCGTCGCGAGGATCAGGTTGGTGTCGATGTGCTTTGGCAACGGCAGCTGCACGAGGATTCCGTCGACGAGCGGGTCTGCGTTGAGCTTCTGAACGACCGCCAACAGCTCCGCCTGGGCCATCGTGGCCGGGAAGTGATGGTGCCACGAGCCAAAGCCCAGCTCGCGGGCCGTCTTCTCCTTCGACGTGACGTAGACCTGCGAGGCGGGATCGTCGCCGACGCGGACGACCGCGATGCCCGGAGGCCGGCCGTGCTTCGACGTCAACGCCGCTGCCTGAGCCTTCACCTCGTCGCGAACCTTCGCCGCGAGCGCCTTGCCGTCGATGAGCTGTGCCGTCATGGCCGCTGTCTCTACCGGGAAGCGGCTGAAATCAGTAGCGGCGAGGTTTGGCGAGCCACGAAATCGGAGCGGACCAAAGGAGTCTCGACCCTCCGAGGCCGAGATGAAGTTGGTCCCGACGCAGGGTGCCTGGGGCCAGCTTCTTTGGCGACGCGATACGGCACGCACGTCAACTGGGTCCGGCCACCAGCCGGTTCGGGAGGGGTGTCCGCGCCCAGCTCCTGGTGACGCACTCCTCGATGGTGTCGGCAGTGCGAGTGGACTGTGCCCAGGGCGCGAGCCGACGCTTCCCCCGATTCACCAACGCAAGCCCTTCGCGCGCCGTCCATCAGACTGGCGACTCACTCGCTGACGTTCATTCTGACGAACGCGGGCACCTCGCGCGCAGTCCACCAGACGCGCGACCCGAGCGCCTGATGTCTCGGAGCAGCCAGCACGGTTCGTCACGTCACCTTCAGCCCTTCCCGCTCGAAGGCCCAGCGCGCTCGCGCCAGATGGTACGGGTCCGACACCAGCTGCACGCACGTCATGACTTCCTGACGGAGCAGCTTCGCCGACTCACGGGCGTGCTCTCTCGTCGATTGGCTCTTCGACTCGGCTCGAAGCCGCTCCGCCGCGATTCCCGCGTCGACGGCGAGCGCGCGGCCCACCTCGCCTTCAGCCGGCGCGAAATCGCCGACGCCACCCGAGATCACCAACAACGCGCCACTGCGACTCGCAGCGAGGCCTTCCTCGACCCGCGCCGCGAGCGTGGGCGACGCGACGCCGCCTTCATCGACCCGTGCGCCGAGGACGACGACGGCGCAGTCCGCCTCCCGCGGCACGTCAGGCCCGGTCCCCACGCGGTCGATCCAGCACGCACCCGCTGTCCACGCGGCCACGCCCACCACGACCGCGGCCATCGCCCCACGCTTCACGCTTCACGCTTCACGCGCACACTCCGCTCGAAGAGCAGGCCGCATGCCATTCCCGCGCGCTACGCTGGCTCGCGTGTACGGGAAGGTGCTCGGCGCGGGAATCGGTGGCTGTGTCGCGATGCTGCTCGGGTGGGCCGCGCTCGTCGTCTTCGCCTGCGTGGTGGCCGGCTCCGTCCTCGGACACCTGATGTTCGATCACGAGCGCCCGCCGCCGAAGGCCGAGCTGCCGAAGTCGACCGACGAGCTGCTGGCCGAGGGCCGTGAGCGACGCGCGAAAGAGAAAGCCCGCGCGAAGCCCGCTCCAGTCAAACAGGCCACCGCCGAACAGCTCGGCCTCGTGCAGGCGCTCTGCCCCATCTTCATCGAGGTCGCGCGCGCCGATGGAGACGTCGTCAGCGACGAGGTGCGGACCGTCCGCGAGTTCTTCCAGGAAGAGCTCGGGTTCGACGAGCCGGGGCTCGAGGCCGTTCGCGTCACCCTCAAGGAGGCGCTGGCCCTGCCGCCCGGAGACGTCGAGGCGCTCGTCAAAGCCAACCGAGGCGGCGTGAAGCCGGGGTTGCGCGTCGGGGTGCTGCGGGCGATGTACGAGGTCGTCTTGTCCGACGGGCCGATGAAGCGCGCCGAGCAGGACACGCTCAAGCGGGTGGTGCAGCACTTCAACCTGTCCGACGAGCAGCTGCTCCAGGTGACGAAGGACTTCTTCGGCACCGGCAAGGAGCACTTCGAGGTGCTCGGGCTCGCCGAAGGCGCGACCGACGACGAGATCCGCTCGGCGTTCCGTCGCCTCGCCAGCGAGAACCACCCCGATCGGGTCGCGTCGCTCGGGCTGAAGGAAGCCGAGGCCGCGGCCGAGCGATTCCGGATCATCAAAGACGCGTGGGAAGCGCTCCGCCAGCTGCGCGGGCTGTGAGGCCGTTCAGCGGTTCGTCCACCACGCCTTGAACTCGTCCCAGGAGATCTTCCCCGAGTGGTTCGCGTCGACGACGTCGAGGGCGATGCTGAGCTCTTCTTCCCCGGGCGACATGCCGAGCGCCTCGAGCAGCCGGGTGAACTCGCTGCGGTCGATGCTGCCCGAGCCGTCACGATCGTAGGCCTTGAAGATCTCGAAGACCTCGTCGTGAGCGTCGTCGTCGAGCTCGGGGTGGTTGACGCGCGCGTGCATCGGGGGCTTGCGCGGGGTGCCCTTCTTCTTCGTGGGCTTCGGGGCCGGTTTGCGGGCAGGCGGCTTCTTCGCGGCCTGCTTCTTCGCCTTCACGGCCTTCTTCACGGCCTTCTTCGCCTTCTTCTTCGCAGCCACGACGCCTCCGGGTCAGTTCTTCACAGTGCGCGCCGTCTATGGCACAGAAAGACATGACGAGAGAACTCATCGACCTTCACATTCACGTTGGCGGCGCCGTCGCACCACACATCCTCTGGGCGATTGCTCACCAGGCTGGCTTCAAGCTCCCCGTCAAAAACTACTTCGAGTTCGTCGACCTCATCACCGCGAGCCCCGACAAGGTGGGCAGCCTCGACGAGTACTTGAAGATCATGCACACCTGGACCGAGAAGATTCAGAGCTCGCCGATGGCGATCGAGCGCTCGGTCTACGAGGTCATCGGCAAGGAATACCGGTCCTCGCGGGTGACGCAGATCGAGCTGCGCTTCAACCCGATGAAGCGCAACCTGCACTCCGAGCTCGACCTCGACCACATCATCCACGCGGCGATTCGCGGCATGGAGAAGGCGATGCTGGAGTACGGCGTGAAGGCCTGCTTGATCTTCTGCCTGGCCCGCGAGTTCGACCACAAGCTCAACTCCATCATGGTCGAGAAGGCCATCAAGTACCGGCACCGCGGCGTGCGGGGCATCGATCTCGCTGGGACCGAATCCCACGCGATCGAGCTCAAGCCCGAGGTCGTCGCCCAGTACGAAGATCTCTTCGAGCGGGCGCGCAAGGCCGGCCTCAAGGCCACCGTCCACACCGGAGAGACGCGTGGCACTGGCGCCGAGGGCGTGATCGCGGTGCTCGAGAAGCTCAAGCCCGACCGCATCGGCCACGGCATTCGCGCCGCCTACGACGAGCACGCGATGAAGCTGCTCAAGGAGCGCGACGTGGTGCTCGAGATCTGCCCCACCTCGAACCTGCAGACGAAGGCCGTCGAGGGCATCAAGGAGCTCGAGCACATCATCCGCACGTTCTGGGATCGCGGCGTCAAGCTCACCATCAACACCGACGGCCCGTACCTGCTCAACACGGACATGCGGCGCGAGATCGACATGGTCGAGAGCAACCGCATTCTGACGCCCGAGCAGATCGATCAGACGCTCGCCTGGGCCCGCGAGTACTCGTTCATTCCGAAGAGCTGACGGGGCGCCGCCGTGTACCAGTCCCTCGTCAGGCCGCTGCTCTTCAGCCTCGACGCCGAGAAGGCGCACCACGTCGGCATGGCGGGCCTCAAGGCGATGCCCGTCGCGATGGCCAGGGCGTGGAGGAACAACGCGCGCGCCGAGAGACCTGCCCTCGCCATGACCGTGGCGGGGCTCCATTTCCCCAACCCGGTGGGCCTCGCCGCGGGCCTCGACAAGAACGCTGAGGCGTTGACCGGGCTCTTCGGCCTCGGCTTCGGCTTCGTCGAGGTGGGCACGGTGACGCCGAAGGCACAACCCGGCAACCCGGCGCCGCGCATGTTCCGAATTCCCGAGCACACGGCCCTCATCAACCGCCTGGGCTTCAACAACGAAGGCACGGCCGAGATGAAGGGCCGGCTCGAGCGGCTCACGTGGCGGCCGGGCCCGGTGGGCGTGAACATCGGGAAGAACAAAGACACCCCGAACGAGCGCGCCGTCGAGGACTACGTCATCTGCGCCGAGCAGGTCGGCCACCTCGGTGACTACGTCGTGGTGAACCTGTCGTCACCGAACACTCCCGGCCTTCGAGCGCTGCAGGAGCCCGAGGTGCTCGCCACGATCCTCACCGCCGTGCGCCAGAAGGTGCCGACGAAGCCACTGTTCCTGAAGATCGCTCCGGATCTCGGCGATGAGGCCGTCGATGCGGTCGTCGACGTCGCGAAGTCCACCGGCATCACCGGCCTCATCTGCACCAACACGACGATCACCCGCCCCTTCGAGCACCCGCTCGCGAAGGAACCCGGCGGCTTGTCGGGCCGTCCCGTCTTCGAACGCTCGACCGAGGTGCTGCGACGCGCCTTCAAGCGCGCAGCCGGGAAGCTGCCCCTGATTGGTGTCGGCGGTGTGTTCGACGGCGACGACGCGTTCGCGAAGATCGCCGCAGGCGCGTCCCTGGTGCAGCTCTACACCGGCTTCATCTACGGAGGCCCGGGGCTGCCGCGCCGCATCCTCGACCGCCTCGACGAGAAGGTGCAGGCGCTCAAGCTCGACTCGCTGGCAAACGCCATCGGACGTGACGTGAGTTGAGGCGCTCTCGTTGGTGGGGCACCGTCCTGTTCGACCCCATGTTCGGAACTTCCAAGGCGCCCGCTTCCGCCTCGGGCTCGACCCGCCCGGCGCCCGCAGCACGTGACCGGAGCTGGTCCGCCCGCTGGACGGCCTCCACGCTGAGCGCGGTGAGACGAACGGCGTGGCACGGCTCGGCCGGGTGCGCTGGATGAGTCAGGGCACACGCGGCGCCGAGAACGCGGGAAGCGGCACGAAGTCGGCGCTGAGCTTCTGCCCGTTGTCCTCGTAGGCCACCAGCGACGAGAGCCGCTCGACCCCGAAGCTCCGGGTGCCGACGCAGGCGCCGATGAGGTTGCCCGTGACGCGCCCTTCACGCGCGTCGACGGTGCCCTCGTCTCCGAGCTCGAGCCCGCAGCGGGCGTTGCGATCGACGAGGAAGCGGCTGAGGGTGATGGCGCTGCGGTCGAGCGCCGCGACACCGGAGCCCCCCTCGTCGGGGCACGCCGGCGCACACGCACGCAGCAGCGTGTTCCGGACCGCGAGGTCGGTCAACGTCAGCCGCGTTCCGGCGTTGATGGCCGAGACGGCTGCCTCGCGGTTCCGGTCGAAGAGGAGCCTCGCCCCCGAGACCTGCGCCCCGTCCTGCGCGTGGAGGCCTCGCCCGACGGGACCCATCCCGCCAGCCCCCTGGGTCTCGCGAACGACGAGGTCCGTCGCGTCGAGCCGCGCCGCGATGACGCCCACGCCGAGCAGCTCGCCGCGCTCGACCACGCCGCGCGCCAGCGTCACCTCGGCGCCGTCCTGCACCGCCAGGCCGGTCGCCTCACCGCCCGCGAGCTGCCCGCGCGTCCCTCGGAGCGACACGTCACTCACCCGAACGATGGTGCCCCTGGCGCCGGCGACGAGCGCACCGGACCGGGCTCCGTCCACCTCGAGGCGCTCGAGCTGCACCGTCGCGCCCCGCGTACACTGCACGCCATAGCCGCCGAGCCCGTCGCTCTCCTGGCCCAGCATGTCTGAGACGATGACGTCGGAGCCCTCGAGAGCGGCGCCGTCGACCGCGAGGCCCACGGAGCGCGCTCGGCTGACGGCCACCCGCTGCACCGTCGCCGTGGCGCCGCTGCGCACCACCACGCCGAAGCCCGCTCCCCGGCTCCGCAGCTCGGGCAACGTCTCGTGCACCACCACGTCGGTGAGGCGCAGGGTCGCGCTCCGGCCGCTCGCCGAGATGCTCGTGCTGCTGTTCCCGATGACGGCCACGCGCGTCGCCTCGAGCGTCCCCTCGTCGAGGACCGCGAGGCCGAAGCCGAGGCCACGGTCGTTCGGCCGCGGCTTCGTTCGGCGCACCACCCCGTCTTCGAGCCGCAGCACCCCGCGCCGCGCGACGTAGGTGGCCTGCTCCCCGTTGTCGTCGAGGCTGAAGCGCGAGAGCGCGACGGTGGCGCCGAGCGTCACCTCGAGGGCGTTCCCCCGCGCCCCGGTCGGCAGCGGAACGCCGCGCCGAACCACGACGTCGATGAGCGAGATGCGGGTCCCATCACCCAGGCCCTCCACCCCCAGGCCCTCGATCTCGTCGACGGTGACGCCCGCTCCCTCGATGACGCCGCCGGTCTCGGCGTAGACCCCCCTCCCCTCCTTCCCGCTGGCAGCCGCTCGGACGCCCCGAACGACGACGCCCCGCAGCGACGCCGTCGCACCGTTCGCGGTGACGACCCCGAAGCCAACCGTACCGGCGATGATGACGTCACTCATCGAGAGGCTCGCCCCCGCGACGCCAACGACGGCGCCCGGGCGCTCACCTGTGAGGGTGATCTGTTCGAGCGCCGCGCCGCGCCCCATCGACGTGACGGTACCCACCAGCGGCGCAGGCGCCGACGCCGTCAGCACCGTCTCCGCCGCGCACGCCCCGCGCAGCGTCACGCCGGCGGGGATGCGCACCGCGCCGTCGAAGGTGCCCTTGCCGACGGCCACGACGGTGCCGGCCGGAGCGCCGACGAGCGCCACAGCGACGGTCGAGAAGGGCCGCAAGAGGCTCCCGTCGCCCCCGCTCGCCGCGCCAGCGCGGACGTACCGCACGTCACTCGACGGCAGCCCCTCGGCGAAGAGGCCCGGGCCGCAGGGCGGGCCCACCGGGGCGCACCCCGAGGCGCCGAGCGCGTGCACGCTCCCGCTCGCGCACTCGGCAGCGCCCGTCTCAGGGAAGCCGTCACACCATGGCGCAAGCCCCGCGTCGCCGACGACCCGATGGCCCACCGGGCATGACCGCGTCAGCTCGGGTCGCCTCGCCGGACTCGTCGGCGCAGGCGGCGAGGTGGCGAAGGTCGAACGCCCCAGCGGCCCGGGGTCGAAGTCCTCCGCTGGGGCCAGACACCCAGAGCCGAGAGCCACCACCGCTGTCAGCCACGCGCTGCGCATGACGGGCGTGTAGCGAGCCGGAGCGGCTGAGCGCAACGACCACCGGGCCTTCGCTCGATGGTGGTGCCCAGGCACCGCGGAGGCTGGGCGGTGGGGGCGGGGGATGATTCGCGAGGGTCGGCGTTGACCGAGCGGAAGCACGCCAGCGACACCGTCGGACGCCCTCTCGGGGAGCCGCAGCAAGTCCTGCGCCGCAGCACGGTCTGACCAGATCTCGCCACCGTCGATGAGCGCGCTGCCTCTTCCACGCGCGCCATGATGATCGTGGGTCGGGACCAGACCTGGGCTCGACGTTCAAGCTCGTCTTCCCGACGCAGGCCTCAACACCGCCGCGCGAAGGTGCCCGCGACGATCGGCTGGGCGAAGAGCGCAGCCACGCGACGGTCGCGCGCATCGACGCCGAGCGGTTGCCGCGGAGAATGCCCCCAGACGGGGCCCGGCCAGGCGACGTCCCCCAGGCGTCGACCCACGTGATGAACGTGCAGCTGCCTGACGACGTTGCCCAGGGCGCCGACGTTGACCTTGTCGACGGGGAACGCGCTCGCGAGGCCGCTGGCCAACGAAGCGGACTCCGCCTGCAGGGCGATGCGATCGTCGTTCGACAGCTGAGCGAGTTCCTCCACGCCCGACCGCCGCGGGACCAGGACGAACCACGGGTACCTCGCGTCATCGAAGAGGAGCAGCGCTGAGAGAGGGCCACTGCCAATCAGGTGCGCGTCGGCGGCCAGGCGAGGATCCAGGGCAAACGGCGCTCGGCGCCGAAGCTGGCGAAGCAGCTCGAAGCCCTCGGGCCAGGTGCCCAGGTCCGAGTCGCCGTTGACGTGGCCCCGCGCGCCGACGTTCGTCACGGATGAGCCCCACGCCTCGGCGAACACCTGCGCACGGGGGCCGCTGAGGTACGGATCGTCGTCGCTGATCACCAACGTCGACGCGAACGGCAAGCGGGCCCGCGGCACCGGCCCGAACGCGCGCACCGACGCGGGAAGGTCGGCCCCCAGCGAGTCGAGATCGGGTGGCACCACCAACAGCGCGCCCACCACGCATCGGGCTTCCGGCGACGAGGCAACGTGCGCGGCCAGCACGGCCCCGAGGCTGTGCGCGAGCAGCACCGCCGGCTCTGGAGCGGCGCCCAGCGCTGCAAGCACCTGCGCGCGCCACAGCTCCAGCGAGGGCCGTTCCCAGTCGGCTTGCTCGACCCGAATGATGCGCGCGTCGAGCCGCTCCCACAGCGTCTGCCAGTGCGCCGGGCCAGCGCCATTCCACCCGGGCAGGCTCAGCACGCGCACCGACATGGGTCACACCACCGGCTGGCCCGCGACCGGGAGCACGACGATCTTCTTCGGGTCGACCCGGCCGTCATCGAGCCATCGGCGGCCGACCTCGGCGAGCAGGGCCTGGAGCACTCGCGCGACCATCGACTCGAGCTCGCCTGCTCCCTCGGAGAGGCTCGCCGTCAGCACCGCCACCGCGCGTTTGCCTGCGCTCTCCCGCAACACCGGCTGTCGCCCCTGCTCGTCGAACAGGCGCGTCATCAACTCCTGCACGCGCAGCTCAGGGAAGGGCGCCGCGTCGACGGTCCCGGACACTTCGGCGTGCGCCGCCACCGCGAGGAAGAGTCTCTGCGGCGTGAGCTCCGAGAGCTTCGCGCCAAAACGCGCGATCGCGTCCGCTGGCGAGGGGCCCAGGAGCGCGTTGAAGATCGCCCGCTGGCTTCGGACTCGCGACAGCAGCGCGTCGACCTCGGCGAGCTCCCGCTTCGAGCGGAAGGTCACTGGTTCGGCGCCTGGCACCTTGAGGGCCTTCAGCGGGCGACGGCGCATCAAGGCGACCAGAGAGGCCGCCTCGTCATCGAGGGCCAGCCAGGTGTCGGCGAAGCGGCTGCCGGGCTCTTGCGCCAGGCGCTCCACCTGACGCTTGAGCTTCAGCGTCAGCGAGAAGCCAATCTGGAAGATCTCCCGCAGGGTGCGGTCACGAACCACGTCGACGGCCCGAGTGGGATCAGCCCCCGTGAGGTGTTCGAGGCCCAGCTCGAGCGTGTCTCGCGCCTGTTCGCTCAGTCGGCGCAGCGCAGCGGGATCCCCTGGCTCGGCGCCTTCCGCCACCAGAATGCAGTTGACGAGGTAGCGCACCTCGCCCTCGAGGTTCTGGCGTTCGACGGCGTCGAGCCCCTGGAACATCGCGAGCACGAAGTCGACGCGCTCTCCGGGCTTGACGAGCCCTGGCTGCCCCTCGGCCACCTTCACCTTGTCGGGGTCGACCCATGCGAAGACCTTCAGCGCCTCGTCAAGCGGCGGGAAGCCGAGGTCCTGCAAGCGGCTCTGGCGGAACTGGAACGCCGCCTCCTCGAGCTCGGTCGTCTGGTCCCACCGCACGGCCTCGAGGAAGCGGGTGAGCTCGAACGGGTTGGCCGCCATCAAGTCCTTCGTCACCTGGCGCATCGCGTGCTCATCGACCCCCTCGATGGTGAACTCGATCAGGAACTGACCTTCGGGCGTCTCGAGGGTGACGCCCTCGGTGTTGACGTCGGGGTCTTCCACCAGGTTGTGAATGCGGGTGAGCTTCTTGAACATCAGCTCGACCAGCTCCACGTCGATGCGTTGGAGCTTGCGAAGGTACTCCTCTTCGTCGTCGCCCCGCGCCGCGCGCAGCCAGTGCAGCACCTCGAGGACGTCGACCCGGTCTCTCTGCCAGCTGGCGAGGTCGACGTACGTACGGAACTGATCGGGCGTCGAGAGTTGGACGATCTCGGTCGAGTCGACCAGACCCACGTCGATGATCGTGGCGTACACCTCTTCGGGAGCGATGCCCCGCACCAGGGCCCGGCCGTCGACCTCTTCGAGCATCGCGTCGAGCTTCTTCTTCGGCGCGAGCTCACTGAGGCGGCGCATCAGCTCGGCTCTTCGGGCCTCGTGGCTCAATCCCCCAGCCCCCTCTCGCTCACCTTCACGCACGTCACTCAATCATCACACCGCAGTAGGAAGTCACCTGGAATTGTCTCAGCACGGGCGTCGTCACGCGATCGGCAGAGGCGAGGGTGAACTCGACGCGCAGGTACTTTCGCTTCACGACGCCCTGCCCCACCAGATCGACCGGCGAGGTGGTGAAGGGCCCGTAGCGCGCCGCGGTCGGCAGGCTCAGCTCGGCGATGGTGTTCGCCACCTTCACGATGACGGTCAGGGTGGTGTTCGGAGGGGTGGTCGCGTCCCAGGTGAGGGTGCGCCACTCGGTGTTGTCGTCACAGCCCGTGAAGTCGCGTCGGTAGCTCCCGCGCGGCGCGGTGAAGTTGCGGAGCTGGTAGCCGGTGAAGTCGCTGTACGTGTAGAGCCCTGACGCCTGCTGAGACGACTTGAGGACCGCACCGGTCGCGTTGTCGATGCGCACCATGTTGCCGGAGTTGTTGTTCACCCACGGCTGCCCGTCGTTGTCGAGACCGACCCCGATGGCGCCGTTGGAGTTCGTGTCGGTGTAGTCGATGAAGGCGTTGGCGCCGTACGGACGAATCACGCCGGTCTCGGCGTCGAAGCGAATGAGCTGACCCGTGCTGCCACCGTAGCCGCTCATGTAGACGGTGCCCTGCACGTCGACCGCGATGCCACGCCCCATCGCGAAGGCGGTATTCCTCTGGCTCCGAGCGCTCGTGAAGTCGAAGGCCGCCCAGGCGCCGGTGCTGTGATCGTACCGACAGGCGCGGGCGCCAGCGCCCCACCCCGGCACCCAGACCCGGTCCTTGCCGTCGATGCCCAGCGCATACGCGCCGCAGTTCAGGTTGGCGGGCGCCCGGACTTCCTGCACCAGCGTGCCGGCTTGCGTGTCGATGAGCGCGAAGCGGGCCTGGCCGACGTGCACCGCCCACAGACGCTGGCGAGAATCGACGATGGCCCCGTAGACGCCGAAGTCCCCGGGGAGCTGGATGAAGGTCTGCCCACTCGCGTTCACCGGAACCTCCTGCCCGGTGAGCGTCGACAGCTTGTACAGACGCTTCTCGCGATAGTTGCCGACCCACACGTCGCCGGCTGACCCTTCGAGGCCCGCTGACACCGCGATGGCGCGCTCTGCGACGTCGCCCCCCGTGCCTCCGACCGGCGTCGAGAACAACACGCATTCGTCGTACTGGTTTGGATCGTTGAAGTTGGTCGGGAGGATCATCTCGCCATCGGCCGGCATCATGCTG
Organism: Myxococcaceae bacterium; assembly: GCA_040400045.1. GTDB lineage: Bacteria > Myxococcota > Myxococcia > Myxococcales > Myxococcaceae > Xiheimicrobium. Next base: position 126,350 of record JBBAQZ010000017.1, read on the forward strand.
ATGGTGCCGTCGTTGTTCAGATCTCGGCTGGTCTGAATCGAGCCGTTCCCGTTGCGATCGACGCAGTCGACCTGATCGTTGGCGATCTTCGTGACCGAGCCCTGCTGGCCGACGGCGCGGTTGGCGACCCAGACGTTGCCGAACCGATCGATGGCCGTTCGAGAAGGGTTGTGCCGGCCCGGGCCTGCAGTGAGCGCTGGCCGAAACGCGCCGCCAGAACACGGCGGGCCGGTCGGGCTGTTCGAGCAGTCCTTCGGAATGGTGGCCCAGTAGCGACCCAGCTCGCGACCATTGCGGGTGTCGTACTTCGAAACCCAGCCCTGGCTGTTGTTCGCGACCCACATGAACCCGAAGTCGAGCGAACCGACCCCCAGCACGAGGTGACCCATGGGGTTCACGATGACGCCCGACCCCAGCCCGCCCGAGCCGCCATCGAGCGTGAAGCTGCCCGGACCGATTCCCACGGTGCTGGTGCCGTCACCCGCGTCGACGTTTCCTCCGCCTCCGTTGCCGCCCTGCCCACCCGCCCTCGAGCCTCCTTCGCCCCCGGTGCCACCGCCGCCAGCGGCCCCTCCGCCCACACCACCCAGACGACCCCCATCTTTCGTGAGGTCGACCTTGTTCGTGCACTGGCACTGACACCCGGCAAGGGTCAACCAGAGGAAGGGAACGATGAATCGAACCGACATGGCAGCAGTGTTGGCCCACCCAGACGCGTGGGTCAACCTCGGGCCGTCAGCGGCCGTCAACGGTGGCCAGCACGCGATTCCACACGTCCAGGACGCCCAGGCGCTCGGTCGCCGAGAACCCGACGACTGCTTCGAGTGGAAGCTCGAGCCGCTTCGCGAGTTCCAGCACCCGGGGCTTGCGGTGCGACTTGCTGATGCGATCGAGCTTCGTGGCCGCCACGAGGATCTTCGGAGGCGTGGTCTGCAGGAAGTCGAGCATCTGCACGTCGTCGCTCGTCGGGCCCACCTCGCCGTCGATGATGCTGACGACGACCTTGAGGGTGTGACGCTCCGAGAGGTACTCCGAGATCATCTCCTGCCACTGCTCGCGCTCGGCCTTCGACACCTTCGCAAAGCCGTACCCGGGCAGGTCGCACAGCCGCACCACGCGCTTCTTGCCGTGGGACTCGATGGTGAGATCGAAGAAGTTCAGCGTTCGCGTGCGGCCCGGCGTGTTCGAGACGCGCACCAGCTTGTTGCGATGCGCGAGCGTGTTGATCATCGACGACTTGCCGACGTTGGAGCGACCGACGAAGGCCACCTCGGGCACCGGCTCCCTCGGCCACTGGCCGGAGTTCGTCGCCGTCGTGACGAAGGCTGCGTCGAGGACCTTGATCACGGGGCCCTGACGACGAGCGGGGCGGGTTGGCGCGCCAGCCAGGCCGCGAACGTCTGCGCCTTCGGCTGCCCAGGCAGGACCGACGCCGACGTGCTCTTCTTTGCGCGCTCGACCGACCAATGATCCATCGCCTTGAGGCGTGAAGCGAAGTCGAAGGGCTTGAGCGAGGGACTCGAGGCATCGTGACAGGCCCGACAGGCCTTCTCGGTCGGGTCCACCAGCCCCGACAGGCGAGCCAGCTCAGGGTCCTTCATCACGTACTTCGGCGAGTAGTACTGGCCGCCGCCATGGCACGTCTCACAGGTGACGCCCGCCTGCTTCTGATCGACCTCGCTCGGCGAGTGGCAGGAGAGGCAGCGGGCGTCTCGCTGCTGGGCCGGTGAGAGCACGTCTTTCGAGCGGGAGTGCGGCGAAGCCTTCCACGCGGCGTAGGCGTCGGGGTGACAGCTCTGGCAGCTCTCGGCGCCGAGGAAGTCGTAGGCCCCCGCGACCGACGAGGCACACACCGACAGCGCGATTCCGACACGAAGAAACGTCCAGGCCATCGGGTTTGGCGTAGCATGTCGGTCCTCATCATGTCGCGTTTCCTCTTCCTGACAGTCATCGTCTCCAGTGCCGCGGTGCTCGCGAAGCCGTGGCAGGGCATCCAGCCGGGCGTCTCGAGCGCGCTCGACGTCTTCGGCAGGTTCGGAGAGCCGACCCGAAAGACCGACGTGAAGGGCCAGACGGTGCTGATCTACGCCGGGCTCCAGGCGGTTCCAGGAACGGTGCAGGCCCAATTCAAGCTCGCGCCAGGCACGCAAACCGTGGCCCGCATCGACGTGTACCCCGAGCCGAAGATCGACAAGGAGGCCATCGAGGCGAGCTACGGCCCCGCGTGCGACCCGACGGTGAAGGCCCCCGACGCCGAGCGCCCCTGCTACTTCGCCAAGGAGCTCGCCATGAAGAAGTACTTCCTCTTCGTCAAGCTGGGGCTTGCGGTCTTCTTCAAGGACGACGGGAAGCAGGTGCAGTCGTTCGCCTTCCTGCCGGCGAAGGATTGACGTGCTGCTGTACGGCCTGACTGGCGGCATCGCCACGGGCAAGTCGACCGTCGCCCGCAGGTTCGTCGAGCTCGGCATGCCGCTCATCGACGCCGACGTGATCGCCCGCGAGGTGGTGGCGAAGGGCCAGCCGGCGCTCGAGGCGATCGCGACGAGGTTCCCCGGCGTCGTGAGCGCGGATGGCACGCTCGATCGCGCCGCGCTCGGCGCACGCATCTTCGCAAACCCGGGCGAGCGGGCCGCCCTCGACGCCATCACTCACCCTCGCATTCGTCAGGCAGTGCTGGAGCAGTCGATCGCGCTCGCCGCGTCGGGAACGCCTCGTGCCCTCTACGACGCGCCGCTGCTGATCGAGAATCGGCTGCACGAGGGACTCGCCGGCGTCGTGTTGGTGGTGGCGCCGCGTGACGTGCAGCGCCAGCGGCTCATGGACCGCAACCGACTCTCAGCGACCGAGGCCGACGCGCGCATCGACAGCCAGATGCCCCTCGACGCGAAGCGCCCGTTCGCGAGGTGGATCATCGACAACTCCGGCGACCTCGAGGCCACCCGCGCGCAGGTCGACGACGTGTGGCGGCAAGTGCTCGCTCGCCGAGAGGCCTGAGCACGCTGAAGGAGCACCGTCGCCGAGCCTCCCGGCTATGCTGTCCTCCTGTGTCAGGCACGATCTTCATCACGGGCTACCCGGGCTTCATCGGCAAACGACTGGTCCGCCACCTGGCGAAGGTCGCGCCAGACAGCCGCATCGTGCTGCTGGTGCAGCCGCGCTTCGTGAAGGAAGCGACCCAGTACGCGAGCCGGCTCGGCCCTGCGCCCATCGACATTCTCTCGGGCGACATCGTCGACATCCACCTCGGCCTGTCGGGCCCCGAATACGAGCGCCTGTGTGACGAGGTGACGCACATCTTCCACCTCGCCGCGATCTCGTACCTGGGCATGCCGCGCGAGATGGCTCATCAGGTGAACGTGCACGGCACCCGGCACGTGCTGGAGCTGGCGCGAGACGTGAAGCACCTCGAGCGCCTCGTGCACTTCAGCACCACCTACGTCTCGGGCGATCGCGTCGGGGTCATCGCCGAAGACGAGCTCGACTGCGGGCAGGGCTTTCGCAACCCTTACGAAGAGACCAAGTTCCTCGCCGAGAAGCTGGTGCAACGGGCGAAAGAGACGTTGCCCATCACCATCATCCGACCTGCCACGGTGGTGGGCGATTCGAAGACCGGCGAGATCGAGCGCTTCGACGGCCCGTACTACCTCGGCATGCTGCTGGTCCTTTCCCCGCTGGTGATTCCCCTGCCGCTGCCCGGCAACGGGGTCGCGCCGCTCAACGTGGTGCCAGTCGACTTCGTCGTCGCAGCCACCTGGTCGCTCGCGAAGACCCCAGCCGCGAAGGGGAAGACGGTGCACCTCGTCGACCCCAACCCCATGAGCGCCCGCCGCGTCTACGAGCTGATCGCGGCTCGATCGAACCGCAAGCTGCCGCGCTTCAACGTCTCGGCGCGGGCGGCAGATCTGATGCTCCGCCTGCCGGGCCTCGAGAAGCTCCTGCGGCCGCAGCGCGCGGCGATCAACTATGTGAACCACCTGGCGCTCTACAACTGCCACGGCGCGCTGGAGCTGCTCGACGGCACGGGAGTCCGCTGCCCTCCCCTCAACACGTACCTCGACACCCTCGTCGACTACGCGATGACCGTATGGAAGGACCGCCAGCTCCAGGCCTCGGCTGGCCGTGAGCCCGACGACCCGCTCGACCGCTGAGCCGTCAGCTTCGGCTGATCACGCCCTCCTCGATCAACTGCGCGAGGATGCGCGAGGTGTCGAGCCGGGACATGCCTGAGACCGCGAAGATATCGTCGAACGAGACGGTGCCATCGATCTGCGCCAGGACGAACCCGGCCCGGTGATCGAGGTTGAGCCAGATGATCTCGTCGTCCTTGAGCAACACCCGGGGAATCGTCTCGAGCTTGCCGAGCTTCGATTCGAACATCGTCAGCAGCGTCTTCTCGCTCCGCGCGCGCAGCGTCTTCACGTCGGGGTCGTCAGGAGCGACCGACTGCGCCTTGACGATCAATTCCATCGCGCCGGTGTGATCGTCGAGATCGAGCAGATCGCGCGCGCCCCGAAGCAGCGTCTTCACCTCGTCTCTGGCCGCGTCGGGGCTGCTCTGGCGCGTCACCGCCGAGTCCGACGAGAGCATCTCGAGCGCTCTCGCCTCACCAACGATCGCCGACAACTTGATGCCAGGGTTGCTGTTGTTGTCCCACGCCGAGGTCGCGTTCGGCATCAGCGGCGACGGCATCGGGGTCGGCAGCGCGGGCGCGGGTGGATCGTTCACGGCAGGCGCTCGGAACGGCATCGGGCTGTTGCTGGACCAGGCCCATGCCACGCCGACTGGCTCGGGGGTCGCCGTCAGCGGAACATCGACGTTGGTGGGCACCGCCGTCGGAATCGACGACTGCGTCAACGACGGAATGTGCAGATGCGACGGCTGCGCAGGTGTCGCGTCGAACAACGGCGGGGTCGCGCGTGGCAACGAGGACGCGTTCTCGTCGGTGAGCGTCACCCCGCGCGACGGTGAAGAACGCCCCGCTGGCGAGCGCCAGTCCGCCGGCCCAGGCTCGGCCTTGTCGCCGAGCGACACCGCGTCGGTGAACTGCGGAGGCGTGGGGTGATTGGGAATCGGCGGAGGCGCCGCACCATCGAGCGTCACCGTCATCGGTGGATTCAGACTGATCGACGCGCCATCGAGGGGCGACGTCGATCGAGCCGGGAAGTCGGTGTCGGCGACCCCAATGGAGATCGAGGAACTCTGCGGCACGCTCGAAGGCCCAGGCGGAGCTTCGAGCATCGAGCCCCAATCATCGTCTCGCTCAGGCGTCGGCGAGGGCAGCCTGAACGGCGCCGGGGAGTCGAACCCGGTGGCCTTGCCCCAGTCGAGGTCTGCAGGCGCGGCGAGCGCCTCGGCGCTGACACTCGAGGACGTGCTCGAGGTCTCGGGCGGCGCCGTCGTGCCGGACGGCGAAGACGTGATGGGCGCGACGGCTGGCGAAACCGACGCTGGCGCCTCGAAAGGCGTCTCGCTGGGCCGCTGCTCGGTGGCCGGCTCTGGCGGAACCGGACCTTCCTGCAGCAACTGCGTGGCGCGCTCGTTGGCGGGGTCGAGCTTGAGCGCGCGCTCGAAGAGCTTGCGGGCGCCCTCGAGGTCGCCCGACAGACGCAGCCAGACGCCAGCGTCCACGAGCTGTGCCGACCGCTCCTTGCTCATCCCCCACGCTCCATCATCGCGCCATTCGCTCCAGCACGCCCTTGAAGAGGCTGATCGTGCGCGTCAACGCATCGATGCTCTCGGTCACCTTCGAGAGCACCGGCGCGTCGAACGCCGTGCGTGCATTCTCGAGAGTCCCCTTCGCCTTCGTGATCGCGTCCTGACCGAACTCGGAACCCTGGGTCGCCTGGTCGAGCCGCGGAATCAGCTCTTCGATCTCCGTGATCAGCCCCCTGAGTTCCATCTTGCGCATCTGCATCTCTTCGCCCGTCCGGGCCTCGAGCATGAGGTCGGCTTGCTCTTCGAGGATGCGCTTGAGCTCTTCTTCCGTGAGCCCACCCGACGCCGTCACCTGAATCGACTGTTGAAGACCTGTCTCCCGATCGCGCGCAGACACCGAAACGATGCCCTCGGAGTTGATCTCGAAGGTGACGTCGATCTCGACCTCGCCGCGCCTGGCCTGGCGCAGCCCGGTGAGGATGAACTCTCCGAGCAGCTCGTTCTGGTGCGCGACCTCGGCCTCGCCCTGCAGCACCATGATCTTGACCGTCGTCTGGTCGTCTTTCGAGGTGTTGAAGACCTCGGTGACGGACGTCGGAACCGTGGTGTTGCGCGGAATGAGCCGGCGCACGTACCCGCCTGCCACTGCGACGCCGAGGCTCTGCGGCGTGACGTCGAGCAGCACGACCTCACTGTCTTCGTTCGTGAGCGCGTCAGCCTGCACCGCAGCGCCGAGGGCGACCACCTCATCGGGGTGAACGCCCTTGCACGGGTCGCGGCGAAAGTACGTCTTCACCGCGTCGATCACCTTCGGCACGCGCGTCATGCCGCCGACGAGGACCATCTCCTTCAGATCCGTCGGCTTCACCTTCGCTTCGTTGAGCACCTGCTCGCAGATGGTGATGGTCTTCGCGATGAGGTCGCCGCACAGCTCTTCGAACTTCTCGCGCGTGAGCGTCTTCTGCAGATGCAGCGCCGTGCCGCCCCCGGGAGGCGACGAGATGAACGGAAGGTTGACTTGAGTCTCCTTCGACGTCGACAGCTCGATCTTGGCCTTCTCGGAGGAATCCTTGAGCCGCTGCAGCGCCATGCGGTCCTTCCGCAGGTCGATGCCGTTCTCCTTGGCGAAGTCGAAGACGAGCCACTCGATGAGACGGTTGTCGAAGTCTTCGCCGCCCAGATACGTGTCGCCGCCGGTCGCGATGACGTCGAACACCCCGCTCGAGACATCGAGCACCGAGACGTCGAACGTGCCGCCGCCGAGATCGAATACGGCGATCTTGCCGTTGACCGACTTGCCGAAGCCGTACGCGAGCGCGGCCGCCGTGGGCTCGTTGATGATGCGCAGCACCTCGAGGCCCGCGATGCGCCCCGCGTCCTTCGTCGCCTGGCGTTGGCCGTCGTTGAAGTAGGCCGGCACGGTGATGACGGCCTTCCTCACCGACTTGCCGAAGAAGGCCTCAGCGTCGAGCTTGAGCTCCCTCAACACCATCGCCGAGATCTCAGGCACCGAGAAGTGCTTGTCGCCCAGTTGAATGCGGACGTCGTCGTGGTCCCCGGCAGACACCAGGTAGGGCAGCGACTTGACGCCGTCCTGGGTCTGTGGGGACGAGAACTTGCGACCGATGAGCCGCTTCGCCGCGTAGACGGTGTCGCTTGCGTTGGTGATCGCCTGACGCTTGGCGATCTGTCCGACGAGCATCTTGCCGGTCTTCGACAGCGCCACCACCGAGGGCGTCAGGTTCGACGAGGCCCGGTTCTGAATGACCGTGGGCGTTCCGTCCTGCATGAACGCCACCACGCTGTTCGTCGTGCCGAGATCGATTCCGATGACGGGCTCGCGCTCTGTCGTCATGAGGAAGACAGGCTAGAACGGCCAGCGCTTCTTGACGTGTTTTTTTACGTCGGGATGTTCTGGACCCAGTCGAACGGCCTCTTCGAAGTGCTTCTTCGCCAGCGTCTTCATCCCGCCGGCCTCGAGAATTCGGCCGAGCAACACGCGATATTCCACCGTCGTTGGAGACGCGTCGACCGCCTTCTGTGCGAACGCGCTGATTTCCTTGACGTCCCCACCCTTTTTTTCGAGTAATTGTGCGGCTTTGAAGGCTGCGGCGTGGTTCGAGGCGCTGGCGCTGACGGCGGCCTTCAAGGCACCGAGCGCGAGGTCCTCGTTTCCCTGCTCGAGCGCCGTGAGACCCCGCTTGTATTCGGTGTCGCTGCGGAGGAGTTCGGCTTTCCTTCGAACGTCGATGAGCAACGTCTTCACCTCGACGTTGAGCTGGTCGAACTGGCTCGCGAGGTTCAACATGGTGAAGGCGTGGCTGAACTCGCCCTTGGCGATGTGCGCCTTCGCCTTGACCAGGTGCTCCTGCACCTTGCTGGACTTCGCGAGGTACGGGTGGCGAGACAGCCGAGCGCGCCGCTCCGCCTCACGGGACTGTTCTTCTGCAGTCTTCGGAGCTTCGGGCTGAAGCGCGGGGGCGGTGCCCGTCGCGACGCGAGTCGCTGCGCGGATGAAGGGGTTGGCGTCAAGGTAGGCCTCCCGCTTCGTCGGGTCGGTGAGAACGTTGTTGGCCTCGACGATCCTCCGGAAGACCGCGTCGATGCGGCCCTTGAACGAGCCGAGCTGCTTGCCGTGAAAACGATCGGGGTGGAACTTGCGTGAAAGCGCGTGAAACGCGTCGCGGACCTGATCACTGGTCGCGCTCGCTGAGATCCCGAGCACCTCGAAGTGGTTGCTGGCCAACTTCGCCTCGATCGCCACGATCTCTTTCTGGCGCTCTTCAGGAATGTCGACCTTCTCGGCTTCAGCCATCGGTTCTTTGCGCCCCCGTGGTCATCTCAGAGCGAACGCTCGAACAGCGTCAACCCCTGCTCCAGCTCATCAGGGGTGGTGACGTACGCCGGCGCAAAGCGCACGGTCTTTTCTCCGGCCAGATTGACGAGCAGTCCGTTCTGGCGGCACCGGCCGATCACGTCGGCGGCGCCGCCGTCAACCTCGATGCCGAAGAGCAGACCGCGACCCCGGCACTCGACGACGCGGGTCGGCTTTCGCGCCTTGAGCTCGTTGCCGAGCCGGTGCAGCAGCGCGCCCTTCTCGGCGTTCGAGGCAAGCATCTGCGGGGTGGTCGCGAGGTCCCAGGTGGCGACGGCCGCGGCAGCCGCGACAGGGTTTCCACCGAAGGTCGAGCCGTGGGTTCCCGAAGGCAGCGCCTTACCGACCGCGTCGCTGCACACCATCGCCCCGATCGGCAGCCCGTTCCCGAGGGACTTCGCGAGGGAGATCGCGTCGGGCTTGATGCCGTCGTGCTGGTACGCGAACGGCGTTCCCGTGCGGCCAATGCCCGTCTGGACTTCGTCGATGAGCAACAGCAGGCCGTGCTGATCACACAACGCGCGCAGGCTCGCGAGGAACCCGGCCGGCGCGGGGCGCACCCCACCCTCACCCTGAATCGGCTCGATCATGATGGCGGCGGTCTGCGGGCCGACCAACCGCTTCACGGCCTCGAGATCGCCCATCGGCGCGTAGACGAAGCCCCTGGGCAGCGGCTCGAAGCCGGCGTGGTACTTCGGCTGCGCGGTCGCGGTGACGGTCGCCAGGGTCCGGCCGTGGAAGCCGCCCTCGAAGGTGATGATCTCGAAGCGCTCCTTGTTCCCCGCGATCTCGTGCTGCCAGCGGCGGGCGAGCTTGATGAGCGCTTCATTTGCCTCTGCTCCCGAGTTGCAGAAGAAGGCGCGCGCGTCAGTGCCTCCGAAGGCGCTGGTGAGGCGCTCGGCCAGCTGGATCTGTGGCTCGGTGTAGAAGACGTTCGAGACGTGCCAGAGGTTCTCGAGCTGCCTCTTCGCCGCCTCGACCACGACCGGGTGACAGTGGCCGAGGGCGCAGGTGGCGATGCCCGCGATGAGATCGAGGTACTTCTTCCCTTCGGCGTCCCACACCCAGGGCCCCGATCCTTTGAGGAGCACGACGGGCTGCTGCTTGTAGTTCTGCAGCAGGTGGTGCTTCGCGCGATCGACGAGGCGATCGGTCTTCGAGGGCGCTGCGGCCGAGGAGGCCTCGGAGGCTGACTTGGCTTCAATCATGACGGGCTCCCCTTACAAGATGTAGCGCGACAGGTCCTCGTCCTTCACGAGGTCGGAGAGCTTCTCGCGCACGAACGCGACGTCGACGGCGATCTGCTTCTGCCCCCCATCGCCTGCCCTGAACGACACGTCTTCGAGCAGGCGCTCGAGCACCGTGTGCAAGCGGCGCGCGCCGATGTTCTGGCTGCGCTCGTTCACCAACTGCGCGAGCCGGGCGAGCTCCTCGATGGCGTCGTCGGTGAGGGTGAGCGTGACGCCCTCGACGGTCAGCAACGCCGTGTACTGCTTGAGCAGCGAGTTCTTCGGCTCGCGGAGAATGCGCACCAGGTCCTGTCCGCTGAGCGCCTCGAGCTCGACCCGAATCGGGAAACGCCCCTGAAGCTCGGGGATCAGATCGGACGGCTTGGAGACGTGGAAGGCCCCCGCGGCGATGAAGAGCACATGGTCCGTCTTGAGCGTTCCGTACTTCGTGGTGACGCTGCTGCCTTCGACGATGGGCAGCAGATCGCGCTGCACGCCTTCGCGTGAGACGTCAGGGCCCCCCTTCCCTCCCTCGCGGTTCGCGATCTTGTCGATCTCGTCGAGGAAGATGATGCCGTCGTTCTCGGCCCGCTTGAGTGCGTCTCTCGTGATGCGGTCCTGGTCGATGAGCTTCGACGACTCCTCGGCCTCGAGCAGCTTGAGCGCCTCGGGCGCCGGGGCTTTCCGCTTGCGGGTGCGGCTCTGCCCGGGGAACCCCTTGAAGAGATCCTGCAGATTCACGCCCAGCTCCTCGAGCCCCTGGCCCGAGAAGTTGCGCATGAACGTGAGGTTGGTGTCGGCCACTTCGACCTCGACGATCTGGTCGTCGAAGGTGCCGGCGCTCAACTGCGCGCGGAACTTCTCGCGGTCGACGTCGGACAAGCGAGGCGCCGCGCCACTCGCCGCGGACAACCCGAAGCCCCGGGAGCCCGAACCGCTCTTCAACAACTCGCTGAGGCGGTCCTCCGCGCCTTCGACAGCGCGTTGACGCACGCGCTCGAGCTCTTCGTCTCGCACCAGCGAGATCGCCGCTTCGACCAGATCGCGCACCATCGACTCGACGTCGCGGCCCACGTAGCCGACCTCGGTGAACTTCGACGCCTCGACCTTGACGAACGGAGACCCGGCCAGCTTCGCGAGTCGGCGCGCGATCTCGGTCTTCCCGACACCGGTGGGCCCGATGAGGATGATGTTCTTCGGGGTGATGTCGTCCTTGAGTTCGCCGGTGACCTGTTGGCGGCGCCACCTGTTTCTCAAGGCGATGGCGACGGCCCGTTTCGCCTTCGTCTGGCCGACGATGTAGCGATCGAGCTCGGCGACGATCTCTCGTGGCGTCAGGGAGGACCGCATGGCTCAGAGTTCCTCGAAGGTGAGCGCAGGGTTCGTGTAGATGTCGATGTCGGCCGCGATCTGGAGCGACGCCTCGACGATCTGCCGCGCGGACAACGTGGAGTGCTCGAGCAGCGCGCGCGCCGATGCCAGCGCGTAGGATCCGCCGGACCCGACCGCCGCGATTCCGAAGTCAGGCTCCACCACGTCGCCCGCGCCCGAGAGGATGAAAGTGCGCTCCGCGTCGGCCACCACCAGGAGCGCCTCGAGCCGCCGGAGAAACCGGTCGGTGCGCCAGTCTTTCCCGAGCTCGACACAGGCCCGAGGCAGGTTCTTCTGGAACTCGAGGAGCTTCGCTTCGAAGCGCTCGAACAGCGTGAACGCGTCGGCGGTGCCGCCAGCAAAGCCCGCCACCACCGAGCCGTCGCCGAGGCGCCTCACCTTGCGAGCGTTGCCCTTCATCACGATCTTGTCGAGCGTCACCTGGCCGTCGCCGCCGATGACCGTCTTGCCGTCGCGCCGGACGCACAGAATCGTCGTCATGGTTTGCGATGTAACAGGTTGCTGGCACGTGGCCCATCACCCGGTCGGGGTGTCAGAGTCGGCGGCCGTGCCGAGCCTCGTGGCCTCAGTCTGGGTGGGAACCGCGCCAGATGAGGTGTCGCTCGAGGACGTGCTCCTGGCCGACACGACCGCCTGTGACGGAGACGGACTCGGCTCGGCGTTCTCGCGCGCGGCTGGCGTGCCAGCGTTGGCCAGCGCCGTTCGCGAGGTGCGGGTCCTCGGTGCGCCAACCCGCTCGACCCACGAGCTCCTCGAAGGGCTCTCGTACGCCGGCGTCCTGAAGGAGCGGATGGCCGTGACGCTCGACGAACCGTGCACCGCGGTCGTCGTCTTCTACGGCGTCGCAACGCGGGCAGGCCAGCGGATCACGGTCGGCGACGTGGCCCTGCGGTCTGCCGGCTGACGCGACGGACTCGACCTCCTCGCGTTCCAGCCAGGGCTGCCGGGAGCAGCCACCGTCCTGAACCCACGACGTCGTCGTCGGACCAACGAGCGACCAGCGCACGGAGCCTCGTCACGGACCGGAGCGGAGTGCTCGTTCGAACACCCGGGTGTCGGGCCCCAGAGTCGTCTCCGTCGAACGCAGGGTACTTCGGGCCGCAACTGTCCCAACCGCAGACACCACCGACCGCTTCACCGACGCAGCAGCACGTAGACCGCTCCAGCCCCGCCGTCTTCAGGTCGAGCCGAACAGAACGCGAGCACCTGACGCGCCGGCCGGCCGTGCGTCAGCCACGCCTGAACGCTCTGCTTGATGACCGGAATCGAGTCGGGCGAGTTGAGGCCGCGACCGGTGACGACCAGCACGCACCGATGCCCGGCGACTCTGGCGTCACTGATGAACTTCTCGAGCGCGGGGCGTGCCTGCTCTCGCGTCTTGCCGTGCAGATCGAGCTCGGCGCGGTGCGAGAACTCGCCTCGCCGCAGCTTCTTCATCACCCGCGCGTCGAAGCCCGCGACCGAGCCTTCGATGAACTCGGACGAGTCGCTGACCTCGAACGTCTCGCCCGACACCAGCTCCGCGAGGCGCGCGAGTGACTCGGCGTCCTCGCTGGGCAACCGCAGCTGTGCCGCGGTTGGCGGCTCCTTCGGCGCGACCCGTTCGGTCTTCGCCTTCACGCGCGCGACCTCGCCCACGCTCTCGAGAAACAGCGCCGCGTCGTCGTCGGGGCTGGTCTTCTTCGAGTCGATCCGGAGCGGGGCCGGAGCCCTCGCTGGCGCGCCCTTCTTCGGCTCGTCGAGTTTCACCTTCGCGAACGGGTTGTTGAACGGCTGGGGTTTCTTCGCCACGTCACGCCCTCGGGTGTGCGTCGTCGTACACCTTCTGCAGCTGCTCGAAGGACACGGCCGTGTATCGCTGGGTGGTCGACAGGCTCGCGTGGCCGAGCAGCTCCTGAATCGATCGCACGTCGGCGCCGGACGCGAGCAGATGCGTGGCGAACGAGTGGCGCAGCGCGTGTGGCGACAGGTCACGTGTGATGCCGAGCCGCTTCACGTACCGATCGAGGTGCAACTGCATGCTGCGCGTCGTCAGCCGGCCGCCGAGGAAGTTGAGGAACATCGCGGAGGGGTCCTGGCGCTTCCTCGGCGTCGCCAGCAGCTCGCCTCGCCGGGTCAGCCAGGCACTCAGCGCGTCGACGGCGCCTTCGTTGAGCGGCACGAGGCGCTCCTTGTTGCCCTTGCCGAGCACCCGCACCATGCGCGCGCGGAGATCGACGTCACCCAGCGAGAGCCCACAGAGCTCGCTGACGCGCAGGCCGGCGCCGTACAGGATCTCCAGCATCGCCTTGTCACGCAGCTCGAGCAGCCTGTTCGAGTCGGGCGCGTCCATCAGCGCGAAGGTCTCGTCGATCGGCACCGCGCGCGGGAGCTTCTGCGGCAGCTTCGGCGTCTTCACCCGGCGCGCCGGGCTCACCTCGAGCACTTTGCGCCGCACGAGGTACTTGTAGAACGACTTGATCGCCGCGAGCCGACGGGCACGGGTCGAAGCCGCTTTGTCGATCGCCTGCTGCCCGAGGAAACCGCGCAAGTGCAGATGGTTGACCTTCAGCAGCGTGACGGACTGAGGCGCGAGGTACCGCTCGAACGCGGCCAGATCCTGTGCGTAGGCCTTCAGCGTGTGCTTCGACGCAGCTCGCGCCACCTCGAGGTGCTTCAAGAAGTCGGCGACGTGCACGTCCACCAGCAGCACCCTACCGCCGACCGGGATCCGGCGCAGGTTTCAGGGCAGGCCCGTGCCGACGTAGACCCCCGCGGTGCCCTTCTCGAGCACCACCCAGGCCACCTTCGTGCCGTCCTTCGAGAGGAAGTGGATGGGCTGCGAAACGTACTGATCGAGCACCTTCGTCTCGCCCGTGACCAGGTTGGTGAGCGAGATGTCGAAGAGTTCGTCGCGCATGTGCGGCGTCGAGGTGAGCGCGTGCGAGCCGTCGTCGGACAGCTTGAAGTTGAAGGTGGTGCCCTGCACCTTCTTCGCCTTCTCGACGCCTGCCTTCGAGAGATCCTGCGAGAGCAGATCGCAGCTGCGGCCTTCGCGCGTGCAGTTCGCGCGGTAGTAGAGCCGATCGCCCTGCGGCGAGAAGACGTAGTCGTAGAGCCACTCCTGCAGCTTGACTGGCGCTTCGCCGTCCTTGAGCAGGAACAGGTGCCGCGAGTACTCGGGGGTCTCGATGCGCGCGGTGTACGCGATCGACGTGCCATCTGGAGAGAGCTCGTAGTTGGGCGAGCGCTTCTGAAGCACCTTCGGCGCGCCATCGGGGAGCGTCACCGTCGTGAGATCGCCGACCTTCTCGTCATACTTGCCGCCCATCAGCGCGAGCACCTGGTAGTTGTCGCGGAAGATGAGCCTCTTCGAGTCCCTGGTGAACTCGAACTCCCGCACCCGCTGGCCGACCTTGCGGCTGTCGGCCTGACCGGTCCGGCCAAGCCACAGCTCGCCAATCTGCAGATCGTTGGCAGTCGGGCTGGCCGAGACGCTGCCGGGCACCTGCATGCGGGCGACCCACTGGCTGTCGCGGCTGATCGCGAAGCGCATCACGTCGTCGCCAAGCTTCACCGGCTTGAGCGTCTTCGCGTCACCGATGAAGAGCTCGAAGCCGACCTGGCGCGGGTTGGTGCGCGCCATCGCGATCACCCACTTCGAGTCTTCCGAGATCACGTATTCGCCCACCGCGTCGACGAACCGCCTCGGAGTCGGCTTCTCGTCCGAGAGCTCCAGTTGATAGACGCCTCCGCCCGCGACCGACTTGCGGCGAAAGTAGAGCTGCTTGCCGTTGGGTGAGAACTCGGCTGTCGAGACCTCTCCAGCGAGCTGACGAAACGGGCCAGCGGGGAGCACTCCTTCGAAGAGCACGCCGTCGTCCACGTACGCGAGCCTGGCGCCGTCGGCACTGGGCTTCAGGTACGTGACGTGCGGCGCGAGGCGCTGACGCTCTTTCGAGAGATCGGTCAGGTCCTGGACCAGGAGCTCGCCCGACTGCTGCGAGGGGTCGTACGCACCGAGGATGAGCGCGTACTTGCCGTCGCTGGTGAAGAGCAGGCCACCCGGCACGTTGACCGCGCCGTTCGCCACCTTCACTGGCGACCCCTCGCCGGTGGGGACGACCCACAGCGAGCCGAGGCGCATGGTGGGAGGCACGCCATCGAGCCGGGGCTTCTCGCCATCCATCATCACGGTGACGACGCGGCCGTCAGGAGACGCCCGCAGCTCGGTGGCACGGCCCTCGAGCTTCCGCACGCCCAGGGACGCCTGGCGCACCGGCTTCTCGATGCTCTGCCGAATCGTCGGAGTGCCTTCGGGCCGGGCGACGCCCTTCTTCTGGTCGCACGCCACCAACGACACCGCCACCAACACCGCAACCCACAGCTTCACAGTCGTCACGGACGGCTCCAGGGTCTGCATCGCAGGGGGTTGAACCACACCTTGGTGACCTCGCAAACCACGCTGCGAGAGACAGCAGCGAGGCGCACCGGGTTCGCCGCCGCGCCGTCTCGGGCGGGCCCTTAGACCGCCGTCGCCAGCGCGCCGGGGCTCGACGCGGGCGTTGGGCCCACTGGCTCGTGGACGCGTGCCGGCAGCACCGGGTGCGGCGCCGAGGGGGCCCATGCGTCGAAGTCAGCGCGGCTCCGGGCCGCGTAGGCCTGCCGCTTCTCGGGCTTCTTCATTCGCCCTTCGACGGGAGGAAAGAGCGCGTACACGACGTTGGTGGGTTGGTACGGCGCGCCCGGTGGATGGGCCTCACCCGTGACGTGGCGATAGAGGGCGCCGAGCGCCGTCGTACCAGGTGGTGGCGCAAAGGGAGTCCCCGTGCGACGCGCGTGAACGGCGAGCGCGGTGAGGTAACCGCACGCAGTCGATTCGACGTACCCCTCGACGCCGGTGATCTGGCCGGCGAAGAAGAGCCTGGGCTCGGCCTTCAACGAAAGGTCGCGATCGAGCAGCTTCGGGCTGTCGAGGAACGTGTTGCGGTGGATCTGCCCCATGCGAACCCACTCGGCATGCTGCAGCCCGGGGAGCATGCCGAAGATGCGCTTCTGTTCGGGCCACGTCAGCCGCGTCTGAAAACCAACGAGGTTCCACGCCGTCCCGGCCCGGTCCTCCATGCGCAGCTGCACCACAGCGTAGGGCCAGCGCCCGGTGCGCGGGTCGGTCAGGCCCACCGGCTTCATCGGCCCGAAGGCCAACACGCGCTCACCCCGCTCGGCCATCACCTCGACAGGCAGACAGCCCTCGAAGTACTTCGGCTCCTCGAAGGCGTGCGGCGTCACCTTCTGGCCCGCGCAGAGTTCCTGCACGAAGCGGAGGTACTCGTCCTTCGTCAGCGGCAGGTTCAAGTAGTCCGCGCCGTCGCCCTTGTCGTAGCGACTCGCCCTGAAGGCGATCGACATGTCCACCGAGTCGCCGGCGACGATGGGTGCGATGGCGTCGTAGAAATAGAGCTTCTCGCCGGTGAACGTCGCGAGGGCCGTGGTGAGCGCCTCGCTCGTCAATGGCCCGGTGGCGAACACCACCTCACCGTCGGGGATCTCCCTCACCTCACCGGGGCTCACGGTCAGGCGCCCGCTGGAGTTGAGCTGGCGCGTCACCTCGGCCGAAAAGCCTTCGCGCTCGACGGCGAGCGCATCACCCGCAGGGACGCGGTTGGCGTCGGCGGCACTCAAGATGACGCTCCCGACCCGGCGCAGCTCAGCGTGCAGCATGCCGATGGCGCTCTCGGGGTTGTCTGAGCGCATCGAGTTCGAGCACACCAGCTCGGCGAAGGCGTTGCTCGAATGCGCGGGAGAGCGCTTCATGGGCTTCTGTTCGCGAAGAATGACGCGGTGGCCGAGGCGCGCGAGCTGGTAGGCGCACTCGCTGCCTGCGAGGCCGGCTCCGATGACGGTGATGGGCGCGTCGGACGACATGGCAGCTCCAGGAGGGGCAGCAGACTTCGGAGCCGCAGACGAAAGGACGTGGCGAGAACAGACCGACGCAGCCGGAACCGGGCCTGGTTACTCGTCGCCTTTGGAGATCACGACGAAGCGGAAGTTCTCGAGCTCGTTTTGACCGGCCGTGTACAGCACAGAGCTCAGCACCTCATACGGGATGCGGCGATCTCCGATGATCGAGACCTCATGCATGAAGGGCGCGCTGGGGTTGCGCTCTGCGATGTACTTGAGCTTCTCGACTTCTTTCTTGAGCGCCGCGTCGACCGGCAGGATCAGCTTCCCCTGCATCTCGTCCTTGCTGGGCTGCATGTTCTTCTCGAGCGTCGCCTTCACCTTGTCACCCACCATGATGTGTCTGGGAGTGACCGTGATGGCGATGGTGTCTTTGGGCGTGAGGCGGGTCGACGAGAGGGGCGGGCGAATGTCCTCGGAAGCCGTCATGGTAACGGACGACGCCGTGTAGGACTTGATGAGGAACACGAGGATGATGGTCATGATGTCCATCATCGCGGTGATGTTGAGTTCCTTGATTTCGCCTTCAGCCTCGCGCTCCTTGCGCTTCTTCCGCGCCATCGCCTTGCGGAAGCGGCTTCGCACGATATCTTCTTCGGTGAGTTCGTTGTCGGGCGGGTTCGCGGCGGCGGCCATGTCAGTGTCCTCTAGAAGCTCGCCAGCGTGACGTCGGGGAAGAGCAACTTGCGGTCCGCGGTCTCACGGGTGGAGTCCATCGTGCCCACCAGGACCTCGTAGGGCGTGTCGGCTTCAGCCGCGATGATGACCTTGGTCTCTTCGCTGAACGAGGCCTTGATCTCTTTCATCTTGGTGTTGAGGAGTGTGTAGTCGTACGAGCCGTCGGCCTTCTTGGCGATGGTCGGCGGTGCTCCGTCAGCCGCCGTTCCTGTCTGCTCGATACCTGGCAGCACGCCTCCCGTCGCTGCGACGTAGAAGCCGCTCTTCGCGATGGCGACCGTGAGCAGCAGCGGCGGCTTTTCTTCTGGGTTGTTGCCGCCACCACCCCCGCCGTACGACGGGGCGCTGACGTTGAGGATCCCGAACGTCGCCAGCCCCGACATCGACAGGAGCATGAAGATGATCAGGTTCATGAGGATGTCGAGGTACGGGACGATGTTGAGCTCGCCCGCTTCCTCTTCTTCCTTCGGCTTCAGCTTTCGCTTGGAGACGTGAAACGCCATGTCGTACCCCTGACATCGAACGGCCCCTCAGGTTCCGACGGGCCACCCGATCGAGTGGGCCGCCTTCAGGAAGCCTTTTCGAAATCCATCGCGCTCGTCTCGCCTGCTGCACGGCGAGCCAGCAGGTTCTCGAGCTTCATCGCGTTGAGTTCCACGACCTCGATCATCCGGCGCGCATACGCGGTGAGGAAGAGGTGGGCGATGATGCACGTCACGGCGATGCCGAGACCGAAGGCGGTGTTGTTCATGGCCTCGGAGATACCCTTCGACAGCAGGGCCTGCTTCTGATCGGCGGGAACGTTACCGAGCGACTTGAACGTACCGATCAGGCCGATGATGGTGCCGATGAGGCCGAAGAGGGTCGCGATGTTCGCGAGCGACCACAGCCACTGAATACGGGCCGAGATGTGCGGCGTCTGCTCGAGGATGGACTCCTCGATCGCCTTGGCGACCTCGATCTCGCCGCGGTTGGCGCGGGTAAGCCCGGCGCGAACCACCTTGGCAAGCGGCGCGTTCGGCGCAGCCCCACAAAGCTTCACGGCTCGATCCGGGTTGCCGGTGAGCACGAGCTTGGTGATCTGCTCCATGAAGGGCCCGGCGTTCAGGTTGTACCGGAACATCAAGCTGACGATGCGCTCGAGCGTCACGGCGACGGCGCAGGCCAACCAGAAGATGTTCACGAACATGAACGTGCCGCCTTCTTTGAAGAAGGAGACGAGGGAATCCTTGAAGGAGCCTTCAGCGGCATGCGCTGGCTCAGCGGACAGCACCACATCGAGCAGGTGCTGCACCATCATGCTGGCGGACATGGAAGTGGCTATTTCCTTTCAACCCGACGGTGAAGATTCATGGAGACTTCTAGTTGGCACCCTGAGGGTCGTCAACAAAGGAACGGTGCACGGTCACTCTCGTTTTTCGTAGCGCCGTCCCGAGCGGGTTACCACCCAACTTGCGAGTTCGAGTTCCATGAGTGCAGCGGCGACCGCGCCAGTCGACTGTCGAGGCACGGCGGCGACCGCGAGTTCCATGTCGAAGAGACCTCGGGGCAGCGCCTCGAAGATGGCCCGGCTCTCGTCACTCACGGGCCCTTTTTCCTGGGGTTCTTCAGGCAGAGCGACCATCTCGACCAGCCCCACCGCCGCGAGCACATCGGCAACGTCGAAGCAGGCAAGCGCACCGCGTCGAAGGAGTGCGCGACACAGCTCGGCGCCCTTCTCGAGCGGATTTCCGGGCACGGCGAGGAGGGGACGCTGTTGTTTCCGCGCCGCCTCGCCCGTGTGCCGCGCGCCCGAGTCTTCCTTTCCACGCACCACGACGACCGCGTCGGCGCTTCCTGAGATGAGTCGATTGCGCTGAACGAACAGGCCTTCATTCGCGCGCGCCCCTGGCGGGCACTCAGAGAACACGGTTCCTCCAGCGTCGAGGAGCGGGCCGACCGTCCTCTTCGGCGCGGCATCGATCTGGTCGAGCCCACTGGCGACGAACGCCCAGGTGACGCCCCTGCCCTTCATCGCGCCAAGGTGCGCCGCGGCGTCGATGCCCTCGGCAGCGCCACTGGCGACGACGAGCCCTTGCTCGACACACCTGCGCGCGAAACCCACGGTCCATGCGTACCAATCGTCGGACGGGTGGCGCGTGCCGACAATCGCGACCCGGGCGCGAGGCTGATCGACAGCGCCAGGCCCTCTGAAGAAGAGCAACGGAGGAGCCCCGCGCACGCCCTCGAGCCTCGAGGGGTATTCGCGATCGCCGGCGAAGCACACGCGCTGGTGCGACAGCTTCAGCCTCGACTCGAGTCGGTCGGCCTGCGCCTCGAGTGAGCCACACGACAGCACGCGCTCCCGGAGGTCGGACTTCAGGTTCGCGCAGGCCACGAGCTCTCGCAGTGGCAGTCGAAACCACTCGCGCTTCGGAACCAGAGTCTCGAGCGTCTCGAGACCGATGGCGCCCACGCCTTGAATCGACCACATCGCCAGCACCGCGCGCCGTTCGAGCTCCGTCATTGTGCCCCTCCTACTCGACGGGGCTGACATGCCAGCCCTCGCCGAAGCGTTTCGGGTGCACGACGAGATTGAGGAAACGCTGCGATTCCAGGGGGATCGACAGCGGCGCTCGCAGCGTGATCTACGGGCCGCATGAGCCGACGCCGAAAGCCGCGCACGCCCGCTACCAGCACCACGCCGCCGAACGATGGAACACCGCTCGGAGGGCTCAGCGACGCCGACCTGTTGCGGGAGGTCGCCCGCAGGCGATTGGCCAAGGGGAACTTTGTAGCGCATCCGGTTTTTGAGACACCAGTTTGACTGCATTCAGGCCGCTTTCGC
>JBBAQZ010000018.1:0-43591 GCA_040400045.1 Myxococcaceae bacterium
AGCCCTGAACGGAGGAAGCAGCGCCGGTCAGCTCGGCTCGCTCAGATGGCGGCGTCGAAGCGATCGAGGAAGTAGCTCGCGACCACGATGTCGGACTTCCGACCCTGCGTGGCGAGGCGGCCGAAGTTGTCGAGCGGGAGTCGTTCGGTCGATCGCGCCTTGCCGACACCGCGGGCGAGCTCGAGGGTGAACGCCGAGTCGACGCCTGCGCTCACCTTCCACGAGGTGTCCGCCTGTGTCGCCGCTTCAGGCAGCAGCCACTTCGCGTTCGTGAGCAGCCGCGTCGCGTCTTGCGGCGTCTTGCACTCCGCTCCAGCGAGCTTGCCTTCGGCGTGGAGCAGCACCGCGCGCTTCTGCGTCGGCGCCTCGGCGCCCTTCGGCGTCAGGCCCACCTCGAACAGCGCGCCGTGTTCCGTCTGCACGGCCTTCTCAGGCACCTTCGGCGTCGCGCCCTTCACGTCATCGAAGAGCGCGGGCAGCGAGTCGTTGAACGAGATGACCTTCCACGGGTTGCCCCGCACCTCGACGTCGTCGGAGCCACCGAAGAGCGACTGCGTCGACTTCTGCAGCTTCGCGAACGCGGCGGCCTCGGCCGGGGTCGTCGTCGCCGTGATCGCCTGTGCGACCGCGTTGACCTGCTTGACGGCGAAGGCATCGGGAAGACCGGCAGGCGGAGCGAGCGGCTGGGCGGTCGCGGGCGCTTGCGTGTGCTGCACCGGAGCCTGCTGCACGTGCGAGGTCTCCTGCATGCGCTGCAGCTCCTGGATCATACGGACCCGGTCAGCGGGCGACTTCGGGGCCTCGGTGCCGATGGGCGCGGCGGGCTTGCGGTCGTTCTGATTCATGCCACTCACTTTGTATGGAAATCAGCGCGGAGTGAAGTGGGCTGACACCCGCGCGAGACAGTCGAAGTCGTGGTCGGGCTGCCTCTCGACACGCCGTCGTGCGATGAGGCGCTCCATGTCGCGTCGGCTCGTCGGTCTGCTCCTCGTGCTCACTGCGGTGTCCTCGTGCAGCGCCGTCGTGCCCATCGGGATCAGCGACGCCGGCAACACCACCGTCGTCGATGCGGGTGACGCGGTCGACGCAGGCGCGGATGCCGGGCTCGTCGGCGACGCAGGCCTCGGCATGGATGCCGGTCGCTCGCGACCCGATGCTGGCGCCGCTGACGCAGGCCCTGATCCGCTCGTGGTGATGCGCCCCTTCGACGTCACCGTGCCCGTCGGCTACCGGCCCGATCAACCCGTGCCTCTGGTGGTGGTGCTCCACGGCTACACGGCGACCGCGCAGGTCCAGGACATGTACTTCGGCCTCTCTCGCCTGGCGCAGACGCGCACCTTCCTGGTGGCGCTGCCCAACGGCCTTCGCGACGACACCCAGCAGCAGTACTGGAACGCCACCGACGCGTGCTGCGCCTTTGGAAAGACGAACGACGACGTCATGTACCTCACCGCCGTCATCCGCGACGTGCAGCGCCGCTTCGCCGTCGACCCGAAGCGCATCTTCCTCGTGGGCCACTCGAACGGCGGCTTCATGTCGCATCGGCTTGCGTGTGACCGCTCGAACATCGTCGCGGGCATCGTGGCCCTCGCCGGAGACAACTGGGCCGACTCTTCGAAGTGCAACCCGACCGATCCCGTCGCGGTGCTCCAGATCCACGGCACGCTCGATCCCGTCATTGCGTACAACGGGGGAGCGACAGTGGGCCAGCCGCCGTACCCCTCAGCGGAGGACTCGGTGCGCTCGTGGGGCGTGAAGAACCGCTGCACGGGCACTGGCTTGACGAGCATCGGGGGAGATCTCGACCTCGTCACGGCGCTCCTGGGCGACGAGACGAAGCGGGAAGGTTTCACGGGCTGCCCGGCCAACGCAGCGGCCGAGCTGTGGACGATTCGCGGCGCAGGCCACCTGCCGCTCATCAACGACGCGTTCTCGGAGCGCCTCTACACGTGGCTCCTCGCGCACCCGAAGCCGTAGGACGCGCCCCTTCGTTCGAGCACGGAGGCACAGACGCCGACTTCAGTTACGCGCCCTTTCGCTTGAGCGTCGCGGCGGCGAGGTCGACCCCACTCGCGCCGGCAGGGAGCGCCGCCAACAACCGTGACGCGACGTCGACGACGCTCTCGCCGCCGAGAATCGCGAGCGGCCCGAGGTGCTGGGTGAGCGACGCGGCGAGCTGCTGATTCCCGAGGGCCTTCAGCGTCGCGATGAGCTCAGGCTGCAGGGACTCCATCTGCGTGCGGAAGGCGTTGACCTGCGCGGTGAGCGCGCGCTCGTCCACCTCGGCCGCCCGGGCCTTCGCGAGGGTCTGCGCCACGCTCGCCAGCTCGAGCGCGTCGGCGTCGGTCTTCGCCTTCCCCAGCACCTCGATGCGCGTCGCTTCCACCTTTCCTTCGGCCTTCGCCGCCGCGAGCTGGCGTCGCGCCGCTTCGAGAGCCAGCTCCGCTTCCTGGGTCTGTCGTTGCGCCTCGAACACCGCGCGGTCGACCGTGTGCTTCGCCTGCTCCGTCAACAGCCGCAGCCCCTCTTTGCGGCGCGCGACCTCGGAGGTGATGGCGCTGCGCTGCGCGTCGGTCAGCAACTCGTCGACGTCACCATCGAGGATCTGCACCTCGAGCACCTCGACGTCGTACACGAGCATGCCGTTCTCTTCGAACTCGCGGCCGGTGCGCTTGTCGCCCTTCTTCTCGCCCAGCACCGCGCCCCTCAGGATCTCGGTGCTCTCGGCGTGGAAGCGGTCGATGGGCGTCGCACGAACGGCGGCGCGCACGATGCTGCCCAGGTGGTCGCACAGCAGGGCGACGTAGTTGCTGACGTTGAACCAGCGCGCGTCGTCGGCGCCGGGGCTGCTCGAGAAGCTGACCCGGTACGAGAGCCGCACCTCGAGCTGCACGTGATCGCTCGTGCGCACCTCGAGCCGGTCAGACACCTTGTTCCCATCGACCAGCAGGAAGCACGTCGGCAGCAGCGCTGCGTCGGTCTTCGGCGTTCCCGTCGAGAGTGACAACACGCCGAGCTCTTCGTCGAAGTCGAGAATGCGCACCTGCGGGCCCTTGACGACTTCACGCCTCGTCTTCGCCGTCACCAACACGGCGTAGCTGGGTGGAATCGTGACCGCCGGGGCCCGGGTGCCGTCGTAGCCCCTGAGGTTCCATCGCTTGATGGTCTCGGCGTCGAGCGGCCGCTTCATCAACTGCACGCGCGTCGGGTCGGGCAGGTAGGCCGCGGGTCCCGCGATGGTTCGAATCTGGCCGGTCGCGAGTTCTCGCACCGAGATGGCTTCCTTCTCCGCGAGCGGAATCGACGACACCTCACCCAGCACCTCGAGTGACTCGGTCGGGAAGAAGAGGTCTTCGCGGCCAGCGAGGAAGAGCTCCTGCCCCGCCTGCCAGGTGCCGGGCGGCACCTGGTCTCCGGCCTTCGCCTCGAACGTCTTCACGACGCGAACGTGCAGCCCCTTGTCCTTCCGCATCGCGTACGCGGTGAACACCCGAGCACCGGCCACGGTGTGGAACTCTTCCCATGCCTCGGGAAAGACGACGCCCGGGCCACGCACGAAGCGCCGCTGACCGCGCGGCCCCCGCAACACGCAGTACTGGCCATCGACGAGCGTCACCGCGTTCCGCACGTACGAGCCCGTTCCGTCGGGCATCACCTCGAGGCCCGTCTTCGGCAGGTAGAAGCTCACCTCGCTGCCCTTGACGATGCGCTCACTGCCGATGGGCGCGGGATCTCCTTCGACCCGGTCCGACACGCGCACGCGCAGGTACTGGTCCTCGGACAGCTCGTGGCCTGCGACGACGCGCGCCTTCTGTCCGGGCCACAAAGGAAACGACGCCGGGCCTGAGACGACGACGCGCCTGCCGTTGAGCAGCTCGATCGCCGAGTTGTTGCCCTTCACCGGCTTCGCCGCCGCGTCCTTCGCGGGGTTCTCCAGCACCACGTACTGCGTGCTCGACGCTGCGATGAAGGGACAGACGCCCGAGGCGCCCTCTTCTCCACGCACCGGCAGGAAGCGCTCGTTCTTGAAGTCGACGAGGCGCTCGGTGTTCGACAGCGAGATCTTCGTGGGGCCGACGTACAGCACGATGTCGCCCTTGGTGAGGTCCTGCACGTAGGCGTACTCGTTCGAGGCGATGAGGATGTCGCGTTCGCGGACGTCACGTTCGGCCATGGTGGTTCTCCCGGGCTGCGGTGGTGCACGGGACCAGTGCGAGTCTGGTGCCAGCGTCAGCCGGCCGAATCAACGAGGGTTGGCCGGGTGCTGAGCCACCGCGGCGCGGCAGGCGCTCCGGTCTGGAGCGTGGTTCGTGCTCGCTCCCATCGAGCGGAGTCAGGCCTTCGCCAGGGCCGCGACGGCCTCGGCGATGCAGCGCTCCTCGTTCGTCGGCACCACCAGCACCTTCGCGCGCGAAGAAGGCGGTGAGGTGACGAGCGCGTTCGCTGCGTTCGCGGCGGCGTCCACCGTCACACCCAGCCATGCCAGCTTCTCGACGATGCGCGCCCGAATCACCGCCGAGCGTTCGCCGATGCCTGCGGTGAAGACGAGGGCCTCGAGGCCACCGATGGCCGTCGCGAGCGCCGCGACCTCGCGAGCGCAGCGCCTGACGAAGTACTCGACCGCGTCCTTCGCTGCAGGCGCGTCGCTCTCGAGCAGCGTGCGCATGTCGTTCGACACGCCCGAGAGGCCCTTCAAGCCCGCCTCCTTGTAGAGCAGGGTCTCGACGTCCTTCAGGGGCACCCGCTTCTGGTCGAGCAGATACAGCAGCACGCCGGGGTCGATGCTCCCCGCGCGCGTGCCCATCGGGATGCCGTCGATGGTCGAGAAGCCCATCGTCGTCGCGGCGCTCCGCCCATTCGAGAGCGCGCACATCGACGCTCCGCTGCCGAGGTGGGCCACGACGACCTTGCCGTTCGCCACGTCGGGAGCGACCTCACGCAGTCGCCGCGCGACGAACTGGTACGAGAGCCCGTGAAAGCCGAAGCGCCTGACGCCGTCGTCGTAGTAGCGGCGAGGCAGCGCGTACGTCTCTTCGATGAAGTCGCGGGTCCGGTGGAACGCGGTGTCGAAGCAGGCGACCTGCACTACGCCCTCGAAAGCGGCGCGCGCGGACTTGATGCCAGCCAGATTGTGCGGCTGATGCAGCGGAGCGAGCGGCACGAAGCCCTCGAGCGTGGCCACCACTTCGTCGTCGATGAGGACCGGCGCCGAGAAGCGGGTGCCGCCATGCACGACGCGGTGGCCGACGCCGATGACCGTGACGCCTGCCGCCTTCGTCACCTCGAGCGCCTTCGCCATCGCCGGAGCGCCCGTCTCTTCGATGCTGCCGCGGGTGAACTCGGTGAAGCCATCGCGAGAGAACAGCGCATACTTCACCGTCGAGCTGCCCGCGTTGAGCGTGAGAATCGCGGGCGTCATGGCGTCGGGGGCACGGCAGACTTCCCGGTCCGGCGGAAGTGGGCCTCGAGCACGGCCACCGCGCAGCTGGCGAGCCGGGTGCTGTCATCGTCGGCGCGGCTGGTGAGCATGATGGGCACCTTCGCTCCGACGACGAGCCCCGGGCCTTCGGCGTGCGCCACGAAGGCGAGCTCCTTCGCGAGCATGTTGCCCGCCTCGATGTTCGGCACCATCAACACGTTCGCCCGGCCCGCGACGAGCGAGGTGATGCCCTTGGTGCGCGCCGCCTTGAGCGACAACGCGTTGTCCATCGCGAGGGGGCCATCGACGATGCCGCCGACGATCTGCCCGCGCTCCGCCATCTTCGAGAGCACCGCTGCGTCGAGCGTCGACTGCATCGCCGGGTTGACGATCTCCACCGCCGACAGCACGCCCACCTTCGGCTGCGCGAAGCCCAGCGCCTGCGCGAGGAAGATGGCGTTCTGGACGATGTCGACCTTCTCCTCGAGGGTCGGCGCGATGTTGATGGCGGCGTCGGTGACGAGCAGCAGCTCTGGCAGCCCGGGCACGTCCATCACGAAGACGTGGCTGATGCGGCGCACGCCACGCAGCCCGCCGTCTTTGCGCACCACCGGCTTGAGCAGCTCGTCGGTGTGCAGCTTGCCCTTCATCACCGCCTGCACCACGCCCTGGTTCGCGAGCGCCACGGCCTTCTCGGCGGCACCGACCGCGCCGACGGCTTCGATCAGCTCGAGCCCATCGAGCGAGGCGTTGAGGGTCTTCGCCACGGCACGAATCTTCTCCACGTCGCCGATCAACACCGGCCGAATGAGCTCGTGCTTGAAGCCGAGCAGCGCACCGCCGAGCGAGGCTTCGTCTTCAGGGCACACCACGGCGGTCGCGAGCGGTTCCAGGGGCTCGCACGCCTTCATCAGGCGCTCGATGTGCTGGTGGCGCACGACGGTGATCGCCGGCAGTTCGTCGTCGGACACCTCGAAGCGCGTCGAGGGCGCAGTGACCTCGGCCTCGCCCACCGCGATGATTCGGCCGTCGGCCGTGGAGACCTGCGTGTCGAAGGTGACGCGGCCCTCGCTGTGCTTCGACTTCACGGTGACCTTCGCGGTGACGGTGTCACCAACCCGCGCGCGGTCGGGGAAGCGGAAGCTCTGCGCCAGGTAGCGCGTCCCGGGTCCGGGGAGCCGATTGCCCAGCACCGCCGAGACCTGCGCGCCAGCCCACAACGCGGGCACCACGGCGTCGCTCTTCCCGTCGCCGTCAGGATCGAACGTCGGCAGGACCAGCGGGTTCGAGTTCCCGCTCGCGCTCGCGAAGACCCAGAGGTCGTTCGCGGTCACCTGTCGCTGAATCGACGCGGTCGCGCCGATGACGAGCTCATCGTACGTGGTGTTCCTGGCCATTCGCCGACGCTACGTCGGGCAGCCCGTTCGCTTCAGTGACTTTTTGGGAGCGCGCTTCAGAAGTCCCACGAGAACGCGCCGCCAGCCCCCGTGGGGAGCAGCCACGCCGACGCCTTCGGGCCACGGTACGACTGGTACTTGTTCGGGTCCTCTCCGATGAGGAAGAGCACGGTCGCGGTGACGGCGCCCGCGAGGCCGAGCCCACCCGCGACGTACGAGATGGCGAGCTGGCTGTTGATCTTGTTCCGCAGGTCTTCGGCCTTCTTGCGCACCTCGGGGTCCTCCCTCTCGACGAGCGACGAGCGAAGTCCAGCGAAGGAGTTCGGCTGCGAGGGGTCGCCGTACGATGCCTGCGCCTGCCCCTGCATGATGCCGAAGGTCGCGATGCCAGCGACCGCCACACCCGCCGCGATGAACGCGCCGATGCGCAGGCCCCACTGCTTCTTCTCGTAGCCTTCGATGAAGTCGGGGCTCGGCATCAGGCGCACGGCCTCTTCCGTCACCTGGTCAGGCGCCACCTTCACCTGCTTCTGCACCGACGTGAACCCCTCTTTCTCGATGCGCAGCACGTGGGGGCCACCCGGCACCTGCAGCCGCTGCGTCATCGGCGTGGTGCCCAGCTGCGTCCCGTCGACCTTCACCACCGAGCCGTCCTCCGACGCGATGACGACGATGAAGCCCTGACGGCCGGTCAAGAGCGGCGAGATGAGCGCGGCGACGTTCTCGGTGAGCTTGCCGACGAGGTCGGCCTCGGAATTGCCCTTCACTTCACGCGAGCTGACCCGCTTGCCGGACTTGGTGTCGATGATGGAGAGGTCGAGCGTCAGGCCGGTGGTGGCCTTCTTCGAGTCAGTCAGCCGCGTAAGCCGGCCGTTCACCATGAAGTCGACGCCGAGCTGCTCCGCGACGTTGCTGCTGCAGGAGTCGTCGTTGCAGCCCAGCAACTGGCGCTGGCGGTCGAGCGAGAGCAGGGAGCGCACCTGGTCTGACGTGGTGACGATGAAGAGGCCCGTGCGATCGATCTCCGTCGCGACTGAGCCCGCCATCATCGCGGCGAGCGACTCGTTGCCGGCTGAGGTCTGGAAGTCAGGCACCGCCATCTTGGGGTTGGTCTTCCCATCGGCGACGCGGGCCACGTCAGTGAGCGTCGGCGCAGCCTGGCTGAGCAGCGTGGCAAGTGTAGCGGCGAGCAGCATCGTTCGACCCCCGAATGAAGAGCAGCAACACCCTAATCCAACGCAACCCCGAACTTCAGTTCCTTGCGCACAGAGCCGGCACCCGAGGGTTGCGGCGCAACTCTTGCGCCGTCCACCGGGACGACGCAACGGCCGACGGTCGGCGCGCGGCGTGCACTGCTGCCGAGGGTGCGCTCCATCGCCGACATTCTCGACGCGCACTCGGGCGATTCCAAGCGGTTGGTGCAAATCCTCCTCGAGGTGCAGCGGGAGTCCGGCAACTGGTTGCCGGCAGGGGTTCTGACCGAGGTCGCCCGCGGCCTCGGCTTGCCGCGCGCGAAGGTCGAGGGCGTCGCCGGCTTCTACGCGTTCCTCCACCTGGTTCCGGTCGGCCGCTTCCGGGTGCTGGTGTCGGACAACATCACCGATCAATACGCGGGGAGCCGGGAGCTGTCGGGCGAGCTGTGTCGACGCCTGGGCGTGGAACGCGGGCACGTGCGCAGTGACGGTCGGGTCTCGGTCGACTTCACGTCGTGCACGGGACTGTGCGACCAGGCGCCAGCCCTGCTCGTCAACGGCGTCGCGGTGCCCCACGTCGTCGGAGCGCGCGTGGCCGAGGTGGTGCGGCTGATCGAAGCGAACACACCAGTCGATTCGTGGCCCGTGGACTTGCGGCACGTCGAGGACGGCGTTCGCCTGGAAGGGCCGGTGCTGCGCGCGGTGGTGGAGCCGGGTGCGGCGCTGGAGAAGATGCTGCGGTCGTCGCCCGCCGAGGTGCTTCGCGTCCTCACCGCGTCGAAGCTGCGCGGCCGGGGGGGCGCTGGCTTCCCGGTCGCCACCAAATGGGACACCTGCCGAGAGGCGCCGGGTGACAGCGTGGTGGTGTGCAACGCCGACGAAGGCGAGCCCGGCACGTTCAAGGACCGGTTGCTCCTCGCGCATCGGGCCGACCTCGTCCTCGAGGGCATGACCATCGCCGCGCGCTTCACCGGCGCGACCGCGGGGTTCATCTACCTGCGCGGTGAGTACGCCTTCCTCGCGCCCCACCTCGAGGACGTCATCGCTCGCCGCCGGGCTGCGAAGCTTCTCGGCACCTCCATCGCGTCGGAGCGCGGCTTCGACTTCGACGTCGAGCTGCACCTCGGCGCCGGGGCCTACGTCTGCGGCGAAGAGACCGCGCTGCTCGAGTCGCTCGAAGGCAAACGCGGCGTGCCCCGGCATCGGCCTCCGTTCCCTGTCACCCACGGTTACCTCGGCAGGCCCACCATCGTGAACAACGTCGAGACGTACGCCGACGCCGCCGTGGTGTTCGCCAACGGGCTCGACGCGTGGCGCGCGCTGGGCACCGAGCAGTCGAGCGGCTCGAAGCTCCTCTCGGTCGCTGGCGACGTCGACCGGCCCGGCATCTACGAGGTGCCGTGGGGCACGACGCTGCGTGACGTGCTGTCGCTCGCGGGCGCGCGCAACCCGAAGGCGGTGCAGGTCAGCGGGCCCTCGGGAGTGCTGGTGGGGCCGGAGCAGTTCGACCGCCGCCTCGCGTTCGAAGATCTGCCGTGCGCTGGCGCCATCGCCGTCTTCTCGGAAGCGCGCGACCTGCTCGAGGTCGTCGTGAACTACGCCCGCTTCTTCGCGCACGAGAGCTGCGGCTTCTGCACGCCGTGCCGCGTGGGCACGCACGTCGCCGTGAGGAGCCTCGAGAAGCTGCGCGAAGGTCTCGGCTCCCAGACCGAGCTGCAGGAATTGGCGACGCTGACCCGGCTGCTGCGTGACACGTCTCACTGTGGCCTCGGGAGCACCGCACCCAACGCGTGGCGGCACTACCTCGACACGTTCGGCCTCGACGTGACCCGCCGCTTGAGCGCGACGTTTCAGCCTGCGTTCGACGTCGGCGCGGCGCTCCAGGGCGCGCGAGCCAGCCGGGGAGGCTCGACATGAGCGCGACGTTCACCCTCGATGGAGTGGAGATTCCGTTCGAGCCCGGCCAGACGCTCATCGAGGCCGCGCGCGCGAAGGGCGTCTTCATTCCGTTCCTCTGCGCCCACCCGGAGTTCCCTGCCCACGGCTCGTGCCGCGTCTGCACCGTGTTGGTGAACGGCCGGTCCATGGCGTCGTGCACCACGAAGGCCGCCGAGGGCCTGGTCGTCGAGAGCAACACCAGCGCGCTCGAGGGCGACCGACGGGCGCTGGTGCAGATGCTGTTCGTCGAGGGCAACCACTTCTGCCCCGGGTGCGAGAAGTCGGGAAGCTGCACGCTCCAGTCGCTCGGCACCGAGCTTGGTGTGACGTCGGCCGGGTTCGCCCACGAGTCGCCGACCCGCCCCGTCGACGCGTCACACCCCGACATCCTCCTCGACTTCAACCGCTGCATCCTCTGCGAGCTCTGTGTTCGCGCCTCGGCCGACGTCGACCACAAGGAAGTCTTTGCGCTCTCGGGCCGCGGGCTGAGCAAGCACCTCATCGTGAACGCCGAGTCAGGCCGGCTCGCCGACACCGGCATGTCCACCACCGACAAGGCGATGACGGTGTGCCCGGTGGGCGTCATCTTGAGGAAGCGGGTTGGCTTTCACACGCCCATCGGTGAACGCCCGCACGACCTCGAGTCGCCCCGTCAGCACGTGGAGCACCCGAAGGGCAGGGCGCCATGACGAACAGAGTGCGCATCGCGACCACGTCACTCGCGGGCTGCTTCGGCTGTCACATGTCGCTGCTCGACATCGACGAGCGCATCGTGCCGTTGCTCGCGCGCGTGCAGCTCGACCGCTCGCCGTTGACGGACCAGAAGCACGCCGGGCCGTGCGCGGTCGGGCTCGTCGAGGGTGGCGTCTGCAACGAAGACAACCTGCGGGTGCTGCAGGAGTTCCGTGCGCAGTGCACGGTGCTGGTGGCGGTCGGCGCGTGCGCCATCAACGGGGGGCTGCCCGCCCAGCGAAACCACGTCGAGGTCGGCGAGCTGCTGCGGCAGGTCTATGACGAGGAACCCGGGCTCGCGCGCCGTGGCGTTCCTGACGACCCCGAGCTGCCGCTGCTGTTCGACAAGGTCCGGCCGCTCCACGAGCTGGTGAAGGTCGACTACTTCATCCCCGGGTGCCCGCCGCCCGCCGAGGCGTTCTGGACGTTCTTGAACGACCTGTTGGACGGGCGCGAGCCACGGCTGCCGCCGGGAGCAATCCGGTATGACTGACACGCTCCGAAGAATCGCCATCGACCCCGTCTCTCGCGTCGAGGGTCATGGGAAGGTGACGTTGCTCCTCGACGACGCCGGCCACGTGCACGAGGCGCGGCTGCACATCGTCGAGTTCCGCGGCTTCGAGGCCTTCATCGTCGGACGGCCCTATTGGGAAGTGCCCGTCGTCGTGCAGCGCCTCTGCGGCATCTGCCCCGTCTCGCACAACCTCTGCGCGTCGAAGGCCCTCGACGCCGTCGTCGGCGCAGTCCCTCCTCCCTCCGCCGTGAAGCTGCGTCGCCTCATGCACGCGGGCCAGATGCTCCAGTCGCACGCGCTGCACTTCTTCCACCTCGCCTCGCCCGACCTGTTGTTCGGCTTCGACAGCGACCCCTCGAAGCGCAACCTGATGGGCCTCGTCGAGTCCCACCCCGAGATCGCCAAACAGGGCGTGATGCTGCGCAAGTTCGGCCAGCAGGTGCTCGAGGCCGTCTACGGCAAGCGCATTCATGGGACGGGCGCCATTCCGGGTGGCGTGAACAAACACCTGGCGCTCGCGGATCGCGACACGTTCCTCGCGCAGCTCCCACAGGTGAAGACGTGGGCGCTCGAGGCCGTCGCGCTCGCGCGGCAGCTCACCGAGTCGAACATGGCGCGGCACGTGGGCTTCGGCAGCGTGCCGTCGAACCTCCTGGGCCTGGTCGCCGCCGATGGCTCGCTCGACCTCTACGACGGCGCGCTGCGCGCGAAGGACGCCGAAGGCCGCGTGCTCTTCGGTGGCTTCGACGGGTCGACGTACCGGCAGCTGATTCGAGAAGAGGTGCGGCCGTGGTCGTACATGAAGTTCCCCTATCTCTCGGCCATGGGCCCCGAGGCAGGTTGGTACAAGGTAGGCCCGCTCGCGCGGCTGCAGGTGTGCGACCGCCTGTCGACGCCCCTGGCCGAGGCGGCGCGGCGGGACTTCATCGCCAGCTCGCCGAAGACGATTCACGCGCCGCTCGCGTCACACTGGGCGCGGCTCGTGGAGCTGTTGCACTCGGCCGAGGAGATCGAGCTCCTGCTCCATGACTCGGACCTGCTGCACGGCGACCTCGTCTCGACGGGGCAACGCCAACGCGAGGGCGTCGGTGTCATCGAGGCGCCGCGCGGCACGCTCATTCATCACTACGAGGTGGACGAGGACGACCTGGTGACGCGCTGCAACCTCATCGTGTCCACCACCCACAACAACCAGGCCATGAACGAGGCGATTCGCTCGGTTGCGCGCCAGTACCTCGATGGGCGCAGCGTGACCGAAGGCCTGCTGAACCACCTCGAAGTGGCGGTGCGGGCGTTCGACCCGTGCCTGTCGTGCGCGACCCACGCCATGGGCCAGATGCCGCTCGAGGTGACGCTCGTCGACGCCGCGGGCGCCGTCGTCGACGTGATGCGCAGGGACGCGTCATGAAGTCACGCGTGCTCGTCTTCGGCTGGGGCAACCCCTCTCGTGGTGATGATGGGCTCGGGCCCGCGTTCGTCGGCGAGGCCAAGCGGAAGCCTGGCGTGGAGCTCCTCGTCGACTACCAGCTGCAACCGGAGCATGCCCTCGACCTCGTCGGCCGCGACGAGGTCCTCTTCGTCGACGCCAGCACCACCACTCCCGAGCCCTTCGAAGTGTTCGAGGTCAGCCCGGGGCCGGCGGTGACGTTCACCACCCACCACCTGTCGCCTGGCGCGCTGCTGGCCATCTTCGAGCGCATCACGGGAAGGCCCGCGCCGCGCTCGAGGGTTCTGGCGATTCGCGGCTGGTCGTTCGCGCTGGGGGAAGTGCTGAGCGAGCGGGGGCGGGCCAACCTCGACGCGGCCCTCGCGTGGTGGAACACGGAGCACCACGAGCGGCTCGCGCACTGAGGCGATGACGCTACCTGCGACGCGCGCGCACGAACGGCAGCGTCGCCACGAAGCAGAGCGCGAGCAGCAGCACGATGGCCGCGCCCGACGGCGCGTTCAGTCGCGTCGAGACCAGCACCCCGCCGACGCCGCTCACGGTCGCCACGATGACGCTGGCCCATGTCAGGCCCGCCACGCTGCGCGCCACGTTCCGCCCGGCAGCCGCGGGCACGAGCAGCATCGCCTCGACCATCAACGCGCCCAACACCTTCACCGACGCCACGATGACGAGGGTGAGCAGGGTCACCAGGCCGTACTCGAGCGCGGCCGATGGGAGTCGCCGGGCCGCGGCGGTGCGGACGTCGAGCGCGTCGACGAGCAGCGCGTTGTGCCATCTCGCCAGGACGGCGAGGACCACGGCCAGCGTCACGCCCAGGACGGTGAGGTCGACCCGATTCACCGTGAGCACCGAGCCGAACATCACCGCTTCGAGCTGGTGCACGTTGAAGCGCTTCGTCACGACGACGAGGAGCAGCACGCCGAGCCCGAGCGTGAAGGCGAGCAGCACGCCGACGAGCGTGTCGGACGGCAACGACGAGCGACGCCGAACGAAGACGAGCCCGACGCCACACAGCAGCGAGAAGCCGAGCACGCTCGCCCAGGGTGCGTCGACCGGCTCGCCCAGCAACACGCCGAGCGAGACGCCCGTGAGCACCGCCTGGCCGAGCGCCGCCGAGAAGAAGGCGAGCCGCCTCGTCATCACCAGCGGGGACAACAGCCCGAGCATCGGCGCGGCGAGCAGCACCGCCAGGAGCGCGCGCTGCACGAAGTCGAGCGAGAGGGCCTGCGTCATGCCGCGCTCCCGGACAGCGAGGCGGTGCGCGTGGCGAGCTGCCCGACCGCCTCGAGGTCATGCGAGATCCACAGGGTCGCGAGGCCCGTCGTTCGAGCGTCCCTCAGCGTCGTGAGCAGCCGGGCTCTGGCCGCGGCGTCGAGGCCGGCTTCGGGTTCGTCGAGGAGCAACAGCGAAGGCTTCGTCGCCAGCGCGTCGGCGAGCAGCACGCGGCGCAGCTCACCTCCCGACAACTCGGACAGTCGAGCGCCGAGGAGGGCCGAGCACCCTGTGAGCTCGAGGGCCTGCTCCACGGCCCGCCGCGTGGCACGAGGGACGCCCAGCCACGAGGGCCGTGAGGTGCGTGAGGCGGCGAGGAACTCGAGCACCGTGACGGGCGTGGTCGCGAGCCCTTCGAAGCGCTGCGGCACGATGGCGAGCGTCTGGTTCGTTGCCAGCTCCAGCGTGCCTGTGAATGGCACCAGCCCCAGCACGCAGTCGAGGAAGGTCGACTTCCCGCTGCCGTTGGGACCGACGAGCGCGAGCACCTCACCACGAGACAGCTCGAGCGACAGCGGCCGTAACCGGCCCGGCACCGTGACCGCGCCTGCCACGAGGAGCCGCTCACTCATCGCGTCATCACCTGGACGATGGCGTCGAGGTTTCGCTGCAGCTCTGCTTCGAAGCGCGTTGGCGTGAAGTCGCCCGTCGCGACGTGGCTCACCACCACCACGCGCGCCCCGGCCTCTTCGAGCACCTTCGCCATCGCTGGTGGAAACGTCTCTTCCGAGAACACGACGCGCACCTGTCTGGCCTTCAGGCGCTGCACGACGTCGCCGAGCTCCGAGGCCGAGGGGAGCAGTCCATGCGCGGGCTCGACGACGCCGGCCAGCTCGAGGCCGAGCTCCTGGAGCAGGTAGGCGTAGCCGTCGTGCACCGTGACGACGCGTCGCTGCTTGACGGTCGAGAGCGCTGACACGGTGGCCGCCCGCATCGCCCGCAGCCGCCTCGCGAAGGCCGCGGCGTTTCGCTCGAGCGTCGGTCTCCACTCGGGTCGCAGCTGCGCCAGGGCTCTCGCCAACGTGTATGACTGCAGCGCCCCGTTCCCCATCGACAGGAAGGTGTGCGAGTTGGGTGCGGTGCCGCCGTGAGTCAGCAACAGCGGCGTGCCTTCGTTCATCCTGATTCGGGTCAGCTTCTCGTTGCCGGCGGCGCGCACCATCTCGTCGAGGAAGGCGTCGTGGCCCAGGCCATTCTCCACCAGCACGTCGAGCGTCTTCAGCGTGGCGACGTCTTGTGGCCGCGGCTGGTAGCTCCCGATGTCGACGTCGCCTGGCACCACCGCGACCAGCTCGACCGGCAGCCCCTCGGTCACCCGCGCCGCCCACGAGTAATAGGGGTGGAGCGTCACGCCCAGCTTCAGCGGCGCCGCGGCCACGATGAGGCAGAGGAGCGCGCTCATGGCCTCGAGCCCTCGGGCCCCGGCAACGGCGCCCCGTCGACGCTCGCCCGGGGAATCCGACGCGACGCGGCGCACGCGAGCAGGCCAGACGAGAGAGCCGCGAGGTGGCGCATCGAGAACGGCGTTATGCCGCAACTGCCCCGCGATGCCACCCCAGTGACAGGCGCGAGACTGACGGACCGTCGCGAGGTCACCGAAGGAGACGCGCGGCGACCCTGGGGTACACTCTCGGCTCGTGACTGTTCTCGAGCCCGGCACCACATTTGCCGACAAGTACCTGATCGACGGAGTGCTCGGCAAAGGCGGCATGGGCGCGGTGTATTCGGCGACCAACCAGTCCATCGGCCGGCGCGTCGCCATCAAGGTGCTCGTCGCGGACCTCGCCGATCGCGATGACATCAAGGCGCGCTTCTCGCTCGAGGCGCGCGCTGCGGCCGTCATCAACCACCCCGGCATCGTCGACGTCCTCGACATGGGTGAGACCGAAGACGGCGAGCCCTTCATCGTCATGGAGCACCTCGAGGGGGCGACGCTGAAGGCCGTCTTCAGGAAGCACGGCGTCTTCGCACCGGAGCAGGCGGTCGGCGTCCTGGTGCCCCTCCTCGATGCGCTCGCCGCCGCCCACCAGGCAAACGTCATTCATCGAGACATCAAGCCCGCGAACGTCTTCCTCTGCACGAAGCCGCAGCGACTGGTGAAGCTGCTCGACTTCGGCATCTCCCGTTTCGGACAGAGCACCGGACTGACGCACTCGGGGACGGCCGTCGGCACGCCGAAGTACATGGCTCCGGAGCAGCTGCTCGGCGAGAAGACCATCGGGCCCTCGGCCGACCTCTACTCCGTCGGCGCAGTGCTCTACGAGCTGCTCGGTGGCCGCGCGCCCTACGACGCCGACAGCGACATCGCGACGCTCGCCAGGCTCCTCAAGGAAGAGCACCAGCCGTTGATCGAACTTCGCCCCGATCTGCCCGCGCAGTTGTGTGACTTCGTCGATGCGCTGCTCGTCAAAGAGCCGGAGCGCCGCGCGAAGGACGCCGCGAAGGTGAAGGAATCACTCCTCGCCCTCGTGAAGGCGGGCGAGCTCTTCAGGCGGGACACCTCGCCCTCCGACGGGGCCCGCGCGCCTGCCTGCCACGTCTCCCGGCCGCCGGAACTCCGTCAACCGCATGCCCGCCGCTCAGGTGACGCTCGACGACGACGCGCCAGCGACCCGACCCTCTGCGAAGCGGGGCCCCGCCAGGACTCCGCGGACGCCGCCTCCCGTCGTCCTGAACCCGACGGCCCCGGCGCTCGAGCCGGTGGGAGATCCGCCGCGACGCTCGGGTGTCATGGCGGCCGCCGTCATCGTGACCGTCGGCCTCGTCGGCGGTGCGAGCCTCTTCCGCGTGCTCGGCAAGACGGGCCAGGCTCCAGCCGCGCCGGTGGTGGTCGAGACGCCCCCGAAGCCGTCGACGCCGCAGGACAGCGCGCCCGTGAAGACGCCCGCGAACGCCCTGGGGACTCCCATCGTGGTCAGCCTGGCGGCTGACCCTGCGAGCGCGCGCTTCGAGGTCGACGGCGAGAAGCTCGACGGCAACCCCGTCACGCTGACGCGCGAGCAGGGCAGCGAGGCGTCCATCCCTGGCGATGCAGGAGCGTGTGCCCGGTGGTGGGCAGCAGATCGTGTTGGGTACGTCGGTTCCGGTCGGTGACACCTTCAGCTTCCGGCTTCGCAACCTCGATGGCGGAGCGGGTGTGCCGGCGGTGGTGGCCTCGTCGGTGGAGCAGGGGTGGCTGTTCGTCGGCTGGCGCGACACGACCTCGATTCGGGTGCGGAAGGTCTGCGCTCCCTGAAGGTCGTGAACGGCTGGGCGCGGAGTGACGCCGACTCAGGGGTCGTCGATGAACTCAGCCACTTCTGCCGCGAGGCGAGCGCGATCGGCGTCGTGGGGCAGAATGTGGAAGCCGCGCTGGAGCACCAGGAAGCGGGAGCCCGGCATGTCGGCATGCAGCGCCTCGATGCTCTGGAACTGCACGACATGGTCCTGCACGGCCGCCGCGATGAGCGTCGGAGCAGTCACTCGCGGCGCTGCTCGCCGCGCCAACCGCTGCAGCTCGAATAAGTCGAGGAGCCTGCCAAGCGGGTACCTCGGCAGCACCGGTGATTGCGCGCGCGCCGCCTCGTCTTCGAGGTCGGTCGTCTTCTTCTCGAGCCATCGC
Source organism: Myxococcaceae bacterium (assembly GCA_040400045.1). GTDB lineage: Bacteria > Myxococcota > Myxococcia > Myxococcales > Myxococcaceae > Xiheimicrobium. The sequence continues at coordinate 17,517 of JBBAQZ010000018.1, forward strand.
GCGGCGAAGCCCTGCACGACGCCCGGGCCCAGCCGCTCGAGCAGCCGGCCAGCGCGCTGCTGGACCCGCATCACCGGCGCCAGCAACACCAGCTTCGACGCCCGCGCGCCGTGTCGCTCGGCCACCAACAGCCCCAGCAACCCGCCCATCGAAAGGCCCGCGATGCAAACCCGAGGGAAGCGGGCGAGTGAGTCGAAGGCGTCCTCTGCAGCGGCCAGCCAGTCCCGCCACGTGACCCAGAGCATGTCTTCGGGAACGGTGCCGTGGCCCGGGAGTCGGGGGGCGCGAACGAAGAAGCCGCGGGCGGCGAGCGACTCCGCCAGCGGGCGGACCTCCCACGGGCTCCCCGTGAAGCCATGGAGCAGCAGCACCGCGGTCGTCGCGTCAGATGGGCCGAGATCGAACGATGACGTGCGAGCGGGGTCGAGAGGGAAGGACACGGCGGGCGAGCCGATGGTGACAGGCCCTCGTGCCAGCGCAACACGTTTGCGTTGCGAGTGTTCACCTCGTGCGGTCGCCGGGGTAGACCGTCGGCATCATGAGTGAAACGCCGAAGCCGCCCGAGATTCAGCTTCAAATCCAGCTCGACGACGACGTGGCCAACGGCCGCTATGCGAACATGGCGCTCGTCAACCACACCGAGACCGAGTTCACGCTCGACTTCATCTACGTGCAGCCGCAGCAGCCTCGCGCCAAGGTGCTCTCGCGCATCATCACCAACCCCAAGCACATGAAGCGCCTGTTGATGGCGATTCAAGAGAACCTCGCCAAGTACGAGTCGAAGTTCGGGCCGGTGGAGATCATCGACCCCGGCACTCCCGTTCACTGATGAGGGCGTGAATGGTGGTGATCGCCGGCGCGTCGCAGCGGTTGATGCGGTCGATGAGGTCTGGAGGACTGTGGTGTGCGCTCGTCCTGGTGATGGCGGCGGCTGGCGCGCAGGCGGCCTGTGAAGACGGAATTCGACTGTTCCCCGCGCCCGGCGCGACGGTGCCGACCAACGTGCAGTTCGTGCTCGAAGGCGTGTTGGCCGAGCAGGAGCGCGTGTCGAAGCTCGTCGGCTCGTCCGAGCTTGCGCTGCTGGGCGGTGGAGACCCGGTCGGCGTGACGGTCGAGAAGGGCTGGTCGTCGACGATGAATCGGGTCGCGGTGAAGCTGAAGCCGACGCGGCCGCTGCAGCCCAACACCGAGTACACGCTCACCATCGGCCGTGTCTTGCCCCTGGTGAAGCTGCTCAACGATACCTGGGGTGACAACACCGCTCGGTGGCACACGGGGCCCTCGGCCGACACCGTGGCGCCGAAGTTCCTCACCAAGCCAGCCGTGTCAGAGGGGTTCTACCAGCGCACCCGCGGTGGGCTGACCCGCACCTTGAAGCTGCGCACGCAGGTCAACGACATCGGCGCGTCCTATCTGTTGCTGACGATGGTGCGCGCCCGTGGCGTGGCCGCGAAGCAGCAATACGCGGTGCCAATCGACGGCGAGGGCGTGGTGGTCGGACACGACGTCTGCTCGGGCAGCTTCGGGTTCGACGACGGGCGCGCGTATCGCCTGGCGGTCGAGTTGTTCGACGCCGCTGGGAACGCCGCGTCGAAGCCCTTCAACCTCGAGCTGTCGGCGCCGCGGCCGACAGGACCTGCGCCTGAGCTGGAGAAGCAAGAGGGCCGCTGAGTCAGCTCAGCGCGTTCCACCATCGGGAACCCAGGGCCAGGCGAAGAGACTCGTGTCGAGCGCGGTCGGTCGCAGCGCCTCCCCGCGCGAGCCGACCTTGCGGTTTGGCTCGTTCCAGCACATCTGGGTCCGCTCCAGCGGTACGCCAGGCAGCTCGTTGAGGACGCGAAGAAGGGTGAGGAGGTGCGTGTGCAGTCGAGGCAACAGGTGCCCGGGCGAGTGCACGGAGGCGTCGGTGCTCCGACGGTCCAGAAACGCCAAGGCACCTGACACGGGCACCCAGTGTCTGGGGTGAAACCACTTGAAATAGCTGGCGTTTTCATCGTTCTCTCAGAAGTTGGCAAGGCGCTCGCACAGCAGTCCCGGCGAAGGGGAACTCACCGTGCGCGCTCTGCTCCTCACACTCGTCGTCGTGCTCTCGGCTGCATGCACGGGGGAGTACTCCGCGACGCCCGAGGAGCTCGCCCGCTACGAGTTCTTCGCCGAAGTGAAGGTCAACCCGACGGCGCCGGTCGCCGGCCGCATGGTGAACCTGAACCTCGAGCTGTCGAGCCGATCCAACCAGCTGGTGGTCGTCGACGTGATTCTCCGCGCGGTGCGCGCTGACGGCAGCGTGATGAACGAGCAGGTGTGGCCGCGGGTGACGTTCCACCCTGAAGAAGTGTGGAACCTCACGCAGGGTTTCCTGTCGCGCACCGACGAGCGCGGCACCTTCGACGTCGTCATCGAGACCCGCGAGTCGGCGTCGGGCAAGGTGCGCTGGACCGGGCCCGGCCCGACCTACGCGTTCCGTTAAGGCAGCGCGTAGTCCTTGAACCGATCGCGCAGCTGACGCTTCAGCACCTTCCCGGTCGGCCCCAGCGGCAGCGCGTCGACGAACTCGATCGCGTCGGGCAGCCACCACTTCACCAGCTTCGTCTCGAGAAACGCCTGGAGCTCGGCCTTCGAGACGTCCTTGTCCTTGTGTTTCACCACGACGAGGAGCGGGCGTTCGACCCAGCGGGGGTGGGGAACGCCGACGGCCGCGGCTTGCGCGATGGCGGGGTGCAGGGTGGCGGCGTGCTCGACGTCGATGGAGCTGATCCACTCTCCGCCCGACTTGATGACGTCTTTGCTGCGGTCGGTGATCTGCATGTACCCCTCGCCGTCGATGGTGGCGATGTCACCGGTGGCGAACCAGTCTCCGTCGTGGTGCGAGCGGTCGTCGGAGTGGAAGTACGCGCTCGCCACCCAGCCGCCCTTCGCCTGCAGGTGGCCTGACGTCTTGCCGTCGTGAGGCACGATCTTCCCGTCGTCATCGACGAGGCGCAGATCGACGCCGAAGATGGGCCGGCCCTGCTTGAGCTGAATGGCGAGGCGCTGCTCCTTCGAGAGGGCCTGGTGCGTGGGGAGCAGCACGCACGCCGTGCCGAGCGGCGACAGCTCGGTCATGCCCCAGGCGTGCAGCACCCGCGCGCCGTGCTCTTCCTGGAAGGCGGTGATCATCGAGGGCGGGCAGGCCGAGCCGCCGATGGTGACCTTGGTGAGCGTCGCCATTCTGACCTGCTTGGTCTTCGCGGCGGCCAGCAGCCCGAGCCACACGGTCGGAACGCCGAGCGCGCTGGTCACACGTTCGGCCTGAATGAGCTCGAGCAGGCTCACGCCGTCGAGCGCGGGCCCCGGCAGCACCAGCTTCGAGCCCACCATCGCCGCGGCGTAGGGCACGCCCCATGCGTTGACGTGGAACATCGGCACGACGGGAAGGGTGACGTCCTGCGCCGAGATGGCGAGCGCGTCGGCCATGCAGATGGCGTAGCTGTGCAGCACGGTGCTGCGGTGCGAGTAGAGGACGCCCTTGGGCATCCCGACCGTGCCCGACGTGTAGCAGAGCGAGCTGGCCGTGTTCTCGTCGAGGACTGGCCACGAGAAGGTCGTCGGCTGGCCCGGGAGCAGCGACTCGTACGCGCGCAGGCCTGTGATGCCGGTGTCTTTCGGCAGGTGCGCTTCGTCGGTCAGCGCGACGAACTGCTTGATGGGCGTGGGCACCGACGCGAGGTGCTTCGCGAGCGGCGCGAAGGTCGTGTCGAAGCACAGCATCACGTCGCCTGCGTCGTTGGCGATGTACGCGAGCTGGTCGGGGGGCAGCCGCGGGTTGATCGTATGGAGCACCGCGCCCATGCCCGACACTGCGAAGTAGAGCTCGAGGTGGCGTTGGGTGTTCCACGCGAGGGTGGCCACGACGTCACCGGGCTTGATGCCTGCGGCCGTCAACGCGTTCGCGAGCTGGCGGACCCGATCGGCGAGGCCACTCCAGGTGGTGCGAACGATCGGCCCTTCGACGGTGCGGGTGACGATCTCGACCGAGCGGTGAAAGCGCGCGGCGAACTCGAGCTGCGACGAGATGAGCAGGGGCTGCGTCATCATGAGGCCGTTCATCGGGGCTCCTGGGCGAAAGGAACCCCCGATGTACCCCGGGCCCTCGACCGCGGGGGACGGTTTGAGGTGACGCGCCGCACCAGCGGCAGGAGGCGCTCGACGATGGTCGCGCCTGGCGCGGATTCCGCCCCATCGAGCGCTTCTCGGAAACCCGGTCGCCGTTCGCGCCTTCTCGAGCATTCGACGGAGCGGTGCCTCATCAGCGCGAGCCAGCGCGTCGTCCCAGGTGAGCCACTGCGCGCCATGCGATTCGGCCGGGTCGTGCTTCAACGCGTCGGGGGCCTCGGCGACGACGAGGTAACGCACGTCGAGGTGACGGTGCTCCGGGTCGCCTCTTCGCGCGGGAATGACGTGAACGTCGACGTCGAGTGGACGTGGCGCGTGGGGGTGGAGTGCGACGTGAAGCCCCGTCTCTTCACGCGCCTCTCGCAGCGCCGTCGCTTCCATCGAGCCGCCATCGGCCGCGTCTGCGTGCCCGCCCGGTTGGAGCCATCGGTGGAGCTTCGCGTGGAGCAGGAGACAGACCCGCGCGCCGTCGGGGGTCACGACGACAGCGCTGCCGGTGAAGTGGGCGGGCCACTGGGTGCGCGAGAACGGCTCGGCGAGGGTGGACGCGAAGTCACGCATCGCTGAGAGATCGAGGCGCTCCTTGTCGTCGAGTGGCCGGTGCGCTGCGAGCAGGTCGATCAGGGTCATGGGGTGAGCGGGAGCGGAACGACGCGCAGCTCTCGCGCGGTCGTGCCCAGGAGGAAGAGGAAGTCGCGGCTCGCGCCCACCAGGTCTGACGGGAGCAGGTCGAACGACGTGCCGTCGCGGCGCTGCGTGAGGAGCACGATGCGCCGTGGGCCAGCGTCTGGGGAAGTGAGGAGGATCGGCGGGAACCCCCCAGCCAGCTCAATCACCTCGGTCTGCGCGGGCTGGAGTCCGGGCGGCAAGGGCACCGTGAGCGCGACGCCCGCGTCAAGCACGACGGGGCGTTTGACGAGACTGATGGACGTGAACTCGCCAAAGGGGGCGAGGGGCGTCGTTCCCCTGTCGACCAACCAGAGGTACGACGAATCGAGCCCGAGGAAGCGGGCGTCATCTCCGTTCACCACGCAGCGGCTCTGATCTCCTGGTCGTGCCGTGACTTCGCAGATCGACCCCGGCGTGACGCTGAGCACCCGAGGGCCCTCCGACCACCGCGCGCCCGACGAGAGCCCGTGGTCCCGCCGTTCCAAAGTCCCGGCGTCGAAGTCGTAGCGCGAAGGGCCGACGATCGCGCTGAGCTCGTCGGCCGAGCTGCCAGCCCCGGCCAGGAGCAGGGTCGCCGTCGCGGTCAGCACCAGGCCGGCGTCAAGCTGGTCCTCATACCTGCGGATGTCGGAGCGCCCGATCGCCCAGGCGACGTTGCCCACGGTGAGCAGCCGCTCGACGCCAGTCAGCGTAACCGACTGACCATCGCGCGATGCCAGGAAGCCACCGTCTCGAGTCGCGCAGAACTGGGTGCCCGTGGTGGTCCGCGCCGGGCGAACACAGGGCTCGGGAAACCGCAGCAGGAAGCCCGCGTCGCCTTGACGATCGGTGCCGACGAAGACCGGCAGCTGGACGACGCCAAGGGTCGGCTCGACGAACACCTGCAGAAAGTGAGTCCCTGCAGCGAGTGCCGGAAGGGCGACCTCGAGCTCGACCGTCCCCCCGACCTGGATCAGCCGCGTCACCTCGACCGGCACCCGCGTCCCCGACGGAGTGGTCAGCAGTGACTGTGCGCTCAGCGCACCCTCGGGGAGGGGGCACGCGGTGCCCGTCAGGACGAACGAGAACGCCTGCGGCACACCTGCGCTCATGAGGAGCGCGGCAGGGAGAGGGCGAGGCGCGGCGACCAGGGTGCAGTCCCCGGTCGAAGGAGGACACGAGGTCAGCAGCAGGGCGAGCCAGAGGTGCTTCACGAGGCGTTCATAGACACGCGGTGAGGCGCTGCGTGAGCGTGCAGAGAAGGAAGGTGACTTGACCGGTCGTTCGGACACATGGGAGCTCAGTCTCAGACCTTCCCCGCACCCCGGCGGGCCCCAACGCCCCCTCGACGCCCTTCCCGTTTTCAGCTGTGTTCGACTCGTTCTTTTCTTGTTCTTCGCAGCACAAGCCCCTGTGGGAGCCGAACGCCTGCGGCGTGTGACATGGGGTCCAGTGCAATGACCGCTGAAGACTGCGACGCCTGTGCTGCACGAGGCGCGCTGACCTTCGACGCCGACACCGTGAGCGATCCTCCGAAGGGCTCGCCCATGTTGTTCAGGTTTCATCAGGATGTGCGCCGGGAGTTCAGTGGCTCCCGGAGTGTCGAGGAGCAGCGCGTCGCCTGTCCTGATTGCGGGCGGCTGTACCTGCGAACGCTGACCAACGCGACCCGGTGCTCGTGCGGCCAGTCCTTCGTCGTCGTCTTCACGGAGCGCGTGGACTTCCGCGACGGGTCCGACACGCAGGTCGAGCTCGCGGTCGCACTCTGGCCCGCAGAGCGCGAAGGCCTCGAGGGCGCGTTCCAACCACTCACGCTCACGAAGCTCGTCCGTGGCAGGGCCTTTCTCGTGAAGAGCACTGGAGACGCGCCGCGGTGGGTCGCCTCGGGCTTCTCCATCGGCCCGCACGATTGAGTTCGTCTCTTTCGCGCGACGGCCGACTCAGGGGCTCGACCTCTTCAATCACTGCACCACCAACCACCGGCCCACGCGGCGAACGAGACCGCCCAGGCAGCCGGCGCGACCGTTCGGCCAGAGCCCCTGCCGTCGCGGGGCCGCCTGGGTGACGCTGCAGCCCATGAAGCGGCTCTCGCGGTGGTCCCTCTTCCTCGTCGCTGTGCTGGCCCTGCAGGTGCTGCGGGTCGAGGCGTGCGTCAGCACCTCGCAGGCCGATGCCGAGGCGCGCCTCGCGTACCTCGCGCGCAGAATCGACGACGGCTCGTTCCCCGGCCTCGCGCCCGGGCCGCCCTTCGACGGTGAGTGGAAGGTCGGCACGCTGTCGATGTCGTCGCTCGCCGCGCTCAACCTCGCGCACGCCCGCCCCACGACGCGCCCGGCGCGCGCCGCGATGGTGTCGGCCTGGGCCGCGCGCATGCTGCGCGACGACGTGCGCGCGTTCGACGCCGCGAAGTGGCGCTCCGACGCGCTGGCGACGCTGACGGGCCCCGAGGGCCATGCCGGCTACCTGGGGCACCTGGCGGTCGTCTTCGGGGCCCGATGCGCGCTGACTGGCGTCGTCGAGCCGCTGCACGCGCAGGTCGTCGACGCGCTGGCCCGCCGGGTGGATGCGTCCGAGAGCGCGCTCCTCGAGACGTACCCCGGGGAGACGTACGTGCCCGACAACGTCGCCGTCGCCGCCGGCATCGCGATGTTCAACGCCTGCGCCGGCACGGGGGCGCATGCGCCGACCCTGGAGCGCTGGGTGCGGACGATGCGAGCGCGCTGGCTCGACGAGCGCACCGGTGTGCTGGTGTTCGCGCCGGGGCAGGGCGCGAGGGGCTCGGGCGCGGCGTGGAACGCCATCTTCCTCCCGTTCGTCGACGAGGCCTTCGCGCGGGAGCAGGCCGAGCAGACGTGGCACACCCTCGGAGACGAGGCGCTCGGCGGGTGGCTCGCCGGCGTGCGCGAGTGGCCCGTGGGTGAGACGCGGGGCGGCGACGTCGACTCCGGCCCCCTCGTCTTCGGCGTCTCGCCCTCCGCGACGGGCTTCATGCTCGCCGCGGGGCTGCACCAGGAGCAGCTCCTGGCCACCATCGAGCTCGCCGGGTTCTCGTTCGGCGTGGAGGAGCGGCGGTACCTGCTCAGCCCGCTCGTCGGCGACGCCATCATCCTCGCCGCGAAGACGGCAGGCGCGAGGCGGGGCCGAGGCTTGTCGGTGGGCGCTGCCGACGGCGCGCCTGCTCCGTGAGGACGGGGCGCCGGCCAGCTGCCGACGGTCGGTTTCGAGGGTCAGCGCCTCGTGTTCGAGCGGCGGTGGGCCGTCCATCACGTCGCCGCGAGGCCCGACGCGCACGTGTCCGATGGCGTGGCTGACGAAGGCCCTGCGGCACCCATTCGCGAAGCACCTGCGCCCATCCTTCACCGTGGCGCCAGGCTTGTCGTCGCTCCGCACCACGCTGCCGGTCGCCTCACCGGCGGAGCAGCTCATCATTCGCTCGCGCAGGCACGCGCCTTGCGTAGCGGGTCGCCATGCGACGAACGTGGTGGTTGATCCTCCTGGCGGCGTGCGGCGACCGGCTCGTGGTTCCCGTGGGTTCAGGCGAGCTGGGCCTGCCAGACGCCGTTCAGTTCCCCGCGACCGCCCTCAGTTTCCCGAGGGAGCAGGCCTTTCCAGTGGTGAACCGTGGGCGCGCGCCGAAGACCGTCACGCTCTCGACCGCGGCGCCGTTCAGCGTGCCGACGGCGGTCCTCGAGGTGCCCGGCGGGGCGGAGGTCGCGCTCTCCATCGCCTTCACGCCCGTCGCGCTTGGCGTGGCGCAGGGCACGCTCGAGGTCGACGGCGTCTCCATTCCGCTCGAGGGCCTTGGCGTCACGGCGCCGGAGTGTGGCGCGGCCGGTCCGTGCGAGGTGGTGCGCTTCGACCCGAACACCGTCTCGTGCGTGCGGGGAGCGAAGGCGAACGGTACCGCCTGCGAGGACGCGCTCGGGTGCATCGAGGCGGGCGCGTGCGAGGAGGGGCGCTGCCTCGGCCGCGCGGCCCGCTGTGACGACGCCGACGCGTGCACCACCGACGCGTGCGCCGTCGGCCGGGGCTGCCGACACGAGGCCGTCGAGTGCGCCGCCTCCACCACCCCCTGCCTCGCGCCGCGCTGCGACCCGCGCCTTGGCTGCACCACCTCGCCGGTCCAGGACGGCACGCCCTGTGGTGCGGTGAGCTGCGAGCTGGCCAACGTCTGCCTCGCGGGCGCCTGCCGCACGGTCGTTCCACCCGAGGGCTTCACCTGCGCGCCGGAGTCTGCCTGCCGCGGGGAAGGCGTCTGTCGCGCCAAGCAGTGCGTGACACCACCCCAGCGAGACCTGAAGCCGCGCTGGACGTACACCTCGAACGACGGCGACCTCCGCTTCGAGGGCGTCACCGACGCGCAGGGCCACTGGTACTGGCTCGAGTGCGGCGCCGGCGCGATGCCGCAGCCCGGCCATCGGTGCTCTGCCGTCTCGCGCACCGCCGACGGGCTCGAGCGCTTCCGCACCGACGTCACCGGACCCGGCGTGCTGCGCGGGACGACCTCGCACACGCAGCTCCTCGCGGACGGCCGCTTCATCTTCGTCACCAACGAGACCACCCTCGTTGCGGTCGACGCGACCTCGGGCGCGCTGGTCTGGCAACGCACGATGACCAGCCTGCCTTCGACCGGCTTCAGGGGCATCGCCGAGCTCGCAGAGGACGGCCACGGCCAGCTGTGGACAGTGGTACGCAGCGAGCAGAACCGCCAGCTGCGAGACGCCCTCGTACGCCTCGACGCCTCCACCGGTGCCCTACGCGGAGAGTCGATTCAGCAGGCGAGCCTGCGTGGCCTCGTGCTCGACGACGCCGGGCGTGCGTTCGCGCTCCGGCGCCCCCCTGATGGCCTTCCAGGAGGCTTCTCTGCGCTCGTCCGGTTCGAGCCCGACGGCTCCGAGCGCTTCGCCGTGCAGCTGCCCATCGGCCAGCTCCCGGTGATGGTGCTGGGAGAGCGCGTGGTGCTGCAGGACGACTCGGTGCGCAGCGCGATCGATGGCCGTGAGCTCGAGCCGCCGCTCATGGCCGACTGGACGGCCTGGCAGTGGACTGGCGTCGGCGCCGACGCGACGACCCGCTTGCGTGTCACCCAGTCCACCCTCGACTTGCTGCCCTCGACCATCGCGCTGCACGTGACGACGCGAGGGCAGCGCCTGAAGGCCTTCGAGGTCGTCGCGAGCCGCGCGAGCGATCTGCACCTCACGGCGGGCGGCGAGGCCCTCTTCCTGACTGCCGACGAGCAGGGCCGCGCGTCGGCCGCCGCCGCGACCCATGTTCGGCAGGTGCACCCGCGCGGGCTCGAGCTGATGAGCTGCAACCTCGTGGACGAGGCCTTCTGGCGCGGAGGCGCGCCGCTCGGGCCGCTGCAGTTTGGCCGGGAGACGGGCTTCAATGGCCGATGGCTCGCGGTGCGCTCCCTGCCTCTCGACGGTCCGGCCTGGCAAGCCGATTTCGATTTCTGGGCGCCGCCTCGGCTCGCCTTCTACGACCTCGGTCGTCCGGGCCCAGGCGTCGGCCCACGCGGCTGGGTCGGCCCACGGGGAACGCCTGGCGGAAGTCAGCGAGCGCGCTGAGCCCCGGCCCTCGCCGCGTGAAGCCCGCGAAGGTGCGCTCCGCGCAGGCCTGCCAGCGCGTGCGGGACCGCAGAAGTCGCGCCTTCACGCCACCACGCATGCAGGAGGGCGCCGTCGGCGACGCTGGTTATGGTGCCGACGCCATGATCGCCTCGACCCGCTCACTCCTCGTCTCGTTCGCACTGCTCACCGGGTGCACTGCCAGCACGACGGAGCGCCTCAAGCTGTCTCCCCTGGCGACGGTCCCGAAGGTCGAGCTCAGCCGCTACCTCGGCACCTGGTACGAGATCGCCAGCTTCCCGCAGCGCTTCCAGCGCGGGTGCACGGGGACGACGGCGAACTACACGCTCCGGGAAGACGGGCAGATCGACGTGCTCAACCGCTGCCGCAAGGAGCGCCTCGAAGGTGAGGAGAGCGTCGCGAAGGGCCGCGCGCGCGTGGTGGACTCGACGACGAACGCGAAGCTGCAGGTCAGCTTCTTTCGTCCCTTCTGGGGCGACTACTGGGTCATCGACCTCGGCGCGGAGTACGAGTTCGCCGTCGTCGGCCACCCCGGCCGCGACTTCCTCTGGGTCCTGAGCCGCACGCCGACGATGGAGCCCGCGATGTACGAGGACATCGTCTCGCGGTTGAGAGCGCACGGCTACGAGACGGACCGGCTGGTGAAGACGCTCCAGCCGGGCTGATCGGGCTCAACCCGCCGGCGGCCGCCAGTGCGCTCCGAAGACCTGCCGTCACTGCGCGGGAATGCGGAACGTGCCTTCCTTGCAGCCGACCTGCACCTCGTTGATGAGGTTGGGCGCGGTGGGGTCGAACACGAAGCTCTGCACCGCGAACTCCCGGCGCGCGCCGGGAATGAGCGAGGCGAACGCCATGCGGCGCTGGCCGGGGGCGTAGAGGGTGCAGGCGTTCCAGCTGAACTTCGAGGTGTTCTGCAGGAAGACGGCCCAGACCGGGTCGGTCTGCAACTTGAGCAGTCCGGTCATCGAACCCTTCCCAGCAGCCGGTGCGCCCGTCGCGGCCGCCGCGGGAGCGCTCCCCGTTGCGTCGAGTGACGCGAAGCGCGCGCCCGTCGCCTTCGCGGCGTCGGGATCGAGCAGCACGCGACCCAGCTTGCCCTGCACCTCCATCACGGTCGCCGTGCCGAGCTTCAGGCGCTTTCCGTCGTTCTGCGTCGGGCCGACGATGACGAGCTCCTGGCCGGCGACGAGGCCTTCAGGCTTGCCGGCGCGCACGTACAGCTTGTCGCCGTCGGCGAAGAGCTCGACGGCCTTCTTCACGTCGAGGCTGTTGCTGGGCGCCGCGACCTCTTTCACGTCACCGATGGCGACGAAGCGGTCTCCCGACGCGCCCGTGGCCTCGGCGTCGAGCGCGAGCCGCGACATCTTCGGGAACACCTCCATCACGGTGCCGGTGCCAACGCGCGTGCGCTTTCCATCGGCGCCCGGGCCGCTCACGATGACGAGGGTCTGGCCCACGACGAGACCGTCCGGAGTGCCCGCGCGGGCATACGTCTTGTTCGCGTCGGTGAAGAGCTCGACGGCCCGCTTCACCTCGATGCTCACCGGGCCACCCGGCTTCGAAGGCGCGGTGACCTTCACGTCGCCCAGCGCAGCGAAGCGGGCTCCCTGGGCTTGAGCCGCGGCCGCGTCGAGCGCCACGCGAGCCATCTTCGGGAAGAGCTCCATCACGGTGCCGCTGCCGACCTGCTGCCGCTTCCCGTCACTCCCGGGCGCGCCGATGATGATCAGCGTGCCGCCGACGACGAGGCCGTCTCCCTGGCCCGCGCGCACGTACGTCTTGTCACCGTCGACGAAGAGCTCGGCGGTCTTCTTCGCCTCGACGACGTCTCCGGTCGCCGCCTGCACCGTGTCGGTGATGGGCGGAACGATGACGGGCGTCGGGTCCTTCGGTGGCTCGGGCGGGCGCTCGTCAGGCGGTGGCGTCGGACCGCCTTTCACCACCTCGACGGGCTTCAGCGGCGCGACCGCCACCGGCGTCTGCTCGATCGTCAACGTGCTGCTGCGCATGGAGGAGATGGCGTACCCGCCGCCGATGAGCACCAGCGCAGCGGCGAGGACGGCGCCGATGATGACGGGCGCTTTCGACGGTGGAAGGGCTGCGGCCTGGAGTTGCGCGGTGGTCATGGGGGCTCCCTGGTCTGGTGAAGGTGCTGCGGCAGGCGAGGTGCGCTCGACGGCGCGGTGCGTGGCGGTCGGCTTGACGAGGGTCGGCTCGATGGGGTCCGAGACCGGCAGGCTCCGAAGGGTGGTCACCCGCGTGAGCAGCGCCTGCGTCGACTGGTACTCCGACGCGCAGAACTGCTTCACGAAGTCACCGATCTGCACCTTCGACGGCATGCCCGACAGCTTGAGCAGCTCGTCGAGCAACGCGCGGGCGAAGTCGTCGGTGGTGGGGAAGCGATGGTCGGGGTCCGCCGACAGCGCCTTGAGCACCACGGTCTCGAGCGAAGCGGGCACTTCGGGGCGCAGCGGCGAGATCGGCTTGAGCGCGGGTGTCGCCATCGCCACCACCATCTCGGTGAGCGTCCCGCGCGGCACGAAGGGGCGGTTGGCGAGCAACTCCCACAGGCAGATGCCCAGCGCGTATTGATCGGCCCGGTGGTCGACGTTCTCGCCGCGCGCCTGCTCCGGCGCCATGTAGCCGAGCTTGCCCATCACTGACGGGGCGCCCGTCATCTTGCTGCGCGCTTCCGACTTGGCGATGCCGAAGTCGATGACCTTCACCTCGCCCTCGTACGACACCATGAGGTTCTGAGGGCTGACGTCGCGGTGCACGATGTTCATCGGCGAGCCGTCGACGGCAGTCTTGCGGTGCGCGGAGCCGAGGCCTTCGGCGGCCTGCTGCACCAGGTAGACGCTGACCGGCACCGGCAGCACCTGGTTCGAGTCACGCACGTGCTGATGGAGCCGCGCGAGATCGACGCCCGCCACGTACTCGAGCGCGAGGTAGAGCGTGCCGCCCTCGTCACCCATGTCGAACACCTGGGCGATGTTCGAGTGCTGTAGCTGCGTCAGCACCCGGCCTTCATGGAGGAACCGCGAGACGAACGACTGGTCCTTCGCGATGGCGGGCAGCACCATCTTCACGATGCAGAGCTTCTCGAAGCCTCCGGTGCCGGTGAGGCGCGCGAGCCAGACCGAGCCCATGCCGCCTTCACCGAGCTGTTCGAGGAGCTCGTATCGTCCCAACTTCTGAAGCGCCATGTGGTGGTCCTCAGTCTTCTACGCCTTCGACGATTCACCACCTGCTTTCTGCACCCGGCGCTTCACACCCTGGGTCACGGCCCACGCGGCGAGGCCGATGCCGAAGATGACGCTGACCCAGATGGTGAGTGAGGGGACGGCGTAGAGGCTCCCGCTCCCCAGGGGCAGCGAGAGGCCTGCCAGGCCCGCCAGCACGGCATCGAACGCGGGGTCGCTCGCGTGACCGAGCTTCACCAGCATCAGGCCAGACGACGTGAAGCCGACGTAGAGCATCCAAGCGGAGGCGCAGAGGTAGAGGAACGCAGCCGCGAGGCCCAGCGCGCTCGGTCTCGGCGTTCCCTCGAGCGGCTTCACGGCGAGGCGGAAGAGGCCGGCGACGGTGAGCGCCGCGAAGAAGACCAGAATGGCGCCGACGTTCGCGAGCACCGTGCGGAGCTCGTGGGTGAAGAGCACCAGGAGCGAGAGGGCTCCCTGGAGCAGCACCGCCGCGGTCGGCGCCTGGCCCTCCGTCCCCGCGAGGAACGAGGGCAGCACGCCGTCCTTCGCCATCACCGCGTACACCCGCGGGCCGACGAGCGTCATGGCGCTGATGGCCGAGATGAAGAGCACCAGGGTCACTGCGCTCATCACCTTCGCCGCGCCCGCACCGAGCAACTTCGCCATCACGGCCTGGCCGAGCGTCACGGTGTCGAACTGGGCGGCGCCCGAGGTGAACGCATCGTACCGGAACACCACCGTGCCCTGCTCAGGGGTGAGGTTGGCGACGAAGATGAAGTTCACCACCAGGTACAGCAGCGCCACGACGAAGCAGCCGATCATCATCGCGCGCGGCACGGTGCGCTCGGGATCCTCGAAGTCGTCAGCCGCGTACACCGCCGCGTTCCAGCCCGAGTAGGCGAACGCGATGTAGAAGAGGCTCGACGCGAACCCGCTGAAGCTCTCTCCATCAAACGACGGCGGCGTCCACGTCGGCCACGCAGCCGAGCCCGCGAACAGGCCCACCAGCACGAAGCCCATCAGCAGCGCGACCTTCACCGCGACGAGCCCGTTCTGCACCCGCGCCGACAGGTGCAGCCCGAGCGCGTGGAGCAGGGTGAGGAGGATGATGAGGCCAGCTCCGAAGAGGCGCGGGTCGAGCACGGGGAAGAGGACCCGCGCGAACGCTCCGGCCGCGAGCGCGTCGAGAGCGATGGGCGCCGAGAAGCCGACGAGCAGCGAGCCCCAACCTGCGACGTACCCGAGCGCCGGGTGTAGCAGCGTACCGACGTACCGGTACTCGCCGCCGCCAGAGGGAAGGAAGCGGGCGATCTCTGCGTACGCGCGCGCTCCGGCGAGCGCGAGGACTCCACCCACCACCCAGGCGAGCAGAATGGTGCCGGGCTTCATCGACTGCGCCATGAAGCCGGTGGAGAGGAAGACGCCGGCGCCGACCATGTTGGCGATGACGAGGCCGACGCCCGACCACAGCCCGAAGGAACGAGTGGTGCTCACGGAGCCGCGGGGTGTACCGCAGCACCGCGCTGAATACATGTGTCCTCGCCTCGTCCGTGCCGTTCGGAGATTCTGCGCGAACATGCACACCAGGCTCGCAGTCCTCACGGTGACCGTCTTCGCGTCGTTCGGGTGCTCCGCAGCGTTTCTGGCGGCGAAGCGTGGGCAGGATGCGCTCGACCGCGGCGACGTCGAAGCGGCGATGGCGGAGTACTGGTCGGCCTGCCGGCAGAGCGACGACAAGGACTGGTGCGAGCGCGCTGACCGGCTGTACCTCGACTTGAAGGTGACGCTGCTCACCGAGGCGACGCCGGTGTGCGGTCAACGCGGCCAGGAGCGGAGGTGCTTCGACATTCTCAACCGTGCGCGACGCATCAAGGATGACCCACAGCTCGCCGCGCTCGCTGACGCGTCGGGAGGGACGTGGCTCGAGTCGTGCCGCGCGTCACCGGTGAATACCACCATCGACGCCGTCGTTCGCGTGCGCTGCATCAGCACGGTGAAGGCCGACGTGAACACGCCGGCCTACGAGCAACAGCTGACCCGGGAGCGACAGCAGCTCGCGCAGTTCGTCGGCGCGCAGGCGAAGGTCGCGTCGGACAGCGGGCTGAAGGCGAACGCGGTCGGTCTGGGTTCGCTCGCGCGGTGCTTCTCGAAGGACGCCGTGTTGCCCGTGCCGCTCGACGTGCTCAATCGCGAGTTGCTGGTGAGGCTGCCGGTGTCTGCGGCGCTCGCGAGCGATGGGTTGGTCTCGGCGTCAGGCGCCTGCGCGGACCTGCAGCGGCTCTCGAAGGGCCGGCTGCGGTGTGTCGCCACCGGCGCCGAGGTCGGCGTTCGCGTGGGCCTCTCTCGCAGTCAGATGAGCCATGAGTGGAACGACACGCTCCACGATGTCACCTACGTCGCGCGCCGGGAGCGCTACGACAACCCCGAGTGGTACCGGCTCGAAGGCCGCCGCGTCGAGTGTGAACGAAACGCGCGGACCGCGAGGCAAAACGCGAAGCTGGCGGCCGATGACTGCTCGCTCGCGCAGAGCGACCTGAGCCGCGCGCGGTATTGTCAGAACTGCGAGGCCAGGCGAAACGAAGAGGCGTTCTGCCGCCGCAAGTCGACGATGGAGGACCTGCGTCGTGACGCGGAGCGCGAGCTCGACGACGTGGAGTCGCACCAGCGCCGAACCGACCGGGAGCTCATCAGGGAGATCACCGACGTCTACCGGTACACCCGCCGCACGCACACGTGGCAGCAGAACTTCCGTGTCGTCATCGCTGCCGCTGGGTCGCAGCTCCGCTCGCGTGATTTCACGGTGACGCTCACGCGCACGGGCGTCGACCAACCCGACTTCCAGCCGGCTGGCGTGAGTGGCTCGACGGCGCGCGTGCCGAGTCAGGACTCGCTGGACGCTGACGGTTTCGAGGAACTCGAAGAGGCGCTCGGAGCCTGGGTGAACGAGTCGCTGGGCACGCTGGCGCAGGCGCGGGAGGCGACCTGTTCGCCGGAGCAGGGCCGCCCGCAGCAGCTCGAGTGCAGGGTCGGCGCAGCGTTCCTGCGTGGCGAGGAGCCGGGCCGGTTCTACGTCGCCGAGTTGGGGAGAGATGCAGACCGCGTGGCGAAGTACCCCGCAGCGCCGTGTTCGCCGTGAGCTGACGTCAGCTCCGCCCTCTCGCGTCGTCGGGTACGAGTTCACCTCCACTCGAAAAGCCGGCTCCTCGCGCTCGAGCCGGTCGCCTATCATCGGCGGGTGCGGCTGCAGTGTCCGGAGTGTCTGACGATCGTGACTGTCGACGACGCGACGCCGGCCGAGCGGCTCCCGACGCATTGTTCCCGGTGCGCGATCAATCGAACGATGCAGGCTGAGGCTGCTCCGGCCCCGCGCCTTCAGGTCGTCACGCGACTTCGGTGTGCGCGGTGCGAGAACACGTGGGACTGGCCCGCGCAGGAACTCGAGGCGACCGGCGCGAGGGTGCAGTGTGGCCGCTGTCACCTGACGTTCGAGCCCGGAGCGAGTGACGGAGAACCGTCTGACTCCGCCCCGGACGAGCGCGTCGTCCTCGGAACGCCTCGTGCGTCTGCGCAGACGCTGGTTTTTTCATCCGAGCCCCCGCCAAGGAAGGTGATGGTCTTCGGGACACCGTCAGAGCCACCCGCAGGGCCATCAAGAACCAATCAAACGATGTTCTTTGGGCCGCCTCCTGCTGCACCGCCGCCTGCGTCGGATGAGGGAGGACGTCCGTCAGCGACCGGCAGGGGCAACAGGTTCGGCGCAGAGCCGCTACCACCGCGGACGAGGGCCATCTCTTTCGGGGTCGGTGGGGTGCTCCAACTCGACGCCTCGCGGCGCCCGCGACCAGCCTCAGTGAAGGACCCGCGTGTCGGCGATCGTGGTGACGAGTGGCGAACCATCGACGCGACCTGTCCCGACTGCCAGGAACGCTACGAAGTGTCGTACTCGGAGGTGCCCGAGGGTGGACGCCTCGTTCAGTGCGGTCGGTGCCGAAGTGCCTATCGTATCTTCAGGCTCGGCGAGCAGCCTGCCGAGGCACCTCGACAACGCCTCGTTCGCTGTGGCCTGTGTCAGGCCTCGTGGGAACTCACAGCGCAGGCCATCTCGAGTGACGCCGAGGTGTCGTGCCCGGGGTGTGGCCATCGCTTCCGCCCATCACTCGGCCCACCAACTCCTGCAGTCGAGGCGGCCGAGAGCTACCGCGGTCATGTCGGACGCGTCACGTTTGGCACGCCACACAACCAGGTGATGGTTTTCGGATCGCCGCAGCCGAGTCTCCCAGGCGCCGAGGGCCGACGCGACGAGCTGCGCTTCAGGCTGCCACTGCCACCCCCTGCGCCGCGCGACCCGGTGCAGCGCGTTCAATGCGGCAACTGTAAGGCGTCATGGGATCGCACGCCCGACGAGCTCGCCGCGGGGTCGTTTTGTCCGGAGTGCCAGCACCCGCTCGGCGGCCACCCGGGTCCTCCGCGGGCAGTCAGGACGGTTCGTCAGGTTCCCGACCGGAATGAACGTGAGCTGGTGCGATGCGAGGCGTGTGGCACCACGTACCTCGTCGACGCGCACGTCGTTGCCAGGGCCGCCCAGGTGCAATGCACCCAGTGTCTGCATGTCTTCGCCGCGCATCGCCCAGGTTCGACGCATCGTCTGCCGCCGAACGTGCCGTCAGAATTCTTCGATGATGAGCCGATCGCGGAGGCGCCGCCGCCGGCCCCGCCGGGTCCTCCGCCTCCGGCCGCGGGGGAGCCGGGTCTGACGGCGCCTCCGTTTCGTCCTCGCCGGGGGTTCATCGGCGTCACCGCCGCGCGCGCCGGAAGGCACCTTCAGGACCATGGGCGCCGATTGCCCATCGATGTCTGGCTCGCGCTCGCCGATCGCCTGGTGGCAACGCTCGACGCGGTGCCCAATCACGCTCCGCAGTTCTGGGCGCGGTGGACCGGCCCACACGCTTTCGGCGTCGACCTCGACGGTGAGTTCGTCGCCTTCGACGACTCGCAGCAGCGGACCAGACTTCACGAAGACTGGGTGCACCCGACGTTGCGCGGGTTGGGGGACTACGAGGTTCTTCAGCCGGTGCGGGTGTGGGCGGTCTGCCGAGCGCTGGTGTGGCTGCTCGACCCCTTCCCGTCCTTGATGGACGCCCCTCACCGTCGCGAGGAGCGCGTGTTCGAGCACCCGCAGTTGCCGCCAGCTCTTCACGCGGTGCTCGACTCGGGACTCGGGTTGACGGGGCCTGCCGAGCTCCCGGCGCTTCGCGAGGCCATCACGAAGGCGATCGACGTGAAGCCTGCCTCGAGGGAGCGCGTGAAAGCGGTGATGCTCTCGGTCGGGTGCGAGGTCCCCGAGCCGGACGAGCTGCCGCCAGCGCTGAGGAACGGGGTGCTTCACGTCCAGCTCGATCAACTGCTCGAGCACGCAGTCCCCATCGCCAGCTTCCCGGCCGACCCGCGCGCGGTGATGTCCAACCCACTGGCGATGCCGCTGCGGCCCACGCGCACGCTCGAGCTCACGATGCGCACCGACGGTCGTCTGATTCGGCGGGTCCCGGTCACGGCCGCGCTCGGCTTCCCTGAACGAATCGCGCTCCCGCATGGCACCCTGCTCCGCGCAGGCGATCGCGTCCAGCTCGAGGTCTCTCACCCTGAACAGCGGGCGTTCAAGGTCAGCCTCGAGGCGACGGTCGGCGCTGACGGGTTCGCGACGCCCCTCGTCGACCCGCGGACGAAGGCAGAGCTCGACGTGTTGCAGTCCTCGCTCGACGCCGAAGCGGTCGGGCCAGCGCTGGTGCCCCCACGCCCCCAGCCTGATTGGCGCCAGGTCGAGGAGCGCTTCTGGAACCCGGAGCCCCCGGGGCCGGCGCAGCGCATCAGGACGATCGAGACCCGGCTCTGGCTCCTGTTTCTCGTCCTGGTGGTGTCGTCCGTGTTGTCGATTCCCATCATCCTCGTCGCCGGCGTTCTGGCGTTGCTCGGGGTGGTCACCATGAAGACGCTCCTGTGGACCAGCGCCATCACCATCGGCGTCCTGGCAGTGCTCCTGGTGTTCAGCTTTGCGAACGAGTCGACCGAATGAAGCGAGCGACCTCGGTCAGGTGCTTGAAGAACCCGCTGTGCACCGCGCCGTCGTCCTTCGACGCTCTGGGGTCACTTCACCTGCGTCGGAGGCGGAGCTGTTCCGCGATACGCGAGCACGCCTTCGACCAGCGGGAACGCCGCGACCTGTCCGCCGACGGCCCAGACCCCACCTGAGGGATCGATCCACGCCGCGTGGAGATCGTCGAACACGCCCGGCCCTTCGTCGGTGACCCAGCCCTTGTCGGTGCGCCTGATGACCGAGCCGTTCGCTCCGACAGCCCAGCCGCCTGTCTCCGACAGACGGACGCCGATCATCTGCTTCAGCTCGGGTGGCGAGACGTCGACCCAGCCCATGCCTTCGTTCTCGAGCACCACGCCGGTGCCAAAGCCTCCGACGGCCACGAGGCGTGACGCGGTGCCGTGAAGCGTGAAGAGCGTGCGGTTGGTCGGCGTGGAAATCGTCTCGACGGCCGCTCCGTTCCAATGCAGGCACAGGCCCTTCGAGCCGACGAACCAGACGTCGTCCGCCGCACGTCCCCAGACCTTGAAGAGCGAGTTCGTCGTCGCGACGCCAGCCGGGAGCGGCACGTCTCTCCAGCTCGTGCCATCGAAGCGCCAGGCGAAGGCGTTGGCGTTCCCGTCTCCACCGACGGCCCAGACGTCGGTCGGTGAAGCGCCCCAGAGGCCGAAGACCGTCGCCATCGTCGGCGCGGGCGGCGGCAGCGCCTCGAAGCTCGACTCCACGCGACGGAGCGTGAGGCCTCGGCTGCCGCCGAAGAAGACGGGGCCCGTCTCGAAGCCGAACACCCACCAGAGATCGCCCTTCACGCCGGTGTCGAAGTGCTTCCACTGCGCGCCCTCGAGGTGCAGCACTTCGGGGCCACCGCCCGGGTCGCCGCCGACGGCCCACACGTCGCTGGGCGAACGTCCCCAGACCGAGATCAACGCTCCCGGCTGGTTCCTGAGCGCGACGGACCAGCGCGCGTCACAGGCGCACAGCAGGAGCAGGAACAGCGGAACGACCCGGCGCTTCATCTTTGACGACCACCAGACCCGAGCGACCTGAAGTGGTCAATCGTCCTCACGCGCTCGCGCGAGAGGCGTGTGTCCCGGTCCGGACCGATGACCCGCACGTGACGTGACGTCAGAAGCAGAGCTTGCTGCAGTTCGTCTTGCCGCTGCGCTCGCACGAGAGCCCTGAGAAGGCCTGCTTGAGCACTTCCCATTCGGCCTTGACGGGGTCGAGCTTCCACACGTCGTTGACGGTTCCGCAGTCGGAGCGGCCACCGAACATCAGGAAGCCATTTGCTCCGGCGTTGACGAAGACGTGGCCCTCACGACGCTCGGGAGACATCAGGTCGGCCGTCGTGAAGTTCGAGGGGAAGTCACAGAACCCGTTGCCCGCGGTGAGCAGGGTGTCGCCGGTGCGCACGCGGTCCCACCGATTGGCGGCGAGGTTGATGGCCCACAGCTCGTTCGTTTCGCCGAGCTGACCGTCGTCATGGCCGCCGAAGACGAGAATGCGGTTGCGGTCAGGGTCAGCCGCCATCGCGGGCCGAATGCGGCCAAGGGGCTTCGTGCCTGCCAGCGCCAGCGTGGTCCACGCCCGCGTCGAGAGATCGAACGCCACGACGTCGGTGAAGAACGGGCCGAGGAAGGCGTTCGCGTCGCCACCCGAGAACGCGACGAGCCGGTTGCGCGGAAGGTCCAGCACCATGCCGTGGAAGAGCCGCGCAGGAGGGACTCCTGCCGTGGGGACCAGCTCGGTCCATGTGTTGTCGGTGAGGGCCAGCGCGAAGACGCGACCGTTCGGCACGAAGGTGCCGCCGTCGTTGCTGGTGTTGCCACCGAAGACGATGAAGCGGTCGCCCGTCGGATCGTACACGGCCGTCGCGCTCGAGAGTGGGGGCGGCGGCGCGCCGAGCGTGGTGAGCGGGCTCCAGAGGTGGGTGCCGTCGGCTTCGAAGCGCAGCGCGTGCGTGTCGTTGTACGTCGTGTACAGGCCCGACGCGCCGGCGCGGTAACGCCCTCCGAAGACGATCAACCGCCGGCGCTTCGTGTCGAAGGCCGTCGCGTGACGCGAGCGCGGTGACGGGCCCACCTCGGTGGACAAGCGCCAGGTGTTGCACCCGGGAGAGTAGAACCACGTCTCGTCCGAGAACGCCGGTCGGCCCTGGCAGTTCACCGCGACGCCCGGGTCTCCGCCGAACACGACGAGTTGGTTCCCGACGGCGTCCCAGGCTCCGCCGAAGTCGCTGCGGCCTGTCGGCGAACTGGTGGACGCTTCACAGTTGCCCGCGTCTGGCACGACGCCCGCGTCCACGACCGCGCAGGCCCCGCTCGTGCAGCCCGAGACGCAGACCGCGCAGGTGCCGCCCTTCGCGCCGCAGGCGTCGTTCGTGCTGCCGAGCCGACAGACGCCGGTCGCGTCGCAGCACCCTTCACACGTCGAAGCGTTGCACGGCGGTTTCGTGCCGCAGCCGCTGAGCACGAGGAGCAGCGTCGCGAGGAGGAGAAATGCAGTCTTCATCGTTGGTCTCTCTTCATGGTCCGAAGGGCACGACGGTTCGGGAGTCCGTGGCGGAGCGGCCCGCGCTATCGGTCGCGGTGAGTTCCATGGTGACGCGCTTGCCCATGACTTCCGCCGGGTCGGGCACCAAGGCAGTCATGGCGTACCACTCGAAGAACGAGCGGTTCTTCACCATCGTCACGCGGTAGTCGGTCGACGTCAGGAAAGGCCCATCAGCCAGCCTCACCGTCACGGAGAGGCGAATGAGCTTCGGATCGAGGGGCGCGCGGATGCGGGCGGCGGCCCAGAGGTGAAAGCCGCCTTGAGGCCCAGCGATGACCCGGGCGCTCTGGCCGTCGCTGAGCCGCTCGAAGCTCTGGGTTCCGGTCCCGAGCTCGAGCAGGGGAAGCGCACCACCATCTTCGGTCGTCATCGGGCCAGCATCGGCTTCCGGCAGCGTGAGGGTCGGTGGCGTGCAGCCAACCAGCGCCGCCAGAGCCGTCGTGACCATGATGCTTCGGAGCCCAGCCTGCACGCTGTGCGCCTATCGCCAGCGGCCACGCAACGCAATCAGAGCCCGGATGCCCCCGGCCTCGCGCACTGCGCTGACGCGAGCGTCCACGCCAGACCCGGGCGTCGACGAGCTCCGTGAACCAAGCCCGCTCGTGCTACGTCGCGACGACATGTTCCTGCCCGTTCTTGCCGCCGTGCTCGCTCAGGCTCCTGCTGCTGTTCCCGCTCCTGCACCCTCGTCGGAAGCGCTCGACTTCACGAAGCAGGTGAAGGTGCTCTTCCGCGTCGTCGCGTGCGCCGGTGACGAGCCGATTCCCGCCGCGTTCGACGCGAAGGTCATCGAGGCGCACTGCAAGGAGCTCAAGCGCCGCGCGGACGCGTACAAGAAGACGTGGGTCGGCGAGGCGATGCCCTTCCTTCAGGCGCTCAAGCCGGCCGGGCTGCCCACGACCGTCGTCTACCCGTTCGGCGGCGGCGACCTCATCTCGGCGCTCACCACGTACCCCGACGCCACCGACATCACGACGATGTCGCTCGAGCACGCGGGCGACCCGCGCCGCATCGACACCGTCACCTCGAAGGAACTCGCCCAGTCGCTCGCGCTCATCCGCTCTACCTCGTCGGGTCTGCTCGTCGCCAACGACTCGAAGACCGAGAACCTCATGAAGGGCCAACGCGGAGAGCTGCCCGGCCAGCTGTCCTTCTTCCTCATCGGCCTCGCGGTGCACGGCTTCGAGCCGGTCTCGCTCAAGTACGTCAAGCCGAACGCCGACGGCACGCTGCGCTACCTCTCGGCCGCCGAGCTACAGGCGTCGGAAGAGAAGAGCGCGAAGCTGCTCCACAAGGCGTGGGTGTCGCCCGACTTCTCCGAGGCCTTCGACAACCTCGAGCTCGTCTTCGTGAAGAAGGGTGAGGACCCGAAGACGAAGGCGCGCGTGCACCGCCACTTCGCGCAGAACCTGGCCGACTCGAACTTCGACCCGGGCATGCAGAAGTTCCTCGAGGGGAAGGGCCGCATCGTCGCGATGACGAAGGCTGCCAGCTATCTGCTGTGGCGCGACCACTTCTCACTCATCCGCAACTTCCTGCTCGGGCACATGGAGTTCATGGTGAGCGACTCGACGGGCATTCCCCCGGTGTTCGCGAAGAAGGCGGGCTTCGAGCAGCAGGCCTACGGCAAGTTCCAGGAGTCGTTCCTCGGCGCGAACCCGCAGTACAACGCCGACTTCCGCGAGCTCTGGAAGACGGCGAAGGCGCTGCCATTCCGCTACGGCTACCTCGACAAGAACCTCTCGAAGCACATGCTGGTGACGTTCAAGAAGCCCGTCGAGGCCGCGAAGCCCTGACGTGCTGACCCTCGTCGTCGCCGTCGCGTTGACGCAGACTCCGGAGCCGCTGTCGCCGGCGATGGCGTCGATTCGCGCGACGACCGAGAGCGAGTTCGCCGACCAGCTCAATGAGGACGGGCGGCACGTTCGCTTCGGCACGAAGGACCAGGGCGCGGTGCACGTCTGGAAGCCGCGCGCGTACAAGGCCGCCACTGCGGTCACCGTCATCTACCTCCATGGGTTCTTCACCGACGTCGACCGCGCGGTGCTCGAGCATCAGCTCTTCACGCAGTTCCGTGACTCGGGCCGCAACGCGCTCTTCATCGTGCCTGAGGCGCGCAGCGGGCGGACCGACCCCGTCTTCTGGAGCGACGTGAAGGCGCTGCTGACCCTCGTGGAGCGGCGCACGCGCATCAAGCCTCCTGAGCGGCTCGTCGTCGTCGGCCACTCCGGTGCGTACAAGACGGTCGTCGACTGGCTCGAGCACGAGTCGCTGGAGCAGGTGGTGCTCGTCGACGGGCTCTACGGCAACGACGAAGAGTTCCGAGACTGGGTCACCGCGGCGGAAGAGAAGACCCGCCAGCTCGTGCTCGTCGGCTTCGACACCCAGCAGCGCACCGAGTGGTTCCTCAAGAAGCACCCCGAAGCCGTGAAGCTCGACGACCTGCCGTACCTCTACGACGAGCTGCCGCAGCGCGTGCGCAAGGCGAAGCTCATCTACTTTCAGTCGGAGCGCTTCGATCACATGGGCATGGTGACGACGGGTCGTCTGGTGCCGTGGTTGCTCCACGTGTTCCGGTAGCCGTCAGCGTTGCGTTCAATTGCGGGGCGGGAGCAGCCGAGTTCGAATTGGCCCACGATGGAGAGCCCGAGCGCGCCGATGGCCACCATCGCGTCGCGGCCTCGAGCAGCGTTGGCCCGGCGTACGCACGAATCGCCGAGAGCACCCTCTCGTGTCTGGCGAGCGGCTCAGGTCGTCGAGCACCTCGGCGCCTGCGATTGCGTCGATGATTCGTCGGACCGCGCGCATGCCGTGGCGCTCCAGGGTCGGCGTTCAGATCGTCAGCAAGAAGACCGTCAACATCACCGCCACGAAGACCAGCAGCAGGCCGGCCGTGAGGACCAGCTTGTTGAGCGCCTCTTTCTCGTCAGGCGTCTCGGCCCCGTCGCGCATCAGGTGCAACACGTTCCACAGCATGTTGCCGCCGAGCTTCCCCTCGCGACCCTTGCGTCTTGCCCTGGCCTCTTCTTCTTCCTTCTTCTCCTTGAGCAGCCGTTCGTGCGCCGCGCTGACCGCGATGGACGTCGCCGCGTTGGGGTTGTGTGGGTCGCGCACGGCCGGGCCATCGAGCACGAACTCCTTCTTCTTCGCCTTCAGCTCGTCGGTCGACTTTGAATCGAGCAGCGTTCGACCCAGGGCGAGCCCGTCCTGACCGGTGGTGCGGTCGACGAGCTCCTTGAACCCGTTGTCCGTCAGCGCCTTCTCGAACTGCTTGAGCGCCTTCGCCTGGTCTTCGGGCCGCATGGCGGTGACGGGCGTGTTCGGAACGTGGGCGTCGGGGTGGGCAAGCTCGACGAAGCGCTCGGCGTAGGCCGCGAAGAACTCCATCAACCGTTCGGCGTTCTCGGCTTTGGGGAGCCGTTCGTCGACGAGCTGCTGCTTCATCAGGAGCAGGTCCGAGCCGAAGCGCTGGCCGAGGCTCCTGGGGTCGAGCGACTTCGGGTTGGGAAGGAGCGCCTTCACGTCCCGGACGGGCGTCGCGCCACCACCGAGCGCGTCACGTAGCGAGGCGCCGAGGCCTTCTTTGAAGACGTCCGTCAGCTCGGGGTTGGCGAGCAGCTGTTTGACTTCGGTGACCTCGTTTGGCCTCAGCGAGCCAGCCTGCGCGGTCTCCAGCAGCGACGTCGCGGCCACGCGGGCCTGGGGCCCACCGGAACGAACGGTCCTGAGAAGGTCTTTCACCGCCATCGCGCCAGCAGTTTGACGCAGAGTCGGGGCACGACGAAGGGGCATACGCGCCACGCCGGGGCTACAGTGTCTGCCATGAGTGACAGTGAC
>JBBAQZ010000018.1:43691-106571 GCA_040400045.1 Myxococcaceae bacterium
AGTGACGGTGACGGCCCCGGCTCCGAGAAGCGACGGTTTGCGAGAACCGCGCTGTCACTGCTGGTGCAGTACCGCTTCAACACCTTCGAGGACTTCCTGGCCGAGTACTCTGTCAACCTCTCGGCGGGCGGCATGTTCATTCGCACCGACGACCCCAAAGAAGAGGGCAGCATCATCTACCTGCAGTTCTCCCTCAAAGACGGCAGCCGGCTCGTCGAGGGCATGGGGCGCGTCGTGCGGGTGAATCCTCCGGGAGTGCCGGGACGTACCGCAGGCATGGGCATCGAGTTCTTGAACTTCGACGAAGAGTCGATGGCGCTCATCGGTGAGATTCTCACCAGCAAGCAGCCGAAGAAGAACTGAGTCCCGTGACACTTCGCACCCGCCTGCTGTTGGCCTTCCTCGCGCCGACGCTGGCGCTGCTCGTCTTCGGTGGGTTTCTGCTGTTTCGCGCCAGCCGCAACGTGCTGGAGCAGCAGCTCGGTGAGTCGTTGGCTGCTGTCGCCGCGACGGTGGCAGCGCAGGTGAGCCCGGAGCGGGTGCTCTCGCTGACACCAGAGGATGCGCAAGGCGAAGGGAGCCGCACCTGGCGGTCGCTCAAGAAGACGCTCGAGACAGCGCAGCAGGCGTCGGGCACCCGGCGCATCTTCGTGTTCGACGCCGAGAAACGCGCGCGGCTCGATGTCGGTGGAGGACTTCCTCCTGGCGCTGAGGTGCCTGACCTCGCCCGCGACGCGCTGGAGCTCGAGCAGGTGTTCGCTGGCAAACGCTTCGCGTCGCAGGTGTTGTTCCGCGGCACTGACGGCGCGTTCTACAAGACGGGCTACGCGCCCATCGAGCAGGACGGGCACGTCGTCGCGGTGGTGGCGGTGGAAGGGAGCGCGGCGTTCTTCGGCTCGCTCGCCGACCTCCGCAATTCGTTCATCGGGCTGGCGGTGCTGACGCTGGTGTTGCTCGCCGTGGCGGCGGTGTTGTCGGCGCGACAGGTCTCGGGGCCGCTGGAGTCACTCGTCCGCGCCGCGCAGGCCATCGGGCATGGCGATCTCACCACGCCCGTCACGACCGACGCGAAGACGGTCGAGGTGTCGGCGCTCTCGCTCGAGCTGGAGCAGATGCGCGCCGGCCTCGAGAGCCGCGACCGCCAATTGAAGATGATGCTGGGTGGTGTCGCGCACGAGGTGAAGAACCCGCTCGGCGGAATCGAACTCTTCACCGGCTTGCTCGACGAAGAGCTGCGCGGCGCGACGCCGAGTCTTCCCGATTCCCTCGAACACCTCGGCCGCATTCGACGCGAGCTCGACTATCTGAAGCGCATCGTCGAAGACTTCCTGGCGTTCGCGAAGGAGCAGAAGGTCGCGCGCGTGGCGTTCGACGCGAACCAGTTCGTCGAGAGCGCAGTCGCGCATCTGCAAGGTGAAGCGAGCGGGCGTAGCGTGAAGCTCGAGATCGACGTGCCTGCCTACCGGCTCGAAGGTGACGAGAACCTGCTGACCAGCGCGCTGGTGAACCTGGTGAAGAACGCGCTGCAGGTGTCGAAGACGGGCCAGACCGTGAAGGTCGTCGGTCAGGTCGATGGGAAGCACGGCGTGCTCGAGGTGCAGGACGAAGGCCCGGGGATTCCGGCCGAGCTGCAGGCGCGCATCTTCGAGCCGTTCTTCACGACGCGAGAGAAGGGGACCGGACTGGGCTTGCCACTCGCGCGGAAGCTCGTCGAGGCGAACGCCGGCACGCTGACGCTCGAGTCGCAGCCCGGGCGCACGGTGTTCCGGCTGACGTTGCCGCTCGCAGCGGGTTGAGCGGTACGTGCTCGGTGTCCTACGCTGTAAGACATGAGCCGCCGTCTCTCTGGGAGTTTGACGATTCGCCTCCCCGCGATGCTCGAGCGACGCCTCGAACGCACCTCGCGAAGACGTGAGACCACTCCCTCCGAGCTCGCTCGTCAGCTCATCGAAGCGGGCCTGGACGAGTCGGAGGGCCGTGACAGTCCCACAGCCGGTGAGTTGGTCGGTCATCTGCTCGGGAGCATCTCGAGCAAGAAGGTGCCGGCGGGCCGCGATGCCAAACGAGCTCTTGCCTCAGCCGTGAGCGACCGGCGCAAATGACGCAGCGTCGCATTCTGCTCGACACCGGGATCATCGTCGCAGCCCTCAATCGACGTGACCCCGACCACGTCCGAGTCGTGGCGTGGTTGTCGCCCGTTCGGGCTTCCTGGTTCACCACGGAAGGTGTCCTCGTCGAAGCCAGTCATCCGCTCCGAAAGACGCCATCCGCCGTCGCGCGGGTCGTTCAATTCGTCGCGGCATTGCGCTGTGCAGTGGTGCCTCTGTCACCGTCGCGACTTGCGAGGGCCGTCGAGATCGTCGAGGCGCACCATTCGCTTCGACTCGACCTCGTCGGCGATCGGTGGAATCCGGGCCCTGCTCGTCCACGCCATCTCCGAGGACGCCAGGCGGTTCTACGAGCGCTGCGGCTTCGTCGCGTCACCGCTCGATCCCATGACGCTGATGATCAGCCTTGCCGACGCAGAGCGCGATTTCGAAGTGAAGTAGCCCTCACTCCTCCACCAACTGCACGAACGACTGGTACTTGTTCTCGATGACGTTCACGTAGTCGACCGGTTCCTGGCAGCGACAGAACCCTCCGCGCACCCGCCTCGCGTACTGCGGCCGCGCCAGCAGCCCCATCGCCTTCTCGACGTTGTTCGCCCACGTGTCGGGGTTCAGCTGCAACTCCACCGCGAGGCGGCGCGCGTCTTCCACCCGTCCATACCCGGCGTTGTACGCAGCCAGGGAGAACCGCACGCGTTCATCCAACGGGAGCGACGGCGTGAAGCGCTTGAGCAGCCACGCCATGTACTTGATGCCTGCGTGCGTCCCGCTCTCGGCGTCGTAGAGCTTCGAGAAGCCCATCTCTTTGCCCGTCGCGGGCATCACCTGGAACAAGCCCCGCGCGCCGACCCACGACGTCGCCTTCGCGTCGAAGCGGCTCTCGCGCCACGCCTGCGCCGACATCAGCCGCCAATCGAAGCCGTACTGCGTCGCGTAGCGCTTGATGAGCCCGTCGTACGGCGAGAGCGAGCCCGTCTTGAACGAGTCTTGCGTGCGCGCGACGACGGCCCGCTTCTTGTTCTCGAAGCAGCGCTTCTTGATGACGTTGTACTCGAGGCCCCGGTACGTCTTCTTCACGAAGGCGTTGAGCGCGGCGAGCAGCTTCGGGTTGTCCTGCCTCGCTGCGAACGCGATGGGCCGCTCGCTCGAGAGCGTCACCGCCGCGCGCACGTCGTTTCGGGTGAGCAGCTCCGCATCCAGAAAGTGGCTGTCGGCGACGGTGAGGTCCTGCGCGCCCGTCGCGACGTCGGCGATGAGGTCTTCCACTTCGAGCTCTTCGTCCGCTGGCGCGATGGTGAAGCCGTACTGGTCCGCCAGCGGCGCGAGGGTGGCCGCGTACGAAGACGAGGGACGCACGGCGACGCGACGTCCCGCGAGCTGGCTCAATGACGTGATGGGCACGCCAGCGTCTGCGCCCCGCCGCTCGACGAGCACTTCCTTCACGAAGAGGTACGGCGTCGAGAAAGCCACCTCGCGCTGCCGCTCCGGAGTCACGGTCAACGACGCGGCGATGATGTCGGCCCGGCCCTCCTTCAACATCGGAATGAGCGCGTCGTACGATGGCGCCACCACCACCTCGAGCCGCACCTTGAGCTGCTTCGACAACAGCTTCGCGAGCTCGTAGTCGAACCCGAGCCGCTCGCCTTGGTGCAGGTAGAAGCTCACGGCGTTGTTCCGGGTGAGCAGGCGCAACGTGCCGCGCTTCACGATCACGTCGAGGTCTCCGGTGCTCGTGCCGAGCTCGTGCATGAACGAGCGCTCCATCAGAAACGCGTCGAGCTGCGCGCGCAGGGCCGTCGCGTCGTTCCGCAGCGCCAGCGCGATGGGCCGGCCCGGAGCGACGGCGAACGGCGCGACGAGCCCCTTCGTGTAGTTCGTGATGGCCTCGAACCGACGGCTGTCGACGACGGTGAAGCGTTTGACGCCGCGCGACACCTCCCACGCCAGCTGGTCGGGAGGAAAGGTGCCCTCGACCTGCTCGATGGTGACGGCGATGCCCCTGGCCTTGAGCGCCTCGAGCGATTCGACGAACGCGCTGCCTTTCGCGACGTGCACGGTCGCGCCTGCGAGTTCTGCCACGCTCTTCGGCACCCCCCCATCCCCCGCGCGCGTGACGAGCAGCTCATCCACCACCTCGGTGGGCCGGGTGAACGACACCAGCTTCTGCCGCGCCGCCGTCACCGTCAGGCCCGCCGCGATGACGTCCCCCCGCCCGTCCAGGAGCGCGGGAATGAGCTCGTCGAAGCGCTCGATCGCGACGCGCTCCAGCGTCAGTCCATGCCGCTCCGCGAAGGCCTCGAGCAGCTCGAGCTCCGCCGCTTCGGGCGTGGCCTGCGGAGGCAGGAAGCCTTCGGTGAACAACCGCACCAGCACGCGCAGGCGCCTTTGGGGACCTGCGTCGGGCGCCTTCGTCACGCCCCCATCGGCTGCCGACACGCAGAGCCCCACGACGAGTGCGGTCAACATGACGCTGATGGTACTCGCCGCTGCTCCCATGCGCAGGTGCGTTCGCCGCTGTCGCCCGGTCGTCAGTCGCGTAGGGTCGCCTGACCAGGTTTGTCCGGGTGCCGACCTCGAGCGGACGAGCGGCATCGTCTGGCGGTGGAGGAGTGCGTGAGTCTGTGTCTGGCGTGTGGCTTCTGTTGTGACGGCACGCTCTTCAACCGGGTGCCGCTGCTCGAGGCCGAGGTGTCGCCGCTGAAGGTGCGCCTGCAGGTCGTCGATGGGCAGCACCACGCGCGCCAGCCGTGCCCCGCGCTCGACGGAACCGCGTGCCGGGTCTACGCCGAGCGGCCCCTGACGTGTCGGCGCTACCGGTGTCTGTTGCTCGAGGCCCACGAAGCGGCGGAGGTGTCGTTGGTTGGCGCCGTGGCCATCGTCGAGGCGACGAAGGCGTCGAGGGCGAAGCTGGCCGCGGCGCGAGGCGAGGCTGACGCCGGGCTCGTGGTCGAAGCCGCGCGAGCGAAGAAGGCGGAGCTCTCGCCCGAGGCGGCTGACGCGCTCGAACGGCTCGAGAAACAGCTCGCCTTCCACTTCCTGGGCCAGCGCTCGCGTCAGGCTCGCTGAAGCAGCGACAGCGCGAGCGCATCGAGGTCGTGACACCAGAACTGCTCCGGGCGGTGTGGCCGGCACTCGCGGACCACCTTCGTCCATCGTTCTGGAATGGCGTCGACGCCGAACACGCTCCCGAGCAGCGCCCCCGTGATGCACCCGTTGGTATCCGTGTCTCCGCCGAGCCCG
Source organism: Myxococcaceae bacterium (assembly GCA_040400045.1). Lineage (GTDB taxonomy): Bacteria > Myxococcota > Myxococcia > Myxococcales > Myxococcaceae > Xiheimicrobium. The sequence goes on from JBBAQZ010000018.1 coordinate 49,040, forward strand.
ACGACGTCGACCAGCGCCTGCTCGAAGTCGCGCGCGTGGAGCAGTTGATGAAACGCAGCCTGGAGCGCGTGCCGCACCCAGCCCATGTTGGCGAAGGCGTCTGCGGGGAGTTCGAGTCGTGCGAGCTCCAGCGTCGGAATGGCCTCGGTGCACGACAGCGTGCTTCGCGCGAAGGCCAGCGTCGTCTCGAAGACCTCGGGCCCGGTCGCGCCGGTGCGCAGCGCGGACGAGATGGCGAAGCAGAAGACCTGGTTGGCAGCGACACAGACGTCATGCGGGTGGCTCAGCGAGGCATCGGCGGCGGCGAGCTCGTGCAGCGTCTCGGGGTCGAGCGTGCTCCCGAAGATGGCCAGCGGGCTGACCCGCATCAGCGCACCGTTGGCCTGGCTGTCTCTCAGCGCGCGTGCCCGAACGGCGGCTGCGATGGAGACGTCTTTGGGCGTGAGCTGACCGAACGCCCGTCGTGTCGTTCCACCGCAGTCCGGTGGGTTGCCACGGCACCACGCGATGTAGCGACTGGCGGCGTCGTCCTCGTCGTAACGGTGGTGGAGCGCCAGGCTCCTCGCGAGACAGAGCGCCAGCTCGGTGTCGTCGGTGATCTGCCCCGCCTCGAGCTCGAACGGCCCGCCGCCCACCACCTCACGAACGCCGCGCGGGTGTTTCGACGCGATGTGCTCGGCCCGCTCGAACTCGACGGTGGTGCCCAGCGCATCACCGACCGCCTGCCCCCACAGCACGCCGCGCGCCCGCTTCAGCTGATTGGAATCGCTCATGCGGAAAGAGTCACAAAGACTCAATATAAAGTCAAGGATGTCTACGGCCCCGTCGCGCGAGGGTCGTGAGCGCGAGCACCGCGAAGAACGTGGAGGCGTCAACGGACGAGCAGCGGCACCCGGAGCGGGCCGTGAGGGCCGGGGTGGTGCCTGCGTCGGGGGCACCGGCATCAGCGCCCCCGGCGTCGGGCGCCACGATTCCGGCATCTGCCCTCGTGCTGCCTGCGTCGGGTCCACCTGCGTCTTGCGCCATCGTCGCGCCGGCATCGGCGAGGGCGCCCGCATCGATGAGGGGCCGGCCCGCATCGACTCCGGCGTCCGTCGTCACCGCTCCCGCGTCAGGCGGTCCGCTCGCCCCGCCGTCGGCGAAGCACAGCACGATGGACGACGCGGCATTCCGCGCGACCGGCATGAGGGCCTCGAAGTCATCGGCGTTGACGTCGCTGTCGAGACACCCGTCGTTCTTCCGAACCAGCCCGGTCGTCACCGATGCAGCGGGTGCACCGCCGTCACGCGCCCCTTCGAAGCAGTTCGCGCTGCCAGCCCCGACGAAGTCCACCACGCGCGTGGCCTCCGCTCCGGTGAGCGGGCACGTCAACGTGAGTGGCGCGACGCCATCGACGAGCGCGAGCTTGAAGTCCACGCGCGCGACGTCGATGAGCGGGTTGGTGGTGTCGGGCGTCGGGAGCGCGGCGCCGCGCGTCGTCATGCCCGCCGAGAACGCGATGAGGTGGTAGCCGCCCGCGGCGACCACCTCGCCCGGGTCGAAGTCGGCCACCAGCCAGTTGGTGCCCATGGAGGACGCGTATTGCAGCGTCACGGCGCCGAGCGAGACCGCCTGCCCCGACACGTTGTGGAGCTCGACGAAGTCGGTGCGGTAGGGCGGCGGCGACGGCGTGCCGATCGCTCCGCCTGCACCGAACACCTGGCTGATGACGAGGCTCGTCGAAGGGAGCGGTTGCCAGAGCGTCGCGACGTCGACGCCCGCTTCGGGCCCACAGCCCACCATCGCCACCAGCACCACGACCCACGGAAGAAGCCGCACCGCCGCACCTCAACCCGTCGTGCGGGCACGCGCCACCTGCTCGTTCGCCATTCGTCGGACGCCCTCGGCCGTGAAGGGCTTGTCGAGGACCGGCCGCTTCGCCTCGTCGAGGAAGTCGCGGGCAGACTCACTGAAGGCGCCGCCCGTCATGAAGACGAGGCGCTCGGCCAGCATCGGGTGGCTGGTGCGGAGCCGGTGGTACACCTCGGTGCCCGACATCTCGGGCATCATCACGTCGCAGAAGATGACGTCGGGCTTGAGCCCCGGCAGCGCGTCGAGCGCCAGCCGCGCCTCGGTGAAGGTCTTCACTTCGTGGAAGGGCCCGAGCAGCCGCTGGAGCGCCACCAGCACCGAGGGCTCGTCGTCGATGAGGGCCACCACCCCGCGTGGCATCGGCGGTGGGGGCAGGCTGGGCGGCGGCGAATTCTGGACCTCGACGGCGGCGCGCGGCAACGTCACCTTGAACGTGCTGCCCCGACCCGGAGTGCTCTCGACCTGAATCGACCCGCCGTGACTCGTCACGATGCTGTGGCAGATGGCGAGCCCGAGCCCGGTGCCCTGGCCGACCGGCTTCGTCGTGAAGAACGGGTCGAAGATCTGCGGCAGCACGTCGGCGGCGATGCCTTTTCCCGTGTCGCGCACCTCCACCACGGCGTTGCCGTCCCTGTCCGTGGCCGTCGACACCACGATGGACTGATTCGAGACGTCGCCCTCTGGCACGGCGTGGGCGGCGTTGATGAGCAGGTTCAAGAAGACCTGGCTCAGCTTGCCCTCGTTGCCTTTGACGAGCGGCACGTCGTCGAACCGCCGCTCGAGGCTCGAGCGGTGCCGAATCTCGTTGCGCGCCATGGTGATGACCGACTCGAGCACCCGTCGAACGTCGACCATGCCGCTCTGCTCGTCGGGCGCTCGCGAGAACACCTTGAGGTCGCGCACGATGGTGCTGACGCGGTCGGCCCCGATGCGCGCGTCCTGGAGGGCGTCGGACACCTCGTCGAGCGACACCAGGGCCGTCTGGCCCTTCATCCGCGCGAGCTCTTCGAGCGCGAACTGCAGGTTCGAGGTGATCCACGCGAGCGGGTTGTTGATCTCATGGGCGACACCGGCCGCGAGCGTGCCCACCGACGCCAGCCGCTCGGTCAGCGCGAGGCGCGCCTGGAGCAGGTGCTGGCCCGAGACGTCGCTCATCTCTCCGATGAGGCGCGAGGGAATGCCCTCGTCGTCGAACAACAGGTGGCCGCGATCGATGACGGTGGCCCAGGTCCCGTTCTTGCGGCGAAACCGGTACGTCTCGCCCCACATCTTGCGCCGCTCGATCAACGCTTCCTGCAGCGTCGTGACCACGCGGTCGCGATCGCCAACGTGCAGGCACGACTCCCACCAGTCGAAGCTGATGGCCTCGTCGTAGCCGAAGACCTGCTTCATGCGCGGGCTCCACTCGAGGTGGCTGGTGCGCAGGTTCCAGTCGTAGATGACGTTGGTGCTCGCTTCGGCGACGAGGTGGTAGCGGTCGAGCATGTCCTTCGTGGTGCGCTCGTTGCGGCTGTGCTCGATGGCGAGCGCCGCGAAGCGCACCAGGGTGCTCATGATGCTGGTGTGGCGCTCCAGCGGCGGGCCAGGGAGCGCCCCGTAGAGGGCGAAGGCGCCGACCACCTCGCTGTTGAAGGTGATGATGGGCCACGACCACCAGCTGCGAATGCCGCTCTTCGCGACGAGGGCGCCATCACCCGCGAACTGCGACTGTGACAGGTCGTTCACGAAGACGGTGCGCTTGGTGACAAGGGCCTCGCTGCACGCGCCGCGGCCTTCTCCGGGACGCAGGTTCTCGCTCAGCCCTCGCAGCGCTGGCGGAACGCGCGGGCCCGCGCCGGAGTGTACCAGCCCGTCATCGCCCAGCAGCACCACTGACGCCACGGTCCCCGGAAACGAGGCCTCGGCCGCACGGCAGAGCTCGAGCAACACGCGATGCAGCGGATGGCCCGACAGCAACACGTCGACCAGCTCGAGGCCCGCCATGGTGAGCCCGCCGTCGACCGCGCCGCGAGTCAGCGTGACGAAGACCGCGCCGTCGGCCGCGAGGTCGCAGGTGACGTCCCACGGCTGGCCGCCCAGCAGGATGCTCCGGGTGGCGCTGCGCTGGGCGCGCGCGAGGGCCACCAGGGGCAGCACGTGACGAACCGCTTCGATGGTCTCGATTCGGGCGCCCGGGCGGAGCGAGGGCGCGAGCTGCTCTGCTCCATCGCTGACGCTGGAGATGGTACCGGTTGCCGTCAGGAGCATCGAGACGCGCATCACCGGAAGCATAGCGGTCCCCCAGCCGGGGCGCATCGACGGCGAGACGGGCAGGGCGGCTCAGCGCGACGGGTGCAGCCGCGACAGGAGGGCGTTCGCGAAGCGCGCTGGCGCCTCCGGGTGAAACCGGAAGAAGAGCTCTGGCTCGACGACCTCGAGCTCCATCACACGGAAGTGAAGGTCGTGGACGACTCCGTCGACCCGGGCGTAGAGCGCGTCGGGGACCGCGACGTCGACGACGCGCTGCGCGGCCTCGACGAGCGAGGCGGGCACCTCAGCGAGACCGCTGGACCCACCGTGGTCGGGTTGAACGCGGAAGTCGCCGTCCTTCGGTTGTTTCCGAACGGCGTGGCTGAAGGCCCCCGAGAAGAAGACCAGCGACCATTCCCCCTCTCGTTCGATGCTCTCGACGTAGGGCTGCAACATCCACTCGGAGTCGACCTCGTGCTGCTTCGCCTCCTCGACCACACGCAAGACCTGGGCCGCCTCAAAGCGCTGGGCACCGTAGGCGTTGGCGGTGAACGACGGCTTGAGCACAGCGCGACGCCAGCCACGCTCCGCAAGGACGCGCGGTACCTCGTCGAGGCGCGCCGGGGTGAAGAACGCCGTCGGTATGGTGTCGACGCCGAGCGTGTCGAGGTGCCGGAAGGAGGTCTTGTCCGCGTACCGCTCGAGCATCGCCGGCGGGTTGAAGACGCGCACGGGCGCCGAGGCCAGGCTCGCGAGGAAGGCCCGGAACGCTGGCCGGTGTTTGTACCAGTCCCACGGCGAGCGGATGACGAGGGCGTCGAAGGCGCGCGCGTCGAACTCGGTGTTCCAGACGAGGGGCGTGACCGTGCAGCCGCGGGCCTCGAGTTCTCGCGCCGCGAGGGCGTCGTCAGAGAAGAGCCCGTCGAGGAACTGCGCGGTGACGAAGCCGATGCGGGGCATCAGGGAGGAAGGTGTCCGGGGGCTTCACAGGCCAGGGCCGCCAGCCACCCCAGCTTCTCGTCGTCGAACGCGTCGACGGTCGAGTGCTCCGCATCGATGATGCCCACCACGGCGCCGTCGGAGCCGAAGATGGGCAGGCAGGCTTTGCTGCGCACGGTGGGGCTGCACTCGGAGTACGCGCCGCCCGCCTTCGCGTGCGCCTGGACGTCGGCGATGACCTTCGCCCTGCCGCTCATCGCCACCGTCACGTTGGTGCTGCGCGCCTTGAAGTCTTCGGTGAGCGGGAACTCGGCGCGGCTGGGCGATCCGCGCGCGGCGAGCTTCACCAGCGCACGGCCAGCCTGGCGAGCACGCGCCTGGTACACGCCGAGCCAGTCGATGGTCGTGTTCTCGAGCGCACGGTCGAGGAAGCCTGCGAGCACCATCAACGACAACGTGCTGCGCATGCCGCGGCCGCCGAGCGCGTCGGCGAGATCGTACGGCTTCGACTCGAGCTCACCGACGAGGCTGCAGGTGCCGTCGGCCGAGAGCTTCGGTACCGGGTACGCGTAGAGCCGGGAGAGCGCGTGAGGCGTGGCGGGAATGGAGGCCTTGCGGGTCTCTTCCAGCACCTCCCACAGCTTCGTCTGCGCCTCACGGACGACGCGTTCAGGCAGCGCCAGGCCGGCGCGGGAGAGGTAGTCGCGAGGGTCCATGCCGCATGCTGGCCCGGCGGCCGTCACCCCACAAGGCGCAACAGTGAGTCACCGCGCGGTGGCGAAGGCGTCGAACGTCATTCCCGCGCCCCGCAGCCGCTCCACCAGCGTCATCCCCATGGCTGTCGCTGGCGTGAGCACGCCCGCGCGCTTCGGGAGCTTCGCTTCGTCTTGCGCCAGACAGAGCGCGGCGTGCGAGAGCATCTTGGCGGTCTCGCCGTAGCCCGGGTCCGCGGTGCCGACGACCTTCGCGTGCACGCGCTGGCCCTCGAGCGTCTCGCCCTCGATGCGGAAGCGGAAGAACCCTGCGTCGCGTGCCGCCTGGTCGGGGCCCTCGCCGGGGCTGGGCAGCAGGCGCTGCACGAGCTTCTTCGTCGGCCTGAACAGCTGCGAGGCGACGAGCGCGCCCATGCCCGCGGCCATCGCGGTTCCGAAGACGAGGCCCTTCACGCCGCCGCGGAGCGCCGTCACTTCGCGGTAGTCGAGCTCGCGCCCGTAGGCGTAGCCCAGCAGCGCGTTGGTCCGTCGCACGACGCGTGTGTTGACGCCGGCCATCACGAACGGAGCCGTCCACGTTCCGAGGAAGTCGTCATGGCGGACCGACGCGAGGTCGCGCTGGCGGCCGAGGTCGGGCTCCTTCGCGCGGTCGGGGCTCAGCGCGTACGGGTCGCCCATGAGGCGGCGCACCGCGCGGTCTGCCGTCGCCTCTTCGATGCCGTTGAGGAGTGACGCGACGGTGCCACCGCTGAAGCCGCCCTTCATGGCGGTGACGGCGAGCGTCACCCGCTTGAACTGGCCTGACGCGCCCTGCGCCTTCATGAACTCGTGCAGGGTGAGGAGGCCGAGGTCCGACGGAATCGAGTCGAAGCCGCAGGTGTGGACGAGGCGCGCGCCCGAGGCCTGCGCGATGGCGTCCGCGAGGTCGATGGCGCGCCGCATGAACTGCGGTTCGCCGGTGAGGTCGCAATAGTGCGTGCCGGCCCGAGCGCACGCCTCGACCACCGGCAGCCCGTACTTCGCGTACGGACCGACGGTGGTGCACAGCACGCGTGTCTGCTCGGCGATGGCGCGCATCGACGCGGGGTCTCCCGAGTCTCCCAGCAGCAGGCCGAAGCGGGCGCCGCCGTCTGGGAGACCGCGCTTGACGGCCTCGAGCTTGCCGCGGTTGCGCCCCGCCAGCGCCAGACGAACGTCCGCCGGGGCGTGCCGGGCCAGGTACTCGGCCACGAGGGCCCCGGTGAAGCCTGTGGCTCCGAAGAGCACGATGTCCCACGCGCGGGTTGTCATGCGCGCGCCTGTACTGGGGGGCAGGTGCAAATGCGAGGGCATGCTGGGTATCCTCCCGCCATGCTCGTCATGCTCAGTCTGCTGCTCGCAGCCAGTGACACCGAAGACGTCGCGGGGTTGGTGAAGCGCGCGCAGACGGTCGCCGCGAAGGCCGATGCCTCGTGGAGCGACGCCCAGTACACCACCTACAGCGAAGAGGTCGTCGCGTGGCGCAAGCAAGCCCAGGACGTGCAGGCCCGGCCCACGCTCAAGAAGAAAGACGCCATCGCGCTGCTCAACGCCAGGGCCACCGTGGCCGAGCGCTACAGGACGGTGCTGTCGACTCAGCCGGTCCCGAAGTCGATGAAGATGCTGGGCCAACAAGCCGCGTCGGTCTGGCAGGACTCCGTCAACACGTGGGTGCGCTCGCTGGCCTCCGAGGTGACCGCGCTCAAGGACGAGGCGCGGCAGCGGGCCAAAGCGCCCTGACGGTCAGGCTCGTGTGGCGCGTTTGGGGGCGGTCTCATGGCGCATTGCAAAGGCATCGCCGTCCTCGCCCGCCTCAAGTGGGTGCAGCAGCACCACGGCGCCGGAGGCACGGCCCGGTTGCTCGAAGCGCTCCCCATCGGCACGCGTGAGACGCTGGAGCGGCACGTCCTGCCTCATGGCTGGGTGCCGATGCTGCACTTCATCGAGCTGAACGTGGCCGCCGACCGGCTCTTCGGGAAGGGCGACCTCTCGCTCTGCAAGGCGATGGGGGCATGGGCCGCCGCAGAGACCCTGCCGAAGCTGTTCCGGTTGTTCTACCGGTTCGGCTCGCCCACCTTCATCTTCGAGCGGGCGTCCAAGCTCTGGAGCACCCACTACGACTCGGGAACGATGACGCTGGGCGAGATGACCGACACGAGCTGCAGGCTGAGCCTGGCCGACTTCGATGCCCCGCACCGCGCGCACTGCCTTTCGGTGCTGGGCTGGGCTGGCAAGACGGCGGAGCTGGCGGGCTCGACGCTCCTCGAATCAGAAGAAGTGCGCTGCCGCACGCGCGGCGACCCGAGGTGCGAGATGCTGTTGCGGTGGGAGTGACGTCGGCATGAGCGCCATCATCGAGCTTCGCGACGTCCACAAGGCCTTCGGCGAGAACCGGGTGCTCGCGGGCGTCTCGCTCGAGGTCGAAGTGGGTGAGACGTTCGTGCTGCTGGGACGCTCGGGGTCCGGCAAGACGGTCGTGCTCAAGCTCATCGAAGGGCTGCTCCAGCCTGACGCCGGCGAGGTGTTGCTCGAGGGGCACGATCTGCACACCGCGACCGGCAAGGAGCTGCGGGAGCTGCGCGGCCTGCTGGGCATTCAGTTTCAGTCCGGCGCGCTCTTCGACTCGATGACCGTCTTCGACAACGTGGCGTTCCCGTTGCGAGAGCGACGGCTGCTGCCGACGAAGCAGGCCATCGAGCAGCGCGTCATCGAGACGCTCGCGATGGTGGGGCTCTCGGACGCGGCGGAGCTGTTGCCCGGCGAGCTCTCGGGCGGCATGCGCACGCGCCTGGCCTTCGCGCGGGCCTACGGCGTGCGTCCCCAGATTCTCTTGTGCGATGACCCGACCGCTGGGCTCGACCCGCTGTTGACCGAGGCCGTCGACGCCGCGCTCAAGGTTGGCAAGGAGAAGCTCGCCGCCACGATTCTGCTGGTCACCAACAGCCTGCCCACGGCCTTCGAGCTGGGCGATCGCCTGGGGCTGCTGCACGAAGGCCGGCTCATCGAGGTCGCCCCGCCGTCGCAGTTTCGCGCGTCGAAACACCCGGCGGTGCAGGCGTTCCTCCACGACTGGCTCGAGCGTCGCGCGGAGCACTGAAACGACGACGGGCGCCGCTCCCCGAAGGAGACGACGCCCGGCCGTGAAGCACCTACGAGGAGAGCCTCAGCTCTTCGCGAGGTGGCGCAGCACGTACTGAAGGATGCCGCCGTGCTTGTAGTAGTCGAGCTCGTTGGGCGTATCGATGCGCGCGGTGGCGGTGAAGGTCTTCGTGGTGCCGTCGTCGGCCTTCGCGGTGACGGTCAGCTTCTTGGCCGGCGCGAGGCCGTCGGCGATGCCGGCGATGCTGAACGTCTCTGCGCCGGTGAGGCCAAGTGACGCCGCGTCCTGGCCCGCCTCGAACTGCAGCGGCAGCACGCCCATGCCGATGAGGTTCGACCGGTGGATGCGCTCGAACGACTTGGTGATGACGGCCCGCACGCCGAGCAGGAAGGTGCCCTTCGCCGCCCAGTCACGCGAGCTGCCCGTGCCGTACTCGGCGCCCGCGAGGATGACGAGCGGCGTGCCTTCCTTCTGGTACTGCATCGACGCGTCGAAGATGGACAGCTGCTCGCCCGACGGCATGTGCTTCGTCACGCCGCCCTCGACGCCCGGCACCAGCAGGTTCTTGAGGCGAATGTTCGCGAAGGTGCCGCGCATCATCACCTCGTGGTTGCCGCGCCGCGCGCCGAACGAGTTGAAGTCAGCCGGCTTGACGCCCTGCTCGGTGAGGTACTTCGCCGCGGGGCCCTTCTTGTCGATGTCTCCGGCCGGCGAGATGTGGTCGGTGGTGATGGAGTCACCCAGCAGCGCCAGCACGCGCGCTCCCGAGATGTCTTTGATGGGCGCCGGTTCCTTCGGCATGTTGTCGAAGAAGGGCGGCTTGCGCACGTAGGTCGACTTCAGGTCCCACTCGAAGGTCGCGCCGTCTTTGACTGCCAGCGCCTGCCACTGCGCGTCGCCCTTGAGCACGTCGGCGTAGCGCTTCTTGAACTGCGCCGAGGTGACGCTCTTGAGCGCGTGGGCGATCTCTTCGTTCGTCGGCCACAGGTCCTTCAGGAACAGCGCCTTGCCGTTCTTGTCGGTGGCGATGGGCTCGGTGTTCGGGTCCCAATTGGTGTGGCCCGCGATGGCGTACGCGACGACGAGGCCGGGGCTCGCGAGGAAGTTCATGCGCACGTGCGGGTGCACGCGGCCCTCGAAGTTGCGGTTGCCCGAGATGACGGCCGCCGCCGCGATGCCCGACGAGGTGATGGCGTCGGTGACGGGCTGGGGCAGGGGTCCCGAGTTGCCGATGCAGGTGGTGCAGCCGTAACCCACGACGTGGAAGCCGAGCGCCTCGAGGTACGGCATGAGGCCGGCCTCGGTGAGGTAGTCGGTGACGACCTGACTCCCCGGCGCGAGCGACGTCTTCACCCAGGGCTTCACCATGACGCCCAGCTCGACGGCCTTCTTCGCGAGCAGCCCCGCGCCCATGAGGACGGACGGGTTCGAGGTGTTGGTGCACGAGGTGATGGCGGCGATGACGACGGCGCCGTTGGTGAGCTCGTAGCTCTGCGACGGGCCCTGCTGCACGACGGCCTTCGCCGACAGCTTCGCGTCGCCGTCCTGCACCTTGAGGATGTCTTTCACGTTCTTCGCGAACGACGACTTCATGTCCTTGAGCAGCACGCGGTCTTGAGGGCGCGCAGGGCCGGCGAGGCACGGCTGCACGGTCGAGAGGTCGAGCTCGAGGGTGTCGCTGAAGATGGGGTCGGGCGTCGACGCGGTGTGGAAGAGGCCCTGCTCCTTCGCGTACGTCTCGACCAGCGCGATGTGCTCGGGCGAGCGGCCGGTGAGGCGCAGGTAGTTGAGCGTCTCTTCGTCGATGGGGAAGAAGCCGATGGTGGCGCCGTACTCCGGAGCCATGTTCGCCACCGTCGCGCGGTCGGTCAGCGGCAGCGCGCTGATGCCGGGCCCGAAGAACTCGACGAACTTTCCGACGACGCCCTTCTTGCGGAGCATCTGCGTCGCCGTCAGCACCAGGTCGGTCGCCGTCGCGCCGGGCGCCAGCTTGCCCGTCAGCTTGAAGCCGATGACCTGCGGAATCAGCATGGTGATGGGCTGGCCGAGCATGGCGGCTTCGGCCTCGATGCCGCCGACGCCCCAACCGACCACGCCCAGGCCGTTGATCATCGTGGTGTGCGAGTCGGTGCCGACGAGCGAGTCGGGGTACGCCGCGCCGTCAGCCGACTTGAAGATGCCCTGGCCGAGGTACTCGAGGTTGACCTGGTGGCAGATGCCCGTACCCGGCGGCACCGCGCGGAAGTTCTTGAGCGCCTTCTGGCCCCACTTGAGGAAGGCGTAGCGCTCGGTGTTGCGCTCGAACTCGATGGCGACGTTCTCGGCGAAGGCTGACTTCGAGCCGAACTTGTCGATCATCACCGAGTGGTCGATGACCAGGTCGAGCGGGCATAGTGGGTTCACCTTCTGTGGGTTGCCGCCCATCGATGCGAGCGCCTCACGCATCACCGCGAGGTCGACGACGACGGGCACGCCCGTGAAGTCCTGGAGCAACACGCGCGCGGGCGTGAACGAGATTTCGGTGTCGGGGTCGGCCTTCGGGTTCCACCTGGTGAGCGCCTCGACGTGCTCCTTCTTCACGACGCGCCCGTCTTCGAAGCGCAGCAGGTTCTCGAGCAACACCTTGAGCGAGAACGGCAGCGTCTCGACGCTGGGGAACTGCTTCGCAAGCGTCTTCAGTGAGAACGTGTCGTAGGGGATTCCACCAACGGTGAGCTTCGTACGGGTCTTGAAGGTGTCGATCTGGGCCATGGCGAGGGCGTTATTTCGCCGAGCCGCGGCGAGCGCAATGAAAGACGAAGGTCAGGACGCATGCGTTGGTTGGCAAGCGCCGAATGAAGAGCCTGCTTCGCCTGAATCGCCTCGCCGCACTCTTCGCGCCCCGCGCGCCGGGGAACAGCAGCTGACGGAAGGTCTGGGTCCTCGAACCCCCGCCGAGCATGGGCACGTGCGCCGTCGCGCCGAACGTCTTCCAGAACATTCCAGGCACGGGCAGCCAGCCGTCGAGTTCGACGTCGGCCTTGAGCGTCGACGGTCTCGCCTATGTCATCGTCTCTCAGACCCAACCCGCCGGGCTCGTCGAGTACCGCAACGGCACCTGGCGCGAGGTGCCCGTCTTCCTCTCGCCGCCGCTCGGCGTCCTCGGCACCGACGGCAAGCAGCTGTGGGTCATGAGCCCCGATGGCGGCAACGTCGAGCGCCGCAGTTGGTCACCCGGCTGACGCCGGCCTCGTCCGGAACGGTTCGCGAATTCGACGTCACGCGTTGAGGGAACCGCCTTCCATCACGAACAGCGCAGCCGTGCGGTCGAGCGCCAGGTGCGTCGAGGGGCTCCTGCGCGCGCGCGGGCCGAAGGCGCGGGCAACGTGTCTTCCCGCGTTCAGCGCAGCGCCGTCTGCCGGTCGTCAGCCGATGCGGTTCGCGTCCACCGTCGCGACGCCACCCGCCGAGAGCGCGTTGGCCAGCTTGTTCAGCTCGTCCTGGAGGATCAACATCGCCACGAGGTACGTGACGCCCAGGAACAAGCTCGCGACGTCGAGCCCGAGCACGAGCGCTGCTCCACCAACAAATCTCGTCGTGTCATGGGCTACTCCAGGGTGGCGGCAAGCTCGGCGCGTTCGGCGAGCGCGCGGTACTGGCAGTTGTGAGCCTTCGTCGGGAAGAACTTCTCGACCCAGTCGAGCGTCTTCGAGGCCTCTTCAAGCTTGCCCGTCTTGAACTCGCCGCGCGCCTGCAGCAGCAGCTTGTTGCACTGGTTGTCGAGCTCGCGGTGTGACTCGTTCATGCGCTCGCGCGCCAGTTGATAGACGGGCCCGCGCTCCTCGGGGTCGATGGCCTCGAACGTCAGCCACGCTTCGCGGAAGGCCTTGTAGGCCTCCCACCGGTTGGCCGAGCCGATGTCCCGCTGCTCCCACTTCTGCTTGCCGCGCTCGAACTTCTCGTTGGCGTCGGCCTTCAGGCCGCTGACGTCTTTCTCGGGCAGCACGGTGACCTCGACCCAGAGGTTCCAGATGCGCCAGGGGTCCTTCTCAGGTGGGTTCTTCGTGTTGTCGAAGACGACGGAGTTCGTGGTGTTGCGCTTGATGTGCTTCGACGGAATGAGCAGCTCGACCGAGCGCTCGTTCACCGCCATCGTGTCGGGCGGCGCGAAGCCCATGTCGACGCCGTTGACGCTGATGGCCAGCTCGCTCTCGGACAGCTCGCCGCACTGGTAGTGGAGCACCACCATCACGTCGACGGGCGACTTCACCTGGAAGTCGAACTCCTTCTGATCCGTCCGCTCCCAGGTGACGTTCTCGCCGACGCCGTAGCTCTGGTCGCTGGGCTCGTCGCTGAGCTCCGTGGCCTCGGGCGCCTTCTTCTTCGTCTCCGGTGGCCGCACGGCCAGGATCACGAGCGCGAGCGTGAAGAGCGAAGCGATGACTGCCGAGCCGACGACCGCGATGCGTTTGGCCACTGACGCGTCGATCCAGAACAGCTGGGCCGCGCCAGCCGCGCCGCCGCGCTTGAGCCTGGCGCGCTCGGCCGCGGTGAGTCGTTGTTCCTTCGCGGCGCCGCCGAGCTTCACCTGACCGAGGTCGGTGTTGGTCGCGGGGCCTTCGAGCGCGGCGGGGTCAGGCCTGATGATGGGGCTGGGACCGCTGGGTCGGCTCGCCCGGAGAGACTTCGGCGCGCTGGGCCTCGGGCCGCTGGGCCGGGGGCCACTTATCGCCTGCATCATCTGCGTCGGGTGGCGCTCGATCTTCTCGCGCTCTCCCGTGTTCACGTTCTGCGGCAGCATCGCGACGCCCTTGTTGCGCGAGCGCTTGAGCGCTGAGGCGTTCACCACGCGGGTGTGCTGACCAGCCTCTTGCGGCACGTCGGTCGGCTGCTCCGCCGGCACCTCGCCCTCTACGGCCGTGAAGGTGAACTTCACCGGCCCCAGGGCGATGGAGTCACCGTCCTTCAGCGCCTGTCTGGAGACCTTGTTGCCGTTGACGACGGTGCCGTTCGACGAGCCGAGGTCCTCGATGAGAATGCCGGCGCCCTCGTCGAAGATGCGGGCGTGCAGCCGCGAGACACCCGCGTCGTACAGAATGATGTCGCACTCCGGCGTGCGGCCAATGACGACCGAGCTCTGGTCAAAGAGGAACTCCCGGCCGGCCTCCTTGCCCTCAGCGATGACGAGTTGGAAACCCATCGAAATGGCTCAGGACTCTAGTGACGCCGACGCCACCTCGGCAACGCTTCGTATGGCCCAATCGGGGCGCGTGACGATCGCCTCGCCTCCGAAGGACAGAATCCAGCGCGTCAACCACCGCCGGTTGTCGCCTGGCACCTCGACTTCGACGCGGCCATCGGGCAGGGCCCGGGCCTCGGCGCCGAACCGCTCCCGGATGTAGGGCGCCGTCGCCGGCTCGAAGCGCACGGTGACGAGCTCAGTGGCCTCGTTGGCGCCCGGCATGGAGGCGCGCGGCGAGACCGCTGGAGCGAGGAACGTCTCGGCCGTCACCTCGAGCGCGCCCATGCGGTCGAGTCGGAACAGCCGGTCGCCTGCGCGCGTCACGTCGAAGCCCGAGAGGTACCACTGGCCTCGGTGGCTGAAGAGCTCGACGGGCTGAACGCGTCGTCGCTCGGCGTGCCCCGAGTTGGTGGTGACGTAGTCGAACGCGACCGTCCGCCGCTCGACGATGGCCTGACTCAGTGGCGCCAGACCCGTCGGCGCGTCGAGCGCGAGGTCGAGGCGCTTGCCCATGTCCCGGAAGCGCGCCACAGCGTGGGCCGGCAACACGCGCTCGAGCTTCTCGATGGCCGAGCGCAGGGCGTCACCCGAGCCCGGTTTGAGCAGCGCGGCTGAAGCGGCGAGCGCGACGCCTTCAGCCGCCGTCAGTCGCGGTGGCGCCGAGAGCCGTTGGTCGAAGTCGACGTAGACGCGATCGTCCTCGACGTAGATGTCGACGAAGTCGTCGGGCTGAAACGGCGGGCGGCCCACCAGGGTGAGCAGGTCGAGCTCTTCGAGGAGCGCCTCGCGGCTGGTGCCGAGCTCCTTCGCGACCTCGTCGACGGTGCGGCCCGGGTTGCGGGAGACGAAGGGCACGAGGAACAACAGCCGTCGGAGGCGCTCGTGGCCGTCGGTGGGGCCGCTCATGGGGCGCTCCGCTGGTGGGCGGTGAGGACGAGCGTGGCGAGCTCCCGGTGTCGAAGCACGGCGCGCTCGGGGCCCAGCACCTTCGCTTCGGGGCCCAGCGAGAGCACGTACTTCAACAGGCCATCGAGGTCGGTCGCGGTGATGGTGACGCGGTGGCCCTTCGGGTCGGCGAGGGGCGTGGCGGGGAAGAGGGAGCCGGCGAGGGTCGACAGCTCTCCCGTCAGGAGGACGTCGACGGCGAGCGGCTCGTGGAAGCGGTGTTGCCACGGCCAGGTCGCGACGGAGTCCTCGAGAACGAATGAGGCGGGCACTTCGTAGTCGGGGGACTTCGGCCGCGTGGCGTTCACCAGGAGCTTCCGAATGCGGTGCACGTGGAAGGTGCGCACGCCCTTTCGAAGATGGCAGTAGCCGACGAGGCTCCACAGCCCCCGGCGCAGCGCGAGGCCGTAGCCGTCGACGACGCGATGGGACGCCTCGTTCGTGCGTGGCGAAAAATAGTCGAGGGTGACCGACTTGCGGGTGGTGATGGCGCCCCAGAGCCCGTCGAGGCGCGCCGGCAGGTCCTTCACGTCGGCGACGGCGCCGAGCTCGAGGCGAACGCGGGGCGCAGGCGGCGGGCCATCGGTGAAGAAGCCAATCTTCCGCAGCGCGTGCGCCAGGTCCTGACTGCCGGGGAACGCCCCCGACGCGAGCGCCGCCGAGCCCGCCGCGTAGAGCACAGCCAGCTCTTCGGCCGTCAGCCCCACCTCGGGCAGGTAGTAGGCGTCGCGCTCGACGACGTAGCCCTCGGGCTGGTCGTCCTCGGCCTTCAGAAACGTGAGCGGAATGCCCAGCTCGAGCAGCTCGGCCTTGTCTCGCTCGAACTTGCGCTCGCACGCCTCGAGAGAGCCGCTGCCGTAGTCGTCCTTGAAGGCCTCGCGCAGCTCGTGCCACGAGATGGGGCGCTTCGCGTCGAGCAGGAGCGCCACCAGGTCGAGCAGTCGTTCGGTGCGTTCCATGTCGGCTCTGCGAATTCTACTTCAGCTGCCGCAGATCGGGTGGCCTTCGCTGCTCCTCCCATGGGGTTCACTCACAGCCCTCGGCGACGAAGGTGCAGGCCGGGCAGCTGATGAGCGTGCGCGGAACCTGGGTGTAGAGCGGGCTGCCCAGACACGCGCCGCCGAGCGCTGGAATGTCGACGAGGATTCTCCCGATGCCGAGCGAGCCCGTCCACACGCCGGCGACGCCACCGTCTCGAATGATGCCGCCACCGCAGCGGCCGCTGAACGGTTGCACCACGAACGGCTGAACGTCCTGGAAGGGCGCGGGGCAGGTGCCCTGGACCGGGTCGACGGTGAAGGTGCAGACGCGCGCGTCGCACATGGCGCACTGGCGGGTCGCGCCGTTGCAGGTGAGGCACTCAGGCGTGTCGCTCTGGCAGGTGCGCTGGCCGGCGTCGGGCACCGGGCACTCGAGCAGGCAGTGGTTGTTCACGCACGCCGCGCGGAGGCCGCCGCAGAACTGCTGGACAGGCCCCGGCAGGGTGCAGTCGGCGGCCGTGGTGCACGCGACGCCCGCATCGGCAGAGCCACCGTCCGGCAGGCCCGCGTCAGAAGGGCTTCCACCTGCGTCGCGGGCTCCGCCATCACCGAGGCCGGCGTCAGGAGCGCCTCCACCGGCGTCACGGCCTGCATCCACACGCTCGTCGACCGGTTGGAGGCACTGACAGGCCGAGAGGGTGGTCAACGCGATGATGGAGAGGCGGCGCACGAGTGCTCCTGGAAACCGCCGGCCCGTCAGCGCTGACCCTGGCTCGAAAGCGCGCCGCTCACTCGAGCATGTCGTGAACGCCGGCGCATCGGCCCGCTGGACACGCGAGGAAGGTTCCTCAGCCCGGCTTCACGCCGACCGCATCGAACGCCGAGAGCAACCGGACGACGTCTTCTTCCGTGTTGAAGACGTGCGTCGAGATGCGCACGCCACCGCCACGCGGAGTCGTCACCACGCGCGCCTGCTTGATGAGCGCACGCACCACGTCCTCCGGCGGGCCCTGCACTGGCACCACGCAGATGCCGCTCGCGCAGGCCGGGTCGTCGGGCGCGTTCGGTGAGAAACCGCGGCTCCGCAACCCACTGCGCAGCTGCGCCTGGAGGGTCGTCACGTGCGCCAGCGTCGTCGCCACGCCAACCTGCTCGTGCACCTCGAGCGCCGCGTCGAGCGCGTGACAGTTGAGCCACAGGCCCCCGCCGCCCTCGATGGCCGAGGCCTCGCGGCGCACTTCAGCCCCGTTCGCGACGAAGCCCGCCGCGTCATCGACCCGCCGGGTCTTGGGGAACGCGTGCCACATCGACTCGGGCTTCACCGACAACCACCCGGCCATCGGCAGCACGTCGAGCCACGGCTCCGCCACCACCAGCATGCCCGTGCCGTAGCCAGCGCCGAGCCACTTGTGACTCGTCATCGAGAGGAAGCTGGCGCCCAGGGCATGGAAGTCGATGGGCACGTGACCGATCGCTTGAGCTCCGTTCAGCGCCAGCACCAGCTTCCGGTCGCGACAGAGCCTGGCGACGCCTTCGACGTCGACGCGGTAGCCCGAGTTGAACTGCACGAGCGACATCGCCACCGCACCCGTCGATGGCCGGATGGCAGCGGCGAGGTCCTCGAGCGGGTAGCTCCCATCGGGCCGTCGACGTACGCCACGCACCGTCAGGCCATCGAACAGCAGCGGCACGGTGGTCGAGGGGAACTCGTGCTCGAGCGTGAGCACCTCGGTGATGCCGCGCGCCTTCAGGCACTGCGCGACGACGTGAAAGCCGAACGACGTCGACGGCGTGAAGGCCACCTCGGTCGGCTTCGCGCCGACGAACGCCCCCAGCCGCGCGCGCACCGATTCCTTCTGGAGAATCCACTTCGGAAACCCGAGGTCGCCCTGTCGCTCACACTCGTCGACGTTCTTCCGCATCGCCGCGGCGACGGGCGTGCACAGCGGCGACGACGCCGCGGCGTTGAGCCACACCAGGTCCTTCAGTGACGGGAACAAGGCGCGAACGTCGGCGGGGGAGAACGACATGCGGCGCTTCAAGCCGAAGGCTCCGGCCCTGTCCATTCGTGTGGGCTGTGGAAATGGGGGAAGAAACGCGGCGTCGTGTCAGTTTGTCCGCGACGTGCTCGTGCCCGGGCGTGTCTGTCACCACGCGACAGCCCCAGGTCGCTGCAGGGTGTTGGAATCGTTGGTGGGAACCGCTGGTGTCGATGTTGCTACGGGGAGGCTCATGGTGCGTCACCTTCGCCGCGGGCTCCTCTGGTGCTGTGTCGGGCTGCTTGCCGCAGTGGTGACGGCGTGTGCCTCGAGCGCTCCGGCGGCGCGCGACCCCGACAAGCTCTACTTCGCGATTCGCGTGGAGCAGGACGGCCGCTCCGTCGGTTCTCCGCGGCTACTTGGCTTCGAAGGCCGGCGGCTGTTCGCCGAGAAATGGACGCCTGGCGCCCCACTCCCCGACTACCGCCTCTTGCTGCAGCCGAGAGAAGAAGGAACCGGCTACGGCATCTCGCTCGACCTCGAGCTGCCGTCAGGGCGCTCGAGTGGGCGCCTGGGGTTGCTGCACGGCGAGGAGCGGACCATCACGCTCAACCCGCGCACCCGGCTCACCCTCATGGTGATGCGCGTCGATTCGCCCGAGTTCCGTGCGTTGATGCGGACGGCGCCGACGAAAAGCAGCTCGACGCCCGGCGCCATCTGAGGCTTCGACGCTCGGGCCCGAGTTGGGCAATGACGAGGGCTCCGGCGCCAACTCGAGGTGTCCGCGGAGTTCCCCGCCGGGAACGCGGCCGAGCTGCGTGTTCATGAGACCTCGGCGAAACGAGTTCACGCGGTTCGCGAACGTCTGCGCGGCGTGGTCTTCGGCGTTGCCTTCTTCCTCGCGACCCGCTTCTTCGGCGGCGCCCGCTTCGGTCTGCTCACGACCTGCACGTCGACCGACGCCTTCACGTTCAACTTCCACGGCCGGTCGAGGAACGCGCTGACGCTCCACTCCAGCGGGAAGCGGTGGTTCGCCGTCAGCGTATCGAGCAGGTTCTGGCCGAACGTCGTCTCGAGCGCGCCCTCGGGCACCATCAGCTCGAAGGGGTACGTGAGCTCGGAGCGGTAGACGCGCTCCCCGTCCAGCTCGAGCTCGAACTTCCACACCGTGTCCTTGCGGTAGCTCAGCGCGATGCCGCGTCGGCCCGGCGCGAGCCCCACCGCGCGTTGCTTCGCCTCGAGCACCACCACCAGTCTGCGCGCCTCGCCTTCTTCAGCGAGCAGCAACGTCACGCGGCCGCGAATCGCGTCACCCGGCGCGAAGGTACGGCCCTTCACGTCGAGGGTCAGCTTGCCAGGCACGAGTCCGAGCGCATCGAGCATCGACGAAGGGTTCTGCCAGACGCCCTCAGGTCTCGTCATCGGCCTTTCGCAGCCCGAGCCGTTTCCTCAAGTCGCGCGCCGCCTGACGCGACACCTCGACGGAGTGCCCATTGGTGGTGCGCGCCAGATAGCCACCAGTCTCCAGAGGCTCGAGCCGCGCCACGGCTTCCAGGTTGAGGAGCGCGCGCCGATGCACGCGCTCGAAGCGACCCGCCGGCAGTCGCTGCTCGAGATCGTTGAGCGAGTAGTCAGAGAGAAACGCGGCGTCCTTCGTGTGCACGGTGACGAGCTCGCCCTCGAGCACCGCGTGGGTGATGGAGTCCGGGTCGAGCAACACGAGCCCCTGGCGCGTCTGGACCGGCAATCGCGGAATCGTCTGGTGTTTCTTCACCGCAGCGCTGAACGTCTCTCTCGTCTCTCGCTGGCGCGCTTTGTCGAGCGCTTTCTTGAGCCGGTCGGGCTCGACGGGTTTGAGCAGGTAGTCGACCGCGTCGATCTCGAACGCCTTCACTGCGTGCTCCGCGTGCGCCGTGCAGAAGACGACCCACGGGCCATCGACTGGCCAGAGCGCCATCGCCTCGACCCCGGTGAGCTTCGGCATCTGTACGTCGAGCAGCACCACGTCGATGCCTCCGGCGCGGACCTTCGTGAGCACGTCTTCGCCGTCCTTCGCTTCGCCGACGATGGTGACGTCCTCCATCGCGGTGAGGAGCCGGGTGAGGCGGGCGCGGGCCAGCTGTTCGTCGTCTGCGATGAGGACTCTCAAGGTCATGTTCGCTGCTCCAGTCGACTCGGAAAGACCAGCTGCGCGCGGGTGCGGTCGTCACCTGCCGGGCCGATGGACAAGGTGGCGCTCCCGTTGGTGGCGAGGTGGAGCTGACGTTCCAGCGTGGGCAGGCCGTCGCTCCCGGTCCGTGGGCCGCCATAGGGGCCCGGGTTCTCGACGCTGAGCGTGACGGCATCTGCCAGCGCGATGACAGAGACGACGATGCGCCCGCGGTGGCCCTTCGCCGGCCCGTGCTTCACCGCGTTCTCGGCGAGGGTGAGCAGCGACATCGGTGGCACCTTCACGTCGGGCAAGGGCGTCGGCGCCTCGAGGACCAGCTCGAAGAGTTCCTTGTCTCGCAGCAGGTGCAGGTCGAAGAGCATGCGCACCAGCTCGAGCTCGTTCTCCAGCGGCCACAGGGGCTCCTTCACGCCGGCGAGCACCGTGCGCAGCATCTGAGAGAGCTTCAGCACCGCGGCCTCGGCCACCACGCCGTCGATGCGGCACCACTCGGCGATGGCGTTGAGCGTGTTGAAGAGGAAGTGCGGGTCGAGGTGCGCGCGCAAGGCCAGCAACTGTGCGCGTTCAGCTTCGCCCTGCAGGCGGTTGATGCGCTGCTCGAACCCGACGTCACGGCCCAGGCCCCAGCCGCCGACGAGGAAGAGGGCGATGATGACGGCCAGCGACGAACGCTCGGTGAGGAAGGTCGGGCGGAGGTGGAGCAGTTTCGGCACGCCCACGCCCAGCGACAACACGATGCCCGCGCCGACGAGCGAGTAGAGGACGACGCGCACCGCGCCGTGCGACAGGTCGAGGCCATCGGGGAAGAGCACGCGGTACGAGACCGGGGCGAGCGCGACGAAGGCGAGGCACATCACGATGCCCAGCGGCGTGGCGAGCGGCTCGCGGCTGAACGCGGCCTGGGTGAAGACGAGCGGGATACAGACGACGACGATGGGCAAGAGCCGCTTCGGGGCCAGCAAGGCCAGCCATGTCGCGCGAACGATGCTCGTCGAGGGAACACTCATCCCACGCGTTCCAGCGAGGCAGGCAGCGGCCGCTTCCCGCGCGTCTTCCCGACGACGTTCATGAAGGCGGTCCGAATCAGGATCGACAGGTCGAGCGACGTGCTGCGAGACCTCGCGTACTCGGCGTCGACGCGCGCGGTGAGTTGCACGCCCTGAGCCTGACACACCTGCGCGAGCCCCGTGAGGCCAGGCGGCACGTCGAACCGCGCGGCGAACGGGCCGTGTTGCGCGACGAGGCGGTCGGCGTCCTTCGGCTCCAGTGGGCGCGGGCCGACCAGGCGCATGTCTCCGCGAAGCACGTTGAAGAGCTGCGGCAGCTCGTCGAGCCCTCGGTGACGCAGCCAGGCTCCCAGTCGTGTCGGGCGCCGCTGCGAGACGTCGGCGTCAGTCGTCATGGTGCGCAGCTTCCAGATGCGAAACGGCCGTCGGCTCCGGCCGACCCGTGGCTGACTGAAGAAGAGCGGTCGGCCATCGGTGAGCCACACCACGGCGGCGAGCGCGCCGATGACGACGGCGAACGCCGGGACGAGCGGGAGGAGCAGGGCGAGGTCGAGGAGTCGCCCGGGGGAGCGGGGGCTCACGCGTGCTCCCAGAGCGGGAACAGCACCATCGCGAGCAGCAGGGCGGGCGCAGCGAGAATGGCGAAAGCCACGAGGGTGAAGGTCTTCATGCCTGCATCAACGCACCGAAACCTCGAATCGCGCGGCGCGTGAGGTCAGGCGGTCGAAACGGCAGCGCCAGCGGTCGCTCAGCGCGTTCGCTTCTTCTTCGAGGACGCCACGTGTCGGAGGAGCTCCTTGAGGTCGGGCTGCGCACCGGATGACAGCGGCACCTGCTCGGCCTTCCTCTTCGCGTAGTCGTCGGACGCCTCGGCGAACACGCCCTCGCCAGCGGGCACCTCGTCGTCGAAGTCGAACAGCTCGTCGTCCGACGGGGTCTCTTCGTCTTCGTCGGTCGCCTCGACCTCTTCGACGTCTTCGTCGCCTGGCAGCATGGGTCGAAAGTCTGCCTCAGTTGCGGACGAAATACGTCGGCGGCGTCCTTCCGAAACCCTGTGTCACCGGGCCCCACTCGAACGTCTTGCGGCCTGCCTGCGCGATGCCGGGGACGCCCGCCGAGGACGCGCCCGTGACGACCGCGATGTGGCCAGGCGCTTTGCCGTCAGGTCGGCCCGCGCGAGGCGTGTTGTTGTACTTCGCGGCGATGACGAGCTTGCCCCGCTTGGCGAGCGCAATGGCTTCCTGCGCCGAGACGCGGCGGAAGCCAGAGCCGGGCGCGCTCATCTTCTTGAACATCTGGTTCGCGACCAGCCCGCCGAAGCCTCGGTAGCCGAGCTTCGAAGCGATCGCGTGCACCGCCTGGTTGCAGAACGTCGTCCGTCCCTGCGCCCTGAAGCGCTGGATGTTGATGCTCTTCACGACGCCGTGCAGCTTCGCGTTGCGACTGCCCGTCGCGCGTGTCGTTGCTGCACGCTGCGTCCGTTGGGTTCGGGTTGCCGATGCGCTGCGAGTGGTCGAGGTGCTGCGGTTCGTGGTCGGCATGGTTGGCTCCCTGCGCGTCGTCTTCGCCAGTCGAAGCGCGTCGAATTTCACCGAATCTGACAACACCTCTGACGTTTGCCTGCTCCTGGCGTTGAAGCGGTTGATCGGACTGGCGAATGGCTGCGGCGCCCGCTACGCCGACGGCCGACGATTTCACCCGTACCAGGAGCACCCACATGGCAGCCAGAGTTGGCCAGAAGGCCCCCGCATTTTCGGCGAAGGACCAGACCGGAGCGACCGTCACCCAGGCGACCTCCGCCGGCAAGTACGTGGTGCTCTACTTCTACCCGAAGGACAACACGCCGGGCTGCACCGTCGAGGCGTGCGCCTTTCGAGATGACTCCGCGAAGCTGAAGGCCGCTGGCGCCGTCGTGCTGGGCGTCTCGCCCGACTCCGAGAAGAGCCACCAGAGCTTCATCGCGAAGTTCAGCCTGCCGTTTCAGTTACTGGTCGACACCGACAACGCGGTCTCGACGGCGTACGGCGCTTGGGGTGAGAAGAGCATGTACGGCCGCTCGTACATGGGCGTGATTCGCTCGACGTTCCTCATCGCGCCCGACGGGACGCTCGCTCACGCGTGGCCGAAGGTGAAGGTCGAGGGCCACTCGGACGAGGTGCTCGCGACGATTCTGGCGCTCAAGGCCGGCAAGCCGGCGCCCGCGGCCGAGGCGACGCCTGCGAAGGCGAAGAAGGTGAAGATGGCGAAGGCCGCTCCGAAGAAGCCCGCCGCGAAGGCGACGAAGGCCGCGCCGAAGAAGCGGTAGTGCGCACCTCGAACGAAGGGCTGCTGCCCTCGCCGGGTGCGCCGATTCTCGCTCGTCGTGGTGCTCCTCCCCGGGGCGTGTCCTTCAGGGACGTCGGAGCTGCTGGTGAACGCGCCGTCACGGCGGCATTCAGGCCGGGTACACCAACCCAGACGGAGGCCCGGTGGCGATTGGCTGTGAGGGTGAGCCCATCGATGCGGTGTTCATCGAGTCTGTCTCGGCGACCCGGATCAGCGTCTGCGGCACGGTCGAACTCTCGGAGCCCGCCACGATGCCCGTGTTCCCGCGGAGCTCGTACCAGGGACGCTTCACGCTGGCGCAGTTGATCGGCGCCTGCTGCAGCGAGCTGCGATGCCTGAGGAACCCCAGACAGGTCCGCTACCGGTTCGACATGGAGGCCAACGGTTCGGTGTCCTTCGGCGTCGGCGCGCGGAGCGATGACTTTTCGTATTCGCAGTTCGGCTCCTCCGCGGGGACCTCGGCGATGCCGCTCACCAGCCACGACGCAGGCACGGTGCTGCTCCTCGACGCAGGCGTGAGCGCGCTCCGTGGAATCGACTTCGGCGTGGGTCGCGGCAAACGCGACGGCGACCCCTGACGACTACGGGAAGAGCTGGCCCATCTCCCATGCGTCGCCGCGCTTCTCGTACACCTCGCGCCAGTGCAGCCGAAACGGGTGCGCCTTCCAGAACTCGATGTGCTGCGGCTTCACGCGAAAGCCCGTCCAGTGTGACGGCCGCGGCACGGGCTTGCCCTCGTGCTTCTTCGTGAGCTCGGCCACGCGCTGCTCGAGCACCTCACGCGAGGGCAACGGTTGACTCTGCAGCGACGCCCACGCGCCCAGCTGGGATTCGCGGGGGCGGCTCGCGAAGTACGCGTCGGCCTCGGCGTCCGTCACCGCCTCGAGCGCTCCTTCGATGCGGACCTGCGTGTCGAGCGCCGGCCAGTAGAAGTTGAGCGCGGCCACCTTCGTCGCGTGGCCCTCGACGCCCTTCCGTGACTGGTGGTTCGTGTAGAAGACGAAGCCCTGCTCGTCGAAGTCCTTCATCAGCACGACGCGCAGCGAGGGCCGGCCGTTCGCGTCGACGGTGGCGAGCGTCATCGCGTTCGGATCCTTCGGCTGCGCCTGCCTGGCCTGCTCGAAGAGGGCGCCGAAGCGGGTGAAGGGTTCGCTCCACGGGGCGTTCATGCGCACCTGCCTACATCTTTCTTCATTTGAATTCCCACCGCGTCGAAGGAGCATCGAAGCCGGTCTCATTCCCCCGTGCGCATTCTCTTCCCAGCCAGCGAAGTCGTGCCGTTCTCGAAGACGGGCGGGCTCGCAGACGTCGCAGGGGCGTTGCCCCTGGTGCTCGCGGCGCGTGGCCACGAGGTGCGGGTCGTCACGCCGCTCTACCGCACGGTGCCTCGCGAGCAGCTGCGCGAGACCGGACGAAGCTTCACGCTCCAGTTCCCTTTCGGAGACGTCGTCGTTCGCACCTGGGAGGCGTCGCTGCACGAGCGCGCCACCGTCGTCTTCCTCGATGTGCCCGAGCTGTTCGATCGCGAGCAGCTCTACGGAGACGTGCGCGGCGACTACCCTGACAACGCGCGGCGCTTCGCGGTGCTCTCGATGGCGGCGCTCACCGAGGCGCAGGCCGTCGGCTTCGAGCCGGAGGTCCTCCACTGTCACGACTGGCAGACGGGCCTCGCGCCGCTCGCGCTGCGACGGGGCTATGCGCAGACCTTCCCGAAGACGAAGAGCGTGCTCACGGTGCACAACCTCGCCTACCAGGGCGGTTTTCAGAAGAGCGTGCTGCCCGAGCTCGGCATTCCGTGGAGTGACTTCTCACCCGGTGGCGTCGAGTTCTGGGACCACCTGTCGATGCTCAAGACGGGCATCGTCTTCGCCGACGCGGTGACGACCGTCTCTCCCACGTACGCAAAGGAGATCGCGTCGCCGCAGGACGGCATGGGCCTCGATGGTGTGTTGCGCGCGAAGAAGGGCGGCGTCATCGGCATCGTCAACGGCATCGACACGACGGAATGGAGCCCCGCGACCGACGTCTACCTGCCGGCGCGGTTCTCCGATGCAGACCTCGCGGGCCGCGCGCGGTGTCGCTCGACGCTGCTCGAGACGATGCGGCTCCAGCCTCCATCCGACGGTATGCCGTTGTTCGGCGTCATCGGCCGCATGGTGGAGCAGAAGGGCGCCGACCTGTTGCACGCTGCGCTCCCGGTGTTCCTCGAACATGGCGCGGCCGTCGTCGTTCTCGGCAGCGGCGCCGCGAAGCTCGAGCACGGGTGGAAGACGCTCGCCGCCCGGTACCCGCTGCGCGTCGGCGTGAAGCTCGGGTACGACACCGGGCTCGCGCACCTCATCGAGGCGGGCAGCGATTTCTTCCTCATGCCCTCGCGCTTCGAGCCGTGCGGCCTCAACCAGATGTACTCGCAGCGCTACGGCTGCGTGCCCATTGTTCACGCGGTCGGAGGTCTGGTGGACACGGTGCAGGACGTGCGGCGTGGCGAAGGCACCGGCATCACCTTTCGCGGCGCGACGGTGGAGGCCGTGCAGGGCGCCCTCCAGCGGGCGCTGGAGCTGTTCCAGTCGAAGCAGACGTTCCTCGAGGTCCAGCGCCGCGGCATGCGCACGGACTTCTCGTGGGATGCGTCGGCCGCCCGCTACGAAGCCGTCTTCGCCGAGTTGGCGGCGCGCCGATGAGACGTCGTCGATGGCTGGCCCTTCCTCTCGGGCTGGTCGCCCTGCTGTTCGTGCTGCTCGTCGTCACCACCGAGGGCTGCGCGTCGTTCGGCGGCATCGCCGAGGGCCAGCGCCTGGTGCGCATGCAGGCGTCGACGCACTGGCGCGGCGGCACGTTCGTCAACGCCGAGCCGACCGAGGTGATGCAGGAAGGCGGCTCTCGCGCGCTCACGCAGTGGCTCTCGTCCGACGTGATGCGGGTACCGACGTGTCGGCTGCCCATCGTTCAAGACGTCGCCGCGCGGCTGGCGAAGCCGGTCGCCTCGGGGCTTCGCGTCACCTGGCTCGGGCACTCCACGACGCTCATCGAGCTCGATGGGGTCGTCATTCTGACCGACCCGATGTTCAGCGAGCGCGCGTCGCCGTCGACCCTCGCAGGCCCCAGGCGCTTCCACCCGCCGCCGCTCGCGCTCGACGAGCTCCCACGCATCGACGCGGTCGTCGTGTCGCACGATCACTACGATCACCTCGACATGCGCAGCATCCAGGCGCTCGCGAAGAAGGGGGTGCCGATTCACGTCGGGCTCGGCGCCGGCGCCCACCTCGAGGCCTGGGGCGTGCCGGCCGCGCAGATCGTCGAGCTCGAGTGGTGGCAGGAGCGCACGCTCCCCAATGGCGTGGTCATCGCCTCGACGCCGGCGCGACACTTCTCGGGACGCCGCGGCTTCGGGAACGACCGCGTGTTGTGGACCTCATGGACCCTCGTCGGCCCGAAGCACCGTGTCTTCTTCAGCGGTGACACCGGCCTCACCGAGCAGTTCAACCTGGTGCGCGAGAAGTACGGCCCGCTCGACCTCTCGATGCTCGAGATCGGCCAGTGGCACCCTTCGTGGGGCGCCATTCATCTCGGGCCGAAAGGCGCGCTCGAGGCCCACGCGATGCTCGGCGCCGCGCACCTGCTGCCGATTCACTGGTCCACCTTCGAGCTGGGCCTGCACGCGTGGAACGAGCCTCCGGAGACGCTGGTGACCGAGGGGCAGAAGACCGGCGTGTCGGTGGTGACGCCGATGCTGGGCGAGCCCATCGAGCCGGTCGCCGGTGAGAAGGGTCGCACCTGGTGGAGGTCCTTGCCGCCGCTGGCCCCGGCGTGTCCGCCGTGACTGCCACGCTGTGAGCATGGCCAAACGAAGGGTGCCGCCGCCCGACCGCATCAACACCATGCCGGTCCCGAATGAGACCGAGAGGGTCCTCCTCCCCGAAGGCGGCTCCGGGCCCGTGAAGAAGATGACCCGAGCTGGGTAGCTCGTCCTTGCTCCACCACACACCTCGACTACTGTACGGCGTGTCGTGGCGCAGGAAACCGAGCTCGGTGGCTACCAACTGGTGGGACGGCTTGCCGTGGGCGGGATGGCCGAGGTCTATCAGGCGAAGCCCAAGACCACGACGCAGCGCAGTCCCGGTGAGCCCGAAGACGTCGTCATCAAGCGGCTGCTGCCGAGCTACCGCAACGACGCCGCGTGGGTGAAGCAGTTCGTCGACGAGGCCAAGCTCACCGTTCGCCTTCGTCACTCGAACATCGTTCGCACCTACCGCTGCTTCAAAGCCGGCAGCGACTACCTCATGGTGCAGGAACTCGTCGCCGGGCGGACGCTCCAGTACATGATGGACGCCTTCAAGCAGGCCGGTCAGCTGCTGCCGATGTCGGCCTCCACGTACATCGGCATCTGCCTGATGAAGGCGCTCGACTACATCCACCGCGCGAAGGTCGGTGAAGGCGGCGCCACCATCGTCCACCGTGACGTGAACCCTGCGAACCTCCTCTTGAGCGTCGCCGGTGACGTGAAGCTGACCGACTTCGGCGTCGCCGAGGTGGAAGGCGTGATGCGGGGCGAGCAGGGTGCGCTGCGAGGCACCATCTCGTACATGAGCCCAGAGGCGGTGCTGGGGCAGGCCGTCGACCACCGCGCCGACATCTTCGCGGCGGGCACCATCTTGTGGGAACTCTTCACCGGCCAGCGCCTCTTCGCGGGCAACAGCGAGATGGAGATGATGCACAAGGTGCGCGACTGCCGTGTGCCGTCCGTTCAGGCCCAGAACCCCGAAGCGCCTGACATGGCCGCGTCCATCATTCGCCGCGCGACGCTGGCCGACCGCGCGCTGCGCTTCCAGACCGCCGCCGAGATGGCGAAGGCGCTCGAGGTGCTGGCGCGACGCAACGGCTGGCCCACGACGGTCGACGCGCTGACGCCGCTGCTGGGCGGGTGAGGCGCATGCGCTGGGTGCTGGTGGTGCTGCTGCTCCTCGTCGGGTGCCGCCGCGTGCCCGCCGCTGACGCCGCGACTTCCACGCTCGAGGTCTCGAACCTCACCGTCTCCTTTCCCCGCGAAGAGCAGGGCGACCTGTTCTTCGAGGTGCTGCTGCCGCGTCAGGTGGCGCGCATCACCACGCTGCGCTGGGAGCTCTTCATCGGCCCCCGCCGGTTCGCCGAGGGCGTCGTCCTGGCGCCGGACATCACCAGTGACGCGGGTGGGCGGCGCCGCGCGCGCGTCGAAGCGCCGCTCGTCTACCGGCACCTCGGGTGGCGTGAGGGCAGTACCTGGCTCGACGTCGGCCTCAAGGGCGACGTGCAGCCGTTCGGCGCCGACGAAGGCGGGCGGCTGGGCTTTCGGGTCAGGCAGCAGGTGATGGTGACGGCCGCGCCAGTGCTCGACGAACGCGCAGAGTGACGCGCTCCGGTGACGTGTGAGCACACGACGCGACACCCTGTCTCGTCCCACGTCAGCGTCGCCGGCGCGTGACACCGACGGCTCGAGTGACGCAGGTGCCCGGGTTCGCACTTGGGCGTCGATCATGACGAACGACCAATGTCAGCGAATGTTGCATGAGGGTGGCGTGGGCGCGCGCCGGTGACGAGCCGCCGCGCTCGTCTCTCCGTCGGGCTCGTGGTTGGAACGAAACGTGCTGGGTGGGTCGGCATGAACCTGCGCGCTGCGATGATGGTGTCTCTGGTGGTGTCAGGGTGCGGTGTCGGCGTCGCGGAGCTCGGCGATGACGTTCGACCGACGACCGATGAGCTCGCCTCGACCTCGCAGGAGCTCATCAGCTGCGCCGCGCGCACCGAGGCCGGTTTCGAGGCCGGCCGCCAGTTCCCCATCGTGGTGGTGACGGTCGATGGAAAGCCGGCAGAGCGCGAGACGGCGAACGCCTATGCGTTGATGCAGGCGGCCGCGCTCCGCGATGGCGTGCGGCTCTCGGTCGTCAGTGGCTTTCGCTCGATGGCCGAGCAGCGGCGCCTGCACGCCTGCTTCGTCAACTGCAACTGCAACAACTGCAACCTGGCGGCGAGCCCGGGGTTCTCGAATCATCAGTCGGGCAGCGCGCTCGATCTCAACACCGCGGCGGGCGGGGTCCTCTCGTGGCTCAACCGCAACGGCTCCCGGTTCGGCTTCGTCCGCACCGTGCCCTCCGAGGAGTGGCACTGGGAGTTCCTCGGGCCGTCACCGGGCCGTGGGCCCTGCGATGCAGCCGCTCCGTCGCCTGTGGTGCGCTTCGAGAACCTGAAGGCGGGAGGCTGGTACACCAACGGCGTGTGGCTGCGTGTCGACGCCAGCCCACGCACGCGCCTCGTCCGCTACTCGAGTGGTGGCTTCCCGCTGGGAGCCTCGGAGCACCGCGCCGAGCGCTTCGCTGCGCGGTACGTGTTCTCGACCCTGGGCGACCGCACCATCGTCGCCGAGGCGTTCGACGAGAACCTGACCTCGCTGGGCAAGACCGAGGTGACGATTCGCGTCGTGGCCGGAGACGTCGCGCGCGGTTCGTTGACCTTCGAGTCGCCAGACGATGGCGGCTGGTTCTCGAACGGCCTCTGGCTCAAGGCGCGCGCCACGGGCCCCATCGTGCGCGTCGCGTATTCAGCCGCGGGCTTCGAGCTGGGCACCTCGACTGATGCGCGTGGCCTGTTCCCCTCGCGCGTCACCTTCAACACGCTCGGCTGGCGCGCCCTCACGGCGGTGGGCTTCGACGCGAGTGGGGTCGAAGTGGCCAGGCGTTCGACGGTGGTGCGGGTCACCCCCTAGCGGCGCTGGCGGACGGCCCTCGAAGTCGGCGCCTTCGTGCCAGGTCGCAGACCATGCTGATTCAGATTTGCTACGCCAGCGTCGCATCGGCTCCGTTCGAGGAGCCCGCGCTGCAAGGCCTGTTGAAGAAGGCGCGCGCCAACAACAGCCGCGACGGCATCACCGGTCTGCTGCTCTACGGCAACGGTCACTTCGTGCAGGTCTTCGAGGGAGAAGAGGCGCCGGTCGATGCGCTCTACGCGAGGCTCCTGGCCGACAGCAGACACCGACAGGTCTTCCAGCTCTCCAGGGAGCCAGTGAGCACCCGCGACTTCTCCAATTGGATGATGGCCTTCGAGCGGCTCACCGACTTCAAGCCCGAGTTCCTGACCGACAGCTCGCACGCTCGCGCGATGGTGAGCCTCTTCCTCGAAAAAGAGCGGAAGCTGACCGCGAGCCCGTAGCGACGCGGCTCGACGTCACTCCTTCACGCCACGCCCTCTCGGCCGGCCACGGTCGCGCTCGGTGCCGTGGCCCACCCAAGTCGAACGGCGAGCGCTGGGTCGGTCCTCGTCTTCCACACGAAGCCGTCGAGCAGGTAGTGCGTCGTCTGCGGCAGCGAGAGCAGCGGGACCAGCAGCGTCAACAGCGCGGGGCCGAAGTCGAGGCCTGCGTCACCGAAGACCATCGGGCGCTCGTGCCACACCAGGGTGTCCCACAGCAGCTCCTCGACGAAGGCGAAGACGAGGAGCGCGCCGAAGAAGACCGGCACCCCACCGCGCACCAGCAGCCCCAGCGCGCCATAGCCTGACTCGGCGTGGCGGCCCTTCGCGTAGCGCCAGAGGAACGCCAGGTAAGGCACGCCGTGGAGCGTGACGTTCATCACCGTGAAGGCGAAGTCGTCGTTCGCCACCACGATGCCGCCGAACCACGTCACCCACGTCGCTGACAGCAGCAAGAGCTTGCCGAAGGGAAACGTGATGCCACGCCGCGCGCGAACGAGCTGGAGCCCGAGCCACGAGACGAGCAGCGTACCGTGCAGCACGAGGGCCCCGGTTCCGACCCACGAAGGGAGCCCGCCGATGAAGTCATGCTCCTTGAACCACCAGAACGGCCGCGGCAGGTGCGCGTGCCACCACACCACCGGCCCGAGCGTCGTGCTCCACATCACGAGCTGATCGAAGCGAAGGGTGCGGTCGTCATCTTTCGCGCGGCGGCCGTAGAGCACCATCCACCCGACCTGCTGCCGGATGAAGTGAAACACCGCCACGTACGCGAGGCATCGCCAGAAGAACTCAGGTGAGACCGAGTGTGCGACGACCGACAGCCCGAACGCGAGCAACGGCGCTCCAGCGTACAGGAGCGGACGGCGCGCGAGCTCGGCGCGGTCGAAGTAGACGCGGTAGAGGGTGGCCCAGACGTGCGCGACGTCGATGCCCAGCACGAAGATGAGCCAGGCCCACAGCGGCGTGTCTCCGGTGATACCTGCTGCGTGGCTGACCAGGACGACGAGCCCTGCCACGAGTGCGCTGCCCGCGAAGAGCGTCCCGTCGAGTGGACCCGAGAAGAGCCAACGGTGTGAAGCTCCGTGCGTCATGCGACCACACCGTGGAGCAGTGTCAGCCCGAACTCAACCCACGCCTGCGCTTGAGCCCGGGTGGCCGAGGCCATCGGACGGGCTCGCATCGTCGTTTGGAGAAGTGGCCTCAGTTCGGAGTGCCGTTCGGGTGACACGTCAAGCACGTCGACGGGTTCGTCATGTTCGAGGTGGTGGGCGGGAGGTGACGCGGAGACGGTTCGGTGCGGGTGTTGTCCCTGGAGTGACGGGGTGGGGAGGGTTGGCGATGCCTGATTGCACGGTCTCAGCGCTGGGGACGCGGCCTGTCTTCCGGGTACTTCAACTGCAGCGGAGGCTCTCGGTCTGGATTGAATTCAACCGAAGTCACTCTCCGCTCCACCCCCGGCGCCAGCTGGCTTCGGCTTCGGCTCGGGCACGTCGCACATGGTGGCATCGGTGAGGAGCAGCGTCGACGCCGACGACACCGCGTTCTGCAGCGCGAGGCGGACGACCTTGACCGGGTCGATGATGCCGAGGGCGAAGAGGTCTCCGTAGCTGCCGGTGGCGGCGTTGAAGCCGAAGCTCCCGGTGCCCGACTTCATCTTCTCGACGACGACGCCTGCGTCGGTACCGGTATTCTCGGCGATGGTGCGAGTCACCACCTCGAGCGCTGTGCGCACGATGCGCGCTCCCGTCTTGAGGTCGCCTTCGAGCGTCTTCTCGAGGTCTGCCACGGGCCCGACGGCCCGCAGGTACGCGAGGCCCGCACCGGGAACGATGCCCTCGGCGACGGCCGCGCGCGTGGCGCTCACCGCGTCGTCGAAGGCGTCTTTGCGATTCTTCAACTCGGCCTCGCTGCCCGCGCCGACCCGCACCACCGCGACGCCGCCCGAGAGCCTGGCGATGCGCTCCTGCAACTTCTCCTTGTCGTAATCGCTGGTGCTGCGCTCGAGCTCCTTGCGGATGTTGTCCACCCGCGCGGTGATGAGCGCTTTGATGCCGCCGCCACCGACGAGCGTGGTGTGGTCCTTCGTGACGACGACCCGCTGCACCTTGCCGAGCTGTTCGACCTTCGCGTCTTCGAGCCGCACGCCGAGCTCTTCGGTCATCACCTGGCCGCCGGTGAGCGCCGCGAGGTCGTCGAGAATGGCCTTGCGACGGTCGCCGAACCCCGGCGCCTTCACGGCCACGCACCGCAGCGCCCCGCGCACCTTGTTCACCACCAGCGTCGCCAGGGCCTCGGCCTCGACGTCTTCGGCGACGATGAGCAGCGAGGCGTTGCGCTGCACCACCTGCTCGAGCAGCGGGAGCAGCGGCTTCATCGTCGAGATCTTCTTGTCGGACAAGAGCACGTGCGCGTCGGTCAGCACGCATTCCATCTTCTCGGGGTCGGTGACGAAGTAGGCCGAGAGGAAGCCGTTGTCGAACTGCATGCCCTCGACGACCTCGAGCTGTGTCTGCGTCCCTTTGGCCTCTTCGACGGTGATGACGCCTTCACTCCCGACCTTCTCGATGGCGTCGGCGACCAGGTTTCCGACCGAGGTGTTCCCGTGGGCCGAGATGGTGGCGATCTGCGCCTTCTCCTTCTTCGACTGCACTGGCTTGGCGAGCGCCTTGAACGAGGCGACGGCGACGTCAGCGGCCTGCTCGATGCCGCGCTTGAGCTCGATGGCGCTCGCGCCGGCCACGATGTTGCGCACGCCCTCGCTGAAGATGGCGTGCGCCAGCAGCGTCGCGGTGGTGGTGCCGTCGCCGACCTCGGTCTGTGTGCGCTCCGCCGGCTCTCTGAGCATCTGCACGCCCATGTTCTCCTGTGGGTCCTTGAGCTCGAGTTCCCTGGCGATGGTGACGCCGTCGTCGCAGACGTGCGGGCGCCCCCACTTCTTCTCGATGAGCACGGCCTTCGAGCGGGGCCCGAGCGTGACGCGCACGGCATCGGCCAGCTGTTGGGCGCCCCTGAGCAACTTCTCGCGAGCGTCGTTCCTGAAGTGCAGCTCTTTGGCAGTCATGAACAGCCCCGGTGGCGAACTTCGTGCCAGCGATGGCGCAGGGCACTGCACGTGAAGCACGCGAAATCGATGCGTCGGGACCTCGAGCTGCCGCAGGAAGTTCGGCCAACGCTGTTCCCGGAGGAGCGTTCGCGGGCGTGACCGATGCGAGCCTCAAACGCCATGTTGCTCGCCCTGATCTCCCCAGAGTCCGCTCAAGGCGCAGCGATTCCTGTTCGATGCACCTGCGAAAGCGCAGACCGGACACCCGCGCTCGTCTTTGGCGCGATGAAAGGACACCTGCTCGAGACCGCGACGCTGGTGGGCACGGACGAGAAGGCGAAGCGTCACTGACGGGTCCAAAACCCGCTATCGTCCTCGCTCGTGCTTGTCAGGAGACCTCACCCATGACGAAGTTCCGTGCCGCTGCCCTCGTGGTGTTGTGTTCCGCCGCGCCCGCCCTCGCCGACCTCTCGCCCGACGACATCGCCGCGATTCAGCTCGAGCAGGCGAAGGCCTCGCAGGCCATCGACGAGAAGTACGCAGGCAAGGGCAAGTTATCGGTCAGCGACCTGCGCGCGATGTCGAAAGAGAAGGCCGCCGCGGAGAGGGCCGTGCTCGACTCACGCGGCGTCAAGCCGGGCGACTGGGTGAAGGCGTCGTCGAAGATGAGCGCTGACGAGCGCGCGAGGGTCGAAGCGACGAAGAAGGCGGCGAGTGACAAAGAGGCCGCCGCGAAGAAGGGCGCTGACGCGAAAGCCGGCGGCAAAGAGATCGTCGTCGAGAAGGCTGGCGAGCTGAACGAGGCCGCAGAGATGGACAAGAAGCTGGGCCTGGGCGCCGGCAAGAAGTAGCCGCGGGCCGGTCGCAGGTGTCGCGTCACGCCCGGCTGGCACGAGCGATGCTGTGTCAGCGGGCATGCACGCCCTCCTCACGATGGTGGTGTCTCTGCAGCTCGCGCAGCTTCCCGCGGGCCTCGAAGCTGCGGCGCCGTCACTTCAACGAGGCGCGACGCTCTACGTCCCGCTCACATCAGGCGGAGTCGCCGTCATCGACGCCAGCGTCGAGGGCGCGCCGAAGCTCCTTGGCACGGTGCTCGAGGGACGGTTCATCACGCGGCTGGTGCTCGACGGCGAGCGCCTCGTCGCCCTCGAGGCCAGAGAAGAAGCGCTGGTGTTGTCGCTGGCTGACCCGTCTCGCCCGAAGCTGGTGCGTGGCGTCTCGCAGTCGAGCGCGCCCGTCGTCGTCGCGCCGGTCGAGGCCCCGGCGGTGCCCGTCGTCACGCCGGCTGCGATGGGCACGGTGACGGAGGTCGTCGGCGGGCGCGTCATCTTCGAAGGCGGGACGGACAAGGGTTTCCGTAAGGGCGTGCGCGTGCAGATTCTCTCGCAGCGCAAGGTGCCCAAGCCCGACCTCGTGACCGGCGCCATCGTCGAGGTCCCGAGCGGCGAGGTGACGGCGGTGCTGGCGATCGAGCAGTCCGATGCGTCGCGCGCCATGGCGGTGCTGGGGCGAGGCGATGTGGCCGAGAAAGGCGACCGCGTCGAGCTGACGAACGAGGCCGTCAGCGAGCGGCTCTTCTTCCCGCGGCGCGCGCCGTTCGAGTGGCGCTTCGGCTTCGTGGTCCGGCCGTTCCTCGGCCTCGAGGGCACCACCAAACCCGTCGGCGTCATCCTCGATGGGTTCGTGTCCTGGTACCCCTCGGCGATCCCGATCAGCGTGACGGTGATGGCCTCTCCGTTCGGCTTCGTCATCAACGGAAAGGAGCCGCACTACCCCGGCACGTTCGCGCTGATGGGAGGCTACTCGACCGACTTCTTCGAGATCGCCATCGGCGCCGGAGCGCTGACGGGGAACGTGGGCCCCTGCCTTCCCGACGGCCTCGGCAACACGACGTGTGAGGTGAACACGGGCTTCACCATCAACCAGCACCTGCGCCTGGGGTCGATCGATGGCTTCCACCTCGCCTGGTACTCGTCGATCTTCTCGCGGCCGGCGCAGTTCGTCTTCGGCGTGGGGCGAGGCGAGGTCTCGATTCCGCTGACGAGCAGGCTCGGGCTCTTTGCCGGGGGCGGTGGCGGTGAGAATGGCTGGGCTGGCGGAGAGCTGGGCGTGCGGACCTCGCTGGGCGGCGCGGGTGCGCCGGGCACGGTGGTGCTCCGGGCGAGCCTTGGCTACTCGGCGCTGTTCGACGGCCCGACGCGGGAATTCGTAGGCGGGCCCGCGGTGTCGTTCGGCATGGAGTGGCGGCAGTAGACGCCACGCGGCGCAGCAGCCTCTCTGTCCTGGCTTCGAAACGTTCAACGCGCGTCACCCGGCGTCGGGAGAGGCCCTCGGAGTTTCCCGCGTCGTCCCAGGCCCCGAGACGTCGACGTTCACCAGGTCCGACTGCTCGAGCCGCTTCGCCAGCTCGGCCACCTTCGCCTCGTCGATGCCGAGCAACACCACCAGCGCCGCGACCGCGCGCTTCTTGAGGCCCTCGTCATCGAGGGCCTTCGCCGCGAAGTAGAGCGAGACGTGCACCTCGGGGTCGAACGGGTTGACCGCGAGCGCATCGAGGGAAGCCGTCTTCACGACGTCGAACTTACGCGCGCGCATCGCGATGCGGGCGAGGTGGGTGTTGGTCGTCGCGCTCCCCGGGTGCATCACGAGGCTTCCGCGCAGCACCTTCTCGGCGAGGTCGTACCGCTTCAGCTCCAACAACGTGAGCGCGTACTTGTCGCTGACTGACTCGTAGCGGTCTCCGACGATGGTGACGGCGCGCTCGTAGTGCTCGGCGGCGGCGGCCATTCGTTTGCGCTCGCGCATCAGCTCACCGAGGTGCGCCAGCTTCCGGGCGGGCGTCTCCTTCACCTCGGCGAAGTCACCGAAGGACACGTCGCGGTCGGTCTTCTTCTCGGGCTTCTTCTCGCCGCCCGCTTCGACGAGCTGCTTCTTCTCGTGCGCGGACGGGGGAATGAGCTCGGCAGGGAAGGGCTGCTTCTTGAGGTGCGCCATCCACGCGCGCTCGAACTCTGGCCACTTCTTCTTCGTCACGACCTCGACGGCCACCTTGTCGCTGGTGCCCTTGGCCATCTCGGTGAGGAGCCGGTCGAGGGCGCGCGGACCCGCTTCGGTGTCGATGAGGTGAATGGCGAAGAAGACCTCGGCGAACGCGGTCGCGGCGTCTTCGGCGGTGGGCAACAGCGCCATCGACGGGTGCATCTTCTCGAACGGAACCAGGGTGTTGCTGCGCACCCGCGAGCCGAGCAGCGCGAGCGTGGACGGCGTCATCGCGCCACCGGCCGGTCCTCGCCACCGCGACTCGAGGTACTTCGCGAGGCCCTCGTGCATCCAGATGGGCACGGTGTTGCGGCTCTTCTGCGAGACGACGAGGTGCACGTACTCGTGCGCGAGCGTGTCGAGCCAGTCGTAGCCCTTCAAGACGGCAAGCGGCGACGTCACCATCAGCTTGTTGAACTTGCAGATGGCGATGGTGCCGGTGGTGCGGATCGCCTCTTTCGTCAGCGTCGATACCTTCGAGAGCTCGGCGGCGCTCGAGACGATCTCCACGCGCACCTTGCCCACGGGCGCAGCGCCGAGGTCCTTTTGGAGCGCGGCGTGAATGCCTTCGAGGGCGTCGAGGGCCCACAGCGCCAGCACGGCGTCTTTGCCCTTCGGGTACTGGAAGATGAAGTGCTCACTCTCGACGCGCTCGTGGTTCTTGACGATGTCGCGGGTGTCGGTGACGAGGCGCAGCCAGCTGCCGGGCTTGTCCCTGACGCCAGAGGCCTTGAGCTCGGTGACGGCGGTGTCGTACTCGCCCGACTCGAACGCGACGCGGCCCTTGAAGTATCGCAGCGGCTCGACGTCGGCGGGCGCCAGCTTCTCGAGCTCGGCGAGCTCCAGCTTCGCGGCAGGCAGGTTCCAGTCTTCGAGGTACTGCTCGAGGTTCTGGATGCGGGCCTTCGCCTCGCCCTTGAGCTGGGCGATGGGCTCGTCACCCGTCGGCTCGGCCTGAGCGAAGGCGTGAACGGAGAGGACGAGGATCAGCAGGCACGCGCGGCTCACTTCACCAGCTCCTCGTAATACTTCTTGTTCTGTTCCTTGTAGCGGTCGGGCGCGCCCTGCTTCATCGCGTCCATCACGTCCTTGCGGAACTCGCGCGGGTTGGCGCTCGGGTCTTCCTCGGGAATCTCGACCTTCTGTTCCTTCGGCATGCGGCCGCGCCCGGGACCACGCATCGGCATCGGCAGGCCCTTGCCACCCTTGCCCTGGCCCTGCTGCATGCCCTGCTGAAGGGCTCGAAGCGCCTGGAGCGCGCTCTGCTGGTCTCCGTGTCCCTTGCCCGGGTCCTTCGACTGGAGCCGCTCGCCGGCCGACTGCATGCGCTGGCCGGCCTGGTCCATCTGGCGCTGCGCGTCTTCGTCGAAGATGGGCGCCTTCTCGCCGAGCTGCTGCATCTGCTGCTTGAGCTGCTGGCCCTTCTCGCCGAGCTTCTGCTGCTGCTTCGCGAGCTCCTTGAGCTGCTGCTGCTCACCCGGGTCGAGCGACTGTGACGCGGGCGGGAAGAGGCCCTCGAGCTGCTGCGCGACGTCTTCCGTCTTGCGCTCGTCGCGGGCCATGCGCTCGGCGAGCTTCTTCGATTCCTTCACGACGCTCTCGGGGTTGTGGAAGGCGCGGTCCTGCTGGTGCTGGGCCTCGGCGTTGGACTCGAGCTGCCGGGCCCGCTCGACGAGCTCGCGGGCTGATTCGGCGGCGAGGTCGAAGTCGTTCGCGTCGAGGGCCTGCTTCGTGTTGCGAAGGCTCTGGAGCGCCTTCTGCTGGGTCTCTTCCATGCGCATGCCGTAACGGTCGGGCGCCATCGATTGGTACGAGCGCTCGAGCTCGTCGAGCTTCTGCGCGACTTCTCGTTTGACCTGCTCGCCCTGTTTCGAGATGCGCTCTTTGGCGGACTGGCGGGCCTTGTCCTTGAGGCGCTTCGTCTGGTCGGCGACCTTCTGCTCTTCTTCGACGGTGCTCGCGAGGTCCTCGTTGAACTTCTTGAAGTCCTTTGCGAGCTCGGGGTCGGCGTTCTCTTCGGCGTTGTCAGCGCCCTTCTCGAGGCCGTCGAACATCTCGTCGAGCTGCATCGAGAGCTCCTGCATCTTCTTGAGCGCCTCGTCTGCTTTGCCCTCGCGCACCAGGCGTTCGACCTCGTCGAGCGGGTTCTTCAGGTCCATCTCGTCGCGCATGCGCTCGAGCGCTTCCTGGTTCATGAAGTCGTCGCGAATGCCCCTGGCGAGCTCCGACATGCGCTCCTGCAGCTCGCGCATGCGCTCCTTGAGCTGGTCCATCTGCTCGAGCAGCGCCTCCTGCACCTTCGGGTCGTTCGTCTTCTGGAACTCCTCGACGAGGCGGGTCAGCTCGCGACGGTCGTCCTTGAGCTGTTTGGCGAGCTCGCGAATGGCATTCAGGCGCGCCCGGTCGAGCAGGGCCTCGAGGTAGAGGACGTTCTTCTCGCTGTTGGCGATGTCGGTGGCGAGGCGCGAGGTGAGCGCGAAGGCCATCGTCTGCTCGTAGGCGCCGTTGGCGCGCGTGGCGACGTCGGCGTTCCGCTTGAGGAAGGCGCGGCGTTGGGCGACGAAGCGGGCGTCGGTCTCGAGCTCGCCACCGATGATGGTGAGCGCGGCGACGAGGTCGGGCATGGGCTCCTTCTCGTCACCGAGCGAGTCGGCGAGCTCGGCGAAGGACTTCGAGAGCAAGGTGGCGCGCTCGTCGATAGGCGCGCCCGGCTTGAGGGCGTCGGGCGTGAGCGGGGCCTTGCGGTCGGGCGACTCCTGACGGTCGGCCAGGTGGGTGACGAGGCCTTCCCACAACACCTCGGCCCGGCGGAGCGCCTGCCGTCGGTGTTCGGCGGCGGAGTAGAGCTTCACCACCTGCGTCTTGCTGACGCCCTTCTGCGCGCCCTTCACGGTGTTGCCGTCTCTCGCTTCGAGGAAGTAGCGCACCTCGCCGCCTGGCTTGAGGCCGAGGCTGGCCACGTCCCACTCGAGCTTGCCGCGCGCTGCGCGGGCTTCGTCGACGGCCAGGGGGCGTCGCTTCTCGACGCCGCCGGTGGGCTTGAAGACGAGCTCGAGGCCCGCGAGGCCGTAGTCGTCGGTCGCCTCGTACTGGAGCGTGACGCTGGTCGCTTTCGCGTCGAGCTCGATGGTGTCGAGGGGCGCGAGCAGCTTCACCTGCGGTGCGCTGTCCGCTTCGACTTGAATCGGCAGGTCGGGCCCTTCGGCCTCGACGTCTTTCCCGTCGACGAAGGCCACATGGTACTGGCCCGTCGAGTCGAGGATGAAGGAGCCGGCGAGGTCGCGGCCCGTCACCGTCAGGGGCACGCGGGTACCGTTGACGATGAGCACGGCTTCGTCGACGTCGCGGTCGGCGCGGGTCTTCAGGCTGACTTCAGTGCCGGCGGGGCCCGCGACGTCACCTGCCGTGCCGGGGACAGTGCGTGGCTCGAGGCCGGTGTAGTCGGGGTAGCGGTAGCTGAGCTCGAAGTCGCCGGTGATGGGCTCGCGGCGGCTGATGGCGTTGACCTCGGCCGACGCGAACGCCTTCAGGACGCCAGCGACGACGTACTCCGCGACCATGCCGAGGGTGAGGGCTGCGGCGAGGAGCGTGCCGGCGAGCGTCCAGGTCGCGTAACGGACCGGCCGCGGGTCGAGGAGGGACGACACCTTGCGCTTCGACGCCCGCGCATCGACGTCGCGGAGGAAGGCCTGGGCGAGCTCGGGCGAGAAGTCTTCGCGCTGGCCCATCGCGCGGGACAGCTCGACGGCGGCGAGCAGGTCGAGAGAGAGCTCTGGCGCGCGCTCGGAGAGCAGGCGCGCGGTGCGCTCGTCGTCACCGACGCGACGGCGAACGAGGAAGACCCCGAAGAAGAGCAGGAAGGCGAGCGTGGACAGCGGCGCGAGCACGAGCAACCACTGACCCAGCACCGGCCTCGAGTTCGCGATCAGCCCGCCCGCAAAGAAGAAGACGAGGAAGGACGCCGCGCCGTAGAGCCCGCCTTGCTGCCACCACGCCTGGGCCTGCGCGTGGCGGACATCGGCGATGAGCTTCAGGCCGGTGCCCGACAAGGTCGCTGGAGGCGGAAGCGGCGCCGGAAGCGGCGGCGGAGCAGGGGGCTCGACGGGGGGGGACGGCTCGAACACGCGGAGAAACCTTGTAGCACCCGGGAGGGGAAGGTGCGGGGCTTGAGCTGACTGGACGGACGGGCGAGGCGAACGGTTCCTCGGCGGGACGGGCGAGGGTGGAGGGGCCGACACGCCTACTGCAGGTAGTACGTGACGTCAGGCGACGCGGGTGGCCCGTTCGGCGCGACGAAATCATTGAACGGGTACACGAGCTCGATGGGCGTGCCGCCACACACCGGAGTGCAGAGCCTGAACGAGATGGTCGTCGCGTAGTTCGGCCAATCGACGAGCTCGACCGTGCCCCACCCCACCTGCGCCCCGTTGTCGAGCAGCGTGTACGAGCCCGCCGGGTCGAACGCCATGCGCCGCGTCCGCAGCATTCCGCTCGAGAGATACCGCCCGTCCCAGTTCGCAGCAGGCCCGAAGTTGGTGAGCACCTGCTGCAGGCTCGGGTTGTCGATGGACACGAGCGTCGTCTGCCCGGCAAAGACCTGCGCGGTGCCCGAGTAGAGGAACCACACCTCGCGGGTGCTCCCGTTCCAGAAGCCGACGCCCAGGTCGTAGGTGACGATGCCCGGCGGGAAGACGACGTCGTCGCTGGCGCCGACCGAGAGCACGTACGGGTAGTTCGTGCGCTGCGTGCCGTTGAGGCGGTAGTCGATGACGTCGTACTTCGTGAGGTTCTCGATGCGCAGCACGCCGGTGCTCCCCGGCCGCGACACGACGATGCAGGCGACGTTGCTCGTCATCACCGGCGTGCGCACGCGATAGCAGGAGCGCCCGTCGGCTTTGTTGGTGAAGGCCTGTGACGTCGCGGTGCCCGTCGCCACGGTGGTGGGGCTGCCGAACGAGGGGTTGACGTCTTCGTCCAGCGTGAAGGGCGAGCCGCACGCGCCTGAGCCGCAGCTCCACGAGACCGTGAAGGTGCCGGTGGTGCTGCCGGTTGGCACCGAGACCATGAGCGAGCCTGGCTGCAGACCGAAGGCTGCCGTCACCGTCCTCGTCGAGGTCAGCGCGACGGTGCAGCTCGTCGTCGCCGTGCTGGTGCAGCCCGTCCACCCCGTGAAGGTCGCGCCCGTCGCCGGCGCTGCGGTGAGCACCACCATCGTGCCCGCGGTGAGCGTCTCGCTGCAGTCGGTGCCGCACGAGATGCCCGCCGGCACGCTCGTCACGGTGCCAGCGCCGGTGCCCGTCTTCACCACCGAGAGCTGAACCGGAGGCGCCGTCAGCGTCAGCACCGCGATGTTCGACGGCCCCGATGCACCGCCGCCGTTGGTGGCACGAACGCGGAAGTAATACCTGCCCGCCATCAAGCCGGGCAGGAGCGTGGTGGTGGTGTTGGCCGGGAGCGTGGCGATCTCGACGAAGCCCGTCGTCGCCTGCGAGCTCCGGTCGATGCGGAAGTCGAGCTCGTTGGTGGCCGTGTCCACCCAGTTCAGCTCGACCTCTCCGCTCGGCAGCACGCTGACGGTCAACATGCGCGGCGATGACGGAGCCGCAGTCGGCGTGAACGTGGCCGTCACCGTGCGGTTGCTGGTCAACGCGACGATACAGTCGAGCGCCTGCTGCTGGTCGCAGCCCGACCACCCCGAGAGCACCGAGTTCGAGGCCGGCACCGCCGACACGGTCCTCATCTGTCCTGCGGGGACGACCTCGTTGCAGTCGGTGCCGCAGGTGATGCCGGTGCCCGTGATGGTGCCCATGCCGCTGCCGCTCTTCGCGACGGTCAGGACGTAGTCGGTGGCGGCGGCCTCGAAGGTGGCCGAGATGCTGCGGCTCCCGTTGAGCGTCAGCGTGCAGCTCCGGCCCATCATCGTGTCGCAGCCGAGGAAGTCGACGAAGGTCGAGCCGCTCATCGGCGTCGCGGTGAGGGTGGTGGTCGTGCCGACCGGCACCGACTCGGAGCAATCGGCGCCGCACGAGATGCCCATGCCCGAGATGGTGCCCGGGCCGGTCTTCATGACCGTGAGCGTCGCCATCGCGCCCATCATCGAGTTGCCCGTGAAGCTCGCGGTGACCGAGCGGCTCGACGCCATCGTCACCGAGCACGTCCCGCTCGTCACCGAGTCGCAGCCCGTCCACCCGGCGAACTGCGAGCCAGGGAGCGCTGCCGCCGTCAGCATCAGCTGGCGGTTCACCGGTCCGACGTCGGAACAATCGGAGCCACAGGCGATGCCCATGCCGGTGACGGTGCCCGAGCCCGTGCCGGACTTCGAGACGGTGAGCGTCGCGGTGGTGGGGCTGGTGCCCGTGCCCGCCAGCGCGGCAGAGACTTCACCACCAGGCATGCCGCGAACGACGAGCCGACCGATGGAGCCTTCGACGGCGACGGGCGCGAAGACGACGCGCACTTCACACGTCGCGCCTGCGAAGACCGTGTCCATCGAGCAGGAGTTGGTCGCGATACGGAAGCGCGCGCCTTCGACGACGACCTCGAGCGGGCCCGTGTAGTCGCCGCCAGCGTTGCTGATCTGAAACGAGATGGGCGTCGAGACCGAGCCCGCCTCGACCGCGCCGAAGGCTCCCGTCGTCTGGTCGATGGCGAGCCTGGGGACCACCGCCGCGCCACCTGCTGATCCTCCACCTGCGCGTCCTCCAGCCGACCCGCCCGCGCGGGGCACGTCGACGCCGGCATCGACCTCTGGCGTCACGGGGCTGCAAGCGGCTGAAACGAGGG
Source organism: Myxococcaceae bacterium (assembly GCA_040400045.1). Lineage (GTDB taxonomy): Bacteria > Myxococcota > Myxococcia > Myxococcales > Myxococcaceae > Xiheimicrobium. The sequence goes on from JBBAQZ010000018.1 coordinate 92,603, forward strand.
TGAGAGCGAGGGCGAACGCACGCATGACGAGTGTGATGCACGGATGACGCGGTGAGAGCATCTGTCGCATGCGTCGCCGCCGCCCGGAGTCACGTCTCGAGCGCGACGCCGTCGTAGAGCTCGTCGACCAGGAACCGCACGCTCGGGTGGCAAGCACCACCGTCTCACCGCCGCGAAAGTCGGTTTCCTCCCAACCGGCCACTCCTCGCTGAACAAGCGTCACACGCCGAGCACGATGAGAGACGAGCAGCACGGCCCGCAGTGACGGCAGCTGCTGGTAGCTGCGGAGCTTCTCGTTGCGGTCGTAGTTCTCAGTCGACGGGCTGGTGACTTCGACCACCAACGTTGGGTTGGTGAGGGCGTTCGAATCCTTCGGTGCCGCAATGAGCTGGCCACAGACGACGGAGGCATCGGAAAACGTGGCGACGTCTGCGGTCTCAATCAAGACCTTCACGTCGGACGTGTAGACGATGCACCCGGCAGGCAGGCCACGCTGCAGGAGCGTGATGACCTTTGCTCCAAGCTGGGCGTGCGACGGCGTTCCTCCCGCCATCGCGTAGATCTCGCCCTCGAAGTACTCGAGCTTGATGTGGCTATCGTCGAGCACCCGAAGGTACTGCTCGTACGCGTAGGTGCGGAGGCGGCGTGCGGTCGTCACGCTTCGAGTGTAACCGGTTGTGGGCGGGTGATCTCGTCGAGGGGCCTACAGCACGCTGCAGACCTCAGGGTGCGCCGCGACGATGGCTTGAACGCCCTGGAGCATCGCGTCGCACTCGGGCCGAATCTCGGCGGCCTTCGTTCTCAGCGGGCCGTAGTGCCCTGACGAGCCGCCCTGAACGCGCAACATCACGGCCGCGTACTCTGCTGCGAAGCCCGGGCACTCCTTCTCGAGCCGCTGAAACAGCAGCCCGTCGGCGCCCGTGCCCCAGTTCTGCCAGTTGGCCGCGTTGCAGGTGACGCCTTCGGCGTACGCGCTCAAGAAGCAGCCGGTCGTCGACGTGCGGTAGCGGTTGAACAGAATCGGCAGCTCCGGGCTCGAGCCGCGCGAGTCGTAGCTGGTCTGCCACGCGCCAGCCTCGGCGCTGTCGGAGGTGGTGTTGGTGGCCGACGTGTCGCGTCCCGTGCAGTGCTCGCCCGAGCTCTCGCGCATGCCGAGGCCGATCAACAACGTGTACGTGTGACGGAAGGTGTCGAGGCCAGCGACCGAGTTGCTCATGTTCAACGCGGCGAACTCGGCGCCGTACCAGGCCAGCGCATCGCGCTGCGTGTTCGTCGTCTTCGCCGCCGAGACGAGCACGATGTCTGACCTCGTCGGCAGGCACACGCCGCGCGCGAACGAGAGCGCCACGCCCTTGATGTAGCCGCGCGGCATCTGGCCACGGTTGGGCCACTGGTAGCGGTAGCAGGATGAGCCGACGGCCAGCGCGGTGATGGCGTCCCGTTGCGCTCCGGCGTCGGCCGAGAAGCCTGCGTCGCGTGGCGGACTTCCAGCGTCGAGCCGCACCCCGGCGTCGGTCACGCCCGCGTCTGGGAGCCCGGCGTCGACCTCGAGTCCCGAGTCGAGCAGCGCACCGGCATCGACGTCTCCGCCTCCGTCGAGAGAGGCGCTGCCGCCGTCGAAGGAGACTCCACCTGCGTCACGCGAGAGCGGCCCCGCGTCGGCCACCTCTGGCAGCGCGCCGCACGAACACCATCGCGGAGCAGTTCGGCACGCTCGAGCATCTGCACCCGGGTCGCATCGATCTCGGGCTTGGCCGCGCGCCGGGCAGCGACCAGACGACCTTCCATGCGCTCCGGCGCCACCCCGAGTCGGCCGAGGCCTTTCCGCGAGACGTCCTCGAGCTGCAGGCGTTCCTCGGGGACGAGACGCGGGTTCCCGGCGTGCACGCCAACCCGGGGCGAGGCACGAACGTGCCGCTCTCCATCCTCGGTTCGTCGTTGTTCGGCGCCTCGCTCGCCGCTGCGCTCGGGTTGCCCTTCGCCTTCGCCTCGCACTTCGCGCCGCACTCACTCGAAGAGGCCGTCGCGCTCTACCGCCGGGAGTTCCGGCCGTCCGCGCAGCAGCAGACGCCCTACGTCATCGCCGGCCTCAACCTGGTCGCAGCGTCGACGCGCGAGCAGGCCCAGGCCGAGTTTCACGTGCGCAAGCGGGCCATCGCGATCGCGCTCTTCGGGCGTGGGCGACCCCTGAGCGACGAGCAAGGCGAAGTGTTGCTCCAGTCGGCCGCCGGGCAGCAGGTCGACCAGATGCTCTCGTGTGCCGCCGTGGGAACACCGGCTGAGGTGAAGTCGTACGCCGAGACGTTCGCGGCGCGCGCGCAGGCCGACGAGCTGATCTTCACGCTCGGTTCGCCGACGCTCGAGGGGCGGTTGCGGTCACTCGATCTCTTCATGCAAGGCGCCTCGCCGATCGTACCGGCCTTCGCAGCGCACGACGTGCAAGCGCGCTCGCGGCCTTCGAAGAACTGATCCTCGAAAAGGGCCATGGGCTGGGCTACACCCGCTCTCCTCATGGCAGACGACGTCAGCAAAATCGTCGACGAGATCACCGACCGGGTGCGCCGCCGTCTCGACGCGCTCAAGGCCGGTACCGAAGAGCCCTGCACCGCGTCGCCCGCCAAAGGCGTCAGCGCGCCCGCCTCTGAGGAGTGCGCGCCGTCGTGTTTCCAGTGCCCGAACCACGACACCTGCGGGACGTCGATCTCGGTCCGCAACGGGCTCGCCTCGCGCGTCTCACCCGATCGGCTGCGCACCAGCCAGGACATCGCGCCCTTCATCGATCACACCTTGCTGAAGCCCGAGGCCACGCGCGACGAGGTGCTCAAGCTGTGTGACGAGGCGAAGAAGTACGGCTTCGCCACGGTGTGCGTGAACGCGATCAACGTCGGCACGGCGGCGCGCGCGCTCCATGGTTCGAGCGTGGTGCCCATCGCGGTCGTCGGCTTCCCGCTCGGCGCCACCGTCGCGACGGCGAAGGCCTTCGAGACGCGTGAGGCCGTCCGGTGTGGCGCCAAAGAGATCGACATGGTCGTCAACATCGGCGCGCTCAAGTCGAAGGACTACGCCCTGGTGCTCCACGACATCCAGGCCGTGGTGAACGCCGCGAAGCCGGTGCCGGTGAAGGTCATCCTCGAGACGTCGCAGCTCACCGATGACGAGAAGATCGTCGGCTGCGCGCTCTCGAAGTCTGCAGGGGCGGCGTTCGTGAAGACCTCGACGGGTTTCGCCAAGGGTGGAGCCACCGCCGAAGACGTCGCGCTCATGCGCCGAATCGTGGGTGAGGACGTCGGCGTGAAGGCCTCGGGTGGTGTGCGGTCGACCGAAGACGCGATGAAGATGTTCGCGGCGGGCGCCAATCGCATCGGCGCGTCGGCCTCCATCGCCATCGTGATGGGCACGAAGTCCGACTCGAAGTACTGACAGACGCAGTGCTGCTTCAGGGCTCCGAGGGCGTCGACGGGTCCGCTGCCTCGCGGTCGTCTTCCAGCTTGAGCACGAACGTCTTCTTCTCGCCGGCCTTCACTGGCACCTCTTCTTCGTGCGAGTCGCCCTTGTGCTCGAGGCGGACCACGTGTTTGCCGGCCGTCACCTTGAGCGTGAGCGGCTTCTCTCCGCTCGTGCCGATCTTCTTCCCGTCGACCTTCACCACCACGCCGGGAGGCGAGACGTCGATGACGAGCTGGGTCGGACCAGCGGTGAGGACGAGCGAAGCGGCGAGCGCGATGGCGAACATGAGGGACCCCCGGTGAGAGGCCACGACTCTACTCCCGGAACACGGCAACTCGAAGCCAGCGCCCGGAATGACGCTAAGAAGCGCGTCCATGGACACTGACACGCTTCTCCGGACGGCGAAGGCCTGGGCTGACGCCGACCCCGACGCCGCCACCGCTGCCGAAGTGCACGCGCTCATCGTTGCGAAGAACACCGCCGAGCTCGAAGACCGCTTCAGCACGTCGCTCGAGTTCGGCACCGCGGGGCTGCGTGGCGTGCTCGGCGGCGGCACCAACCGCATGAACCGCGCCGTCGTGCGCCGCACCACGCTCGGCCTGGCGCGTTACCTGAAGGCGACGGTGCCCGACGTCACCACCCGTGGCGTCGTCATCGGCCGCGACGGGCGCGTGCTGAGCGCCGAGTTCGCGCAAGACGCCGCCGCGGTGCTCGCCGCCGAGGGGATTCCCGCGTGGGTCTTCAAAGGCGTCGCCGCGACGCCGCTCACCGCGTTCGCCGTCATTCGCCACAACGCCGCTGCCGGCATCATGGTGACGGCCAGCCACAACCCACCCGAGTACAACGGCTACAAGGTGTACTGGGGCAACGGCGCGCAGATCGTCCCGCCGCACGACACCGGCATCGCGAAGGCCATCGACGCCGTCGGGCCCGCGAAAGACGTCGCGTTGATGAACGAAGACGAGGCGCGCCGGAAGTCGCTCTTCCACGACGTGAAGGACGCGGTGACGCGCGCGTATGTCGACGCCATTCTCGCGCTGCGGCCCACGCGCCAGACCGACGGCTTGTCCATCGTCTACACGGCCATGCACGGCGTCGGCGGAGCCCTCGTGCTCCAGTCGATGGCCGAAGCGGGCTTCCAGAACGTCACGCCGGTGCCCGAGCAGCAGGACCCCGATGGCCGCTTCCCCACGGTGCGATTCCCGAACCCGGAAGAGAAGGGCGCGATGGACCTCTCGACCGCGCTCGCGAACAAGGTCGGCGCCGATCTCGTGCTGGCGAACGACCCCGACGCCGACCGCCTCGCGGTGATGGCGCGCGACGCCAATGGAACGCTGGTGATGCTGACGGGCAACGAGGTCGGCGTGCTGCTCGGCCACTTCCTCCTGACGCAGCAGAAGACGGTGAACCCGCTCGTCGTCACCACCATCGTCTCGTCAGCGCAGCTCAAGGCCATCGCGATGGCGCTCGGCAGCCGGTACGCCGAGACGCTCACCGGCTTCAAGTGGATCGCCAACCAGGCCATCGACGAGCTCGAGCAGGGCATCAACTTCGTCGTCGGGTACGAAGAAGCGCTCGGCTACTCGGTCGGCCCGGTCGTCCGAGACAAGGACGGCATCGGCGCGGCGCTGGTGGTGGCTGACATGGCGGCGTGGTGCAAGGCACGCGGGCTGACGCTGTTCGGCTACCTCGAAGAGGTGCAGCGCGCGCACGGGCTGTTCGTCGCCAGGCAGTTCAACGCCACGCTGCCCGGAGCGACCGGCGCTGCCGCCATCAAGGCCGTGATGCAGGGCTTCCGGGCGAAGCCACCGTCCGCCATCGGGTCCGCTCGAATCGTCGCCACCAACGACTACCAGCAGCAGACCCGCGTCGAGGGCGGGAAGGCGACCGCGCTCTCGCTCCCGAAGTCGAACGTCGTCGCGTACGAGCTCGAGGGCGGCCATCGGGTGACGCTTCGTCCCTCGGGCACCGAGCCGAAGATCAAGTTCTACTTCGAGTGGAGAGAGACGATGACGGCGTCTGAGCCAATCGCCGCGGCTCGCGCCCGCGCCACGCAGCGCCTCGAGGCGTTGGAGGCGTCCTTCCTTCCTCTCGCCGCCGAGCGAGGGCTGCCTCGATGATCGGCGTCCTGCTCACCCTCGTCCTCGCGGCTGACGACGCACCGCCCGCGGCGCCGGCGCTCGCTCAGGGCCAGCGCTGGTCGGTCGTCGGCGCGCTCACCGCGGGCGCCGGGGGCAACGTCGTCGAAGGTGGCCTCGGCTGGCCGGGGCTGTCCGCGAGCTATTCGCGCGGCCTCGCGCCGAACTTCGACCTCGGCGTGCGCATCTCGTTGAACTACGGCCTCGAGGGGCTCGTCACGCGGGTGCTCCCGGGCGCGAAACTGCAGGGCCTGGTGAAGTTCCGCGCGGTCGAGTCGGGCCCGCTGTCGGTCGCGTTCATCTTCGAGCCAGGGCCGCTCTTCGCCGTCGACCAGCTCGGCAACAGCCTCATCGGCTTCGCGGTGCCCGTCGGTTTCAGAATGGGCATCGCCGTCTCGAGCGCCATCACGCTGGGCCTCTCGGTCGACGTGCCGCTCTGGGTTCAGTTCGGCGGGGGTGGGGGCGTCAACGTGCCGATCCTCGCGGGCCTCGGGCTGGAGTACTTCATCAAGAGCGAGCTGCTGGCCTTCTTCAAGACGCGCATGGGCCCGACGATTCTGCCCGACGGCTCGCTGGCGCTCGCGTTCGACGCACACCTCGGGGTCGGTTACCGGTTCTGAGGGCAGCGGACGGGTGTTCGCCCTCGAGGCCGTCGAGCGCCCTTCACCTCGAGAGGACCCACGCGCCGGCAAGGGGGAGCACTGCGAGCGCGATCGCCATGAGCCGCACCTTGCTCTCCCATGAGGCTCAGGCCATTCGACGAATCGACCGCCAGCCAGGTTCGGCGCTCACCACAGCACCCAGGCCAGCGCGAGCACCACGACGATGACCACGATGGTGGCGACGACCTCGAGCGTGCCTGTTCTGGCCGGCTCGGAGGCCACAGCCGGCGGGCGTGCGGGAGGCGAGACCGTCGCTGGAAGGGTTGCGTCGGACTCGCTCCAGGCCGAGACGGGGACGGTCTTGAGCAGGGCGCGGCCCGCCCGTTTCTGCGCCGGAGAACTGCCCGGCGTGCGCTCGTCGACGGTCACCTTCTTCGGTGTCTCGTTCCGGATCGGGTCGGTTGCGTCGCCGTCGTCTTCGCCCTGGGTGGGTGGGGGTCTCGAAGGCGCGGGTGTCAGTGGAGGGGTGAGCGTGGTCGTCGAGTCGTCCTTCGGCGGTGGCGGACTCTCGAGCCCCGGCGCTCCGACCGATGCCTTGCGAGGCTGTCCGGGTGGGGGCGTCCCGGCCGAAGGCGCCAGGCGGAAGACGTTGGGGACCATGACGCCATCGACCGTCAGGTGCGTGAGCTTCGCGCCCTCTGGCTTTCGTTGAGCGACGGGCGTGGGAGCCGAGAGCGCGGGCGCACCGACCGTCGGCTTCCGCTGGGCTTTCGTCACATCGGTGGGTGCCGCCGGGGCATCTGAAGGCGCGACCGGCGGCAGGTTGCGCGCCGCCACGGTCAGCGGCTTTTCGACGGCTGGCTCTTCCACCGCCTGGGTCCACCGAGTTGGCATCGCAGAGACCGCGCGCAGGTCGTCGACCGTCGCTTTCGTCGGCAGGCGCTCCGTCACGGAGGCCGGCGACACTTCAGCGGCGTAGTTCCCCATCGCTTCGAGTATGGCCTCGGCCGTATTCCTTCGCGGGAGTTGGAGCGGCCCGATCCGTGCCGCGCCGATGAGCTCTTCGACGAAGGCCGCCACGGTTGGTTGCCGGTCGGCCGGCCGCTTGCGGAGGCCCTTGAGCAGGACCTGCGAGACGGCCTCGGGCACCGCGGGATTCCCGACATGCGCGGGCTCAGGCTCAACTTCGAGGTGCTGCAGCAACGACAGCTGCCCGTCGTCGCCACCATACGGGCGGTGGCCGACCAGCAGCTCGCTCGTCACCAGGGCCAGTGTGTACAGGTCGCTGCGGCCATCGATGGTGGCTCCCATCACCTGCTCCGGAGACATGTACTGGGGGCTGCCGAGCGTGACGCCCGGCTTGGTGAGGTTGGGCTCCGAGGTGCGCGTCAGCCCGAAGTCGAGCACGGTGACGTGCCCGTCCGTGTCGACCATGACGTTGCCCGGTTTGAGGTCGCGGTGGACGAAGCCTCTGGCATGCAGCGCCGACAGCGCGGCCGCCATCTGCACCACCAGCGGCATCACTTCGACCAGGGGCATCGGCCCCGCGCGTTTGATTCTCGAGAGCGTGCGGCCCGGCACGAACTTCATCACCAGGAATGGCGCGGCGCCTTCGTGCTCGATGCCATAGAGCGTGACGAGGTTGGGGTGCTCGACCTGCGCCATCACCCGCGCTTCGCGCACGAAACGCGAGCGGTACTCGTCGAGCGCGACCAGCGAAGGGTGCAGGAACTTGAGGGCTACCTCGCGGTCGATGGAGAGATCGTGGGCCAGGAAGACGGTGCCCATGCCACCCTGGCCCAGGCAGCGTTCGAGCCGCCACTTCCCCAGGATGATCTTCCCGACACTCACATCGTTCAAGCGCTCCACCCTTCGACCGTCACGGCCATCATCTCACCGCGTGTCCGCTGCGTGAAGAATCCGATGGCGGACCAACGACGACAGATCACCTGGTGTGGACTGCTCGCTGTGGCTCGAATGGCTTCGTCGCGACGCGCGGTGTGTCAGCGGCATGCGCGTCAGAGAAGCAGTTCATCGCAGCTCTGGGTCGTACGGCTGACCGAGGGCGGCTGGCGCACGCGAAGCTCCCTTCTTCTGCAGCGCCAGCACCAGCAACGTCAGGGCATAGGGCAACGCGAGCAGCACGCCCTGAGGCACGACCTCGAGAATGCCGGGCGCCGAGGACGCGAGCGAGATACGCAGCGCGTTACCGAACGCGAAGAAGAGCGAGGCTCCAGCAGCACCGAGCGGCGTCCATCGGCCGAACACCATCGCCGCGACGGCCATGAAGCCGAGGCCCGACGGCATGTGGCTCTCGAAGCGATCGAGCACCGCGGTCGACAGCTGCGCACCGCCGAGCCCTGCGAACGCGCCCGAGAGGACCACTGCTCCGAAGCGCAGTCGGTTGACCCGCACGCCCATCGCCGCGACGGCCTGTGGCTTCTCTCCGGCCGCTCGTAAACGCAGGCCCCACGGCGTTCGCGTCACGGCGAGGTGCACGATGAACGGCAAGCCGATGGCGAGCCACGTCAGCGGCGAGTGCCCGAACCACTTCGGCAGCTGCGTGATGGAAGGCGTACCGGCCGGCGACGAGAACGCGGCTTCGAGGAGGAACTGGCCGAAGGCGAGCATCACCAGGTTGATGGCCATGCCCGAGACGACCTGGTCGCTGCGGCCCTGGATGCAGAGCCACGCGTGGAGCGCCGCGACGAGCGCACCCGCGAGGACCCCCACGAGCACACCGAGGGGCGTCGGCATCACCAGGGCCGCGGCGGCCGCGCCGAACGCACCTGCGCGCATCATGCCTTCGACGCCGACGTTCACGACCCCCGCGCGCTCCGACACCGTGGCGCCAACGGCAGCGAAGACGAGCGCCGGCGCCGCATCGAGCACGGAAGAGAGCAGGGCGAGCAGCATCACGCACCGCCCTTCGGTTTGAAGAGCCGGTCGCCAACCTTCATCCACATCAACCGCGCGGCGACGAGCAACAGCGCCAGGCCCTGAATCAACTCGGGGAAGCTCTTGTGTACGCCGAACAACTGCATGCGCGTGCCACCCGCGCGGAGCCCGCCGAAGAGCAGCGACGACGCGAGCACGCCGAGCGGGTGTCCGTTGCCGATGAGCGCCATCGCGATGCCGTCGAAGCCGTACGGCGCGCCGATGGTGGCGGGGTAGCGCTGCTCGGTGCCGAGAATGAGGACCGCGCCGGCGAGGCCAGCGAGCGCACCCGAGACGAGCATCGCCGAGATGAAGGAGCGGCCCACGTTGACGCCTGACGACTTCGCTGCGTCGGCGTTCGCGCCCACCGCGCGCCACTCGAAGCCGCCGACGAAGCGCGTGAGCCAGAGCCACAACCCGATGGCCGCCGCGATGGCGAGGAGGATGCCGGCGTTCAGGCGCGACACGTCGCCGACGAGGCGAGGCAGCTCTGCGGTCTGGTGAATCTGCGCCGTGCCCGCGATGGAGTTGTCGCCGGTCGTCACCGCGCGCAGCGGCCCCGTGACGAGCCAGTTCTCGACGAGCGAGAGCGCCACCCAGTTCAGCATGATGGTGCTGATGACCTCGTGCACGCCGCGGTACCGCTTCAGCAGCGCCGGGCCCAGGGCGTAGAGCGCGCCACCGAGCGCCGACGCGAGCAGACACGCCGTGACGTGAAGCGGTCCAGGCAGCTCGACGCCGGCGCCGACGACCGCCGCAGCCAAAGCACCCACGATGAGCTGGCCCTGCGCGCCGATGTTGAAGAGGCCAACGCGAAACGCGACCGCCACCGACAGTCCCGTCAGGGTCAACAGCGCGGCCTTGGTAGCCGACTCGCCCAGCGGCCGCAGCAGCGTCGCGCTCGTGCCTCCATCGAAGAACTTCGGGAAGTCACCGAACGCGCCCCACGTCATCGCGAGGAACGCGTCGGCCGCGACGTCGAGGCCCCCACGGAGCACGGCGACGGCGATGAAGCACACCAGCAGCGAGGTGATGATGGAGGCGATCGATGGCAGCGCAGCGCGGAGCGTTTCACGCATCGCGCACTCCGAGCATTCGTCTGCCGATGAGCCGCTCGTCGAACTCGTCACGCGTGAAGCTGCCCGTCACGCGGCCTTCGTAGAGCACCACCACCCGGTCCGAGAGCGCGAGCACCTCTTCCAGATCGAGGGAAACGAGGAGGACGGCGCCACCCTTCGCGCGGAAGTCGAGCAGCCGGCCGCGCACCGCGTCCACCGCCGCGAGGTCGAGCCCACGGGTCGGCTGCACCGCGACGAGGAGCTTCGGGTTCCCATCGAGCTCACGTCCGACGACCAGCTTCTGTTGATTTCCTCCCGAGAGCGCGCCGAGGCGCAGCTGCGGCTCGCGTGGGCGAACGTCGTGCGTCTCCATCAACGCCACGGTGCGCGCGAGGCGGCCGGCGAAGTCGATGCGTGGGCCCATCGCGAACGGAGGCTCATGCTGACGGCCCAGCGCCATGTTCTCGGCGACGGTGAAGTCGGTGACGACGGCGTGATGCAGCCGGTCTTCGGGGATGTGGGCGACGCCGAGGCGCCGCGCTTCGTTGGGCGTCAGGTGGACCCGGGCCGCGCCGAGGAGCTGGAGCGTTCCCTTCTCGACGACGCCCAGTCCCGTCAGGACCGCCGCCAGCTCGCGCTGCCCGTTGCCATCGACGCCCGCGATGCCCAGCACCTCGCCTGCGCGGACCTCGAGCGAGACGTCCTTCAGCTTCCCCGAGGAGAGGTTCTTCAGTGACGCCACCACAGGCCCTGCCTGCGAGGGTGGGGGAAGCTCCGGCGGCGTTCGTTCACCCACCATCAACGCGGCGAGCGACGAGGGCGTCGAGTCTGCGGGCGTGACCTCGGCGACCTTCTTCCCTCGGCGCATCACTGCAATGCGCGTCGCGAACGAGAGCACCTCGCGCAGTTTGTGGCTGATCAACACGACGGTGAGCCCTTCGTCCGAGAGCCGCCGGGTGACGGCGAACAGCTCGTCGGCTTCTTGCGGCGTCAACACGGCCGTCGGCTCGTCGAGGATGAGCGTGGACACGCCGCGATGCAGCGCCTTGACGATCTCCACCTTCTGCTGCGAACCGACCGAGAGCGAGTCGACACGCGCCGTCGGGTCGAGCACGAAGCCGAAGCGCTCGCAGGTGGCCTTCACCTCGGTGACCGCCCGGTGCAGATCGAGCAGCCCTGCCTTCGTCGGCTCGCGCCCCAGCACGACGTTCTCGGCGACCGACAAGGTGCCCACGAGCGTGAAGTGCTGGTGCACCATACCGATGCCGCGCTCGAGAGCGTCGGCCGGTGTTCGGATTCGAACGGTCTTCCCCTCGATGGCGATCTCGCCCGCGTCGGCCCCGTAGAGCCCGTACAGTACGTTCATCAGCGATGACTTGCCGGCGCCGTTCTCGCCGACGAGCGCGAGGCGTTCGCCGCGCGCCAACTCGAGCGAGACGTCGTCGAGAGCGACCTGGCTGCCGAAGCGCTTGGAGATGTGGCGGAGGGCGATGGTCACCGTCACGGGCGCCGCACTGTCTCACGAAGTCGCGTCACCTGCCGTAACGGACGACACGCCCACATTCGTCCACTTGACGAGAGGGGCGAACGGCCATCGGATCACACCCCTCCATGAGCGCTCGCCACATTCTCCTCGACAGCCCCGCCCTCGGTCGCCGTGCCCACGTCTGGTGCTTTGGTGTCGTCGGAACTCCCGTCATCGTCTTCCCATCCAACGCCGGCGTCGCCCACGAGTGGCGCGAGAGCGGCATGGTCGACGCGCTCGGCCCGCTCTTCGCCGCAGGTCGCATCAAGCTGTACTGCCCCGAGAGCAACATCTCGCAGACGTTCTCGGGCGAGGGGGCGCTCGAGGCGCGCATGCACCGCCACGAGCAATACGAGCGCTTCATCCTCGAGACGCTGGTGCCGTTCATCCGACGGGACACGAACCAGCCGCATGCCCGCATGCTGGCGACCGGCTGCAGCATGGGCGCGATGCTGTCGTCTCTGTTCGCGCTCAAGTTCCCAGAGGTGTTCCGCGGCGCGCTGTGCATGTCGGGCCGATACCGTGGCGCCGGCTTCGTTCGCGGCGGGGCGTCAGAGGCGTCGTACTTCAATGATCCACTCGCGTTCGTCCCCAACCTCGAAGGCGCGGCGCTCGAACGCGTCCGTCGGCAGACCCACCTCACGCTCGTCGTGGGCCGCGGGCCGTTCGAGAACAACTGCATTCCCGAGACGATCGAGCTGGGCAGCTGGCTGAAGAAGAAGGGCGTGCCCCATCACCTCGGCGTGTGGGGCCACGACAGCCGCCACGAGTACACGTGGTGGAAGCGTCAGGCGCGGCACTACCTGTCGCAGCTGACCTAGTTCGCGGGCGCGACGAAGCCCTCGAGGTCCTTCTCGTTCGCAGGCACCACGATGGAGCCCGCGATGATGGCCGCCTCGAGCGACTTCACCTTTGCCAGCGCCTCGGCCTTGCCAGGGAAGTCGAGCGTCACCTCGGCGAAGGTCACGCCACCTTCCTTGAGCCCCATCACCGAATCACCCGCCGAGAACTTCGCGCCGTCGAGATCCTTGATGGCCTGCCACACCGCGAGGTCGACCCGCTTCACCATCGACGTCAGCACCGCCTCGGGCGCGAGGTGCGACTGGTCGGAGTCGACGCCGATGACGAACACCGCCTTGCCGCCTGCGCGCGCCTCTTTCACGGCCTGAATCACGCCGGATCCGTCACTGCCGGACGCGTGGAAGATCACCTCACAGCCCTTCGCCACGAGGTCCGCCGCGGCCTGCTTGCCGTGCTGCACGTTGTCGAAGGTGCCCGTGTACTGCACGAGGACCTGCGCCTTCGGGTTCGTCGTCTTCACGCCCGCGCGGAAGCCCGCCTCGAACTTCTTGATGAGGGGAATCTCCATGCCGCCGACGAAGCCGAGCTTCTCTTTCGCGACGAGGCCTGCGAGCGCGCCGACGAGGAAGCTGCCTTCATGCTCCTTGAAGACGACGGTGCGCACGTTGGGCAACGACTGCGGCGCGCCCTTCGCGTCGAGTATGGGGCTGTCGATGAGCAGGAACTTCGCGTCGGGGTTCTGCTTCGCCACCGTCTCGACCGCGTTCTCGAGCGCGAAGCCGACGCCGACGATGAGGTTCGCGCCCTGGTCGACGACGAGCTGCAGGTTGGGCTGGTAGTCCTCCTGCACCTTCGACTGCACGACGAGCGGTTTGATCGCGACCGGCGTGATGCGCGCCTTGAGGTCAGCAGGAATCAGCGCGTCGCGCGCGGCGGCGGGCATCGCTTCGTAGCTGCCGCCCTTGAACGACGAGCTCGCCGCCCACACCTCGAGCCCACGCAGCGCCGAGTCGTTGAAGGACTGATCACCGCGGCCTCCGATGTCGGTCACCAGGCCGACCATCAGCCCGGCCTTCGGCTTCACGTCGCTCTTCGGCTCCTTCGTGTCCGACGACTTCTTGCAACCACCGAAAGCCAGGAGCACCACCAGGAGCGCGTGTCGCATGAGCGGCTTGTAGCGCCGGCGCCCGGGAGGGCAAAGCGCTCACGCACCGGGCGTTCGCGTTGATTGAGGCGGGGAGCTCACGAACTCCGAGCAACACGCCGTCGGCGAGCAGGCGCGAGGAGTCCAAGCAACCAGGCTGCTGAGCCGGGCGAGCCACAACCGCAGCCACCGGGTCGTTGTTCGCCACCGCCAGCGGAGCCACCTGCGATTGCGGAGCCGCCCCCGACTGCGGAGCCGCCTGCGACTGCGGAGCCGCCTGCGACTGCGGAGCCGCCTGCGACTGCGGAGCCGCCTGC
>JBBAQZ010000018.1:106671-129796 GCA_040400045.1 Myxococcaceae bacterium
GACTGCGGAGCCACCTGAGACTGCGGAACCACCTGCGACTGCGGAGCCACCTGAGACTGCGGAACCACCTGCGACTGCGGAACCACCTGCGACTGCGGAACCTCCACCCACCGCCGAGGCTCCACCCGCCGAGCCTCCACCAGCACTCCCTGCGTCTGTGCTGGTCACGCACTGCCCGTTGCTGTCGCAGCTCACTCCCGACGCGCACGACCCGCACGACGTTCCACACTGGTCGACACCGCACTGTCGCGCACCGCAGAACCGCACCGGAGCCTGGCCTGTGGGGGTGCCATTCAAGAACGAACGGGTCAGTCCGAGCCCCATCGACGCGCCAGCGCAGAATTCGCCGACCGCCGTGAATCCCTCGAAGAGGCTCGAGTAGGGCGCAGTCGCCTGGGGCGTCGTGTACCAATTGAACGAGCCGAGTGGGTTCAGCGAGTAGAGGTAGCACGGCCCCATGTCGAGCCCCCCGCCGTAGAGCGCGAGCGTGTCGAAGTTCGCGTCTCTCAGATGCTCCTCGGGCGACTTCGTGTTCCCCGGAGACGTCACGAGGCACGCAGCGAACGACGACGAAGGAAACCCAGCCACGTGTTGTCGGCCCCGGTTGGTCATCTGGACGAGGTCGTAATACGCGTCCTGGTTGTCTTCCGCTGGCGCGCTCGGATTCATGGACGTGCCCATGTCGAACCACGAGCCCCAGCCATCGAAGAGGTTGCAGTAGATGGAATCTGCCGCGCGTTCCCCGACGGCAGTTCCATTGGCGAGGCGTGCAATTTCCCGAAACGGACGCCGCGCGAAGAACGTACGCGCATTCTGGGTCGAGCCCAGCACGATGAGCCCGCCGCCGCGCATTCGCCAGTACACCCCACCAAGCCAGAAACCGATGAACTCCCGCTCTTCGTCGGTGAGCGAGGGAATCGGGAGCGTGGGGCGGGTCCTCGAGCGGGCTCCCAGACATTGCTGCTGCAGCTGGGCGCGGGCGACTCCGGAGCTGATGACGCCTGTGACGTGGGCTTCGATCGCATCGAGCTCACGGCTCAGCTGCATCGTGGATGAGAGGAGGGCAGGGCCGCGCGTCGCGTCGAAGCATGCAGCGTCGACCGTGAGTCTCGAGGACACCGCTTGAAACGCCGCCCTCGCCGTCGCCGCTCGGCTCGCTTGAGACGGGCGCACCTTCCACAACACGCTGCGCATCGTCGGCACCCAGTCGGCGGGCAACAACCCCGCTGGCGGCTGGACCCGCGAGAGACCCGCACCTGCGAGTGCGAGCTGTTGCTCCAGCGTGTTGGTGCGCGCGTCGACGAACGAGTTGAGCGCTGACTGGCTCAACCCCATCGGCACTTCGCTGCTCGCCACGAAACGCTCGGGCTCCTCCAGCTCGAGGCAGATCGCGAGATTGGTCGAGTTGAGCTGCTGGCGAATCGTCGCCTCGTGTTGCTGACACGTCACCGACGCTCCCTGCGCCAGCAGCGACGTTGCCGGTACCTGGAACGTGGCGCTCGATGCGCAGAAGACGGGGGCCGGCCACACCATCGGTGCCGTCCCGGCGTCGAGCGCGCGGAGGAACTGCGCTTTCATCTCCGGGGCGAACCACACCGTCGTCGTCGGGGCCGTCGCGCCTTGCGGGCCGGCCATCAGCGGCTCGAACGTCGGCGGAAGCTGCGCCCAGGCGGGCATCGCAGCGTTGAGCGTCGTCAGTCGTTGCTGGGTCAGCATGGGGTTCGCGGGGAGCCCTGCGTCGAACTCGAACGGGAGCCGTCGTTGGGCAGCCGCCGTCCCGGCCAGCAACAGCACCAGCGCGCTCATCGACCGCATCACGGACTCCTTCGACTTCAGCCGTCCCCTTCAGACGCTCGGAACCTGGCTGATGCAAGCGAATGATGACGGCGTGCGGCCAATGTCCCGTCTCCATGGGCTCTTGCCATTCAGACTTCGCCCCGCCAACCTCGTTCGCCTGGGCTGGCCCGCGGCGACGCAGAACGGGTTCCCGACTCCCGTCATCACGCGGGTACCTCAGGCCCCGCTCGGGCGTGAGGCCAGGCGCCGTCGACAAGCTCGGCATGGTGCGTGACGAGGCTGGCGACTTCCTCCACCTACGCGTCGCCGAAGGGCACCCGCTGCGCCCGCACGTGCTCTATCGACTGCCGTTCGAACAGCACCGGACTCCAGCGCACTGACACAAAGGGAAATCACCTGCAGAGCACCGACCTCGGGCGCAACGCGATCGACCTCGCGACGTTGAGAGCCGCGCTGGCCGAGCTCGAGCAGTTCATGGTCTCCGTCGCCGCGAACGCCGCGCTGGGTCAACCGTTGAGCAGCGACGACCCCGTCGTGCGTGGCTTCCTCGAGCTCACGACAGTTGAGGACCCGCGCCGTGCGCTGCTCGAGCTCGTCGCGACCTTCGGTGCCCACACAGCCCGCGCGTCGTCGCCTGCCCGAAGTGTGGGGCCGGTGTTCGTGATCTCGTCGGCGTCACCGGCGAGCGGTGCCAGTTCTGCGGCGCGACGCTCAGCCGGCCATGACGCCTTCCGTCATGCGCCGGCTTCGACAAGTGACAGACCGCGATAGAAAGGCCTCGTGGCGCGCCTGGTTCGTCATTTCGTCGAGGAGCAGCGAGCGTGCTCGTACCTGCCGAACGTCAAGGCAGCGCTCGAGTACCGGCTCATGGTCGACGTCACGCCGATGGAGCTGCAGAACCTCATGCTTCGCGGGTGGCGGCGGTTCGGTCCGGCCTACTTCCGGCCTGCATGTCCCTCGTGCATGGAGTGCGTCTCGATTCGCCTCGACGTTCACCGCTTCGAGCCAACCGCGAGCCAGAAGCGTGGCTTCAAGCGGGCGAAGCGCTTCCGCATCGACGTTGGCCGGCCCCGCATCGACGACGAGCGCCTGGCCCTCCACGCAGCCTGGCACGCCACCCGGGAGACCTCACGAGGGTGGGAGCCGACCAACCTGAGCGAAGACGAGTACGCGACGCAGTTCGCGTTTCCCTCGAGCACCGGTCGCGAGGCGGCCTGGTACGACGGAGACCGGCTGGTGGCCCTCGGCCTCATCGACGTCACGCCCGACTGCCTCTCTGCGGCGTACTTCTTCTACCACCCCGACATCGCGCGCCTCTCGCCTGGCGTCGGCAACGTGATGGCCTGCGTCGAGCTCGCGCGTGAACTCGGCTGTCAGCACATGTACCTGGGCTACCGCGTCGATGGCTGCCCGTCGCTCACCTACAAAGGCATGTTCCGGCCCCACGAGCTGTTGATGGGCCGGCCGGCCCTCGACGAGGAGCCGGTGTGGCTCGAGGCCCAGCGCTCCTCGACGCCGCTGTCAGACCTCACCACCGGCAGCGAACCCAACGACAAAGACTGAGCGAGACACCCGGGGCGTCTCCTCGAAGTGCTTCGCTTCCTGCCACTTCTCCTCAATGCCTCACCTGCGCTCGCGCGGATCGCTCCGTCGGCAGCAATGCCTCGTGGGGGGGCCGATTCGGCCGCGGCTCCCTCAGGCCTTCGTCGCGTACCAGGCGGCGATCGCCCGCTGCTGTACCTCTTTGAGGGGCACGTTCGTCTTCTCGGCCAGCGCGCGACAGTCTTCGAACTCGGGCGCGACGTTGACGACCTTGCCGTCGCGGAGGCCGACCTTCACCTGCACGGGCCCGTACGGAGTCGTGACGGTATCGAAACGGCGCTCCAGCGCGATGCGGGAGACGTTCGTCTCGCGCACACCCAGCGACGTCGACTCGAGCAGCAGCGTGTCGAGGAGGGCGTTCCGCTTCGCGGCGTCGCACAGCACGCTCAGCACCTGGCCAGGCCGGTTCTTCTTCATCAGCACCGGCGTCACCCAGACGTCGAGCGCCCCACGGTTCATCAACGTCTCGAGGAGCGCGCCGATCAACTGCGGCGAAGCGTCGTCGAGGTTGCACTCGAGCACGGTCAGCACTGACGTCGTGTCACTCGAGCGCCGGCCGATGGACGCGCGCAGCACGTTCGCGCGGTCGGGCCAGTCCTTCGTGCCGACGCCGTACCCGATGCGCTCGACGATGAGCTCGGGCGGCTGTGTGAACGTCGCGACGGTCTTGAGAATCGCGGCGCCCGTCGGTGTGGTGAGCTCGCCCTTGCCCTCGAAGCGCACCGGCCGGTCCTTCAGCAGCTCGAGCGTCGCGGGTACGGGAATCGGAACGGTGCCGTGGGCGATGCGAATGGTGCCCGAGCCGAGCGGCGGTGGTGTGGTGAAGACGTCTGGCCAGCCGAGCAGGTGGAGCGCGAGCGCTGCGCCACAGATGTCGACGATGGAGTCGACGCCGCCGACCTCGTGAAAGTGAATCGCCTCCAGCGTGGTGCCGTGCACCTTCGCCTCGACCTCACCGATGTTCTTGAAGATGGCGAGCGCCACCTGCTTCGCGCGGTCCGGCAACGCGCTCTTCCCGATGAGCGCGTCGATGTCGCGGTAGCTGCGGTGCGGGTGCTCTTCCTGCTCGTCGAGCACCACGTCGAGGTGCGTGCCGGTGATGGCGTGGCGCTCCTGACGCGAGAGCGAGAACTTCCACCCCGGCACGCCGAGCGAACGCAGCGGTCCTTCGAGCGCGCCCACCTCGACGCCGAGATCGATGGCCGCCGCGAGGAACATGTCGCCCGCGATGCCACCGACCGGCTCGAGAAAGAGGACGCGCGCCGTCACGGGCTCAGTACGCCTTCGCGAGGACGATGCGGCCCGGCGACGGGTTGCCGGTGAGCGGGCACTTGCCCGGCTCCTGCTTCAGGTCGAACGGCCGGTTGCGCGTGGTGAGGCCGAACTCGTCCTTGAAGCGCTTCTCGGTCTCGGGCGTGCCGTCCCAGTGCGCGTGCAGGAAGCCGTCGTCGGCCTTCGCCTTGAGCTCCTCGATGGAGTTCACCTCGAAGGTGTGCGCGGCGCGGAAGTCCTTCGCCTTCGTGAACAGGTCCTTCTGCATCGCCTCGAGCTGCTCGGTCACCTTGCCGACGAGCGCGTCGATGCCGATGGCTTCCTTGGCCTTCGTGTCGCGGCGCGTGAGCATCGCCTGGTTCTTCTCGAGGTCCTTGGGGCCGAGGTCGATGCGCAGACACGCGCCGCGCAGCTCGTACTCGGCGTACTTGAACCCCGGGCCCTTGGTCTCATCGTCGTCCACCAGCACGCGCACGCCGGACTTCTTGAGGTCGGCGGCCAGCGCCTGCGCCTTCGCCCGCACCGCGCCCCGCTCTTCGGGGGTCTTGCCGATGATGACGATCACGCACTGCATGGGCGCGAGCTTCGGCGGCACGATGAGCCCCGCGTCATCGGAGTGCGTCATGATCAGCGCGCCGATGAGCCGCGTCGAGACGCCCCACGAGGTCTGCCACACGTACTCCTGCTGGCCTTCCTTCGACTGGTACATCGTGTCGAACATCTTCGCGAAGTTCTGCCCGAGCATGTGCGACGTGCCGGCCTGCAGGGCCTTCTTGTCCTGCATCATCGCTTCGATGGAGTACGTGTTCACCGCGCCGGGAAACTTCTCGCTCTCGGTCTTCTGGCCCTTGATGACGGGCATCGCCATGAAGTCCTCGGCGAACCGCTCGTAGCAATCGAGCATCTTGAGCGTCTCTTCCGTCGCCTCGGCCTCGGTGGCGTGGCACGTGTGGCCTTCCTGCCAGAGGAACTCGGTGGTGCGCAGGAACAGCCGCGGGCGCATCTCCCAGCGCATCACGTTCGCCCACTGGTTGATGAGGATGGGCAGGTCCCGGTAGCTCTGCACCCAGTTGGTGAAGGAGCGGTTGATGATCGTCTCGGACGTGGGGCGAATGACGTAGCGCTCGCCCTCGGGCAGCGCTTTGCCGCCAGCGTGCGTGACGACCGCCACCTGCGGCGCGAAGTCGGCGACGTGCTTCTTCTCTTTCGCCAGGTACGACTCGGGGATGAGGACGGGGAAGTAGGCGTTCTGGTGGCCCGTGTCCTTGAACATGCCGTCGAGCACGCGCTGCATGTTTTCCCAGATGGCGTAGCCGTTCGGGCGGATCACCATCGAGCCGCGTACGTCGGAGTTGTCGGCCAGCTTCGCGCGCTTGACGAGCTCGTTGTACCAACCGGAAAAGTCGGCAGCCCGCGTCGGGAGCTTCAGGTTGTCGTTCTGCTTCTTCGCGGGAGCGGCGGCGTTGGCGTTCTGTTCGGTCATGGGCTTGTGTTTGCTGCTCTCGAGGCCCGCGTTGGCCGCCTCGATGCGGTGGTGGATCAGCTCGGCGTTCTCCTCCAGCGACTCGTGAGCGGTGTTCGCTCCGACGGGCTGCGGCGCCTTCTCCGACATGGCGCGCCCGTACCACGGTTGATGGCGCACCGCGCAACTTCATCGGACAGAGGTACGACAATGTCGGTGATGCGTCCCGTCGGTCCCAAATCTGCTGCGAACGTCGCGCCTCCGCCGGCCCAGAAGCCGAGAGAGATTGAGAGCTTGGCGACGTCTTTGCGCGACGCCGGCGTCACCTCGCAGGAGCTCTTCGGCTGGCAGAAGACGGCCTTCCGGCGGGTCGAGGCCACGTCGGCCTCTCACGTCTCCCTCGACTTCGGTGGGCGGGCCGTGCCGCTGCCCAGGCACCTGTTGCCGAAGGTCGAAGCCGACCAGTGGCTGCGCTTCGAACGGCACGGAGACCGACTCACTGCCTCCGTCGATCTGCGGGCGACGCTGCGCGCCGAGTCCCGCCTCTCCGACCTCTTCCAGGTCCTCGTTCGACCCTGAGGCCGGGTCTCGACTGACTTCTCCGTCACGGCCGACCCACCTGCGCAGGTGTAGGATTGCGGCTCTATCGGCGGTTCAGCGGTTGCACACGTCCGCGGCGTGCCGACGAACTCATCTGCCCGTCCGAACCGAACGACTCCGTCCACTTCGATCAACGCCCAGCGCCTGATGGTCCTGGCGATCGCGGCCGGCGCCTGCATTCCCCTCAGCGCGGCTCAGGTTCTCGTCGGCGAAGAGAGCCTCTGGCGAGCGGCCTGGCAGGTCGGCGGGGTGTTGCTCGTCACCCTCCTCGGTTTCGTGCTGACGCGCCGGGAGCGCCTGGCGACGCCCTGGCTGCTGGTGCCCGCGGCCGTCACGGTCCTGGGCCCTGTCTCGCTGCTCGTCAGCGGTGGCGGCGCCGCCGAGCAGGCCACCGTGGTGTTGGTGCCGCTCGTCCTCGGGGTCATGTTCTTCGACCAGCTCGCCGTGGTGGTCGTCGTGCTGGGCGCCGGGCTGCTCGCCAACACCGCCTGGTTCATGCACGTGGGCTTCACGCCACTGCAGCTCCTCGGCGTCGGGCTCGCGCAGGCCTGTGCGGCGGGGGCACTCCTGATCACCTCGAGCTGGTTGCGCTCGATGAGACAGGCCGGGGTCGCCGCGGAGCAGGTGCGCAGCGATGCCTTGCGGCTGTCCGAGACGAGGCGCGCTCACGCGGAGCGCCTGGCGATCGTCGGGCGACTGGCGTCGGGCGTTGCGCATGAGATCAACAACCCACTCGCCTTCGTGAAGGCGAACGTCAGCGTGCTGCACCGCGAGCTCTTCGGGCCCTCGCCGTTGTCGGCCGCTGATGCGCGCGAGATCCTCGACGACACCTCGGTGGGCATCGACCGCATCTGTCAGATCGTCACGGACCTGAAGTCGCTGGCCGGCGAGGGACGCGATGACGTGGAGCCGGTCGACCTGCGCGAGCTCGTGGACGGCGCCGTCCGGCTGGCCTCGGTGCGCTTGCCGTCCGGGCTCAAGGTGCAGGTCGAGGTGCCTCGCGGGCTGCTCGTGCGCGCCAACCGCCGCAAGCTGTCGCAGGTCGTGCTGAACCTGCTGGTGAACGCCGCCGATGCCCTCGACGAGGGGAGAACGGTCAGCCCCTGCCTGTCGGTCCGCTCCACCGGGCTCGACGACGGAGTCGCGCTCTCCTTCGACGACAATGGCCCCGGCATCTCGGCCGAGGCGCTCCAGCACCTGTTCGAGCCGTTCTTCACCACGAAGCCCCCCGGCAAGGGCACGGGCCTGGGCCTCGCGCTGTCGCGTGAATACCTCGCGGCGTTCGGCGCGACGATTCGTGGAATGAACCTGCCTGGCGGTGGGGCGCGCTTCACCGTGACGCTCAAGGTGGCGGTGGTGACGGGAGAGACGGCGTTGCCCGGAATGCTGGTGGCGTGAGCCCGTCGTCGGCGGTGCACGCCGCGCCAGCCGGCGCGCTCCGACACTGCGAATGAGGTCGACACCCCGCTCACGTCCGGAGGGCGAAGGTCAGCGTGGGCGGAGTGCGTCCAGGCCATCGTCGACGCTGCGGAGTCAAAGACGGCTCCACGAAGGTCGCGACGATTCCGTACGGGGGCTGCCGCGAGGTGACTCGAGCGACGAAGCGCCGTCAGTTCAGCAGGCCTTCGGGTTTGCGCGGCGGCTTGATGTGGCTGATCAACTCCATCAGGTCGCTGGTGACCGCGTTGAGCCGCGCGGGCACGTCGAGCTGGGAGAGCACTTCGAAGCGGCGCTCGGGGTCGGCGACCAGGCTGCCCACCAGGATGTCGGCCAGAGCGCCTCCCCTGGCGCCTGTCGTGACCTGCGCGATCCGCTGGCCCACTTCGTTGGGCACCCGCGCCATCAGCTCGAAGATCGCCGTGCGGAGCTGCGCCTCTTCTTCCCCGTCGTATGGAGCGTCGGGCAGCGCTTCGGCCAGCACCTCGCGGTACGGGTGCGTCTGGGGCCACTCCTTGATGATTCGCGCGCGGCACACGCCGACCAGCACGAGATTGGCCCGGCCATCTTCGAGGTGCTCGTGCACCGAGATGACCCCGGCGCAGAGCATCGGGTCGAGGTCGGGGCGGCCGGCGAGCTGGTCTTCCTGGCCTGGCACCACCTGCGCCATCGCGAAGACGCTGTCCGAGTCCATCGCGTCTTTCAGCATCGCCTTGTAGCGGGGCTCGAACACGTGGAGCGGCATGATGCCCCCGGGCAGGAGCACGGCCGACGGCAGCGGGAACACCTTGAGGCGCCCTGCTGCGGCCTTCACTTTCTCCAGCGCGTCACGCACGGCCACTGCCTAACCGTGTCGAGGCCTCGACCGCCAGTCCTTCGCTGCGCCGTCAGGTGGGCGAGGCTGCAGGAGCCTTCGTCTTCATGATGCGCTTGGTGAGCGCCACGTAGGCGCCGAAGGCCAGCAGCAGCGTGGGGATCATCCAGATGAAGTGCTGCTTCACCATGGCCGTGCCTTCGTGCACGAGCTCGGCGTACGTCATGTTCGAGGTGCGGCTGCCCACCACGTAGCCGACGACGGTGAGCACGGTGACCCAGATGCCCGCGCCGAGGCCGGTCCAGAAGCTGAAGCTCCCGAGCGGCATGCGCGCCAACCCGGCAGGAATCGAGATGAGCTGGCGAATCGCGGGGAGCAGCCGGCACACGAAGGTCGCGCCAGCGCCGTACTGGCGGAACAACTCGTTCGCGCGCGCCAGGCTCGGTGGCGGCAGAAAGAAGTACTTCCCGTACTTCTCGAGGAAGGGCGTGCCCAGCCAGCTGAACAAGAAGTAATTCACGTAGGCGCCGAGCAGCGACCCCGCCGTGCCGCACACGATGGCGATCGCCGCGTCGACGAGCGGCGACCCGGTGGAAAGCCCTCCGCGCGCGGCGAGGAACCCTGCGGGAATCATCACCACTTCGCTGGGGAAGGGGATGAAGGAGCTCTCGATCGTCATGAACAACACGATGAGGAGAAAGCCCCACGTGCTCGCCGAGGCGGCGATCGTCTCGATGTGGCTGATGAGCATCTCGGTCACGGCGACTCCTTGGCAGGCGGCACGTGCGCCTAGCACCAGCGCATGCGGCGAACAAACGCCACAAACGAAAACCCCGGCGGCCGCGAGGGCCAGCCGGGGCTCGTCCAACCACACCTCAGTGCCTACTCGCGCGAGGCCGTCTTGGCGCCTTCTTCACCAGCCTGGCTGGCCGCCATCGTCGCGAAGGCGATGTTGCCGTAGCCGGCTGCGGCACAGGAGAACATCACGCGCTTGATGATGCGGAACTGCACCTTCTTGTCGGCCTGGATGTTCACGTCGCCCTTGAAGGAGCCCGAGTCGTTCGCCGCGTTGTGCAGGTCTTCGAACTGCTTCTTCATGTCGCGCAGCTTCTCTTCGAGCTGGGGAATGTTCAGGTAGTCCTCGCGGGTCAGGTCGTCGACGCGGCCGACCGACGTGCCCGAGACGATGACCTGGTCCTTCGAGACCTGCACCACCGGCGCGAGCTGCAGCTCGTCAGTGTTGGAGGCCTCGGGCAGCTCGATGTCCTTCGACATCGCGAGGATTTCACCGGTCGCCGAGAAGTTGGCGATGAGGAAGAGCACGAGAATGACGAACATGTCGACGAGGGGCGTCACGTTCAGGTCGGCATTGATGTTCTTCTTGCCGCCGAGGTGTCCGAACACCTTCGAGTGCTGCAGTCGCTTGCCGTACCGCTTTCCAGGGGCTTCGATGGCCATGGTCGAGTTCTTTCTTTAGCTGGAGGCGGGAGACACCGAGACGCTCGGGAATTGAGCGCCGATGCAGCTGTCGATGATGCGCACCAGGTCTTCATACAGCACGTTGTCTTCGGTCTGCAGGGTGATGGAGGCCTGATCAGGCTGCTCCGTCTTCACCTTGCCGAGGTTCTCGACGAGCTTCTTGAGGTCGACCCGGCCTTTGTCGTCACGCGTGATGGGAATCGGGTCGTACTGCAGACCCCCGACCGAGAGCTTGAGCTCCTTCTCGGTGATGAGCAGCGACGGCGGGGGCGGCTTGTTGACGTCTGGCTGCTCTTCCGACGCCGACTGGCCCGACTGCGACACCTGCAGGCGACCGAGCTGCGTCCACACGGCCGACATGATGAGGAACACGATGGTGACGGCCATCAGGTCGATGAACGGCACGAGGTTGATGCTGGTGTCGAGGGGCTTCTTGCCGCCTTTTCCACCACCGCCAAGGTCCATACCGCCGGCCATGCGCTACTCCGTTTCGTTTCGTTACCCGGCGACACGCCGGCGCTGCATGAACTGCTTCACTTCACCCAGGACAGTGACGGCCGGGAAGGGTTCCCCGGCCGCCGGAGGCACGTCACCAAACAGGGAGGATTACTCCTCGGCCTGCGCGGGGACCGTCAGGTTCTTGAACTTGTCCTTGTTCTGGACGACCAGGTTCAGGACGGCGACCGACGTCTCGTTGATGTCGTTGATCAACGACTGGGTGCGACCGTTGAGCACCGAGAAGAAGATGAGGAGCGGGATGGCGGCGATGAGGCCGAAGCGGGTGCAGTTCATCGCTTCACCGATGGAGCCGGCGAGGATGGTGGCGCGGTCGGCAGGCGCGGCGTGCGCGACGGCCTTGAACGAACCGATGAGACCGTCGACCGTGCCGAGCAGACCGGCGAGCATGGCCGCGTTGCCGAGCATGGCGAGGTAGCCAGAGCGAGCCTCGAGCTTCGGGTTCTCACGGAGCGAGGCCTCATCGAGCGCCGCCTGGACTTCCTCTTCGCCCTTGGGAACGTTCATCAGTCCCGACTTCACGACGTTCGTCAGGGGCGTGGGCTTCTGGCCCGCGACGTAGTTGATCGCCTTGTCGAGATCGCCCGCGTAGATGTGCTTCTTGAGACCGCGCAGGAATCCGTCCTTGTTGATGGCGGCGCTGAAGAACAACACGATCGTGCGCTCGACAGTGATGGCGAGGCCAATCACGAGGAAGAAAGCGATGGGGTACATGCCCCACCCACCTTCGACCCACGCGTGGGCGATGGATGCGAAAAGGCCCATTTCTTCACCAGCGGCCTCTGAAGCGAGGGGAATCAGCGATGCGAGCGTCATTGCGGGAATGCCTCCAACCTGTGTCCAGTGTGTGACTGTCTTCGGATCAGGACCGTCCGAAAATCGCGCGCACCATAAGCGCCGCCTGAAAAGAGTGTCAAGGCGCGATAAACGGGAGTGAAATCCAGCGGTCTTCCCGCCTGTGCGGGCCCTCTTTTTCCCGTCTTCTGAGAGTTTTTCGGCGCCCGAAGTGGATCACGTCGGGAGGAAGTGACAGAGCTTCGGCATGTCGCGAAAGCGGATCGGCGAGCTGTTGCGCGAGCGCAACCTCATCAGCCAGGAACAGCTCGAGGCGGGGCTGAGCGCGCAGAAGCGCACCCGTCAGCGCCTGGGCGTCACGCTCATTCAGCAGGGGCTGCTCACCGAGGCGCAGCTCGCTGACGCCCTGGCAGCTTCGCTGGGGCTCCCCGCGGTCGACCTCTCGAAGGTGCAGGTCGATTGGAGCGCGGTGCACATGCTCCGCGCGCGCTTCTGCGAGACCCACGAGGTCTTCCCTTTCGGTATCGACGGCAAGGGCACCACCATGAAGCGCCTGGTGGTCGCGATGAGCGACCCGCTCAACCAGCCCGCGCTCGACGAGGTCGAGTTCACGACGGGCCTCAAGCCATCACCGTGCGTGGCGACGCACTCGCAGGTGCGCGAGGCGATCCTCCGCTTCTACCACAAGGTCACCGCGAGCGCGTCGTCGCCCGCGCCCGGCGGCGCGACGATGGGGCTGACGCTGTCACCGGGCGAAGACGATGAGCTGGTGGTGGTGGGCGAGGAGATCATCTCGACCCGCAACCAGATTCCCGCCGATGTGGAGTTGCCGGCGAAGGCCGTGCCGAAGAAGCCTGACGCGGGCATGTCGAAGGACCGCGAGTTCCTCTTCGGGCTCAAGAGCAACGACGACGTCGAGACGATGGAGCGCCGCTTCTGGGTGCTGCTGCGCCTGTTGCAGAAGAAGGGCCTCATCACGCGCGAAGAGTTCCTCAGCGAGCTCGGCGAAGACTGATCGTCCCGCTGCGCACGAGCTCACGCGGCGGCGCGGACGTGCTGGTCGAGCACCTGCAGCCACTGGCGGGCCACCTCGGGTGAGGCGGCGAACAGCGAGCAGTCGAGCTCGTGAATCTCTCCGCGCCTGCGCACCCGCTGCACCACCGCCCAGACCTTCAGCGTCGACCCCTGCACCTGGAACTCGACCACGCGGTTGGTCTGCAGCGCGTCTTTCGCGAGCGCCACGAAGCCGTGCGCGTCGGCGCGGCGAACGTCGAGGAGCACCCCCTTCGCGCCTCCCTTGAGCTCGAGGGTCAGGGCGACGGCGCGGCTCGGCGACAGCGGCGGAGCGACGGTCTCGACGACTGGTGCCTTCGGGGCGCTGTCGGTGGGCGCGGCGTCGCCCTCGAAGGCGCTGATGGCCTCGGGAATCGATGGAATCGACGCCGCGAGCACTTCACACGACGAGGCCGGGAGCCCGGTCAGCGCCTCCAGCGCCTTCGCGTCGACCCCGGCTTGCCCGTCGAGCGCCTCGACGATGAGGTCGGCCATCGCCACCCGGCGCGTCAAGGGGTCGGGCACGACAGCGTCGTGGTGGTGCGCGATGACCTGCGCGAGCGCGACGGGGAGCTGCCAGCGGCCCGATAGAATGAGCCCGAACTTCGCGTGTTGGTGTTCGAGGATCACGGCGATGTCGGTCGACGAGGCCGGCAGGTCAGCGTGCTTCGCCAGCACGTCCTCGATGCACCCGATGATGAGCAGCTTCCCCGCATCGTGGAGGAGCCCCGCGACGAACGCTTCGCCCGTATCGCTCCCGTCGACCTTCGCGAGCGCTTCGGCGACGAGCGCAGCCGTCAGCGAGCGCCTCCACACCCCACGCCGGAGCTCGGCGAGTGGGCCGGCGGCCGACGCGGCGTTTGACACGCTGGCGGCCATCGCGAGGCGCGTCAGCTCCTTGGTCCCAATGCGCGCGACCGCGAGCGTCAGCGACGTCACCGCGTCGCCGCGCCGGTAGAAGGGCGAGTTCGCCAGCCGCAAGATGTTGCCGGTGAAGACGGCGTCGGTACGCATGGCGTCGACCAACGAGGCGATCGTGAAGTCGGGCCGGGACATCACCTGTTGCAGCTTCAACGCCGTCGACGGGTACGGAGGGACCCGCACCGAGTCTTTCTGCACTGCGTCTGTGAGGGCCTCTGCGAGCTCCATCACTCCACCTCCCGCGGCCTTGCGTGCCGCGCTGCGCTGCAAGGCGAGGAGAAAGCAATTCAGCGGCCAGCGTTCAATGCCGTGGCGGCAAGGGTCTGAAACGACGACGGGCCGCCAGGTTGACCGGGCGGCCCGCAGTGCTCAGCCCTCTTCGGCGTGTCAGAGCTTCGCGCCGGGCGTCTTCTGGAAGCCGCCGTTGAACTCGACGATGGCCTTATTGAGATCGGCCTTGATGCCGTCGGTCAGCTGCTTCTCGGTGTCGATGCCCTTCTCGATCTGCGGGTACTTCGCCGTGCAGAACTCGATGAACTCCTTCGCCCACCGCGTGACGTCCGAGACGGGGATCTCACGCAGCCAGCCGCGCTTGCCCGCGTCGTCCTTGTTGGTGCCCGCGTACAGCTGCATGACCTGCTTGCCGACCGTCAGCGGCTCGTACTGGCCCTGCTTGAGCAGCTCGGTGAGGCGAGAACCACGGGCGAGGACTTCCTGGGTCGCCTTGTCGAGGTCGGAGCCGAACTGCGCGAACGCCGCGAGCTCGCGATACTGGGCAAGCTCGAGCTTCAGCGAGCCTGCGACCTGCTTCATGGCCTTGATCTGCGCGGCGCCACCGACGCGCGACACCGACAAGCCGACGTTGATGGCCGGGCGAACGCCGGCGAAGAAGAGGTCGGTCTCGAGGAAGATCTGCCCGTCGGTGATGCTGATGACGTTGGTCGGAATGTACGCCGACACGTCACCTGCCTGCGTCTCGATGACGGGCAGCGCGGTGAGCGAGCCGGCGCCCTCGGCGTCGGACAGCTTGGCGGCGCGCTCGAGCAGGCGGCTGTGAATGAAGAAGACGTCGCCCGGGTACGCCTCGCGGCCCGGCGGGCGGCGAAGCAACAGCGACAGCTGACGGTATGCGACGGCCTGCTTCGAGAGGTCGTCGTAGATGATGACCGCGTGCATCTTGTTGTCGCGGAAGTATTCGCCGATGGCGCAGCCGGTGTACGGCGCGAAGAACTGCATCGGCGCAGGGTCAGACGCGCTCGCGGCGACGACGCATGTGTAGTCCATGGCGCCGTAGCGGGCGAGCTTGTCCACCACCTGGGCGACCGTCGACTGCTTCTGGCCAATCGCGACGTAGATGCAGAAGACGTTCTGCGACTTCTGGTTGATGATGGTGTCGATGGCGACGGCGGTCTTGCCCGTCTGGCGGTCACCGATGATGAGCTCGCGCTGCCCGCGGCCCACCGGAACGAGGGCGTCGAGCGCCTTGATGCCAGTCTGCATCGGCTCGTGCACGCCCTTGCGCTTGACGATGCCGGGCGCCTTGAGCTCGATGCGGCGGAACTCGGTCGACTGAATCGGGCCCTTGCCGTCGATGGGGTTGCCGAGGGCGTCGACGACGCGGCCGAGCAAGCCCTTGCCGACCGGCACCTGGGCGATCTGACCCGTGCGTTTGACGATGTCGCCTTCGCGAATCGATTTGAAGTCACCCATGATGGCGACGCCGACGTTGTCTTCCTCGAGGTTCATCACGAGGCCGCGGGTGCCGTTGGCGAACTCGACGAGCTCACCCGACTGGGCGCTGTCGAGGCCGTGAACGCGCGCGATGCCGTCGCCGACCGCGAGGATGGTTCCGGTCTCGGCGACCGTCATCTGCTTGCCGTAGTCCTGGATCTGCTCCTTGAGGATGCGGCTGATTTCGTCGGCTCGGATCTGCATGGTGTCGGCGTCCCTCGCGTGGGTGAAGTCGCGCGCGCCGTACCATGGGCTTCCGCTGGCTGTCAGGTGTTTTTCGTGGCGGTGCCAGAAGCTCCACTACAGGCTCCGGGGCAGCCGGGCAGGGCGACCGAACAGGCGCGGCGCTGGCCACACGCTCGTCGTCTGGCTGCGGTGTTCCACCGATCACCGCGACGCCCTCTGGCGAGACCGATGGGCCGAGTGCTCGACGATCGGCAGCGGCCACGCCCCGGGGCCTGACGCCTGGACGCGGTGAGCGGGTTCACGCAGCGGCCTTCACGAGCCGGCTCGTGGCGGGCTCGTGGCCCACCA
Source organism: Myxococcaceae bacterium (assembly GCA_040400045.1). GTDB lineage: Bacteria > Myxococcota > Myxococcia > Myxococcales > Myxococcaceae > Xiheimicrobium. The sequence continues at coordinate 122,685 of JBBAQZ010000018.1, forward strand.
TCGGCGCGACGAGATCGATGAGGTGACCGAGGAAGGCGCGGCGGCAGACGAGCTCTTCGTCGATGCTCCCGAGCGCGAGCCAGCCGGCCGCAACGCCGGCGTGGACCGCGCGGAACTCGCGGCGCACCGAGTCCAGTCCGCTCCGGAAGCCGGCGAGGCCACCCGTCGACGGGCTGATCAGCCCCTGGACGATCGACTCGGTCCAGACCTCGAAGGCGCGGTGCTGCTGCTGCGAGAGCTGTGCGCTCCGCGAGAGCCGCTGCACGATGGGTGACATTGCTTGCATCGAAAGTGCTTCCGTGAGGCGTTCGGTCTCACCAGCCATCGAGGTCTCCAGTGGGCGGGGAGGGGTCGCCCGGTCTGGCGTCAGCAGTGCAAGCACGGTTCCACGCCCAAGCACCGCTGTGATCGAGACCGTTCGAGGGTCGCGACGGTCATCGGGGTCAACGCCCACCCGTATCGCCAGTGGCCTGCTCCGATCGGCGGCTTTGCCGCGGGCCCTTCGGGTCGACCTGGCCTCGAGCCGAAGGTTCGTGATGCCGGCGAACGACGCTCGCGCCCATGCGAGTCGAGCGTCTGAGTCGCCGAAGTGGGTCGACAGTCAGTCAGCTTCGGTACGCCCCGCGTCGACGAGACGCCGCGGGAAGGCCTCGCGCCTCTACTCTTCGCCAGCGAGCGCGCCACCGAGGCCCTGCATCGTCTGTTCGAGCTGCTTCGCTTGCTTCTCGACGTGCTTCTTCGCTTCGGCGCGCTGCTTCTCGGTCTTCTCTTTCTCTTCCTTCTCTTCTTCCTGCTTCTTGCGCATCGCCTCTTCACGTTCGGCGAGCTCGGCCTCCTTGCGGCGCAGGGCCTCTTCTTTCGCCGTCAGCTCTTTCGACTTCGCGTCGGGTGAAGCGCCGTTGCAGGCCGCGGGGTCGTCGGCGCAGCGCAGCTTGAGGTCTTCCGCGCGAGCCTCGGCGTCGAGCTCAGCCTGGGTCTTCGCGGCGACCGTCCTCGCGGCGCGGTTCGACTTGATGACCTTCACCTCTTTGGCGGGAGCCTGCGAGAGCGTGGCGGCGAGCGCGAGGGCGAGAATCATCAGGGCACTGTAGCGAGGCAGACCCGTTCCGGCGAGTCGGTCAGGTGGCCGCTCCCTGAAGGTGACGGCCTGCACCTCGAGGTTCCCCGGGGACTTCGACCCGATGAGCCCTCGGGCGTGACGAGGCTCCCCTCATCCCTGGGCCAGACCGTCGGCCTCAGCCGAGGACGACGGCGAGCGCGCGCTCGATGGCGGCCACTGCGAGCGCCGCCTCTTCCACCGTCAGCGACAACGGCGGCATCAACACGATGACGTTGCCGAGCGGACGCAGCCACACGCCGTGCTTGCGCGCCTCGAGGCAGACCTTGAAGCCGACGCGCTCGTCGAAGGCGAAGGGTTCCTTCGTGGCCCGGTCCTTCACCAGCTCGATGCCCACCATCGCGCCGCGCCGACGCACGTCTCCAACGTGACGATGCGCCGAGAGCCGGTCGAGCCCGCGCTGGAGTTCGTCGAGCGTCGGCCCCAATCGCTCCAGCGTTCGGTCCGTCTCGAACAGCTCGAGTGACGCGATCGCCGCGGCGCACGCCAGCGGATTCCCCGTGTACGTGTGGCCGTGGAAGAAGGTCTTCGCTTCCCCGAACGAGCCGAGGAACGCCCGGTACACCCGGTCAGTCGCCAGCGTCGCCGCGAGCGGCAGGTAGCCGCCGGTCAGGCCCTTCGCCAGACACAGGAAGTCGGGCCGCACGCCTTCCTGCTCCACCGCGAACATCGTGCCGGTGCGCCCGAAGCCCGTCGCGACCTCGTCACAGATGAGGAGCACGTCGTACTTCCGACACAGCGCCTCGAGCCCTTTCAGGTAGCCCTTCGGCTGCATCAGCATGCCCGCCGCGCCCTGGACGAGCGGCTCGACGACGAGGCCGGCGATGGACTCGTGCTTCTCGCGCAGCAACGTCTCGGCCGCGGCGAGCGACTCGGTCAGCACGTCGGCTCCCGCCCAGCGGTACGCGTGCGGCGTGGGGATGCGCTCGACGGGAAAGAGCAGGTGCCGGAAGCGCTCGTGGAAGAGGTCCATGCCGCCGACCGAGACCGAGCCGATGGTGTCACCGTGGTACGCCTCGGCGAGCGCGACGAACCGCTGCTTCTGTGGCCGGCCCGCGAGCTGCCAGTACTGGTACGCCATCTTCACGGCGACCTCGACCGCGGTGCTGCCCGAGTCGGAATAGAAGACGCGGGTGAGGCCCTCGGGCGCGACGGCAGCGAGCTTCTTCGCGAGCGCGATGGATGGCGCCGACGCGAGGCCGAGCAACGTCGAGTGCGCCACTTTGTCGAGCTGCGCCTTCACCGCCACGTCGAGCTCGATGCGGCGATGGCCGTGCACCGTCACCCACAACGACGAGATGGCGTCGAGGTAGCGATTGCCGTCGGTGTCGATGAGCCAGTTGCCTTCGGCGCGCTCGATGACGATGGGCGAGTCGTCGGGCCACACCTGCATCTGGGTGAACGGGTGCCACACGTGCGCGAGGTCGTCGGCGAGCAGCGCCTCCGTCCGGCTGGGAGCGAGTTCCCGATGCGGTCTCGGCGCGAGTTGCGCGCGACCCAGCGTGTCACCACCGTTCGCCGTGGCGTTCGCTTCGTGAGGCTCCGTCGTGGCGGGTGCGAGGTCTTCGCGCGTGTGCGGGGCATGGGCCGGAGTCGATCGAGCAGCTCGTCGGCTGGTGACGTGGCGCTGTCCTGGCAGCGTCGCGAGCGCCGTGAGCAACGTGTCGAGCTGCGCCGTCGTGTGCGCCGCAGACAACGACACCCGCAGGCGGCTCGTTCCATCAGGGACCGTCGGCGGCCGGATCGCCTTCACGAGCAGGCCGAGCTCCCGAAGATGTTCGCTCGCGCGAAGCGCTGCGTCGGGAGCACCGATGACGAGCGAGAAGACAGCCGAGTCAGCTGACACCTCGAAGCCGAGCGAGCGTGCGCCCGCCGCGAAGTGCTCGATGTGCTGCCAGAGGCGTTGACGGAGTGAGGCGTCCTGCTCCAGGCGACGCAGCGACGCGCGCGCAGCCGCCACGACGAGCGCAGGCAGCGCGGTGGAAAAGATGAGCGGACGCGCCGTCGAGACGAGGAGCGCACGGACCGTCGTCGAGCACGCGACGTACGCACCGCTCGCGCCGAGCGCCTTCGACAGCGTGCCCATGCGGACGTCGGGCTTCACGTCATCGAGCTCACAGAGACCGGCGCCGCGAGCCCCGAGCACTCCGGTGGCGTGGGCTTCGTCGACGTACAGCCCAGCGCCGTGCGTCTTCGCCAGCGTCGCGAGCGCCCGCAACGGCGCGCGGTCTCCATCCATCGAGAAGACGGTGTCGCTGACGATGAGCCGCCTGCGTCCCTGGTGGACCTTCAACAATCGTTCGAGCTCGACGACATCGCGATGCGGGTACACCACGACGCGCGCCTTCGACAGCCGGCACCCATCGATGAGCGAGGCGTGGTTGAGCGCATCGGAGAAGACGAGGTCGTGCGCTCCCAGGAGGGCAGGGAGCACGGCCGTGTTCGCCGCGTAGCCACTGTTGAAGAGCAGCGCCGCCTCGGTGCCTTCGAAGCGCGCGAGCTCGGCTTCGAGCGCCTGATGCTCCGAGGTGTCGCCGACGACGAGCCGCGACGAGCCGGTGCCGACACCGAACCGCTCCAGCGCCGCGCGCGCGGCCTCACGCACCTGGGCGTCGTTCGCGAGGCCGAGGTAGTCGTTCGACGAGAAGTTGACGAGCGACTGGCCGTCGACGCGAATGACAGGGCCCTGCGCCGACTCGAGCGGCTCGAGCCTGCGCGCCAGGCCCTTCGCCTGGAGCACCAGCAGCTCCGACTGGCTCCACGCGTCGACGACGCCCATCGGTTACTGCGCCACCGGCTTGTCGACCGACGGCTGGAGCGCCGTCACGCCCGCCTTCTCGAGCAGCGCCATGTCGCTCGCGAACTCGGGGTTGTCGGTGGTGAGCAGTTTGTCGCCGAAGAAGATGCTGTTGGCTCCCGCGAGCATGCAGAGCAGCTGCGCCTCTTCGCTCATCTGGAGCCGGCCCGCCGACAGCCGCACCATCGACGTCGGCATGAGGATTCGCGCGGTGGCAATCATTCGCACCATCTCGGTCACCTCGACGCGCTGCTGCTTCTCGAGCGGCGTGCCTTCGACGGCGACGAGCGCGTTCACCGGAACGGACTCGGGGTGCTTCGGCTGATTGGCGAGCGTGACGAGCAGCTCGGCGCGCTGCTCCACCGTCTCGCCCATGCCGATGATGCCGCCGGAGCAGACCTCGATGCCGGCCTCGCGCACGAAGCCCAGGGTGCGCAGCCGGTCCTGGTACGTGCGCGTGGAGATGATGTCGCCGTACGCGCTCTCACCGGTGTCGAGGTTGTGGTTGTACGCGTCGAGGCCCGCGGCTTTGAGCTTCTTCGCCTGCGCCTCGGAGATCATCCCCAGCGTGCAGCACGCCTCCATGCCGAGCGCTTTGACGCCCTTCACCATCTCGAGCACCGAGTCGAACTGGGGGCCGTCTTTCACTTCACGCCACGCGGCGCCCATGCAGAAGCGCGTCGCGCCGGCCTCGCGGGCCTGCTTCGCCGACGACAGCACCTCGTTCACCTGCATCAGCTTCTCGGCCTTCACGCCGGTGTCGTGGCGCGCGGCCTGCGGGCAGTAGGCACAGTCTTCGGGGCAGCCGCCGGTCTTGATGGAGAGCAGGCTGCACAGCTGAACCTTGTTGTCCTTCCACACGGCGCGATGGACCGACTGCGCGCGGTAGACGAGGTCCATCAGTGGCGCTTCGTAGAGGGCCTTCACCTCGGGCACGGTCCAGTCGTGGCGCAGCGGCAGCTCGGCAGCGGCGACGGGACGCTCGTGGCCGGTGTGGGCGTGGCCGGTAAAAGTCGACATGCGGGAGGCTCCTGGAAGGCGAGGAATTCCAGCCACCTAGGAGCCCGCGGCGGGCTTGTCAACCTGTCGCGTCAAGTTGGTTGACGACTGGATTTGCCTGGCAACGGGCTTCCCGACCACGACTCGCTGGTTGGGCGATGCACCAGCGGCTCGAGGAGTTCCGACGCAGCCGTGCAGAAGCGGAGGCGGTGGCGGTTGGCTCTCAACGTGCATTCGGCGGCGCCGTGATTCCCCTCAAACTCGAAGACGGTGCGCTGCTCCTGGGCTGCCTTACCTTCTCGCTGCTCGGGCTGTCCGCGGCCGCGGTGGGCGCGTCGCCCGATGAAGCCGTCTACGTCCAGACGGCGCTCGAGTCGCTGGGGCGCGTTGACCCGTGGCTTGCCACCGCTGAGGGCTCGCCTCATTGGTACAAGCCCCCACTGCTCTATTGGCTCATGTCGGGTGCGATGGCGGTGCTCGGTCCGACGGCCCTTGCCGCGAGGCTCCCGGCGGCGCTCTTCGGGTACGGCGCGGCGGTGTGCCTGTGCTTCCTGGCGCGGCGACTCTTCTCTCCGGAGGCCGGGCGAACAGCGCTCGTGCTCACGGTCAGCTCCCTGGGCCTCCTCAAGTACGGTCGGACCGCGATGATGGACACCGGGTTGCTGTTTGGGTTCGCGCTGGGCGTCCTGGTGTTGGTGCGCGCCTCGCAGCGACAGCGACCCCGGGAGTTGATCGCGCTCTGCGTTCCTTTCGCGCTGATGCTGTGGCTCAAGGGCCCGACGCTGCTCGTCGTCCTGGCCTTCACGCTGGTCGTGGCGGCCCTGGTCTTCGACCCGCGGGCGCTGCGAACGCCGTGGCTCTGGGTGAGCCTGGCGCTCGGCATCGCGCTGGGCAGCCCGTGGTACGTGGTGTGGATCCTGCGCGACCCGGGGCCGTTCGTGGCGGAGTTCTTCGTTTCAGAGAACGTGGCCCGCATCAACGCGCAGTGGTCGCTGGGTTCTCCGGCCAAGCTGCTCATCACGCTCGCGCTGTTCTCGGTGCCAGGCTCGTTGCTGGCCCTGCGCGCCCGGCCTGGGCCGTCGAGGTCGGGGCAACGGTTGGGGCTGGCGTGGGCGTTCGCCGCAGTCTTGCCCTTCGCGGCGAGTGCAGTCACCCACTTGCAGTGGAGCGTTCCTGCCTCGGGTGGGCTCATGCTGCTGGCGGCGTCCCCGCCGGTGCGCGCGTGGCCTGGGTGGGTCCTCGCTGCGGTGCTGGCCGTGGCGGGGGCCGCCTGCGTCGTCGGCGGGCCGTGGTTGTTCGATGGGGTGGCGGCGGCGTGCGCGGTCGGCGCGGGGCTCATCCTGATGGCTGCCGCGGCGCTCCTGCGAGCTGGACGTGAGCTGGCTGCCCTCAAAGGCTGGTGTGTCGCGGTGGCGCTCCTGGTCGTCGGACCGCTGACGACCTTTGCCGGCGAGGTCGTCCCCGACACGGTGGTCGCGAAGGTGCGCAACCGGGGCGTCTTCGTGTCGGCGCAGGCGCCCGGGCTCGTGTCGCTGTCGTTGGGTCGGCCAGTCCGTTCGACGCCGCTCGAAGAGGTTCGAACCCTCATCGCTCGAGGAGACGCCGTCATCGGCTTTGCGGAGCAGTTGCCCTGCTCCGAGCCCGGCATCACCTGCCTCACGTGGAGACGCATGACGATGTTCTCGTCGAGTGCGGACGGCGCGCGGGCCCTGGCGGAGCGCAGCCTCGAGCCGCTGCGGACGACCTGGGCCTGTGCGATGCGTGACGCCCAGCCCGAGCGACTTCGGAGTCCAGCCCAGGACGTCGCCCCAGAAAGGGGACTCGACTGAGGCGCCCCGACGTCGGCTGCGCGCCTGCGATGGCGCCGGCGTTCGCCGGGTGAAGCGACAACCGTGTCAGAGGCAGCCCGGAGCCACCCTGCCAGAGATGTCAGCCCGGAGACCGGGCCGAGTCCGACCAGCGCGAGCCACCGCCGTTACGCTGGCCCACGTTGACAAGAAACGTCGCCTGTCGTTGCGCGAGCTGACGGATGGGTCGCGGTCACGAGCCCGCGCTCCGCGGTGCCCTCGAGGCGCTGCCGGCGAAAGAGCGAGGTTGGCCTGCGCCGGGGGGTGGCTGAGTGAGGTCAGCGGAGCAGCGCACCGGTGAGGGCGCGCTTGATGAACTGGCCCCCGCCCTTCGCCTTCAGCTCGTTCTTCT
>JBBAQZ010000019.1:0-129554 GCA_040400045.1 Myxococcaceae bacterium
CAGCCTGTCGCTTCTCTTCCGCGAGCCGTGCCTCTTCCGCCTGGCGCGCGGCCTCCTCGGCCTGTCGCTTCTCCTCCGCGAGGCGTGCCTCTTCCGCCTGGCGCGCGGCCTCTTCAGCCTGTCGCTTCTCTTCCGCGAGCCGTGCCTCTTCCGCCTGGCGCGCGGCCTCCTCGGCCTGTCGCTTCTCCTCCGCGAGTCGTGCCTCTTCCGCCTGGCGCGCGGCCTCTTCGGCCTGTCGCTTCTCCTCTGCAACGCGAGCGGCTTCGTCGGCCCGGCGCTGCTCTGCGGCAATGCGTGCCTCCTCTTCGCGTCGCCGCCACTCTGCAGCCGGCACCGAGTCGAGTGCCCCGGAACGCAGCAACACCGCGAGGAGAGGGTGCTGCTCCGACGGCAAGGAAGCGCCCGAGACGAAGTTGGTCCACCCCGAGACGAGCGCGCGTTCCTCGTCCGACAGGAAGGCTGAGGCCCGGGAGAGATCCTTCACCCGCACCCACGGCGCCTCGTGCGACGACGGCGGAGCGACCTCGAACGCCAACCTCGCGACGGTCGCGCCGGGCACCTGCACGGCCCCCTCGACCGGCATCTCCTCGAAGCGCGCACCGTCAGCCGTGGCGACCACCTGTCGAACCGACGCGAGCAGTCGCGCCGAGCGCTCGTCGGCCTCGGTCAACCCCAGCTCGTCGAACGTCTCGGGGTCGGTCTGACCGACCTCGCCGCGGGCCCACAGCGCATCAAACTGGCTCAGGGAGAGGCGCCGACCCCGCAGCAACCCCTGGAGCGGCGCGGCGATACCGAACTGCCCATCGACGTCGACCAAATCGCCGTGGGAGAAGAACAGGCGCGTCTCACGCCCGCGGTGACTGCACGTGACGGCGCCGGTGGCCTTGAGAGCGTGGGCGTCGAAGAGGACTTCAGCTACCTGCGTGTTCGGCACGGGCGCATTCTACCCATGGATCTGGCGCAACGCCTCGTACGCGGCGATTCCGACCGAGGTCGACAGGTTGAGGCCTCGCCGGTCGTCGAGCATGGGAATGGTGACGCGGGTGCCGCCAGGGCCGTTGAGCACCGCCGCTGGGAGACCCGTCGGCTCGGCGCCAAAGACGAGGTGGTCGCCCGGCCCGAAGCGCGTATGCCACAGCCCTGCCCCGCCGAGGCCCGTGAAGAGGAACCGGCGCGAAGAGGGCGTGTCGGCGACGTACGCCTCCCACGAGGGGTAGAGCTTGAGGAACACCTTGTCCCAATAGTCGAGGCCGGCCCGCCGGAGCTGCTTGTCGTCGATGGAGAACCCGAGCGGCTCGATCAACACCAGCTTGCACCCCGTGCAGGCACACAGGCGGGCGATGTTGCCGGTGTTCGGAGGAATCTGCGGAGAAACGAGGACCAGCGTGAGCGGGTTCTCGTGCGGCGGAAGGGTCGGGCTATGGTCCACAGACGTGACGCGCTTTCAGGTGAAGAACACCACCCGGAACACGCTCCTGGCCGACGAGGCCGAAGCGGCCGACTCGTTCGTGACGCGGTTCAAGGGGCTCATGGGGGTGACGGACTTTCCGATGGGCAGGGGGCTGCACATCGTGCCGTGTACTTCGATCCACACGTTCTTCATGAAGATCGCCATCGACGCTTTGTTCCTCGACCGCGACGGGGTGGTCGTCGACGTCTACCACGCGCTGAAGCCCTGGCGCATGAGCCGGTTCCACCCTTCGGCCCGAAGCGTACTCGAGCTTCCCGCCGGAACTGCACTTTCCAGTGGAACCGCGGCCGGGGATCGGGTCCTCTTCACACCCCGCGCTGACTGACAGCGCTTGTCGCATGGGTGCCGATTTGCTTTCCTCTCCAACGATTCAGAACGTGCCCAGTCTCCACATGCGCATCGAGGTCAGCGGTCAAAGCCACGTCGGGATGAAGCGCAACCACAACGAGGACAACTACGTCCTCGTTCCGGAAGAGCGTCTCTTCGTGGTGGCAGACGGCATGGGCGGCCATTCCTCAGGTGAGGTCGCGTCGAAGATCGCCGTCGAAGAGATGCAGGAGTTCTTCCGCATGACCGGCCAGGACCAGGACATCACCTGGCCCTACAAGATGGATAAGGCGCGGAACTACGACGAGAACCGACTGGCCACGGGCGTGAAGCTGGCCAACATGCGCATCTTCGAGAAGGCCACCGCAGAGACCAAGTACAAGGGAATGGGCACCACGATCGTCGGCGTGTACTTCGCGCGCGACAACGAGGTGTGCGTCGCCCACGTCGGGGACAGCCGCGTCTATTTCTTCCGCGATGGCGTGCTCAAGCAGGTCACCGAAGACCACTCGCTCCTCAACGACTACCTGAAGGCGAAGAAGCTCACGCCCGAAGAGATCGAAGCCTTCCCGCACAAGAACGTGATCGTTCGCGCGCTGGGCATGAAGGACAACGTCATGGTCGATGTCTCGCGCGTCGAGCCGAAGGACGGCGACGTCTTCCTGCTCTGCTCCGACGGCCTCTCGGGCATGGTGCCGGACGCCCAGATCCAGCAGGTGCTGCAGAACCAGAGCGATCTCGAGAAGGCCTGCGGCCAGCTGATCGATCTCGCGAACGCGAACGGTGGCAACGACAACGTCACCTGCGTGCTCGCGCGCTTCAGGCACTGAGCGTCAGTCCGCAGAGCCGTCTTTGTGCGTGAAGCGCCACGCACCATCGACCATCACCGCCACGAGATCGTCGACGAGATCGCCCAGCGTGCGATCGCCGACCTCGCGAGAGACGACGTCAGCGATCGGACGGTTGACGAGGTGGTGGGCGACGATCGAACCACCAGCGAAGCCACCGCACCTGCGGGGGCGCGGCTGTTGCTCACTTTCACTCGTGACGAGGGCCGCTGAGCGCGCCGGCCAGCTCGTCGACCGGCAGGGTGTCGACCACGTGCGTCGTCGGCACGACGGCACCATGGGCGAGCAGGAGGGCACGCGCGAGCTCGACCAGCCGCCACTCGAACGACACGAGGGCCGCGCGGTAGTCACGGCCCCGAGCAGGCACGTTCTCGACGTCGAGCGCGAGGGGCTGATGCACCATCACCGCCTCGCCCACCGTGCACCACCGGCGAACACCCGCTTCTCCCCAGCGAGCACCACGATGAGCGTCGGCGCGTCGACACGAACAGCCCGAAGGCGGTGTCGAACGCTCGCGACGGGTCCGGTGAGGACGCGCAGTCGACGAAGGAGCGCTCGCGTCTTCACGTCATCGGCACGCGCACGCCGCGCGGCGCGAGGATGACGTCTTCGTACAGCCTGCCGCCTTCGACCTCGGTGCCGTCGAGCACGGCCACGCGGTTCAGGTGCGCGCCGTCGCCGACCTTCACGTCGTTCCCCACTGACACCCCGGCCCCGATGCGCACGTTCTTGCCGAGGCTGACATTCTCGCCGAACCACGCCGGACCCGAGATCCGCGCGTCTCCGAGGCGAGCGGTCGGGTGCGCCCACGCCGAGAGCCCGTGCCGCAACATCCCCGCGAGCGGAGACGCTGCGCCAAAGCGCACCAGGGGAATCTGACCGAACAGCACGTCACGATGGGTGGCCGCGTAACGCTCGGGCGTGCCCATGTCGGACCAGTACACGTCGGAGTCAGTCACCACGTGGCCGCGCACGGTTCCACCCGCTTCGATCAGCCGCACATAGACATCGCGGTTGATGTCGATGGGGCCGGAGGGCTCCATGAAGTCGAACACCGTCGGTGAGAGCACGTGCACGCCAGTGAAGTGCCATGACGACAGCCGCTCGCCACCGGGGCCCTTGCTCGCGATGCGCCGCACTGTGCGCGCCTCGTCGAGCTCGACCGCGTTGTACGTCTCGCCCTCGGGCATCGGCAGCAACACCATCGTGGCGTCCGCGCCGCTGGCCTCGTGCGCGTCGACGATCGGCTTCAAGTCGACCGCGAACAGCACGTCGCCGTTGAGGACGATGGCGGTCCCGGCCGACAGAAAGTCCTTCAGGCCCCGAATGCCGCCACCCGTGCCCTGAAGCTCACCCGCCTCGTGCGAGACGGTGAGCGACAGCCCGAGCCGTCTGCTCTCGAGCTGCGCGACGGCCTCCATCACCTCAGGCAAGTGGTGCGTGTTGATGCCGACTTCGGTGACGCCGAGTTGGCGAATCGTCGAGAACGCGTAGCGAAGCAGCGGCCGCCCGTAGAACGGCATCGCCGGCTTGGGCCAGAGGTTCGTCAGGGGCCTCAGCCGGGTGCCGAGGCCTGCGCAGAGCACCATCGCGCGCATGCGGGTCAGCTCAGTTCCGGCACGTATTTCGCGACGATCTGGCGCAGGTCGGCGAGCTCGGGCTGCACGTCAAGCGCGGCCTTCACGTAGCGCAGCGACGCGGGGATGCTGACCAGGAAGCCGGAGTTGCCCTTGACGCGGTTGATGAACTCGAAGCGGCCCGCGTCCTTGAGCTTTCGCTGCACGGTGAGCAGCTCGAAGAATTGCTTGAAGGACTTCGGCTCGATGCGCTCGTTCGTCTCTCGCTCGAAGGCCGCGATGTACGCGTCGAGCATGGCGTCGACGAAGGGGCGATCGAGCTCCACGTAGCTGTCACGAAGCAGCGCGACGAGATCGTACTGACGCGGCCCCTGCAACGCGTCCTGGAAGTCGATGACGACGAGCTCGCCGTCCTTCACCATTAGGTTTCTCGACTGGTAGTCACGGTGCGTGAAGCCCCGTGGCGCTGCGGCGAGCTGCCTGGCGATGCGCTGGAAGATCGCGTCGAGCTGGGCGCGTTCTTCGGCGGTCGGCTTCTTCCCGCTCCACGCCTCGAGGCCCCACTCGCGGAAGTGGTGGAGCTCCCAGTCGTAAAGCTCGACGTCGAACGCGCGGGTGAAGGCGAGGCAACCCGGGTCGACGTGCTGCTCGGCCTTCGCGCGCAACTTCGCCAGCAGCTCGACTGCGCTCTGGTACCACCTGGCCTTGTCGCCCCGGAGGATGGCCCGCTCGAACGTCTCGTCGGTGAGATCCTCGAGCACCATCATGCCGGCGGGCTCGTCGTAGCGGATGATGCGCGGCACCCGGATGCCGAGCTTCGTCAGGTAGCGGTGCACGTTGACGAAGGGCAGCTCGGTCGGCACAGCGCCGCTCGAGGCCTCTTCACTCTTCTTCGCCGCGTCGGGTGGCATCACCATCAACACCCAGGAGTGCGGCGGAGCGCCGACGCGGAAGTAGCTGCGATTCGACGCGTCACCTTTGAGCTTCGACACCGGGGCGTCGCCGATGGAGTGACCGACCGCGGACTCCACCTGCGCGATGAGGCTCTTCTCGAGGTCCATGCAACGCTGCTTACCGCTCCCGGCGCAGAGGCAGGAGTTCAAACGACAGCGCGAGCATGATGGGAAAGCGGCCGGCCTTCTCGGGAATGGCGGCGAGCGAGGCGTCGCTGAAGCCTTGTGTGGCGACGACGACGACGACGGGGTCCTGGCCTTCGTTGCGACCCGGGCCCACGCGAAGAATGCCGGCCTTCCCGAACAAGCGCGAGATGACCTCTTCGACGGCAGCGGCGAGCTCGGGGTCGTCCTGATCTTCGGAATGGCCTTCGCGGTTCCAGTCTTCCTGAAAGAGCACGCCGCGCTCTTTGGCCTCGCGCAGCAGCGCAAACGCGTCGGGCGGTCGGTCGGGCCGCAAGATGGACCCGCCGAGCCTGGTCTGCACGCCGCCCACCGCGCTCAGCGAGCTGAAGCTGGCCGAGGTGACGGTGGTGGCGCGCGGGTCGGTCTTCTCGAAGCCGTCGCGAACCGACTTCTTGAGGGGGGCCTGCGGCTGGGCGGTCGGCGCTTTGGTCGTAGGGAGCTGAGGCTTGCTGCCTGACTTCTGCGCGCCGGGTCTGGGCCCGAAGACGCGCGCGAAGAACCCGCTCGGCTTCTCTTCACGCTCCGACTGCTCGCGCGCCTCGGCGGTGGCTTCCTTCGCCTCTTTCGCGCCGTCCTGCTCTGAGTGCGCCATCGCATGCGCGAGCTGCTCCATGCTGTGCGCGCCCGTGTCGTCGGCCGCGCGTTGCGCCTCGCTCTTGATGGGCTCGCTGTTGAGCGAGTCTTCGGGCTGCCCGCTCTTGAGCTTCTGCTCCTTCTGCACCTGCGGGCGGTTGATGGGGCGGCGGACGCGTTGCGCCTGCTGAGCGGCAGCGGACTGCGGAGACGCCCGGGTGGGTACGCGCGAGGGAGGTACGCGGGTCACGGTGGCGTTATGGTAGCGCACTTCCATGGCTGACTACGCCAAGCGTGACTACGGCCGATGCCCCTGCGGAGGGGCCTACGACAACCGCTCCGTCGAGGTGCGCCTGACGGTGAACGGGAAGGTCGTCGTGCTGACCGACGTGCCGCAGGGCGCGTGCCCGAACTGCGGCTCGCGCGTCTACAAGGCCGAGGTCCTCGAGCGTATCGAGACGTTGATGAAGGGCGTGAAGGTGAAGAAGGCGATGTGAGTTGAATGACGCTGGCGGCGGACGCCACCGAAGGTCAGTCGGAGCTCGCCGAGCGGATGCTGACCGCCTCGGCCGTGTGCAGTGTCGAGAGACCCGGTCGAGGCGCGAAGACGTGAGTGCCATGGATGCGCAGGCTGAACCCTTGACGGCGCTGCGGCCGAGGTCGGTAACCAAGACGCGCCGCCGCAGACGGGCAGGTCAGGCTTGAAATCTGGCGCGCGAAAGCCGATGTTGAAAACATGAAGTTGAAGACCCGACAGTTCGGCATCCTCGCGCGGAGCAGAGCGCTCGCCAACAGCGCGTCAGAGCGCATGACCGCCTCGTGGCTCGAGCGTTTCCCTCACGGCTTCGACGATCCTGACCTGCAGGAGCGCCTGCAGTTCGTGGGCGTCTCGGCCTACGTCATCGTCGCCGAAATGCCCTCTGACATCAGCGACGGGCTGCAGCACCTCGAGGTGATGGGGCACGGCGACCGGCCCGTCGTCCTGGTCACCGCCGACACCCAGGCTGCGCGGTGGTGCTCGTCGTTCAAGATGGGCGTCGTCGACGTGATCCACCCCAACCAGCTCAACGAGGCCACTCTCAAGCGCATCTTCGCGAACCTCGCAGAGCGGCCGGGGCGGGTGTCAGGAATGGGCTCGAGCCGGTACCTGACGGACCTGGTCGAGCACGTTCGCGCCTTTCGCCGAACCGGCCAGCTCGACGCGGTCGCCAGCCCGAACTCCGAGGCCCATGCCGCCTGGACGTGGGGGCACGTGACCAACCTCAGCCGCGTCACGCTCGATGCCTCGGGGGTGCCCGTGTTTGGTCCAACCGAGCGCTGGGTCTACCGCGAAATCGCCCCCGTCGTGATGGCCGAACCCTCGGAAGAGCTCCGCGACGCGCCGCGGCTGCCCTGCGACTTCCAGGCGGTGGTGATGCTGGCGGCGGGGTCTCGGCTCTGCCGAGCCATCAACTTCTCGCCCGGCGGCATGCTGGTGACGGCGCCGGAGCTCCCCGTCGGCGCCGAGTTCCGGCTCCGCGTCGACTTCGGGCCTCTGGGGCGCGCGGAGCTCAAGGGCGTCGTCGCCCACAAGCTCGACACCCCTCGCCCGTCGGTCGGCATCGACCTCAACGGTATTCCCGCGCAGCGCCAGTTCCTCGAAAGGGTCTACCGGGCGCTCCAGAAGCTGGTGGTGCGCACCCCGCCTTGAGGCCCCCGCATTCGTCCATGCCGAGAGCACTACCTGGGGAAGTAGAGCGCCCAGGCCGCGATCGCGAGGATCATCGCGATGGTCAGCTGAATCGGTAGATCTCCGAGCAACACCTTCTCGGGCGCCCCGCCCTGCCCTCGCTTGTGTACGAGGAAGAGGTACCGGAACACGCCGTACACCACGCACGGCACGGTGAACTTGAGCCGGTCGGAGCCAACGCGCGCAACCGTCTCGGCAGCCACGGAATACAGCCCGTAGGCCAACACCGTGCAGGCAGCGGCAATGCTCATCATCTGATCGAGCATCGGCACCGTGTAGTCCGCCAGGTTGGCTCGGTGCGCCGACGCCTCTTCGAGTGATGACAGCTCAGCGCGACGCTTCGCGAAGCCCAGGAACAACGCGCCCAGCAACGTGCAGAGAAACAACCAGTTCGACACTTCGACGTTGATCGACACGGCTCCGGCGACGACGCGAAGAATGAAGCCCAGCGCGATCGCCATCACATCGAGCAGCACCATGTGCTTGAGCCCGCCCGTGTAGAGCCCCTGGAGGAGCAGGTAGCCGCCCAGCACGCCAAGGAACGGCGTGCCCAACCAGAACCCGAGGCCCGCAGCGCCGCTCCAGCACAGCACCACGAGCAGAACCGCCGAGCCAATGCCGAGTTGCCCCGCCGCGATCGGCCGGCGACGCTTCTCGGGGTGCAGCCGGTCCTTCTCGCGATCGACCCAGTCATTGACGACGTACACGCCGCTCGCGAGCAGGCTGAAGGCGACGACGGACACCAGCGCCTTGATGACGAGCCCGCCCTCGCTGGCCGACTTCGCGAACAACAACGGCGCCAACAACACGGCGTTCTTCGTCCACTGCCTGGGCCGCAGCGCCTTGAGGGCGGCGACCGGCCACAGCGGTGCTGAGGTCGTCACCGCGTCCATCTCTTACGGCCGGCCGATGCCGTAGTACGTGAAGCCCGCCTCACGCAGCTTCCCGGGCGAGTAGATGTTGCGGCCGTCGAACACCACTGGCTGCTTCATCAGCGTCTTCATGCGGCCGAAGTCGACGTTGCGGAAGTCGTTCCACTCGGTGACGACGAACAGCGCGTCGACCCCTTCGAGCGCGTCGTAGGGGCGCTCCACGTACTGGCACCGGTCCTTCAGCGCGCGCTTCGCCGTCTCGGTGGCGACAGGGTCGAACGCCTTCACCTTCGCCCCCTTGCCGGTCAGGCCTTCGATGATCTCGATCGACGGCGCCTCACGCATGTCGTCGGTCTTCGGCTTGAACGCCAGACCCCACACCGCGAACGTCTTGCCATCGACCGAGCCGCCGAAGTGCTTGAGCGCCTTGGTGACGAGCAGCTTCTTCTGCTTCTCGTTGGTGCGCTCGACGGCACGGAGCAGGTCGAACTCGATGCCGTACTCCCTCGCGGTGGTGACGAGCGCCTTCACGTCCTTCGGGAAACAGCTGCCGCCGTAGCCCACCCCGGGGAAGAGGAACGGGTAGCCGATGCGCTTGTCAGCGCCCATGCCCTTGCGGACCTGGTCGACGTCAGCGCCGACCTTGTCGCAGACCGCCGCGATGTCGTTCATGAACGAGATGCGCGTCGCGAGCATCGCGTTGGCGGCGTACTTGGTGAGCTCGGCCGAGCGCGTGTCCATGTAGATGATGGGGTGCTCGGTGCGGACGAAGGGCGCGTAGAGCTCGCCCATCAGGTTGCGCGCCTTCTCGGTGTCGGCGCCGATGACGACGCGATCGGGCTTGAGGAAGTCGTCGATCGCGGCGCCTTCCTTCAAGAACTCCGGGTTCGACACCACGTCGAAGGGCACCTTCGTCTCACTGGCGATGGCCGCGCGCACCTTGTCGGCGGTGCCCACGGGCACGGTGCTCTTGTCGACGACGACCGTGTACTGGGTGATGGCGCGCGCGACCTCTTTCGCGGCGGCGATGACGTACTGCAGGTCGGCTTCCCCGGACTCGCCCTCAGGCGTTCCGACGGCGATGAACACGACCTGCGCGGGCGCGACCGAAGCCTTGAGATCGGTCGAGAACGTGAGCCGCTGCTCCTTGACGTTCTTCTCGACGAGCTCGCCGAGGCCCGGCTCGTAGATGGGGATCTCGCCGCGCTTGAGCATGTCGATCTTCCGCTGATCGATGTCGACACAGACAACGTCGTTGCCGGAGTCCGCGAAACAGGTGCCTGCGACGAGCCCGACGTAGCCAGAACCGATGACGGCGATGCGCATGGCCGGGCTCCTACCGCAAAGCCCCGCGTGTTGTCTTCACCCGCCAGCCAGGAGATTCCGGAGCGTGTCTTCCCCCCGGAGCTGCTCGGTGCGGCCGACCTCGGACAGCGGCGTCACGATGAGCCGATGCAGGAGTTCTCGCGTCGGCATCATCAGGGCGGGGCGAAGCCGCGCGACGGCGGCTTCGGTCTCGGGGAACAGCCGTTCCACGACGCCGAGGGCCGACCAGAGCGCGCGCTCGACCCCGAACTGCTTTGCGCGTTCGAGGAGCTCGTCGGCCTTCGGCGCCCGCGAGTAGTCGCCCCCCATCGAGGGCGCCCCCAGCACCAGCTCACGCAGGTCGAGGAACTCGAGCATCGGCACGTCGAAGCCTGCGCGAGCCATGATCGTCACGTGGGTGAGGATGGCGTCCTCGAGTTCGAGCCGGAGCAGCGATGGTCCGTACACCTTCAGCTTCAGCGCCCGGCTCAGCATGGCCTGATCGTGCGAGGGGTCCTTCATCAACGAGCCGTGGACGTACAAGGTGGTGCGGGTATCACTGAGCACGCGCTCTCCAGAGGGCGCCACGGTCGTGGTGTCAGCCTTGAACTCGGCGCGCCTGAGCCAGCTCACGAACGGCTCCACGTCGTTCGGCGGCACGAAGAGCCGGACATCGATGACGGGTCTCCACGCGACGTGCGGGTACAGACACTCTGCGAACGACGCCGCGCCGATGAGCACGATGCGCCGGCCTTCGAGATCGTCGACCGCCCGCTTGAAGTTGACGAGCTTCATGACGTTGTCGTTCGCCGAGCCCTGGTAGATCGACAGCAGCCGATCGCGCGCCCACTGCGGAGCGCCGCACAGCCCCAGCCGGTACTCGAGGTTGTACGCCGCGAGCGGCGCGAGGCCCTGCCCGATGGCCCAGTCGACGTAGGCCTCCCAGGGCGCGTCCTTGAGCTCGACCCGCTTCGGCGAGAACGCCGAGAGCACACGAAAGAGATCGAGCAGGGAAGTCGCCATGGCGCCTGTCTGTGCCCGAGCCGTTCCGAGTGCAAGCCTCGTTCAGCGCAAGCGGGCTGGGCGGCGAAGGCCGAGGCGAGCCATGCGGTAGACGACGGTGCGACGCGGCAGCCCCAGCCGGGTCGCCGCGGCGGTCACGTTCCAACGCGTTCGGGCGAGCGCTTCCAGGAGCAGGTCGCGCTCGGCTTCTTTCAGGGCGCCCCGCAGGTTCGAGCGCGGGCCCGCCGCCGACAGCCGGGTCGGGAGCGCGTCGGACCCGATCTCGTCGCGCACCGCCGCGCGCACGGCACGCAGCATGACGGTTCGCAATTCTCTCACCTGGCCAGGCCACGCATAGGCGGCGAGCAGGCGCCTCGCGTCGGCACCGAGCGAGAGCCGCGGACGAGCGAGCGCGGCGCGCGCCTCGCGAAGGAATGCATCGGCGAGCGCGACCACATCGAGGGGTCGCTCCGCGAGGGCGGGAACCTCGAGTACCTGGCTCGTGGCGGCATCGAAGTGCTCGCTCGACGGCGCTGTGAAGACCACCAGCCGTCTCTTGTCCTTCGCGAGCTCGAACACCGGGCGCAGCCGCGGTTCTGGCCAGCGCTCCACGTCGCGAACCAGCACGGCTGACGGTCTTCCTTCGAGGGCGCTGTGGGCCGCGAGCACGACAGGCTCGACCCCGCGCGACCGGAACAACGCCCTCGCCAGCGTCCCCCGGCCGGACCCCGGGGCGCCGACGATCACCACGGCGCCTGGTTTGTCGGCGAAGTCCTCGACCAGCGAGAACAACCGCACCATCGACGGGTCGGCGACGGCGGGCTCTTCGGGGACGAGCGGAATCGAGAGCAGCCGGCAGAACGCGGCCTCCATCAAGGCGTCGCCGGACAGACCGTCGGCCGGCGCAGACGAGGAAGCGGTGCTCGCGCGTGGACCTGCGACGAGGGGGACGATCGACAGCACCGCAGAAAGCGCCTGGTCCGACAGCTCGGGCACCACGCCGCCGATCAGATCGTCGGCCACTTCGCCCCAGGACGCGATGGCGCCTGTCTGCGCGACGGCCTCGACGACCCGTCGGGTCAGGGCCTGGCGCGCCGCGATGTTCAGCCCTGCCGTCGAGACCAGGACGAAGCCCAGCGGTCGGGTGCCTGCCGCGCGCCGCACTTCTTCTTCGAGCCGCGCGCTCAGCTCGTCTTCCGAGGCCAGGCGCAAGCCCGGCGCGACCGGCGAGCTGAGCGACATCACGATGAGGCGGCTGTCTCCGAGCGAGATCTCGTCTCCCGCCGACAACGTCACCGGTGACTCGCACGGCACGTCGTTCACCAGCACTCCCGACGTTCCGCCCAGCGGGTCGAGCACCGGTCGGTCGTTCACGACGCGAATCGACAGATGGCGCTCGTCGACCCGGGGATCCTTCAGCTCGAGGCCGGTGCCACGCGCGCGGCCGACCATCAGCGGCTTCGCCGTCGGCAGATCGACCGGCGCGACCCGCTGCTGCGACACCACGAGCACCGCCCAACGCGACATGAGGGCGGAACCTACACGCTCTCACCGGGGCAAGCGGCTGATCTGAGGGCAGCGTGACGCAGCCCGTGAATGCGCGTTCTGTGGCATCGTCTGCAGTCACATGCTGCTCCTCGCTCTCCACCTCGCGACTGCCTCCATTCATCCCGTCCCCGCGCCGACCCACCCTGAGGTCGTGCTCGCCAACCCCGACGGCGGAAAGAAGCGCCGCGACGGGAAAGACGACGAAGACGTGCGCTGAACGGACGTGTAGTCTCCGGCCTCCATGGCCGGGCCCTTCAAGAACCTGCTGAACGGCGACCGGGTGCAAGACATCGCGCGCGACTTCCTGCGCGTCTGGCCCGGGTTCCCCTCGAAGAAGTTCATCCAGGCGGCCTCAGCGGGCCTCGAGTCTCTCGAACTCAAGGAGCGGGCCCTTCACATCGCCGACGCGCTCGGCGCTGCGCTCCCGAGCGACATCACCCGGGCGATGGAGCTGGCCATCGCCTCACTCGGCGACCCGCTCACCGCCACCGAGGGCTACGGCGACGAGGTGTTCCGGTTCATGCCGCTCTCGACCTGGTTGCATGAAGTCGGCCCGCGAGAGGTCGAGACGGCCCTGCGCCTGAACCGGGAGCTCACGAAGCGCTTCACGGCCGAATTCTCGATCCGGTCGCTGCTGACGCACGCTCGCGCCCGCACGCTCCGGGAGCTGAAGGTCTGGGCGAAGGACGAGGACCCCCACGTGCGTCGGTTGGTCTCGGAGGGCACGCGGCCGAGGCTCCCGTGGGCTGGCCGTCTCCCGGAGCTGCAGGCCGACCCGTCACTCGCGCTGCCGCTGCTCGAGCTCTTGAAGGACGACGACAGCGAGTACGTGCGCCGGTCGGTCGCCAACCACCTCAATGACATCGCGAAAGATCACCCGAAGGTCGTGCTCGCGACGGCCCGACGCTGGCTGAGCAAGGCGACGGCTGAACGACGACGCCTCGTGGAGCACGGGCTGCGAACCCTCGTGAAGGCTGGCAACGACGAGGCGCTCGCCCTGCTGGGCGCGTCCGCCGAGGGGCTGAAGGTCACGGGCTCGGTCACGCCGGCGAAGCTCCTGGTCGGTCAAGTCATCACCGTCGAGGCAACCGTGAAGAACGGCAGTGACGCGCTCACCCACGTGGTGGTGGAGGCCGTGGTGCACTTCAAACGGCCGAGGGGCACGTCGACGAAGAAGTTCCGCCTCGCGCGGCTCGAGCTCGCGGCGGGAGCGAAGCAAACCGTGACGCGCCGATTCCAGATGGCGCACCGATCGATCCGTCGACTGCACGCGGGCGAGCACCGCGTCGACGTGCAGGTGAATGGGCGGACCACGAAGGCCGGCGCGTTCAACCTGAAGCTCACTTGAAGAGATCGGCGCGCAGCACCACGGTGCCACCGGGCGGGACCTTCACCGTCACCTTGCGCGTCACGTTCAGCTGCGAGTTCTTGAGCGTGAAGGTCGCCGCGCCGGCCGGCACCTCGACCGGGTCGAACGGCGTCACGCCAAGCTTCTTGTTGGCGAAGGAGACCTCGGCCCACGGGTTGACCCGCACGACCACGCGGCCCGTCTTCGGCTTCTTCGGCGGCGGCTTCTTCGCGACGAGCTTCCCGACCGTCGGCGTCACCTTCTCGATCGGCGCACCGGCGTCGACCTCCTCGGGCAGCTCGAGTGACAGCTCCGGCATCACCTGGTCGTTCGGCCCGGGGTCGGCCACGGGCACGTCGACCGGCGGCGGCTCGACCCTGGGCTGCTGAGAGCCGACGATGGCGATGACCGTGATGGTGAGGAAGACGACGGCCGTCGCGATGCCGGCCAGCAACATCCACCAGCCGACGCGAGGCGGCGAAGGTGCTGGCGGCTGCGCGACGACGGGCCCGGTGACGGCGCGAAGCAGGGGCTGCGTCGGCGTACGCGGGGGTGGCGCCGGGTTCAGCGGCGCGGTGCCCGCGACGATGGGCAGCTGACTGGTATTGCCGACGTCGTCCCCGAGTGAGACCGGTGCAGCCGCCGTCTCGCCGTGGACGGTGGTGAGGAACGCTGACACGTCTTGAGCCAGCACCGTGTGACCGGCCGTGGTGAGCCAGCTCTCGAGCGCTTCGCTCATCGCGTGCGCGGAGGGCCACCGGTCTTTCGCGTCGAGCGCGAGCGCCTTCGTGAGCGCGTGCTGGAGCGGCTGCGGCAACGCCGCAGGCGCGACGTAGATGACGGGCGCGGGAGTGCCGTCATCGCGAATCGGCCCCAGCGTCGGGCGCTCGAGCATCAACAACTCGTGCAGGAGGACCCCGGCGCCATACACGTCGGCGCGACGATCGATGGACGAGCCCGAAACCATCAACTCCGGCGCCATGTACGCCAGCTTGCCCTTCGGGTTGCCCACCCTCGTCACCACGCCACGCATGGCGCGGGCGATGCCGAAGTCGACGAGCTTGGCCATCCCCGACGACGCCACGAGCACGTTCTCGGAGCTGACGTCGCGATGGAGAATACCCCGCGCCCTGCCCTTCTCGTCCTTCAGCTCGTGCGCGAACTCGAGCCCCTGCAGCACCTGCGAGATGAGCCGCACTGCGATGGACGGCGGAATGGTGAGGTTCTTCTCGCGGCAGGTGTCGATGAGCGCACGCAGGCTCTTGCCCGGCACGTACTCCATCGCGATGAACCAGGTGTCGCCCTCGCGCTCGAGCCCGAACACCTGAACGATCGACGGGTGCTGGAGCTGCGCGGCGAGCTGCGCCTCGTTCAGGAAGAGATCGATGAAGCCCTGGTCTCGCGCGAGGTGGCGCAAGATGCGCTTGATGACGACGGTCTTCGAGAAGCCGGCGGGGCCTTCCTGCCGCGCGAGGAAGACCTCACCCATGCCACCGGTGGCGATGAGCGAGCGCAGCCGGTAGCGGCCGAGCTTCTCTTCCTCAGCCATCGAGCTGTCCTGACAGATGCGACGCGGCGTCGGTGAGGGTGACTCGCTGGCGATCGTCCCCCATCCACGTGAAGAGGCGGCGCAGGCGCGAGAGCTTCTCCCGAACGGGAACGCCGACGTCGCGTTGCTGGCGGGCGAGTGCTTCGGGAATGCCGTCGGTCGCGTCGAGCACGTCGATGGCGTGCAACTCGAAGTTGAGGTGCCGGTCGTGTCGCAGCCGCCGGAACGTCGCCTCGACCAGGGGCCACGGCATGCTGGTGGCGAAGGTGCCGATGAAGGGCACCCGCGCGATCGGCGTCACCGCCATCGGGAGCTCGACGAGCGGCGCGTCGCCCCGACGGTACGGCGCCTCGAGCGACGGGCGGTAGGGAACCCGGGGCGCAAGCAGCACGTTCGGAGAATCGAGGATCGCTCGCGAGGGTCGACCGAGCGCAGACAACGTCGTCATCACCGACGCCTTGGCGAGCCAGTACGGCGCGGCAGGAAACGTCGACGAGTCGTAGCGGTAGCCGAGCGCGGCGACGGCCTGCAGCATCGCAGGCGAGAGCGTGTACCCGGGAGCGCGGAAGCCCACGGGTGTCACGCCCGTCTGGGTGGCGATGGCCTCGTGCGCTTTGCGGAGATCGGCTTCGATCTGCACCCGGCTTCGGCGCGACAACCCGTAGTCGTGCGAGAACGAGTGATTGGCCAGCTCGACGCCTGCGGCCGCCGAGGCCTGGAGCGCGGGGGCGAGCTTCGAGTCGGACAGATCGCTCGCGATGACGAAGAAGGTCGCCGGCGTCCCCACCGACGAGAACAGCTCGAGGTAGCGGGGAATCGCAGTGGCCCACACGAGTGAACGCGCGCGCTCGTCGAGGATCGACTCCGGGAGCCCCTGAATGCGGCAGTAGTGGCCGAGGGAGTCGAGATCGACCGAGATGCTGGCGAGCCGGGACGACATGCGAGTCGGGGGACGATAGCGGGAATCGTGCTGATGCACTCGGCCTGCGTGTCGGGCCACGACAGACTCACGGCCCTCGAGCAACCGCCGTTGATTGCGTCAGACCTCACGCGCACGACCCCGACCCGGTCTTCTCGACGTTCCGGCGGGGCCTCGACGGTTACTGCCCGCGCACGCGAATCACGTACACCAACCGCGCGACCTGCTTGAGCACGTTCGGCACACGCCTGAAGAGGTGAATCGACGGCTGGCGCTTTTCCATCAGCTGAATGGGAATCTCGCGAACCTCGAGCCCTTCACGCCACGCGCGCACCACGAACTCCGAGGCGAACACGTCCATGTCGACGACGCACTTGTCGATCACGGGGAGCAGCTTCTCGCGGCGGAACGCCTTGAGGCCGTGCGTGTCGGTGCCCTTGAAGCCCAGCGCCACCCGCAACAACCCGTTGTGCATGCGCGTGGCGACCCGACGCACCATCGGCCGACGATCGCTCGCGCCTCGAGCGGCCTTCGAGCCGACGATCAAGTCCGCCTCGCGACGCTCCAACCTCGGGACAGCCTGGTCGTAGAAGACGAGGTCGCACAGATCGATCTCGTCGCACACCACGAGGTTTCCGCGGGCCTTCAGGATGCCGGCCTTCAGCGCCGAGCCGTAGTTCGGCGTCTCGCTGTGGAACCACTTCAAGCGCGGGTGCTCTTGCGTCATGCGCTCGAGGATCTCAGGAGTGCGATCGCGTGACCCGTTCTCCGCGAAGATGACCTCGTAGTCCCAGCCGCGGTCCTCCAGGCCCTTCGCGAGCTCGAGGCCGGCCGATTCCACGATGGCCTCCTCGTTGTAGACGGGGATCACGACGCTCAGGTGAGGGGCGGCAGCCATCGGTGGGCGGCGCGCTTAGCACGCCTCTTCGGCACTTCCAGCCCTGCGAAGCACCAGCCTGCCCATGCGCCGGTCTGTCGGGCCCACACCGATACTGCAAGTTCACCCCAGGCAAAACGCGGGGTAACCTCTGGCGGCTTCGATCCACCCGACTCAAGCGGCGCCAAGCCTGATTCTGAGCGAACCACAAGAGTCACAAGGAGCTCCATGAAGGTCGCATGTCCGTCGTGCAACTCGAGCCTCACCATCGACGACAAGAAGATTCCTGCCGGTGGCGCGCGCATCAAGTGCCCCACGTGCCAGAACGTCTTCCCAGTGAAGCCAGGCCTGAGCGCCGCGGTTCCACTGCCCGGCGGCGCGGCCCCCGCCTCCTCCTCGAACGGCGCGGTACCGCTGCCGGCCATTTCTGCACCCAAGCCCACGGCGACGAGCTGGGAGGACGAGCCCACACGCGCCGGCACCCCTGGCGCCGTCCCTCTGCCCGGTGCATCGGCGATCCCTGGAGCGTCCCTGGGCGCTCCACCGCCTTCGAACGTGCCCAAGCCCAGCACCAGATCGGGCATCGCAGCCGTCCCGCTCCCCGGCATCAGCGCGGCGAAGCCTGTCGCGACGTCGTGGGATGATGAGGCCACCCGGGTCGGCGACGCAGCCCCCAGCGCCCACGCGGGCATCGATGTGGGCTTCTCGGCGCAGATGACCGCCGCGACGCCCAGGCTCGGCGCCGTGCCACTCCCGGGGGGAACGCCATCAGGCGTTCCCCCCAGCACCGGCGCCAGCATTCCCCTGCCGGGCAAAAGCGCGCCCCTGGGCCTGAGTTCAGCGCCGGGCACCATCCCGCTCCCTGGAAGTTCTACGCCCGGCCTGCGCTCGAACATGGGCGCGGTGCCGCTGCCGGGGGCGAGCTCTGCATCGACGATGCGCGCTTCTGGCGGCTCCTACCCCCGACCTGGTGACCGCGCGCCTTCGGGCATGACGTCGACCCCCGCCGTCGTGCCCCTCCCGGGCGGATTCAGCGGTGGTGACGATCTCGAGGTCGACTTCGGGAGCCCTCCGACGAACCACATCCCGCTGCCCGGGGCCTCGTCCTCGGCGGCGACGCAGGCCGTGCAAGCCCTGCAGTCCGATGAGGTGCCGTTCTCCGACGACTTCGTTGAATCGGATCCACCACCAGCGCGATCGAACGCCGCGTCGGCCGACTTCGGCTTTCCCGATCTGCCCGGAGACAGCGCCCCCGGCTTCGATCCGCCGCAGACCAACGCGGCGGCCGACGGCTTCGACTTCGACGCGCCGGCAGCACCGCCCGCGAGCGACGGCTTCGACTTCGACCCCCCACCAGCCCCCGCGGCGGTGAGCGGCACCGGCAACTTCGACTTCGGGGACCCCGCGCCAGCGCCCGCCTCGGGCGGCTTCGACTTCGGCGAACCGACTTCGGCGGCCGCTCCGCCGCCCGATGATCTCGCGTTCGACTTCAACGCACCTGCTTCGGCGCCCGCGTCAGCCGAAGGCCCGCCACCGTCGTTCGGAGAGGTCGACTTCGGTGGTGGTGCGCCCAGCAACGGCGGCGACCTCGAGTTCGATCCCTCCGCGCCCAAGCGTGGCGGTGGCGACGACATGGAGGCCGACCTCTCGGCAGCGCTCCCTCCGCAGTCCACCAAGTCGCAGGGGCCCTCTGACGGCCTCGAGATGCTGTCGTTCATCGACGACACCGCGAAAGACGCCGGCGCTCCCGCGACGCAGGCTCCCGTTCGCCGGTTTCACATCAAGCGCCGCAGCGGCAAGGTGTTTGGCCCGTTCGAAGAGCTGGTCATCGTCAAGATGCTCGAAGAGGCGCAGCTGCTCGGCAACGAAGAGGTCTCGCTCGACGCCGAGAACTGGCAGCCCATCGGCAGCGAGCCGTCGTTCCAGGCCGTCATCGCCAGGCTGATGGAGGCCCCCGGCCGCTCGACGACCCAGATGGTGGTGCCCCAGGTCGAGGACAAGTCCAAGGGCCCCTCGATGGAGAAGCTCAAGCAGCTCTACGAGGGCCGCATGGCTTCGGTCGCGGTGGTCGAGAGCAAGGCGCCAGTCCCGTTCATCAAGCGCGTGCCGTACATCGTCGCGGGCGTGCTGGTCGCGAGCATCATCGGCACAGGGCTGGTCGCGGGCGTCGCGACCCCGTACGGCTGGTTCTTCCTGAAGAAGATCTTCCCCGCCCAGGTGAAGGCCGACACGCGTGAAGGCCAGGACCTCGCCCAGGCGCGCGCTGGCCTCCTCAAGGACACCTTCAAGTCCTACACGGCGTCACGCCAGCTCGCGGGCCAGGTGCTCGAGGTGAAGGAATACCCGGAAGCGCGCGCCGTGTGGAACCAGGCGGTCTACTCACTTCAGCGCAAGTACAACGCCGCAGCGTCCGGAGAGGTCGTGCAGGCCGATGGCGCGCTCGCCGGCATCGAACTCCTCGGCGAGAAGCACGTCGAAGTCTTGAAGGCCCGCGCCGGCAGCGCGCTGGTCCACAACGATGCCGACACGGCACGGAGCCTGGTCGACGAGGCGCTCGCTCGCGAAGAGAACAAAGACGACCTCGAGCTCTTCTTCCTTCGAGCCGAGGCCTTCCTGCAGAAGCGCTCGATCGGTGAAGCCAACGGCGTCTATACGGAGATCCTCGCGAAGAACCCGAAGAGCGCCCGGGCGCTGCACGGCCAGGGCACGCTGCTGCGCCAGAAGAACGAGATCGAACCGGCCATCGAAAAGTACGAGGCCGCGCTCGCGGCCGATGCCGATCACGTCGCTTCCGGTATCGAGTTGGCCGAGCTCGTGCTCGTCGTGAAGCTCGACAAGGCAAAGGGTGAGGCGATTCTGACGGACCTGCTCACGCCGGAGAAGAGGGCGCAGATGGCGCCGCCCGAGCTGGGCAAAGCCCTGGCCCTCAAAGCCGAGACGCTCGTCGTCGACAAGCAGCTGGCCGAGTCGCTCCCGGTCTTCGAAGAGGCCATCAAGGCCGACCCGAAGAACGCCTTCACCGAGGGTCGAATGGCGCGCGTCCTGGCGGTGCTCAACCAGCCCGACAAGGCGTTGCCCTTCTTCCGCGACGCCGCGACCGCTGCGCCCGACAACCTCGAGTACACGGAAGGGTACCTCTCGAGCCTGATCCTCCTCGGCAAGATGGACGAGGCGACCAAGATCATGGGGAGCGCGACCTCCCGCTTCCCCGGGAACGCGATGTTGGCGTACCTCTCGGGTCGCGTGGCTGATGCGCTCGACGACCCGAAGTCGGCTGAAGATGGCTACAAGCGCGCCATCGCCGCCGACGCGACCATCACCGACGCCCACCTCTTCTTGTCCCGCCTGTACGTTCGCTTCCGCCGCCATGCCGACGCGCTGCCCATCCTGAAGCAGGGACTCGAGAGGGACGCGAACAACGCAGCGCTCCACGTCGGCATGGGCGAGCTCGCCTTCCACGAGCGCGAGTTCGATCGTGCCGAAGGCGAGTTCAAGCAGGCCAGCGAGCTGAACGCGCTCTCCAGTGAGGCCCTCCGCGGTCTGTCACTCGTCGCCCTCGAGAAGGGCAAGCCCGACCTCGCGCTCGCGCACATCGAGAAGGCGATCGAGATCAACCCGCGGATGCAGGGAGGACGCCTTCAGAAGGGCATGGCGTTGTGGAAGCTGCAACGGCTGCCCGAGTCAGTGCAGGAACTCGAGAAGGCGCGGGAAGAGGAGCCCCGCAACATGCAGGTGATCGTCACCCTCGGCGCCGTGGAGTTCGAGCAGGGCCAGCTGTCGAACGCGCTGAACCACCTGCTCTCGGCCCTGCAGTCCGAGCCCAGCCACCCCGACGCGAACTTCTACATGGCGCGCGTGAAGAACGCGTCGCGAGACCACAGCCAGGCCGTCGAGGCGATCAAGCGCGCGCTCGAGACCGATGGGAAGAACCCGCTCTACCGCTACTGGTACGGCCGGATCCTCGCCGACGCCAAGCGCAGCGACGAGGCCGTCGTCGAGTTCAAGCAGGCCATCGAGCTGAACCCGAAGTACGTCGACGCGCTCGAGACGCTCGGCCGCATCTATGTGGAGCGCAACCAGCTCAAGGACGCCGTCGAGGCCTTCAACAAGGCGCTCATCTTCGATCCGGGTCGCAACACCGCGCGCGCTGCGCTGGGCGACGCCTACATGAAGCTCCAGGACTGGGACGGCGCCATCAAGGTCTACACCGAGGCCATCGAGGCCGACCCCGAAAACCCCAACCTCATCTACGCGTACTCGCGGCTCGCCAGCGCCTACCAGGAGAAGGGGCCCAAGCAATTCCAGAAGGCCGTCGACTGGTACCTCAAGGCCACGAAGATCGACCCTCAGAACGGTGAGGCCTTCAAGAACCTCGGCTACCTGCTCAAGGACCTCAAGAAGACCAAAGAGGCCGCGAGCGCGTGGAAGGAATACCTGAAGGTGACGACGGACGACGAGAAGACCAAGAAGGTCGTCGAGGACGATCTCGAGGATCTCAAACCTGAGGAGCGGTGACGTGCTGGATCTGAATTGGGTTTCGAAGAACTTCGACGACGTCGTCCCGCGCTTGGCTGCGCGGGGCGGCACCCTCGATCTGTCGCGCTTCAAGGAGCTCTTCGCCGAGCGCAAGAAGGTCTACGTCGAGCTCGAGACCAACCAGGCGAAGAAGAACAAGGCTCAGGAGCTGATGAAGACCGACGCGAGCAAGCGCGCCGAGCTCGGCCCCGAGATGAAGGCCCTGGGTCAGGTCATCAAGGACGCAGAGGCCAGGCTCAAGGGCATCGAAGACGAGCTCTCGGTGCTGATGATGAACACGCCCAACGTGCCGCACACGTCGGTCCCCACGGGCACGTCGGAGCACGACAACGTCGTCGCGCGCACCTGGGGTGAGAAGCCGACCTTCACCTTCACGCCGAAGCAGCACTTCGAGCTCGGAGAGAAGCTGGGCCTGCTCGACTTCGAGCGCGCCGTGAAGGTGTCGGGCAGCCGCTTCGCGTTCACGCGCGGCGCCCTCGCGCGGCTGGAGCGAGCGCTCGCGGCGTTCATGCTCGATGAGCACTCGAAGAAGGGCTACCTCGAGCTGGCGCCGCCCTACCTCGTCTCCCGACAGTCGATGACGGGCACGGGCCAGCTGCCGAAGTTCGAGGCCGACGCATTCAAGACCGTCGGGTGGGGCGAGACCGAAGAGGAGCGCCGCCGCAGCGAGTACTTCCTCATTCCCACCGCCGAGGTGCCCGTCACGAACTACCACGCCGACGAGATCCTCGAGACGATGCCGGTGAAGTACTGCGCGTTCTCACCCTGCTTCCGCGCCGAAGCGGGCTCGGCCGGTAAAGACACGCGCGGCCTCATTCGGATGCACCAGTTCAACAAGGTCGAGTTGGTGATGTTCTCGAAGCCCGACCAGGCGATGGAGTCGCTCGAGCAGCTGACCGCCGACGCGGCGTCGATTCTCGAGAAGCTGGGACTGCACTTCCGGCAGGTGCTGCTGTGCACCGGCGACATGGGCTTCGCGTCGACCAAGACCTACGATCTCGAGGTCTGGCTCCCGGGTCAGGACGCCTACCGGGAAATCTCGAGCTGCTCCTGGTTCTCTGACTTCCAGTCACGCCGCGCGAAGATCCGCTTCCGGCCTGCGCCGGGCGAGAAGCCCCAGCTCGTACACACCCTCAACGGCTCGGGCCTCGCGGTTGGACGAACGGTGGTGGCGTTGCTCGAGAACTACCAACGCGAAGACGGGACGGTGAAGCTGCCCGACGTGCTCGGCCCCTACATGGGCGGCCTGACCGAGCTACGGCCGAGCTGATCCACCACCCCGCGCGGGAAGTGGTGAAAACCTCGTTGCGTCCCCAGACGCCTTGCGATAGCAGGAGCGCCCCCAGCGAGGAACGTTTCGTCAGGGGCGAAGTTCGTCGGAGTCTGACTGCAGTGCGTACGAGTCGGACGAACAGGAAGCAGGTCGGTCAGGAACAGTGGCCGAGTGGCTGAAGGCGCCGGTCTTGAAAACCGGAGAAGCTGAAAGGCTTCCGAAGGTTCGAATCCTTCCTGTTCCGAGTCGGGAATGCAGGTGCAGCACGCTGAAGAGCAGCAGTTCTTTGACAGCTTTCGTTGTGGAGAGATGGCCGAGAGGCTGAAGGCGCAGGTTTGCTAAACCTGTATACTCGTAAGGGTATCGAGGGTTCGAATCCCTCTCTCTCCGCACCAGGTCGCAGAGCTCCCTTAGCTCAGCTGGATAGAGCGTTGGACTACGAATCCAAAGGCCGGAGGTTCGAATCCTCCAGGGAGCGCATCACGTCGCCCGACCCACTCGACGAGCAGTTCATGCAGCGCGCGCTGAAGCTGGCGCGTGAGGCAGCGGCGCTCGGAGAGGTCCCGGTCGGTGCGGTCGCGGTGAAAGATGGGGTGGTGGTCGGGACCGGGTTGAACCGGCGCGAAATCGACAAAGATCCGTTCTCGCACGCCGAGCTGGTGGCGATGCAGCGCGCGGCCCAGACGTTGGGGGCATGGCGGCTCATCGGCGTCACCGTCTACGTCACGCTGGAACCGTGCGCGATGTGCGCCGGGGCGATGGTGCAGGGTCGGGTGAGCCGGTTGGTCTTCGGTGCGTCGGACCCGAAAGCTGGTGCGGTCGGCTCGCTGTACGATCTGGCCCGGGACAATCGACACAACCACCGGGTCGAGGTGACGAGCGGCGTACGAGGGGATGAATGCAGCACGTTGTTGAAGGACTTCTTCAAGGCGTTGAGGGCGAAGAAGAACGAGAGCGAGACAAGTGAATAGCAGTCGAGATGGAGAGCTGGCCGAGTGGTCGAAGGCACCTGACTCGAAATCAGGCATACCGGTAACGGTATCTAAGGTTCGAATCCTTAGCTCTCCGCTTCACCCTACCGGCTCTGGATGCGGCGGGCCTTTGGAGAGGTGGCCGAGCGGTCGAAGGCGCACGCCTGGAAAGCGTGTAAATCTGAAAGGGTTTCGTGGGTTCGAATCCCACCCTCTCCGCTGGTAGAGTCTTCAAGTCGAACTTCTGGTCAGGGCAACGCGGGGCCGTGAACCCCGCCAGGTCCGGAAGGAAGCAACGGTAGCGTTACTTCGCGTGTGTCCTGGCCGTTCCGTCTCGTTGAACCTCAAGAGCCGCTCCCGGACGGGAGCGGCTTTTGTCGTTGGGAATCGAGCTTCCGTGCATCGGCGTCTGGAGTCCGCTGAGCGATGAGGCACACCTCCACGGCAGGGCCGCGCCTCACTCCCAGGCAGCAGCCCGTCACCTGGCCCCGCGCACGAAATACAGCCCCTCGCCGTCCTGATCAGCCACGGAAAAGCCCGCCGCCTCGAAGAGCTGCCGGGCATGCGCCAGACGCTCCGGCTCCAACGGTCCCATGAGGATGATGCGGTTGAACACCGACGTCTGCTGAGCCGCCTGAAAGCAGGCCTCTTCGGGGAAGTCGCAGGTGCACCACCAGTGGTCGGCCGTCGCGCCGCGCTCCTGCCCCCGGAAGAACGCATTGCTGCCGTTGAACCAGAACGAGCCGCCCGCTCCCCAGAGCCCTTCATTCATCACGACGAGGCCCGTCCCTTCACGGCTCGCGCGCGCGGTCAGGCGGAACAGCTCCGGACGCTGGGGACGAAAGCCCTGGAAGAGTTCCTGCGAGATGTTCGGCATCAGGCCAAGGGGCAACAGCACGAGCGTCGCGGCGACCACGAGCACCGTGAGCCCCTTGCCGACGACGCCCTTCATCCAGTCGGCTGGGGCCAGCTCGAGCTTCCCGAACGCGGCGGCCGCGAGCTGGGCGACGGCCGGCGCACCGGCGACACAGAGCAGCACCAGCATCGGGTAGAGGAAGCGGTCTTCCTTGTGGGGTGTCGCGCTGACCGACACGAGGTACCCGAGCGAGGGCACGACGAAGAGCCACACGCGCGCGCGGCTCCAGCGCCAGAGCACCATGCCCACCAGGCCGACCGGCGCCAACAGGCGAGGCAGGTAGTAGTGCCACGGGCTCGTCCCGAAGCTCGCCGACTTGCCCTTGAGGATGTTGTAGTCGACGTACTCTTGGAACGAGTGCCACCAGCCTCCAAGGCGCGCGTTTGGCAGGGAGCCCCAGGTCACCTTGTCGAGCACCCCGAGGCCGAGCGCGATGACGGCACCTCCGGCGATGCAGAAAGCCAGGGCACGAAACCGCTTCGTCGCTGCGAGGAACACGAGCGCGGGCGCGATGAACGCCGCCGAGCCGTAACGCGTCACCTGCGCGAACCCCAGGAGCACCCCGCCGAGGAACGACACCTGCCAGCGCGTGTTCGCGTCTTCGGCGTCCAGCCGCTCGAGCCCCCACACCAGAAACGCAGCGCTGATCGATTCGCTCATGGTGCGGCCCGCGAAGAAGACGACGAGCGGGTTGAGCGCCACCAGCACCACGGCCCAGGGCGCGAAGACGGCGCCGATTCGCCGCAGCGAGAGCCTCCAGATGGCCGCCAGCATCGCGACGTGCAACGCGTACTGCGGCAGCGCGAGCACGAAGCGCCGGGCCTGCACATCACGAATGCCGAACGCCTCAGTTAGCTGCAACAGCCACGAAAAGAGGCCGGGCACGAACCAGTTGCGCAGGCCGACCTGCCATTCCCAGGCGAGCACGCCGTAGCCGAACGCGCGGTTCATCGCTGGGTCGAGCGACTGGTAGACCTCGTCGGGGTGCAGGCGGCCCATGCGAAGCACGGCGTCCAGCATGGGCACTGCGCCGAGCATCAACAGCAGCCGCCACGGCACCTTGGCGGGCGCTGCGGCGTCAGGCGGGGCGATCGGTGCAGGCACGCCAGTCATGGGCCTGGGCGCTTAGCACTGTCATCGCGGGCAATGGGCACCAGCGCTTTGCGTATCGGCACCATCGGCGACGCCGAGAACACCTGCGCCGGAGCGCTGCTCACGGTACGGTCGAGCGTTGCCTTCGCCCACGACTCCAACGAGGACGCCGCGATGACGCCGTGCCAGCACTGTGGACAACCGCACCCGCCCGGCACGCCGAACTGCCCTCGAACGGGCGACTCGATGTCGCAGCCAGGCCCCATCGGCAGGCGGCTCGATCGGTACCAGGTCGAGTCGCTGCTCGGCGCTGGCGGCTTCGGCGCAGTCTACAAGGCGCGGCACGTGCACACCGAGGCGCTCGTCGCCCTCAAGGTGCTCAAGCGTCACCTCGGCGCCGACCCCGGCATGGTGGAGCGCTTCCTCCGTGAGGCGCGCGCTGCTGCGGCGGTGGGCAGCGATCACATCGTGCGGGTGCTGGACGCCGGGCAGAGCGCCGAGGGCACGACGTTTCTCGCGATGGAGCTGCTCGAAGGCGTCGACCTGAAGGACCTTGCCTCGAACGAGGCGCCGCTCCCCGCGATGCGCGTGGTGTTGCTGTGTCTGCAGGTGCTCGACGGGCTCGAGGCCGCGCACCAGAAAGGCATCGTTCACCGTGACATGAAGCCGGCGAACGCCTTCGTGGTGCGCAAGGTCGACGAGCGCGGCACCGACAAGGACTTCGTCAAGCTGCTCGACTTCGGCATCTCGAAGATGCACGCCGAGAGCGGCACCAGCGGCCTCACCATGACGGGCGTCGCCATGGGCACGCCCTCGTACATGGCGCCGGAGCAGTTCTTCGACGCGCGCTCGGTCGATGCGCGGGCTGACGTCTATTCGGTGGCGGTGATGATGTACGAGCTGCTGTCCGGCCGCCTGCCCCTCGAAGCAGACAGCTACGCCGCGTTGATCGTCAAGGTGCGCACCGAGTCGCCGCTACCGTTGACGCAGATCGCTCCGGGCGTTCCGCAGGGGCTCGCCGACGCCGTGATGATCGGGCTCGCGAAAGAGAAGGAGCAGCGCTGGGGTTCTGCGAAGGAGTTCAACCACGGACTGCGGGCGGCGATGGGGCTGCCGTTGCCGGGGAGCACGCCGATTCCGCCGCGCGCGACGCTGGGCGCGCAGCAGGTGGCGCCGCCGAAGCCCAGGCTCGACTCCGAGTCGATGATGTTGGGCAGCACCGCACCGTCTCAGCGCGCGACGCCGATGCCAGCGCCTTCCGGACCGTCGGCCCAACCATCGAGCCCCGTCGCCGCGCCCACGCCAGCTCCTGCTCCCGCGCCGAGGCAGCCCACGCCCGCCGCCGCGCAGGGCTGGGTGGTGCCGACCGGTCCCGGTGGGCAGAACCAGCCGCTGCCCGTCAGCACGCCGGTCGCGCAGCCGATGTCGCCGATGACGCCGGTCGCCCACGGGCCGATGACCCAGCCTCTGCCCTCTGACTCTTCGGGCGCGCTCAAATGGGTCGCCATCATCGGCGGAGGGCTCGTCGGGTTGTGCTGCATGTGCCTTGGCATCGGGTCGATGTCGAATTCGACTCAGACGAACAACGAAACGGTGTCGCCGACCAACGACTCGGTCGCCGCGCCGACCAAACGGCTCGAGGACCTGAAGGTGAAGAAGTCGCCGCCCGGGCCCGAGCAGCCGGTGGACCCCGACCTCAACTCGAGCACCGAGAGCGTCGAGCTGAACCAGGGCGCGTCCGGCCAGCCGACCGCCCAGCAACTCGACGACGCCGAGCAACTGCTCAACGCGCTGACCGAGGCAGCAAGCGGGCCTGACAAGAAGAAGCTGAGGAAGGCAGCGGCGCGGCTCTCGAAGCTCCGGCAGGCCTGGAAGAGCCAAGGCAAGTTGAGCGAGGAGCAGCTCGAGGAGCTGGGGCGGATCGGCGACGAGTTCGAACCCCAATGACGCCCGCTCAGCCGTAGCGCGCCTTCAGCGCCGAGATGAAGTCGTCGTCGCGAAGCCCGCGTCCGGTGGCCTGGCGGATCAGCTCCTCTGCGTCGAGGCGCGCGCCGTGCTGGTGCACCTTCGCGCGCAACCAGTCCCGAAGTCCGAGCAGCTGACCCTTCTCGAGATCGGCCTCGAGCGAGGGCAGCTCCTTCGTCGCGGTCGCGTACAGCGTGGCGCCGTAGAGGTTGCCCAGGGAGTAGGTCGGGAAGTAGCCGAACTCGCCCCACGCCCAGTGGATGTCCTGCAGGACGCCCTCGACGGGCTGCTTCACCTCGAGGCCGAGCAGCTGCTTCGTCTTCTGGTTCCAGGCCTCTTCGACGTCGGCCACCGA
Source organism: Myxococcaceae bacterium (assembly GCA_040400045.1). GTDB lineage: Bacteria > Myxococcota > Myxococcia > Myxococcales > Myxococcaceae > Xiheimicrobium. The sequence goes on from JBBAQZ010000019.1 coordinate 28,193, forward strand.
CAGCTGTCCCCGCACCAGGCCGAGCTCGAGCTCGTAGCGCAGCGCGATGTGCAGGTTGTACGTCACCTCATCGGCCTCGACGCGCGTGTGGCTGCGCTCGACCTTGTTCACCGAGGCGAGGAAGTCGTCGAGCGAGAGGCCGGCGAGCTGCGTGGGGAACCGTGCGGTGAGCTTCGGGAAGAAGAACGTCCAGAAGGCGCGGCTGCGGCCGACGAGGTTCTCCCACAGGCGCGACTGCGACTCGTGCAGTCCCATCGACGGTGATTGGGCGAGCGGCGTGCGGAAGTGTTCGGTCGAGAAGCCCTGCTCGTAGAGCCCATGGCCACACTCGTGAAGGGTGCCGAAGATCGCCGAGAACGGCTGGTCGTCGAAGAGGCGCGTGGTGAGGCGCACGTCAGTCGCCGCCAGCCCGCTCGAAAACGGGTGAATCGACCGGTCCTGCCGGCCCGCCTCGAGGTCAAAGCCCATCGCGGGCAACAGCTCCATCGTGAAGGCCCACTGCTCGTCGATGGGGAAGCGCTTGCCCGCGAGCGGATCACGAGGTGGCCCCTTTGCTTCGATGGACGAGATGATGGGCGCGAGTTTCTCGGCGAGCGACGTCAACACCGGCGTCAGGCGCGCCACCCGCATGCCTGGCTCGTAGCCCTCGAGCAGCGCGTCGTAGCGCTCGCCGTCGTGGCCAAGCGCGTCGGCCTGTTCGCGGCGCAGGTTCACGATCACCTCGAGCTTCGGAGCGAAGACGCTGAACGACTGCTGGGTGCGCGCCTCGCGCCACGCGCCGAGCGCGACCGACTGCGCCTCGGCGATGGCCTTCACCAGCCGCGAGGGCAGCTTCACCGCGCGCTCGCGCTCCCGCTGGAACACCCGCAGCATCGCGATCTCATCGGGCGACGCGGGCTTCGCCTGGGCCAGCCACTCGCCCACGCGCGGGTCGACGAGCCGCTCGTGGTACAGGCCCTGGAGCGTGCCCAGCTGCGCCGCCCTGGATCCCTCGGCCTTCCGGGGCATGAAGGTCTCCTGGTCCCACGTCGCGAGGTTGATGACGCCCGACAGGTCGCGGAGCTCGTGGAGCCGGTTGAGGAGAGCGTCGTTCATAGGGGCGCCGAGCATAGGCGTGCCGTCGCTCCTTGTGACGCGTGCCTCGACGTGCTTTTGGCCAGCGCATGGCCCACCAGATCTTCACCTTCATGAACCGCGAAGACGAAGAGGCCTTCGTGCGCGTGCTGCAGCGATCGGTCTTCGAGGTGTACCCCCGGCGCGTCCCTCCTGACTGGAAGACGTTTCGGCTCTCGTTCGACACGCTCGAGCAGGTGCCGGAGCGCGAGGTCTACCTCGTCGCCAGCGATCTCGGGCCCGCCCACGTCGACACCATCAAGCGCGGCCCGGACAAGGGGCACTGGCGCATCGATGAGGTCCGATCCCCGGTGCTCTACTGGGAACGGAGCGCGCTCAACGAGGACGGCGAGCTGCTGTGGGGCCAGCTGTGGGCCGAGCTCGACATCACCCAGCAGACCGGCCGTCGCGAAGCTGCGCCTTCGGCCTTCCGGGCGCGCGTGCTCGAGCTGACCGCGTGGCTCAGCAAGACCTTCCGCAAGGGTGACCCGAAGGGCTCGTGGATCGGCCCGGCCACCGCGCGTGAGGTGAAGGAAGGCCGCCTCAAGCTGCGCGAAGACACGCACTCGGGCCGCCTCGTGGTGCCGCACGGTATGCAGCGGCCCAAGGCCCCCATCGGCCGCAAGTTCCGTCGATAGACGAAGTTGGGAACGTGGCCCGGCCGGGCGGGGTTAGACTCGTCATCATGTCCTGGCTCGATACCCTCGAAGACATTCGCAAGAAGGACTTCAGCAAGGTGCCAGTCGCGAAACGCGACCAGGCCGCCCGCGACGTGGTGAATATGGCCAGCTACGGCTGCGCAGTCGTCGCGGTGTCTCCGATCCCATTCTCAGATGCGGTGCTCAGCCTGCCCATGCAGTCGGCGATGGTGATGACGGTGGGCCACGTCTACGGCCGCAAGGTGACCCAGGCCGACGCGAAGTCGCTCATCCTCGAGCTCGGCACCGTGGCCGGCGCGGGCATGCTGGTCCGTCAGGGCATCAAGGCGCTGCTGCCGATGGTCGGAGCGCTCCTGACCGTGCCCGCAGCGTTCGCGATGAACTGGGCGATCGGCCGCGTGGCGATGGAGTACTTCAAGAACCCCGACCTGCCGAAGGACCAGCTGCGGAAGGTCTACGAGGCCGCGCGCGACGAAGGCTCGAAGCTCTTCTCGAAGGAACGCTTCGAAGCGTTCCGGAAGAGCCGCACCGCGAAGGTGGTGCCCGACGACGTCGCGGAGCCGGACGAGAAGGCGCCTCCGGCAAAGAAGACCGTCGGAAAGAAGAAGCCGGCCGCCGCGAAGCTGTCGAAGGTCGAGAAGATCATCACGAAGGACTTCGACCAGAAGCTCGCGAGTCACCCTGAGGTGCGCAAAGCGGTCGCGGGCCTCATTCACCTCGACCTCACGGGCGACGACGGCGGCCAGTGGACGGCAGATCTCACCCGCGGAAGAGATTTCATCACGCGCGGGTTGACCGGGAGCCCACGGTTGACGGTGCGCTGCTCGGCAGACGACTTCAATGCCCTGCTCAAGGGGCGCAAAGACGCTCAGATGGCCGTGCTTGCTGGCGATCTCGAGTTGGTGCCGATGGACCTCGATCTCGTCGGGAAGCTCTCGCCGCTGTTCTCGTGACGCAGACGTTTCGCGGGGCGGAGTCGATTCGGCTGAGCGCCGCAGGGCTTGCGTGTTCGGTCGCGCGTTCCGCCTGAAGGCGTTGGCGCGTGGGTTGCTCTGAACACCCGCATCATGCCCCAGACCATTCTCGTGCAGGACTACATGACCCCGTCGCCTCACACCATCGGCGCGTCGCTCTCGCTGTCCGACGCCGCGAACATGATGAAGGCGTACAAGATTCGGCACCTGCCGGTCCTCGACGGCAATTCCCTGGTCGGCATCGTGAGCGATCGCGACGTGCAGATGGTGAAGTCGATGGCTGCGGTCGACGCCGACGAGGTCCCGATCGAAGAGGCGATGTCGCAGTCACCCTACACGATCGCCGCGACCACCCCGCTCGAGGTCGTCGCGCGGCACATGGCCAGGCACAAGCTCGGCAGCGCCGTCATCGTCAACGCGAACCAGAAGGTGATCGGCGTCTTCACCGTCACCGATGGCATGCGTGCCCTGGCGGACATGCTGGGCAACAGTCCCCAGGCAGCCGCCCCACCCGACGAGAAGAAGAAGCCCGCGCCGAGGAAACGCGCCTGACGCAAACATTCGCCTCGCCGTGAGGTGGCCGTTAGCGTGCGCGCCGAATGAGCGAGCCGTCCGTCGAGAAGCGTCCCTGGGGTGGTTTGGCGATCGTCACCCTGGCCTACGTGGTGGCGCTGGTGGTGGCGACGGCGGTCGTGAAGGTTCTTCCGGTCGACTGGCACCCGCTGCTGAAGGCGGCTGTGGCCGACGCAGCCGCGACCGTGGCCGTGTTCCTCTTCTCGGTCGCGAACGACAACACGAGCGTCTACGATCCTTATTGGTCGGTGGCTCCGGTGGTCATCGCGATGTGGTTGGCCTTCGGGCCGGGCGCGGCGCGCGACCTCGACCTTCGACAGCTCTCGGTGCTGACCCTCGTGACGCTCTACGGCGTGCGCCTGACGACCAACTGGGCCCGTGGTTGGCGCGGCGTGCATCACGAGGACTGGCGCTACGTCGCCTACCGGAACAAGACCGGGAAGCTCTACTGGGTGGTGAGCTTCACGGGGCTCCACTTCTTCCCAACGGTCCTGGTGATGTTGGGCTGTCTGCCCCTTCATGCAGCGCTCGTCGAGCAGGGAGCCGCGTTCGGCGTCGTCGACGTGCTGGCCGCCATCGTCACGCTCCTGGCCATCGCGGTGGAAACGATCGCCGACGAGCAACTGCGTGCCTTTCGACAGGACAAGCGCAACGACGGCGACGTCTGCAACGTCGGGCTCTGGAGCTGGTCGCGACACCCGAACTACTTCGGAGAGATCAGCTTCTGGGTGGGCCTGTGGCTGTTCGGCGTCGCCGCAGGAGCCCCGTGGTGGACGGTGGCAGGGTGGGCCTCGATGGTGGCGCTCTTCGTCGGCGTGAGCATCCCCCTCGCTGAAGAGCGCAGCCTCATGCGTCGTCCGCAGTTCGTCGACTACCAGCGGCGCGTGTCGATGCTGATCCCGCTGCCGCCCCGCGCGACCGTCACGAGCCCGAATTCCTGAGTCACCCGATCAGCGCGTCTTCGGCTTCTTCCGCTCGTCGAGGAACGCGCCGCTGAACGCGAATGGAAGCAGTGCGCCAACCGTCGACTTCAGTTCCTGGCCATCGAGCGTGCGCGAGCGGACCTCGACGCCAGGTGCAGCGAACTCGGCGAGAACCTGACGGCAGGCGCCACACGGCGGCACGGGTCGGGTGTGATCGACGACGATCGCGACCCGCACCGGCGTTCGGCCTGCCAGCCGCATGGCGCCGATGGCGTTGCGCTCGGCACACAAGGTCAACCCGTAGCTCGCGTTCTCGACGTTGCAGCCCGAGATGATGGACCCGTCGTCACACTCGAGGGCCGCGCCCACGAAGAACTTCGAGTACGGCGCGTGGGCCTGACGCCGGGCCTTCTCGGCCGCGCGCCACAGACGTGTCCAGGAACGCTCTGCCATGGGCTGGGCAGCATTTCACAGCCGGCGCGCTCGTCGTGTTTTCGGCAGGCCCGGGCTGCTCGTTCCCCCTGGGGAACGTGTCGAGGGTGGGTGTCGTTGTCGGGCCATCGCAGCGAAGGTGTACTAGGCCGTCGTCCATGACCTCGGCCGTTCGACCGGACTCCGCTCAGGTTGCGCTCATCACGGGAGGCAGCCGCGGCGTCGGCCGGGCGCTCTCCTTGCGCCTCGCGAAGCAGGGCTTTCACATCATCTCGACCTACCGCCGTGACGCCGAGGCGGCGAAGGCCCTCACTGCCGACGTCGAGAAACTGGGGCGCCGCTGCCTCACCATCGTCGCCGATCAGCTCGAGCCCGAGTCCCTCACGGCCGTCTTCGAGCGCATCGCCGCCGAGTTCGGTCACCTCGACGTCTTCGTGGCCAACGCGGCCTCGACGAAGTTCTCGCCGCTGATGGACGTAAAGGCGCACCAGATGGACAAGACGTTCAACGTCACGGTGAAGTCGTTCCTGCTCGCGACCCAGCAGTGCGTGCCGCTGATGAAGGGCCGGAACGCCCGCATCGTCGCCGTCTCGGGCATGGACTCGCGCATTCCCCTGCCCTTCCACGGCCTGCTCGGTGCGATGAAGGGCGCGATGGAGATCCTGGTGAAGTACCTCGCGGCCGAGCTGGCCGGAGACTCCATTCGCGTGAACGCGGTGAACCCCGGCTACATCGACACCGACTCGTCGCGCTTCTACGTCGGCGAGCAGTGGCAGAAGCTCGAGCAGCAGATGAAGACCCAGGTGCCATCAGGCTCCATCGCCAGCGCCGACGACATCGCCGCGGCCATCGAGTGGCTGTGCCTGAACGACTCGCGCTACGTCAACGGCACCACGCTCAACGTCGATGGCGGGCTCGAAGTGAACTACCAGATGTACCTGTCCTCGAAGCTGTGAGGCGCCTGACCACGCTCTGGTTCTGGGCGGTGGTCGCGACCACCCTTCCCGTCGGCTACGCGCTGGCGGTCGTGCTGCTCGCGCTGACGTGGCCGTTCGATCGACACGCGCGGCTGGTGCACCGGTGGGTCTCGTTCTGGTGCTCCAACTACCTGCGCGCCTGCTGGCCGCTGTGGCGCTTCACGGTCTCGGGACGTGAGCACCTGTCGCGCGGGCCGTGCGTGCTGGTCGCGAATCACCAGTCGATGGCCGACATCCTCGCGCTGATGGGCCTGGGCCATGACTTCAAGTTCGTCGCGAAGGCCTCGTTGTTCACGATTCCCTTCTTCGGGTGGATCATGCGGCGCATGCACTACGTCGCGATCGAACGCGGCAAGCTGCCCTCGACGCAGGAGATGATGGTGCGCTGCGAAGGGTTGCTGCGGGCGGGCGAGTCCGTGCTGATCTTCCCCGAGGGCACCTACGCGTCGGGCCCTCAACGCCTTCGCTTCAAGCGTGGCGCCTTCAAGCTGGCCCAGCGCTGTCAGGTGCCGATCGTCCCGGTGGTGGTGAAGGGCACGTCGGAGCTCGTCTTCGAAGACGGCCCGCACTTCGCGGCGAAGAGCCACGTGACGGTGACGGTGATGACACCCATCCCTCCCCCCCGGGCCGATGAAGACGATGGCGCGTTCGCACACGCGATGGAGCACCACTACGCCCGGTGGCTCGGCCAGCCGTTCCCGCCACGTGAGTGAAAGCGAGGGGTCTTCCCCTCACCTTGACCGACTTCAGCGCACGTCAGCCCGAAGAACCCCACGCAGCTCTTTGAGTCCCTTGTCCTTCCCCACGGAGCGCCCCCCTCGGAGCGCCGTTGGCGTCTGCTTTGCTTTTGAGCCGACCTGGCGCCTGGAACCGTAGAGGACGATGTCGATGCTCAAACGACTGGTGTGCTGCCTGATGCCAATGCTTGGGTGCACCGGCATCATCATCGATGGGCCGCGCAGCATCTCAATGGAGGACGCCGAGGCGGTGGGGGTCTCGGGGCTCCGTCGGCTCACGCGCGTCGAGCTCGAGGCGACCCTGACGGACCTGGTCGGCGAAACCCAGCCGCTGGCGCGTACCCTCCTGCCACCCGACCCGACCGACCCGTTCGACAACGACTACCGGCTGCAGCTGGCGTCGACGACGCTGGTCGACTCGCTGGAGGAGCTCGCGAAGCAGGCGGCCGAGCGGACCGTCGCTGACCCGGTTCGCCGCGCGAAGGTGCTGCCGTGCATGCCGACCGGCGCGAACGACTCCACCTGCTTCCGGCTGTTCGTGCGCACCTTCGGTCGCCAGGCCCTGCGCCGCCCGATGCTCGACGAGGAAGTCGAGCGCTTCATGCCGCTGCACGCGTTGGGCATCGAAGCGAACGCCTTCGACACCGCGATGAAGCTGGCGCTGCGCGCATTCCTGCAGCACCCCGAGTTCATCTATCGGGTCGAGCTCGGCGTGCCGACGGGGCAGGCTGGTGTTCAAGGGCTCACTGGCTTTCACCGCGCGACGCGGCTTTCCTACCTGCTCGTCGGGTCGACCCCTCCCGACTGGCTGCTCGACAGCGCGGCCGCCGGCGCGCTTTCCACTCGTGACGGTGTGCGCACGGCGGCGCAGCGGCTGCTCGACGACCCTCGCTCGAGGAACCAGGTCGAGCGCTTCCACGCGCTGTGGCTTGGGTACCACCGGTTGCCGCACCCGGCGCAGCTGACGGCCGCCATGCAGGCCGAGAGCGATGCGCTGGTCGACCGCGTCGTCTTCGACCGGAGCGCCGACTACTTCACCCTCTTCACCTCGCCCGAGACCTTCATCGACGGCACGCTCGCCGCCCACTACGGCCTCACGGCGAAGGGCGCCGCCCCCGCGTGGACGCCCTACGGCAACGCGCCTCGCAAGGGGCTCTTGAGCCACGGCTCGGTGCTCTCACAGGGCGTGAAGTTCGCCGACTCCTCGCCGACCCAGCGCGGCATCTTCATTCGCAATCGGCTCTTCTGTCAGGAGATTCCCCCTCCGCCGCCCGGGGTGAACGTCGACGAACAACCCACCTCGACCTCGCCCTGCAAGAAGGCCCGGTACTCGGCGCACGCGTCGGTGGGCGGCTGCAAAGGGTGCCATGACTCCATCGACCCCATCGGCTTCGGGCTCGAGCGGTACGATCGTCAGGGCCGATATCGCACGACCGACGACGGCCTTCCGCAGTGCCCGATCGATGGCGAAGGTGACGTCGGCGGAACGACGTTCAACGGCCCGACGGGACTGGCAGACGCGCTCATCGCCTCGGGGCAGTTCGAGGAATGCATCGCCACGCAGGTCTTCCGCTACGCCGCGGGCCGCAGAGAGGAGTCGCGCGACAGAGCGTTCATTCGACGCGTCTCGAAGCAGTTCATCGCAGGCGATCGAAAGTTCCTCGACCTGATGGTCGAGCTGGTGAGCGACGATGCGTTCGCCTTCCGCCGTGATGAGGAGGCGCTCTGACCATGAAGACCCGACTCTCCCGACGGTTCATGTTGCGTGGGCTTGGTGGCGTCTCACTGGGCCTGCCACTGCTCGAGATCATGTTGGACACGAAGGCCTTCGCGCAGAACGCCGCGACGCCTCCGAAGCGGTACCTGGTGTTCTTCGATGGTCAGTCGCTCGGCGCCGACAACGATCCGCGCCACAACGATCTGGTCCCCAACACCGTCGGCCGAAACTACGATCTCAAGAGTGCGCTCACGCCGCTGGGGGTGCTCAAGAGCGAGGTCAGCGTCGTCTCAGGGCTGAAGATTCCGTGGGCCGCGGAGAACGGCGGCACCATTCCGGCGGGCGGCCGGCGCGACGCCTTCCACGTCTCGACGGTCTCCCCCTTGCTCGCGGGAGTTCGCTCGTCAGCCACCACCACGGCAGCGATGGGTCCGACGTCCGACCAGCTCGTCGCGGGCTTCCTCGCTGGCCCGACCGCGTTCCCCTCGCTCGCCTACCGCGTGCAGGCGGACTGGTACCTCTCGGTGTCGGCGCCGTACGGCCGCGACTTCATCTCGTACCGCCGTGACAGCTCGAACCGCATCACGGCGATCCCTGCGCAGGTCAGCCCACGGCAGGCCTTCAACGCGCTGTTCAGCAACTTCACGCCGCCGGGCGTCGACGCCGCCACGCGCGCCCAGATCGACTTCGACAAGCGCTCCCGCAAGAGCATCCTCGACATCGTGCGCGGAGACACCGAGCGGCTGGTCCCGAAGCTCGGCGCGGCGGACAAGGTCCGCATGCAGCGCCACCTCGACGCCTTCCGAGACCTCGAGCGCCGGGTCGACGCCATCGCTCCGCCCGAGACGACCAACTGCGTGAAGCCGATGGACCCCGGCGCGGACCCGATGATCGGCTCGCCGCAGGGCAACAACGGCACCGAGAACACCTACGCGCAGAACCTCGGGTACTCGAACGAGGAGCAGCGCGCCCTGCTCTTCGTCGACCTCATCCACATGGCGATGGTGTGCGATCTCACACGCGTCGCGACGCTGCAGATGACGATGTTCCAGTCACACCTCAACATGTTCCCGCTCACCGGGCAGGCGACTGACTGCCACGAGCTCGGACATGGTGGCGTCCCCGGCGGAACGATGGCGCTGTCGCAAGGCATCGCGTGGCACGTGAAGCACTTCGCGCGGCTGGTGCAGAAGTTCAAAGACACGCGCGAGGGGAACGGCACGATGCTCGACTCGAGCGCCATGGTGTACGTGTTCGAAGGCGGCCACGGGTACGATCCCGAAGGCGTGAAGCAGAACTCGTCTCACTCGAGCGAGAACATGGCGTGCCTCATCGCAGGTCGCGCCGGAGGCCTCTCACCCGGCCAGCACGTCGTCGCTGCGGGTCGTCACCCGGCGAACGTCATCATCTCGGCGATGAAGGCCGTCGGCTCGCCGGCTGAGACGCTGGGCGAAGTGAACGGCTCGATCGCGCAGCTGTTCTCGACGACCTGACGGGATGCTTCCGGGCGCGACTTCGTCAGGAGCGCGCTCAGGCGTGCCCTGCCACTCGTGTTGACCGCCTCGACGGCGATCGCTCAGACCATCTCCTCGTGGACCGACGACGACGGGGTCGTGCACTCCACCGACACGCTCTCGTCGATACCGAAGGCCGCGAAGCCGAGCGCGATCATCGACGCCCCGCTGAGCAGCATGAAGTCGACGGCGTCGTCGAGCCTTCGCAGCTTCGCTCGTGCGCACTGGAGGACCGATGTCGAGGCGTGCAGGAAGGCCCTCACGCACGCCGACGAGCGACGCCAATCGCTCCGCGCGGCCGGGTCGAAGGTCCTCGAGCTGACGCGCGCCTCCGAGCAGGGTCAGCGGTACCTCGACATCTGCTGGACCCGGCACCTGTCGCGGCCGACGTGGGACCCAACGCCCGCCGGGCTGCGGACTTCCGCTGACGGCACAGAAGCGCCTCGTCACCCAGCTCCGCGACGAGGTCGACGGCCTGCCCGAGTGGCCCGAGAAGAGGGGCGTCTGGGGTTGCGTGAAGTGAGCTGGCCTTACGGCGCGGCCGCGACGCGGTACACCGGCAGCACGTTCAGCATCGGGTCGGCAGACGGGTGCCGCGAGGAGAAGAACCGCAGGCGCGCCTCGGGGTCCTTCGCGAACGCCTCGTCTTTGAGCTTCGCGTCGAACTCGGCCTTCACGGCGGGGTCCTTGAGCACCTCGCGCGCGAACGACTCCGACAGGTAGTCCTCGAGGTATTCCTTCTGCTCGAGGTTGGCGTTGAAGAAGCCCCAGGCCAGGAAGGAGTCGGGCGACGTCGGATCGAGCAGGTGCATCGCGAGGAAGATGCGCGCCTGCGCGGCGGGTACGAAGAGAGACCCCTTCGGCAGCTCGACGGAGCGAGGCAGCCACACGCCGTCGCGCGCGGTGACGATGAGGCGCCCCTCGTACGGCACGTTCCGGAACTTCGGTGCGACCAGTCGATACGCCTCGACCGCGACGTTGCGGCGCTCGTCCTTCAGCGTCGTGAAGGCCACGCCATGGAGCGCGAGCTTCTCGGCGACCCACCCCGCGTGCGGCACCGGCACCACCCAGCCGGCCGACGGGGTCTTGACGGTCAGCGCCGGCGCGAGCTCATCGAGGTACGGCACCGTCCACACCTGGGGTTTCGTCTCGTCGTAGCGAACCCACGGCTGCCCCGAGATCTCCGAAGGCTCGCGGGTGTATGCGTAGCCCTTGAAGTCGAGGGGCCGCGGTGTCTTCTTCGGCTCCCACAGCAGCACGATCTCGGCGCCAGCGCGTTTCGCCTCGGCCGCGTCGCTCTCCTTCGCAGCCTTGAGCCAACGTGCTCCGTCTTCAGCGGTGAGGCGCAGCAGCCCGAGACACACGTCGTACGTCGTGGTGACGCGAGTCCGATAGTCCTTCCACGAGTGCGTCTCGACGAGCAGGCCGTAGCGGTTGTTCGCGGCCCAGTAGGCATTGCCGAAGCGCGGCGGCGGCCAGCCGTACGCGAAGCCGCTCGATGGATCGTCGTCCTTCGTGAACGACGGGTAGAAGTTCACGGGAAGGTGCCCCTTCGCCTCCAGCTCGGCGAAGAGCGAGACCTGCAGGCTGCGACCGAGGCTCCGCAAGCCGTCGGGGCCGATGTTCGAGGGCTCGAAGGTGATGGACACGTCGTGCTGGAACTTCGCGCCGTCGGTGACGTGGAGGTCAGCGAAGAGCACCGGGTCCCACCGATGGAGCAGCTTCAGCATCGCCTGCATCTCGGGCGCGTCGGCCTTCGCGTAGTCGCGGTTCAGGTTGAGGTTCTGGGAGGTGACACGCCAACCCATCGACGTCGGCCCGTTCTGGTTGGGCCGGTTGTTGGGCCCGAAGCGCTCGTGACCGTCGACGTTGAAGACGGGCACGAAGACGAGCGTGACCTTCGCGAGGACTCCGGGGAGGACCTTGCCCTCGAGCACGTCGCGCAAGAGCCAGAAGCCGGCGTCCTTGCCGTCGATCTCTCCGGCGTGAATGCCGCCCTGCAGGAACAGCACCGGCCGGTGCTTCTTCTGCGCGACGTCGGGCGTGAGGGCGCCATCGGCGCTCGCGGTGAACGCCAACATCGGCCGACCCAGTGGCGTCGTGCCGAAGGGCTCACACTTCACCTTTCCGGGGAAGGCCTTCGGGAACGCGGCGCACAACGCCTGCACTTCGTCGAAGCGACCCGTCTCGGTGAAGGCCGAGCGTTCGGCGACGGTGGTGAGGGTCGGAGCGGCAGCGAGCAGCGCCAGGAGCGGGAGCATGGAGGACGCACCGAAGCAGAAAGGCCGTTGGCTGTCAGGGCTGCGGTCAGCGGTTGATGACGAACACGCAGGCGGAGTCGATCGTCACCTTCACCCGCAGCAACGCGTCGAGCAGCTGATCGTACGCGGTCAACTCGGTGAGGAGCGCCTTCTCGACCCGGTCTGCCGGCACGCCCTGGTGCTCGAGCGCCAGCTTGATGCGAATCATCGCCAGATCGCGCTCGTCTTCGATGCTCTGCTGCGCGTTGACCTTCATCTTCTCGAGCCGCGCCTGAGCCGTCTTCGTCGCGAGCGCGATGGCCTCGTCGAGGAAGCCCGGGAGCTCGGGGAAGGCCGCCAGCGCTTCGTTGCCCTTGAGCGACTTGCCATCGGCCCCGTTGAGCAGCTCGACCAGCTTCGGGTCGACCTTCGGCTTCCCGTCGGCGCCGTGCGCGACGGCCACCTGCACGAGCGAGGAATCCAGGAAGCGGGCCAGCTGGCGTGACGGCACCTTCGCGCCGAGGGTGGTGTCCGCGGACTCGGGCGGGTTGACGTGGAAGAGCACCTCGACGCCGCGCGCCTTCACCGGGCCACGCACCTCGAGGTACCGCGCGCCGTTGCGTCCGAAGGGACCGTCCTTCACGAAGCCGAAGAGCGACTCGACCAGCGGGTGACCCGTCGCGAAGTACTCGATCTCTTCCTGCTCGACGGCGGTGTCGCGCCAGAAGGTGCCGAGCACCGTGCGCTCCTCAGCGATGTCGAACCCGGGGAGCGCTTCGATCGACAGCGCGTGACCGAAGTGGAAGGCCGCCTGGAACGCGTCGACTTCCTGATCGGTGTCGACCTTGATGCCGAGGCGATCGGCCAGCTCGGTGATGTTCTCTTCGAGCCGCTCGTCGAGATCGCGCGCGAGGCCCCAGAGGCGATCGTCGAGCGTGTCTTCATCGTCGGCTTCGTGATCGATGCGTCGCTCGGCGCGCTCCACCAACTCGGTGACCGCGAGCTCGTCGAAGCTGCGCAGATCGAGGAGCGGATCGTAGGCCTTCTTCACCTGCTCCCGCGCCGCGGTGACTTTTCGGGTGAGCTCCTTCACGTAGGCGGCGCGGTCCTTCGCGGGCGCCAGCGCGAGCTCGGTGAGCCGCGGCTCGACCTCTTCCAGCACCGCGTCGAGGCCACCGACGGTCTCTCCGAAGACGCCGACCGCGTCACGGAGCACCGCCAGCACGTCGGCGCTGAACGTCTTCTCGACGTCGAACACGTGAATCTCGACGTTCTGGGTCTGGCCGATGCGATCGAGCCGGCCGATGCGCTGCTCCACCGTCGCCGGGCTCCACGGCAAGTCGTAGTGAACGAGGTGATGCGCGAACTGGAAGTTGCGGCCTTCGCCGCCGACCTCGGTGCAGATGAGCAGCTTCGGGCCGTCAGGGTCGCGGAAGCGGGCCACCTGGCGGTCACGCTCAACCATGGGGAGCTCGCCGTGGTACCCGAGCGCCTCGACGTGCTCATGACGCAGTCGGGTCTGCAACCGCTCGAGGGTGTCGCGCGCCTCGGTGAAGACGAGCACCTTGGCGTTCTTCTCCTTCGCCCAGACGTCCTTGAGCACCTTCACGAAGGCCGCGAACTTGGCGTCCTTGTCGGGCACCTGCACCTTGAGCCCGTGAAGCACCTTGTTGCTCGCGAGCGCGGCCTGAAACGACGCCGGCGAGGACTCGAGGCGCCGCACCAGGTTCGCGAGCGCGGCGCCACGCACCGAGCCGTCTTCGGCCAGCACGTCGAGCACCGCCTGACGCGCCGCCAATTCCTCGGGGAGCAGCGTCACCGGGTGGACGTGCAGCTTGCGCGCGCTGAAGCCGCCGACGCGCACGCGCCGGTTGCGAATGAGCCGATCGGACAACGAGTAGGTCTCGGCGAGGTGCATCAACATCTCGTCGGGGTGCTCGATCTCCTTCAGCGACGGATCGTTCGGGAACCGGGCGACCAGCTCCTTCACCGCCGTGGCCGTCTTCTTCCCTTCGAGCAGCGCGCGCACTGCCTTCGAGAGCTCTTCCTGTCGGGTCAGCCGCGCTTCGAACTCCGCGACCGACGGCGCCGTGACGGGATCGATCAGCGACAACAGCGACTGGTACTCCGCCGGGTCGAGCTGCATCGGCGTCGCGGTGAGCAGGAGCAGACCGTACGAGTTCTTCGCGAGCGCCTCGGCCGCCTCGTAGGCCTTCTCGCCCTTGAGGTGGTGGGCCTCGTCGATGATGACCAGGTCCCACGCGGCCTCTTTCGAGCCGGCCTCGTCGCGGAACTGCTCCGAACGCTGCAGCAGCTCGAGGCTGGTGACGACGAGATCGAACCGCGCCCACGGGTTGAGCGTCGGTTGTTGGTCGAGCGAGCTCTCGTGCCGCTCCGAGTCCATCAACGTGAAGAGGTGGTTGAACTTGTGGAAGAGCTCGACGAGCCACTGCACGGTGAGGTGCGAGGGCGCGACGACGAGCACGCGCTTGGCGAGGCCGGCCAGCCTCAGCGCCGAGAAGATCATGCCGGCTTCGATGGTCTTGCCGAGGCCGACCTCGTCGGCGAGGACGAACCGGGGACGTCGCGACGAGAGCACACGCTGCACGACACCGACCTGGTGCGGCTTGACCATCACGCGCGAGGCGAGGAGCGCTCCAAACGCGTCGCTGCGCCGCTCGTCGTCGAGCTTCAGCGTCGCCTTGCGGAGCAGGAAGCTCTTCCCGTCGGCGATGCGGCCTTCCTTCATCATCGCGATGAGATCGGGCTTCGGCGGCAACGCGCGCACTTCAGTCTCGGGCAGCTCGGTCTCGGAGCCGTCGTCGAGGGTGATGACGTAGCGCTTGAGCCCGCGGCCACCCTCCTCTTCCTTGAGCACGACGCCGGTCTTGCCCTTCGCGGTGCGAACGCCCTCACCGGGATTCAAGGTGGCGTGCACGAGCGCGCCGCCACGGGTGCTGACGAGAATCGGAGCCCCGTTCTCTCGCGCCGGGAATGCGACGACCGCGCGCATGCCCTCGTCCTCGAGGCTGAGCAGATGACCCGTGCCCCATTCCGCCTGGGGCAGGTATTTGACCTTCATGCCGATGATGAATGCGCTGCTCATGGGAGGCGCGCGGCTCATAGCGGCTGAGCGCCCCGGGCGCATCACCTTCTCGCGGGTGGGAATGACGGTTGTGCAAGGAGGAAAAGAGGGCAAAAAGCGCGCCCCATGAGCGACGCGGCCAACGCCACTCCCGAAGCTCCGCAAGCCCCCGGCGCCACGATGACGGCACTCAAGCTCTGGGCGCAGGCCTACCGGATCGAGCTGGTGCTCTTCGTGGTGTCGTACTTCACCCTCGCGATGTTCTCGGGCCAGCGATTCTTGCGGCAGAGCGCTGCGCCGCACTTCGTCTACCAGTCGAAGGCCTGGCTCGACGGCCGGCAGGACATCGACCCCGAGGTGTTGCCCAACTTCGAAGACTGGGCCTGCGTGCGCGACGTCGGCGGCGTGAAGCAGCGCTGCACCCGGCCGCTGATGGCGACGGACAAGTGGTACTCGTCGTTCCCGATGTTCCCGTCGGCGGTGATGTTGCCGTTCGTCGCGGTGAACGGGTACCAGCTCAACGACACCAGCTTCGGCGTCTTCATCGGCGCGCTGGCCATCGCGCTCTTCTACTCGGTGCTGCGCATGCTCTCGGAGCACGAGGGCACCGCGCGCAACGAGCTCGAGAACGCCGCGCTCGCGCTCATTCTCGGGTTCGGCACGTTGTTCTTCTACGCGTCGATTCGTGGAGAGGTGTGGTTCTCGGCCGAGGTGATGGGGGTCGCGTTGACCTGCGCGTACCTGCGCAACGCGGTCGGCGCGCGCAAGCCGCTGTGGGCGGGCATCTTCTGGTCGATGGCGGTGCTGACGCGCACGCCGCTCCTGTTCACCGGGGTCTTCTTCTTCATCGAGGCGATCGCACCGACGCCCGGGAAACGCATCGAGGAGCTCAAGGCGTTCTTCGCCAAGCCGGCCGAGCTCTTCAAGACGAAGCTGCAGCCCTTCCTGGTGGGCGCTGCGCCGCTGGCCGTCGTCGCGATGGCGATGAACCAGACGCGCTTCGGCTCCATCGCCGAGTTCGGCCACCGCTACTTCTTCGAGAACCGCGTCAACCAGGACATCGACACCCTCGGCCTGTTCCACCCGAGCTACCTTTCGAGAAATCTCGAGGCCGCGTTCCTGCTCTTCCCGAAGTACGCCAACGGCCGGCTCGAGTACTCGCCCTGGGGCATGTCGCTGTTCCTGACGCTGCCCGCGCTCCTGCTGCTGGGAGTGCCGAAGGAGAAGCCGCGATTGCACTGGCCGTTGTGGCTGAGCGTCGCCGCGTGCGCGCTGCCTGGGTTCTTCTACCAGAACACCGGCTACGCCCAGTTCGGGTTCCGGTTCTCGCTCGACTACACGCCGTACCTGCTGCTCCTGCTGGCCGTGGGTGGCTGGAGCCTGAAGAAGCCTTTGCCCATCGTGCTGCTGACGCTCGGCGTGCTGGTGAACTTCTGGGGCGCGCTCGGCTTCAAGGGCTACACCGAGCTCGTGCGTGGCTGGTAACGCATGCCCGCGCGCTGGCACACCCGGGAAGACAGCGGCATCAGGCTCGACCGGCAGTTTCGCTGGTGGCACGACGGCGAGCTGATCGAGCACCCGAACATCATCGAGGCCTTCAACAAGGGCGTTCGGGTCGGCGACGACGGCAGGGTGACGCTGCACTTCGGGCCCGACTGGTGCTTCTTCGAGGTGGAGGACGCGCCGTTCAAGATCGTCGCGGTCGACGTCTCGGACGGTGAGCGCCTCAGTGTTCGCCTGTCGGATCGCACCGGTGAGTGGCTCGACGTGAACGCACTCCAACTCGACGACGACGGCGTCCTGTCGACCCGCGTGAAGGACGGGAAAGCCAAGGCCCGGTTCGGACGCGACGCGCAGTTTCAGCTCGCTCAGTGCTTCGAGGTCGTCTCAGGCGTCGTGCACCTGCGCATCGGCGGGCGGCTCGAGCCCACGCGGATCCCGCCCAGCGCCCTCGAGGACTGAGCTTCAGCGCTTTACGGAGAGGCACCGCACTGGCTGCACCATCGCGGCCTTGCCCTGCTCTTCCGAGATCAGCGCCGCGTTGATGAGGTTCTGCAGCAGCGAGTCACGGGCGAGCTTCAGCTGCGCCGCGTTGGAGCAGAGCTTCACCTCGTTCCACAGATTGTACGGCGGAATGGCCAGCTGGAGCTCGGCGAGCTCGGCGAGGGAGAGGTCGAGCAGCTCCCTCTGCATGAGGGTGCGAGAGGCGGCCTCGACGCCGATGAGCGCTTGATCGAACTGCATCGAGTGCAGGTCGTACGCGACGAGCTGATCCTTCTTGAGGAACTTGTGGATGCGATCGCTCATGACGGCGAGCTGTGACGGCGTCGCCGCGCCGAGCCGGGCCCCCAGCCTGCGCGCGAAGATGAGCTCACAGCCACCGTCGCCTTCACTCAAGACCCCGCGGGCGCTGTTGAGCACCCGCTTCGTCCAGGGCCAGCCTTCTTCGCGGGGCGTCTGGAAGTACGTCGGGCAGCCCCACTCGGTGATGTAGAGCGCGACGAGGTTCTTTGGCAGCCGCGAGAAGTCGGGCTTCGCCCAGGTCACCTTCTCGCGCTCCGAGGGGCGCTTGTTGAACTGCAGGCTCTGGCGGTCGCTCTCGATGGACTGGCGCAGGAAGGTCTCGAGATCCATCTCGCCCTCGACGGGGTTGGCGAGCGTGTTGGCGGTGTAGAGCCACCAGCCCGAGCCGAGAATGGCGAGCAGAGAAGACAGCAACAGGCTGATGAGCACCAGGCTTCGGAGCGCGCGCACGTTTTCCCTGCCGGAGTCGAGGGAGCACCGTTATGCCACGCCCAGATGAGCTCGTGGCACTCCGGCAGCATCGCTTCCCGGCACTTCGTCGATGAAGGCCTGATCCAGCTGACCCTCGAGGTGCCGGACACGGTCTCGACGGCGTTCGTCCGCCCCGGTCAATTCCACCGCATCAGGCATGAAGGCCGGGGCGAGTCGATGTTCGCCATCGCCTCGGCTCCGGGGACTTCGACCTTCGACTACCTGATTCGGCAGGGCACCGGCGTCTCGGAGGCGCTGTCCAACGTTCCCCTGGGCACCCGCTTCGAGGTGACGCCACCCGAGGGGCGTGGGTTTCCGCTCGAGGCCGCGCGCGGTCGCGATCTGCTCCTGGTGTGCACGGGCACGGCGTTGGCGCCGATTCGCTCGGTGCTGGGACTGGTCCACAAGACGCGCTCCGACTTCAAGAAGGTGACGTTGGTTCAGGGGCAACGCAGCCCGAGGCAGTTGCCCTGGCTGGAAGATCTGCTCGAGGTGCCGCACCTCGCCGTCCATACGGTTCTCAATGAAGGCGGTCCGGGCTGGGCCGGGCCGGTCGGCGTGGTGCAGTCCGTGATTCCCGAGGTCGCCACCGCTGACACCGTCGCCTTCCTCGTCGGCCAGAAAGAGATGACTGACGACGTGACGGCGCTGCTCGAGCGTCACGGCGTGCCAGCGTCGCGAGTGTTCTTGAACATCTGAGACCACGTCAGCGAACCCGGCCCCCCTCGAACCGGGGAAGACGAACGCGACGTCGCGGTCGGCGAGTGACGTTCAGAGCCGCTCGACGAGTCGCGCGATGGCGGGCTTCTGCGGGGCGAGCGCGCGAAGGGGCTTGAACGCTTCCAGCGCAGCGCCTCCCGCCGACAACGCCGCGTCGACGTGCGGGAGCAGCGCATCGACCGACACTTCGCTGCCGTCGATCATCAACACCGGCAGGAACCAGCGGTTGGCCTCGACGTCGTTGGGGTTCGCGGTCGCCAGCGCCACCTGCGCACCTTCGAGAAACACGTCGTCGACCGCGAGCTTCTTGAGCGCGGCGAGCTCGTCCTTCTTCGGCTTCTTCTCGAGTCGCACCAGCCTGGTGAGCGCCTGCGCCGCCGACTGCCACGCCGACTCGACTCGCAGTCCATCGACGTCAGCCGGCACGCAAGCCTGGAGAAAGCGCGCAATGGGCGCACTCAGTCCTTCCAGCGCATCCCGGGCCTCCCCAGCCAGCGTCGCGTCGAAGGTCAGCACCGCGTCACCGAGCTCGGGCGGCGTGACGTTTCGCGAGAGCACCTCTGTGAGCGCGTCCATCACCGCGAACGGGTTCGTCTTCGTGCGCGCGGCGTAGCGGAGCAGGTCGAGCAGATCGGCGGTCGACGTCTTCGCGTACCGGGTCACGGCGAGACGGAGGCCTCGGAATAGACCACCTCGTAGACGACGGCCGCCGGGTCGCTCTGGTGGTCGTTCAGCGGGTTCTGCGGCGTCCACGCAGCGACGGTGAGCAGGCGTCCGTCTCGCGAGAAGCGCACCCGGCGAATCGACCAGCCGAAGGACTCGACCTGTGGTTCCAGCGCGCCGTGCAGGACGACCTTCTTGTCCCAGCCGCCGCTGACGATCGTCTTCCCATCCGGGCTGATGGCCGCGCTCGACACGACGCCGCGATGGCCCTTCAGGGTGTCGAGCACCTTGCCGCTCGCCGCGTCGACACGAGCCGCGCAGTCCCACGCGCGCTCCGGCTCGACCTCTCTTCGCTTCTCGCGCTCGTACACCTCGCGGGTGCGCTCGCCCTTGAGTTCGCTCAGCGCCACGCCGAGCACGGCTCCCGAGGCATCGACCGAGACGTCGTTGACCGAGCCCTCGAAGGCGAAGCGGCGCGTGCGCACGAGCGCTCGTGGAAACGTCGCGCTCACGTCGGCGGCGTCGGCTTCCGGGGTCAGGACGAACTCCTGCGTCGACTCGTCGGTGGCGACGGCGACGCGATCGAGGAACGCCTGGCCCAGGGCGGCCTGCGCGTCCTGCGGCAGACACGCATCACACACGGCGATGTCGAGGTTGCGCACGGTGAGCCCCTTGAACGCGAGGCTCTTCCCCTTCGCGACGCGCGACATCTGGGCGCCCATCGCAGAGGGGATGGAGACAGACTCGGTCAGCGACAACACGTCGATGCCCACCGTCTGGGCGAGCGCGCTGCGCACCACGACGATCGGCAACCGCGCGTCGACGACGAACGACGCCGACGCCTTGCCGTCGACCACCGCACGGAAGACCTGCACGCCCGACTTCTTCTCGTAGCGTGCGCGCGACTCCTTCGCCGAGCCGCTGCTCTCTTCGACCTTCCACACCGAGACGCTGCGATCCCAGCTCGACGAGAACAGCTCTCCAGTCGAGGCCCACGCGAGCCCGGTGATCTCATCGGTGTGGCCACGCTGCTCGGCGACGAAGCCCAGCTCAGGCCAGGTCAGCACCGTGATGAGGCCCTTCGTGCTGGCGATGGCGAGCAGCCGCGCCTTCGGGTGAAACGCCACTGCAGTGAGCGCCTCGTCGGTGAGCCACGCGCCCTTTTGCGCGCCACTGTTTGCGTCGAACACGCGCACGGAGCGATCACGACTCACCGCGGCGACCAGCGCGCCGTCGGGCGACCAGTCGATCCCCTCGACGTTGAACTCCAGCGCGTTCACCACGACGTCAGCGCGGGCCTTCTTCGGGTCGTCGAGGCCGAAGAGCGCGAGGTGAAACGACTTCATGCCGAGCCGCGAGACTGCGACGGACCTGGAGTCCGGCGACACCTTCGTGTCCCAGACGAAGTCTTCACGGTTGAAGACCTGCGGCGTGCCAAGCGCGACGACCGTTCCACTCAGGTGGCCAGCTGGCTTCGCCTGCAGCGCCGCGAGCGCCTCGGGCGGCGTCTTCGGCAACGTCTTGCAGCTGGCAACGAGCACCAGTCCCAGCACCAGTGTGCGTCGCATGGCTCAGCCCTCCGGCTTCTTCGTCACGAGGACTTCGCGAACGCCCTTGGTGGTGATGTTGAGGATGAAGAGCTCGCGCTTCGCTTCGCGTTTGTCGGTGAAGGACATCGCGCCTGTCGCGCCCTCGTACCCCTTCAGCGACTGGAGCGCCTCACGGAAGGCCGCGCGCGTCTTCGGCGCCGAGCCGTCGAGCACCTTGCGCACCACGCCGGCGGTGTCGAAGGCCACGGCGTCGAGCAGCGTCATCGACTGCCCCTGAAAGGCCTCGCGGAACGTGTTCACGAAGGCCTTCGTGCTGGGGCGATCGCTGTTCTCGTAGAAGCCGTCGACGAAGACGCTGCAGAGCACATACTTGCCGCCGCGCTCGATGAGCTGGGGCTCTCCCGACGGCCCCCTGGGGCTGGTCCAGGTGCTGGGTCCGAGCAGCGTCACGGTCTTGAGCCGGTCCTTTCCGGTCGTCTTCTGAATGCGCTCGAGATCGTGCTTGTCGCAGGCGTTCGTCACCATCTCTTCGACGGCGAGCGCGGGCGCGACGAGCGAGACCTTCTGCCAGCTGTCCGGGAGCAACAACGCCTCGAAGTCGATGACCGGGTCGAGCCCGGCCTTGGCCTTCTCGAGCGCCTTGCGCTTGCGGTACGCGTCGGTCTCGTTGTCACGAATGTCGCGCAGCTTCTCGATGTAGTCAGCGCGATCCTCCAGGTAGTAGCGGCCGACGACCTTCCTGGCTTCGTCGGTGAACGTGGTGGCGTCGTGAGGGTAGGTCTCGGCGCCGCGAATGGTGCCGCCGCGCGATTCGATCGCGTCCCAGAAGGCGTTGGAGAACTCGGTGCCGAACGGCGTGTTCGGGAAGAGCACGGCGAAGTTCTTGTAGCCGAGCGTGCGCATCGAATACTCGGCGAGCGCGTCGGCCTGCTGGGAGTTCGTCACCATCGTGCGGAAGATGTGCGGGCCGATCTCGGTCAGGCCCTCGGCGCGGCTCATCGTGATGAGCGGAATCTGCAGCTCCTCGGCGACCAGCGCGGCGCGGCGGGAATCGTCGGTCAGCAGCGGGCCGATGACGGCGATGGCGCCATCGTCGAAGGCGAGCTGCTCCACGAGCTTCGCGGCCAGCGCGGGATCGTCAGCGGAGTCCTTCACGACCAACTCCACCTCGCTGCCCTTGAAGCCCAGCTGCAGGCTGCGGAGCGCAGTGTCGGCGAACGCTTTGTACTTCTTGCTCGACAGCGGCAGCACGACACCGACGACCTTCGCCTTCGTCTCGGCCCGGCGAGAGACGCGGGCCAAGAGGGCCTTCGCCTCGGGCGCGTACGAAGACTCGGGCGCGTTCTGCAGCAACGACTTGAGCGTCGAGTCGAGGTTCGTCCAATCGCGCAGGTGGTAGTACACGCGCGCCATCTTGAAGGTGAGCAGCGGCCATGCGGGGTGCGTCGTCGACAGCCCGTGCCAGACCTCGGTCATCGCGAGGAACGTCGTCCGGGTCTCCACCACGTCTTCGAGCCTCGAGAGCGCGGCCTTCTTCTCGTCGTCCGACTGCGCGGCGTCGATGGCCTTCATCGCGAGCTTGAGCGCCTCGCCGAACTGCTGCGTCCCTGCCGCGGCCTTCTGGAGCCCCTCTTCGGCCTGCGCCCTGTCCCTGCCTTCGAGCGAGTCGATGAGCGGGGAGAGCGTCTGGTACGCGTCGCGCCACGCCTTGAGCTCGACCGCCGCGAGGCCTGCCTTGAGTCGCGCCTGGTTCGCCTGCGGGTACAGCGGGTTCTCGAAGACGAGCTCGGTGAAGGCCTTGCGCGCGGTGACGAAGTCGCCCTCTTCGAAGGCGATCACGCCGGCACGGTAGAGGGCCTCCTGGCCTGCCGTCGAGTCGGGGTACGTCTTGCGAATGGCGAACAGCGCCTCGAGGCCCTCTTTGCGAGTGCGCGTGTCGACGATGACGATGGCCTTCTGCAGGGCCTCGTCGGCCGCCGGCTGGGCCGTCACGTCGCGGGGACCGGGTTTGTTGCTGCCGCCGGTGGTGCCGCCCGGTTTGGGACAGCCCGCGAGGACCAGCACGAAGAGCACCGCAACGAGACGACGAAGCATGCCGTCCACATAGCAAACCGAGGCTGGCCGGCGCTCTTTTCCGCCGTGGGAGAACGGCCACGTGTCACCCGTCGGGTGGGCAGGTCCCTCCCGCCCGGGCTCAGCGCTGACCGAGGCGCTCGAGGAGCGCGTCGACGTCGGCCTCATCTTGATAGGGCCCGAAGCCGAAGCGCAGCCGGTCGTCTCGCGCGTCGGTGATGACGTGCCGTTCCTTGAGCGCAGAGGAGATGGCCTTCGCGTCGGGCGTGCGGAAGGTGAGGAACTGCCCGCGCTGCTCGTCGGCAAGTGGGACGACCAGTTGTTCGGCGCGGACGGGATGCGCCGAGGTGAGGCCCGACACGAAGCGCTGCTGGAGTCCCCGGGCATGGGCACGCGTCTTCTCGGTGGTGAGCCCGATGGACTGACGCCACCCGAGCGCAGCGTCGAGGCGGTAGAGCCCCGAGGGATCGAACGTCGCGCCCCAGAAGGCTCCCGCGCCCGGCGCAAACGGAACCCGGCCCGCGTGCTTCTCCTGGAGCGCACCGAACGCAGCGAACCAGCCGGTGTTGCGTGGTCGGTACGACGTCGGCTTCGGCACGTGGAGGAAACACGCGCCTTCACCGGCCATCGCGTACTTGTAGCCGCCAGAGACGTAGAAACAGCGGTCTTCGAAGGCCGCGAGCGAAGCGGGAACGGCACAGAAACCGTGGTACCCGTCGAGCACCACCATCGCGTCGGCAGGCAACGACTTCACCAGCGCGTCGACGTCACGCAGCACCGCTCCAGAGTTGAAGAAGACGTGGCTGACGAAGACCAGCTGCGCCGAGTGCGTCCTGGCCGCGTCGACGAAGCGCTGCGTGAACGAGTCGAACGGCTCGCTCGGCACCCGCGTCACGTGAACGAGTTCGTCTTCTTCGAGCCGTCGAAGCTGACGCTCGAGCGAGTGGAACTCGGAGTCGGTGGTGACGATGCGTGGCCGCTCCGGAAGACAGGACATCAGCCGGAGCACGAACTCGTGGGTGTTCGGCGCGAAGACGAGGGTGTCGGGCGACGACAGCCCGAGCTCGGTCGCGACGCGGCGCTGCACGTCGGGGATCACCTGACCAAAGACGACGTCCCACTTGTCGTCGACGTGCTTCGCGGCGTCGACCCAGGCCTGCTGGTGCGCCTCGAAGGTGACGTCGGGCCACGGGTGGTGGCTGTGCGCGGCGAAGTGGAGCCGGCCGGGCGCTGCGTGGAGGAAGCGGCTGAAGTGGGCCTTGAAGGACATGGGCCTCCTGGTTGTAGCGCGTCCACTCGGCGTTCTGCGTCGACCTTCGCCGCGCCGGCGCCAGCCCCTGCAGCGCAGCTCATGGTATCCACGCCTGCATGCCGCGACTCGTCGTCCTCCTCGGCACGCTGTTCGTGACCTCGGCCCTGGCAGCTCCGCTGATCATCGAAGGCGAGGTCCCCGAAGACGGCGGGGCCTTCTTCACCGTGCCGTTCACCGTCACGCGCGGCACCGTCGAGCTCTCGGTGCGTCACGACGATCTCTCGAGCGCCAACATCCTCGACTGGGGGATCATCGACGACACCAACGAGTTTCGGGGCTGGGGCGGAGGGAACTCCGAGCCGATCGTCATCGGCCGCACCGCCGCGAGCCGCAGCTACCTGCCTGGCTCTCTGGACGCAGGGCAGTGGAAGGTTCTGGTCGGGAAGGCCCAGATCACCTCGCGGCCCGCGAAGTACCGCATCGAGGTCGAGCTCCGTTCCAGCTCGACCCTCAGCGGACAGGACAGGTCCCCGTACGCGCCCGCCGCGCCCCTCGAATCGGTCGCGCGCTGGTACTCGGGCGATCTGCACGTGCACTCCATCGAGAGCGGTGACGCACGACCCGCCCTCGACGAGATCGCCACCTTCGCCCAATCGCGCGGCCTCGACTTCGTCGCCTTGAGCGATCACAACACCAGCTCGCACTACGACTTCATCAGTCCAGCGCAGGCTCGCCACTCTCGCGTTCTCCTCGTCCCCTCGGTGGAGTTCACGACCTACGCCGGCCACCTCAACGCGTTCGGCGCGTCACAGTTCGTTCCGTTCTGGCTCGGCCGCGAGGGAGTCACGTTGCGTGGCGCCTTGCAGGCCTTCGATCAGCAGGGCGCCGTCGCGACCATCAATCACCCCACGCTCGATCTCGGCAGCTTCTGCGTCGGGTGCGCCTGGCAGCAGCCGGTGACGCCGAGCCTGATGCGCGCCATCGAGATCGGCGTCGGCGGTTGGGATGAGACGGGCTCGCTGTTCGACGAGTCGGCGATCGCTTACTGGGAAGCGCTGGCCGATCAGGGCGTGCACCTGACCGCCGTTGGGGGCAGCGACGATCACCGCGCTGGCGTCGGCCTCAATCAAACGCAGAGCCCGATCGGCTCGCCCACCACCCTGCTCTATTCGACCGAGCTCTCCGTCGCCGGTCTGACGCGCGCGCTGCGCGAAGGCCGCTCGGTGGTGAAGCTGCGCGGGCCCGAAGATCCGTTCGTGTCGATCAGCTCGCTGACCGCGATGCCGCGGGTCGGTGACACGCTCGTCGGATCCTCTTCCACGGTTCAGGCCCTCGTCACCGGTGGTGCTGGAACGACGCTGGTGTGGGTCGAGAACGGAGTTCCGGTTCAAGAGGTCGTGGTGACGAGCGATCCCTTTACGAGCGAACGAACGCTGACGGTTCCCGACGGTCGATCGGCTCGACTGCGTGCAGAGCTGCGAGTTGGCGCCGCGCCGCGCACGGTGACGTCGCATCTGTGGTTGTCCTCGGACTCACCTCCGGGCCCGCCCGTGACGGTGGCGCGCCCAACGCAAAAGGGGTGTCAGGGCTGCAGCGGCGCGAACGCCTCTGTGCTGGGCGTGCTCGCGGTCGTCATCTTGCTCACGAGGCGACGCGCATGACGGCGGTGCTCCTCTCGCTGCTCCTCTCGCAAGCGGACGTGCCACGCGACGCAGCGGGCACCTGGGCAGATCCAGCGCGCACCGCCTTCTTCGTCCCCGGAGCGCGGTCGATCCTCTCGGGCTTCAGCCCTGTCTCGTTCGATGGCCTTCAACCCGCGGCGTCGGCGGTGTCGTTCGACGGCGTGCTGCTCCGATATCCCGCGCATGGATTCCTCGGCCCGACGTCACTGCCGGCGGCGTGGCTCGACGGCGTGCACGTGAGTCAGGCCGCGGGTTCGGCAGAACAGGGCCGCACGCTCGGCCGCTCGCTCACCTTGCTTCCGCGCGCAGCGCCTT
This sequence comes from Myxococcaceae bacterium, assembly GCA_040400045.1. GTDB lineage: Bacteria > Myxococcota > Myxococcia > Myxococcales > Myxococcaceae > Xiheimicrobium. Next base: position 54,167 of record JBBAQZ010000019.1, read on the forward strand.
CTTCTGGCTGGCACGGGAGCGTTCGTCTCGATGTGCTCTCGACCGGCCTCGCGGTGTCGGGCGTGGTGCCCGAGACGAAGACGCAGATCCTCGCCGCGGCGCGCTTCTTCACGGTCCCCGCCATCGGCGCGTCGCTCTTCAAGGTTCGGGCGCTGCTGGGTGACTGGCAGCTTCGAGTGGCGCAGCCCATCGGTGATGGCGAACTGCGGGTGCTGGCCCTTGGGGCTGCGAATGACGTCGCGCTCACCATCTCGGGAATTCCGCTCTCGGCGCGAATCGTCAGCCAGCTCGCCGATGCGCGGTGGACGAGCGGCGCGCTCGAGCTCGGCCTCACCGGCAGTCACGACTCCATCGCGTTGGCCATTCGGGGAACGCAGACGCGCAACGACATCATCGGTGGGGAGCAGGCGCTGACGGCGCGGGCTGCCTATCGGCCGAAGGTGGCCGACGAGATCCACCTCGCGATCGGTGGTGACGCTTCGGTGCGTCGTGTCGTGGTGAATCGCGCGTCCGAGACGGCGCTCCCGCCGCTCCCCGGAGTGGACCCGACGACCGTCTCCACCTCGAGCCGCGCTGAGCTCGGTGCGGCGTTCACCGCGGGGCTCTTCGTCGAGGCGAAGGACACCGTCGGCCCCTTCCGCTGGAGCGCGGGCCTTCGAGGCGACGTGTGGAAACCGCTGGACGCCGACGCGATGGCGGCGATCGATCCGCGCATCTCGGTCGAGCGCGACTTCGGCGAGACGTGGACGATCGCGGCCAGCGCCGGGCTTCGTCATCAGCCTGCGAGTTGGCTGGTGCCTGTCCCGGTCCTCGACACCGCATCGTGGCGCTTCGGCCTGCAACAAGCAGTCGTCGGAGACGTCTCAGCGCGCTTCAAGCCAGCGACGCAGCACCGGCTCGAGGCCCGTCTGTTCGGCACTTCACTTCGACGCTCCGTGGAGTTCTCACCGTTCGATGACACGTTCCTTCCTCAGGTGAACCTGTCGGCCGAAGACGTCGCGCGCCGAATCGGGACTGGCTTCGCGGCAGGTGGATCGATCGCGTGGGCCTTCGAGCCCTCGTCCGACGTCTGGGTTCGCGCCTCGTACAGCCTCGTCGCCTCGTCACGCACGCTCACCATCACCCGCTTCGGCGGCAACGGCCTGCCAACGGGTGACGCGCAGGCGACGGTTCCGTGGGCCTTCGAGCAGACGCACCTGCTCCAGGGCGCGTCGGGCTTTCGGTTGAGTCATGGCTGGTCGCTCGGCGCCACGGTGACGCTGCAATCGGGACCACCGATGGTCGGCGGCCTGTACTCGCAGGAGCAACGCGAAGGGGTCGATCCGATCACCGGCTTCCGCCGCTGGGTCCCGCTCGATCGCGATCTCGTCGGCAACGCCGCTGCCTGGCTGCGGGTCGATGCGCGAGTCTCGAAGACGTGGAAGCCGGGCGCGCTCGAGCTCGAGGCGTTCCTCGACGTGCAGAACCTGTCGATCTGGGCGCAGCCGACTGGCACCTCGTACGGGATCGCGCCGGCCACGCTCGAGGAGCAGGCTCGCGGCGCGCTGAACCTCACCATGAAGCCCGCCTCGTCACCGATCGGTTTCCCGATTCCCGTGCTCGGAGTCGAAGCCAGGTTGTGAGCGCAGGAACGCCAGCACCCACTCGGCCAGCTCGTCGCGCCTCGAGAAGATGAGGAAGTGATCTTCGTCGGCGTCGGCTGCGTGGGCCGGCACGGAGACGAAGCGCTGGCCGGTGGACGAGAGCGTGAACGCCTCTCCGAGCTGCGTCGGCAGCGTCGCGAACTGCGGGTCTTCGAGCATCGGCCGGTAGACGTCGACGAAGAGCCGCGAGCGACGCGAGTTTCCATGGTCGCGTCCGGGTGACGACGAAGCGAAGCGCCACCACCGGAGTCACCACGATGCCGAGCGCCGCCACCGCGAACAGGTGACCGCGCCAGGTCGCCGCGACGAACAGCAGCAACACCGCCAGCAGTGCGGGAGCCAGCATCACGAGCAGCCAGGCGAGAGTCAGGAGCCGAGCGACGCGAGCCATGAAGTGCAGCCTGCTACGGTCCGCCTCATGCCGTCACTCGCTGCCCTCGTCCCTGGTGCCTGGCGCCATGCGCTCAGCACCGCGATCGCCTCCGAGAGCTTCTCCGCGTTGGACACGTTCGTGACCTCACAGTGGCAGACCGCGTCGGTGTTTCCTCCGCGAGAGCAGGTGTTCGAGGCGCTCACCCGCACGGCTCCGGCAAACGTGAAGGCCGTCATCCTCGGTCAGGACCCGTATCCGAAGGCCGGCGATGCGAACGGCCTCGCGTTCTCGGTGAGCCCGGGCGTGAAGCCCCCCGCGTCGCTGCGAAACCTCTTCAAGGGCCTCGTCATCGACGTCGGCATCACGGCTCCGACGACTGGCGATCTCTCGCCCTGGGCCGACCGTGGCGTCCTGCTGCTCAACACGGTGCTGACCGTGCGCGAAGGCGAGGCGAACTCGCACAAGAAGAAGGGCTGGGAGCCGTTCACCGAGGCGGTGCTCCGTCACGTCGCGGCGCTGCCGGGGCCGATCGTCTTCTTCTGCTTCGGGAAGCCCGCCGAGGCGATGGTGGCGAAGCTGGTCGACGGAACGAAGCACCACATCCTCGTGACGCCGCATCCCTCCCCGCTCAACGGCAACGCGTTCGTCGACGCCGTGACGAAGGACCAGCCTTTCTCGAAGGCCAACGCGCTCCTCACCGCAGCGGGACGCGGACCGCTCGACTGGTCGCTCTGACTGGTCAGCCCGCTTTCAGCTGAACGGGAATGCGGCGTCGGCCGAAGTCGCCAGGCTTCGCGTCGAAGTGACCGGCGATGGCGCCTCCACAGCCGCTGCACTCACCGCGCGGCCCCAGTCGGTACGCGTTGAGCTGGTACCAGTCGCGCTCGATGACCGCGGCCTTGCACGAGGGACAGAGCGTCGTGTCACCTTCGGGATCGTGAACGTTTCCCGTGTAGACGTAGCGAAGGCCGGCCTGCATCGCCTGGCGTCTCGCGCGCGTGAGCGTCTCGGGAGGCGTCGGCGGGAGATGGGTGAGCTTGTAGTCGGGGTGAAACGCCGAGAAGTGGAGCGGCACGTCGGGCCCGAGGTGACCCATCACCCACTCCGAGAGCTCGGCGAGCTCCTTCTCGGAGTCGTTGAGCGTCGGGATCAGCAGCGTCGTCAGCTCGACCCAGACCCGCGTCTCTTTCACCAGGTACTCGATCGTTTCCAGCACCGGCTTCAGCTGGCTGAGCGTCTGCTTCTCGTAGAAGTCCTCGGTGAACGCCTTCAGGTCGACGTTGGCGGCGTCGATCTTCTCGTGGAGGGCGCGCCGCGGTTCGGCGTGAATGAAACCAGCCGTCACGGCGACGGTGCGCACGTCGAGCGCGTGGCACGCGTCGGCGACGTCCATCGCGTACTCCGCGAAGATGGTGGGGTCGTTGTAGGTGAAGGCGACGCTCTTCGCGCCGAGCTGCTTCGCGCGCATCGCGATGGCTTCCGGCGACGCCTGGTCCTGCAGGCGATCGAGCTCGCGCACCTTCGAGATGTCCCAGTTCTGGCAGAAGCGGCAGCCGAGGTTGCAGCCCGCGGTGCCGAATGAGAGCACGCTCGAGCCAGGGAAGAAGTGGTTGAGCGGCTTCTTCTCGATGGGGTCGACGCAGAAGCCCGAGGAGCGGCCGTACGTCGTCAGCACCATCTCGTCGTTCTCTCGCCCCCGGACGAAACAGAAGCCGCGCTGGCCCTCATGGAGCTTGCAGTCACGAGGACAGAGATCGCACTGGATCCGGCCGTCAGGCAGCCGGTGCCACCACCGCGCGGGAATGACGGGGCCTTTCATGCGGAGCCCTCCTCGAACAGCTCGGCGGTGAACCGGTCGACGGTCATGTTCCCTGGCCACTGCTCGAGCAGAAGCCGGCCCTTTCGGCGCAGGTGCCAGAGGAACTCCTTCGGGTCAGGCAGCTCTTTCCACATCTCGGGAATGAAGACGGCGCTGCGGAGGCCGGACGTCAGCACCACGCCGTCGACCCCGACCCGGAGCGCGTCGAGGGTCTCCTGTTCCGAGTGCACGTTCAGGCGCTCGAGCGGCGAGAGGACGGAGATCTCGAGGTGCAGCTCGGGCAGCTCGAAGGCCTCGACCGGCGTGAAGCGCGTGTCGTGGAACGCGGCGGCCGTCGCGGCGTCGACCACGGCGTCAAAGAGTGACAGCCGCGCCTTCAGCTGCCCCACGCAACCGCGCAGCTCACCGTGCTTCTTGATCGTGACGAAGACGGCGCGCTTCTCGTCGAGCCAGGGCTCGTTGGCCGGGCGCTCGAGCGTCGTTCCATCGAAGTGGGCCTCGAGCGCTCGCCGCGCGATGCCCAGGAGTGTCTCGCCGCGAGTCATGAAGCCTCCTCGAACGCGAACGCGCCATAGCCGACGACACGGGACCGATCGCCGGCCGTGTCCCCCGAGTTCCGCAGATCGAGCGCCGTGGCCTTGAGCCCCCTGCGACGGGCGACCTCGAGCAGGCCGTTCAACGGTCGGCAGCCGCACGCTTCGTCACCGTCGAGCGGGTTCACGTCGAGCGAGACGATGCGCTGTGCAGTCCGTCCATCGAGGCGCTTCGCCTGCTCCCACGTCAGGAAGTGCGAGAGATCGGAGCTGATGAGGACGACCGTCTCGTCGCCGCCCCAGAGCGCCTCGAGCACGTCGGCGACCTGGGTTGGCGTTGCGTCACCGACGACGAGCGGAACGAGCGTGAAGTCCTTCAACACGCGCTGCAAGAAGGGGAGCTGCACTTCGAGGGAGTGCTCGCGAGCGTGGGCCTTCGGGATCTCACGGACCTGCGGGAACTCGAGCGCGCGGCGCATGCCGTAGACGTCGAGTGGAATGGAGCCGAGCGGCGTCTCGAAGGTGTCGCAGCCAGGGAGCGCGAGGCCGGTGAAGCCGACGTGGTGCGACGGGCCGAGCAGGATGACGCGCGTGGGGAGCGGCCTTCGTCGGGCGAGCTGGGCGTACGCCGTCGCGGCGATGGGTCCCGAGTACTCGGAGCCAGCGTGAGGGACGACGAAGGCGTGCGCCCTGCCAGAGCCCGGCATGACCTCGGTCAAGGACGCGTCGACTTCACGCGCGAGCGCTTCGCTGCTCCCCGAGTAGAAGGAGCCAGCAACTGCGGCTGGTCGAACGCTGCGCATGAGGCACCTCGCCCTCACGGTAGCCATGGTCCGGAACTTGGCCAGCCGGTCCGGCGCGGCGATGGAGGACCGAAGAGTGCAGCGCCTCGACCCGGAACTCTCTTCGCAGGCCCGTCACTTGATGGCGCGCTTGAGGAGCGAGTCGAAACGGTTCGCCACGTCCTCGCACTGTGCGGCGTTGGTGGCGTGATCGATCGCGGCGCCGATGATGCGCACTTCAGCCATCACCTCGACCGGCTCCATCGCGTTGGCCTTCTCTTCCACCTCGGCGAGGTTGTTCTGCATGGTGCGCTTCCACAGCTCGTCGGGAGTGCACACCACCTTCGTCGGCTTCACCGAGAGGAGCAGCTTGTCGATCGCGACGTCGAGCGCCACGCAGTCTGCGTCCATCGGGAGCACTTCGATTCTCTCATCGATGGCGTCCTCTGCGACTTCGTATCGACGGAAGGCTTCAGACCCGAGCCGCGCCGCGAGCACCCGGTGTTGGGCAAGCTCGTACTTCGCGGCTTTGCGCCATCGTTGGTCGGCGATGCACTCACGGCTCGGCGCTGCGGAAGGCCTGGGCTTCACCGGCGTGGGCCGAACGGCCGCCACGGGCCGAGGCTCGGGTTCAGGGACAGGTGGCCGCGCGACGACAACGGGCGTTGGTGGCGGAGCAGCGATGGCTGCGTCGGCGGTCGGCTGTGGGGGTGGCGTCAGGGAAACGGTGGGGACTGACGGCTGGGCGACCGGCGCGGCTGGAGCGGGCGCCCTGAGCGACAGCATCGCGACGGTGATGCCGGCGCCGAGCGCTGAAAGCCCGATGAACATCATCGCGAGCGGGAGCAACCGGCGTGACGACCCGGGACGGGCGACCGGGATTTGCGCGGTGTCGGGGTACATCGTCCGGCCTTCGCCGGGACGAGGTTGCGGGAGCGGCTCGGTCGGCGCCTCGGCGCGCGCGATGAGCACGCTCCGGCCGTCAGAGGCGACCGAGGGCTCGACGCCACGAGCCGTCGGGAGCAACGACGTCGCCTCTTCGAGGAACACCTTCGCCGTCATGCCGTCTTCGGCGTTGCCGGCGAGACGAATGATGGCCTCCTGGCCTGTCGCCGGGTGACGGGCGAGGTACAGCAGCCCGGAACGACCCGAGCCGAGCGTCTCGACGATGATGAAGCCGTTGACGTTCAGGCCCTTCATCGGTGGGTCAGTTGCAGCCGGGGTTGCGGGGGAAGAGGGCTTCGTCGTCGTTGCCTGCGTTGCCGGCGGTGCGCTGCCACTTCGGCCAAGGTGCGGTCGTCGACAGCTTCGAAGAGTCGACGATGATCGCGGCTACCGTTCCGTCCGTTGCGACGACGTAGAGGACTCCGGGACGTCCTGCGACGAAGGGCCTGGTTCCGCAGTCGAGCGTCGGGTGCGCGTAGACCGTCTTCGGGCCGCCGAAGACCTCGACTGCCGTGGCTGTCCATTCCTGCGTCGCGGGGTTCGATGAGGAACGAACGAGCGACCGCACCACACCCGTCTCGAGCACGACGTAGACCCGGTCGGCAGCTCCGCTCGTCCCGTGAGGAAGTCCTCCTCCTCCCACGACTGGGCTCGTCAACAAACGCCCAGCGGTGCCCGCCGCCACCATGGTGCCGCCAGCCATGTTGGGAAGGGCGGCCGTGGCGCTGTTGGCCTGGGTTGTGAGCAGCCAATCGGTCGACGAAGACGCGACCAAGTTGGTGCCGAACAGAACTTCTGAATCGAACATCGGTCCTGAAGCAGCCGTGACGACGCCTGGCCCGGCCGAGTCGAGCGAAGTGAACGTTGGGAAGTCGACAAACCCACCGAGATTCGTCGAGGCGCGCATCGGAGGCGAAGCACTGGCGTTCTCAATGCTCAGGAAGGTCGTCACGCCTGCTGCTGAAAGTCCGTTGGCTACGACACCCGCTGCGCCGAAGGGCGCTGTCGAAGTCGCACCGGCTGCCCACGAGGCGCCCACGCGATCGAACACCCTCGACTGCAGGCGTCTCGGATTCGTCGAGGCATTGCCCGTCGGGAAGATGAGCTGAGTGCCACCGCCACCGCCGAATACGATGCCGTTGACGGGGCTGAAGGGCGCGGAGGCGCCAGGAATCGGCATCACATATTCCGCACTCAAGCTCGAGTACCGGGCGGCCGCATTGGGCGCCGCGCTTCCGACGAAGCCGTTGAGCAGGCTCGCCGTGTTGAACACTGCTGCGGCACCGACGTTCGGCGTTGGGTTGTTGTCTGCGCGGAACAACGCCATCGCCGAGTACGTCTTCTGCATCGTCTCGACCAGAGAGCTGCCCGTCGGCCCGCCGTCAGTCGTGAACATGTCGATTCGGCTTCCCGCGGTGACGTTCGAGTTCAGGTACACCACCTCGCCCAACTGTGCGCCGATTCGGCTCTGGCCGATCGAGATCGACTGAACCGCGCCCGTCGGGATTGGGAAGTTCGTGCGCATGCCGCCGTCGGCGGGGTTCAGCGACACAAGCCGTCCCGTCGTGCCTGACGGCGCACTCGGATCTTCCGTGCCCAGGTAGAGATTGCCTTGGGAGTCGAGCGCCGGAGCTGCACGCAGAGACGCAACGCCTACGAGACTCGTCCGCCACTTCAACCTCGACACCGTCACCTGCGGCCCCACCGCCGACGACGCATTGTTGAACACATCACTCGCCGTCGCGCTCAACCCGAACCCCGTCACCATCCCAGTCGCGGGCCAATCAGGAACCGCGAGGTCGAGTTCGTAGCAATTACATGCAAGACTGGCGCACGTGCCGCAGCTTCCGGCCGAAACTCCCGTGACGCCGCCATCCCTTCCGGCGAGCAACACGACGGGCGCTGCACTGAGCAGCTCATTCGATTCCACCTGCACCAGCAGGCGCTCGTCTCGCTTCCAGTTGGGCAAGCCGGCATCGGCGACCTTGAAGGTCAGCACGGGCCCGAGCGCATCAATCTGGAGTGTGACGCTTCCGCTCGGCCCGCCGTCCCACCCCGCGATCAGCGAGAACGGCCCATTGCCCATCGGTGTGGTCGCAGAACCAGACCGCGTGTTCCCGATGCCGCTCAGCGCCCCTGGACCGCTCCAGGGAACGGCGCCACCAAACGACCCAGCGTCTGCAGCGACCGTCAGCACCACGGTGGATGGCACGACAACACCAGGCCCAAAGATCGTCCCTGCGTCGGGGCTGACGAACGCCACGGTCAGGACGACCGCCTCGCGGCGACCGCCGTCAGTCGTCGGCACACACTTCTCCCACGGCTGAACCTTGCTCACGAAGCTGGCCGCACAATCGGTGAACTCGACCCCGCGAGTGATCGTCTGCGGAATCGGTCCCCCATCTCCGACCCAGCCGAACGTCACGCTGCCGAAGCCCGGTCCCGCTGCCGCCGGGACGCTTCCCGAAACTCCCGTTCGGAGCGGCACAACACCCGCATCCCACGATGTCGTCACAGGAATCGTCGCCATGGAGATTGGCCATGGACCGCCATCTCGCAACTCGAGCCTCGCGAGGAGCGGGACGAGCCCTCGTGCGGGCACGGGCTCACCGTCAGCAGGAGCCGTCACGACCAGCACTCCCGGCACGCATCCCAACCCGGCGTCAGACAGCGGAGCGCACGCCGCCCACTCCGCGCAGGCGGGCGTGCAACCAGCCATTCCACCACCCGTTCCACCTGCGCTGCCGCCCGCCGTCATTCCGCCGGCCATGCCACCGCCGACCGAACCGCCTCCGACCGAACCGCCTCCGACCGAACCGCCTCCGACCGAACCACCGCCGACCGAACCGCCTCCGACCGAACCGCCTCCGACCGAACCACCGCCGACCGAACCACCTCCGACCGAACCGCCTCCGACCGAACCACCTCCGACCGAACCGCCTCCGACCGAACCTCCGCCGCTGCCACCGTCGGGCCGCGCTTCACAGAGCTTCCGCGGCCCACAAAACCCGAGCTCGCCGCAGTCCGAGTCCTTCTCGCACTCCCGTGCGCACAGGCACCCCGACACCGACAGCACCGCGAACGCCACCAGCAGCCGCGTCATGGCAACTCTCCCGTCACGAACACTCCGGCGCCACCCGGCATGGGCGCGGCGAACACCGACGTCTTCACCGGCTCCGCGGGAGCCATCATCAACAGCACCAGCCCCGTACCGATGGCGGCAACGCCCAGGCCTGCGAAAGCGACTCCAGCCGACTGAATCGAGGTCGCGCTCCGCGCCTTCGCCGCGTCCTCCTGGCTCCCACCGGGAATCAGCGCACCAGCGGGCGTCAGCACCTGGACCGCCGAGCCACGGCCGATGATGAGCATCGCGGTGCCACCGACCGCGAGCGCACCACCCGCGATCGCCGTCACGACGCCAGCAGGCCGCAACACCGACTGTTCAGCTGGAGGCGGCGGTGGTGGCGGCAGCTCGATCACCCCCGCATCGACCACCGGCTGCGGTTTCACCAGATCCGGCGGAGTCACCGGCTCGGTCGGCTTCACCGGCGGCACCACCTCACGCACCACCGGCAGCTGCGACAACTTCAGCGCGCTGAACAGCCTGGGCAGCGCGCGCTTCATCGCCACGTCGACCGGCTCGCTTCCCTTCCGGGCCTCGACGATCTGCTCAGGCCCCGACACGCGAACTCCGTCGTCGCGCACCACCCGGCCTGCGACCGTCACGGCCTTCGGCGTCGCGGCGATGCTGAAGTACACGCCGTACAGCGCGTCAGCGAGCGTCGCGAGCTGCCGAAGACAATCGTCCTCAGTCGCGCAGTCCTGCCGCTTGAGGCGCTCCAGCGCCGTCTTGATCGCCCCCTTCGGCTGCACGGTGACTCCGACGTTCGACAGCATCCGGCTCGCGACCGACTGCAGCTCTTCCACCTTCGCGGGCTCGATGCCCCGCGTCAGCACCTCGAACGGGTACGGCGCGACGATCGGCTGCGCCGCCGCTGCCACCGAGAGCAGACACCACCCCACCACGAGCCAGCGCATGTCGTTCCTCATTTTCGGTACCTGGTGAGCAACCGGGTCGCGGCCGTATCGGCCTCGACGCACCCCGCCGACGTGCTCACGTTCTCCAAGTTGAGCTTGTCGAGGACCCGCTCTTCGTCCTTCTCGAAACGAATGAAGAGCGCGTCGTCGTCCTTTCGGGCGACCTCGGCGTGCAGATCGCGCAGCTCCTGAATCACGGCGCGTCGCCACCGGTCGTCGCAGATCACCGTCGGCGCGGTCGGCTTGACGACGGGCTTCACCGGGACCCTGGCCAACGGCGCCAGCTCCTCGTCGCCCGCGTCGACGGCGGGCCTCACCACGAGCGGGGGCGCTTCGACGCTCGCATCGACGGCGGCGACGACTGGAAGGGTTGGCGGCGCGACCGTCGGCGTGACCGGCCTGGGGTCACCTCGCGAACCGCTCGAGGGCCACAGCGCGATGACCGCGGCGCCACCAAGGAGGAACGCGAACACGCCGGCGAGCAACGCCCAACGCGGCCTCGGCCTCACCTGCTGCGCGAGCTGATCGGTCGAGACGTGCGCAGCGCTCGACGGCGTGGCGGTGGTGGCCTTCGGGGCGAGGCGCCTGGGCAGCACCAGCGTCGACGTCGGCGGCAACGGGGCCGAGCGCAGCTTGAAGTTCACCTGCGTCGCGCCGCTCGTGAAGCGCCCGTCCATGCGCTCGAGCACGTGCTCCACTTCCCGCGCGCGCGGCCGCCCCGCCCGGTGTTTGCCCAACATGCGCTTGAGCAGCTCGTCGAGCGTCTGCAGCAGCTCGGGGTCGACAGCGCGCTGCTGCGCCTCATCGAGGTACGAGAAGATGCTCGGCAGCGGGGCGCGCTCATGCATCATGCGCAGCTGCAGCGCCTCGAGGACCGACGAGTCCGTCAGGGCCGGATCGAAGCCCAGGCTCAGGAGGAAGTCGGTGCGCTGCTCATCGGACAGGTGCTCGGGCGCGTACGGCGCCCGGCCCGTCACCATGTGGAACAGCACCCCGCCGAGCGCGTAGACGTCGTCGGCGGGGTGCGGCGCGACCTGTCGGTCGTGCTGCTCCGCCGGGCAATAGAGTGGACTGCCGACGGGGTCTCCTTTGAGCGGCTTTCCGGCCTTCAGCGCGATGCCAAAGTCGATCACCTTCACCGACAGTCGGCCATCGGCCCCGCGCAACGTCACCATCACGTTCTCGGGCTTGACGTCTCGATGCACCAGCTCGCGCGTCTCGAGCTCGCTCAACGCGACGGCGACCTCCCGCGCGATGCGCACCGCGTCGACCATGCTGAGCTTGGGGATCAGCTCGGCGAGCGGCTCACCGGCGGCGCGCTCCATGACGATGGCGCGGTGCTTCTCGTCGAAGGCCAGCACGCGCACCACGTTCGCGCTCTGCAGGCCGACCAGCACCATGGCCTCTTCTTCACCCTGGTCTTCGCTGGCCACCTGCTTGACGACGACCTGCCCACCCCTGAGCGTGGTGTTGCGGGCGAGGTACGTGGCCCCGAAGCCTCCAGAGCCGAGCGGAGACTCGACCTCGTAGATGTGGGCCACGATCGTGCCACGGGCCAGCTCAGCCATGGCCGACACCTGATGACGAACTGTTCGTGGGCGACGCAGTCATCGGAGCAGGCGGACTTGTACCAGTCGCGCGCGCCCCCCACAAAAACGAATCAGCCGTCACTTCGCGGCGCCGAACAGCTCCTTGACCTTCGCGAAGAAGCTCTTCGACTGCGGGTGCGCCTCGTCGTGATCGATGGTGGCGAACTCCTCGAGCAGCTTCTTCTGCTTCGACGAGAGGTTGGTCGGCGTCTCGACCACCACCTTGACGTGCTGATCGCCGCGGCCGCCGCCGTGGAGGCTGGGAATGCCCTTGCCCTTGAGGCGGAACACCTTGTCCGTCTGGGTGCCCTCGGGGACCTTCATCTTCACCACGCCGTCGAGCGTCGGGACGTCGATCTGCGCCCCGAGCGCGGCCTGCACGAAGCTGACCGGCACGATGACGAAGACGTCCTGGTCCTCCCGGTGGAAGAGCGAGTGCTCCTTCACGTGCACGACGACGTAGAGATCGCCCGGAGGCCCGCCCTGCTCGCCGACCTCACCCTCGCCCGCCAGCCGCACGCGTGTGCCGGTGTCGACGCCGGGAGGAATCTTTACCGTCAGCTCGCTCGTCGCCTCGAGCTTGCCGGTGCCGCCGCAGCTCTTGCACGGGTCCGCCACCACCTGCCCTGCGCCGCTGCACTGTGAACAGGTGCGCGCGACCGCGAAGAAGCCCTGCGTGAAGCGCACCTCACCGGCGCCACCACACGTCGGGCACTGGCGCATCTGCTTCGACTTCGAGCCCGTGCCTTCACACGGCTCGCACCGCTTCGGGCGCGGCAGCTTCACCGTCACCTCGGCGCCGAAGGCCGCCTCTTCGAAGGACAGCTCGAGGTTGTAGCGAAGGTCGGCGCCCCGGTTGCGCTGCCGACGCTGCCGTGCGCCCCCGAAGAAGTCGCCGAAGATCTCTCCGAAGATGTCGTTGATGTTCGCGCCGCCGAAGCCCTCGCCGGGCTGGAAGCCGCCCATGCCCGCGTGGCCGAACCGATCGAAGCGCGCGCGCTTGTCGGGGTCCGACAGCACCTCGTACGCCTCGGAGATCTCCTTGAACTTGTCCTCGGCGTCCTTGTTGCCGGGGTTGCGGTCCGGGTGGAACTCCATGGCCAACTTGCGGAAAGCCTTCTTGAGGGCATCTGCGTCAGCAGAACGTTCGACGCCCAACACTTCGTAGTAGTCGCGCTTCGAGCCAGCCGGCATGGCGGCGCATATAACGCAGGTCTTTCCCCGGGCAATCGACGGGTGACGCGATTCGCACTCCGTGAAGCCACCCATTCGCTCAGCGTTGTCCTCGTGGTGGCGGCTGGTTGGCTTCGTCAGGCCGTGGCGCGGGCAGGTCGCGCTGGCGACGGCGGCAGGCGTGGTGGCGGCGGCGGCGACGGCGGGCTGGGCGCGGCTGCTTGGGCCTTTGCTCGAATCGGTGCTCAAAGGCGGCGCCGTGACGCTCGCGGGCGTCACCTTCGAGCCGAAGGAGCTGGCGGTGAAGTTGCCGCTCGCGGTCGTCGGCGTGGCCGTCTTGAAGGCGCTTTCGACGTGGCTGCACTCCGGGCTGATGTCGAACGTCGCGCAGCTCGCGCTCGCGTCACTCCGACGGGCCCTCTACGACCGGGTGCTCACCCTGCCCCCGAGCTGGTTCGAGAAGCGTCACTCGGGCGAGTTGCTCTCGCGCTTCACCGCCGACGTCGCGCAGGTCGAGTTCGCCGTTGGAACGTCGTTGTCGGCGTGGGTGAAGGACACGCTCCAGACGCTCGCGTTGCTGGCGGTGTGCGCGAGCATCGACGGGCGGCTCTTCCTGCTCACCTTCCTCGTCATCCCGGGAATGATCCTTCCCGTCAGCCGCTTCGCGAAGAGCGCGCGGAAAGCGGCGACGAAGGGTCAGGCTTCGCTGGGCGCGTTGACCCAGCTCGCCTCCGAGCACCTGCAGGCGCTCCCCATCGTGCAGGCGTATGGGCGGGAACCTCACGCGCTCGCCTCCTTCGATGCAGAGCAGGACCGCTACCTCTCGGTGATGAAGCGCTCGTTGTTCATTCGCGGCGCGTTCACGCCAACGACTGAACTCCTCGGCATCGTGGGCGTCGCCATCGCGCTCGGCTTCGGCGCCAACGCCGTGGCGGTCGAGCCCCAGCTCGCGGGCCACCTCGTCTCGTTCCTCGCAGCGGCGCTCCTCATGTACCAACCGGTGAAGAGCCTCTCGGGCAACTTCTCGCAGGTGCTGGTCGGCCTCGGCGCGGCGGAGCGGCTCTTCGAGATCCTCGACGCCCACGTCGAGCCGGAGCGCGGTGCGCAGGCCGGTCCGCTCCAGGCGCTGGCGCTCGACGACGTTCGGTTTTCCTACGGCGATGGACGTGAGGCGCTCACCTCCGTCAGCTTCTCCGTGAACGCTGGAGAGCACGTCGCGCTCGTCGGGCCGTCAGGCGCTGGGAAGTCGACGGTGGTGTCGCTGCTGCTCGGCTTCGCGTCTGCGTCGGGTGGAGCGCTGCGCTGGAACGGAGTCGAGACGAGTCAGCTCTCGCGCCGGTCCCTTCGTGAACACCTCGCGTGGGTGCCGCAGGAACCGGTGCTCCTCTCGGGGACGGTGCGAGAGAACCTCTGGCTGGCGAAAGAAGGCGCTGCCGAAGGGGAGCTGTGGAAGGCGCTGGAGCGGGCGCACGCGAAGACCTTCGTCGAGGCGCTCCCCAACGGACTCGACACGCCCATCGGTGAACGTGGCGCCACGCTCTCGGGAGGCCAGCGGCAACGGCTCGCCATCGCCCGCGCGTTCCTGAAAGCGCCGAGCCTGTTGCTGCTCGACGAGCCCACCAGCGCCCTCGACGCGAGCACCGAGCAGGAAGTGCAAGCCGGACTTACGGAGTTGATGGAGGGCCGCGCCGTCCTCGTCATCGCGCACCGGCTCGCGACAGTACGGAAGGCCGATCGCATCGTGGTGATGGAGCAGGGCCGCGTCGTCGAGCAGGGCACGTGGGAAGCGCTGCTGGCCGCGAACGGCGCCTTTGCGCGCCTCGTCGCGCACGGCCTCGGCTGAGGCCCGACGGCGACCGCGCCCAGGCCGCCTCTCTGAACTCACGGGGGACGACCAGCGCACGAAGCGCGAGGCGTCTGGAAAAACCTGTATGGTGCCCGGCCATGTCTGCTTCCCGACACGTCGTCGTCTCTCTCCTCTCCGGCCTGCTCGCCGCGTCGGCGCTCATCGGGGCCTGCGGTCCGACCACTCCGCCGTGCGCGAGGATCAAGTGCGACGCGCCGAAGCAGTGCAACCCCACCAGCGGCGCCTGTGAGCTCCCTGCCGGCTACGACGGCGGCGCTGGCGGAGGCACGGCGGCCGACGCCGGGCTTGCCTGCACGCCCGCTTGCACCGGCAACACCCTGTGCGACCCCAAGAGCGGCCGCTGTGTGCAGTGCCTCACTGCGGCGCAGTGCGCGTGCCCGACGCCCGTGTGCCTCTCGAACCTGTGCCAGGCCGACCCCGACGACGCCGGCGTCATCGTCCCGACCGACACGTGCGCGAGCGCGCCGACCGCCATCGCGTGCGGGCCGAAGACCTTCGACGTCAGCGTCAATCTCCTCTCGGCAAACTCCAACGTGCAGGCTGCGTGTGCCGCGCCCGACGCCGGAGGTGGAGACGTCGTCTTCACCGTGCTCCTCGGCGTCGCCTCGGACGTGAGGGTCAGCGTGTCACCCGGCCCCGGCGGCGCGCAGCCTGTCGCGGCGCTTCGCACCCAATGCACCGCCGACGTCGATCTCGCCTGCGTCGACAGCGGTGGCCTCGTCGGCACCTTCCGCGCGCGCCGACTCCAGCCGGGGCCGTACTCCTTCGTCCTGCAGGGGTACGATCGCTCGGGCTCGGGCCCCACGCTCGCGAAGGTCGAGGTCCTCCCGCCGACGGGCTCGACCAACGAGACCTGTCTGCAGGCGCAGCAGCTCGCGCTCGATGGCGGCTCGACCCGGGTCGATCTCATCGACGCCGACGACGACGTGCAGCTCAGCTGCAACCCGACGCCGCGCAGCCCCGACCTCTTCTATCGCTTCACGCTGCCCCAGGCGTCTGACGTCGTCGTCAACGCGGTGGGCTCGGGCCCGCAGCTTCCTGTGATGGCGTTGTGGACGGGCCGGACCTGTCGGCTGCCGCCGGTGCAGCCCGTGTGCACCACCTCGACCACCACGGCCGGACGGCTGGTCGCGCGGCGGCTCAACGCGGGTGACTACACCCTCGTGGTCGAGACGCCCGGCCCGGTCAGCCTCGGTCGCATGGAGCTGCTCGCGACTGCGGGCCCCGCCTCCGTTCCGCCCAGCAACGACACCTGCGCGCTGCCGCGAGACCTCCTCTTCCCGGCGGGAATGAACGAAGCCAGCGCGTCGGTCGACACCAGCCTCGGAACCGACGACAGCTCGGCGACGTGCGGTGGTGGTGGCAGCCCCGACCAGGTCTTCCGCCTCTCGGTCTCCACCACGGGCACGTACACCTTCACGGCCACGCCCGAAGCAGGCAGCGGCGGAGCGCCCGTGGTGTCGCTGCGCAAGGGCACGTGCAACGCGATGACGGTCGAGCAGTGCGCTGCGGCGCCGGCCCTCGATCAGCCGGCGACGTTCACCGCGACGCTGGCCCCTGACGTCTACTACCTCTGGCTCGACGCGACCCAGCCAGCGACCGCGGGCCGGGTGACGCTCACCGTCCGGCGCTGACGAGCGCGCGAATGAACGCCGCCCTCGCTCGACGCTCACCGCTCCTCGATGGCCGCGAGCCCTACGCCGAGGTGGTGCTGGGGCCGAACCGGGTGGCGCTGCTCCGTGACGGCTACCAGGCCTACCCGGCGATGCTCGCAGCCATCGCCGTCGCGCAGCACACCATCTGCCTCGAGACGTACATCCTCAGGGATGACGGCACCGGGAAGCGCTTCATCGACGCGCTGTGTGAACGGGCGCACGCCGGCGTCGAGGTGATGGTGCTCTTCGACGGCTGGGGCTCGAGCGTATCGGCCGAAGCGCTCGAACAGTTCCGGCTCGCGGGCGTGAAGGTGCACGCGTTTCTCCCGCTCCGGTACGACGTGGGGTTCAAACGCCTCGCCGCCCGACTCCTGCGCCGGAACCACCGCAAGTCCCTCGTCGTCGACGGAGAGGTCGGCTTCACGGGCGGCCTCAACATCACCGACGAATACGCCGCGGTCGCCGACGGTGGTGAAGGCTGGCGCGACACGCACCTGCGCATCGAGGGCTCTGGCGCGCTTCAGCTCGAGGCCCTGTTCCTCACCACCTGGCGAAAGCAGAAGGGCCCGCGCTTCGACGAGCGCCGCTTCGTTCGCCCGCGCCCGGCGGCGTGCACCGCGCTGTCCATCGTCGGCAACGACTTCGCGCTCCACCAGAAGGCGATTCGCAAGGCCTACGTCGACGCCATCGGCCGCTCGAAGCAGCGCGTCTTCCTCACCCAGGCGTACTTTCTTCCACCGGGGAAGCTGCTCAAGACGCTCTACAAGGCGGTGCGGCGCGGCGTTCGGGTGGCCGTCATCGTGGCCGCCACCACCGACGTGAAGTTGGTGCTCTGGGGCGCGCGCGGGCTCTACCCGAAGCTGCTGAAGAACGGCGTCGAGGTCTACGAGTGGCAGGGCCGCGTGCTGCACGCGAAGACCGCCGTCATCGACGGCGCCTGGGGCACCATCGGCAGCACGAACCTCGACTCGTTGTCGCTGCGGCAGAACCTCGAGGTCAACGCCGTCGTCGTCGACGCGGCCTTCGGGCAGGCCATGGAGCGGCTCTTCGTCGAAGACCTCGCGCACTGTGAGCGCGTCACCCTCGAGACGGTGCGGGGCTACGGGCTCTTCCACCGCCTGATGTCGTGGCTCGCCTTCCAGCTGAGGCACTGGCTGTAGTCGGCGGTCAGCCCGTCGGGGCGCGGCGCGATCGAACCATCAGCCACATGAGCCCGCCCACCATCAGGCCGATGCCGTACACCGTGAGCACCACCGCCGCGGCGTAGATGAGGCGCACGTGCGTCTCCTGCAGGGTGCCCGCCGCGTACGCCTCACGCAGCGGGTCCAGCATGCCGAAGGTGCGGAGGATTCCCGCAGGGAACGCCTCCAGCGACCACGACAGCTGCTCGGCCCACCGGGGATTCCAGGTGCGGCGAATGACCTCGACCACCGCGCCAACCACCAGGTAGCCGCCGGACAACAGGGTCGCGTTGGCGAAGCTGATGCGGAAGACGGGAATCGTCGCGCTTTCAGGCTCGACGGGCGACGGCAGTTCGTTCACTTGAGCTGCTTCTTCAAGGTCTGGACGACCTTCTTGACGCGCGCGAGCTCCGGCTCGTTCTGCGAGAGCGTCAAGACGGCCTCGTACTCACGCAGCGCCTTCGCCGGACCTTCGGCGCCGCTGCGCATGAGGGCATCGGCGAACGCGAGCCGCGCGCCGGACCATGATTGGTCGTACTCAGCTGCTTTCCCGTAAGCCTCGAGCGCCTTCGCCTCGTTCTTCTGTTTGCGTGACACCTCACCGAGGGCGAACCACGCCGGCGCAGAGAAGGGCGCCGTTCGCGTCGCGCCCTCGGCGTAGTCGAGCGCGTGCTTCAGATCGCGCTCCTCGAGGAGCACCCGGGCCAGTGAGGCGTCGACGAGCGCGCGGTCCCACACGGCGAAGGCCTGCTTCTCGAGCCCGAGCAGCTCTTCCTTCGGCGTGGGTCGCCCGCCCTTCGCGGTGGGCTTCGCGTGGTGGGGCCCGACGAGGCCACAGAGCACCTTCGCGTTCTCGCGGCGCGCGGCCTCGTACGCCTTGATCGCCGTGTCGGGGTTGCCCTGACGCACGAACGCGTTGCCGATCTCACAGAACGTCTCAGCGTCCCTGGGGTTGAGCTTGTTGGCGCGCTCGAGCGAGGCGAAGGCATTGCGAGCGTCTCCCAGTGCGAAGAGCACCTGCGCCTTGACGCGGAAGCCCTGCACGTCGGCGTTGTCCTTCACGCCCTTCGCGACGGCGGCTTCGGCGTCCTTGAACCGGCCTGTGTGGAGGAAGACGAAGGCCGCGTCGACCCACGCGTCTTCACTGGTGGGGTTGTCCAGGGTCCACTGTTCGACCTGCTTCGTCGCTTCGGGGAACTGCCCGAGTCCGAGGTAGGTGCGCGTGAGCAGGTGCCGCGATGGGCCGTGGCTCCCGTTGCGTTCGACGGCCTTCTGGAGCGGCGCCAACGCCGTCTCTGCCGGCACGCCCATGTCGACGGCCTCGAGGTAGAGCTGACCGAGCAGCGCGTTGGCCTCGTAGTCCTGAGGGTCCTTCGCGGCCTCTTCGAGCTGGGCGCGCGCCTTCGTCAGCTCGTTGCGCTTCATGTACACGCGGGCGAGCGCGATCTGCGCCGTGGCCTTGTTGCGCTTGGTGGTGGAGACGACCTTCTCGAGCGTCTGCACCGCCTTGTCGCCACCCTCCTCTGCGGCGTCGATGAGGGCGAGGTAGACGACGGCTTCAGCAGGGTACTTGCCGTTGACACGGGTGCGCTCGAGCTCGGTGCGCGCGCGACGGGTGTCGTCGATACGCACCGCCGCGATGCCTCGCACCAGCGACACCTTGCGCTGGTCGCCCTCGGGCTTGAGGCGCTCGAGCAGTTCCTTCTCGCGGCTGCGGGCGAGCAACACGCGCCCGAGACCTTCCCTGGCGTCTTCGCTCTTCGGCCGCACCTTGATGGCTTCGTCGTAGGCGCGCTGCGCTTCGGCCATGCGGCCCGCGTTCCGCGCGGCCATGCCCAGGGCCATCTGGAAGTCGAAGGCCAGGTCCTTGTTCGCCGCGAGGCCTTCCGACAGCGTCTTCGCAGCGTCCTCGTGCTTCCCGGCGGCGGACTGCGCTCGACCGAGCGCCAGCGCGTACCGGCCCTTCATGGCCTCGGGCACGGCGGCGTTCGCGGGCAGCCCTTCCAGTTCCGCGAGGGCTTCCTGCGCTTCTCGACCCAGCTCGAGCCGGGCTTCGGAGAGGCCCATCACGCGCTGCGGGTGGTACCGGGAGAGGCTGGAGGCGGTGGAGAGGATGCGGGCCGCGCTCTCGTAGTCTTCCGAGAGCAGGTAGTGCTCTCCCAGGGCCACCAGCGCGCGAAGGTTGCGGGCGTTGAGCTCGGTGGCCCGCTGCAGGTGCTTGAAGGCCTCGTCGAGCTTCCTGTCGGTCAGCAACACCCGACCGGCCTGCGCCTCGACGGTGCTGTTGCTCAAGTCGGACCCGAGCAGCTGCTGCCGTCGCCCCTGCAGCTCGGCGGCGTCGGCCGTCAGGTAGTCGACGACGAGGGCGAGCTCGGGGTGCAGCTCGCGCACCTTCGGCTTTTTCATCGCGGCGATCGCGGCTTCGCGATCGGTCAGCGCGCCGCCATGTTCGGCGTACAGCATCGCCTTGGCGAGGCCGAGGTTCGCCCACGCGTCGACGTTCGACTCGTCCATCGCGAGCGCCTGCTCGAGCGCCTGAATGCCCAGCAGGTACTGCTCCTTCGTGTCGGCGTTGATGGCCCCCAGACCGCGGGCGAGCGCCTGCTCGAGGTTCTCTCCGCCGTGCTGTCTTCGGGTGTAGAGGAAGGAGCCGCCCAGGGCGACCGCGACCACCGCGAGCGCCGCCAGCGCCCCCACTTTGAGGCCGTGCTTCTGGAAGAACGTCTTCTCCTGCTGACGGGCCTGGAGCTTCTCTCGCAGCTCGCGCTCGTATTCCTTCGCGATGGCCTCGGTGGCCTGGGTCGAGAACTCCACCCGGGGCGCTTCGACGCCTCCCGACGGCGGCTCGATGGAGTCGGGGATCTCGTCGAGCAACCCGCCCGACGACGCAGGCTTCGCTGGCGCGGGAGCAGCAGCGCGCGCGGCGCCCTGGTTGAGGCCCGGCATCTGGAACTCGCTCGTCGGGACCTCGGACTGCGCCGAGACCACCTCGTCGAGCATTCCGCCCTGCTCCTTCGCGGGCATCGCGGGCGTCGACAGCGGCAGGTGCAGCTCGGCCGAGCCGGTCTCCGACGCCCTGGTCGGGTCGCTCGGTGGAGCCGGCGGCAGCAGCAGCGGGAGCGGACCGGGCTCGGCCTCTTCGAGCGCCTGGAAGGTGCTGGTGAGGCCGCGGAAGGTCTCGGACGACTCCGTGCGCCCCGACAGCGCCGCGAAGGGGTCGGGCGCCTCGGCGGCGTAGCCCGGCTGCAGCGGCAGCTCGGCCGTCGAGGACCGCTCGTCGAGGGCGCCCACCACCAACGGAAGCTGGTCATCGCTCGGCAGCAACGAGGCCACCACGACGTTGGCCCGCGCAGCGCCAGGCACCGCCGCCGGGAGCTCCATCGTCGGCACCGGTGGGCCGGGCTTGTGATCCATCGAGCGGGGCGCCGACGGCCACGCCTCTGGAATCTGCGAGGTCTGCGTCGGCACCTCGAGGGTGGGCCGGCCCCCTGGAGCCTCGGGCGTGTAGGCCGACATCAGCACCGTGGGCTCCGCGCGAGGGTCCACCTTCGCCGGCGTGAAGGCCGCGAAGACGTCGGGGTCTGCGCTGGGGAACTCGCTCGCAGGCATCGAAACGATGGTCGGCGGCTCGGCCTCGGCGACGACCACCGGGGGCACCGCGTGACGCGGGCTGCTGGGACGCGTCGGGGCTTTGGGGGCCGAGGGCGCGGGAGCGGGGGCTTCGACCGACAGCGGCGCGACGGCGGGCTCGGCGACGAGCGCCTTCGTGTTGACCGACGTCTCGTCGTAGAGAATCGGGGCCGGCCCGCCAGCGAGCGCCGTGCGCGCCTGCTCGACCCACTGCTTGATGCGCGCATCGTTCGGCTGCAGCGCCGACGCCCTGCGCAAGATGGGCAGCGCCGACCGATACAGGCCCTTCCTCAGCAGCACTTCGCTGATGAGGTTGTACGCGTGCGGGTTTTCCTTATCGATGTTCACGGCGGTGTCGAACTGCTGCATCGCCTCGGCGGCCTTGCCGCTGTTGATGAGGCCCTTGCCCCACAACACGCGCCCCGCGACGGAAGCCGGGTGATGCGCGCACCCCTGCTGGCACACCTCGATGGCTTTCGCGTTCTCTCCCTGGTCCAGGTACGCCCGTGCGAGCTCGACGAAGACGGTCGAGGTGGGGTCCTGCGAGAGCATCTGCTCGTACTTCTCAACCATCGACTTCGACATGGGCGCTCGGAATGCTCTGGGGGTCGAAACGGCCGCGGAAACATACCCTTCCCGGAGCGGTGGGCCATGCACAATCGCGGGTGCCGGACTGGCCGCGACGCGCTCGGGTGGTACCGTGCCCGGCCATGCGAACAGGTGTCCTCGTGCTGCTGTTGCTCTCGACGCTCTCGACGTGCGCCGCCTGGAGAGCCAGGCCCGACGTCGAAGCGCTCAAGCCCGCCATCGAGGCCTTTCATCAGAGGGCGCGCTGGAAGGACTTTCGCGGCGCCGCGGATCTGCTGGTGCCGGAGCGGCGCAAGGCCTTCGTGAAGGCGCGCACGAAGACCGACGACGAGCGCGACCTCTTCATCACCAACTTCGATCTCGAAGACGCGAAGGTCGCGAGCGTCGGAGTCGCCGAGGTGGTCTCACGCATCAGCTGGTACCGGCTGCCGTCGAACGTCGAGAAGACGGCGACGCTGACCAGCGTCTTCGTGTGGCGTGACGGGAAGTGGTGGCTCGAGAGCCAGGACGACGGGCCCTTCCCCGATTTGATGCCAGCGCCAGAAGTTCCAGCGAGCGATGCCGGGGTGGACGCGGGCGCCGGGCTGCCCTGAGCCACCTTCCCCGACTCCTCACGAGCCGGCTCGAACGCGACGGGCTCGCGCGGACAAAAAAAAGCGCCCGTCGACTCGGGGCCGGCCGAGGCGACGGGCGTCGGGTGTTCCCCTATGGAACCCCCTTACCGGAGGAGTGACTCAGCAACACCGGTGCCATGCCGGATACCTTCCAGACCGAATGCAACATCATGCGGTTGCGGCGCAACGGCATCGAAGAACTGCGACACGCCACCGCCCGAGCCTGACACCCACGTCATGATCGACTGGAAACCGAGCCGATCACCGACAGGCCTCAGGACAAGTCCGAGAGCACGCCGCGAATGGTGTCACGCATCGAGGCGCCGGGGCTCCAGCCGGTCTCCTTCCGCCACCGGGCGCCGTCGACCATGCAGAGGAACTGAATGTGGTCGAGCTCTTCGGGCGGGTAGCTGGCCAGGCGGTACTTGAACATCGACGAGAGCAGCCCGCGGGCGATCGGGTGCGGCACTGGAATGGGCCGGGCGTCGAGCTCCTTGAAGCACGACGACAGGGGGACCTCTCCGGGCCCCGTCACGTTGTAGACGCCCTTGAGACCTGGCTTGAGCGCGGCGACCAGGGCCGAGCCGACGTCCTGCATGTGAATGAGCTGCACCATCGGGTCGAAGCCCATGAGCGTCATGGGCCGCTTGAGACGCAGGTAGTTCGACGGCGCGTTCTTGATGGTGGGGCCGACGATGTGCACCGGCCGCACGACGACCGTCTCGACGCTCGGCTGCCGCCAGAAGAAGCCGTGGGCGAGCATGTCGACCTCGATGAGATCGCGCACCGACGGAAACCGGCTCGCGGCCATCAGGGGCGCGTCTTCGGAGAGGAAGTTCGAGTTGTCCGGCGACGGCCCGTAGACGTTGGCGCTCGAGAGCACGACGAGCTTCTTCACGCCGTACTTCGCGGCGCACTCGAGCACGCGCGTGGTGCCGAGCACGTTGAAGTTGTGGTGGTCCTCGGCGCTCATGCGCGGGTCATGCATGATGCCCATGTGCACGATGGCCTTCACGGGCAGCTTGCGAAAGACGTCTTCCGTCTTCTTCTTTCGCAGGTCGATCTGGAAGTGCTCCACGTCCTTGGGCTTGCCGACGAACGGGCGGCGATCGATGCCCGCGACGCGCTCGGTGCGGTGGAGCAGCTTCGCCACGACGCGGCCCAGGTTTCCCGAGATGCCGGTCACCACCACCACGCCGTCGACGCTCAAAAGAAGATCCCCTTCCGCTCGGCGAGGCCCTTCTCGAGCATCGACTGAATGGCGCCTTTGACGACCTTCACCTTCTTCTCGAGCTCGGCGTCTTCGTCGTCGGCGCGGCCGGTGAAGACGAGCGGCTCACCGAAGTAGATGCGGTACTTCGTGGGCAGGGGAAACGGCAGGCCATACGGCGTCACCGGGAGCGCCGGCATGCCGAACAGCTTTCCGACGGTCTTGAGGTTCATGAGCGCCGGAGCCTGCTCCTCACTGCCGACCACCGCGACGGGCACGATGGGCGTCTTCGTCTCGAGCGCGAGCCGCATGAACCCCAGCCCGAAGTCCTGCAACTGGTAGCGCTGGGCGTAGAGCTTCGAGATGCCCTTGAGGCCCTCGGGGAAGACGAGGATCGCTTCGTCGTTCTCGAGCAGGCGGCGGCAGTTCTCGGGCGTGCCGACGATCTGCCCGATACGCGAGAAGAACGTCGACACGTACGGCAGCGAGCCGACCCATTTCTCGACCATCGAGCGGATGATGCGGGGCGGCTTCGCCTCGGTGAGCATCGCGACGCCGATCATCGCGCCGTCGACCGGCAACTGACCGCCGTGGTTCGAGACGAGCAACACCCGCCCGGCTGGCACGTGATCGAGCCCGTAGGTCTGGACCCGGAAGTAGTTCTTGAAGAGCCACACGAACGGGCCGACGGCCGAGAGCGCGTACTCGAGCGAAAACCCGAACGGATCGACGCCGTATTCGTTGGCGGTGCGCCCATCGCGAAGACGTTCGTCGAGGTCGTCGCGGCTCATCGCCAGCGTCCACTGCCGAAGCCCCTGCTTGATGGTGTCAGAGAGTCCCACGACGAGGGGTTCTAGCTGAGGGCAGTGACAATCAGCAGCGGCATCGCGAGGCGCCGCGACGACTCGGGTTCTTCATGGTTCCGACGGGACGCGAAGCGTTCGTCACTGCCGCTTGTATTCGCGGTCCTCTTCGAGGGCCTTGCGCGTGGTGGTGGCGTTCTTGTTCACCACGGCCTGCCCCACCTTGCGATCGCTCGAGCCGGTACCGGTGGGGACGTTGTAGGCGGTGACGCCCGTGTCATCGGCGGTCGTCGTCGGGCTTTCGGGGTTCGCGCTCGGCAGGTACTTCTGGCTCCGGGTCGCGATGTCGGTGCGGAACCTGTAGGCCGGGTCGGTCGGCGCCAGGTTCAGGTCGGCGTTGGGGTGGTTCGAGACGAGCGAGAAGTACTCGATGAGCGAGCCATCGAAGTGCACCGTCGGGTATCCGAGGATGATGCGCGCCGCGAAGCCGTTGACCTGCACTTCGAAGTTGGTCCGGCATTGAGAGACGACCACCTTCGAGGCGGCGTCACCCGGCGAGTAGCCCGCCGCCGTGAAGAGTGCCTCGATCTCAGCCTTCGACTTGTACTTCCAGTTGTTGCCGCCGGTGTCGGCGGTCAGGTTGGCCCACGGGAAGCTGACTGCGCCCTTCACGTGGCCCTCGTACAAGACGTAGCTCTTGGCCTGGCCGGCCGCGTCGGCGCTCGGAGCGCCCGTGGAGTTCCACGCGGTGGTGATGAACTGACCGGGGTGCGTGGTGACGAAGGCAGCGTTTGGCGCGGTGCGGTTGAACTGCGGCGTTGGCCGGGCGTCGATGATGAACTGCTTGTCGAAGCCGTTGACGACGCCCGTGGCCGCCAGCTTCTGGTCGACGATGGCCTGGAATTCCTCGAGCGAGAGCGTCAGCACGGTGTTGTCGACGCGGAGCTGCTTCACCGAGAACCCGCCGTTCGAGACCGAGCCGTCGGCCGTCTTCGCGCTGCGCAGCGCCCCGGGGTAGTTCTGCTTGAGCGAACCGTTGACGATGGCCAGGCGCTTCGGCTCGGCGCCCCAGTACTGAAGCCAGTACACGGCGCGCGCGAGGTCTTGAATGAAGCCACCGTTGGGCGCCGTGTTCTCGCCCGAGGCGAACACCACCAGGTCGCGCGAGAGGTCGATGCCGTAGCGCGCAAGGAAGGCGTCGGTCGTCGGGCCGCTGGCCTGGTAGCGCACCGAGTTCGAGATGAGGCCCGTGTCGCGGGTCTCGTTGAAGCGAAACGCGTCGAGCTCGTACACGAACACGTTCGAGGCCGGCGCCGAGGGCACATAGTCTTCACCGGGTGCGCGGCCCGCCTTGTTGAGCTGCAACACCACCAGCCTGGCGTCGGCGGCGAGGTGGGCAGGGCGACCGTTGGCCGACGCGTTGGGAGCGGCTGAGTCGACGGTGGCCCAGTTGGTCGCGAACGCCTGAAGCGTCGACGCCTCGATGAGGCCCCAGCGGTTGTGGCCGTAGTCGGCAGCGGACGCGTTGGCGAGGGACTGCACCGGCGAGCGCGGCGGCAGCGCGGGGGTGGGGCCCACGTCGGTGGGCGCGTCGCGGCCCGGCGGTGTGCACGCGGCGCTGGCCAGGAGCACGACGGGGAGCAACAGCTGCGGAAGTGGACGAGTGACTGGGAGTGACATGCGTGTCCTTCAGGGTTGGGGTGATCAGGGGCTGCGGTGCTGGGTAAAACGTCAGTCGCGAAGACAGCTGCCGTCGCCGACGCCGGGTGCAGGGAGCGGCGCGGGGGCTTCGAGGTAGCCGAGGTCGTCCTGGCGCACGCGGTTCGCCGAAGGCGCTGCGGGGTCGAACACCAGCGGGCGAATGCCGTGCTCCGTCGACGCCCACCCTCCGAGCGCCGCGGTGAGCGCTGGCGCGTCGGTTCTCCAGGGGCTCGACGCAGGCAGGCTCTGAAGCCCGCTCACGGGGTGCGTCGCGTTGAGGGCTCCCCATTCCAGGAACGACGCGGCGTACCAACGCACAGGGGTTCCTGAGACGCCGAGGAGCGCGACCGTCGCCAACGCGCTTCGGGTGCCATCACCATCGTAGAGGATGGGTGTCGGGCCTCCGGCGAGGCGCCGTGCTGCCGTGTCGACGTCGGCCAGCGGTCGAAACCTGCCGGCCGCTTCGTCGAACACCAGCGACAGCGGGAAGTGGCGTGCGCCGCCGATTCGACCGCTGAACGTCGCCGTGCAGTTCGGTGCGCCAGCCAGGCACGTGTCGTCGAACGCGCTGGGCCCGGTCGAGGATCCGTCGAACTCCTCGAGCGTTCGAGCGTCGAGCAACGGCGCCTGGTCGAGGGCCGCCTCGCGCACGTCACCGAGGTCAGCCACCACCGCGAAGTGGTTTCGGAGAAGGCCGGAGACACGGACGTCGCCGTTGGCGATGGGCGGTGGCGGCGAGGTCTCGACGCGCAACGACGCCGGCAGGTCGGCGACCGAGCCATTGAGGATCGCGAGCGAGCGGTGCTCGAGGCCCCAGTAGCGCAGCGTCAGCCACGCCCGGGCCAGCTCGCTCATCGACGCGACCGATGAGCTTCCCACGACGAGGAGCACCAGATCGCGATCGGCCCGGATGCCGTACCGCCGCAGGTAGCTGTCCGCGCGCACGCCGTTGCCCGGGACCCGACCGACCGCGACGACGCCGTTGTTTCGCGACTGGAGCAGCAGCGGCAGATCGGGCGCGTGGTAGGCCCGAACGCCCGCGGGCGACGAGAGGTACTTCAGGGCCCCTGGCGCCTCGTCAGGCTGGAGCACGACGAGCTCGCCCGTGATCCCCGCAGGGCGGTTGGCGGCCCAGTCGGCGAACCAGCGCTCCACGATCTCGTTCGTCACCACCCCCGCGCGATTGTCGCGAAAGTCGTCGGCTGACCGCACGGCCAGCGTGGAGGGAGTCGCGACCTGTCGAGCGGCTGGGGCGGGCGCATCGGGCACCCCGGCTGCACAGCCAAGGGCTCCAGCGGCGACGACACGGATCATCAGGGGACGCAGGCTCACGGCGCTCATCTCGCACCATCCGCAATAACAGACAAGACGCTGCTTAATCGGAAATGCGAAATAATGCGTTTGAGCGAGCCGAATCTTTGCTCTCGAACGGCGAGATCCGAGCGAGTCGACCGTCATAACGGATGAGCAACGCCGAGGCAGCGCCCGTCCGGTGGCCTGCGCACGAGTACCCACCCCGTGGCCCGGGTGGTACGAGGTCGCGGTGGCATGTGTCTCGACCCGCTTCGGCTGGTGCGCAGTGGTGGCGCTCCTCGTCGGCTGCTTCGTCGATCTCGACGATCGTCCGGGCCGCGCGTGCGACGACGCGATGCCCTGTCGTGAGCCACGCCGCTGCATCGCAGGCGCGTGCTTCGCCAATGACGAGCTCGACACAGGCCGGACCGATGCGGGGTCTGGTGGAGGTGCGGCAGGCGGGAGCACGAGCGGCGGCGGCGCTTCGGGCGGAAGCGGAGCGATCGACGCGGGCCCAGAGCCCCTCTGGCAGCAGCGGCTCCACGGCTTCACGGACGTCACCCAGGACACGGGCTGCGCTGCCTCCATCGACCCATCCCGTGGAAACCTCGTGGTGGCCTCGGTGATGTCATCGAGGGACAGCGAAGACACGGCGAGCGCCAACACGCTGTCGGCGCAGCGGCTGCCGACGCGCCTCGAGGGACGCGTCCGCGGGCGGCTGACCCTGGGCAACACGCCGGCGCTCACGGGGAACGCGCCCTTTGTCGAGCTCGGCGCCCAGCCTGACCGCGTTCACCTGCAGCTCGCCATCTCGCCTGGCAACGAGCTGGTGGTCAGCAGCATGCCCAGGACGGTCGCCGACAACGCGGTGTCGACCCGCTACGCCATCGACGGCGGTTGGCAGCGCGGCGACTACCTGTTCGAGGTGCGTTGGAGACGAGGCGCGACCCGCACGGTGTGGCTCAATGGCCGGCAGCTCGGTGAGGTCGCCCTGCCCTCCACGACGGTGGTGGCGCCGCCCGACCGGTTCCGGCTCGGGTTGATGCGCCTCGACGGCGTCGATGGAGGGCCCTTCTCGGTGACCGTCAACAGCTGGCAGCTCGCGGAAGATGCCGACGCGGTGTTGGGAGACCTCCCGTGACGGCGCTCGTCGTCTTGCTGCTCCTCGGCGCCCAGCCCAACCCGTTCCTCGCGCAGGCGAAGGAGCTCTACGAGGGCCTCGACTTCGAGAAGTGCGTCGCGCGCCTCGAGCAGGCGACGAGCCAGTGGCAATCGTCGAAGGGTGAACTCCGCGAGATCGAGCTCTACTCGGGCCTCTGTCAGTTCAACCTCGGCAAGCCGAAGGCGGCCGCAGAGCACTTCCGCACCGCGCTGCGAATCGACGAGGCCACCGATCTGCCGCCGTACTCGAGCCCGAAGGCCGTCGCCCTCTTCCTCGAGGTGAAGCGCGCGCTCCAGGCGCCTCCCGCGCCGCTGCCCGAAGACGACTTCCCGCCAGACGCGCCGACGAGGCCGAAGCTCGAGCCGAAGGCGCCGAAGGCAGGGCCCTCCGAGCCAGGCATCTTCGAGAAGCACCCGGCGCCCACGGCCCTCGGCATCGGCGCTGGCGTCGCCCTGGCGGTCGGGGTCGGGCTCGGCGTGAACGCGCGCAACCTGTCGATTCAGGCCAACGAGGCGCGCACCGATCAGCTCTTCGGCGAGAAGGCCGGCGCTGCACGAGCCAACGCCACGGGAGCCAACATCGCCTACGTGGTCGCCGCTGGAGCTGCCGTCGCCGCGGTCATCGCCGCCCTGTTGGAGTGATCGAGCCATGACGTCTCGACGCACCGACTCCGAGAAGCGCGCCACCGACCGTCAGGCGACCCGAGGCGACCTCGACTGAACCGGCTGGCTGGCGAGCGCGGGTGACCAAAGCCCGCCGCTGAGCGATAACCGCCCGCATGCGTACCACCCTGCTGCTCGCGCTGAGCCTCTGCTCGACCGCCTTCGCCCAGTCGAAAGACGGAGGCACGCCAGCGCTCACCGCGAGCGCCTGCAATGCGCTGATGGACCACGTGGTGCTGCTCTCGGTCGAGCAGTCGCTCGCGGAAGATCCCGAGGTGAAGAAGATGACGCCGAAGGAGCGCGAGGTGACCGAGAGGCTCGCGCGCCGTGAAGCGCTGGCCGACCCGAAACTCGTCGAGCTCAAGCGCGATTGCCCGACGCGCTACGACAAGAAGACCGAGCTGTGCCTGCTGAAGGCGAAGACGATGAAGGACGTCGACGCCTGCTCGAAGTAGCGCTTTCTCACTTCATCACCGAGGTTCTCCATGCGTCGAACGCTCGTGGTTCTGCTGGTGCTGACGCCGTTCATTCCCGGGTGTGCGTGCGACGACCTCTTCGAGGAGCCTGACGCGGGAGTGGTCAGCGGCCCGCAAGGTCGCGTGAGCGGAACCGTGACCCCCTTTCGGGGAGCCGACTCCCTTCAAGCCCCTCGAACCCCCGTCGACGCCGCGCTCACGCAGTCCGTCTTGAACCGGCTCAACGAGGGCCGACCGGTCTCGACGGGTTCGTCGTCTGCCTCGAGTGCGGTCGCGCGTGCCGTCACCGCGCCGCTCCCCTACGCCACGAGTGGGCGCCTGCTCGGTGCGCATGAGCGGCCCCGCTTCGTTTCGGGCGAGGTGATCGTTCGCGTGCTCGAGAAGGAGCCGGTGTCGCTCGTGCTCAAGCGTGTGACGCTGGCCGGCCTCAAGCCGACGCACCGAGGCTTCGGCTCGGAGTTCATGCACCTGGTGCGCTTCCGCCACGACGATGGCCGCGAGATCTCGGACGGTGAGACGGTCGAGCTCGTGCAGCAGGTCGCGCGCCTCCCCGGCGTGAAGTTCGCGGAGCTCAACGGCATTCGCCACCCGCTCGCGGTGCCGAACGACAGCCTGTACTCGGCCATGTGGCACCTCGCGCCGATCAACATGCCGGCCGCCTGGGAGGTCGAGAAGGGCACCACGACCACCGTCACGGTGGCCGTCATCGACACCGGCATCATTCAACACCCCGACCTCACGCCGCGCGTCGCGCAAGGGGCCGACCTCATCACCGACCCCGATCGCGCGCAGGACGGCGACGGGCGCGACTCGGACGCGACGGACCCCGGCCGCGATCTCCCCAATGGCGCCTCGAGCTGGCACGGCTCCCACTGCGCCGGCACCATCGGGGCGGTCACCGACAACGGGGCAGGCATCTCGGGCGTGAACTGGAACGCGCGCATCGTGCCGGTCCGGGTGCTGGGAAAAGGCGGCGGCACCGACCTCGACATCGCCGCGGGCATCACCTGGGCGGCGGGCGGAACCGTGCCTGGCATGCCGGCCAACGCGAACCCGGCGCAGGTCATCAGCATGAGCCTGGGCGGACAGGGAGAGCCAGACCAGGCGTACCAGGACGCGATCGACGCGGCGAACGCGCGCAATGCCATCGTGGTGGTCGCCGCCGGCAACGACAACATCGACGCGTCACGCTTCACGCCGTGCAACCAATCAGGCGTGCTGTGCATCGGCGCGACGCGCTTCAACGGCACGAGAGCGAGCTACTCGAACTTCGGCCAGCGCATCGACGTGATGGCGCCAGGCGGCGAGGTGGCCGAAGACGCGAACGGTGATGGCAACCCCGATGGCGTGCTCTCGACGGTGAAGAACGACTCCACCGGAATGCCCAGCTACAGCTTCGAGCAGGGCACCTCGATGGCGACGCCCCATGTGGCCGGCATCGTCTCGCTGATGAAGGCGCGAAGCGCATCGCTCACCTTCGCGCAGGCCCGGCAGATTCTGACCGAGACCGCGAACCAGGCGAAGCGCTGTCCCGAGGGCTGCGGTGCGGGGCTCGTCAACGTGCACGCGGCGCTCCAGCGCGTGACGGGCGCACAGCCCTCGGGGCCCGCGAAGCTGGCGCTCAGCGCGACCGACCTCTTCTTCACGCCGAACACCACGTCCCAGAGCGTCACCATCACCAACGTCGGCGGGCAGCCGCTCACCGTCACGCTGGCCGTGACCGGCGCCGACGCAGCACGAGTCACCGTGATGGGTGGCACCACCCGTACCGTTCCGGCCGGCGCGACGGCCACCGTTCAAATCGCCGGAGACCTGCAGGGCCTCGCCACCAGCATGACGGGCTCGGCGAGCATCGCGGTCACCTCGAACGGCGGCAACGCGAACATCTCGGTGAAGCTGCGCGCGGGTGGATCGTCGGGCCGGAACGTCGCGGTCGCCCTCGTTCATCAAGTCAATGGGGAGTGGAAGGTCGCGGCGGCCACCGAAGCGCAGGCCATCAACAACTTCAGCTACGGCCTCGTCGCGTCGCCGGGCTCGTACTTCATCTTTGGCGCCCAGGACGCGAACGGCAACGGCCAGTTCGAAGACAACGAGCCCATCGGTTTGTGGCCGAACACCGATTCTCCGAAGGCGATCGCCGTCGCCGACGGCGCCAACCTGATGGGCAACAACTTCGTCGTGGCGCCTCAAGTCAACTTGACCGGCGACGAGGCGCGGATCATCGGCGCCTCGTGCACCGATGCGTCGACCTGCGGCGCGGGAGGCATCTGCGCGACCAGCTTCCCGCAGGGTTACTGCACGAAGGACTGCGCGATGACCGCGTGCCCTGCCGGCTCGAAGTGCCTCTCTGGCGCCTCGGTGTCGCTGTGCCTCGACACGTGCTCGGCGCCCCGGCGGGGACAGTCGACCTGCCGCACGAACTACGTGTGTGACGACGACGGCTCGGGCACGGGCGTCTGCATTCCGAACTGCAACTCGATTCAGGACTTCTGCGACGCGCCGCAGACCTGCAACGCGGGGAGCGGTTACTGCCAATAAGGCTCGGGCTGGAGTGCACCGCCGATGAACTTCGACGAATGGGTCGAGCCTGCGTGGGCGAAGGTCGAGAAGCCCTCGACGAAGGCGCCGCCTCCGGGCGTGATGTGGCGGTTCCGGGTCGCACCACCGCTGCCGACCGACTGGCCGATGACGGCGAAGAGCGCGCTCGTCCGCTGGGTGTTCGCCGCAGGCATGGAATTGGGGCTGCACGACGGCGAGCGCGTCGCGGCGCCCTGGGCTCGCATCGACACCACGGCGGACGGAGCGTCGAAGCTGACCGTCCTCACGAAGACCCTCGACGGCAACGACATTCAGGGCGTGAAGCCGATCTCGAAGGCCGAGGCTGACCTCGTCGGCGGCGTCTTTCGGGCGAGCGAGGCGCTCGAGGCAGGCGACCTGGCCTTGGTGAAGCCTTCGTGGTGCGCATGGCTCAAGCACAACGGCGTCATCGCTGCGAAGCTGAAGCCGAACCATCAGGCGTTCTTCACCGCGCTGGCCTGCGACGCGAAGTAGTCCGTCCTTCTGGTTGACGCCGCTCGGCACGCGCCTTACCCCACCACGTCGTGGCCGAGGTCTTCCAGCAGCTTGCGTCAGCGCTCGAGAAGAGCCGCGCCACGCGCGTTCGCAGCACCGGGTTGTCGGGCGCCTCGCGCGCGTGGGTGCTGTCCCGGCTGTCGGCGCGGCTGAAGACGCCGTTGGTCTGCATCACGGCTGACGACGACGCGGCCGATGCGCTCGCGTCAGACCTGGCCTTCTTCATGGGCGGAGAAGGAACCAAACCGGACCCGACGGTGCTGCGCCTCCCGGCGGACGAAGTGCTGCCGTGGGACGAGCTGCTCCCCGACGCGGGCCTGGTGACGGAGCGGCTGTGCACCCTCTTCCACCTCGCGCGCGGCACCTCGTTTCCCGCGCTGGTGCTCTCGGCGCGGGCGCTGCATCGCAAGGTGCTGCCTCCCTCGCTGATGCGGCAGCAGTCGCGCACCGTGAAGTTGAACGAGGACGTGGGCCGCGACGCGCTCGCCCTGACCCTGGCGGGCATGGGCTTCCGCAACGCGCCGCTGGTGGAAGACCCGGGCACCTTCTCGCTGCGCGGCGACATCGTCGATCTCTGGGCGCCCCTGCACGACGAGCCGACCCGCCTCGAGTTCTTCGGCGACACGGTGGAGTCGATGCGCCGCTTCGACCCCGAGACCCAGCGCACGAGCGACAAGCTCACCGAGCTGCAGCTCTTCCCCGCGCGCGAGCTGTTCCTGTCGGCCGAGACGAAGGCCCGGGCCATCGAGTCGATTCGAGACCTCGCCGAGCATCAGCGCGTCCCCTCCTCCAAGGTGAGGGAGCGCGTCGAACAGGTGCGCGAGGGCATGGCGTCGGCCGGCCTCGAGTCCCTGCTGCCGGGGTTCTTCCCGGGCGGGCTGGCGACGGTGTTCGATTACCTCTCCTCGTGGTGCGACGCGCCCGTCTTCTGGTTCGACGAGCCCGCCACGCAGAGCCAGGTGCTCGACGATCTCTTCGTCGACGTCGAGCGCAGCTACGACGACGCGACGCGACGGCAGGAGCTCACCATGCCGCCAGGAGAACACTTTCTCTCGCGCGACGAGGTGAAGACGCGGCTCGAGGCCTTCCGTCGCGTCGAAGGGGGCGGGCTGTCGATCGACGAGCGGATCGACGAGCGCGCGCCGGTCGCGTTCCATTTCGGCGGCACCAAGGATCTCCGAGAGGCCATTCGTTCGCATCACGGAGAGGAAGGCGCGCTCACGCCGCTGCTGACCCGGCTGAACGCGTGGCACGACCAGAAGGTGCTCACCGCGATCGCGTGCGGCTCGAAAGGGCAAGCCGAGCGACTCGAGCGGTTGCTCAAGGAGCGCGGCGTCAAGGTGAAGACGCACGCGAAGCCGCTGAAGGACGAGCCCTCGGAGCTCTTCGACGCCAAACGGCTCGCGCACCTCTTCCTGGGCGAAGTCAGCGCGGGCTTCATCGATACGCCCGGCAAGCTGGTGGTGCTGTCCGACGAAGACATCTTCGGCTCGCGCGCGCGACGGCGGGTTCGACGGCGGCGCACCGACGTCACGGGCTTCGTCGCCAGCTTCCAGGATCTGAAAGAGGGCGATCTCTGCGTGCACGCGGAGTTCGGCGTGTGTCGCTACACCGGGCTCGTCACGATGCAGGTGGGGGGCCTCAACGCCGACTTCCTGGTGCTCGAGTTCGCCGCGAAGGACAAGGTGTACCTGCCCGTCAGCCGCATGCGGCTGCTCTCGAAGTTCACCGGCGGCGATCCCGAGAAGATCGCGCTCGACCGGCTGGGCACCAACAGCTGGGAGAAGAAGAAGCAGCTGGTGCGGGAGCAGCTGCTCCAGATGGCGGCCGAGCTGCTGCGCCTCTACGCCGAGCGGCGCGCCCACGCCGGGCACGCCTTCCCCCCGCCCGATCGCTACTACCGGCAATTCGAAGCCGACTTCGAGTTCGAGGCGACGGTCGATCAGCAGAAGGCCATCGACGACGTGCTGGGTGACATGGCGAAGCCGGTGCCCATGGAGCGCCTCGTCTGCGGCGACGTCGGCTACGGCAAGACCGAGGTCGCGATGCGCGCCGCGTTCAAGTGCGTGCTCGACCGCAAACAGGTCGCGGTGCTGGTGCCCACCACGCTCCTCGCGCATCAGCACTTCAACTCGTTCAAGCGCCGCTTCGACGGCTATCCGGTGACGGTCGAGGTGGTGTCGGGGCTGCGCAAGCCGAGCGAGGTGCGCGACATCATGAAGCGGGCGCAGGAGGGCCGGGTCGACGTCGTGGTCGGCACGCACAAGCTCCTCGCGGGCGACGTGGCGTTCCGCGATCTCGGGCTCATCGTCATCGACGAAGAGCAGAAGTTCGGCGTGAAGCAGAAGGAGTACCTGCGCCGGATCAAGACGAACGTCGACACGCTGACGCTCACGGCGACCCCGATTCCGCGCACGCTCAACATGGCCATGAGTGGCATGCGCGACATGTCGCTCATCACCACGCCGCCCGCCGATCGCCGCGCCATTCGCACCTTCGTCAACCGCTTCGATCCGCAGCTCCTCAAGGACGCGATCACCCGAGAGCTGCAGCGCGGCGGGCAGGTCTTCGTGGTGCACAACCGCATCTCGTCGCTGCCGAGCATGGAGAAGCTGCTCAACGAGCTGGTGCCGCACGCGGTCGTCTCGGTCGCGCATGGGCAGATGGGTGAAGGCGAGCTCGAACGGGTGATGCTCGACTTCGTCGAGAAGCGCGCCCAGATCCTTCTGTCGACGAGCATCATCGAGAGCGGGCTCGACATTCCCTCGGCCAACACGATCATCGTCAACCGCGCAGACCAGTTCGGGCTCGGCCAGCTGTACCAGATGCGTGGTCGCGTCGGCCGCTCGAAGGAGCGCGCGTACGCCTATCTGTTGGTGCCCCAGGGTCGCGGCGTCGGCAAGGACGCGATGCGCCGGCTCGAGGTGCTGCAGGCGTTCACCGAGCTGGGCGCGGGCTTCTCCATCGCCGCGCACGATCTCGAGATCCGCGGCGCGGGCAACCTGCTCGGCAAGGAGCAGTCAGGGAGCATCGAGGCCGTCGGCTTCGATCTCTATTCGCAGATGCTGGAAGAGGCCGTCGCCGAGGTCCGCGGTGAGCCGGTGCGCACGCACATCGAGCCCGAGGTGAACCTGCCCGTGCCGGCGTACCTGCCGGACCACTACGTGCCAGACGTTCACCAGCGGCTGGTCCTCTACAAGCGGTTCTCGCAGGCGCCGCACCCAGATGACCTGAACGATCTTCGCGCAGAGCTGGTGGACCGCTTCGGCGACGCGCCCGATGAAGTCGACATGCTGCACGAGCTGATGATGCTGAAGATCGATCTCCGCGAGCTGCAGCTGCGCGCGCTCGACGGCGGCGCTGGACGGATCGTGGTGACGCTCGGCGCCGACGCCCAACTCGATGGCCACAAGGTCGCGGCGATGGTGCAGAGGTCGAAGTCGCTGTACCGGTTGACGCCGGACTTGAAGCTGGTCGCGAAGCTCGACCCATCGGTGAAGGGGAAGGACTTCATCCCCGCGGCGCGGAAGGTGGTGCGCGACTTGATGGCCTGCGAGCGCCGAAACTGACGAACACCTCGAAGTCGGCCCAGTCCAACTGCACCGTCACGAGCTGGTCAGAGACCTCTGGCAGTGAGTGCGCTCCCATCGGCTTGACTCAACCTACGATGCGCCGAACGCGTCGATGCCGGTGATCGCCTTCCCCAGAATCAATGTGTGCACCTCGTGCGTGCCCTCGTACGTGAAGACGCTCTCGAGGTTCAGCATGTGGCGAATGGGCGGGTACTCGTCGCTGATGCCGTTGGCGCCGTAGATGCTCCGCGCCACGCGCGCGATCTCGAGCGCCACCTTCACGTTGTTGCGCTTGCACAGCGACACCTGCTCGGGGAGCACCTTCTGGCCCGAGTCCGCGAGCTGGGCGAGGCGCAGGGCGAGGAGCTGGCCCTTCACGATCTCCTGCAGCATGTCGGCGAGCTTCTCCTGCGTGAGCTGGAACCCGGCGAGCGGTTTGTTGAACTGCTTGCGCGACAACGAGTACTCGCGCGCGCCCTCGAAGCACGCCACCGCCGCGCCCATGGCGGCGAACGCGATGCCCATGCGCGCCTTGTTCAGACACGACAGCGGCCCGCGCAGCCCCTTCACGCCGGGCAGCAGGTTCTTCGCCGGCACCTTCACGTCCTGGAACGCGAGTTCGGCGGTGAACGACGCGCGCAGCGAGAACTTGCCTTCGATCTCCTTCGCGCTGAACCCCGGCATGCCCTTCTCGACGAGGAAGCCCTGAATCGACTCGGCGCCGCCGTCATCGACCTTCGCCCAGACGATGGCGACGTCGGCGATGGTGCCGTTGGTGATCCACATCTTCGAGCCGTTGAGGACGTAGTGATCGCCCTGCTTCACCGCGCGCGTGAGCATGCCGCCAGGATCGGACCCGTAGTCGGGCTCGGTGAGGCCGAAGCAGCCGATGATCCTTCCGGCGGCCATGCCGGGCAGGAACCGCTCCTTCTGCTCGTCGTTTCCGAACGAGTAGATCGGGAACATGCACAGCGACGACTGCACCGACGCGAAGCTGCGCAGGCCCGAATCACCGCGCTCGAGCTCCTGCAGGATGAGGCCGTACGCGACGTTCGAGAGGCCCGCGCAGCCGTACCCCTTGAGCGTCGCGCCGAAGATGCCCATGTCGGCCAGCTTGGGGATCACGTGCGACGGGAAGGTGTGGTTCCGAAAATGTTTGCCGACGATCGGCAGGTATTCCTGGTCGACGAAGCGGGCGACGGTGTCGCGAATGGCGCGGTCCTCGGGCGAGAGGAGATCGTCGATGCGGTAGAGGTCGGTGACGGCAGCGCGGGGCATGAACGAGCAGTAACAACCTGACGCGCCCATGGTCAACGACCCGCGAAGCGGCCTGTGCTGCGGGCGGCCATCAGGCCATCAGTTGCCCTATCGGCGGCCGCGAATGACGACGAGGCCGGACCCGCCGCTGCCGATCAAGAAGACTTCCCGGTCGGTGCTGGTGGCCCCGTCGTTCACGAGGACCAGGGCGGTGGGCGGCTGGTTGGTGCTGGGCACCCAGGTCGTGCCGTTCCACGCCATGAAGCGGTTCTGCGGCATGCCACCTGGGGATCCTGCCGCCAGGTACTCGTTGGGCCCGACAGCGATGACCGTGTTGAGCGAGACGCCGATCATCGGAATGGGGAGGGCCGTCCAGCCGCCGCCTGAGCTGTCGCGCCGCGCGTACCGGTAGCTCGATGCGGCCGAGCCGCTGGCGAATCCCCCCACCAGCATCGCGTCGACGACAGGCCCCGGCCCGAACGTGAAGGCCATGTCGCTCCAGTCCGCAGCCAATTGGCCCATGAGGTTGACGTTCTCCTGGCCGAAGCCGCCGCCCTCGTAGCGGACGATGAAGGTTCTGCCGAGCACGTACACCTCACCGGCGGGACCTGCGACGCAGCGCCTGGGACTCTGGAAGCCGAGATCGTTGCTGATCTTCGTCCACCCGGTGCCGTTGAACGCGAAGAGGATCGCCTGGCTGCTGCTGCCGTTCCCGATGGCGTAGACCGTCTCGCCGGAATTGCAGAGGCCATTGAAGTAGTCGCTGGATCCGCCGCTCATCGCCGTGACGAAGTTGCTGGCGACGGTGCAATCGGCTGCGGTGCAGATCTTCGACGTCGTCGTCGTGGAGACGACGAACACCTTTCCGGCCGGAGTGACCAACACGTCTTCGGCGGTCCCATTGAGCGAAAAACCGGACACCTCGTTGAAGGCTCCACCCGTCGAGCGGTACAGCGCCGAGCTGACCGTGAGCCAGGCCTCTCCGGGTCGCGCCGTGATCGCCGCGCCCGTCGTCGTCGAGGGGACTGGCACCACCGACATGCTCTGCCACATGAACGGGCCCATGCTGCCGCCGCCCGCCGAGCCTCCGGCCGCGGAGCCGCCAGCCGTCGTGCCCCCGCCCGTCGCGAGGCCGCCACCGGTCGCGCTCCCTCCGCCCGTCGCAGAGCCGCCGCCGAACATGAACCCGCCACCAACGCCCGAGCTGCCTCCACCCGGAGCGCCCGCGTCGGGCTTGATGGGCATGAGCGGACCGCAAGCCGAGAGGGTGACGAGCGCGAGCACGAGAGTTCTCATGAGGGCCATCCGCCCTAACACGGGCGCCGCTGCCGTCGACAGGGCAGTGCCGCCTACCGGCGGCCGCGTACGATCGAGTACGCGCTGCTGCTGTCGACGCCGACAAGGAAGACCTCACGAGCGTCGGTCGCGCTCGCGTCTCGGACGGTCGAGATGGTGTTCGGAGGCGCCGGCACCGCTGCCGCCCACGCCGTGCCATTCCACGCCATGAAGCGCGGACTGCCAGAACCAGCCGCGAGGAACTCGCTCGCGCTGATCGCAACCACCGTGGACAGCGTGGACCCCGTCGTCTGAGGCATCAGGGAATTCCACGACGACGTCGCCTGGTCACGCCGCGCGAAGCGATAGCCACTGCCTCCGCCGACGATCATCGCCTCGACGATGGCGCCGTTCCGCACGCCGAGCGCAATGCTGTTCCAACCCGCGGCCGGCTGACCGTTCAGGGTGACGGTTTCAGGCGTGAGGGCGCCATTTTCGTACCGAACGACGCCCAGCGAGCCGACGACGTACACCTCACCTCGCGGGCCGACCTGGCACTCGCTCGCGCTCGCGATGCCGAGGTTGTTCGAGACCTTCGTCCACGCGCTCACGCCGTCGAACTCATAGAGGATTCCCGTCGACCCGCTGTCGCGGTTTCCCACGGCGAAAACGCGCTCACCCGCGCCACACAGCGCGAGGAAGAGGTCGACGGTCGAGACCGTCATCGCCGGCGTGAAGTTCCCAGCCACCGAGCAATCGGCCGCCAGGCAGTGCATGGCGGCGCGAGCCGACGACACCACGAAGACCTTCCCCATCGGCGTGACGTGGACGTCGGACAGGGACGACAACACGAAACCCGTCACCTCGGTGAACGCCCCCCCCGTGGAGCGGTAGAGCTTGCTGTTGTCCATGCCGACCCACGCCTCGCCCGGGCGAGAGGACACGGCGACGGCGTAGGTGAGACTCGATGGGGGAGGGTTCGCGACGAGGTTCGACCAGATGAAGTTGCCGAGGCCAGCGTCGGCAGCGCCGCCTGCACTTCCGCCAGCCGAGCCACCCGCGCTCCCGCCGGCCGAGCCACCCGCGTTCCCACCAGCCGCTCCGCCTGCGTTCCCTCCTGCCATGCCACCCGCGGTCATTCCGCCCGACGCGCCGCCGCCCTGGCCCCCGGCGAACCCGACACCACCCGCCGAGCCACCGCCAGCCGTGCCGCCACCCCTCCCTGCGTCAGGCTGCAGAGGCGTCAGGGGGCCGCACGCCAACGCGAAGAAGACGATGGTTCCGAGGAAGGCTCGCATCGCGCCGCGATAGCATGGGAGCGCTGCCCAACTGCAAGCCCCTCGCGAAGGCTGCCATGAGACGACCTCCATCGATTGCGCCTGGGCCCGGGAACGGCGCGTCACCGAGAGCGCGTCACCGAAGGCCAGGGGCATCGAGCGAACGAACAGTCAATCGATGGCGCCCGACGAGCCGTGGTAAGGGGCCGACGTCTCTGACTGGAGCGCTCGCATCGTGAAGACCGTCGCCGTCACCGGAGCCTCTCGCGGAATCGGGCTCGCCATCGCGGAGTCCTTCGTGGCCTCAGGTTGGAAGGTCTACTGCCTGGCCCGCAGCGAAGCCGCCGTCGCGCCGCTGTTGGCGAAGGGCAACGCGCGCTTCGTCGCGTTCGACGCGGCCTCACCGGAGTCGGTGCTCGCGGCAGCGAAGACGGTCCTCGCCGGTGGAGACACCCTCGACGCGCTGGTGAACAACGCCGGCATCGCGCTCTCGGCACCGTTGGCGAAGACGTCGACGGAAGAGTTCCTGCGCATTCAGGCCATCAACGTGACCGCGCCGTTCCTGCTGACGCGTGAGCTGCTCCCGGCGCTCCTCAAGGCGAAGGGCCGCGTGGTGAACCTCTGCAGCACCGCGTCGAAGAAGGGCTTCAAGTACACCTCGGCCTATTGCACCTCGAAGCACGCGTTGCTCGGCATGACGCGGGCGCTCGCGGTCGAGCTGGCCAGCAAACACGTCACGGTGAACGCGGTCTCTCCGGGGTGGACTGACACCGACATGCTCACCGCCACGGTCGAGAAGATCGCAAGCTCCACGGGCCGCTCGGCGACCGAAGCGCGCGCGACGGTGGAGTCGATGAACCCGATGGGACGCGCCGTGAAACCAGACGAGGTCGCCTCACTCGTTCACTTCCTGTGCGACAGCTCGGCCGGCGCGGCCATCACCGGGGCCGACTACACCATCGACGGCGGAGAGACGGTCTGATGCCACACACGTTCATTCACCCCGAGGGTTGGGTGCCTCCGAAGGGCTACAGCAACGGCGTCGTCGCCAACGGCAAGACGCTCTTCACCGGCGGCGTCGTCGGGTGGGATCCCACGAAGGCCATCGCCACGTTCCCCGAGACGTTCGAGGCGCAGTTCGCACAGGCACTCTCGAACGTGATGGCTATCGTGAAGACGGCGGGCGGACAGGCCGACGACCTCGTGCGCATGACCGTCTACGTCACCGACAAGCGGGAATACCTCGCGTCGCTCAAAGGCATTGGGGCCGCGTGGAAACAACACCTCGGCCGGCACTTCCCCGCGATGGCGCTGGTGCAGGTCGTCGCCCTGGTGGAAGACGCCGCGAAGGTCGAGATCGAAGCCACCGCCGTCCTCCAGGAGCGATGACAGCCATGAAGCAGCCGACGTCGTTTCGTTTCGAGGTGAAGGACAGCGTGGGGCTCATCACCTTCACGCGCCCCGACACGCTCAACTCGCTCACGTTTCAGGTCTATCGCGAGCTGACGGATCTCTTCCTCGAGCTCGAGCGCGAGCCGTCGGTGCGCGCCGTCGTCATCACGGGCGAGGGCCGTGGCTTCTGCTCCGGTGGAGATCAACACGACATCATCAAGCCGCTGTTCGCGCGCGACATGCCGGGGCTCGTCGAGTTCACGCGCATGACGTGCGACCTCATTCGCAACATGCGGGCGCTGCGGAAGCCGATCATCGCGGCCCTCAACGGCACGGCGGCGGGAGCAGGCGCCGTCATCGCGCTCGCGGCCGATCTGCGCATCGCGAGTGAGAAAGCGAAGCTCGCGTTCCTCTTCGTGAAGGTGGGCCTCGCGGGGGCCGACATGGGCGCGGCGTATCTGCTCCCCCGCGTGGTGGGCCTGTCGCGCGCGACCGAGCTGTTGATGCTGGGCGACACCATCGACGCGCCGACCGCCGACAAGTACGGCCTGTTCAACCGCGTGGTGCCGCACGAGCAGTGCCTCACTGAGGCCATGGCGATGGCGACGCGGCTGGCGAAGGGGCCGACCTTCGCGCTGGGAATGACGAAAGAGCTGCTCAACGCCGAACTGCACATGGAGCTCTTCGCCGCACTCGACAACGAGGCGCGCGCGCAGGCCGTGTGCATGCAAACGCAGGATTTCCGCGAGGCCTCCGATGCCTTCTCGAACAAGCGCACGCCGCACTTCCAGGGCCGCTGAGCCGAAGCCGTCGAACGCGATGATGCTGCTCGAGCGCGCGCTCGAGGCGGGTGCGTTCATGCTGCGGGTGGCAGAGACGCTGACGCCGTACGCGGTCGTCGTCGATCCCGGCGGCACGGTGTCGCTCGTCTCGGTCGACGCGCGCTCGGCCGACCCTGATGAGCTCGAGATGCAGCTCGTCGGAGCGCTCCAGTCAGACGCTCAGGACGGCGTCATTCAGGGCGCTGCCTGGGCGTACACCATCGACGTGAAGACGCCCGAGTACGCGGGCCCCGCGCTCAAGGTGTACGTCGACGCCGACGGAGAGCAGCCCTTCGTCGCCTACACGCCGTA
Source organism: Myxococcaceae bacterium (assembly GCA_040400045.1). GTDB lineage: Bacteria > Myxococcota > Myxococcia > Myxococcales > Myxococcaceae > Xiheimicrobium. Next base: position 96,882 of record JBBAQZ010000019.1, read on the forward strand.
CACGTTCTCGATGGGCGAGCCGGCCGACCTCGGTGACACGCACCGCATCGATGCCGAGCACAGCGTGCTGTTCACCGGCACGCCGACGAAGAAGAAGCCGGCGGCGAAGAAGGCCGCGCCCGCGAAGAAACCAGGCTCGAAGAAGAGGCCGACGGCAGCGAAGTCCGTTGCGAAGAAGAAGAAGACCGCCTCCACGAAGAAGCGCTGAGGAGCCCAGACATGTCTGCGTCCTTTCTCACGCCCGCTCATCTGACGCTCCAGCAGCGCGCGGCCGAGGCCTTCGCCGCCGTCGACGCAGACGTCCTGCCGCACGACGACGAAGCCCTCGCCCACGCAGTGGCCCGGTTGGGCTTCTACCCGTTCCTGGTTCCCGTGGAGTTTGGCGGCGCGTTGCCGACCGTCGAGGTGATGGCAATCTGCGTGCTGCGCGAAGAGCTGGCGTACCGCAACGCCGCAGCCGACTCGTTGTTCGCGGTGCAGGGCCTCGGCAGTCACCCCGTCTTGCTCGCGGGCTCCAAGGCGCAGAAGCAGGCGCTGCTGCCGAAGGTGGCGAATGGTACGGCGCTGTTTGCGTTCGCGCTCACCGAGCCCGAAGCCGGCAGTGACGTCGCGGCGCTGTCGACGCGCGCCGTGAAGACGAAGGACGGCTGGACGCTCAACGGCCACAAGCGATTCATCTCGAACGCGGGCGTGGCGACGCACTACACGGTGTTCGCGCGGACGGGCGAGGGTCCCAAGGGGATCTCCGCGTTCGTGGTGCCGGCCTCGACCCCGGGCTTCCGCGTCTCGAAGCAGCTGGAGCTGATGGGCGAACACCCAATCGGCGAGCTCGAGCTGACGGAGTGTCACGTGCCGGCCGATTCGCTGCTGGGCGACGAAGGCGCGGGCATGAAGTTGGCGCTGTCGACGCTCGACGTCTTCCGCAGCACCGTCGGAGCCGCCGCCGTCGGCATGGCCCGTCGGGCGCTCGACGAAGCGCTGTCGTACGTGAAGCAGCGAAAGCAGTTCGGCGCGCCGCTCGCTGAGCTGTCAGCGGTGCAGGCCCTGCTGGCGGACTGCGCCGTGGAGCTCGAGGCCTCACGGCTCCTCGTCCACATGGCGGCGACCACGAAGGACCAGGGCCAGGCGCGCGTCACGTACGAGGCGGCGGTGTGCAAGCTGTTCGCGACCGAGGCGGCTCAACGCATCGTCGATCGCTGCCTGCAGGTGCATGGCGGTAACGGCGTGGTGAAAGGGTTCGCCGTCGAGCGGCTGTACCGCGACGTGCGGGGGCTGCGAATCTACGAGGGCGCGAGCGAAGTGCAGCGCCTCGTCATCGCCCGACACCTGCTCAACCCGATGAGCTGACCCCTGGACGCGCTCGAAGCCGCCGTCGCCGCGTCCCCGAACGATCCAGCGCCGCTCCTGGTCTGGGCCGACGCGCTCATCAGCAGGGGCGATCTACTCGGGGAGTACGTGTCGCTGTCGTACTCGCACACGAAGGAGTCCGACCCGTCGCGCTTCGTTCGCACGCGAGAACGGCTCGAGGCGCTGCTGGCCACGCACCGTCAACCGTGGCTGCTCGACGCCCAGGTGACGGAGCCGCAGTGGCGCTGGGGGTTGTTGCGCCGCTGTGCGGTGAGCGTCGACCCCGAGCAGCTCTTTCAAGCGCAGATGGCGTCGGACGACGCGGCCACTGCGCACTTCGGGCTGCTGGTTGATGAGCTGAGCCGGGTCCTGGCGTCGCCGGCTGGCCGGTTCCTCGAAGACGCCGCGCTCCAGGTGCCGGGGGGCCTGGGAACGATCGCGCCGTTGCTCACGGTCCTGGGACGGCATCCGGTGCTGCGTGGGCTGACCCTGGCGGGCCGGGGCGCCGAGTTCGGGGTTCGGTTCGAAGAGGCGCCGACCATCGCGCGGTGGCGGCTGCTGGGCGTGCCGATCAGCCCCGCGACGCTGATGCCGGCGACGATGGAACACCTGGAGTTGATCGACACCCCGCTCTTCCCCGGCGCGGAGGAGCTGCTCGCGGCTCCGGCGCCGTCGCTCGAGCTGCTGGGCCTGACCGACGATCACCTCGAAGTCGCGCGGCTCTTGCATCGGCTCACCCCCGCAACCCACCCGAAGCTGCGACGGCTTCGACTCAGTGACGAGCTCGCCGACGGCGTGCTGATCGCGCTCGCCGAGAGCCCGTTGCTGAAGCAGCTCGAGGACCTGCACCTCAACGGTCCCTGGACCGATGCCGGGCTCGATGCCGTCACGCGAGCCGCGGCCAGGTTCTCGCGAATCCCGAAGCTTTCGTTCTCCGGGGGCAACGCGTCGGCGTCGCTCAAGCGCATGGCGTACAAGCAGTTGCCGCAGCTCAAGTTGTCGACGAAGCGACCAGTCGTCGCGTGGACGGGCTGGTAATTCGAAGACACAAGCGCAGACTGGGCTCGTGGAGTCCTTCGAGCCGTACCCGTCACTCGCGTTGGCGCTCCTGAGCGGGCTGCTCATCGGCCTCGAGCGGGAGCACTCGAAGCCCTCGGCGGCAGAGAAGCGTGGCTTCACCGGCGGCGTGCGCACCTACCCGTTGTTCGCGCTCCTCGGAGCGACCACTGCGCTGATGCTGGACAAGCATGGTGCGCTCCCGTTGTTCGGCGCGGGCCTCGCGTTGACCCTCTTGCTGGCCGTCGGCTACTGGCGCGACGTGGAGCAGGGCCACGTGGGCCTCACCACCGAGGCGAGCGCGATGCTCACCTTCTTCCTCGGCGCGGTCGCCACTTCACACGGCGTCATCGAGCCGCTCCGCCTGCGCATCTTCGTCGTCGCGAGCATCACCGTCGCCACCACCTTCCTGCTCTCTGCCAAGGCAGAGCTGCGGCAATTCTCCGCGAAGCTCTCGCGCGACGACGTCATCGCCACGGTGAAGTTCCTGCTCATCGCGGTGGTGATCCTCCCGGTGCTCCCGAACGAGCCGCTCGGCCCCTACGGTGCGCTCAACCCCTACCGTATCGGCTTCATGGTGCTCCTCATCGCGGGCATCGGCTTCGTCGGCTACGTCGCCATGCGGCTGTTCGGTCACGGGAAGGGCTTGCTCATCACCGGGGCCATCGGTGGTCTCGTCTCTTCGACGGCGGTTACCCTCGCCTCGGCGGCGCGCGCGAAGCAGACCCCTGCGCTCGCGGCGGTCAGCGCGCTCGCCGTCGTCATCGCCAGCACCATCATGTTCGTTCGCGTGCTCATCACGGTCGCGGCCGTCGAGGCCTCCCTGCTGCCGAAGCTCGCCATTCCCCTCGGAGCCATGGCGGTGGTCAGTCTCGGCGCCGTCGGGCGGATGGCCTTTCACGATCGTGGGCATCGAGCGACCCAGAGCACCATCGAGCTGACGAACCCCTTCGAGCTGCGAAAGGCACTCCAGTTTGGAGCCTTCTTCGTCTTCATCCTCGTCGCCTCACGATGGGCGACGGACACCTTCGGCAACGCGGGCACCTACGTGGCCGGTCTGCTCGCCGGCCTCACCGACGTCGACGCCATCACCCTCTCGATGTCGAACCTGGTGAAGAGCAGTTCCATCGAGCCGCACGTCGCCACGCGCACCATCGTCATCGCCGTCGCGAGCAACACGGTGGTGAAGGCCATCATGGCGATCTTCCTTGGAGGCTGGGCGTTCGCGCGCCGCATCGTCGAGGTGTCGGCCGTGGCGCTGGTGGTCGGCCTCGGGCTGGCCGTCATCCTGTAGCTGTTTGCCCCGGAGCCGCCGTTCGGGGTAGCCACGGTGCATGCGTCACGTCGTGCCCGGTTTCGTTGCGCTCCTCGTCTCGCTGTCCCCTCACCTCGCCGACGCCCAGTGCGGGCGGCCGGGCGTCAACGGCTACGCGAACTTCACGTTCCCGAACGGCATGACGACGGGCGACACCATCACCTACACGAACGTCGGCCTGCTCAGCGGCGCAGCGGTCGACGTGCGGGTGACGCGGCTGTCGACGACGCCTTCGACGGGCTTCACGCATACCCTCCAGGGCATCAGCGGGGCGGCCGTCGTCACCTTCGCGAGCGCGATGCCTCCCGGCGCACCGGGCACGGCGACGTTGCGGCTGCGCTACGAGTTCTTCCTCACGGGAACGACGACGCCCGCGATGGGCGACTTCTCGGCAGAGATCGGCGACCTCGATCGCACCACCAGCTTCACCGAGCGCATCATCCCCACCCTCGGGGGCCTGACCGCGTACGAGCTGTCCCGCACGCCTCCGACGACCGTTCAGGCCGGCGCTCGCGCGACCGAGATCGTCTTCAGCGGCACGGCTGACAACGGCGTCGGCTCCGGAGCCTTCGACAACGCCGTCGTCCTCACCTTCCGCAACCGCTCGTCGTTCGACATCGCCTACGAGGTCGAGCACGACGGCACCACGTTCAACCGCTTCTTCGCGCTCGACGCGTCGCTCCCGAACTTCATCACCGCCGCGACGACCACCGTCTGCGTGCCCGTCACCGACACGGACTCCGACACGGTGCCGAACCTCATCGACGTCGACGACGACGGTGACGGCCTCGACGACGCCACCGAAGGCTCGGGCGACGTCGACAACGACGGCATTCCCAACGCGCTCGATCTCGACTCTGACGGCGACGGCATCAGCGACACCCTCGAAGCGGGGGGCGCCGACGCGAACGTGAACGGCCGGCTCGATGGGTGTCCGCCCGTGCAGGCCAACGGGCGCTGCCAGAGCGGAGGCATCGCGACGCCGCGATCAACCGACACGGACGGGCGGCCCGATTATCTCGACGCCGACTCTGATGACGACGGTCTTCCCGACGCGCGGGAGTACGGCTACGCCGACGCGAACGGAGACGGCCGCGTCGACAACGCGCTCGACGCGAACAACGACGGCTTCCTCGACGCGCCCCGCACCATGGCCGTGAACACCGACGGCGATCTGTTCGCAGACCACCTCGACCCCGACAGCGACGCCGATGGCATCTCGGACTTCATCGAGGCCTTCGACACCAACAACGATGGCGCCGCCGACCGCATGAAGGCCAACGCCGACTCCGACGGCGATGGCATCGACAACGCATTCGACGTCACCTGCACGGGAACTGGAGTTCCCGTCGGCTGCGCTGCGGCGGGGCTCGGCGTGACGAGCCCACTGTCGGTGGCCCGAAACCGTGACGGCGACGGCGTGCCCAACTGGCAGGACACCTGCGCCGACGGCTACGTGCGCGGCGGCGAGGCGTGCGACGACGGCAACGGCCAGAACGGTGACGGATGCTCCGCGACGTGCGTGCTCGAGCCCGGCTTTTCGTGCGCTGGCACGGTGCCGACCCGCTGCACCCAGGTGACGGCCCCGACGATCCAGACGCCCGCGATGAACGCGACGGTCGGCCCGAACCCTTCGCTCTCGGGCACCGGTCTTCCCGGAGCCCTCGTCACCGTCAGCCTCTCTGGTGGCGCGAGCGTGTGCACCGCGACCGTCAACGCCGGCGGCAATTGGAGCTGCAGCTCGATGCTCAGCAACGGGATGTACACGGTCACCGCCAACCAGACGCTCAACCAGGTGACCGGCCCCGCCAGCGCCGCGCGTACCTTCACCGTCTCAGGCACGGTACCCAGCGTCGTCGTCTCGATGCCCCCCGCGATCAACGCGATGAACGCAGGTACCTATGTCGTCAGCGGCACCTGCACGACCGCCGCAGGCACGGTCTCGCTCACCGTGGGCACGATCATGACGACGGCGCCCTGCACCGCCGGCACGTTCACCCGCACCGTCGACGCCCGCGCCATTCCCGATGCGCTGCAAGTCGGCATCAGCGCGTCGCAGACGAACGCGAGCGGCACCGTCATCGACACCAAGTACGCGCTCAAGGACACCGTCGTGCCCGCAGCGCCCGTCATCACCTCGCCGGTGAACATGAGCCGCATCACCGAGACGCGGCCGACCATCACGGGGAGCGCCGAGCCAAACGCCACCGTCACCATCACCGTCAATGGCAGCGTCGCAGGCACCGCGGTCGCCGATGGAAACGGCGCGTGGACCTTCACCGCCTCGATGCCGCTGCCGCTCGGGATGAACACGGTGAGCGCGACGCAGACCGACGTCGCAGGCAACACGGGGCCGACGAGCCCGATGACGACCTTCACCATCGACGCCCCCAACCCGCCGCCGGTCATCACCACCCCGCAAGACGGCGCGATGCTCTCGACGCGGACGCCGTCCATCGGTGGCACTGCGAGCCCAGGCGTCACCGTGACGGTCCGCCTCAACGGCATGGTGCTGGGGACCACGACCGCGAATGCGCAGGGCTCGTGGAACCTCGTGCCCTCGATGCCGCTGATGCCGGGCACCTACTCGGCCGTCGCCACCTCGACGAACTCCACCGGCAACGTCAGCGCCAACAGCAACACCGTCGTCTTCGTCATCGCTTCGGGCATGGCCCAGGTCCCGACCGTCACGGCTCCCGCCAACGGCGCCGTCACCAGGGACAACACTCCTGACGTCGAGGGGACCGCGACGCCAGGCGCGACCGTCACCATCATCATCGATGGCCAGGACGCAGGGACGACCACCGCCGACGCCATGGGCCGCTGGCAGTTCACCGTCTCGACACCGCTCGCCGAGGGCCCGCATGACGTGCGCGCTCACCAGACCATCAGCGGCACCACGAGCGGTGACAGCCTGTCCAACCGCTTCGTCGTCGACACCGTCGGCCCGCCCACGACGGTGAAGGTCGACCCGGCCGACACCTCGGTGGGCACGCGCGTGACGGCCAGCGGCGTCACCGAGCCCAACGCGAGCGTCACGGTCTTCCTCGGCGATCGCCCCATCGGAACCGTGCAGGCCGACGGCTCAGGCTTGTGGACGCTGCCTGTTCCGGACTCGGAGCTGCCCGTCGGCGAGTACCAGGTCGCAGCGCAAGCCACCGACCCGGCCGGGAACACCGGTCCAAAGACGACGGCCGTCGCGCTCATCGTGCGTCGCGTGAATCAAGCCTGGGGGGGCGGTGGCATCGGCGGCGGCAACGGGTGCTCGTCGGTGAGCGGACCGGCCCTTCTCGGGCTGCTGCTGTTGCTCAGCCGCCGGCGCCGGGCCCTGTGACGCTGGTCTTCTTCTCACGTTCGCCCAGCGCCTTCGTCTGGCGGAGGAACACGACGAGCATGGTGACGAGCAGCCCGGCGCTCCCCAGCGCGGCAAACTCGTAGCGCCAGCCTGGCCAGCGCAGGGCGAGGAACAACGTCAGCAGGAAGCACACCGGCGCAGGCCAGATCTCGCGCACCAGCGCCGACGCGACGACCCCCGTCAAGAGGAACCAATAGAAGTGGAGGATGAGCATCGTCCGTTCTCCCAGTCCCCCCAGGAAGACCGAGAAGACGATCAGCGCGCCCAGCTGAAGCCCCATGCCGAAGCGGATCACGTTGGCGATCTGCACGTTCAGCTGCGTGCGGCGCTCGGGCGGTGTTCGAATCGCCACGATGATCATCAGGACGAGGCTGGCGAGACAAACTGGCAGTGAGAGCAGGGTCTCGTCCTGACTGGGAAAGGCCGCATGGTAGCGACCCATCAGAAGCGGAGAGATGGCCCACAGCGAGCCCAGCGCGAGGGCGAGCAACATGCGAACGCGGCTGCCGGTGAGCGGATCGACCGACAGCGCGAACTGATGCAACCGCTCGAGCTCTCTCGCCTTCTCGGCCTCGCCGGCCTCTGCCTGCGCCAGGGCGGCGACCACGTCAGCGGGGGGGTCCATCAGCTCGGAGAGCAGCGCCTGGGCCGAACGAACCGAGCCCTGCTTCAGCTCGAAGCGCACCATCTCGGCGGTGATGCGCGCGAGGGCGGCCTTCGCGTGAGCGTTCTCGGGCCAGACACGCAGGGCCTGCTGAAAGCCGAAGCGGCACTCCGAGAACAGGCGTGACACCCGCAGCGGGTCCGCCGTTCCCTGAAGGAGCGTCAGCAGCTCACTCGCCCGGCTCTCTGCCTGCTGCTCGAGCTCGCGCGAGCCCTGGTGTTCGAGGAACGCCTCGAGCGCGCCCCGCACTTCGAGCGCGGTGGCGTACCTGGTCGAGGGAACCCTCCCCATGCAACGTCGAATCAGCAGCTTGAGCTCGGTCGGCAGGGCGCTGGGAAGCTCGGGCTCCGAGCGCAGCACGCTCTGGAACATCTCCTGGGTCGTCCCTCGCAGGTGTGGCGGACGGCCGCTCACCACCTCACAGAGGATCGAGCCGAGCAGGTACACGTCGGTCGCTGCCGAGAGCTCGGCGCCGCCTCCACCGAACATCTCGGGCGCCATGTACGCCGGCGTACCCGCGAACTGGGTGCTCGCACCCGCCGTCGTCGCGATGCCCCAGTCCACCAGGTACACCTCACCGAAGCGACCGAGCATGACGTTGTCAGGCTTGAGGTCGCGGTGCACGATGCCGCGCGAATTCGCGAAGTGAACGGCGTTGCACAGCTGCATCGCGATGCGCAGGTGCGACTCGAGTCGGGTGCGGCCCGGGGCGTAGAGCGAAAGGTCGGCCTCTCCCGACAACAGCTGCGACCACGTCACCCCTTCGATGCGTTTCATCACGACGACGGGAAGGCCGTCGGCGTCGAGCGACAGCGCGTGGATGGGAAGAATGCCCGGGTGCTCGAGGGAGCCTGCGAGCCATGCCTCTGACAACAGCGCCTCGACGTCCTGCTCAGCCTGCCGATTGCGCAGCGTCTTCACGGCGACCCGGCGATCGAGCGAGACCTGTCGCGCGAGCTTCACGATGCCCATGCCACCACGGCCGAGCTCGCCTTCGTCGACGAGCGCCCGGTCGTCATGCGTCAGCCCCTGCAGCACCTCGAGCGCGCGACGACCGGTGCGGACCTCGCGCGAGGGCTCCACGGTTGAGCGAGGGTTCCGCACGGCGGTCTCGGCCTGCTCCCCGAGCGTCTTCAAGAGGGAGGACACCCGCTGCTCGAGATCGGAGTCGGACGCCATAGATGCCTCTCAACTGTAGACCAGATGCTTGCGATGGCAGCTGGCGAATGACTCAATGGCGCATGCGTCGCTGTGCCGTGCTCGGACTGGTCGTGCTCTCGATGGCCTGCGGGCGCGGCCAGGGCGTCGCTCCCGATGGTGGCGGACCGATGATCGTCGCGGACGGCGGCCTGCGTGGAGACGCGGGCGCCCAGGTGTCGCTGCGTCGCTGTCCGACGAGCGGCGCGGGCGCGATGGAAGGCGAGGTCTGCTTCGTGGTCACGCCGGCCGAGACAGGGCTCCCCGCATCGGGGGCAGGCGCGACGGTCGACCAGTACGCGCTCAGGCCTCCGTCGAACCCGCGCGGGCTGTTGCTGTTGTTCTTCAACGGCAGTGGCGGCTCGCCTCGCGCCGGCACCGGAACTTCGGCCGGGAGCTGGTACGGCGTCGCGCGCGCGCAGGGCCTGCACGTGCTCGCCCCCAGCTACGTCAGCGGCTCCGCGGTCGGCACGCTGTGCGGAGGCATGGACGCGTGCTTCGAGCCGACGCGAACGACGATCCTCACCGGGGACTTCGTCGCCGGAACCCCGCAGTCCCTCGGCGACATCACCTTCGACGAAGCCGCGTTCGATCGCATCGTGGCTGCGCTGTTGACGCTCGCCGATTCCGATCGCGACGGCCGCTGGAGTGACTTCCTCAATCGCACGAAACTGCCCGACGCCGAGGCCGCGATTCGCTGGGACAAGGTGATCGTCTCGGGGCACTCCCAGGGTGGCGGCCACGCAGCCCTCATCGGAAAGCGGCAGAGCGTCGCGCGCGTGGTGATGCTCGCGTCTCCGTGTGACTCGGTGGGCGGCAGCGTCGCGACGTGGCTCGCGAGCCCGGTTGGCTACCGCACCGAACCCGCGACGAAGTTCTTCGGCCTCGCCGCGATGGGAGACACCATCTGCCCCCGGGCCCCCGACGCCTGGCGGGCGCTCGGAATGACCTCGACGGCGCAGACGCAAGACGCCGTCATCTGCCCGCTCGAAACGCCGCACGGAGCACCGCTGTCATGCGACCGGAACGCGTCGACGTGGGCACGTCTGCTCACGACACCGTGACGGTGTCCCACTCCACGCCCTTCTTCTGAGCGGCGGCGACCAGCTGCGCATCGAGTGACGAGAGCAACGTGCGATTCCCGTCCTGCGCGTAGCCGGCGAGCGACTTCTGGCAGCCGGGCACCCGCTCGAGGAACCGCGGGAGCGCGTCGCCGTCGAGCGACTTCGCGTGCATGCCGTAGTTGAGCTTCTCGAGGTACAGCGCGTTGAGCACCTGCTCGAACTGCCCACCGATCGGCACCGAGAGCATGGGCTTGTGCAGGTACACGGCCTCGCTCATCAACGTGTAGCCACCGCCTCCGACGACGGCCTTGCAGGTGCGCAGATCGTCGATGAAGCCCGCTTCGGAGAACGGCCGGAAGAGCAGATTCCCGTCGCGCACGTCCTCTTTGATGTCCCGCCGGTAGCCGTAGATGTGGCACTCCTGCCCGGAGCGCTTCAGGTCGTCGATGAGCTGCGTGTTGCTCGTCATCGTCTGGTACACGAGCAGGTGCTCGCCCGGCTCGCTCTTCGCCGCGAGGATCTCGGGACGCAGAATCGACGGCACCAGCGACGTGCGCTCCTTGCGAATGCGCGGGTAGAAGAACGTGGTGACGAGATAGTGGAAACAGCCTGGCGCCTTCGACTTCACGATGCCGCGGGTCAGCTCGAAGCTGTCTTCGTAGCCGGCCAGCAGCTCGGGCTCGTGTTGGCACCGGTTGATGATCTGCATGTTGTCGACGCTGATGACCGGCAGCCGGTGGTTGCGTCCGTACAGGTAGCTGAACGACTCGAAGTCGCTGATGACGACGTCGGGCTCGAAGGTGTCGACGAGCTCGAAGTACTTCTTCACGTTCTGCGGCCAGCCCGTGACGGCGCCCTTGAGGTTCGTGAGGATCGTCTGCCACTTCGAGACCGAGTTGCCCTCGTAGCTGATGCTGAAGCCCCAGATGTTGTGAACGTTCTCGAAGCGCTTGGCGAGGTAGTCGCGCGCGCGGCCCGACACCACGATGTGCACGTCGTGGTACTTCGTGAGGTGCTCGAGGACGACCCGCGAGCGCGTTGCGTGACCCATGCCTTCGCCGACGACGCCGTAGAGGATCTTCATGTGTAGCCTCCGAGGAAGAGTGCGAGCGTAGCGAGTTGCACGCAGAAGGCCCGCGCGGAAAGTGGCGGACCGCATCGGGAAGAAGGACAGCTGCGCAGCGTTCTGCGCAAGAGGTGCGCATGGTGGAGCAGGCCATCGGAAAGCGGCTCCTCCACTCGGTGGGCCTGGGACTCGTGGGCGCCCTCGGCGTCGCGGCAGTGGTGCTGCTGACGCTCGCGGTGCTGCGTCTGCAGGTCGACTGCGCCGTGCTTTCAGCCGAGGAGTGCCGCTTCGAGGAGGAACTCGCTTCTTCCATCGCCCGGCTGCAGACGCTCGCCGCAGTGGGCTGCGCGGCCGTCGCGGCTGGCGGGGGCCTCCTGCTGCGTCGACGGACCTGACACGCCACGTCAGCGGTGCGACGCGAGGCCTGCGGCGATGCCGATCTCGGCTACCTTGCGCGCCATGACGCTCGAACCGAACAACCTGCCCGAGTCGCTCAACCTCGCTGACGTCTTCCTGTACCAGCAAGCGGCGAAGCGGCCGAACGCGCCGGCGATCTACTTCGAGGACCAGATCATCACGTACGGGCAGCTCGCCGAGCAGACCAACCGCGCGACCGCGGTGTTCAAGGGCCTGGGCCTCGAGCTGGAGCAGCGCGTGCTGTTGATGCTCCCCGACGTGCCGCAGTTCGCCTCGGCGTGGTTCGCGGCGGTGAAGGCCGGCGGCGTGGTGAGCGCGGTGAACCCGGGCCTCAAGCCGGAAGAGGTCGAGTACTACCTGAACTACACGCGCGCGAAGGTGCTGGTGGTCGACGATACGACCGTGCCGACCGTCGATGCGCTGCGTCCGAAGTGTCCGCACCTGAAGCACGTGCTGGTGGTGGGCGCGCCAGGCAAGCACCTCTCGTACGACACGGAGCTGTTGCGCGTGACGCCGGACCTGACCTTCGCGCCGACGCACCGCGATGACACCTGCGTGTGGTTGTACACGTCCGGCTCGACCGGCTTTCCGAAGGCCGCCGTGCACAAGCAGCACGACTTCGTCTTCAACGCGCTCAACTACGGCCTGCCGGTCATCGGGTATTCGGAGAAAGACATCGGGCTCTCGGTGCCGCGCCTCGCGTTCGGGTACGCGCTCGGGAGCAACCTGCTCTTCCCGCTGCTCGCCGGTGGCGCGTCGGTGTTGTTCAAGGAGAAGCCGACGCCGGAGAAGTTGTTCGCGCTCATCAAGAAGCACCGGCCGACGATGCTCACCGCCGTGCCCACGGCGCTGAATCAGATCCTCAACGCTGACGGGCTCGACCAGGTCGACTTCTCGTCGTTCCGGCTGGCCATCAGCGCGGGAGAAGCGTTGCCGGCCGAGCTGTACCAACGGTGGAAGAAGCGCACGGGCGTCGAGATTCTCGACGGCATCGGCTCGGCCGAGATGTTCCACATCTTCATCACCAACCGGCTCGGCGACGTGAAGCTCGGCTCGCTGGGCAAGGTGGTGAACGGCTACCGCGCGAAGGTGTGTGACGACGAGGGGCGCGAAGTGCCGCGGGGAGACGTGGGCACGCTCTGGGTGTCGGGCGACTCGATGGCGCTGGAGTACTGGCAGCAACACGAGAAGTCGAAGTCGACGTTCCGTGGTGACTGGTGCGTGTCGGCCGACAAGTTCCAGCACGATGAAGAGGGGTACTTCTTCTTCTGCGGCCGCGGCGACGACATGTTGAAGGTCGGTGGGAAGTGGTTGTCGCCGGTCGAGGTCGAGAACGCGCTGCTGCAGCACGTGGCGGTGCGTGAAGCGGCGGTGATTGGCTTCAAGGACGCCGATGGACTGGAGAAGCCGAAGGCGTTCGTCGCACTCAATGAGGGGCACGCGGCGAACGACGCGCTGGCCGAGGCGCTCAAGACGCACGTGCGGGATTCCCTGGCGCCGTTCAAGGCTCCGCGGCAGGTGGTGTTCGTCGATGCGTTGCCGAGGAGCGATCGCGGCAAGGTGCTGAAGACGTCACTGCGCGGGTAGTCGCGAGGTCAGGAACGGCTCGGCGCCGTCGAGGCCGATGGTCGCCTCGAGCGTTGCACGACCGCTGGAGTCCTGCCTGACGCGAAGCCCTGCAGGTGGGCCATCGGCAACGCAGCCGCCGAACTCGAGGACGACTCCCGGGTCGAACGAGTGGGAGCGCCACGAGAGCGCAACGTCTCCAGTGCGAGTTCCGAGATCGAAGCGGGTGACGCGATCGTCGTGACGAGCAGGCACGGGTACTCCCGAGCTCGTCTCGAGGCGCAGATCTGTGTCATCGCGTGTCTCGAAGGCCAGGCAGCCGCTGCCGCAGAACACCGCGCGCACTTCGACGACTGGAGCGAGCAGGCGCCGTGGACCCGACTCACCGGCCGCACTGAGTCGCGCAGGGAGTTCTGCGACGAAGACGAGCAGCGCTCCGCCACACAGCAGCGACGCCATGAGGATGATCCGACCGCGCCCCAGGCTCACGGCAGCGCCGCGAGTCGTGGATGCTCGTGCGGGCGGTACAGCATTCGAATTCCGGGACGACCGTGCGTCACGAGGTCGAGTCTCGTCGGAATGATGGGGCCGAGTTGGCTACAGCGGTGGTCCCCGTCGCAGTTCGTCCACGCGACGTCGTGCCTCGGGGCGAGAAGGGCCGCGAAGAGCGAGCGGGGAGTGACGAAGCGGGATCGGGCCTGCTTCGCGACATGTTCGACTCGCGCGGGGAGCTCACCGGAGACGGTCGCGGTCGCGAGGAGACCCAACACGATGACGGCGATCACGGCCCGCATGAGCCAATGATGCAAGCTCGGGCCATACCGAGCAAACCTCAGGGGCGATGACGGAGCAGCACGCCGAAGAACCCGTCGGTGCCGTGTCGATGCGGGAAGAGGCGAAGCGCTCCCTCGGCGTCGAGGAGCGCGTCTGAGAGCGCGGGACGTTCGCGTGAGAACTCGGGGTGGCTTTCGAGGAACGCGGCGACGACGTGTTCGTTCTCTTCGGGCCGGAGCGTGCAGGTCGCGTACGTGATGGTGCCGCCGGGGAGTAGGTGACGCGCGCCAAGGTCGAGCAGGGCACGCTGAATGGTGGGCCAGCTCGAGAAGGACGAAGGGTCGAGTCGCCAGCGGAGATCGGGGCCGCGACGGAGCGAGCCGAGCTCGGAGCATGGAGCATCGATGAGCACGTGCTGAACGCGGAGGTCGGCGGGAGGCGCGGCGCCGTGAATGGAGACGGTCGCGCCGGCCCGGGCGGCGCGCGTGCGGAGGCGATCGAGGCGGGCGAGCTCGACGTCGGTTGCGTGGAGCGCGCGGCCGGGTGTTCGGGAGGCGAGCGCGAGGGTCTTGCCTCCAGCGCCGGCGCAGAGATCGAGGGCGGAACCCGTCGAAGGCACGATCGCGGCGAGGAGCTGGCTGCCTTCGTCCTGAATCTCGAAGAGGCCATCTCTCCACGCTTGCGTAGCGGTGAGGTTGGCCGGGCGCGTGGTGAGGTGGAGCGCGTCGTCGCTCCAGTGGCCAGCGGTGGTCGGCCGCCCTTCCCGCTCGAGCGAGGCGCAGAGGTCGTCGCGGGTCGTCTTCGCGCGGTTGACGCGAATGGTGATGGGGCCCGGCGAGTTGATCGCGTCAGCGAGCGCTGACGCTTCGTCGCCCACCGCCGACTCGAGCGCGCTGGCGAGCCAATCGGGAATCGAAGTGCGGTCGCGCCAGTCGGTGATGGGTCGTGGCGCCTGGAGTTCCGTGGCGAGCAGTCGGGGCGCCTCGGGACACCCGCCAAGATCGCGCGCGAGGCAGGCGAGGAGCTGGATCGGTGGAGCTGTCTCGTCGAGGTGGGCGCGCAGGCGACGACGCCAGAGGCCGACGCCAAAGAGTGCTTCCGCGCAAACCCGTCGTTGGTCGGCAGAGAAGCCGCGGTGTGCGCGCAGGAGTCGATCGAGCTCCGCGTCGGCGGCGGCGCCCGTGAGGATTCTCGAGAGCGCGGGCTCGAGCGTCGAGGCGAGGCCGTCGAGCGAGGGCCAGGGGACGTCGTGGAGGCGTTGGATCATTCGCGGTCGAGGGCGCGGCGCAGGTTCGCGCGGGCGGCGGCGTCGAGGCGGGAGTGGAAGTGGTCGGAGTGGAAGATGCGCGGCGCGTCGAGGAGCCGGGCGAGGAAGCGGCGTCGGCCGAAGCGGTAGAGGAGCGCGTTGGTGACGGGGCGGAACTCGTCGGCGATCGCGGCGTCGTAGGCGTCGAAGGTGGCCGGGTCGCTCCCGAGAATGGCCATGTCAGCGTCGAGGAAGTGCGCGGCATCGGCGTCGGGCGGAGTGACGGAGCCGTGCTTCGCGGTGAGCTCGATGAGGGTGACGACTCGGGGGACGTCGAGGGAGGCCTTCGGAAGGAAGGTCTCGATGGCGGAGCGCGCGAGTTCAGCGCTCTTCGCTTCGTTGTCTTTTCGGCCGGCGACGTAGATGGCGTCGTGGAAGAGCGCCGCGAGGTAGACGTCGTTGGGGTTGGTCCAGGTGGGCACGGTGGAGAGGTGCCGGAGGACCTCCTGGACGTGGACGAAGGAGTGGTAGGCGCGTGGCGGCGTGGCGTAGGCCGAGATGACCGACCGCATCAGGCCTTCGGGGACGTCGAGGGGCGCGAACAGCTCAGGCACCGAATGATTGTGGCCGTGATCGTCAGGGTTGACACGCCCGAACGTGGAACGTACACACGCGCGCGTTGTATTCCTCGATAGCTCAGCTGGTAGAGCGGCGGACTGTTAATCCGTAGGTCCTTGGTTCGAGCCCAAGTCGAGGAGCTACTGGGGGTCGGTTGCTAACCCAACCGGCCCCTTCGTTTTACAGGTTGCCGCTTCGTTCCCCCGAGGGAACGCTCTCTGCGGGCCCCGAACAGAGAATGCTGCGGCCCACTGTGGTGGCGCCTGGGACAGCAGAAGCTCTCCGTTCTCGTCCTTCCGGGAGAGAGTTTCGCAGAGCGTTTAACAGCTTCTGCTAAACGCTAAACGTTGGGTCCGGCGAACCTCGCGATTTTTCGTGGTGCTCGTAAGCGGCGACCAACGACCCTGAAAGTCGCTGCTCACCAACTTCGACGCACCGCTGGAGGTCGCGGTGCCGAAGCACACCCTCACGCTCGGTCGTGTCCCGGCGAAGGCGCTGGTCGAGGCAGTGTCTACGCTCGTTGAGGGGGCTCGCCAGGCGTCGCGGCTCCGAGGTGCACCCGAATCCGAGCTCGAGGTCGTGAGTCTGGCCGGCGGCGTGGTGGAGTTGGACGCGCCGGTGGTGCTCGGCAACGAAACGGCCATCGACGTGTTCGCGGACGCGCTCTCTGCGGCGCTCTCAGAGAAGAGAGAGTCCGTGTTCGCCGACGGGCCGTTGCTCGAACTCTTCGCTCGATTCTCGAGATCGAGCTCCGCTGGGCTCGAGCTGGCCCGCTCGAACGGAGAAGTTCTGAGCCTCCGGCCTGCCGACGTTGCGGTGCTCGAGCACCTGCTTCACGTCACGCCCGGGAACCGCGCAGTGCGGGTCGTCGGAGACCTGAAGCCCGAGTCCACGCCGGGAATGGCGACGCTCGTCGTTCCGAACTGCGACTCGGTGCGAGTGCGATTCACGGGGCTGGTCCCCCTGAGCGCTCGCACCGTCGTCTCGGGCATCGGCCACTTCGGCCCCTCTGGCGCCTGCTTCCTCGTCGATGCCGAGTACATCGGCAGCGCCGTCCCCGGAGACGAGCTCTTCGAGGAAGTGCCCCGCTCGCACCCATGGGACTTCATTCCACCCTCCATCCCGCAGGACGCGCTCACCGGTGTGAACGCTTTCTTTGGAACCTGGCCCGGCGATGAGACAGACGAGGAGCTCCTCGCTGCGCTCAAGGCCATTCGACGATGACCGAGCGGTACCTGCTCGACACCTCCGTGATGATGTTGCTGGTCCGGGGCGAAGAACCAGGCCGCGCCGTTGACCAGCGGTTCGGCCTGAGTTCGGCAGCTGAGCCTCCGCTTGTGAGTATCGTGACCCACGCCGAGCTGCACCTGCTCGCGCTCAGCAACGGCTGGGGAGTGAAGAAGATGAGTGCGCTCGCCGCGACACTGGCGAACGTGGTCACAGTCGAGATCCTCAGCGGCCCGATCCCCGAGGCCTACGTCGAGATGGCGCTCGCCTCCCGAAGGCACCGGCCGAGCGCGCGCACGATGACCGACAATGACCTCTGGATCGCCGCGACCGCGAAAGTCGCTCGTGCGACGCTCCTGACGGCGGACAAGGACTTCCCGCACCTCTCGCCGAAGCACTGCAGCATCGTCTTCATCGACCCGCATACAGGGACGCCTCAGGAGCTCTCGAATGGCCAGGAAGAAGAAGAGAATCGAGTGGGTCGGCGGCATCGCGGTGATGCCTGGGTACGTCACGGGCGAAGGTGAGCCGTATCGGCCGGAGATGTTGCTCTGGCTCGACGACAACCAACTGGTCCTCGGCGTCACGACAGAGAAGCCGGGGCACTTGTTGGCGCGGGCCTCCGACAGCCTCGCGGAGACGATGGCGAAGCCCATGGTTGGCAAGGCTGGTGCGCCCTCAAGAATCCGCGTCGCGACGAAGGACCTCGCCAACGTCCTCCGAGCAGGGCACCCCACCATCGAGATTGTCTGCGCGCCGACGCCTGAACTCGACGCGGTGATGGCGGTGATGCGCGAGCACATGGGCGACCACACCGAGGAGGAGCAGACCTACCTGGGCCCGGACTTGAGCCCCGAGGCGATGGCGTCGTTCTTCCGCTCGGCAGCGACGCTGTACCGCGCGCGCCCGTGGGCCCATGTTCCGGCAAACCGGAGACTCTTCTCCCTCACCATCGAGCAGTTCGGTCTGCGCGAGGCCGCGCTCGTCGTCATTGGGCAGATGGGCGAGAGCCTCGGCTTCATCCTCTTCTCGAGCCTCGACGACTACGCGCTCTTCCAGGAGGCCGCGCGCGCCCTCGAGCATGACGTCGACGCGAAGCTTCCGCGTCACTTCGCCCTCAACTTCGAGCGTGGCGCCGACCTCTCGCGAGCGCTGCGAAAAGAGGTCTCGACGCACGGCTGGGAGGTCGCCGGCCCCGAGGGCTGGCCATGGCCGGTCGCCGTCGACCCCGACCTCGTTTCGCGGCCTCCCACCGCGAAGGAGGTCACCATCTCCGAGGCCATCTGCCTGTCGCTGCCGCAGTTGCTGACGCAGAAGAAGGCGCTCGAGGCCGCGTGGAATGGCGATGGCCCACCGGTCACCACCACCGTGAAGGTGAGCACGCACTCGGGCGACGTCGAGGTCTCGCTGCGGGCTCCCCACGAGCAGGTCATCGAGCGCCCGCCCTTCGACCTGATGGCAGACCTCTTCGAGGTCGGGATGCAGGAGGAGGTCGACGAGGATTCGCGCGCGGACCTGGAGGAGGAGCTGCTGCTCCGCTTCGAAGATTCACCCGAAGCCCAGGCACTCGCCGAGCTCAGCTTCGCGCCCCTGTTGATGGACTACGCAGCCAGCTACTTCAACGCGACCATCGCGACGCTCGACGCTCATGAGTTGCGCCAAATCATCTTCGACATCGTTCCCCGAAAGGTCAGCATTGACGCGGCAGCCGCGAGCGGAATCATCGCCGAGCTCCGAGCCTTCTACTCGTTCCTCAAGCGCGAGTTCGGGCTCAAGCAGGCCGACGCGTGCCTGCGTGAACTCGGCAGCGACGCGGTGAAGAAGCTGTCCGCGGCGTTGTCAGACAAGCGCAACTTCGGAATGGCGAAGTCGCTCTTCGCGGCCGGCGCCGAAGCGGGCTTCGACATGCGCAGCCAGAAGGGCATCGACGAATGGATGCGCCAGGCCTCCTCCATGCCGCTCGACTCGTTCCCCCTGCCCTTCGGGATTCCCGCGCGCCCTGCTTCTCGTGCCGACGCGAGCGCCAAGAAGAAGAAGGAGCGCAAGTCAGCGAAAAAGGCGCGACGGAAGAACCGATAGACGTCAGCGCCCAGACGAATCGACAGTTGGCTCCCTGGCGGGAGAGACTCACCGGATGCCTTCTGGCGATGCGCTGCGCGTCTGGTTTCCCGAGATGGTCGAGGCGCTGACGTCGGCGTGGTCGGCCGCGACCGACTGGAACGAGCTGGCGGACTTGTGCAGCCGACTCACTGAGCTTCGAGATCGCATTCGAAGCTCCCGAGGCATGGAGCCGCCACTCATGACGTGCCCAACGTGTGGGAGCGTCTCGCGCGCGGTCCTCAAGGACGTCTCCATCAGCTCGGCGCTGTTCGCGCTGCGCAAGGCAGAGGTGCTGTCCGACGCCGAATTTGAGCGCCTTGACCGCGACTGGAAGAAGCACCGAGCGACACAAGGCCTCGATGCGTTCGGGAGGAAGAAGCCTGGTGCAGCACGTGGAACGAGCGACTCGGCGGCGTGCTGCTGAGCCGAACCGTCCAGACGCCGTCTGGAGAATTGCCCAGGCCCGCTCGTCAGCCATGATGCCCCCGTGCCTCGAAGACTCCGCCAGATGCCTGACGGCTCGGCCGTGGGGAACATCGGCGTTCACGACCCGTTCGAGTTGATTCGTCACCTCGCCCGCAGCCAGTCAGACCCACGCAAGGCCGTCGCGGAGCTCGTGCAGAACGCGCTCGACGAGCAGGCAGCTCACATCACCATCGAGCGCTACCGCGACGGCGGCGAGACGGTGTTGTCCATCCTCGACGACGGGCTCGGCGTGCTGCCCGAGTTGCCGCGCAAGGACGCCCTCACCACCATCGCCACCAACATCGGGCACTCCCGCAAGCGGCAGATGTCGTTCGACGAGCGCATGCGCCAGGCGATGCTCGGGCAGTACGGCATTGGCCTGCTCGGCTTCTGGGCGGTCGGTCACGAGCTGAGAATCCTCAGTTGTGTCGGACCGTCCGAGGTGTGGGCGCTGACGCTGTTCGAAGACTCACCCCGGTACACCATCACCCGCATGCCCGACGTCATCGGGCGCCCCGCCACGTGGACCGAGGTGCAGGTGCGTCGCCTTCATCGCGCGGCGCTCGCTCCGACGGCGGGCGGGCGGCTGGCCACGTACCTCTCGGTCGAGCTCCGAGGGCAGCTCGTTCGCCACGGCACCGAGCTTCGGCTCATCGACCGAATCGCGCGCGGCGCCGCTGACAAGCTCGTCGTCATCAAGCCCAGCCATCTCGCTGGCGAGCGCCTGCCCGGCTTCGAGCCGATTCGACTGCCCGACTTCAAGTTCCCCATCGAGGTAACGCTGCACTTCGCCGGAGACGCGGGCCCGGACGCCGGCCGCGTGAGGCTCGGCTGTGCCGGCGCCGTGGTGCTCGACGACCTCGCCAGCCTCCCGGAGTTGGCACACGCGCCCTGGACCGACGAGCGTCTCGTGGGGGTCGTCGACTTTCCTCACCTCGAAGTCGCGCCGGGCTCACGCCGTGGAATCGTCCCGAACGCCGCTGCCTCTGCGCTGGTCGACGCACTCATCGCCATCGAGCCCCTCGTCGTCGCCCGCCTCGACGAGCGCAGCAATGCAGAGGCCGCCTCACTGTCTGACGACATGCATCGCCAGCTCGCGCGGCTCTTCACGCGCGTCACGAACTTCGTCCCGCACTTGGAGTGGTTCCCAGTCGCGAAGCGAAGCGGCACCGTTGATGACGCTCCACCGTCGGGGAGCGCCGTTTCGCCGCCTTCAGAGCCGGCACCGCCGGCCAAGGCCGAAGCGGAGCCGGCCGAGCAGCCTGAGCTTTTCCCTCCGGGCCCGCTGTTCGCCGTGAGCGTCCGCCCGTCAAAGCTCGAGTTGGCCCTGCACGAGCGAAAGGAGTTCCACGCTGTCGCCGCGGACGAACACGGGCGAGCGATTCGCGAGGGAGTCACCTTCGAGTGGAAGGCGTCGAGCGCGCTGTCGCTGTCTGCAGCCGGGAACCTCGCGACCATCGAGGCGCTGAGCGCGTCAGCCACGGAGTCAGTGGAGGTGCTGGCGCGTCAGGGGGACCGCGAGCGGGTGTTCATCGTGCCCGTTCGCATCGTGAGCGAACATCACCGGCGCGCCGACGCGGGCATTCCTCAGCCCGAAGAGGTCAACGAGCCCTTGCAGCCCTGGCGCTCGCGCCTCATCGAGGAGCGATGGCAGGTGAACACCGGGCATCCTGACTACCGAGCCTTCGCACACGAAGCGCGCCCTCGCCTGCGGTACCTCGCGATGCTGCTCTCGAAGGAAGTCGTCAGCCGGAACTTCCCGCAGCCGGGAGTCGGCGCGACGCTGGAAGAGCTGGTCGGACTGTTGTCGGCCCTCGAGCGCTCAGGGGCCTGGCGGGGGCGTGCGCGGGACGACGAGGCGCCGGGCTCGAGCTCGTGAGGCGACGCCGTTCGACTCATTCGAGATTCTGACAGCGGTCCTGTCCAAATCAGAGCCCGTCGGTTGCGCCCAACCGGAACGTCAGTCCTAAGCCCTCAGGAGGCCCCCATGCATCGACGTCGTAAGACCGGCTTCGACAAGTACTTCGCTACCCAGATGCAGGACGACCAATTCAAGCGCGCCTACGAGCGCGAGCGCCGGGAGGTCGCTGGCAAGAACGGACCTACTCGTCAGTCGTCACGCGGAAGCGCTCGAGCCACTCAATCAACGCCCGCACGCGAGGCTCGAGTGGCTGCGCTTCGCTCGGTGGGCTTCTCGGTCGCCGCGGCGCGCGGGGACGCGGCGTCCGCGGCACAACGGGCGGGCGCGTCAGCTCCGAGAGGACGTGGCGCATCGAGAGTGCGACGCCCAGCTTCGACGACCAGTCGAAGTCGGAGGGCTCGATGATGAAGTGGCCTGCAGCGACATCCCAGGCGAGGAAGGAGAACAGCAGCGAGGCGCTGCGGCGGCGGTTGAGCGGGGTGAGGTAGGCCCACAGCGAGGAGCGAATGACGCCCTCTTCTCGCTGCGCCTCGGTGAAGGTCTCCGGTAGCTGGGCGAGCAAGACGCTGAAGCGCTGCTCCACGTCGGCCGCGTTGAGCGGCTCGCCGTCACAGCCGAGGGTTCGGCAGCGGTAGTAGCGCGGCGTCGCTGCTTTGAGGGCGCGCATCGGCACGTTCGCGGCAGGAATCATCGCCCTCTCGCAACGCGCGCACTTGAGCGTCTTGCGAAGGATGAACGGGTCCTCCTCCGTCGAGAGACGTCGCATCGAAGCGCGCGCTGTTCGGCGCCCGGCGATGGCTGCTCCTGCGCCTTCGAAGAGGTCTGCGGAGACGAGGGGCTCGTGGTCGCTCGGAGCGCCATCTGGGTGCCGGCCCATGTACACGGGGTTCCGAAGCATCCGCGTCACGGCGCGGGCAGACCACCGGGCGAGCGCCCCGCCCCGCCGCTTCCCGTCGGCTGCAATCTCAGCGGGAAGTGTTCCAGCCGCCGCGCGTGTGAAGCACGACCGCACGAAGGCGGCTTGTTCCGGGTGGGGCATCAGCTGCTTCGTCTCGGCTGACGAGGTGTAGCCGAAGGGCAACCGGCCCGCCGAGCGGAGGCCCTGGGCTCGCCGTGCAGCGTGCGCGTCTCGCAGTCGCTCGGAAATCATCGAGTGCTCGAACTCAGCGAACGTGGAGAGCATGCTGAGTTGGAGCCTGTCGAGCGCGCCACCGCCAGACGCGAGCGCCCCGTCGACGAAGGAGATGCCGACGTTGAGCTCCGTGAAGAAGTCGAGCAGGTGGACGAAGGCGCCGAGATTGCGGGAGAGCCGGTCGACCCGGTGCACCACCACCTGGTCGATGTCCCCGTTCTCGGCGGCGAGCATGAGGTCGATGAGGCCGTCGCGCCCGAGCGTCGCCCCGCTCTCCCCTTCGTCATCGAAGCGCTGCACGAAGTGCCACCCGGCCGCGCTCCGCTGCTCGATGAAGGTGTGACAGCGCTGAGCCTGCAGCTCGCACGAGGTGACCGCGGCGTCGACGCCCGGGCGCGCCACGGACTGCCGCGTGTAGATGGCGCAGCGAACGACGCGGGGCGTGGGAGTGCGGGAGGCCAGGCGGACGCGAAGGGTATCTGAGGCATGTCGTCTCCAAAGCCGGAAGTTCGCGGCTGCTGGGGACCACACCTCTGGTGGCCAACGTCATCCAGTCGTTCTCGAGACGGTCGCGCTCAGCTTCCCCTGGACTTTGCGATTCGTTCGAGTTCCGCCGCGACGGCGGCCTTGTCGATGCGCCCTTCAGCCACGCCCATCGTCAACTCGTAGAGCGCTTCAGTCGGGTGGGCGATGGACACGCCGTTCAGGTCGAGAAAGACGAGCGCTGCGATGAGGCCGATGCGCTTGTTGCCGTCGACAAAGGGGTGGTTGCTGACGAGGTGGAACAGGTAGGCGGCGGCCATTGCGAACAAACCGTCGTGGGCGAGGTGGCCTCCGAAGCTGGCCTGCGGCTGTGCGACCGCCGACTCTAGGAGGCCCTGGTCTCGCAGACCCGCCCCACCGCCGAAGAGCTCGAGCTGGCTCGCGTGCAGCTCGATGACCTCATCGACGTCGAGGAAGACGATGTCTTCGACGTTCACTTCGCGAGCTTCCTCAGCGTCTCGGCGTGGGTCGCCATCATTCGCTTGCCCGACTCGCGAACGCGCTCCTTCTTGCTGAGCCGAACCGGGCGGATGATGAGCGACTCACCGTCGGTCTTCACCTCGAGCGACGTGTCCTTCGTGATGTCGAGCAGCTCGAGGATGGGGCGCTCGATGATGAGCCCAAGACTGTTTCCCACGGCAGAGAGCTTCTTAATCATGACTGGACCCCGTTATACGGATGTTCGAACCGAAGCATAACGGACCATGGAGCCGCTTTGAAGGCCTCCCCCTGCTTCGCTGTCGGCGATTGAGTGGCCTTCGCGAGGTTCTTCATGGCTCGGCGTGCGTGGGCATTACTCGCGCGCCCTCCACGCCCATGAGACTGGGTCCCAGACCACATCGGCGTCAGCGCCGAGTGCCGGGTTCAGAAAGGCTCGCGCCGCGGCCACCACGTCGCCGATGGTCTTCCAGGCGAGCTCATCTTCGCGGGCGAGCGCCTCGTACACCCGGCTCCACGCGTCTGGAGGGTCCTGCAGCGCAGTCGGAATCGCGTGCGTGTTCCGGTGGGCGAACGTGGTGGCGATGGCCTCGCGAAGCACGCGGGCCTCGATGGGCTTCGTCGTGGCGAGCAGCGCGAGGTCCGGCAGGTCCTTCACCCGGGTGTTCGGGCGCTGCCGCGGCATCGTGTACGCGTGGAGCTTTTCGGCAAGGTGCGTCTCGACCGGGTAGAGGCGAACCGTTGGCGGCGAAACGCCGATGAAGTCGAGGAGGTCTTCTCCGGTGACGAGCTCGGTGGCGCCGACCATCGGGTCTCCGAAGGCGACATCGACGCCGAAGCGCTGACCGAAGAGCTTGCCGCCGATGGTGCACTCGGCGCGAAAGCGGTACCCGTCATAGGGCATGCCCTCATTCTGAATCTCCGGGTGCTCTGCATCGGGCGCGACTTCGAAGGACATGAAGTCGCCCAGCTGGGTGCGCCCGGCTTCCTGGAGTCGGGCCAGGAGATTGTCTGGCGCCCCCATCATTCGCAGGTCGACGTCCTTCGTCGTTCGTGCGCGGTCGAGTCGGAGTTCGAGCACAAGGCCGCCCTTCAGCGTGGCCGCTTCTCCGAGGACCCGGTCGACGCGGGCCAGGAAGCGGTCAAAGACGAGGAGCTGGCGTTGGCGACTGAGGCGTGGGCCCGGAGCCAGCTTGCGAAGCCGGTCCTCGAGGGCTTTGCGAAACGCCTCGGGTGACGAGTACGTCCGATGGGACACGTGGAATTCCTCCGAAGGGCTCCAGCACCCGGGAGACCTCGGGGAGCTCGGCGCGCGTGACAAGGCCCCGTACGAGCGCCTGCTCTGTAGCCTGACGCAGGAGGTCTGGTGTGAGTCCGGCGTCTGCGCACTCATTGAGCGCGCGCGCAGGCGTGGTGACGGGGACGGGGCCGAACCACGAGCGGGCGTCGTCAGTCAGGTCGGCGTAGTGAAGGAGCACATCGTTGGGCACCGTCAGTCGCCGACGCTTCCAGGCGGCAGGGAGTGTGAGGTGGGCGCGCGCCGGGAGCACATCGGACAGGCCGTGAAGCGCGAGGGCCGTCTGGTGCGAGAAGACGCCAGCGCGGTCCGACCAGAGCCAGACGGAGGCGAGCTCCTCGTGTTCGACGTGTGGGAAGTGAACGAGGCGGTAGAGCCCCCGGCGCTCGTGCGCGACCCGACCGGCCTTGAGGTGCTTCTGCAGGAGCTGCGGCGAGTAGCCGGCCTCCGCCGCCTGGCGCGTCGAGAAGAACCCCGCCTGGGCGCTCGCCACCTCGAAGAGTGCATCCCAGCTTGGCCCGCTCACGCCCGAAACTTAACCTTGGGTTTATCTTCTAGCAATGCCGCAGGAGAACGGTCTCAAACATGAGCTTTCGGTTTATCTTCGGCCCTATTTCTGAGGCCGGGCGCGGCGCGCGACTTCGGCGACGCTGAGTTCGCCGCCGCGCCTGAACAGTCCGCCTTGCGCGCGCGAGCAAGTGCTGCCATTTAGACAGGCTGGACTCAATGCCCGAACCCATGTTCTTGCGTCATCGCGCAAGTGCGCCTATTTAAGCAAGCAATGGCTCCCCGGAACGACCTCGAAGCACTCGCGCGGAGCCGGCTCCCGCAGGTTCTCGCTGCGCTGTTCGACCTCGACTCGAAGGAGGCGCGGGTCGCCCGGGCGACCCACGAAGCCTACGACTTGAGCGCGAAGGTCGGGGGGAAGTCGTTCATCCTCGACGTCCTCGGGGGCTCGACGCCGGCCCTCCTCAGTCACTGGCAGCGGGTCAGCTCGGCAGCACGGAGACAGGAGATTCCCGTGATGGTCGTCCCCTCCATGAGCCGCTCCGGACGCGACCTCTCTCTGGCACACGGTATCAACTGGGTCGACCTCGCCGGGAACGCGAGCATTCGGGCGCCAGGACTCCAGATTCGCATCGAGGGGCAGCCCAACCGCTATGTGCGACCTGGGCGCCCTGCATCGGTCTTCGAGCGGAGGAGTTCGCGGCTCACCCGCCTTCTCCTCCAGCACCCTGGACGCGAATGGACGGTCCGCGAGTGCGCGAAGGAATCTGGGTTGAACGAGGGGCACGTCAGCCGCATCGTCTCTCGCCTCGTCGCCGAGGAATTCGTGCGAAAGGAGGGCAAGCGACTTCGTGTCGCCGAACCTCTCGGCCTCCTCGATGCCTGGAGGGATGCCGCTGACTTCTCGAAGCACCGCGTCCTCCGTGGGCACGTCGCCGCGCGCTCAGGAGAGGAACTGCTCACCCTCGCATCACGCCGTCTGGCGGACGCGCACCTCGAACACGCAGCGACGGGCCTCGGGGCCGCCTGGCTCTACGACCGCTTCGCGATGTTCCGGCTCGTGTCGCTCTACCTCCGCGAGTGGCCCAGCCCGGCCCAGCTCGAGCAACTCCACTTCAGAGAGGAGCAAAACGGCGCGAACCTCTGGCTGGTGCTTCCCGCTGATGACGGCGTGTTCGACGGCGCTCGCGTGGTCGAGGGCGTCCACTGTGTTCACCCGGTGCAGGTGTACGTCGACCTCAAAGACCAGCCGGAGCGCGCCACCGAGGCCGCCGACCACCTGAAACAGAACCCTGTCCTCCTCGGAGTCGGCAATGGCGCCTCGTAAGCCGCCGACCGCCGTGCACTACACGCCCAGGGACGTGGCGCTCGTGCGCAGCGCATGTCTCACGCTCGCAACCTACCTCGGGAGTTTCCTCGAGGACCTCGTCGTGGTCGGAGGACTCGTTCCGACCCTCCTCATCCCGCCAGACGAGAAGCGCGAGCCGCACGTTGGCACCCAGGACCTCGACCTTGGGCTCAGCCTCGCCCTGCTCGAGGAAGCCCGATACGTCGAACTCGTCGCGCATCTGCGCAGCGCGAACTTCGAGCCCGACCAGAACGAAGCCGGGAAGCCTGCGAACCACCGCTGGAAGCACCGTGACGAGCGCGTCACCGTCGACTTCCTCATGGCGCCATCGGGTGGCGTCCCAGGTAGCAACGCCAAGGTGCGGGTGATCGAGACCAGCCTGTCGGCCGTGCTCGCAGCAGGCCTGCCCCTGGCGTTCCGCGACAGACAGCGCATCACGCTCACCGGCAAGACCCTTCGCGGCGAGGAGGCCACGCGAGACCTCTGGGTCTGCGGCCCCGGGGCCTTCCTCGTGCTGAAGGCGCTCGCGTTCCGCGGGAGAGGCGAGCCCAAGGACGCATACGACCTGCTCTACGTCCTCGAGAATTTCGGCGCGACCTACGTTTCCGACGTCGCGAACGTGCTCCGTCCGCTGCTCGACAACGAGCCAGCCAACGAGGCGGTCGAGATCCTCAAGGAGGACTTCTCCACGGCCGACCGTCCTGGACCGATGCGGGCAGCAGAGTTCCTCGGCCGCTCGGGTGACGCGGCCTTCCGAGCCGACAAGGCGGGGGCTGTGAACGAGCTCTTTCGCTCTTTGGGGCGCTGAGCCGGAATCGGCACGCGGCCATCGATGTCGATGTCCCCGGCCCCAACCTGCGAGCGCTTTGTCTCGGAAGTACAGATGGAGGGAGCAGAGCTTTTCGGTAGTGGGAGAAACCGCAGGTCCCGAGAGGGACTGCGGTTTTTCTGCTTTCAGGCCTCCGCCTCGTTTCTCCCACCGGCCTTCGGGGTGATCACGATGCGCCCGTCGTGGTGCACGATGATGCGGTCGATCAGGTGCTGAACGTAGGCCCGGGCGATGTCGTCGCGGCGCAGGAGCCGACGCCACTCCTTCAGCACCGCATCGATCGGGGCATCGTGCCGGAGAGCGCGAGCCCTTGGCTCCGTGCAGACCACCCGCTCGATCGCGTCGAGCACCGCGTCGTCGAGCGTCTTGAGCGGAATCCTGAGTCCCGGGCACGCCTCTTTGCCGACGCGCAGCAGGTTCCGGCAGTTGTAGTAGCCGTAGGTGTACTGCCCGTCGACCACCCGCTTGCCGCTCGTCTCGTACTGGTAGCTCGCGCCGCAGGCACCGCACCACGCGAGCCCCTTGAGTAACTTCGGCTGCGAGGGCGCGCGGCCTGGTGAGCGCGCTGGCTCACGCTCCCGTCGGAGCTTCTGCACCAGCGCCCATGTCTCCGCGTCGATGATCTGCGGGACCGCCATGGAGAGCCACTCCGCCCGTGGCCGCGGCAAGCCGTCCTTCCGCATGCCCCAGTGCACGGTGCCGGTCAGCGCCTCTTCTCCGAGAAGCAGCGTCACCCTGCCCTTCGACCACAGTTCCCCCGCCCGCGTTCGAAGCCCTCGCTGGTTGAGCGTCCGCGCCACCGACTTCGCGCCGCTCCCGGCGATGTAGAGGGTGAACGCCTCGCGCACGAGTGTGGCCTCCGTCGACTCGACCTCGAGCCGGTGACGCACGAGCCCGGGCCTGACCTCGACCGGGACGCTTCGGTAGCCGAACGGCGCGCGCGCCCCGGGCCAGAAGCCCTGCTTCACCGCCTCGCGCATCGCCGCGGAGGTCCTCAGCCCGTTCAGCTCCGACTCGTACTGGTCGATGCACTCGAACAGCCCTTCCATCAACGTCCCCATCGGATCATCGGCGAAATCCTGCAGAACGAAGAGCACGCGGACACCTGCCTTTCTGAGTTTGGTCTTCACGACGCGCGCGTGGGTCGCATCGCGGGTGAATCGTGACGTGTGGTGAACGACGATCGTGCCGATGGTGCTCGTCGGCTTGAGCGCGTCACCGAGCAAGCGGTTGAACACAGGCCGGTTCGCGTCGGTGCCGGACGCGCCCGCCTCGACGTACTCCTGCTCGATGAGCGCGCCGTGCCGCACGGCGAACTCGGCGATCGCCTTGCACTGCGCAGGCAGCGAGAGGTCCTTCTCGGCCTGTTCCGCCGTCGAGACCCTCGCGTACGCCACCCAGGTGCTTCGCTCAACGTGGGTGCGCATCGAGAGCCTCCTTCGGCGCGGGGCCGTCGAGGGCTTCGGCCACAGCCCGCTCGATCAACGTTCGCTCCCAGGCAGGGACTACGTCGGGCAGCGGCACGAGGCCTGTAACCGAGAGTGAGAGGTCGCGCTTCCGCTTCCGACGGAAGGAGGTCTGGTCCATGTCCGAGGCAAAGCCCGGTTCGAGCCAGGCAGGGGACGCCTGAGCGGCACCCGCGCCAGCCGAAGCAACTCCAATGGGGTTCGAGGGAGATCGACTCGCGTTCATGTGTATGAAACGCGAAATCGAAGGGCCGAATGGGACACGAGGCCGGCGGATTCTCGGCCTACTTCCGCTCACCTGTGCGCGCTCGTCGTCGCTCGCAGCGACCGTCCGATGAGAAGGGACGGCACCTAGGACTGATGCAGGAGCCCACCCAGGAGGCCGATTCCCGCCCAGCGTCGACGACCTCGATGTGCCTGCTTCGGGTGCCTCAGGGCTTCAGCTTGTAGGTGCGCTCGATGATGGTGGCCATGTCGGGCCCCTTCCAGTGAGGGCGAACCCAGCTGAGCTTCTGCTCCTTCGCGCCTGAACGCGGGCGCCGCCAGTGCCCGCGCACCATGAAGCGCCGCAGCACCTGGCGCCCCTCCGAGTGCCTGTCAAGTTGCTGAAGGTTCCGCACCTGCGAAATCTCGATGGCGCCGGGCAGAAAGAAGACCTGGTCGGAGCTGAAGACGACGGGCGCCCCACCTCGGAGTCGCGGCTTCTCGGCCGTCTTCGATGGTGGTGCCCGAAGCTCGCTCTCGACGCCGGCGCTGGAGGCATAGAGCACCGAGTTCAAGACGACCTGCAGCAGGCCACGGAGTGGGTTCGTCTGGGCCACGGCGTCGTCGACCGCGAGCGGCGCTTCTGCGTTCAGCCAGTCCTCCAGCGCCTCGTCACCGTTCAGCGGAACGGAGTGTTCCTCCATTGCGGGCAGGTCGGCGCCCAGTGCATCGAAGGCGAAGCACACGTCGAGTCGTCTCTCGTTTCCTCGACCGAACTCCGTCACGAACACAGTCACCGCCCGCAGGTAGCGGCCCTTCAACGGGCAGGCTTCTCGCCGCGACAGCAGTCGCTCGCCCATCGAGAGGACGTGCCTGTCGGTGAAAGCGAGCGCGAAAGACGCGAAGGGCGCGCGCAGCTCGTCGGCGCGCACGTCGAGGTCGGTGCTCGCGAGCATGAAGGCGAGCGCCTCGTCGACCCAGAACGCCTTGCGCCTGTGGAGCTCGAAGTTCACCAGGCGCGGCATCCAGGGGGAGAGCGCTGATGCCGCTGGCTCGGCCCGAAGCGCACGTTGCAGCTCGAGATTCACACGTACCCCTTCTTCCGAGAGCACGGCTTCGGCGGCGGCAGCTGCTCGCGCGGGCTCCGCTGTCGCCTCAATGGCGGCGCGGAGCCCCGGGACGTCCTTCAGCAGGCGCTCGAAGGCCAGCGGCGGCGGGTGGTGCGGCGCGTCGTCGGTCAGCCCCAGCTCGTCCCACATCCACGATGGGTCGAAGGCAGGTGCACCCGCCTGCAACGCGCGTTGGTACATGCCATCGAGGTCCTTCAGCAGCTCGATGAGCCGTGGGCGCATCGACGGCTTCGTGGAAGCAGCCCGCGGAGTCAGGTCGTCCAGGGCCGGCACGGGCAGGTCGAGCCACTCGCGGTAGTGCTTCGAGCTGAAGTCGAGGACGAGCGCGTCTTGCACCTCGGGCGGTACGCCGGTGTCCGGCCCCGGAGCCTGGCGCCCGGCCTTCATCGCGTCGCGAAGGAGCACCTGCATGTCCTCGTGGGTCGTCCCGCGGTGCTTCACAGCCGCGCCCACGAGCTGCTCAATCAGCTCGCGCCCGCGCGTGCCCCGTCCGACCGAGTTTGCTTCGAGCTGCAGCACTCCCGACGTCAACGTGATGAGACCGAACGACACCTCCTCGTTCTTCGCGTTCTTGCCGGACCAGCTCCACGAGTCGCCCTGGGCTCGGGTCAGCGATGACGCGTCGAGCGCGGAGATGAGCGCCGATCGGTCGACGACGTCGAATTGCACTCGCGTCATCACCATCTCCTCGCCGTCCGTGTTGGCGAGTTGCGGAATGGCCGGCTCGACGATCGAGCGCGCCCACAACTCATGAACGTCGGGCACGATGGACTTGTAGAAGCGGGAGAGGTCGCTCCCAGGGTGTTCCTCGAGGAAGTCTTCACGGCTCTCGCGCAGCAGGTCTCGGAACACCTGGCCGCGCATGGGGGCGACGTGCATCAGACCCTCGAGTTCGGGCCGGCCTGAGGCTCCAGAGGCGACGACGCGGGTCGCAATCCAGTCGAAGCGATGGAGGCTGCGCGAAGCCGCCTTCTCCTGCACCGTGACGCGGTCGCCCTCGATGAGGTCTCGCAGCGTCAGCGAGTCGCCGGGCGTGAGGTCCTCGACTTCGTAGAGGCGCAGCGATGAGGCCTTCATGATGCCCAGGTAGTTTCGCTCTCCGGTCGTGAGGCTCGCCCTCGTTGCGAGGAAGCGGTCCACCATCAGGTCGCCGGCCTCGAGTTCATGGTCGAAGACCGCCCAGTCGTCGAAGATCTGTTCGCTCACCGCGGTGAAGTGAGGGTTGGCGTTGAGATCATCGTCCTCGATGTCTCCGAGGGGGCCCCAGAACTGGTCAAGCGCGGCGTCGTCTTCACGGCCGAGGTGGTCGGCCACGTAGTCGAGCAGCTTTGTCCGCGCAGATATCCGCTCTGCACGCGAGTAACCGATTGGGGCTTTGTTGGCGCAGCACTTCTTGTACTTGAGGCCGCTGCCGCAGGGGCATTGCTCGTTCCGACCGACAGACATGGCCGTGACATACGTGCACGGAGACCCGATGTCGTCAGCGCCTGAAAGCTCGCGAGGCCCCTCGCCTGCAGCGACAGGGTGTACCGGCGCCGTGGGGAACATGGGCTCGCGCGCCGAACCAGGAATCATGCCCCTCGATCCGCTGTCGGCGGTTCGACCAACGCCACCTTCGAGCACGAGAAAGTGCAGACCGCGTCTGCACTTTCCCTGGGCGACTCGCGGCGAGCGCCGGGCGACGCACGACCCTCCCGCAGCGATTCCGCAGACGCATCTGCGGATTCAGCCCCCAGCCGTCCTGGCGCCAAACGCGAAGCCGGCCCCGCCACTTTCGTCACGCGAGGATTGCCAGCTCGTAGCGGTCTCGTGCAGGGTCGCGCGGTGCAAGGTCTTCGGGCCCCAGGCCAAGACGCTCGAGCTGGTCGCGGCCGTCCAGGCGCTCGCGCCAGACCGAAAGCTGAACGCGCGGTTCCTGAAGATCGTGGGAGAGGGAACCGGCAAGACCTTCGAGCTCGAGCACAACCAGCGGTGGGACGAAGTCACGCGGCCCATCCTCGAAGCGTTCTTCCACGCGCGCTTCTTCCTCGAGTGCGCGGTGCGGTCCGCCAGGACGCTTCGGGCACCGCCGCAGCTCTTGCCCAGCGACTGGGCCGCCCTGCTCTACCTCTTCGATCTTCGGTAGCGAGCAGGAAGGCATGCCGAGCAGCTGGTGGCCCACGAGCGACACCTCTGAGGCACCCCAATCGTGCAGGCACCGCCCGCACATTCCGCACTCTGAATATCATT
This sequence comes from Myxococcaceae bacterium, assembly GCA_040400045.1. Lineage (GTDB taxonomy): Bacteria > Myxococcota > Myxococcia > Myxococcales > Myxococcaceae > Xiheimicrobium. The sequence continues at coordinate 129,403 of JBBAQZ010000019.1, forward strand.
GTCATTTCAATGACTTGCCGTCTTGCTATGGCTGCTACCGTATCTTATCTTCAGGATACGAGAGACGGTCATGACCCAGCCTGCCGACCCCCACCTGGAACCCGGTCGCGTGTACCGCACGCAGGACCTCGCTCAATGGAGCGCGAACCCGC
>JBBAQZ010000020.1:0-123553 GCA_040400045.1 Myxococcaceae bacterium
TGCGGACATATTCGCTGAGCAGTTGAGCGGACATTTTCGCTGAGCAACGACACAGGGCCCTAGCACACCTTGCTGGTGGCATGTGTGCCTGATAGAGCCCCGCGTCTCACATGACGCCCGCAGCCATACCCCTGATCTTCGCCGCCGAGTCGTCTGCGCTCGGTGGCCCGATGGCTTTCTACCTGGTGGCCATGGCGGCCATCGTCTACTTCCTGATCATTCGCCCTCAGCGAACCCAGCAGAAAGAGCACGAAGGCGTGCTCACCTCGCTGAAGAAGGGTGATGACGTGGTGCTGCAGTCCGGCATCCTCGGGAAGATCGCTGCAGTCACCGACAAGACCGTGTCGCTGGAGATCGCGAACGGCGTGAAGGTGCGGGTCCTCAAGACCAGCGTGCAGGCGAAGGTCACCGTGGTCGACGAGGCACCGAAGGTCGATGAGGCTGCCGCCAAGAAAGAGGAGAAGTGATGGATCGCACCTGGTGGACCCGTTTTCTGCTCGTGGTGGCCGTCGCGGTGGGGAGCCTCTGGTTCCTGACCCCGACCTACTACTCGATGTTCGTGCTCGACCGCGCCGACCGCAATGACGTGTCGAAGCTCGAGAAGGCGCTGCCGGCGTGGTCTGCGCCCGCGAAGTACCGCCTGTCGCTCGGTCTCGACCTCCAGGGAGGGATTCACCTCGTCCTGCGCGTCGACACCAAGACCGCCCTGGGCAAGCGCGCGCAGCGCCTCGCCCTTCAGATGGTCTCGTACATCGATGGGAAGAAGCTCGGGAAGCTCACCGAGACGACGAACACCGAGACCTACGAGGTGACCCTCACCGCCCAGGATCCAGCGACGATGGACGCCATCGAGAAAGAGCTCGTCAGCTCGTTCAAGGACTTCTCGAAGGTCTCGCGGAACGCCGGCGTGCTGGTGATGAAGCTCGAGAGCGCGCAGGTCGACTCGATGATGAGTGAGTCGGTCGATCAGGCCATGCTGGTGGTGCGCAAGCGCATCGACAAGTGGGGTGTCGCCGAGGTCGACGTGCGGAAGCTCGGCACCGACTCGATCCAGATCTCCCTGCCCGGCGAGAAGGACCCGGAGCGCGCGAAGGAGCTCATCGGCACCACCGCGCAGCTCGAGTTCAAGATCGTCGAGGAGCACGGCGACCTCTTCAAGGACCTGTACTCGAAGACGCCTCCGGACCCGAACGCTGGCATTTCGCTGGTCACCTCGCGTCAGGACAGCGAAGGCAACGAGCCGTCGACGCCGTACCTCTCGGGCACCGACAAGAACAAGCTGCTCGCCTACGTCGACGGGAAGGGCGGCGAGGGCAAGCAGGTCATCCTTCACTGCGTCGAGGCGCCGAGCGGGAAGAGCTGCCTGCGCTACACGACGTACCTCGTGCAGACCAGCGGCCTCTCGGGTGAGAACCTGACCGGCGCCGAGGCCCGCAAGGACCAGACGACCAACGACATCGTGGTCGACTTCCAGTTCAACGCGCAGGGCGGAAAGCTGTCGGAAGAGTTCACCGGGAAGAACGTCAACCGGCTGATGGGCGTCATCCTCGACGACAACCTCATCTCGGCTCCGGTGATTCGCGAGAAGATCGGCGCCAACGGCCGCATCACGCTGGGCAAGGGCCGCAGCGACGAGCGCCTCAAGGAAGCGCAGATGTTGTCGCTCTCGCTCAAGTCCGGTGCGCTCCCCGCGCCGGTGTCGATCGGCGAGACCCGCCAGGTCGGCGCCTCGCTCGGCGACGAGCTCATCAAGAAGGGCACCACCGCGGCGGTGGTCGGCCTGCTCCTCGTCGTCCTCTTCATGGCCATCTATTACAAGGTGGCTGGCCTGGTGGCCGACGTCGCGCTGGTGCTGAACGCGCTCCTCATTCTGGCGGGCCTCGCGCTCTTCAAGGCGACCTTGACGTTGCCCGGCATCGCCGGTTTCGTGCTGACGCTCGGCATCGCAGTCGACGCCAACGTGCTCATCAACGAGCGCATTCGTGAAGAACTCGGCAACGGCAAGAGCGCCCGGGTCGCCGTCGACCAGGGCTACGACCGCGCCTTCTGGACCATCTTCGACGCCCACGTGACGACGCTCATCGCTGGCTTCATTCTGCAGCAGACGGGTACGGGCCCGGTGCAGGGCTTCGCCACCACGCTGATCATCGGCATCATCGCCTCGCTGTTCACGTCCATCGTCGTGACCCGCGTCCTCACCACGTATCTCGTCCACGGGCGCAACGCGCAGACCGTGTCGATCTAAGGGCTCCCGACCATGCACATCATCAAGGGCAAGACGAACATCGACTTCATCGGCAAGCGCAAGATCGCGCTGCTGCTGTCGACCGCGCTCAACATCGCCGTCCTCGTTGGCATCGCCGGCTTCGGCTTCAACATGGGCGTCGACTTCGCTGGCGGCACGCTGATCGAGGTGAAGTTCAACGGGCCGATCACGGCCGAGAAGGTGCGCGAAGGCGCCATCGCTGGCGGCCTGCAGGAGCCGCAGGTGCAGAGCATCGGCTCGGCCGACGAGAACACCTTCATTCTCCGCATGGGCGGCGTCACGCAGCTGACGACGGAGAACGAGAAGCTGGCCGAAGACGCGCTGAGGAAGATCCCCGGCATCGAGATCACCGCGCTGAACAAGGACCTCGACAACGGCCTCATCACGCTGCGCACGAAGGCTGACGTCAAGCTCGAGGACATCAAGCAGGCCGTGGTGAGCAGCGGCACGGGCGTGCAGGGCGTCACCTTGCTGGCTGGCAGCAGCGTCGAGAGCGGCTTTCAGTACCAGGTCACCTCGGCCGGCATGTCGGACAAGGTGAAGGAGTCGCTGCAGAAGGGGATTCCCGACGTCAAGTTCGAGCCGACGACGGAGTGCCCGAGCTGCGGCGTGCGCCGCACCGACTACGTCGGCCCGCAGGTCGGCGAGCAGCTGCGCAACAAGGGCGTCGCATCGCTGCTGCTCGCGCTGCTCTCGATTCTCATCTACGTGGCGTTCCGCTTCGACCTCAAGTTCGGCCCGGGCGCGCTCGTGGCGTCGGTGCACGACGTGATCATGGTCTCGGGCTACTACCTGGTGACGCGCCGCGAGTTCAACCTGACGTCGATCGCCGTGCTGCTGACGATTCTCGGCTACTCGATCAACGACACCATCGTCATCTACGACCGCATTCGCGAAGAGATGGTGAAGTACAAGGGCAAGCCGCTGGCCGAGATCATCAACATCGCCATCAACGACACGCTCTCGCGTACGATTCTCACGGGAGGCGTCACGTCGCTCTCGCTGATCGGTCTGCTCATCTTCGGCGTCGGCGAGATCTTCGACTTCGCGGCCGCGATGCTGTGGGGCATCATCGTCGGCACGTACTCGTCCGTGTACATCGCCAGCCCGCTCACCATCTGGCTCGACGAACGTGAGGCGGCGAAGGCGGCGCGCGGCGGAAGCGCCGGAGCCATGAAGGCCAAGCCGGCCTGAGGCAGTCGTTCAGTCGATGAGGGATCTCAGGTGGCGGGGCTCTTCGGGGCTCCGCCATCTTGCGTTCAGGGGCGGTCACGAAGAGCCAGCTGCCGAGGTGGCCTCCTTGCCGTGCACCAGGACCGGAACTGCCCATGCCTGCGCAATGACCTGTCCTTCGCTGCCTTCGTCGGCATGTCCTTCTGGCCGGCCATGGAGCCCCGGCGATCGTCGAGGCGACGGCGGCGCTTCTTCGACGAGTGGAAGGGCCGGTGTTTCCGTCTCGCGCCGCTATGGCTCGAGGGGCACGGACCCGACGACAGTCGTGAACGACTCGCCGGCCGGGTGACCGACGCGGAGTCGTTTCGGCGCCCTGGGCTCGTTCGAGCTGAGGGAGCTCGGTGACCGTCCTTCCGGCCTGCTTCGCTGTCAGCCGCGAGGCGACCCGCGTGATGCCGCGTTCGGGTCGGAGGCGTCTTCGAGTGCAGGTCCTCGAAGAGGTCGCCGTGGGGCGAGATCGCCGACGAAACCTCATCTCGGGGCGCAGGGCGTCTTCGCGGAGCCCTGATCACCCGCTCCAACTCGAGGGTGCTCTTCACTTCCTCAGCCACGACCTTCACGCCCCGGCCGGGGCCTGCCATTTCAAGTCCCAGGCCTGGTAGCTGCGCTTCAGAGAGGGCGACTCCGTCAGCACTGGGTCAACAAGTTCCCTGCTTTGCGAAAAAACAAACCCCGGCGAACCGCGAGGGCTCACCGGGGCTCGTTGTCAGCAGCGTTCCGAAGTTACTTCTTGGCGGGAGCGGCGGCCTTGGGCGCCGGGCCCGCCTTGTTCAGCTCGATCTCGAGGCTGACCTTCACTTCTTTGCCGATCACGAAGTCCTTGTTCTTCATCTCGGAGTTGTACTTCAGGCCGAAGTCCTCGCGAGCGATCGTGAGCGCAGCCGTCGCCGAGCGCGCCATCATGCCAGCCGTCATCGGGTGCTCGATCTCCTTCGACAGCTCAGCCTCGAACGAGACGGGCTTGGTCACGCCGTGCATCGTCAGGTCGCCGGTGATCTTGAGCTTGTTGTCGGCCGAGCCCTTCTCGATCCTGGTCGACTTGAACGTCACGGCGGGGAACTTCGCGACGTCGAAGAAGTCGCCGCTCTTGAGGTGATCGTCGCGCTTCTGCACGCCCGTGTAGATGGTGTTCACGTCGATGCTGACGTCCAGCGTCGACTTGGTGATGTCCTTGTCGTCGACGTTGAACTTGCCGCTCACGGTGCCGAGCGAACCGTTCACGTTGGTGATGCCCAGGTGCTTGACGGTGAAGTTGGCGGCGGCGTGGGCGGAGTCGATGTCCCACGTGGCGGCGGCGGCGAGGCTCGAGACGGCGAGAACGGCGACGGTGATGAGGTTCTTCATGAGTTCATGTCCTTGGGTGAAGGGAGCGAGGAGCTCCGGTGAAGAGGTGCTCGGCAGAGCCGGGCGAGTGCGAGATAGTCTTCAACGCTCTCGAGCGCCCGTCCCATCTGCGCAACGGATCGTCCTGTGGGCGGGCTCTCAGCGCTTCTTGTTCTTCTTCTTCTCTGCGGGGCGCTCGGTCGAGGCTGGGCCAGTGGCCGCGATAGGGGCGTCTCTGGTCGCCAGCTTGAAGACGCCGAACAAGACGCCGGCGATCACCAGCCAGACCTTGAAGCCGAAGGAGCCGTCACCGATGGGAGCTCCCCACGTGCGGTTCACCGCGACGGACAGGACGAAGAGCGACATCGCGCCGATGCCACCGAGCACCCAGCGGTTGTGCCACGTGCCAGCGTCAGACTCCGGCGCCTGTGCGCCCTGTTCGCCCCACTTCGTGAAGCTCCACCACACGAGCGGTACGGCGAGCACCGACGCGAACGACATCGCCGTGTACTGCTGATCGAGCTCATGTGACTGGAACGTCAGCCAGCCGAAGTTGATGAAGAGCGTCACGGCCGAGAGCCCTGCCATCAACAGGCCGACCTCGCGTTTCTCGGAGTACAGCGCCGCCATGCACAGCAGGAAGCAGTAGTAGTAGTTCGTCAGCTCTGCGCCGAGCACGATCATGCCGACGCCGAGGCACGCGCCCAGGTACAGCTTCGGCCCCGAGTGCCGGATCGCGAAGTACAGCAGCGCCACCGCGCCGAGCACGAGCAGCACGAACAGCGGCTTCATCTGCCGCCACAGCTCGAGCTTCATGTCCTTCCAAGGCTTCCACGCGTCGATGAGCAGGCGATCGGTCATCTGGGCGCCGACGGTCGAGGGCCTCCAGGTCAGCACGGTACGCAGGCCCATGAGGTTGGTGAGCGGCGTGCTCGCGTGCTTCACCGTGTTGGCGGCGAAGCGCTTCCACATCGCGACGCCCGAGCCATCGGCGTCACGCGCAGCCTTGGCCTCGAAGGCCTCTTTCACCCGGGTCGCGACCGTCGTGGCCGTGTCACCGACGGCGATGGGGACCTGCAGCATCTCGTCTCCGCCGATCTTCACCGAGAAGAACGACGCCTCGGTGGTGGGGCTCTCGGCTGCCGTGGCGGTGCCTCCGAGGAAGAACCCCGACGCGCCGTCGATGGGCGTGGTGGCCAGGCCCGGGAGGCTGCTCGTCGGGAAGAGGGAAGGGCCCTTGAGCCAGGTCGTTGGCGCCTTCGTCTTCGTGTCGACGCGCGTGATGATCACCTTCGTCGCGCCCGAGTCCGCGGGTGACAACTCGACGCTCAGCGTGTTCGGCGGCACGCCGGTCAGCACCACGAACGAGAGACCAACCAGCACGGCGGTCCCGACGGCGCCGCCCGCGATGTACTTGAGGAACGCGGGCTCGAGCTTCTTGTTGCGACGGAAGTACTCGACCGCCGCGAGCGCCGGGCCGATCGCCGCGAGGCCGGGGAACAGTCGCAAGAGCACCGTGTACGAGAACGACAACCCGCCGAGGAACGGCTTGTCCTTCTTCAAGAGGCAGACGCTCGCCACCAGAAAGAAGAGCCAGTCGTGGCGAAGGAACGCGCCGCCAGTCCAGTAGTACCGGTTGGGGAAGTTGCACCCCAGCACGATGCCTGCCAGCGCGAAGCCCCTCGCGCCGAAGGCCCACCACACCATTAGCATCGTGAGGAAGATGTAGATGGGGTCGAGCAGGTTGACGTGAATGAGCCCGTCGGTCGTCGCGGGCCTCAGGTTGGCGAAGTATTGACCGGCGAGCGTCCAGACCGGGGTGGCGTTGTACCCGTGGTCGACGTGGATCTCCTTCCACCGGTTCTCGTTCACCATCGCGTGGATGGAGTTGATGTCGCGCGTGTACTGAGCCCAGCGCTCGGGCGTGAAGTACTGCTTGCAGATCTGATCGGCGTTCTCGATGACCTCGCGCGTCGGGGTGATGAGGTTGGTGCGCAGGTCGGTGTGGTTGCGGCGCTGCACTTCGGCCAGGCGACCGTTCTCGGCGTCGACGACGGCCGCGCAGTCGTACATGCGCTCGTAGCCGAGCTCGGGGAAATACTTCGCGCCGATGTAGTAGTGGTACGTGTCCCAGACGTGGACGAAGCCGCCGAAGTGCAGGTGGCCGAAGTTGAAGTACGCGAACACGCCCGCCATGCCGAGCGTCACCATGGTGCGATCGCGCAGGCGCTGGAACGCGAGGGGGCGGCCTTCGTCGGCGAGCTTCATGCCCCAGCCAACGAGGAACATGGCTGCGATGGCGACGCCGAACGCGACCGTCTGCACCGAGCCGTCGTTGTCGAGCTTGAAGGCGTCACGCGCCCAGTCCGAGGCCACGAAGAACCTCGACAGCAGGCCGACGAGCACCAGAGCTCCCGCAGGGGCGAGCACGTCGTACGGGCTGGTCGCCTCGGTGTGCTTCTTCTCTGCCGCCTTGCCTGATTTCTCGGTCGAGGTCGCGCTCATGGCGGGGCGCTCTCTAGCACGCGCCGGGCCCAGATCGGCCCTCACGGGCGCGCGAATCGCTCCCTGGCGAGGGGGTTGCATCAGGCGTGGGGATGCGCCCCCTGACCGATCACAAACTGGCGATGGTGATCGCCGCAGGTCTGTCCCTGGCGTGTGGGAACCCGAGCGTCGTCCCGCCGCCTCCGATGCCTGACGATGCGGGCGCGGCGGACGCAGGCTCCGTCCCCGACGCGGGCCCGCTGAGGGCCGCGTTCTTCCATCACGTCGATGGCGGTGCGGTGCTGGTCGACTCGCTCGTTTACAGCCTGCCGTTCTTCCTTCGTGTCGCTGGTGCTCCACCAGGCGCGATCATCACGGTGACTTCACGGGTGCAGCGGCTGGAGTCACAGGCCGTCTTTCGTGCCTCGGTTGATGGCGTCGTCGACACCTCGACCGATGCCCCGCTCTCAGGCGCGTACAGCGGGCCTGATCCTGACGGGCTGGTGTGGACGTTGGCGCCGTCGTCGTTCGACTTCGGCACCACGTTCGACGTCGGCGCCGAGGTCGACGTGATGGACGGCGGGCAGACCTTCGCCAGACTCGCTCGCCCAGGCATGGGGACGGGCACGCAGCAGGAGCGCATCACCATCGGCGCGCTCCCTGGGGTCTTCTATCGATGGCCGGGCGGCGGACGGCGGCCCGCGGTGCTCGTGCTGGGGGGCTCGGAGTGTCGCCTCGCATCGACCAGCTTCGTCGCCGCATACTTCACGACTGCCGGGTACCACGCGCTCGCGGTCGACTACTGCAGCAACGGCGTCATCTCGCAGGTCCCCATCGAAGGGCTCCTCTCGGCCATCGGGTGGCTCGCGTCGCAGCCTGACGTCGACGCGACGAGGCTCGCCGTCGTCGGAGGATCTCGCGGAGGCGAGCTGGCCCTCGAGCTCGCCTCCCGTGACGCGCGGCTCAAGGCGGTCGTCGGCGTCGTGCCGAGCGTCTACCGGTGGGGCGACACGGGCGCGGGCACGAACAGCGCGTGGACCTTCGCAGGCGTCGAGCTCCCGATGATCCCCAACGCGCCCACGATGACCCAGCCCCTCGAAGAGAACCTCGGTGGCGGGCTGGTGGGCTATCGCCTCACGCCGATCTTCGATGCCGATCTCGCGAGCGCGACGCCAGCGCAGCGTGCGGCAGCGACGATCGAGCTCGAACGCGCGCGCGCGCACGTGCTCCTGGTCGGTGCGGCTGACGATGGCGTCTGGCCCTCTTGTCGGTACGTTGCTGATGCGTGGAACCGGCTCACCTCGGCGCAACACCAGGCGACGCACCCGGCGGATCGTCAGCTCTGTCTCCCCGCAGCAGGGCATGCCGTCGGTGCTCCGGGATGGTCGACCCGCGAGGGTTACTCGGCGTTCAACCCCGCGCTCGGTGGCAACCTCATCTTCGGTGGAACAGTGGAAGGGCGAGGCCGCGCGAACCGGGCTTACGACACTGCCTGGCGTGCCTTCCTCGCGGCCGCGTTCGCCGCTCCGTGAGGCTCGATCCCCCAAGAAACAATCGAGGAATTCCAGCGACTTCCGGCGATCGACAGATCCACAATGCACCCCACACGTTCGGAGGGGTCATGAACCGACTTTTGCTGCTGGCCGCTGTGTTCGCCGCGTCGACGTCGCTGGCGCAGGGCATGTTGATTCCCACCGACCAATCGATGGGCCCGCTGGGCATCAAGTACCAGCGCGTCGCGACCGAGATCGTCGACGGCACCGCGGTGACGAAGGTCGAGCAGGTCTTCGTGAACTCGGCGCCGCGGCAGCTCGAGGCACACTTCGTGTTTCCGCTCCCGAAGGGCGCTGCGCTGCAGGACTTCTCCCTGTGGATCAACGGCAAGAAGACCAAGGGCGAGGTGCTCGAGAAGCAGAAGGCCACCGACATCTACGAGGGCATCGTGCGGCGCCTCCAGGACCCGGGCCTGCTCGAGTACATCGACACCGACGCCTTCCGCGCGCGCGTGTTTCCGGTGCCGGCGAACGGTGAGCAAAAGATCGAGCTGACCTTCAGCCAGGTGCTCGAGTTCCAGTCGGGCATCTACCAGTACCACTACCCGCTCGGCGCCGGCTCGCGTGGAGCTCCGTCGCTCACCGTTCGGCAGGACTTCGTCTTCTCGGCGCACATCACCTCGAAGACGCCGATTCGCAGCGTCTACTCGCCGACCCACAAGATGGGCGTGAACAAGAAGAACGACTCCGACGCGACCGCCGGCCTGGAAATGGGCGCGGGCACCGACATCTCGAAGGATCTCGATCTCTTCTACACGGTGTCCGACAAGGCCATCGGCTTCAGCTTCCTGCCGTACCGGCCGAACTCCGAAGAGCCGGGCTTCTTCATGGCGCTGCTGTCGCCGAAGACCGAGCTGAAGGCCGACGAGGTCATGCCCAAGCGCATCACCTTCGTGATGGACACCTCGGGCTCGATGATGGGCGAGCGCATCAAGCTGGCGCGTGACTCGATGAAGTACGGCGTGCAGCGCCTCAACGCGAAGGACGAGTTCAACGTGGTGCGGTTCTCCACCGATGTGGAGTCGCTCTTCGAGAAGCCGCAGCTCGCCACCGAAGCGAACGTGAAGAAGGCGCTCGAGTTCGTCGCCTCGTTCGAAGCCATCGGAGGCACCGCCATCGACGAAGGCCTGCAGCGCGCGCTCAAGGATGCCGAGGGCCGCGGCTCGATGCAGCACATCGTGTTGTTCGTCACCGACGGCCACCCGACGGTCGGCGTCACCGAAGAGCCCGACATCGCCAGCCGTGCGCGCGGTGGGAACAAGGGCAGCCGCGTCTTCACCTTCGGCGTCGGCGAAGATCTGAATGCGCGACTCCTCGATCGCATCGCGGAAGACGGCCGCGGCACGTCGGACTTCGCGCGCGACGGCAAGGACTTCGAGGTGCGTGTCTCGGGCCTGTTCGACAAGGTCGCCAACCCCGTGCTCGCTGACCTCTCGCTCGATCTCGCGGCCTTCGGTGCGTACGACGTCTACCCGAAGAAGCTGCCCGACCTCTTCAAGGGCACGCAGCTCGTCGTGACCGGCCGGTACCGCACGCCGAAGGAGTCTGCGGTCGTGTTGAGCGGCTCCATGAACGGCAAGAAGACCGTCTACGAGTACCGCGCCGACGCCGCGAAGGAAGCGAAGGCGTACGACTTCGTTCCGCGCCTGTGGGCGATTCGCAAGGTCGGCTACCTGCTCGATGAGATTCGTCTGCACGGCGAGAAGCCAGAGCTCAAGGACGAGATCGTCATGCTCGGGAAGAAGTACGGCATCGTGACGCCGTACACCTCGTACCTGGTGGTGGAGGACGTCGCGCCGGTGGCCAACAACGTGCGCCCGCCGCCGCCTCCGCAGCGCCCGTGGAGGGAAGAAGAAGCGCGCCGTGACGTGCCGTGGAGCGCGCGCGGCATCGGCAGTGGGAGCAATGGCCTCGGGCAGCCCGCGCCGTCATCGGTCGCGGCCAGTCCTCCGATGGATCGGGAGCGCGGCGGAGCCGAGGACTTCAACGACGTCTTTGGCGGTGGCAAGGCCGAGCGGAAGATGGCGGCGAAGCCCAACGGCGCCATGCCCGCGGCTGAACCGTCGAAGGCGCTCGAGTCGGCCGATGGCACCACCGGCATCGCGGTCGCCAAGAAGGTCCGCTCGATGAAGGACCAGGAACAGGGCACCAAGGAGTCCGAGCCGGTGCGTGTCGCGTCGGGCCGCACGTTCCTCTTCCGCATGGGCGGGTGGATCGACTCCGAGGCCGTCAACGGCACGCCGAAGCAGCTGAAAGTGAAGTACCTCTCGGATGCGTACTTCGCGATTCTCAAAGCGAAGCCCGACCTGAAGGCAGCGCTGTCGCTCGGCAACCGCGTGGTGATCGTCGTCGGCAAGGACAAGAGCCTGGTGATCGCGCCCGACGATGGCGAGACGAAGGCCGACAAGATCGCCGACTTCTTGAAGTGAGCCTCGTGGAGTGAACGACGGCCCGGCCTCCCCACGGAGCGCCGGGCCTTTTCGTGTGCGCAGCGAAGCAGTACGAGGCGTGCATGACGCGAGGCCTCGTGGTTGCGCTGGCGGTGTTCACGGTTGGCTGCAAGCGGGAGCCTGCTCCCGTGAAGGACATCGCCGTCGCAGAAGCCGCCGCGCAGTTCGCCGCCGGCTCATCGACGCCGGTCGATGCCAACACCGACGACTACCGCGACGCCGTGGGCTGGGTGCCCGGCGCTGTCCGGCTCACCGACTCCAACGCGTACCCGCTCACCGAGCTGCCGCAGGACAAGAGCCGACCGCTGGTCTTCTACTGCACGAGTCGAATGTGAACGTCCTCTCATGACGCTGCCGGTCGGGCAGCGCAGGGTGGTTGGACCAACGTGTCGGTGATGAGCGAGGGCATGAAGGGCTGGAAGGCCGCAGGGCACCCGCTCGAGAAGAAGCCGCCGGCGGACTGACGGTGGACACGCACCGGCCGATTCGGCAGCCGCTCTCGATGGGCGCTGTGAGAGAACCCCAACGTGATCACCTCGTCCCGCCTGCCCTGCCTCGCCCTCGGTCTCCTCTCCGCTGCCTGTCTACAGCGCGCGACGCGTCCGGTCCGAGAGCTGCCGAAGCAGGCCTCCGCGCATGTCGATCAGCCCGTCGTCGACTATCGCACCAGCAGCGCAAGCGGCGTCGGCGACGAAAACGCTCCGTTGCGCGCGCGGTTCGAGCAGCTCATCGCTGCCGACGCCCGCGCCAGGCTCCGCTATGAGCCGCGACTCGACTCCGTGGCGATGGCCCTCGGCGAGACTTTCGCGGCGACTGGCCAGCAGCCCGTCGCGGCGCTCTCACAGTGGTTGCTTTGGAGAGCCGGAGTCATCGGCGATCTGCGCTTCTCGTACGTCCTCTCGGCCCAGTCCGCTCCCGAGCGGGCCTTCGATGCGCCCCTCGCCACCTGGGCTTCGAAGGTGAGTCCCGACGCGGAGCGCCCAGTCGCGTACTCGCTGGTTCGCTTTGGCGGCGCATTTGGAGACACGGTCCAGGTGCTGGTGACGGTCTCTGACGACGTCGAACTCTCACCCCTGCCGAAGGCTATCCGCGCGGGTGCCGACCTGACCTTCTCTGGAAAGTTTCGCGCGCCGCGCTCTGCGGCCGTGCTCTTCCTCGACGACGACGACGCACGCGTGCGGCAGCTCCCAATGGACGTGAAGCCCGATGGCTCGTTCTCGATGACGGTGAGGGCCGGCGCCACGCCGGGCCGGCGCTTCCTCGAACTCACCTTCGTACCGGTTCCCGACTCGCCGGGTGTGCAACCCTGGAGGCACAGCGCGTGCCTGATTCCGATCTACGTCGATGTTCCCGAGCCCACGGAGCCAGACCAGGCGATTCGCGCGCCAGCACCAAACCCACCGGACACTGCGGCGTGGCCGGGGCAAGTCGCCGCTCGCTACAACCAGCGCCGCCTCGAGCTCTCACTCGCGCCCCTCGAACAGTCCGATGGGCTCGAAGCGCTGGCCCGCTCCTACGCCGCCCTGCAGGTCGAGCGACGCGAGACGCCACCGGACCCACTGTTGTCAAAGCGCATCGCTGGGCTCGGGCTCGTCTCTCACGATGCGTCACAACACCGCGGGCGCTCGGAGTTCATCGACGAACTCGTGCGCTCGAACCTGCAGCGCCCGGCGTTCCGTGCCGACCTGCTCGCGCCCGGCCGTCTCGCGTTCGGCGTCGGCCTCGCGCCGCTCGCGGACGGTGAGTGGGAGTCTTCGGCCGTCGTCGCCGCCATCACGCCGAAGCTCGACCCCGCCATCGAGAACGCCGCGCTCCTCGAGCGTCTTCAGTCTCTGCGGAAGGCACGGGGGCTTTCGCCGTTCGTGACGCTGCCGGTGCTGACGATGTCGGCGCAGCAGCTCGTCGAGGCTTCGTGTGCATCGGGAGAGCCGCTCAGCAGTCTCGACCCGGTCACCCGCGCGCTCGAAGCACAGGGCTCCAGTGGGTCGGTCAAGGGCACGACGGTCGTCGGTTCCTGGATTCGACCCGACTCGTTCGCCTCAGCCTTTCCCGACGCGGTCGACTCGACTGCGACTCACGTCGCGATTGGCTCGTGCCAATTCGTAAGAGGCCCGTCGGCGGGAAGGCAGCTCGTCGGTGTGGTGCTCGGAACCCTCGTGGCTGGCAAGAAGCGTTAGCGGGCTTCACGCCCGGAGCGCCGAAGCTGACGCTGGCGCGAACCTTCAACGCGACCGGGAACCCGCCGCATCGGCCGGTGTCTGGAGCCTCCGACCCCGCTTCACCGCGGGTTTCTCTCTTCCATCGGAGCTCTCATGCGCCTGTCCGCCTTCGCCGCGGTGTGTGTCTGTTGTGCCTGTTCCACGGAGCCGCGTGAGGCGCCTGCGCCAGTGGTTCACGACGCCGTCGAGAAACTGGAGAAGCAGACCGAAGCGAAGAAGGAGAGGCCTCCGGCCGAGCCAGCGAAGCCGGCCCCGACAGCGAACCGGTTGATGCTCGCCGAGGGCAAGGCAGGCAAGCGCGGTGATCTGCAGAGCGCGCTGGGGGCTGCCAACGGCATCGGCGTCGGCACGAGCAAGGGTCTCAGCGGGCTGGGAACCAAAGGAATGGGGAACGGCTCGATGGGCATCGGCTCGGCCAGCGGCATGGGCGGGCTCGGCTTGCGCGGCGGTGGCGCCGTTGGTGGCGTCACGATGGGCCGGGCGTTCGGCGCAGCAGCTCCATCGGCAGACCAGGGTGGAGACGGCGAGTCGTACGGCGACTACGGCGTCAACAGCTGGACCGACACCGCGAAGGATCACCTGTCGACGTTCGCGGCCGACGTCGACACTGCGTCGTACACGATCGCCCGACGGAAGATCGTCGAGGGTCAGCTGCCTCCAACCGAGTCGGTGCGCGTCGAGGAGTTCCTCAACTACTTCAAGTATCGCTACCCGCAGCCCGAAGGTGGCGCGCTCGGCGTGACGATGGATGCCGCGCCGTCTCCGTTCTCGGCCGGCAAACACCTGCTCCGCGTCGGCATCCAGGGGCGCAGGCTCTCGGTCTCGGAGCGCAAGGCCGCGCACCTCACCTTCCTCGTCGACGTCTCTGGCTCGATGCAGTCTCCCGACAAGTTGCCGCTCGCCCAACGCGCGCTGCGTCTGCTCGTCGACAACCTGCGCGACGGCGACACGGTGTCGCTGGTCACCTACGCGGGCAACGTGCGCGTCGTGCTCCCGCACACCGGCATGGAGAAAAAGGCCCTCATTCACGAGGCGATCGCCGGCCTCACCGCGGGTGGCTCGACGGCCATGGCTTCGGGCATCGAGCTGGCCTACCAGCAGGCGACGAAGGTGCTCGACGGCCATTCGCTCTCGCGCGTCATCATCCTGTCTGACGGAGACGCCAACGTCGGCCGCACCACGCCAGACGGCATTCGTGAGCTGATCGCCGGCCACACGAAAGAAGGCATCACCGTCACCACTGTCGGCTTCGGCATGGGCAACTACAAGGACGACGTGATGGAGCAGTTCGCGAACAAGGGGAACGGCAACCACTCCTACGTCGACTCATTGTTCGAGGCGAAGCGGGTGTTCCAGACCGAGCTGGGCGGCACGCTCGAGGTGATCGCCCAGGACGTGAAGCTGCAGGTCGACTTCGATCCCGCGCAGGTCACGCGCTACCGCCTGGTCGGCTACGAGAACCGTGACATCGCCGACGTCGACTTCCGCAACGATCGTGTCGACGCGGGTGAGATCGGCTCGGGCCACACCGTGACGGCGCTGTACGAGGTCGAGCTCAAACCCGGCGCTGGCGAGAAGTTCTGCACCGTGCGGGTGCGCGCGAAGAAGCCCCGTGGCACCGAAGCGGCGGAGCAGGCCTTCCCGTTCCCCGCCGCTGCGCTCGCGACGCGCTTCGATGGCGCCGCGAACGACTTGCGGTTCGCGACGGCGGTGATGGGCGCGGCCGAGTTGTTCCGTCAGAGCCCGCACGCGCGCGGCTGGAACCTCGACGCCATTCTCGAGATCGCCCGGAGCGCGGCAGGTGACGAGGCCGATCGCCGCGAGTTCGTGTCACTGCTCGAGAAGTCACGGCCGGTGCTCAAGGCCGTCGCAGTTCGTTGAGCGGGAGTCCACCTACGGCTGCGGCGGCACGCCCGACGCCAGCTGCTGTCGGATCTGCGCGATGGCGCCGCGCATCATCGGCGGCACCTCGCTCGGCGGCGCGACGGCCACGTAGCTCTCGAAGTTCTTCACGGCGCGGGCGGGATCGTTCTGATCCATCGAGATCATGCCGGCGTAGAGGTGCCCCGGGTACGCCTCGGGGTAGAGCGCGCCGAGGCGCTCGAGGTCGGCCAGCGCCGTCGCGACGTCACCGTCGACGGCTTGCATGATGGCGCGGCAGACGCGGGTCTTCGTGTGGAACGGGTCGAGCATCGTCGCGCGCTGAATGAACGGCCGCGACTCGGTGAAGCCCTGCTTGCTGATCAGGTACAGGCCCGCTTCGGCGAGCGCGTCGACGTCGTCAGGCGCCTTCTGCACCGCGCCCAGCACCGCCTCGAGTTTCGGGTCCGGCTGTGGCTCCTGCGGACCCTGAGGGCCTCCTGGCGCGCCACCAGGCACTGCGCCCGTCACGCCCATGCCGTCTTCGCGCACGCGGGTCGCGTCGTTCATCGAGAACCACAGCACCGCGAAGAAGAGCACCACCGCGCCGCCGATGAACGCGCCCTTGAGGGTCGGGTTCTTCGCGAGCAAGCCGGTCTCGGCCACCTGGGCGCGCTTCTCGGCGCGCGCCTCGGCCTTGAGCGCCTCGTGCTTGTGGGCGTCGCGCTCCTTCAGCAGCTGCACCGCGAGGGTCTCGAGGCGCTTCTTCTCGGTCTCCCATTGCGCGGCCGGCAACAGGTGCTTGTTGGCGGTGTGCTCTTTGAGCTCGCCGATCACGGTCTGGTAGCGGGCGTTGAGATCGTCGGGCGGGGCGTCTTTCGTCGGCGCGGCGCGCTTCGCCACGAAGAGGTACGCGAGGGAGCCCGCGATTCCCGCGGCGGTCACCAGAATGCCAGGCAGCCAGTTCGTCTCGGGCGCAGCCATCACTTCTCCTGGTCGGCACGCACCTGCGCGAGCAGGGCGTCATCAGAGGTCGGCGCAGCCACGCCTGCCGCGGCGGTGGCACGCGGAGCCGGTGGGAGCGCTCCGCCTTTCTTCGACTGCATGACGATCACGATCAACCCGATGCCGAGCAGCGCGAGCGGCCCCAGCCACAGCACGGCGTTGAGCCCGCCAGTCGTCGGCTGGAGCAACACCCACTCGCCGTAGCGCTCGATGAAGTACGCGTAGATCTCGTCATCGGTCTTGTTCTCGGAGACGAGCTCCCGAACCTTGTCGAGCTGCGCCCGAGCCATCGACGCCGGGGAGTCGGCGATCGACACGCCCTGACACACCGCGCACCGCAGCTGTTTGCCCAGCCGCATCACCCGGGCTTCCTTTTCGGCTTCGAGCGGATCGAGCCCCTGACGCTGAGGCGCGTAGCCCTGGCCCAACATCAACGACACCAGCAGGGCGAGCGTCGTCACGGGAGGATCCCCTTCATGCGGGCGTCGATCTGCATCGGGTGGCTGAACGGCGCGGCGACCTTGCCCTGAATGAGGCCGTCCTTCGTGATGAAGTACGTCTCGGGCACGCCTGACACGCCGTAGTCTACCGCGACGGTCGACTTCGGATCGAAGAGCTGGGTGAAGCTCCACCCGTTCTCGGCGAGGAACCGCTTGGTGTTCTGCTCGTTGTCTTCGAAGACGATGCCGAGGAACACCGCGTCCTTCTCGTACTTCTTCCACGCGTACTCGAGCACCGGGTGCTCAGCCTTGCAGGGGCCACACCAGGTCGCCCAGAAGTTGAGGACGATCGGGCGGCCCTTGAATTGATCGAGGGTCACTTCCTGATCGTTGTCGAGGCGCTTGATCTTGAAGTTGGGCGCCGGCTTGCCATTGAGCAGGAACGGCACCTCATGCGGGTCGGTGCCGAAGGCCTTGAACAGGACGAAGAGCAAGAGGCCGATGATCGCGAGGGCGATGACGGGTCCAGTGCGTTTCATGTCGTCCCCGCCGCGGCGTTGGGCGCCGGGGCTTCGGTCTTCACCGAGACGACGGTCTTCCGCTGAGGCCACAGGGCGATGAGCGTGCCCAGCACCAGCAGTGGAATCGCGTACCAGATCCATCCGACCAACGGGAACACCCAGGCGTTGAACGTCGCGGTCTGGCCCTTGCCGTCATACGTGCGCAGCGAGACGTAGACGTCGCGCCAGACCATCTCCTGCACCAGCGGTGAGCCGATCGGATCGTTGGAGCGCTCGTAGTAGTTCATGCGCGGAGCGTCGGCGCCGACGTGGCGCTGCTCTTCTCCACCCGGCCCGATGACGGTGATGTTCGCGGCCACCCAGTCACGGTGTGGCTCCTTGCCGTTGGCCAGCCCGTCGAAGCGAACCGCATACTCGCCGACCTTCAGCGTCTCACCGACCTTCAGCGTGCGCTCCGCCGCGATCTTGTACGCAGACGACGCCGCCACCGCGAGGATGATGGCCACGATGCCCAGGTGCACCACATAGCCACCGAAGCGACGGCGCGCGCGGCTGGCGGACGAGACGAAGGCCGTGAAGAACGACTCCTTCGCTTCGGCCATGCGCTGCTGCGCGGGCAGGAACATCTCTCGCAGCGTCACGACGGTGACGAAGGTGCCGAGGCCGAAGGTGAGGCCGGCCATCACGTCACCGCTGCGCATCGCCGAGACGAAGCCGCCGAACGTCTTGTCGCCGCCACCGAGCGGCGCCCATGCGCCATAGCGCCACAGCATCACCGGCAGGAGCGTGAGAACTCCCAGGCCACCCGGAATCAGGAACTGCTGACGCAGCACCTTCGGGTCCGCCTTGCCCCAGGGCAGCATCGGCCCCACGCCCATGAGGAAGAGCATGAGCAGCCCGAGCGGCAGGGCCATCGTGTTGAAGTACGGCTCACCGACGCTGATCTTCTTGTTCTGCAGCGCCTCGGTGACGAGCGGGAAGAGCGTGCCCAGCAGCACCGTGAAGGTGAGCGCGACGAAGACCAGGTTGTTCACCAGGATCGAGCCCTCGCGAGACACCACGGTCTCGATGTTGCTCTCGGCGACGAGCAGGTGACCGCGAACCGTCAGCAGCAGCACGCTGAACACCAGGACGATCGCGATGAAGACCAGGAAGGTCGGCCCGATGTCCGACTGCGTGAACGAGTGCACCGAGTTGAAGACCCCCGAGCGCGTCATGAAGGTGCCGATGATCGTCAGCACGAAGCTTCCGAGGGCGAGGGCGATCGTCCACAGCTTGAGGGACTTCTTCCGTTCCAGCACCATCGTGGAGTGCATGAAGGCCGTGGCCGTCAGCCACGGCATGAACGACGCGTTCTCGACCGGGTCCCAGGCCCAGTAGCCGCCCCAGCCGAGCACCGCGTACGCCCACCACGAGCCGAGGATGATGCCGACCGACAGGAACAGCCAGGGCACCAGCGTCCACTTGCGAAGGGGCACCAGCCAGGCGTCTCCGAGCTCACCACGCAGCAGCGCGCCGGCCGCGATGCCGAACGGCACCGTCATGCCGACGTACCCGAGGTACAGCATCGGCGGGTGGATGATCATCAGCACGTGGTTCTGCAGCAGCGGGTTCGGGCCGGGCCCATCTGACAGCGGGTTCGCAACGACGCCCCACGGGTTCGCGGGGCCGGCGATGAGGAAGGCGAAGAACGTCGCGACCGCGGCCATCACGCCGAGCGACAGCTGCATGTAGCGGCCGTGCTCCCTGCGGTAGGTGAGGGTGAAGGCGAGCAGGTAGCCGCCCATGATGGCGCCCCAGAAGAGGATCGAGCCTTCGAGCGCGCTCCACAGCGAGACGATGGTGAAGATGGTGGGCGTCGCTCTGCTTCCGACCTGCGAGACGTATTTCACCGAGAAGTCGTGCTCGAGGAGCGCCTTCACCATCACCAGGTTCGACAGGATCATCGAGGCCGCGAAGCCGTAGACGGCCCGCTGCACCCACGGCAGCGCGTTCTCGCGCCGCGTCATTCCGGTGACCAGGCCCACCACGGCGGCGAAGGCAGCAAAGCCCAGCCCCAGAAGCACCAGCCCATATCCAAGGGTTGAATTCACAGGGGCCTTGTAACGGGTTCCAGCCCTCACGACGAGCGTCAGGAGCGGCGGCCTGTCGCCCAGTCGAATCGCAGTGATGAGGCCTGCACGCCGGTGGCGGAGGCTGCATCCTACCCGTCAGTCGCCCGATAGGGGCCCGAGGGAACTCGTGCGAGCTTGTGGTTGTCCCAGTCCCCTCTTCCAGGAGCCTGAACCATGAAGACCGTCGCTGCCGTGTGGTCTGCCGCCATCGTCGTCACTGCAGGCGCCGCGTTCCCCTGTGGCAACAGCATGCGCTTCCGTGAGCGCGTCGAGAACATGGTGGCGAAGGCCGGCGCCTCGTATCGAGACGGCCGGTACGCGGACGCCATTCAGTATGCCGAGATCGGGATCAAGGGCTCGGTGAGTGATGGAGACCGTCGCGCGCTGCTGCGCACTCACGGGCTGGCGAGCCTGAAGCTCGGGCACTTTTCGCAATCGATGGACTCGTTCAACCTGCTCCTCGCCGAGAAGAAGGAGCCCTTCGTTCGGGTGAAGCTCGCCGAGGCGCAGCTCCGCAGCACCCAGTTGAAAGGCAAGGTCGACGACGATGCGAAGGCCTCGCTCGAGAAGCTGGCCACCGACGGGTTGCTGTCGGACGCCGACGCGTGGACGGCCCTGGCGGAAGCGCGTGCGACGGGTGGCGACGCCGACGGGGCGCGCACCGCGTGTGGCGAGGCCCTGAAGATCCACCCCGGCCACCCCGAGGCGACGCAGGTGCTGAGCACCCTCTCGGCGCCGAAGGCGAAGCCGTCGACCGAGCCCGTGAAGCCGTCGTCGAAGAGCTGACCTGGTGCTCGCGCTCCTCGTTGCGCTGTCGTGCGGCGCGGCCCCCACCGCGAAGGACGTCTTCGTTCGCCACGAGTGTCATCGCTGCCACGAGATCGAAGCCGTCGCCCCGCCGCCCGCGCCGAAGCAGTGCGCCGGCTGTCACCTCGAGCTCGCCAGGTCCGCGGGTGATCCAAAGAAGCTGGAGAAGGGCCACGCGACGTACGGCGACGCCTTCGATCGGTTCATTCGCCGCACGCAGACGCTCTACGTCGACGTGCCGCCGCTCGCCTCGCTCACCCGCTTTCGGGCGTCGTGGCTGCGCTCGTTTCTCCAGAGCCCGTATGATCTGCGCCCCCACCTCGCCGAGAGCATGCCGCGGCTGGCGCTGACTCCCGCCGACGTCGAGGCGCTGGCGAAGGGGCTCGCGAAGGACGCTCCGCTGCCGACGCCCTCGGCCGAACGTCTCGAGCGCGGCGCCGCGCTCTTCGAGGCGCGTGCCTGCACCACTTGCCACCTCTTCGGCAACCGGCGCTTCCCCACGCAGCCACCCGCGCTGTTCGAGTTCAAGCGGCCCGCCGTCAGTCTGCTCGCCCGCGCGCCCGACCTCCGCCACGCGAGAGATCGGCTCAATCGCGACGTCGTCGTGAAGCTCCTGCTCGAGCCACGATCGATCAACCCGCGCGCCCAGATGCCGACCCTGGGGCTCTCACGCGCCGATGCGGAGCTGCTCGCTGACTTCGTGCTCGCCGGCGAGCCCGGTTCGCCAGCGCCGCCACCAGCGCCCGTCACCGCCACGACGCCGACGAAGGTCCGCTACGAAGAGGTCGAGGAGCGCGTCTTTCGGAAGGTCTGCTGGCACTGCCACTCGAACGCCGACTTCGCCGACGGAGAAGGCGGGCCAGGGAACACGGGAGGCTTCGGTTTCCCGGCGCTCGGTCTGTCGTTCGCGACCTACGATGAGGTGATGAATGGGTCCGTCGGGCCCGATGGGGAGTACCGCTCCATCTTCCGCACAGGCGCGACGGGGCAGCCGGTCTTGATCGAGGTGCTCCAGAAACGCGCCCACGAGAACCAGCGTGACTTCGTGAGGCCCGGCCTCGATTCGCGAACGCGCCTTCTCATGATCCCCGACGAATCGCTGCGCGGCATGCCGCTCGGCCTGCCAGCCGTGGAGCCCGACGATCTCGCGCTCGTCGAGGCATGGATCGCTGCCGGGAAGCCGAGGCCCTCGACGCCGCCCGGGGCGAATGCTGTCCCCGATGGGGAAATGAGCCACGAGCGGGCGAGCCGCGACCATCATGTTGACCTGACTACTGCTGGCTCGGGTCGGCCTGGGTCAGCGAGCCCTTCCAATCGGCCGGCATGCCGCCGTCGCTGCCCGGCGCGCGGTACTCGTTGGAGTGGTTCACCATCAACCGGTTCGTCTTGAAGAGCTGATCGGCGGCGAACGAGCCCTCGACCACCACGCCGATGCCCTCACGGAACATCTGCGGCGGTGTCACCTCGCTCGAGACCTTCACCTTCGACGCGGTGGGCAGGTGGGTGTCAGCCACCTCGAACGTGAGGCTGGTGTGCTCTGGAGACCACTGCACGCTGCCCGGCACCACCACGCCACCCAGTCGCACCGTCGCGCCATAGGCCTTGCTGCCCTGGGCCAGCATCTCGGACGGCTTCCAGTAGTAGACGAGGTTCTCACCGATGTTGCCGAAGGCGATCCACGCGAGGGCGGCCCCCGCGACGAGGATGGCGCCGACGGCGATGAGGCGGTTTCGGGACTCGGCGGTCATGGTGCACGCTCCGGCTGGGCCTTCGGACGACGAAGGAGTAACGACGCCGCGAAGCCCAGCACCCCCAGCGTTCCGAGGGTGTAGGCAGCGTAGACGTATTCCCAGCCGCCCGAGATGACGCCGACGCCGGCCTTTTCGATGCCTTCAGGGTGTTTGGCGGCGGGGGCGACGGTGGGCACCACCTCAGGGGGCTTTTGCTCGGGCGCTGGGAGATCGGCGAGGGCGAGGCCTGCCGTCAACAGCACGGCGGCGGCGAGCGACTTCATGCGGCCTCCGGGCGGGGCGCTTCGAGGGGCGGCAATTCCATCGCGGCGGTCTGGCGCGAGCGCGCGATCTGGTAGCGCTTCACGACGAACACGTAGAGGAAGCACAGCATCGTGACGGCGCCCCACCGCAGCACCTGCACCATCGGCTTGTCGACGGTCGACGGGTTCGACTGCACCTGGTGCAGGCTGTTCCACCACCGCACCGAGAACCACACGATGGGCAATGACACGTAGCTCAAGATGGCTGCGACGGCGCTCCACGTGGCGCGGCGCTCGGGATCTTCGGTGAAACTGCGCAGCGCGAGATAGCCGACGTAGGCCAGCAACATCACCGTCGTCGAGATGAGGCGCGGGTCCCAGTCCCACCAGACGCCCCACGTCGGCCTCGCCCAGATGCTGCCCATCGATACGCCGACGGCGCCGAAATAGACGCCCACCTCGGCGGCAGACTCAGCGAGCGCGTCGGTGACCCACGACTTCTTCATCAGGTACGCGACCGCGCAGCCCACGTTCAGCGTGAACGCCAGCAGCGCCATCCACACGTGCGGCACGTGCACGTAGAGGATGCGGCCGACGTCGCTCATGTAGGCCTCTGGTGGCGCCCAGACGAGGCCGAGGTACCAGAGGGCCACCAGCATCACCGCGCCGAGCGCGGCCACCGGCTTCCACAGCCACGCGCGGACGGCTGGAACGCCAAGGTGGCCGATGATCGCGGCGACGACCAGCGCGAGGAGTGTGAGTGGGACGAATGGAGGCATCAGTCTTCCTCAGCGACCTTCGGGAACAGCAGGAACCCGACGGAGAGATAGATGAGATCGAAAGCGGTGAGCAACCTGAGCCATGAGCCGACCTGCTCTTGTGGGTCGGGCTGCAGGGTGAACCTGGTGGCGCTGACCGCCGCGAGCAGCAGCGGCATCAGCACCGGGAACAGCAGCAACGGGAGCATGACGTCACGGGCGCGCGCGTTCGCGGAGATCGCCGAGTACACCGTGCCGGGCGCGCTGATACCGACGGAGCCGAGGAAGAGCACCAGCACCAATCGCCACGGGTCGCGTGACACGTCGACGTCGTAGAGCGCGACGGTCACCGGCAGCAGCACGAGCGACAAGACGAACAGCAGGCTCGCGTTCCCGAAGACCTTACCGACGAAGATGGCGCGCGGTTCCACCGGTGTCAGCACGAGCCCTGTCAGCGCCTGGTTCTCGCTCTCGATGCGGAAGGACTCTCCGAGCGACAAGACGCTGGCGAACAACAGGGCCAGCCACAGGTAGCCGGGCGCATGGGCCCGCAGCGTGGTGACGTCGGGGCCCATCGCGAACGAGAAGAGGAGCAACGTCGAGAGCGAGAAGAAGATGATCGCGGTGAGTCGCGCGCGGGTTCGCCACTCGATCTGCCAGTCCTTCTTGAGCACCAGCCACGCAGCGGCGAGCAGCGGGATCTTCGGCGTCATGACGGCGCCACCTTGCGGCCGCCGTCGAGGTGCAGGCGTTCGGTGGTCAGCGTCTGCCCCTGCTCGATGAGGTGCGTGGCGAGCACGACGGACGTGCCCTGGCCCTGCAGCTCGCGAATGAGGCCCTCCATCTGCTTGATGCCAGCCGGGTCGAGCTCCCCGAAGGGCTCGTCGAGCAGCGCGACCTTCGGGGCCTTCATCAGCAGGCGCGCGATGGCGAGGCGCTTGCGCATGCCGGCCGAGAACTGACGCACCGGGCTGTCTGCGCGCGAGGCCAACCCCATGCGCTCGAGGAGCCCGGTCACCAGCGTCGGCTCGCCCCCACGACCGAGGAACTTCGCGCTCAAGGTGAGGTTCTGCGCGGCGGACAGGTCCTCGTAGTGAAACGAAGCATGTGAGACGAGCGCGACGTGAGGCCTCAGCTGATCGCGCCCGGCCCGCGCGTCGTGGCCCAGGACCCGCAGCGTGCCTGCCGTCGGGAAGGACGCCGTCGCGATGAGCCGCAGGAGCGTCGTCTTGCCCGAGCCGTTGTGGCCGGTGAGGAGCAGCGATCGTCCGAGGGGGAGCCCAAAGCTGAGGCGGGCCAGCGCCCATCGGGCGCCGAACCGTTTGCTGATGTCCACGGCCTCCACGGCGAGCTGCTCAGCCACGAGGTCGGCCTTATTCCCTTTTGGTGCCGCGAGTCGATTGACTTTCGTGTCTGTGGCTTACGCGTCTCCTCGACCATCGAGCTGCGCTTCGAGCCTCGCGACGCGCTTCGACAGCCCGAGGAAGGAGCGGTCGCCGAAGAGCCCGTTCGCGTCGGCGTCGTTCCACCCGAGCGCGAGCCTCAGCGCCCGCGCGCGTTCCCCATCGGGCAGTGAGAGCGAGAGCCCCAGCCGCTCGTGCAGCGTCAGGCGAAGGTGTCGACGCAGCGCTTCGACGAGCTCGGGCTCGAGTCGCGCGCGGCGGGTGAGCCGGGCCATCGCCTCGACGTACTCGGTCGACGAGCGCAACGGCGCCGAAGGCTCGGCGCGAGCAGGCCCCAGCCGGCTGCCACGGGCCACCACGAAGAGCGCGGCCGCGAAGAGGAACTGCAGGCCCGTCGCCCAGAGGTTGACGGTCGGCGTGGCCTGCACCCGCGCGACGTGGTGCGACTCGTCGATCCACATCGGGCCCTGCGCGGCGAGGTTCCTCCAGAAGACGGCGTTGTCGGCGAGATCGAGCCTGGCGTTCTCGGCGAGGTCCGCGCCGGCCGCGACGTACAGGGCTCCCTTCCCGACGCTCATCACCCAGACCCCCGGCGGCGAGGTGAGCTCGACGGCCTCGGCGTTGGTGACCGTCAGCGTGTGATCGTTCGCGACGCGCAGGCTCCGGGCGCCCTTCATCGCGCCGATCGGCGCAGAGACGGCCAGCGAGCTGCCCGCGCCGTCGTTGGGAACCGCGAGGAGCTCAGGCGGCGGGCCGAGCTGGACCGTCACCAGGTCTTCGAGGGCGTGCTTCGAGGCCGACCTCGCGACCATCAGCACCACGGTGGCCCCTCGCTCGAGCGCACGGCGAAGGGCCAGGCGTTCGTCTCTGGTGAGCGTCGCGGCCTGAGGGGCTGGCACCACGATGGTCGCGATCTCGTCAGGCACGTCGGTCAGGGGGCGCGCGCCGAGCCGAACGTCGACGCCGCTCTCGGACAGCCAGGTGTGAAGCACCTTGAGGCCCCGTGGCCCGGCGTTGGTGACGCTGGGAACGGTCGAGGTCTGCGTGTCGCCATCGGCCGCCAGGCCCAGCGCGAGCGCGAGGGCGAGCAGCAGCGCGAAGATGGGCCATGCGCCGAGGCGGCTCATCGTGCAGGCGCTCCGAAGGCGGCCACCCGCATCACCAGCGCGGCTGTCTCGTCGAGGAAGGCGTTGACGCGGGCGGCGTCGAGCGGCTCCAGCGAGTACCAGGCGCGATCGAACCAGCTCAGCTGCGTACTGACGGCCGCGACCAGCTCGGGGGGCGCGCCCCGCTCGGGCAGCTCGCGGGCGAGTTCCCGGTTCGTCTTCACGCGGTCGGGTCTGGCGAGGCGTTGCCGCTCGAGCGCCGCGAGAATGGCCAGCAGGCCCTCACGCGCAGCGGCCCGGGGATCGCTCACCGAGAGGCTCCGGGCACGGGCGAGGTGCTCTGAGGGGTCAGCCAGCGCGAGCTCTCGACGCTCCGCCGCGACAGGCTTCGTGCGCTTCGTCAGCCTGCGCCCTGCGAGGCGCGCCACCGTCGCGACGACGACGAACGCCGCGAGGAGCAGGACGAAGACCCGCGTGAGGTTGGAGTAGGTCTCGGCCTCCGAGGTCTCGAACACCGCCTCGAGCCAGGCCTTCAGCCGCTTGAGCAGATCGGCCGCTTGCCCGCTGTGGGCCTTGATGAACATGGGCCGTGCGTAGAGTTCACGCAACGCGTCCCGTGAGGGAGCGCTCGACGCGGTCTTCTCGGCCTGCTGCTCCAATGCGCACAGCGTCGTCTGCTGGTCCGGCGTCAGCTGCGAGCCCTCGGCGGCCGGGCAGGGCGCCGCGAGGATGGCGATGAGGATCAGCGCGCTCAAGCGGCAGCAGCCTTCGTCGATAGCTCGAGATCGAGCCCTTCCCGGCGGACCCGCATGTCGACGTAGAAGATGACTTGAAAGACGACGTACAGCGGAGTGATCGCCGCGCCCGCGATCACCTGCAGCAGCTGCGCGGGTACCACGAGGGCCTGTGGCGCCGTCCCTGCTCCAGCAGGCGCGGGGTTGAGCTCACCAAAGAGCCCCTTGACCACGAGCTCTGGCAGACCGGTCACGAGCCCTACCACCATGAGGATGAAGCCGACGATCGTGATGAGCAGCGTGAGCCGCCCTTTCACGAGCCCGAGGAAGCCAGGACCCACTCTGCCGCTCGAGAGCTGATCGGTGCGACGAAAACACGCCACTGCCGACAGGTCCTCGACCGCCAGGACCTGCGAGGCGAGCACGAACCGGATCAGGAACCACAGCACCAGCACGACGAACCCGCCGAGCACCAGCACCGCGCCGAGAAGGCTGACGGCCGCCCCAGCACCGCCGTTGCCCTGGAGCGCGAGCCAGACGCCCCCGCCGACGGTCGCTCCGCCTGGCAACAGGAAGACGATGCCGGCCAGGGCGCTCCAGCTCATCGAGAGCGCGAACAAGCCGAGCGTCGTGCCCAGCCGCCGCACCGACAACCGCAACGCCTCGGCGACCGATGGGGCGCCGGCCGAGGTGACCCGCGGGTAGACGAAGGCCGTGAGCGCGACGCCAGCGACCTGGCTCACCAGGAAGTTCACCACCAGCACCACCACCGCGAATCCGACGACCGGGCCGAGCTGCGGGAGCCACGTCGAGGGGTCGGCCTTCGCCAGCTCGAACGCCTGCGCCGGGTTGGTCGCTGCCGGGAAGGTGCGCGCGACGAAGAGCTCCAGGGACTTGAGCAGCACGTACTGCGCGAGCTGAAAGCCCAGGAGCAGCTGAAACAACGCCTTCCAGTTCGTGCGCCAGAACTGCGTGGAGCGATCGACGATCTCGCCGACCGAGAGGGGCTGAAGAGCGGCCATGAGGGGCAGTCAGCCTACTTGACCGTGCAAGCCTGTCGACGGCGGGCTCAGCTATGCTACGAGTCAGGGGTCGAGGTGGCCGGCCGGAAACACCACACTGTCGCCTCTCACTGTCGGAAGGTCCCATGGGTCTGCGTCTCTTCTGGTTTGCCCTGCTGGTCGGAGCTTCGTTCCTCGTCACCACTGCGTCGTGCGGCCAACCCAACCGGTGCAGTGCGGCGACCTGCACGATGGGGTGTTGTGACATCAGCGGGCGCTGCGTGATGGGCAACGCGACGTCCCAGTGCGGCGCGCGCGGCGCGGCCTGTGCGTCGTGCACGCTCGGGCAGACCTGCGATCTCGGGGTCTGCAAGGGCAGCTTCGGGACGGGCGCGGGCACCTCAGGAGCTGGCGGAGGAACGACCGGCACAGGCGGAGGCTTCGCGACGGGGGGGGGCTTCGCGACGGGTGGCGGTGTCGCGACGGGAGGTGGCGCTCCGAGCTGTAACCAGAGCACGTGCCCCAGCGGCTGCTGTGACTTCAACGGGCAGTGTCAGGGCGGCACGTCGAACAGCGCGTGTGGCAGCTTCTCGACGACGAGCGGCGCCTGCGTGACGTGCGCTGGATCGCAGACGTGCAGTGCGAGGCGCTGCGTCTCGGGTTCCGGCGGTGGCTCGGCGACGGGTGGAGGCGCCGGTGGTGGCGGTCCTCCCTTGTGCACCAACGGCTGCGTCTTCAACGGCACCACGTGCCTCACGGCCGGCACGTCGCAACAGAACAACTCGTTGTGCGGCAACGCCGGAGCCGTCTGCTTCGCGTGCTCCACGCCGAACAACACGTGCATGAATGGCTTCTGCATCCCCGGCGGCGCGGGTGGTGGCACGCCGCCCGTTGGCGGAGGCTCGCCGGTGGGGGGAGGCAGTCCGACAGGTGGCGGCTCTGGCACTGGCGGTGGCAGCTCGGGAACCTGCACGCCGCTCACGCTCGGGACCAGCAACTTCCCCGGCGCCAGCTACACGCCGCTCGAGGTCGGCTACGAGACCTTCACGGGCGGGGCCTTCAACTTCGCGACGTACTCGAGCGGGACGCAGATCATCTCGTTTGAGTTGGTGCGCCTGATGGGCGCGTCGGTTCCCGTTCCCTACTCGGGATCCTTCACGGCGATCGGTTACAACGACTGCGTCGGGTGCCTGCAGTTCGGTGACTCGTGCACCGTCACGCTGTCGCCGCCGGGCTTCACCTGTGGTCGACGCTTCCTGGCGCAAGCGGGAACCGTCAGCTTCCCAAGCGCCGGCGCCAGCGCAACCTCGGGCACCTTCTCGGGCACGGTCGGCAACGTCACGTTCCGCGAATGGAACTTCTCGAGCGACACGCAGGTTTCGGGCGGCGCTTGCTACACGCTCGCGAGTGCGTCCTTCAGCGCGGCGTGGCCCTGACGAGCTGGCCGGAGACGTCAGCGGTTCAGCAGCGCGCGCGCGGCGAGCTCAGGATCGTCCGCGTGCAGGACCCCCGAGATGACGGCGACGCCCGTCGCGCCGAGCGCGCCCACGTTGGTCGAGTCGATTCCTCCGAGGGCGAAGGCCGGGCAGGGCAGGGTGGCTGCCATTCGCGCGAAGCCAGACGCGCCCAGCGGTGGCCGCGTGTCGTCGGGCTTGGAGCGCGGACGAAACACCGGGCTGACCAGCGCGAGATCAGCGCGCTCGACGTCGTCACCCTCGGCGTGAACGACGCAGGAGAGCCATCGACCTGGCAGGTGGCGGCGCAGCTCGCGGGGCGGGAGCGAGCGGGAGGTGCAGTGGAGATGTGCTCCCAGGGCCAGGGCGACGTCGAGGCGTGAGTTGACGAAGAGCGGAGCGCCAGACACGTCGCAGAGCTGCTTCACGCGGCGCGCTTCTTCGTAGAACTGACGATCGGGTGCGTCAGGGTGCCGGTGCTGCACGGCGATTCCCGGGCCTGCCCGGAGCGCGAGCCCGAGCCGTCGCAACAGCTCGTCGTCGCCGAGCGTCCAGTCCGTGATGACGAGGACACGGAACGGGAGCGGCGCCATCGTCACTGCACGAGGCCGGTCAACGGGCTCGACGCCGATGCGTAGGCCTTCATGGGCATGCGGCCTGCGAGGAACGCGTCACGCCCGGCCTCGACGGCGAGCTTCATCGCGCGGGCCATTCGGGCTGGCTCCTTCGCCGCGGCGATGGCGGTGTTCATGAGAATGCCGTCGCAGCCGAGCTCCATGGCGATGGCGGCGTCGCTGGCGGTCCCGACTCCGGCGTCGACGATGATCGGCACCTTCGCGGCCTCGATGATGAGCCGCAGGTTGTGTGGGTTGCGAATGCCGAGCCCGGAGCCGATGGGCGCCGCGAGCGGCATCACCACGGCACAGCCCGCGTCCTCCAGCTTGCGCGCGGTGATGACGTCGTCAGAGGTGTACGGGAGCACCGTGAAGCCGTCTTTCACCAGCCGCCGCGCCGCCTTCACCGTCTCTTCGACGTCGGGGTACAGCGTCTTCTCGTCGCCGAGCACCTCGAGCTTCACCCACTTCGAGAGGCCGAGCTCGGCCGCGAGGTGGCAGGTGCGCACCGCGTCGTCGGCCGTGTAGCAGCCGGCAGTGTTCGGCAAGAGCCGCATGCGGTTGGTGTCGATGAACGAGAGGAGCGACTGCTCCCTGGGCGCGTTCAGATCGAGCCGGCGTACGGCCACCGTGACCATCTCGGCGCCCGAGGCCTCGTGACAGGCGCGCATCACCTCGAGGCTCGGGTACTTGCCGGTGCCGATGATGAGGCGAGAGGTGAAGGTGACGCCGGCGATGGTGAAGGGCTTGTCCATTTCGGGCTCCTGGAAGGGGTTCAACCGCCGCCGACGAAGGTGACGATCTCGATTCGATCAGAGGGCTTCAGCACGGTTTCGGGGTGGCGGGCTTTCGGAACGACCTGCTCGTTCAACTCGACGGCGACGCGGCGCTGGTCGAGGCCGAGTGTCGCCAGGAGGGCAGCGATCGTCGCGCCCTCGGTGACTTCGCGCGCTGTTCCGTTCACGACGACCTGCATGGGGGCGTTCTGCACCCGGGCTTCGGAGCGTTCAACCGGTATGTCTCTCGACGACCGACCTCGAGCGTTCACTCCGCGCCGGCCCACCGTGAGCGCCTGCCAGCACGACGTCCTGATCGAAGCTCAGGGCTGTCTTGCACTTCTTCGCCTTCAACACCGCCAAGCTGTCGGCGTCGGCGTCGTTGATGACGTGATCGTCGCAGAGCGGACGCTTCTGGCGGAGCGCCTCGCAGCTCATCTCTTTCCTCGGCAAGGAGCTCATTCGAGATAACTTCAAGCCGGTGCAGCGGCCCGCCTGGCTCGTCGACGTCGAGAATGCCTCGTTCGTGCTCCGTGACGACGCAGCCGCACGCTCAACGCCGACCCCTGAAGGCCTCGTGCACGTCCGCCGGAGCGCTCCATGATCGATCTTGACGAACTCCACCGCCGCGTCCCCATCGCCGACGGGCACGCCGACTCGCTGATGTGGAACCGCGATCTCAACGTCGCCTCCGACGAAGGCCACGTCGACTTCCCGCGCCTGCGCGAGGCCGGCGTGAAGATTCAGGCCTTCACCATCGTGACGCGCGGTCTGCCCGTCATCGACGGCTTCCCGCTCCTCATGCTCAAGGAACGCTGGCCCGCCGCGGCCCGCGCGTCGGAGTGGACGCGGTGCTCCTTTCAGATCGATCAGCTCGAGGGCTTCTGCGCGAAGTCGAACGGCCTCGCGTCGATCGCCGGCACCAGCGCGGGTCTGGAGTCGAACCTCACCGGTGGCCGGCTCTCGGCCATCATCGGCATCGAAGGCGCGCACGCCATCGAAGGGCAGGTCGATCGTGTCGCCGCGCTCTTCCGCCGCGGCGTGCGCTTCATGTCGCTCACGCACCTGGCCGCCAACGAACTCGGCGGCACCTCGACCCCGATGATGGGCAATCGTCCGCTGACACCGCTGGGGCGTGAAGTCCTCGACGCCATGGCAGCGACCGGCATGGTCATCGACGTGGCGCACGCGTCTCCTGCGATGCTCCCGGAGCTGCTCACGCACCGCTCCATTCGCCCGTTCTGCAGCCACGCCGGCGTGCAGGGCGCGACGAAGCTCTGGCGCAACCTCGACGACGCGACGCTCAAGGGCATCGCCGACAAAGGCGGCGTCATCGGCGTCATCTTCGCCCCGCAGTTCGTCGGTGGCCGACACTTCTCCGACGTCGCGCGCCACATCGAGCACGCCATCACCGTGATGGGCGAAGATGGCGTGGCGCTGGGCAGCGACTTCGACGGCATGATTCCGCTCCCGCAAGGCATGCGCGACGTGCGCGACCTCAGGAAGCTCACCCAGACGCTCCTCGATCGCGGCATGACCGTTCGAGTCGTCGAGAAGGTCCTTGGCCGCAACTTCCATCGCTTCTGGTCAGAGGTTCTTGCTTGACGGGGTGAGCGCCGGAGCCGACAGTGCGCGCACTCTTCAGGGCCGACCTCCTCACTGTTTCTCCCCTCCCAATGCGCCACCTTCTGCTCGTCTCCACGCTGCTCACCAGTCTCTTTGCCGTCGGCTGCGGCACTCCGACCAAGGGCTCTTCCTGCAACGTCACTGGCTTCCTCTGCGCCAGCGGCACCGCGGCCCTCGAGTGCAAGGTCGGCAGTTGGGTGGAACTGCCGTGCAAGGGCGCCAACGGCTGCAAGCGTGAAGGCGAAGTCGTGAAGTGCGACATGACCGGCAACGTCGAGGGCGACGCCTGCGCCTCGTCCGCCGAGCGGAAAGGCCTGTGCACCGCGGACGGCAAGGCGACGCTCGAGTGCATCGACGGCTCGCTGAAGAAGACCAACGTCTGCCGCACCTGCATGGTGAGCGGTGAGACGGTCGTCTGCCAGCCGTGAGCTGAGCGGCCCCGCGCTCGTCGTCCTTCGTTCCTGCGGGATCGACCCTGCGCGCCGCAGTTCGCGCGAGCTCAGTCTGGGGCCGTTCCATAGGAGATTGTTTCGCTTGTGAGCCGGAAGGGCTCAGAACTTCATGGCGAACTGCTCCAGCAACCGCTTGAACGCCGCGGGCTGTTCGAGGTTGGTGAGGTGCCCCGCGTCAGGGACGATCTCGAGCTGCGCGCCACTCACCAGGTCCGCCATCTCTTTCGCCTTCGCGAGGGGGGTGATCGCGTCGTGTTCACCCACGATCACCAGCGTCGGGCCCGAGAACCTTGCGAGCAGATCCTTCGAGTCGACCCGCGTCGCCATGCCCCGCGACGCCGCGGCGACTGCTTCCGGAGCCTGCTTCATCATCATCGCCTCAACCCGCCCACGCACGACGTCGGAAGTCCCCGCAGCGAGGAGCTTGGGCAGCATGCTCGCGACCAGCCCCGCGACGCCGTTCCGGATCACGTCGACCGCGACCGCTTCCCGCCGCGCCTTGCCAGCCTCGTCATCGGCCGTCGCCTGTGTGTCGATGAGCACCAGCCCCTTCACCTTGCCGGGATCCATGCGCGCCAGCGCCAGCGCCGCGTACCCGCCCATCGAGACGCCGCCGACCACCGCCGACTCGAGCTTCAAGGCCTCGAGCAGCGCCAGCGCGTCACCCGCCATCGCGTTCATCGACGACGGCCCGTCTTTCATCGCGCTGCCGCCAAAGCCGCGATGGTCGGGCGCGATCACCCGGAAGCCCTTCGGCGGTGAGTCGAGCTGCGGCCGGAAGGACTGGGAGGAGAAGGGGAAGCCGTGCAGCAGCAACAGCGGCGTCCCCGTGCCGCGCTCTTCGTAGGCGTAGGCGCGACCTTCACCGAGTCTGATCGACGGCATTCACCACCACTCCTTGTGTTTGAACCACGCGATCATCCCCGCTGGCACCAGCACCATCAGCGACAGCATCGCGATGAAGAACGGCGTCTTCGTCAACGGGTCGAAGTTCTGCCCGAAGAACCCGACGATGAAAGACAGCGGCAGGAAGATGCTCGCCAGAATCGTCAACTGCTTCGTGATGTCGTTGGTCCGGTTGGCCACGACCGACAGCCACGCGTCCATCGCGTTGCCCAGCAGGTCGCGGTTGGTGTCGATCTGTTCGTAGATGCGCACGAGGTGATCGTAGACGTCGCGGAAATAGAGCGTCGTCTTCTCGTTCACCCCGGCCATTCCACGACGCGACAACAGGCCGACCACGTCGCGCTGGGGGGACATCACCTTGCGCACCATCACCAGCGTTCGCTTGAGCTCGAAGATCCGCTGCATCAGCTTTCGCGACGGCGCCTCGAAGATCTGGTCCTCGAGCTCGTCGAGGGCGCTCGTGAACGCTTCCATCAAGGGGAAGATGAGATCGACCTGGGCGTCGGCCAGCAGGTAGGCCACGAAGTCGACGCCGCGCCCGAGGGTCTGGGCTGCGTCACCGTCGATGCGCTTGTGGACGAGCTCGATCGCCTGGTGGGCTTTCTCGTGTACGGTGATGAGCCAGTCGGGCCCGAGGAAGAAGTGCACCTCATGCATCACGACTTCCGTGAGGGTGTGATCGGGGCACGAGAAGCCCTGGAGCACCATGAAGAGGTGCCCCGGGTACTCCTCGAGCTTGGGCCGCTGATCCAGGTTCATGCAGTCTTCGATGGCCAGCTTGTGCAGCCCGTAGCGCTCACCAAGGCGCAGGAGCGTCGCCTCATCGGGCTCCATGACGTCGATCCACTTCGGGCCCGGGAGGTCGAGCAACTCCTCGCCACCCGACTTCGCCTGTTCACCTTCGAAGACTCGAACGCGCAGCATGTGCGCGGCGCACCACAACACGTTTCTTAGCGATGCGGGGCGTTCGATCTATGGTGTTCCCGCTGTGGAACCGCTGATCCCCCCTCGCCTCGGTGCTCTGCTCGCCCTCGAGCAGGATCAGTCGTTCGCTGGGCGTCTGGAGCGCGTGCTGGAAGCAGCGGCGCGCGCCATCGACAAGCTCGGCGACCTCGAGTTGGTGAAATACGAAGACGCGCCCATCGACGCCTCGGCCGACCTCTCCTTGTGGGAGGTGCTGGCCCCTGTCGTGGGGTCCACCATCGCCGACGTCAACGCGCTGCTGTCGGAGCTGGCCAACCAGCTTCCCGACGAAGCGCTCGAAGTCGAGCCACGCCACCAGGCGGTCGACGCGGTGCTGCAGAAGGGTGCCTCGACGCTCCGAGGCGAAGTCACAGCGTTCGGCATGCGCATGCGAGACCCATCGGTCGTCGGCGATCGCTGGAACCTGATCTCCGAGCTGCAGGGCTTCCGCCACGGCTTCCGCGAACAGATTGGCGCGATGGTCTTCGAGGTGGCGCAGCAGCTCGGAGACTGCCGCCGACGAGAGGTCGACCCGGGCTACCACGACGAGCTCGCCGCCACGTTGGTCGTTCGCAGCACCACCGCCGACCTGCGCCGCCTCATGCACGCCCGCATCCAGAAGGTGTCCGAGGCCGAGGCCGAAGACGTCGAGTGGAACGCCAAACAGGTCGAGAAGGAACTCAACGCCTTCGGCCGCACCGCGGCGTGGCGTGCGCTCCGGGCCCAGGACAAGAAGGTCATCCTCGAGTTTCGAACGCGGTTGAAAGAGCTGGCCGTGCCCGAGCTGGGCAAGCTCGAGCTGATCTCGGCGCTCGAGCCGTTCGTCGAGTTCTGTGACGGCTTCGAGGCCATCAACCAGCGTGAGTTGCTGGTCCAGCACGATCAGGAAGTGATGGCGACGATGGGCGTGGAGCTGGAGCGCGCCAGCAACTCGAGCAGTGACACCGAGTCGCACCAGGCCTTCCTCGAGGCGCTCGGGCTCGCGCAGACCATGTACGGTCGCAACGCTGAGTTCGACCTCTACCTGCGAAAGCAGCGCAAGACGCCTGCGTCGCCTGAGACGGTTCGCTCCGAGGTGGAGCAGTTTCTGGTGATCATGGCGAACGTGTCAGCGTAATGAGGTCGGTGTGCTGCCCCTCACCCAAGCGGACCTGTCGAAGGTCCGCGCCGTGTTCACCGACGTCGACGGCACGCTGACGACGTCGGGCCTCCTCAGATCGTCGACCGTGCGCGCCATCGAGTGGCTCGCTTCGCATCGCGTCGAGGTGGTGCTCGTCAGCGGCAGACCGTCGGGCTGGGGCGAGTGCTGGGCCAGGCAGTTGCCCGTCGCAGGCGTGATCGTCGAGAACGGTGGGCTGGCCTACGAGAGACGAAGGGGCCGCCTGCAAAAGGTGTACGCCGAAGCGCCGCGAGTGCGGGTCGCGAACCGCGCCGCGCTGACCCGCCACGTCGAGGCCGCGTTGAGGGCGGTGCCGGGCGCCAGGCTCTCGATGGACTCGGTCGCCACCGAGGTCGACCTCGCCATCGACTACGCCGAGGAGTCGACGCTCGGACCACGCGGCGCCGATCGGCTCGAGGCGTTCCTCCGCGCCCGCGGCGTGACGGCCGTGCGGTCGTCGGTGCACGTCAATTGCTGGATGGGCCCGTTCGATAAGCGCACCGCGGTCGAGTCGTTCCTTCGAAGGCAGTGGAAGACGACGCTCCAGAAGAACGAGCGGCGCTTCGTGTACGTCGGCGACTCGTTCAACGATCAACCGCTGTTCAACGCGTTCCCGCTGTCCATCGGCGTCGCGAACGTGAAAGACGTCGAGCTCGAGTACCCACCGAAGTTCGTCACCCGCGCGGCGGAAGGGAGAGGCTTCGGAGAAGTCGCCGATGCCATCGCGCGCGTGCGACGGACACAGAGAGGCTAATTCCATGAGTCACCTCGCCAAGCTCGAGCTCAAGCCCGGCCTCGGGCGTCATCTGCGCGCCGGCCACCCCTGGGTCTTCAAGAAGGGCCTCGCCTCGGTTCCACGGCTGCCCGCCGGGAGCGTGGTGGATCTCGTCGACGGCCACCGCTTCGTCGCCCGCGGCTACTTCGACCCCTTCTCGGCGATCGCGGTGCGGGTGTTGACGCTCGACCCACAGCTCGAGATCGACGACGCCTTCTTCGCAACGCGCATCGGGCGCTGCGTGCAGGCCCGGCGCGATCTGATCGATCTGTCCAACACCGACTCCTACCGGCTCGTGCACGGCGAGGGTGACGGCCTGCCTGGCGTCGTCATCGATCTCTACGCAGGCTGGGCGGTGCTCAAGCTCTACTCGGCAGGCCTCACGCCGTACCGACCGTTGATCGTCGAGGCGCTGACCACGGCCGTCCCGGGACTCAAAGGCGTGATCGGCCGCGATGAGGTGGGCCGCGATGACGCCGACGTCGACGACGAGAAGGGCAACGGCCAGGTGTTGTGGGGCGAGCCGGCGCCCAACCCGCTCACCATCGAGGAGCGCGGCACGAAGTTCCTCGTCGACGTCTACTCTGGGCAGAAGACGGGGTTCTTCCTCGACCAGCGTGAGAACCGTCACCTCATGCGGCGGCTGGGCAAGGGCCGCGACGTGCTCAACTGCTTCTGCTTCTCGGGTGGCTTCTCGGTGAACGCGGCGCTGGGCGGCGCCAACAGCGTCTTCTCGGTCGACCAGGACGCTGACGCCATCGCGCTGGCTCGAGAGAACTTTCCCCTCAACGGCGTCGAGCCCGCCGCCCACGACTTCCTCGCCGCCGACGTCTTCGAACTGCTCGAGTCCTTCAAGCAGGAGGGGAGGACCTTCGATCTGATCATCCTCGACCCGCCCGCGTTCGCGAAGAGCCAGAAGGCCGTCGAAGCCGCGGTCGCCGGCTACGCGTCGCTCAACCGGCAGGCCCTGGCGCTCCTGAGGCCGGCCGGGTTGCTCGCCACCGCCTCGTGTTCGGCTCGCGTCACGCCGCAGATGTTCCTGGATGCGGTTCGGGAAGGCGCCTTCAACGCGGGCGTCGATCTGACGCTCGTCGAGGAGCGCTACCAGCCTCCCGATCACCCGATGCGCCTGCAATTCCCCGAGGGCAGGTACCTGAAGTTCCTGGTCCTTCAGTCGCGTGAACTCTGATCACGCAAGAGTTTGCACTCGCTGGGTCCAACTCGTGTCGTAGGGGTCGAATGCGTTGACTTGGAAGTGCATGTAGGACAAACACCGCGCCGCTGTTGGGGCCAATCTCATCGAAGGGGAAACAATGAATTCCGTGAAGGTTTTGGGCGCCGTTGCGGCAGTCCTCGTGGTCAGTGGGTGCAACACCGGGCAGCCGCGCATCTGGCGCGTGGCGTACGACACCAGCCGGTTCGTCTTCGTGGACAACGCGCAGTGCTACGTCAGCAAGCGCATTCCGACGGCACGCACCGCGCAGTCGAACTACCGCCGCGACGCCAACTGGGTTGCATGGGACGGCGTCTCGGACGCCAACGGTCGGGCCAAGCAGTACCTCGACATCGGCAACCCGCAGTTCAAGCTGGGTGACGCACCCCGCGTGATCGTCGAAGACGCCATCGAAGGTGACGCAGAGCAGCGCAGCTTCGTCGCTGAGCGCCAGGTCGCCAGCCTCGGCCCCGCCGCCTGCAACGCCAGCAACTTCGAGTCGTGCGGCCAGACGGTTCGCTCCGCCATCGAGACCCGCGTCGGGCAGGTCACCGTGACGTGGGACAGCTACAATCCGGCAGCCACGGGCGCCATCAGAATCAACTCGACGTACCGCTGTGGCGACAACGGCGCGATGCTCCAGGACCAGTGCCCGCAGATCATCCGCAATGAGCAGCCGGCCACCGATGCCGCCGAGTGCCAGGTCGAAGTGCCCTTCGTGGCGCGGCGAATCGACGTGCAGCAGACCACGACCTACAGCAACACCGGCTGCGACGGCCCGGCCTGCGGCCGCTGAGTCGACACGCCAGCTGACGTTCAGCAAGACTCGGCGGTCAGAGTTCGTCTCTGGCCGCCGTTTTCTTTTCGCGAGGCAGGTCTTCGATGGTGATGAAGGGCCAGTTTCTCGAGCGGCCCACGCTCATTCCGCTGCTCAACGGGCTGGTGCTCGAGGGCGTATCGCATCGCGGTGAACGTCAGCCTGGAGTGCTGGTGCTGCCGCCGCTCCCGGCTGATGGCAGCGGCATGGACCACGTCGTCGGCGCGGAGCTCGCGTACGCCGTGTCACACGCGGGCCATCAGTGTCTGCGGTTCAACTTCCGCGGCATCGGTGCGAGCCAGGGCAAGCCCTCGTCCGACGATGTGGAGCTTCTGGAAGACGCCGTCGCGGCCTGGGAGCTCGCGCGAGACAATGCTGAAGGACACGCGCCGTTGATCGTGTCGATCGGCACGTCCGACCGAATCGTGAAGAAGCTCCTCGCCGCGGTGTCGGTGGCGGGCTGGGCGATGATTCACCCGAGCCTGCGTCCCTTTTCCCCGACCGTGCCGCACCTCGTCGTGTTGCCCGAGCTCGAGGGCTCCGGGCCACGGCGCGAATGGGCAGGGAAGGTCGACGACGGCGCGCTGACCATCGTTCTGGGGTCCGATCGCAGCTATCAGCGCAATCTTCCTCAGGTTGGGAAGGCCGTGGTCGCGCTGCTCAGGCAGGTGGGGGCCTCGACCGGGAACCCCTGAGACACACTAGGCTTCCAACACTTCATGCAACTTCACGGCGCCGAACGGAAGACCCTGAGAGATCCAATCGTTCCTTCGTTCGTTCGTTCGCTGCACGGACCCCCTATGCGCACACTCTCGACCCTCGCAGTCGCCGTTGGTGCACTCACCCTGTTGGCGCTCGCTGGTTGTGCGCGCAAGGCCGAGGGTGAGATCGCCGTCTCACTCCAACGCCCCGCCATCGACGTTGCTGCGCAGAGCGACGACGTCGCTTTCCACCTTCCCGAGGTGGTCGTCGTCGACTTCGAAGATGGCACCACCAAGGAACAGTTCGACGCCATCGAACAGGAGTGGGGCGTCAACCTCGAGCTCGCCGATGAAGAAGAGGGGGTCGACAGCGCCATCACCGTCGGAACGTTCCAGGGCGACGTCGACGGCCTGCTCAAGCGCATTCGCCAGAACGCGAAGGTCGAGGCCGCCGAGCCGCTGATGCGCTTCACGGCCAGCTTCGTGCCGAACGACCCTGCCTACGCGAAGCAGTGGAACCTGAAGATGATCAACATGCCCAGGGCGTGGGATCGCACGAAGGGCAAGGGCGTGGTGGTGGCGGTGCTCGATACGGGCGTCGCGTACGAGGACTACGACGACTTCCGGCAGGTGCCCGACCTGCGAGGCACGAAGTTCGTCGAGGGCTACGACTTCGTGAACAAGGACCGGCACGCCAACGACGATCACGGGCACGGCACGCACGTGGCGGGCACGATCGCGCAGGCCACCAACAACGGCGAAGGCGTCGCGGGCGTGGCGTTCGAGGCGTCCATCATGGCGGTCAAGGTGCTCGATCACTTCGGCGGCGGCACCTCGGCAGACATCGCCGATGCGATTCGCTGGGCGGCCGATCACGGCGCCAACGTCATCAACATGTCGCTCGGCGGTGGCGGGCGCTCCGTGGTGATGGAGAAGGCCGTCGAGTACGCGCGCAAGAAGGGCGTCGTCGTCGTCTGCGCGGCCGGTAACGGAGGCCGTGGCGTCGTCGAATACCCCGCGGCCTACCCGGGCTCGGTCGCCGTCGCGGCCGTCGGTCCGACGGGGCAGCGCGCGCCGTACTCCTCGTGGGGCAAGGAGCTCGACATCGCCGCACCCGGTGGCGACAAGTCGCAGGGCGAAGAGGCGGGCATCATCCAGAACACCATCGACCCGCAGGACGTGAGCGAGTCGGTCTACGCCTCGTACCAGGGCACCTCGATGGCCACGCCGCACGTCGCGGGGCTCGCGGCGCTGCTGTTTGCTGCCGGGGCGAAGAACCCCGATCAGGTCGAGAAGGCGCTCTATGCCTCGGCTCACCCGCCCAGGGGCGCGACGGGCTGGACGGATCAGTATGGCCACGGCGTCATCGATGCCGAGGCTGCGCTCGCGGCGCTGAAGAAGCTGAATGGCGAGAGCGACGTCTCAGAGTTGCTCCCGCCCGAGGTTCAGGTCGCGCAACAACAGCCCGTCGAGCTCGAAGCCGCGTCGTCGATCGGCGCCTTCAGCTACGGCGCGATGGACTGGAAGCCCTTCGCCTTCGCGGCCGCCATGCTCGCCTTCGTACTGCTGACGCTCGGGAAGAAGGAGCGCCCCGGCTACCTCAACGTGCTCGTCTCCCCGGGCTTCGCGATTCCGCTGGTGCTCACCACGATGGGCGTCTTCTTCGTGCGGTGGATCGCGCCGGCCAGCGAACTCTCGACGTCGCTGGTGATCCCCATCCCCGACTGGCTCAACAAGATCATCTTCGGCCGCGGCACGCTGGCCAACCCGCTCGTGTACAGCGCGATTCTGCCCGTGGTGCTGTCCATCATCGCGATCAAGGTGAAGGGCCTTCGTCACGCTGTCGGTGGCCTCGCGCTCGGGTTCGCCAGCATCCTCGCGTACACGGCGTGGGCTAAAGCGCCGGGCCTCGCGTGGCTGCCGTTCACGTTCCTCGCGATTCCCTGGCTGGCGGGCAACGCACTCCTCTGTCTCTTCGTGGCTCGCGCGATGCTCAAGCGCGAGACCGCCTGAAGGAGGCCGCGATGACGACCATGACTGGCACCGTGCGGTTCCGCGATCTCGAGACCGGCGTGTGGCTGCTCGAGGCAGAAGACGGGCAGCTCTACGTGCTCGCGGGCGGCGACCGGAAGCTCAAGAAGAACGGCGCGCGCATCTCGGTGGAAGGGCACGTCGACGCCGAATCGCCGAACCTGGCGATGGCCGGCCCCCGCTTCGTCGTGAAGTCCTACAGCTTCTTGTAGCCAGGCGGGCGTCCTTGTCCGCCGCTCCCGACGCTGGCGCCCGACTCTCGCCGGGCGCCAGTCACTCTCCGCGGAGATCGAGCTGGGAGCGGACTGATTCGTCGCGCGCCACGCCGACCGGAATGGCGTGACGCCTGGAACGGGTTGCCAGCGCCTCGTTGAAGCCAGCAGGTGTCGCGCGGTGGCGAGCCCCTGGTTGCGGGAGCCCACGCCCGCCTCGAGTGTCGTGATCGGGGCACGTCGACACCGGAAGGCGCCGTGTCGTGTGGTTTCAGCCCTGGCTGCCGCCCTCGAAGAGTCGCGCTCGAGGAGCGTGCGTTCGCTGGCTGCTCGTTGACTGGCGGCGTCTCGCCCGCCGCGCGCTCAATCGGCTGGCGGCTTCTCGCCCGCGAACTGACGGAAGGACCGGTACTCGTCGAAGCCGGCCTCGCCGCTGCGGGCTTTCGCGCGGAGCTCCTGCAGCTCGTCCCACGCCGCTTTCTCGCCTGGCGACGCGTCGGACTTCGGCGCAGGCACCGGGTGCATGACGTCGATGATGTTCAGCTCTACGCCCCGTCGATCGACGAGGGCGAGGGCGATCAGCGCCAGCAGCGCCGCGATGGCCCACGGCGCGACGGTGCGGAAGAAGGGGGTAAACGGTGCGGGCTCGTCGGCCGCCGGGACCGGAGCCACCCACCACGACCAGCGCTTCAACCCAACCAACCACGCGACGAGGCCCAGGTTGCCACCGACGACCAGCGACGCCACCAGCCAGCCCGGGAGCTCTCCGTCGTCACGACCGACGATGAAGAAGACCACCACCGAGATCAGGTTGTTCGCGGCGTGCGCGCCGATGGCTGGCCACAACGAGCCGCCGCGCCACGCGAGCAGGCCGAAGACGAGCCCCAGCTCGAAGCGGGCGAGGAAGCCGACGGGGTCGAAGTGCATGAGACTGAACACGAGTGACGTGACGACGACCGACCGCGCCATCGACACGCGCCGGCTCAGGCCCGGCTG
This sequence comes from Myxococcaceae bacterium, assembly GCA_040400045.1. Lineage (GTDB taxonomy): Bacteria > Myxococcota > Myxococcia > Myxococcales > Myxococcaceae > Xiheimicrobium. Next base: position 41,966 of record JBBAQZ010000020.1, read on the forward strand.
CACCAGGCCGCGGTACAGGAACTCCTCGCAGAACGGCGCCGCGAGGGTGACGCCCGCGATGAGCAGCACCAGCTCCACGCCGGTCTGGCGCTCGAAGAGCCGCGCCGAGCTGAAGCGCTCGATGAGCGACTTCGGGAAGAGCTGCTCTGCCGCCCACATCAGCGGCACCGCCCACGCTGCGTAGTTCAGCACGCCCACCACGAAGCCTGCGGCCAGCCCCAGCGGCCGTTGATCCAGTCCCGTCAGGCGCGCCGAGCGCCGGCCGGTCGCCTCGATGGCGACGTACGGCACCGCGAGAAAGACGAAGGCCTCTGAGAACCAGAGCCCCCACGACAGGTTGAAGAACTGCGCTGACGCGCCCACCGTGATGAAGAGAACGCCGACCGACATCAGTGACACCACGGCGACCTGACCCAGGCCCGGGCGCAGCACTGCCTCATCAGCGGGGGGCGTCTCGATCACGGTGCTCGAAGGGAAAACAGGGCATGGTCGTTATACTGGCCGCCGTTGTCGCCGCACCTGTTCTGAATCGAATGCTCCCCGGGACCCCCGTGAACGCGCCTGCCTCGCTCGCCGTCGACGTGACCTTCGCTGAAGCCGCCTCGGCGTTTCGCCGGTTCTTCGTCGAGCTCCGCGATGCCTTCCTCGAGCGGGAGTCGCTCTTCACGCAGATCGAGCTCGCGCTGTTGTGCCGAGAGCACTGCCTCATCAACGGCCCGCCCGGCACCGCCAAGAGCGCCGTCGCCAGCGCGGTGCTCGGCCGCATCGTCGACGAGAAGACGAACCGGCCGTCGCTGTTCGCGAAGCAGCTCGCCGAGAACACCGTGCAGACCGATCTCATCGGGCCGGTCGACTTCAAGGTGCTGACGGAGACGGGCCGCACCGAGTACCTGACGGAAGAGGGCATGCTCGGCGCGGTGCACGCGTTCCTCGACGAGGTGTTCGACGGACGCGACATGCTGCTGCGCTCGATCCTCAACGTGCTCCACGAGCGGGAGCTCAAGCACGGGCGCAAGGTCACAGCGGGCCGCTGCGAGTGCGCGCTGATGACGTCGAACCGCTACCTGTCCGAGGTGCTCCAGCGCTCGCCCGAGACGCTGCAGGCCTTCGCCGATCGCATCTCGTTCATCTGCTTCACGCCTCGTGGGTTCGCCCGCAAGCAGAGCCGGGCGCAGATGCTGTGGCGCGCCAACACCGGCCAGCGCCCCGCGCTTCACGAGCGACTCACCTTGCAGCAGCTCGACGTGCTCCAGGCGGCGGTCGCGGCGGTCGAGGTCCCCCCGCTGGTGACCGAAGGGCTCGAGGTGCTCGCCGACACGCTCGAACGCGAGTTGCTCGCCCAGGTGGCGCGCCTGCCCGACTACGTGCCCACCAAGTACTTCTCGCAGCGCACCATGGTGAAGGCGCTCTGGGCGCTCAAGGCGGCCGTGGTGCGCGACCGCATGTACAAGCGGCCCGATCGACGGCTGGTCGCCGAGGTAGGCGATCTGGCCCAGCTCGACTCGTTCTTCCTGCTCGCCGGGCCCCAGGACGACGAGCTCGAGCTGCTCCTGAAGGCTGCGGTCGATCCGCGTGAGCGGGCGCAGCTCGAGATCATCCGCGTCGAGCACAAGGCCTTCGTCGAAGCGCTCGCCAAGGTGAATCCGTTGCTGGATCAGGCCGCCGAGCGGGAAGCCGCCGATCTGCAGATGCGCGACGATCTCTCGTCGGCCGAGGCCATGACGCGCACCTGGTCGCCGGCCGTGGCCAGCACCGTCGCCTCGACCCTGAAAGAGAAGCTCGTGCCCGGGCCTCGTCACCCCGAGAACCGCACGCCCCTGGTGCGCGCCGCCGAGAGCCTGCTCACCGGGCTCGACAGCCGCACCGCGAAGGGCCTCACGGCGCAGTCAGAGACGCGCGGTGGGCTCGCGCTCCTCATCTCGTTCATCGACGTGCTGGAGCTGGCGCGGAAGGTGCCCGAGCTGCAGGGCCGACTGCCCGGCGTCGCGGCCAACGTGCGTGAGTACTGCAGGCAAGCTGGGCAGATGATCGCGCTCGCCGCCGAAGGAACGGAGTTCGAAGACGGGCTGCGGCTCGAGGGCATCGCCGGTCTCGCGTCCAACGTGGCCGAAGAGCTCGCGCGCCTGAGTGAGGTGTTTCAGACGTGCGCGACCGTCGGCGGTGGAGAAGGGCAGCACCGCGCCGAGCTGGCTGCGATTCGGGAGCGCGTCGCGGTCGCCCTGCGCCGGCGGGCGACCCGCGCCTTCACGACTCCCACGGCGGGCCGGAAGTCCGAGCCGCTGGAGCAGCTCACCGCCGACAGCCGTCGACTCAGCGAGCTCGAGGCGTCGTTGGTCGAGCTGTCACCTGCGCAGAAGGGGTTGAGGGAAGAGCTCCTGACCCCGCTGGGCGAGGCCTACGCGAAGGAAGCGCTCACCACGCAGGCGTTCAGTCGGCTCGAACAGCTGGTGCGCACCGTCGAGGCCGTCGCCGACAACCTTCGGCGAGAGGGGGCCTCTCCCGAGGTCTGCCTCCGGGCCGTTCGCGAGCTCATCGAGGGACACGTGAAGGAGCTCGCGCGGGTCGCCAACGCGGCCCCGAAGCTCACCGCGATCGAGGCCCAGCAGGTCGCCAGCGGCGAGGCGTACCAGGCCTACCGCCAGCAGCTCGTGGCGCCGGCCCCCGACGGAGACCTGCTCGCGTTCAAGAACCTGTCGTCGCTGCTCGAGGGGCTCGGGGGGCCGCCCATGTCGTCGCAGCTGCGTGATGCGCTGGCCGCCGGTGAGCTGACCTGGCTGCTGGGTCGCGCGCGCTACCTCCGAGGCTGGTTGACGCAACTGCTGCAGCGGCTCCCGTCACCCGACGCGGTGAAAGATCGCGCCGAGGCCGATCGCGCGTTCGAGGCGTTGCTCAAGAGCCGCCTGCCGATGCTGGTGACGCGTGAGGGCGAGCTGGTCAGGCTCAAGGCCGCGGCGAGCCGGCTGGCGTCGGAGCCTGGGGAGCGGGGCGAGACGGCCAGGAAGATCGAGCAGTCGATCGATCTCATCGCCGAAGAGTTCCACGTCTTCTCGCGGCAGCTCCTCGACGCCCGGGCGAAGCGGTGAGCGCGCTCGTGAGGTCCGGGGTGGAGTGAGCGAATGCTGGCTGAACGGCTCAACGATCTGCGGCATCGGCTCGACCGGCTCAAGGCTGGCGAGGTTCCCGGCCCCACCTTCGCGGAGCGGGTGCGTGCGATCCTCGGGCGCGAGGACGGCGAAGTGCTCCTCACGCCCGTTCACGCGCTGCACGCCGAGCTCGATCGCGTCGGCATTCACACCACCGCTGACGCGAAGCTGCTGAAGGAACTCTCTGCGGCGAAAGGCCGACTCGGAGCGCTCAGCCGTGGCCTCGTGCTCCGCGCGGGAGAGGGGTTGTCGGCGTTCGAGCTCGCGATGCGTGAGGCCGAGCGCCTGGCGACGAAAGGCAAGCCAGCGCCCGGCGTCGAGACCCGGCTCGAGGCCGCGTTCTCGGAGCTCGCGCGAATCGTCAAGGTGGCTGCCGTCTTTTCGGCGCCCGAGGCCGCGCCGTTCGAGCTGATCGACCGGGCCCGCGCGAGCCTCGATCCCCCGAAGAGCGCGCGGCTGGCGACTGCCGAGTTCTATGCGGAACGTGCGCGCGGCAACGTGGCCGACACCGCGCAGAAACGAAAGGACCTCGATCTCGCCCACGAGCTGTTGCTCCGAATGAGCGCTCAGGAGCGCGGCGATCGAGAGCGCATGCGCCGGCTCCGCGTCGAGGTGTCGGAGGCGCGTGATCGGGTCCGGCTCGCGCCGGCGGTGAAGAGTCTCGGCGATCTGATCAAGCACCTGCGACACACCGCACGGCGCGATCCGAAGACGGCGTGGCGCTCGATGCGGGCGCTGTACGAACGCGCGGTCGAGGCCGGCGATGGCCCGCTCGCCGACGTGGCCCAGCAGGGGCTCGACGCGTTGTTGCCGGCCGGCGCCGATGCGAGGGCCAGGCTCGCCGAGCAGCACGAGCTCAAACGCCTGCTCAACTGGAAGGAGCCCGGCGGGCCCGTGCAGCGGCCAGAGGACCTGCCAGCCGGTGGTTCGAGCCAGGTCGACACCGCCGCCGACGTCCTGGCGCAGCTCGCCTTCGATCTCGACGAGAACCAGCAACGCGCGCTCGAGCTGGCCGCAGGCTGCGCCCGCTTCTTCGACATCGAGGACTCGCTGTCGGAAGAGCTGATCGAGGCCGAACTCAAGGCGACGCGCCCCACCCAGCGCAGGGTGCCGTACCCCACGCAGGTGATGACGTACGAGTTCACCAACAGCCTCGACGAGGTGCACAACTTCGTCGTCACCCAGCCCGGCAGCGTCGTGCTCGATCTCGCCGCGGGCCGGCAGATGGTGCGCCAGTATCTCGAAGAAGAGCCGCCTCCGAAGCCTCGCCGCGTGCTCAAGACGGCCGTGCGCGTCTACGTGCTCGACGCGTCGGGCTCGATGCACGGCGCCCGCGCCCGGTTCCGCGACGCCATTCTCATCGCCGAGCTCAACGCCATTCGGGTGAAGGCGCGGCAGAACGTGCCGTTCGATCCGCTCTACTTTTCCTTCTTCAACGACACGCCGAGCCGGCTCGCGCGCGTCGACTCCGGGCAGGAGGCCACGAGGCAGATCGAGCAGCTCTTCCGAACCTCACCCGCCGAAGGGCAGACGGACATCACCCTCGCGCTGATGTCGGCGTTCGACTCGATTCGCCTGGCGCAGGGGCGCGATCCGTACCTGGCGCGCGCGACCGTGGTGCTGGTGACCGACGGCGAAGATGGCGTCGATCGCGAGCTCATCCGAAAGACGCGCAAGCCCTTCGAGGGGCTCGAGTTCGCGCTGTCGTTCATCGCGCTCGGAGAAGAGAACCCCGATCTGAAGTCGCTGGTCCTCGAGCAGCGCGACGCCGGCGGGCGCGCCTTCTACCACCACCTCTCCGACCAGGAGATTCAGCTGGCCCGCACCGACTTCGACTCGGCGTGGCGAACGCTGCTGCCGGCCGACGTGACGCCGGGCGCCGAGGCGCTGGATCGTCTGTTGCCACACCTCGAAGCCCTCGAGGCGCTGGCGGCCGGCCGACCGGTGAAACAACCCGAGCGGCTCGATGGCCAGTTCGACACGTTCTTCCCCGCGACCCCGGTGGTGGTGAAGCCGGGGCCGTCGGCGCAACGGGTGGCCGACATTCTCGACGCGGTGGCCGAGGCTGCCTCCCTGGCGTCGATCGACGCGCGCGCTGCCGAGGCCGTGGCCCTGCTCACGCACCTGTTGTCGCTCTACGGCATCACGGCCCAGAAGTACCTCGAGGTCATCGGCGCCGACTTCCCCGCGCTGGTGTCCGCGCGCAAACGTGTTCGCCTGCTCTGCCGGCCGTTCGCCTAGAGTTCGACTCGTGGTGTTCGGGTTCTTCAAGAAGAAGTCAGCCAAGGCCGTCGCGAGCGATGATCCGATCGCGGCGTTCGACGGAGTGCTCGAGTCGATGGAGCGACAGGGGCAGGAGCTCCGCAAGTCGGCCGCCACGCTGCTGACGTTGAAGACCCAGTTCATGCGCGACGAGCAGCGCTACCAGACGCAGCTGCAGGAGCTCGAGGGCCGCATCTCCGAAGCGGGAGCGCTGGGCGACGCCAGGGCCGAGACGGTGCTGCGCCGTGACCATCGCGCCACGCAGCTGCGGCTGGAAGAGACGCTCAAGGCGCGCGCGCGGGCCGACGAAGACGCGTCGCTGCTGACTTTCGCAGTGCAGGAGCACATGAGCCGGCTGGAAGCGCTGAAGACTGAGAAGGTGAGCGCGCAGGCGCGGCTGTCGGCCGGCCTCGTGGTGAGCGAGTTGCTCAAGGCGCAGGTCGAGGAGGTCGATCGGGTGCTCAAGCTCGACCGGGCGCGCGACGAGATCGAACGGGCGCACGCGCTGGCCGACGTCTACCGGGAAGACGCCGCGAAGAAGCAGCGCTGACCCGCAGCACGTTCGCGAGTCCCTGGCTGAGTCATCGAGTCGGCACGCAGGCAGGTCGCGACAGGCAAGCGTGGCTGCGTCATCGCATCAGGAGCGCTGGTTCAGTGCCCTGTCTGGCGAACGCTGTGGGGCGTCCTTCCCGAGTCGGTCATCAGCCCGCGCGATACTTCTGCATCAGGTCGAAGTACCCGCGCCACGAGCTCGCGATCCACTCGCGGTCCTTTGCGCTCACCTCGCGCACCTTCTTCGCCGGCGAGCCCATGATGAAGCTGCCGGGCTCGAACACCTTCCCCGGCGTGAGCAACGAGCCTGCGGCGATGAAGCAATCGTCACCGACCACGACGTTGTCGAGCACGATCGAGCCCATGCCGACCAGCACGCGCGCGCCGATGGTGCAGCCGTGAAGGATGACGCGATGCCCGATCGTGCACTCGGCCCCAACGATCGTCTTCGAGACGTCTCTGGTCGCGTGGGCAATGGAGCCGTCCTGGAAGTTGGTGCGCGCGCCGAGGTGGATCGGGCCAGAGTCACCGCGCAACACGCAGGTGGGCCAGACGGACACGCCATCTTCGAGGGTCACGTCTCCGAGCAGCTCGGCGCTCGGGTGAACCCAGGCGCCAGCGTGGATCATCGGGGTGAGGCTGTCCCAGGGAGTGATCGCCATGCTGCGCTCCTCGCACAAGAGAGTATGGTTCTCCACCGCATGAACTCCGTGACCGAGGGCAGCTCCCCTGTCGAAGTGTCAAGGTTCGCTGTTCGTCGCTGCTCGGCGCTCGCGATGGTGTTGGCGCCGCTGCTCTCCCTGGCCCAGACCGAGTCGGTCGAGCCGAAGGTGATCGTGGTCCCGTACCCGGGCCTGGCCGACGCAGGCGCCATCACGCAGCCGCCGCCACTCGAGCCGCCGCCGCCGACGCCACCGGCCGACACGCCGCCGCCCACGCCGCGAACCATCGACGTGACGCCGCCGCTGCCTCCACCGGGGGACCCGTCGCTGGTGCCGAGCAACGACGTGATGGGCACTCCGACCGACCAGCCTGGTGCGTTCATCGACGGCAAGCCGCGTGAAGGGGCGTTCCTCTCCGGGCCAGGCAGCATGACGTTCGTGCTGCATCACACGCTGATGACCGGTCTCGGCGTGCTGGCGACCCAGATGATTCCCCGCGCGGTGGACGCCTACTGCATGGGGCAGATGGACTGCGTGCAGGACCCGATGAAGTTCACGGGCGAGGGCGCGCGCATCGCCTACCTTGCGGGCTCTCTCATCGGCGCTGGGGTCGGCTTCGGCGCGTCGGCGTGGTGGCAGTTCAACCACTGGATCAGCCATCGCTCGGCGAACTTCGGCATCATCAGCTCGTTCATCGGGGGCGCTTTCGTTGGCGCGTTGACCGACCTCGCTGCGTCGATGGCGCCTGCCGTCGACCGGGCCTCGGCGGTGACGTGGGCGATCCTGATCGGCAGCGTCGCCGGGGCCTGGCTGAGCACGGTGGTCGGCGGCGGTGACATCCCGCTCAACAGAGCGACGCTCGTCGTCTCCGGCGCCGCGTGGGCGATGATCTACACCGCGCTGATCATCGGCATGGTGGCGGCGAGCGGCTCAGGGGGCGCGAACATTCGCGCCGGCGTCGACGCGATGCTGATCACGCCTGCCGTCGGTGCAGCGGCGATGGCGTTCGCGGCGCTCAAGTTCAATCCATCGACGACCCAGATCATGCGGGCCAATCTCTTCGGCGTCGGCGTGGGCGCAGCCGTCTTCCTGCTCTCGGGGCTCGTGCTCGGGCTCAACTGGTCGACCACGGTGGTCCCGTACCTTCTGGGCGCCGTCGGCGCCATCGGCGCCAAGACGGTCGTCAGCATCTTCTGGGTCGAAGCGGCCGAGAACCCCAACGCGAACCAGCCGGCCGCTCCTCCGGCGGGACCTCAGAACTTCGCGTTGCCTGCGAACTCGAGCGGCTCCTCGAACAAGGTGAGCCCCTGGTGGTGAAGAAGAAGAGACCGGCTCGGCGTGCCCCGGCCACCCCGAAGGCTCCCGTCGCGAAGGTGCTCGACTACAAGGTCGTCGAGCTCTCGAACGTCGACGAAAGCACCCTCGAGCGAACCGTGAACGACTGGGTTCGACAGGGCTGGGCCTTCGACGGCGTGCAGTTCGCGATGCGCGAGTCCTCGAAGCGGCCGGCGATGGCCTTCGTCTTCTTCACGCGCGAGGGCGCTTCGATCGCCGAGCACCACGACGATCATCGCTTCCGCTCCGAAGCCGATGCCGATCGACACTTGCGTCGGCTGGTGATCGGACCCGAAGCTGCGGAAGCGGGCGCCGCGGCCCCCGTCGATGCGTGGACTCGACTCGCGCAGCTCGCTGGAGAAGACGAGTGATTCGATGAGCACCACCACCTCGCGCTCGGGACTCCGCGTCGTTCGCGACGAAGAGGGGTCTCCGTACCCGAAGGCCTCGCTGCTGCTGCGTGGTGGTGCGCGCCTCGTCGACGTCGTCATCGCGTGGACGCTCTACAAGTCGACCGGGCCTGCCGGCGTCGTCATCGCGTTGCTCTACCTGTTGTTCGCCGACGGGATGATCCAGGGCCAGAGCCCCGGCAAGAAGCTCTTCGGCGTGAAGGTCGTCTACCTGCCGACGCGACAGGGCGCGCGAAACCGTGACTCCGTGCTGCGAAACGCGCCGTTCGGCCTGACCATCATCCTCTCGATGATGCCCGAGCTGGGCCTGAAGGCCTTCGTCGCCGGTATCGTGGTGATCGGCGTCATCGAGACCGTCAAGTGCTGGCGCGACCCCGATGGGCTGCGGCTCGGCGACTTGTGGGCCCAGACGCAGGTCGTCGATGGCAAGGTCGTCGCTGGCCAACCGCAGACCTCTTCCCTCACTGAACCTTCGCGCGCTCCTGCGCGGCTGAAGACGACGACCGAGAAGTCAGACTCGTCACCCCCCTGAAACGACATGCGCATCGCGCTCACGCACAACCTGAGACTGTCGGACTCCGAAGAAGAGGCCGAGTTCGACACGGAAGAGACCGTCAACGCCCTCGCCTCGGCCATCGAGCGGCTGGGCCATCGCGTCGAGAAGATGGAGGTCTCTGGCCCCGCGTCGCAGTTGGTCGCGCGGCTCGAGGCCTTCTCGCCCGATCTGATCTTCAACACCGCCGAGGGGCGGCGAGGGCGCTTCCGCGAGGCCTTCTTCCCCGCGCTCTTCGAAGAGCTCGGCTTCCCCTACACGGGGAGCGACGCCTACGTGCTCGCCGTCACCCTCGACAAACAACTGACCAAGCTCGTCCTGCGGGAGCACGGCATTCGCACTCCTGGCTGGCAGTTCGTCGAGAAGGTGTCCGATCTGAAGGCCGACGATCTGCACTTCCCGGTGATCGTGAAGCCGAACTTCGAAGGCAGCTCGAAGGGCATCACGCAGGACTCGGTCGCCGAGAACGTCGACACGCTCAAGAAGAAGGTCATCGAAGCGCTCGAGCGCTACCCGGCCGGTGTGCTGGTCGAAGAGTTCATCATCGGGAAGGACCTCACCGTCCCGTTCCTCGAGCACGCCGACAGTGACTTCGACGGCATCCTCTCGCCCGTCGAGTACACGGTCGACCCGTCGTACACCGAGGGGAAGCGCTTCTCGATCTACGACTACGATCTCAAGACGAAGTTCGTCGACGCGGTCAACGTGAAGGCGCCGGCCGACATCACCCCCGAGATGAGCGAGCGCTTGCGCAAGGTGGCGAGATCGATCGTCCAGAAGCTCGACTGCCACGATCTCGCGCGCCTCGACTTCCGACTCTCTGCCGCTGGAGTGCCGTACTTCCTCGAGATCAACGCGCTGCCCTCGCTCGAGCCTGGCGCCAGTCTCTACGTCGCCGCCGAGCTCGAAGGCCTGCACTTCGACGCCGTGGTGGGCGCCGTCATCGACAACGCGGCCCGTCGTCAGAAGATCAAGGACAAGCCCCGCAGCTCGTCACGCCCCGCGCGCAAAGGCCCGCTTCGCGTCGGCTTCACCTTCAACGTCAAGCGCATCAAGCCGCTGGCCGACGGCCGGCACGACGACGAGGCGGAGTACGACTCCCCGGGCACCCTGCAGGCCATTCGTGAAGCCATCGCGAGCCACGGTCACGAGGTGGTCGATCTCGAAGCGACGGCAGAGCTGCCCATCGTTCTGTCCACCACGCCCGTCGACGTCGTCTTCAACATCGCCGAAGGCTTCCGCGGCCGAAACCGCGAGAGCCAGGTGCCGGCGCTGCTCGAGCTGCTCGACATTCCGTACTGCGGCTCCGATCCCGCAACGCTCTCGCTCGCGCTCGACAAGGCGCTGGCGAAGAAGGTCGTCCGCGCCGCCGGCATCGATACGCCGAACTTCCAGCTGATGACGACGGGCCGAGAGCGCCTCGACAAGCAGTTCACCCGCTGGCCGTTGATGGTGAAGCCGGTGGCAGAGGGCAGCTCGAAGGGCGTCGTGCAGAAGAGCGTGTGTCACTCCGAGGCTGAGCTTCGCGAGGTCGTGAAGGAGTTGGTCGATCGCTACGATCAACCGGCGCTGATCGAGGAGTACATCGGGGGCCGTGAGTTCACCGTCGGCCTGCTCGGAGAGCGACGGCCCAAGGTGCTCCCGCCGATGGAGATCGTCTTCACCGATCGCAACGACAAGACGCCCATCTACAAGTTCGAGGACAAGCTCGAGGCGAACGATCGCATCAAGTACGAGGCGCCCGCGAAGCTCGAGCCCGCGCAGCTCGAGCGCATGAAGAGCGCAGCGCGAGGGGCGTTCATGGCGCTCGGCTGCCGTGACGTCGCTCGCATCGACTTCCGAATGGACGAAGCGGGGCGCATCTTCTTCCTCGAGTGCAACCCGCTGCCGGGCCTGACGCCGGGCTGGAGCGATCTGGTGCTCATCTCGCAGGGCGAGGGCATGGACTACCCGACGTTGATCGGTGAGATCCTCTCGGGCGCGATTCGCCGGTACAAGGAGCGCGAGACGCGCCGTCGTGATGGCCGCGATCGCGAGCTGAAGGAAGTGCCGCCGATTCCAGAGCAGCGCTTCGCGTGAGGCTCAGCGCTTCGGCGTGAGGAAGTCGCTGACCCGGAGCTTCTTCTTCGTTCCGGGTACGGCGATTCGTTCGGAGAAGCCGACGACGTGCATCGTGGTGTACGCACCGCGCTTTGGCTCGGTGCGCACTTCGAGCTGCTGTCCTTTGAGATCGACGACCCAGTACTCCGGCACGCCGGCTTCGGCGTAGATCTCTGCCTTGATCGTGGTGTCGTACTTCAGGCTCGAGTCGGCGACCTCGACGATGAGGAACGCCTCTTTGGGCTGCGCCTTCGAGCAGTCGAGCGTCCGCGGAATACAGACGAGGTCAGGTTGCGGACGCGAATCGGCTGACGCGAAGGTCATCTGCACCCGAACCCAGGCCCGCTTGCGTCCGTAGGCCTCCTTCAGCAGGTCATCGAGCTTCATGACGGTGGCGTCATGGAAGACACTCAGTGGCGACATCCGAATGATCACTCCGCGAATGAGCTCGACGCGCTCGTGTTCGAACGTGCCCAACTCGACGAGGTTCGAGTACTCCTCGGGCTTGAAGAGTCGTGGCTGTGGCTCGCGGAGTTCCAGCGATCCCATGCTGCGCACTCTACTTCCCCTTGCCGAGTGAAAGCAGCCCGGCCACGCCCGTCGCCAACGCGGCGATCGAGTCACCGGCGATGAGCCCACCGCCGAGCAGCGACGTCGTCGACATGTCCTCGGGCAGGCCTTCGCCTTCTTTCGCCACCGGCGCGCGCTTCTTGCCCCACCAGTTCGCGAACGACGAGAACGAGCCGCCGATGGCGAACCATACGCTGGTCTTGAAGCCGACGAACCCAGCGAACGACGACGCGTACGGCGACGGCACGAGGAAGCAGTCGAAGCAGAAGTCGAAGCCGAAGCCGACCTGCGTCTTGAGCCACTCCCGGTAGCGCGCGTTGCCTTTGACGACCTTACGGACGATCTCGGTCACCAGGCCGATGGCGAAGCCGACCAGCATCGCGGGAATCTGGAAGGGCTTGGGCTGCGTGATGCTGCGCACCGCGCCGGCGATCTTCAGCGTCATCGCGCTCTGCCACTGGCCCGAGCCACCGCCGTCGATCTTGAGCTCGGGGTACGCACTCATGAAGAGCTTCGCCATGTAGACGCTCAACACCGCGCCGAGGAACACGCCGATGACCTGGTAACGGAACTGGTGGGTGCGGTTGGTGCCGAGCCGCCAGCCCGTCGAGCGGTCCTGCTGCATGTCGCCGCCGATGGCCGTCACCACGAAGACGATGCTCCCGGCGACGAGGCCTTCGATCGGCGACGTCAACCCGAGGAGCGCCATCACCACCACGCTCACCACGAACGCAGACGAGATCGGGTTCGAGTCGGTGATACCGAACGAGATGCCGTTCACCAGCATCATCGCGAAGGCGAGCACGATCGCGAGCAGCACCCAGCCGATGCCGACGTTCAGCAGGCCCACCGACACGCCGATCACCATCAACGCCCAGAAGCCCAGCCACAGCAGCAGGCGGTTGGTGTTCGTCTGCTTCCACTCTTCACCGGGCACCATCGCGACCGGCTGCTCGGCGGAGGCCTTGCGAATGCGCGTCGCCGCCTGACGGAGGATCAGGAAGATGTCGACGACGGCGGCGCCCATGATGGTGCCGAGCGCGACGAGGAAGGCGAACTTGCGGAAGGGCTCCTTCTCGCCGAGCCAGCCGTTCATTCGAAACCATGGGGTGAGGACGTCCCAGATGACGGCGTACAGGAACGCCGGCAGCGTCACGCGCGCGCCCAGGATGATGCCCGCTCCGACCGTCGACACGCTCAAGTCGAGCGCGAGCAGCTTGCCGATGACGCCCGGCTCGTACTTCTGGCCCGCAGCCTCGGCCGCTTTCGCCGCGGCGCCTTCCATGTGGCCGAGTTGCTCCATGCCGAGCGGAATCACCGTGCCCAGGCCGATGCCGGTGGCGAGCTGGCCGACGCTCCGCTTGAGCAGCCGCACATCGGTGAGCGCTCGCAGAATGTTCGCGACGGCGAGGCCCGAGGGGTAGGTGAGCTGCAGTTTGTCGACGAGGAGCGGCGTGAAGATCATGCCGACGCCGACACCGAACATGCCCACGGACAGGAAGTAGAGGATCAGCTTCCACACGGGCGGCTCTTCGAGGCCCAGCCACACCATCGCCTGCACCAGCACGCCCATGGCCGCCATCGACGCGACCGACGCCGCAGCCGTCTGCATGTAGTTGGCGCCGTGTTTCCCTTCGGGCCCGTAGAAGTAGGTGATCGTCGAGCCGAGAATGCCGGCCAGCACCTGCCCGCCGACGAAGAAGCCGAGCGAGAAGTTCATGTAGCTGGCGGTGATGCCGCCGAGCGGGCCGAGGACCAGCACGGCGATCGCTCCAAGGAAGACGTGGTAGCGCGTCGTGCCCAGCGGGAACCACCGCGCGAACAGGCGTGGGCTCGAGGTCTCGGTCGTCATGGCCGCGCGGCATAGCCGAACAGCCCACGAAAATGACTATCGGCGCGCGACGCAGTCGTATTCTCTTCGCCCAGTGAGCAGCGTCTACCCGAGTCACTTCCAGCTGGCTGAGCTCACCGCGCACCTCGTCGCCCTGCTCGAGCGGCGGCGGGCCGCGTTCGAGGTGTGGGACGAGAAGGCCGAGGCCTCGCTGCTCGAGGGCGCGAACGAGGCGCTCGACGAGGCCGGCAAGCAGTTCAAGGAGCTCGCCGACGATCAGACTTACTGGAGCCGCACCACGGGGGCGCTGCGCGAGGTCGCGTTGCCCCGGTACCTGCGGCTGGCGAAGGAGCAGCACGCGCTCGAGAAGCGTGGCTATGGCGCCTGGCGCGGCGGCGACTTCTTCTCTCGCGCTGCGTACGCGGCGATCGGTCTGGTGGCTGGCTTCATCATCCTGCGCACCGCGGTCCCCGACTGGCTCGAGCCGCTCCCGTTGGCGCTCTTCATCGGTGGCCCGCTGCTCCCCGACGCGCAGGCGTGGTTCGCGAAGCGCCGGTACGCGAAGCAGCTGGTGGGCCTGGTCGACGACATGAAGGCCGAGCAGGTCGAACGACGCGCGTACCAGCCGCTTGGAATCGACGAGGGCGCGGCAGGCACCACCGAGGCCGCCCGCACGCAGAAGGACGCGGATTCGACGAAGGGCTGATCCGGGAGAACACTCCCGGTCATGACTCCAGCCGAACGTTTTCGGGGCACGCTCGCGAGGCGTGCGCGGTTCCTCTGGCCCGTGATCGCCATCCTCATCGTCTTGATCGTCGGGTGGAGCTCGTGCTCTTCGTACGTGCGGCCCGGGCAGTGGGGCGTGAAACAGGTGACATTCGGCTCGGGGCAGGGCGTGCACACCGAGATCTACCCGCCTGGCGTGCACTTCCTGACGCCGGGCGCCGAGCGCATGCACCTCTTCGCGGCCGACCTGCAGGTGCTCGAGATGAGCGACGCGCAGGAGCCATCGGCGCACATCCCCAACCTGCGCACGATGCCGTCGCTGAAGATCCAGACGTCCGAGGGCTACACAGTCTCCGTCGACGTCACGGTCATCTACCGCGTCGACGACGCCTACAAGGTGATGACGCAGATCGGCCCCGGCCGGCTTTACGAAGACTCGGTCGTCATTCCCCGCGCCGAGCAGCAGCTCCGCCGCACCTTCGGCGTGCTCGACGCCGAGGACTTCTACAAGGGTGACAGTCGCGAGAAGGCCGCGGCCGAGGCGCAGCGGCTGTTGTCCGACGAGCTGTCTCCACGCGGGCTCGCGGTGACGCACGTGCTGGTTCGTCAGTACCGCTACGACAGGCGGTACCAGGCGGCGATCGAGTCACGGAAGATCCAGGATCAGACGGTCTTCAAGAACCAGGCAGAGGCGCTGGCTGCGCAGACCGAAGCCGAGAAGAACAAGATCGTCGCTGAAGGCGCTGCCGCGGTCGACGTCGAGTACGCGCGCGGCCGCGCCGAGGTCGAGAAGCTGCGCAGCGAGGCTGATCTCTATTCGCGCACCAAGGCCGCCGAGGGCAGCTTGTCGGTGCGGCTCGCGAAGGCGCAGGGCACCGAGCTCGAGAACAAGGCGCTGCGCGGCGTCGGCAGCGAGAACCTGGTCGGCCTCAAGATGGCGGAGGTGCTCGACGGCATCGACGTCATCGTCATCCCCAGCGATGGAGAGGGTGGCACCAACCCGCTCGATCTCAACCAGCTGCTCAAGCGCTTCGACGTGAGGGGAGAATGACCATGAAGCTCATCATCGCGGCGACCATCATCAGCTCACTCACCGGCTGTGCCTGCCACTCCACCGGCGCCAACGAGGTCGGCGTGTTGACCCGAAAGCTCGCGCCGTTCGGCAAGAAGGGCGTGCAGGACGAAGTCTACGCCTCGGGCGCGACGTACTTCTTCGCGCCCATCATCACCGACTGGCACACCTTCGAGACCAAGCTGCAGAACCTGCGAATGCAGAAGCAGCCGGGAATGGATGGGGTGATCGACGACGTCGAGTTCAAGACGGTCGACGGCAACGACATCTCGGTCGACGTCACCGTCACCTGGCGCATCGATCCGACGAAGGTGCCGCACGTGCTCCAGCGCGTCGGTGAGTCGACCGACGACGTACAGGAGCGCCTCGTGCGCCCGGCCGCCCGTGCCTACGTGCGCGATGGCTTGAACCGCCTCAAGAGCGAAGACTTCTACGTCGCCGACAAACGCTTCGCGGCTGCGGAAGAAGCGAAGGCGTTGTTGCTCACCGCGCTCGGTCCCGAAGGCGTCATCGTCGAGCAGGTCATCCTCGGAGAGCACCGCTTCGCGCCCGCATACGAAGAGGTGATTCGCGAGAAGAAGCTGGCCGAGCAGAACGGTGAGCGGATGAAGAGTGAAGGGCAGGCGGCGGCGGAGGAGAGCAAACGCAACCTCGAGACCGCGCGCGGTGTCGTCTCGAAGGACATCGCGACCGCGAAGGGTGAGCTGGCGCAGGCGAAGCTGACCGCCGACGCGCAGCTGGTGAAGGCCACCAACGAGGCCACCGCATCGCTCACTGAGGCGAAGTCGCGGGCGCAGTCGATCGAGAAGGAGAACGCGGCGCTCGGCGGCGCGGGCGGCCGGACGATGGTGAAGCTCAAGATCGCCGAGGCGCTCAAGGGCAAGCGCATCGTCATGGTCCCGACGGGGAAGGGCGCCAACCTGCAGACGCTCGACGTGAACGATCTGATCTCCGCGAGGGCAGCGCAGGGCACGCTCAAGAAGTAAAAGGCGCGCATGCTCTCTGCGCTCCTCGTCGTCCTCGTTTCACAGACGCCGGCTTTCGACCCGAGGCTGGCGGCGGTCGCGTCGATTCACGGCGAGGTCGGGCCGTGGGCCGTCGCGGGCTACCGCATGGGCGAGTTCGCGCTCGCGAAGTTGGGACTCAAGGCGCACAGCCACGAGCTGCGCGTGCTCCATCGCTCGCCGAAGTCGCCGCAGTACGCCTGCGTCGCCGATGGCGCCCAGGCCGCCACGGGGGCTAGCGTCGGAAAGGTGAACCTCGCGTTCGAGGAGGCGCCGTTCGAGCAGCTCCAGACGACGTTCACCAACGTTCGCACCGGCGCGAGCGTGACGCTGAAGCCCGCGAAGGTCTTCCTGGCCCGCTTCACCAACACCTCACGGGACAAGGCGTTCGAGAACGGCAAGGCCGTGCTCGCGCTGAAGGACACGGAGTTGTTCGAGATCGTCGCCGAGACGCCGGCGAAGTGACGTCAGCGTTCGGCGAAGACCTGCTCGAGCAACGCGCGGGTGAAGGCCTTGCGCGTCGCCCGTGTGCCGTTGCTGAGCGGAGACGACACTGCGAAGGCCGCGTGATCGCCGCGCAGCACACCGAGATCGGCGCCGACGCCGTCGAGGCGCATGTCTTCTTCGAGCAGCAGCCCGTCGTTTCGGCCTGATCCGTACCGCGCGACGAACGCGTGGCTCAGCGCCAATTCCGTGGAGACCTGACCCGTCGTCTCCGCGCTGCGCACGGAGAAGACGTGGTCCTCGTACCAGTGGCTCAGGTCCTCCCGCATCGGTGACGCCCGGAACGCCGCGTCGGCCTTCGCGCGCGTGAGCGTCGACAGTCCTTGAAACGCCTGGTGCACGAGCGGAATCGGCAGCGACGCGACCAGTCCATCGGCGAGCGGCGAGCCGTGGAGCGCGCCCTGGACCGAGATCACCCGGTCGACGCGCCCCGAGGTGATCAGCTGAGGACCGCCACGACCACGCCCGCGCCACCCTTGCTGTGGCCGACGAGCACGACCGCGCGCTGCGTCGACTCGCTGATCCGGCCGACCTCGTCGCGGATCATCGCGGCATGACGTCGAGGCTCCCGGCCGACGGCGGAAACAGCGTCGAGACCTCCGCGCCCAGCTCGTCCCGCATCACCGCTATGTTGTCGACGAAGTACCCGGGGATCGTCTCGTTGAGGAACCCGCCGACGAAGAGGAAGTGCAGGGCGCGCGGGCCCCTCAGGACGGGCATCGGCTGCTCCGACGTGAGCGCCGCTCGCATGCGGCCGGCGAGCGGGGTGTTCCCCGGCGGCACGTGCTTCACGCAGCCGCACAGGACGAGACACAGCGTGACGAACCGGGCCATGGCGCCTTGGATGCCAGAACCCACGCGACGGATCCACGCTCGCGTCCCCGTCCATCGCAGAGTACGAGCTTCTCCCATGACTGCTCGCGTGCGCGCTCGAGAGCTCGGCCTGCCGCTCGGCCGCTTCAAGCCGGGCAAGCACAACGCCATCACCGACGTCGCCGGGGTGCTGGTCGGCCACTCCACCATCATTCGTGGAGAGCCCGGGCCACTCACGCCTGGCGTCGGCCCCGTGCGCACCGGCGTCACCGCGATTCTGCCCAACGAGTCGAACATCTTCATGGACCGGCTCGCGGGCGGAGCGTTCGTGCTCAACGGCGCGGGTGAAGTCTCAGGGCTCACGCAGGTGGTGGAGTGGGGCCTGCTCGAGACGCCCATTCTCCTGACGAACACCATGTCGGTCGGCGCCGTGTCCGACGCGATGGCCCGCGTGATGGTCGAGCAGTACCCCGGCATCGGCTCGGAGCACGACGTCATCATTCCCGTCGTCGGCGAGTGTGACGACAGCTACCTCAACGACATCTCCGGCCGGCACGTCACTGAAGCCCACGTGCGTGAGGCGCTCGCGAACGCGAAGTCGGGGCCGGTGCCAGAGGGCTCGGTCGGCGGCGGCACGGGGATGATCACGTGCGACTTCAAGGCCGGCATCGGCACCTCGTCACGCAAACTCCCTCAGGTGTTCGGCGGCTACACGCTCGGCGTGCTGGTGATGAGCAACTTCGGAAAGATGCACAACCTTCGCGTCGCGGGCCTGCCGGTGGGGGAGTTCCTCGCTGAGAAGCTCAAGCACCTGCCGCGCCGCATGAACAGCTACGGCTCGATCATCGCCGTCGTCGCTACCGATGCTCCGCTGCTGCCGCACCAGCTGAACCGTCTGTGCAAACGCGTCGCGCTCGGCATCGGCCGCGTCGGCTCGTACGCGGCCCACGGCTCAGGAGAGATCATCGTCGGCTTCTCCACCGCCAACGTGGTGCCGCGGCGCACGCGCAAGATGGTCTACAAGATGAAGCTGCTCCTCGATCAGCGTGTCGACCCGCTCTACGAGGCGGTGATGGAGGCGACCGAGGAGGCGATTCTCAACTCCCTCTGTGCGGCCACCTCGATGGCCGGTGTGGACGGCCACGACGTGCCGGCGCTCCCGCTCGACGAGGTCAGGCGCTTCGTCGACGCCACCCGCCCCATCTTCGCGACCGTGAACAAGACGCCTGACGAGGCCGCCGTACCTGCAGGCCAGGAGCCGCTCCCCGACGACTCGCTGCAGGCCGAGTTCGACTGGCGGGCCCGACCCAGCGACGTGCGCAGCGCCGAAGGCATCCCCTTTCCCACCCGGCCGGCAGCCCCGCCCCCCGACGACGATGCTGATGGCGAGTGACCGCGTGCGAGGCCTTTGCTAGGGCCGCTCACCCGACGTCGTTTTCCAACCCACCAAGGAGCCGTTCATGGCCCGTAGCAAGAGCAAGCACCGCCGCGTGAAGTCGAAGATTCGTCTGCACTGGAAGAAGCGCCTGGGCCGCAAGAAGGCCGCCGCCGCCAAGACGCCTGCGAAGAAGAAGTAAGCCCGTCGGGCTACAGGCGGTCGGCGGTGTACCGCTCGGTCAGTTCGCAGCTCTTCGCGCCTGCGGTCGAGTTGCTCGAGAGCGAGCCCACCAGCCGCACGTTGCCCCGGGTCATTCCGCCGTCAGCCGTGGTGGTGGCGCCGCTCGTCACCGCCCGGCCTCGAAGTGAGTAGGCGGTCGAGCTCCGGCCGCCAGACACCGAGAAGTCGTAGGTGTCGTAGAGGGTGCCGCGGAGCTCCTCGCCGCCGATCAGCACCGAGAGCTGGTTCCCCGACTGCGTGAGGTTGAAGTTCACCGGCCGCGGACCTTCGGCGGGGCAGCCGTCTTGCGTGAAGCCCTGCTGCCACGAGACGAGGTAGGGCCCTGCGATCATTGGGCAGTTGGAGCAGGGCAGTTGGTCGCCGCAGGCCACCAACAACGGCAGGACCACCAGGAGTCGACGCATGCGAGGCTCTTAGCATGGCTGCTCTCGACCTCCTCCCGCCGTCCGTGCAGGCGGCCGTGCGCCCGTTCCTGAAGAGTGACGCGCCTCGGACGGCGGTGTTCGACGCCGACGGCACCCTGTGGCGCGGCGACGTCGGAGAAGATCTGCTCCGCTATCTCGCCGCCAACCGGCTGGTGCTCGCAGACGCCTACGCGCGCTACGACGCGCTGCTCGACCACGCTCCCATCGAGGCCTACGGCTACGCCGTGCGCGTGATGGCGGGCGTTCGTGAGGCTGACCTCCAGACCGTGTGCTCGACCTTCTTCGCGCAGCGTTACCTGGGCCGGGTTTTCCCTTTCGTTCGACCGCTCTTCGAGGTGCTCCGCGGGGCCGGCGTCACGCCCTGGCTCTGCTCCGCGAGCCCGAGGTGGATCGTCGAGGCCGGCGCCAAGGCCCTGGGCGTCGCGCCGGAGCACGTCATCGGCGTCGACGCCGACGTGGAGGCCGGCGTGCTGACCGATCGCCTGCGGCTCCCCGTCACCGCAGGGCCGGGGAAGGTGGCGTGGTTGTCGCGCCGCAGCGTCAGCCCCGGCTTCGCCGCAGGGAATGGAGAGCTCGACCTCGACATGCTCGAGGCGGCTCACCACCGGCTCGTCGTGGCCCCTCCGGACGGCTTCGAGAACGCGCTCGTTCGACACGCTCGGTCGGCGGGCTGGCCGATTCTCAAGACCTGAGAGGCCCTCGCCGTTGACCACCGGGCCGCAATGACGGCAGAAGGGCCCGCATCCATGCGTGCTCGTCCGCTCGCGCTGTTCCTCATCGGTGCCTTCGCCTCGTCGCCTGCGCTTGCCCAGAAGTATCGGGTCGTCGTGTTGGAGATCGACGGCGATCAGAACAACAAGCTGCGCAACCAGATCGAGTCGACGCTGATGAAGAGCGACTCGGTCGAGGTCGTTCCGCTCGACGAGTTCCGCGCTGCCGCCGCGAAGAAGCGCCTCAACGGCGCGGCCGCGATGACGGTCATCGGCATCAAGCGCGTCGGCAAGCAGCTGAAGATCGACGCGGCCGTGACTGGCGAGGTCGGCGACAAGTACAAGGTGCTCATCTACGACCGCATCGGCGGCGAGCTCTGGACCAAGGAGCTGGCGGTCAAGAAGGGCCAGCTCTCGGACGACTTCGCCCAGAAGCTCTCGCGCGCCATCTCGGCCGCGGCAGAGCAGGGCGCCGCGAAGCACTCCAACGAGGGGGACGAGCCTGCTGGCGGCGGCGACCCCGGAACGGGAACCGGCACTGGCTCGGACCCCGGCCCCGAGATCGATCTCACCACGAGCGGCAATACCGACACCGGATCCAGAGGCACGAAGACGGGCGGCGGGGGGCGCACGGTCGTCACGCCAGGCACGGGCGGCTCCGGGAGCGATGACGGGAGCGACACCAACCGCGACGCCGACCTCGACCTTGAGGCCTTCAAGAAGAAGAAGCGCATCGGGCCGCGCACCATCACCTTCTCGGTCGCCGGCGCGACCACCTGGCGCTCGCAGTGCCTGCGGCCCGGCAGCATCGCGATCGCCTCGTGCGCCGACTTCGATCGTCTGCCGGAAGCACAGCAGCCCGTCGGCACGACCGTCACCTTCACCCCGCAGGTGCCGTACCTGGGCTTCACCGCGCACGCTGAACTCTTCCCGCTCGCGGGCTTCGACAACCGCATCGTCAACGGCTTCGGGTTGCTCGGCAGCCTCATGTACGGCTCGTCGGTCACCAC
Source organism: Myxococcaceae bacterium (assembly GCA_040400045.1). Taxonomy (GTDB): domain Bacteria; phylum Myxococcota; class Myxococcia; order Myxococcales; family Myxococcaceae; genus Xiheimicrobium. Next base: position 63,266 of record JBBAQZ010000020.1, read on the forward strand.
CATCTCTGAGGTCAACATGCAGGGCATGAGCGAGGAGAAGCAGGTGGCCAGCGTCGACCTCGGTTGGTCCATGCAGGCCGCCTGGCGCTTCCACTTCGCGATGGGCGCCGGAGAACCGCAGGGCATCGGCTTCGCCGGCATTCGCGGCGGGCTCGTCTCGCGGAGCTTCACGATCGATCCGAACGCAGGCGTGCCGCTCCCCTCGAGCCAACGGGTCGCGCCCACCGGAGCGGGCTTCCCGGTGATCGGCGCTGATCTCGCGTTCCCCATCGTGCGGTTCTTCCGGCTCGAGCTCGGCGCCTCGCTCTTCTTCAACCCACGGCCGGCCGACGAGCAGATCATCGGGTTCGGCAACCTCATGGACGACACCGGCGGCGCCGTGTCGACGGGCTGGGGCCTCGACGTCGGCGGCTCCGGCGACCTCGTCGCCCTCGGCCCCGTCATGCTCGGGTGGACGCTGAAGGCCCGCTATCAGTCGTACTTCGATCGCTACTTCGGCCAGGGCCAGAAGTGGACCGTCTGCAACGAGCAGCAGTGCGGTGGCCTCGGTGAAGAGTCGTACCTGAGCGTCACCTGGGGCGTCTCCATCGCCTATTGAGACGCAGTGCGTGTCGGTTCAGCTGCACTCGTGTGTTGACACGTCACACCGTGCTGCATAGGACGGCGCGCTTTCTTTCGGCCGCAATTCTCAGGGGTCTTTCGTGAAGATGATTCGAGTTGTCGCGCTGGTTTCAGTCGTCTCCGCGATGTTCCTGGCGTGCCCGCCGCCGATTCCGCCGGTGCCAGACGCCAGCGTTGACGCCGGCGCCAACCCTGACGCGATCGACTCGTGCGCGGGTGGCTGCGCCGAGAATCAGATCTGCGACGCGGACGGCGGCCTGCGCGGTACGCCTCGCACCTGCGTCGACGGCTGCGGCGGCTGTGATGCCGGCCAGTGTCGACGCAACACCTCGACCGGCGCCTTCTCGTGCGTCGTTCCCGTCAGCACCTGCAACGGCGCCGCGTGCGCTGGTGGCCAGCAGGCGTGCGTCGGCAACCAGTGCAGCTGCCTCGTCTCGGCCCGCAGCACCCAGGACACCTGCCAGTCCGAGGGCCAGTGGTGCCGCGGCAAGGACTGCACGAACCCCAGGCGCTACGAGGAGTGCAAGCCGGGCACGGCCGCCGCCTGCCCCACGGGTGAAGCCTGCGTGCCGCTCTTCGGCACCAACGGGGAAATCGCAGTGTGTCTCAAGGACTGCAACGCTGGCGCGAACCTCTGCGATGTCGGCGAGCAGTGCTTCGGCCCGATTCGCACCTTCCCCAGCTCCAAGGTCTGCTTCCCCGACGGCCTGCTCAACGACTGCAACCAGAACATTCCCCAGGATGGTGGCTTCAGCGACGCCGGTGCGCCGCTCCCGACCGATGGCGGGTTCACCCAGCTGTCCGACGGCGGCTTCGTTCTCAAGACGGTTCCGGTCGGCAACACGTGCCTCACGCGCTCGGCCTCGGGCGTCATCACCGACAACGCCGGCACGGGCCGCGGCAACTGCACCTACGCCGCCTTCAAGGTCTGGCGCTTCGGCTTCTTCCCCATCGAGACCTGCCTGCCGCCCGGTACGGCAGTCCTTGGCGACAAGTGCACGCGGGACTTCACGGCAGGCACGCAGGCGACCCGCTGCGGCACCGGGCTCGAGTGCGCCTACACGGGCGGTTCGAATGATGCGGGCGTCGAGGAAGGCGTCTGCCTCAAGACCTGCAACGCGAACCCGGGCAAGCCTGGCTTCGACTCACTGCCTGCCTGCGGCGCTGGCGACTCGTGCGTGAACCTGTACCGCTACACCGACCCGAACGACAACGCGGTACTTGGCGTCTGCATGAAGGACTGCAACGTCTTCAGCCCGATGTCTGCCACGTGCGCGCCGCTTGGCTCCACGCCCACCAGCTGCGTTCCCGCGTCGGCTGACGGACAGCTCTCAGTGTCGCTCAACGGCGCAGGCATCTGTGTTCCCCAGCAGCGCCGCATCGCGAACGCCGGTGAGCGCTGCACGGACACCGACGCGTTCCGCGGCTCCTCGTGCGGCAACGGCCAGATCTGTTCCAGCTCGACGCTCACCGACCCGCCGACGTGCACGTCGGTCTGCGATCTCACCTGCAACCCGAGCGACGGGGGCATGGCTCCCGCGCGCTGCATGAACCAGCCGAACGCCCGCTGCGTCGGTGGGAAGACCTGCCGTCGAGCGTCGAGCACCTCGGGTGCGGCCGTCGGCTTCTGTCTGTGAGCGCTCGAGCATCGCGCTGAAGACGAAGGCCAGGTGTCTGCTCGACCTGTCCTCACGTCTTCGTGGGCTCACATCTGGATGATGCCCTTGCGCAGGCCCTCGGTGACGGCCTCGACGCGGTTGGTCACCTCGAGCTTGCGGTAGATGTGCTCGAGGTGCGTCCGAATGGTGGCCTTCGACAGCGTCAGCATCGTGGCGGCTTCGCTGTTCGAGACGCCCTTGGCGATCAGCTGCAGAATCTCGGTCTCTCGGGCTGACAGCTTCTTCCCTTCGGGCTCCGCGGGCATCGTGACGGTGGCAGGCGCGACGGCGTCGGTGCTCGGCACCTCGGGCACCCGGAAGTGTTTGAGCAGGCGACGGGCGAGTGACGGCTGAATGACGGTGCCTCCCTGGCTGACCTCCTTGATCGCCTCGACCATCTTGTCGGCGGGGGTCCCCTTCAGCAGGTAGCCCGAGGCGCCGGCCTGGACCGCCTCGAGCACTTTGTCCTCCTCGTCGAAGATCGTGAAGATGAGGATCTCGACCTTCGGCACCTCGGCCTTGACCGCGCGCGTGACGTCGATGCCGCTCATTCGGGGCAGCCCCAGGTCGAGTAGCACGACGTCGGGCTTCAAGCGGCGAATGTCGTCGAGGGCCGTCTCCCCCGACAGCGCGGTGCCGATGATCTCGAGATCGGAGCTCGCCTCCAGCAGCTTCAGCTGGTTCTTGAGGATCTTCGACTGATCCTCGACGACATAGACGCGAATGCGGGTGGGCGCTGCGGGCGTCGGTTCCATGGGGCCTCTGGTGGGTGCTACCCGGTCAACGGGACGGAAAAAGTGACGTGAACGCCAGCGCCGGGTTTCGCCTCGACGTTGACCGTGGCGCCGAGTTTGTTGGCGCGTTCCTGCAGGTTGATGAGGCCGTAGTGCCCGGGGCGAGGGGCCTGAGAATCGAAGCCCTGGCCGTCGTCCTTGACGGACAGCTGCACGCGCTCGGGGAGGAACGACAACCGAACGTCGACCTGCTTCGCCTTCGCGTGCTTCAGGGCGTTGGTGAGCAGCTCCTGCAGCACGCGGAAGATCGCCAGCGCCGACTCAGGCGCCATCTTCCCCAGCCACTCACCGTGCTTCTCGAAGCGCACGGGCAACTGGGTGCGCTCGCCGAACGTCTTGACGTAGTCCTCGACCCCCTGACCGAGATCGAAGTCCTCGCGCATCATGCGCAGGCTGCGGCGGAGCTCTTCGATCGACTCTTCGGCGCACGCCTTGATCTCGGTGATCTCCTTCAGCAGCACCTCGTCTCTGGCCAGCGATGCGAGGTACTCGGACTGAATGATGAGCGACGACAGGCTCGCGCCGAGGCCGTCGTGGATCTCGCGCGCCAGGCGGTTGCGTTCCTCGACGACGGCGAGATCCTTCAGATCCTGCTGCAGCTCGAGCACCTCGAGGTGAGCGCTGGTCTCTCTCTGGTTCAGGTACACCAACACGTAGATGATGATGAAGTTGAGCGCGAGGTACCAGAGCAGGGTGAGGATCTCGATCGCCGTCGGCGTTCGGTTGAGGAGCTGATCGATGCGCGTGACGATCGGCAGCGCCAGCAGCGGCGGCAGAATCGCGAGCGGCTTGGGGAAGAGCAGGGCGAACAACGTCGTGAACAGCAGCTGCGAAGCCAGCAGCGGGTTGGCCAGCCCCCCGCCCGTCATGGGCTTGGCCACCACGATCACCATCACGACGAGATCGATCAGGAGGGTGAGGTAGGTGATGACGCTGCCGAAGCTCGGGTGGCTGAGCGTCAGGTAGTTCGCCACGCTGTACAGCAGCATGAAGAAGTAGACGCCGAACGCGAGTGGGCTGAAGCCGAAGTACAGGCGCCACACCGGCACCGCGAGGATCAGCAGGCCCAGCGTGAGGAACATCATGCGCGCGTAGAAGAGCGCGCGGGCCCGGGCGATGAACCGATCTCTCAGCCACGAGGCCGAGGCGTCACCCGCCGAGGCTTGTTGGGTCAGGCCCCGGCGCTGGAGCACCTGCTGGACCCGCGCGCGTCGATCGTCGGTCGCCTGCACGGCCGGAGCCTACCCTGCGCGAGAAGTGACGTGAGGCCCATTCGCGGTGCGGCGATTGCCCGGCGACGCGAAAACCGCCACAACCCGCGGATGGCTCGGCCCGTCCCGGACTCGGTATGCGTCATCGGCGTGGGGGGCCTCGGCTGCCCTGCGTCGCTCGCGCTGGCCTACGCGGGCGTCACTCGCCTCACCCTCATCGATCCCGATGTCGTCGAGCTCAGCAACCTCCATCGCCAACCCTGGCATCACCCCGCCGACGTCGGCGTGCCGAAGGTGGAGTCTGCCGCGACGAAGCTGCGCCGGCAGTTCCCTGGCCTGGCCATCACGACCCGGCAAGCGCGCGTCGGCGCCGCCACCATCGGGTCGATCTTCCAGACGCACGAGGTGGTGCTCGACGCGACCGACGGGGTCGGGACGAAGTTCCTCATCTCGGACGCGGCAGTCCTCACGCAGCGCCCCGCCATCTACGCGGGGGTCCTTCGCTTCGAGGGGCTGGCCATGCGGCTCGAGCCGGGCGGGCCATGCCTTCGTTGCCTCTTCGAGACGCCGCCGACCGAGGTGCCGACGTGCGCGCAAGCCGGCGTCCTCGGGGCGATGGCGGGCGTGATGGGCGGGCTGCAGGCGTCGCTCGCCTGGCGACCCAACCCGGAGGCCGGGCTCGCGCTGCTCCACGTCGTCGATGGGCTCGATCTGTCATTCCGGACCGTGAAGGTCCGACGGCGTCGCGACTGCTCGGCGTGCGGAGCCGGCGCGAAGGCGGTATTGGTCGACGCCGACGACCCGTCATGTCCCACGCCAGCATCGACATCACCCGCGAGGTCTGCCCCATGACGTGGGTGCGCGTGAAGCTGCGCCTCGAGACGCTCGAGCCGGGTGACACGCTCGAGGTGCTCCTCGAGGGCGAGGAGCCGCTGCGCAACCTGCCGCGCAACGTCCGTGACGAGGGGCACGAGGTGCGCTCGCTCGAGAGCCTCGACGGCGTGCGCGCCCGGTTGGTGATCGAGCTCCGGGGCTCCTGAGCGATGGCGCTGCGCGAGGACCAGATTCAGCGGTACAGCCGCCAGATCCTCCTCAAAGAGGTTGGCGGGCGAGGCCAGTCGCGCCTGCTCGACACCGTGGTGACGGTCGAGGGGCACTCGCAGGCGCTCGACGTCGCGGTGGCCGCGCTCGGGGCGTCCGGCACTCCGCTGGTCGACCTGGCTCGCAGTGAACGCACTGGCTTCCTCGCTGGCACCAGCCTCGAGGCGCTGTGTCCAGACGCCGTGGCCTCGCCGAATCGGCCCGCGGCGGGCTGGCTGGGGCCCTTCTCGAGTGGCGTCGATGCTCCGCTCGCCTGTTTCCGCGTGGGGGTGTCGCCAGGCGCCATCGTCGGGGTCCCTCCCCACGCGGCCTGGCCCGAGCGCCTCCCCTCAGGCGAGCCCGCGGAGCCGGTGACGACCGGATCGCTTGCCGCGTTGATCGTGCAACGTTTCGCGCTGGGGCTCGAGGCGTCGCCCGTCACGGTGCGCTGGCTCGGCGACCGATGGCTGCGCGACTGAGCCCGGACCTGGCGGACGCGTGGCGGCACTGCGAAGCGACCTGGCCCGCCGAGGGGGTCTGCGCGCTGGTGAGCCGGGCCGACGGGTGGCGCTTCGTCCCGCTCGCGAACGTGGCTGATGACGCCCACCGCGCCGATCCCCACCGGTTCCCGCGCTCCGCCGAGACTTCCTTCGTCATCGACCCGCTCGAGTGGATGACGCTGGAGCGTGAGGCCGCGGACCTCGAGGTCTGGCTCGTCCACTCGCACGTGGATGGCCCCGCCACCCTCTCGGCGTGGGACCTCGCGACCTTCACGATCGAGGGCCGGCCGCTCCTTCCGCGCCTTCGTCTGGCGGTGCTGTCGATCCGCGACGGGCGGTGCGTCGATGAGGCCCGGTGGCGCTTCGCTGACGGCGCCTGGACATCGTGCCTGTAGCAGCGTTTGACAATAATCATTGCGCTGATGTGACGACATGCACTAAGTCGACGCGCTTTTTGGCGCACCCCTCCACCTCCACAGGAGCGTGACTCGTATGGCGCAGCAGGAGCAGCAGGGCTTTACGGTATGGCTGACGGGAATGCTGGGCGCGGGCAAGACCACGCTGGCGGAGTACATCGCTGCGCGGCTGCGACAGGTCGGCCGCAAGGTCGAAGTGCTCGACGAGGACGACCTCGGCGAGTCGCTCTGGGGTGAGATTGAAGGCGCCAACAAAGAGGAGCGCGTCGTCATCTCGCGCCGCCTCGGCGTGGTGGCTGACCTGCTGACGCGAAACGGCGTCTGCACGCTCGTCGCGTGTGCCAGCCCCTACAAGGCCATCCGAGACGAGAACCGGCGCCTCATTCAGCGCTACGTCGAGGTCTACGTGAACTGCCCGACGGAGGACCTGATCAAACGGGACTCCAGCGGCAAGTACAAGAAGGCCCTGGCCGGAGAGATCCCCAACTTCGTGGGCATCACCGAGCCATACGAGCCGCCGCCCGTCAACGGCGTCGAGGTCACCATTCAGTCGAACCTCGAGCCGGTCGAAGCGGGGGGGGTGCGCATCTTCCAGGCGCTCCTCGACCTCACGTACATGAACGCCGACGAGCTCAAGATCATCACCGGGACGAAGATGAAGGTCAGCCCCAAGGTGAAGAAGATCAAGCCGGGCAAGGCGCCGAAGGCTGGCAAGGCCCCCAAGGCCGCCAAGAAGGCCGACAAGAAGAAGAAGTAGAAGTAACGAGCCAGCGCGGTCGCCCGGGTTGTCGGCCCGGGCGCGCGACGCTAGAGGAGCCGCATGGCAACAGTCGGCGGCCCTCGGGTGGAGTCCAGGCCTTTGATGACGGATGACGAGGTCGCCTCGCTCTGCGCTGCCTCAGGCGAGAAGCTCGAGCGTCTGCGGGCATCGGTGAAGGGCTACGGCTCTGCGCTGGTCGCCTTCTCGGGCGGGGTCGATTCCACGTTCGTGCTTCACATCGCGGTCGAGCAGCTCGGCGTGCGGGCGCTCGCCATCACTGCGCTGTCTGCCTCGGTATCGTCCGATGAGGCCGACGAGGCCCGGGCCCTGGCGGCGAAGCTCGAAGCCCGGCACATGGTGGTCGACTCTCACGAGCTCGACGACCCCCGCTACACGGCCAATCCGTCGAACCGCTGCTATTTCTGCAAGACCGAACTCTATTCCCTCACCGAGAAGGCGCGCGCTCAACATCAGCTCGCGGTGGTGCTCGACGGGTTCAACGCTGACGACAAGAAGGACCACCGGCCCGGGCACCAGGCCGCGCGCGAGCACAAGGTGATCTCGCCGCTCGCCGAGGCAGGGCTCACCAAGAACGAGATCCGCGCGTGGTCGCGCCGCCTCGGGTTGCCCACCTGGGACAAGCCCCAGCTTGCCTGCCTCGCCTCGCGCCTTCCGTACGGCACCCAGGTCACGGTCGAGCGCCTCAACCAGGTCGGCCGCGCCGAGCGAGCGCTGCGTGAACTCGGCTTCAAGGTCTTCCGGGTACGCTATCACCAGGAGGTCGCCCGCCTCGAGGTCAGCGCCGACGAGGTGGCGCGGCTGATGGAGCCTGAAGTCCGCCGGCAGGTCGACGAGGCCGTCAAGGCTACTGGCTTCACCTTCGTCGCCATCGATCTCGAGCCGTTCCGCACCGGCCGCCTCAACGACAGCCTCAAGAAGGGGCCGGGCCTCTCGCTGCCCGTCGTGAGCTGAACGCCTCGAATGGAATTGACGCGCTTCGTGGTCCTTGTTCCGACTGCAGCTGCGCCGGGCCTGCTACACTCGAGGCGCTTTGAAGGCCGATTCCGGAGGTCGTTCTCACATGCGTTCATCGAACGGTGCGCTGCCCACCCGCCTCATCTGGCTGGTGGCCGGGGTGATCACCGCCATGGGGTGTTCCTCGATGGGCGGCATGGGCGGATGCGCTGCGCTGCAGCCCATTCCCTCGGGTCGGTACGTCGGGCCGAAGAATGACAACGCCGTGAACCTGCGGCTGTCGCCTCAGGGCATCAACTACCTGAACCAGAACTGGCAGGTGCTGGCCGAGGTGTTCGCGCCGGGGCGGACGCTGACCGTTGGGGTGCCATGCACCGTGCAGAACGTCAGCGTGGTGGGCGACATCGCGATCGCCGACATGGGCGGGATGAACTGCACCGGCGAGTCCTGCGGCCGCCAGGACGGTGAGTGCAACACGACGGGCGCAAAGACCGACCTCCCGGCGAACGTCGCCATCCAGATCACCGGCTTCTCTCTCGTCCCGCGGTCGCCCGACGCGCTGGAGGCGCAGGTGCAGTTGTCGGTCGACACGAGCAACATCCTCGCGGCGAGCAAGAGCGACAACTTCCTGGCGTGCATCGGTCTGTCGCGAATGAAGTGCGGCGTTCGTTTCAACACCGCGACTCGCTCGCCCAGCGACAACCGCATGAAGGCGACGGTGAAGTTCGCGATCGATCAGAAGTGGGACAAGTTGTTGGCGTTCTCGATCTCCTCGATCTCGGGTACCGACGTGTGTGGCGCGAGCGGCGCCCCTCCGCCCCCCGAGTGCCTGCAGTCCGACGACATCACGCTCTCGGGCCAGAACTCCTGCGGCAACATCTACTGCGACACCCTCGACGTGGCGGTCATCAAGGGAACGATCCTGCGGCTCATCTCGCCCCTGCTGCAGGGGCAGATTCGATCCATCCTCGCCGATCAGTCGTGCGAGGCGTGCGGCATGGGCAAGCCCCCATGCCCCACCGTGGCGAGCACGAACGCGACCTCGGTGTGCTCCAACTCCGTCTGCCGCGATGCCGCTGACCAGACGAAGTGTGTGCCGCGGTTCTTGGGCGTCGAGGGCCGCATCAACCTGGCTGCAACGCTGGGCAGCTTCGGTGCGCCGGCGAACGCCCAGATGGATCTTTCATTCGCCGCCGGCTCGAGCGTCACGGTCGATCAAGGCCTCTCGTTCGGGACCCGCGTGGGGGTGAAAGCCGTGAACGTCGCGCCATGCGTCGCGCCGATGGCTGCCCCGCCGCTCGTCGCCGTCTCCGCGCCGAACTTCGATATGGAGGCCCCCAGCCGGATGCTGCCCGACGGCGGCACGACCCGCTCCTACCACGCAGGCCTTGGCTTCTCGTCGCCCTTCCTGAACCTCGCCTTCCATGAGGCACACCAGGCCGGCGCGCTGTGCCTGCAGCTCGACACCAACAACGTCGGGCTGATCAACACGGGTCTGTTCAAGACCTTCCTGCCCTCGCTGGGGAAGCTGGCCACGCGCGATGGCAAGGATGCGCCGATGATGGTCGTCCTGCGGCCCGGCGCCGCGCCGACCATCGAGGTGGGGGAGGGCACCGTCGACCCCGTGTCGAAGCGGCCGATCAAGCCGCTCATTCAGCTCTCGCTGAACCAGCTCTCCATCGACTTCTACGCGATGCTCGATGACCGCTACGCACGGCTCTTCACGCTCACCGCCGACATCAAGCTGCCCCTCTCGTTGATCTTCGAGGGCTGCGACAAGGTGACGCCGGCGATCGGTGACCTGCGCATGCTGATCACCAATGTTCGCACGGCAAACAGCGAGATGCTGGCTGAAGATCCCAGCGTGCTCGAGCAGCTGATCCCGGCAGTGATCGGGCTCGCCGAACCTGCCGTCGCTGGCGGCCTCGGCGCGTTCTCGCTGCCGTCTCTGGGTAACTTCAAGCTCCGCGTCACGGGCGTGAAGGGCCTCGGCCAGATCGCAGGAACCGAGACCTACAACCACCTCGGCATGTTCGCCGAGCTGTTACCGGCCATGGCCTCGTGCGCCGTCACCGCTCCGCGGACCACCGCGCGGCTGACCGCGAGCGAGATTCCTCGCGCCGCCGACATGCGCCTCGTCGGACAGAAGCTGACGTGGCCGGCCGCGCTGCTCGAGGTGAGCGCGGATGGGAAGCCTGGCTCCGCCGAGTTCGCGGTGAAGATCGACGACGGCCTGTGGGGCGAGTTCTCTCCAGCCGAGAACGGCCAGCTTCGGGTCTCTCACCCCCGGTTCCTCATTCAGGGCCACCACACCATCTCGGTCCGTTCTCGCGTCGCTGAAGATCCGTCCGGCGTCTCGGAGCCGATGCGCGTGCCCTTCTTCGTCGACTGGGACGCCCCCGAGGTTCGGCTCGGTGTCGACCGACAGAGCGATCTCGTGATCGTGAAGGCGCGTGATGTGCTGACGCGCGACGAAGACCTGCAGTTCGCCTACGCCGTCGGGGAATCGGTGCCGGGGCCGTTCGGTCGTGAGCGGCCCATTTCCCTGTCCGCCATCGAAGCGCAGGGTGGGGTGCGGGTGCTCGTGAAGGACGCGGTGGGGAACGTCGGCGAAGCCCGGTATCGCCCAGCAGTTCTGGCTGACGGCACAGACCGCCAGGGCCCGTTCTCGAACGTCCCCGAGTCTTCCCCCGCCGCTGGCTGCGTCGCTGCGCCTGGAGGACTGGCGTTGGCGGCGCTCGTGCTCGCGCTGCGCCGGCGCCGCACGCGATCCTGACGAAGGCAGCGGGCGGGTCCGTTCGTCACCGGCCACGGGACCTGCGCGCATCTGGGCCTGCATGAGCACGTGGTGCGAGGACCAGCCTCCGGAGTCGGGCTCCGCGGCGCCGCTCTGAAACGCGAACGCCTGCCAGGCGAGATCCTTGGGAGCACTGGGCGACCAGCGCAGCAAGGTCGGAACGGTCGTGCCGAATCTTCGGCCACCTCGCGGTGACCATGGTGGGGTGCGCTTCTCGCTCGTCCCTCTGAGGCCTTCGTGCCATCACCGTCGTGTGAGCCAGGTCGTGTCCAGAGCGCTGTTGCTGATCACCGTGCTCTTCGGGTTCACCGCGCTGGCGGAGCGATGGGATCACCGCGGGAGCATCGGCCTCCTCACGGGCTTCGGGGTCGAGGGCCGCGCCGCCGTCGGCATCGGCCAAGCGGACACTGGCGTGCGGTTGTTTCCCGAACTTGGCGGAACCTTCGCGCTGTCAGATCACTGGAACGTGAAGGCGGCAGGGCGCGTGTCCTTCCTCGGGTCCGTGGTCGGCCTCTCGTTTCTCGGCGGAGTCCGCTCGACCTTCGGCGATCGCTTCAAGACCTTCTTCGATCTCGATCTCAACGTGCACGTCTTGCCCATCGTCACCATCGGGCCGCGCGTGGCGTTCGGCGTCCAATACGAGTTGTTGGAGGTGCTCGGTGCGTTCGCGTGCGCGGGCGTGCAGTTCGGCGTCGGGCCTGCAGGCGCGCGCATCGGCTTCGAGGTGATGGTTGGTCTGCAGTTCCGTTCGTACCTCTTCGAGTGATCAGACTCCCCTCGTGAACGCTTCGAGTGGTTTTGTTGACGCGGCAGCTTCGTGTGCGACCATGTGTGCACCTGTAAGGGAGGACGTACCGCACATGGAAGACAACACTCGTCTCACGTCGGTGGTTTTTCGGTTGAACCGTGATCGCCTCGAGTCGCTGAAGGATCTCTCGAAAGAGACCCGGATTCGTCAGAGCGAGTACCTGCGGGAGGCCATCAGCGATCTCCTGGAGAAGTACGAAGACAAGTTGATGGACTGATCAGTCGGTCGAAAAGGGCGGCCCGCGTGGCACCTCGCTGGCCTCGCGCCGCTCTTGTGCAGTGAAGGGATCATCGGCAGGCGGGTACTCGACGCTCCACAACACGAGCCCTGCCGCCGGAGCCCGGTCTCCGTGACCCAGTCGACGCCGCGTCTGCTCAGGCCCCTCCGGGTCAGAGGTCGACCCGCGCGCGAGGGCTTCAGCGAATTCGTCCTTCGACCACGCCCCGCTGGCGACGGCGACCGCGCCCCCGATGAGGGAGCGCACCATGTACTTGCCGAAGCGATCGCCGCGCACCCGCACGTCGATCAGTCCTGCGCTCAGCTCCACGACTTCGACGCTCGAGATCACCCGCTCGCGGACCGCACTTCGTTTCGCATGGAATGCCGAGAAGTCGTGCGCCCCGACGGCCACCTGCAGCACCTCGTCGAGCTTCTCCGGTGCGACGTCGACTCCCCATGCATACGGCGCCCACCGTGGATTCGAGCCGACCAGGATCCGGTAGCGGTACTCCTTCATGCTCGAGCGCCAGTGTGCGTTGAAGTGTGGCGGTGCGTGACGCGCGAGCGCGACCCCCAGCGACGTCGGCAGGTGCTCGTTGACCCGCGCGGGGAGCTCCTGCATCGTCAGCGAGCCCTCGAGCCGGAAGGACAGGACCTGCATTCGCGCGTGGACCCCCGCATCGGTTCGACCGCTGGCAACCAGATTCCGGTGGAGTCCGATTCGGCCCATCGCTTCCATCAACGTCTGTTGAACGGTCGGCCCGAGGGCCTGAGCCTGATAGCCTCGAAACGGCGCGCCGTGGTACCAACACCACATCGCGACGAGTCTGGAGGGAGTGCGGGACATGGCTGACCAGACCTGGCTGTTTCGTCAGGGTGACCTGATGCTCGGGCCCGTACCCACGAAGTTGCTGGTCGACAAGCTCTTCACCGGAGAGGTGAACGGCCTGACGGAAGTGCAGATGATGGGCTCAGGGCTCTTTCGCAAGCTCCGCGATGTCCCCGAGCTGAAGGTTCACCTCGCGAAGGCCGAGGCGAAGCAGCGGGTCGACGCGCAGGCCCAGATGCACGCGAAGAGCCGCTCGAAGCGCCTGCTGACCATCATCGGCGTCGTCTCAGGAGTGCTGATCGTCACGGGAATCGGGGTCGCGTTCCTCGGGAGCTACCTCGCGGTGCATGGCTCGACGTCGACCGCCGACGAGCTGGCCTGGGGCGACATCACCATCGACGCGCCGACGGCGCAGCGCAACGCTGATGACGAGTTCGTCGAGTACACCGGGACTGCCCGGAAGCCCTCGCGTCCGTCAACCCCTGGCAACCCTGGCACGCCAAAGCCCAAGATGGGTACGGCCGACGGCGACGGCATGGCCGTCGGCGAGGTCGACCAGACCGCGATCAACTCCGTGATCGCGAAGTTCAAGCCCACGCTGATCCCCTGCATCAAGGAGGTCGCCAGGCCGGGTATGCCTCCCACGCAGATCCCCATTCAGTTCACCGTCAATGAGTCAGGTAAGGTCTCGAAGGTGTGGGTCGACAACCCGGACTTCAAGTCGGGCCCGCTGCCTGAATGCCTCATGCGCGAGCTCGCCAAGTGGCCGTTCAAGGCCCAGGGCACCAGCGCGTCGGTCGGCTTCGCCTTCAACATCGGGAAGAAGGGTTGAAAGGCCGGCCGCTCTCTGGTTCACAGCGCTCGTCATGGCGAACGTCGAAGCAGAGCTCGAACGCAAGGCGATGGCCGTTCCTCCAGGCTCGTTCCGGCAGGCCGTGGTCCTGGCGGCCAAGCGCTTCAAGTCATCGTGGGTCGAGCTCGGGAAACTCCTCGGCAAGGTGCGCAACGAGGGCACCTTCCAGGATTGGGGTTACCCGACCTTCGAGGCGTACTGCCTCGCCGAGCTGCGCATCCGCAAGCAGACCGCCGACAAGCTGACCAAGGGCTACGCGGTGATGAACAAGTACGAGCCCGAGCGGCTCGAAGCGCCCGACATCGCCGAGTCGGCGCCGGCCTTCGAGGTCGTCGAGGTGCTCGCCCAGGCCGAAGAGCGCGGCCAGCTCTCGGCCCAGGAGTACAAGTCGATTCGAGACTCGATCTGGAATCAGGAGAAGCCCACCAGCGAGCTGCGGCGAGAGCTCACCGAGCGGTTCCCCGCACCCGAGGACGCCCCGTCGGCCGACGCGGCAACCGTCAAGCGCCTGTGGCTGCAGATGAAGCGACTCTCGGCCGAGCTTCGCGCGAACAAGAAGATCCCCCGGGCGCTGGTCGAACGCGCTGAGGCGCTCGCCGGCGATCTCGAAGAGGTCGTGACGCAGAAGGCCGAGGCCTGAAGCCAAACCCGGGCGGTCAGGATTCTGACGGATCCCACCCCGTCGGACGTCGTGCTGCGGAGCCGAACGGCTGCTAGAGTTCCTTCGCGTTGGACCTGTGACTACAGTCTGAAGCCGACCCGGCGGCGGGTCGGTTTCCTTGGAGGACGGTTTGAAGAAGGGCGAGCATCACGTCAACCTGTCCTGTTCCTTCTGCGGCAAGTCGCAGCGGGAGGTCCGCAAGCTGATCGCGGGGCCGACCGTCTACATCTGCGACGAGTGCATCAAGCTCTGCAACGACATCATCGCGGAGGAGACCGAGAAGGAAGAGACGCGACCGCAGGTCAGCCTGCCGACGCCGATGGAGATCAAGACCTTCCTCGACGACTACGTGGTGGGCCAGGACTTCGCCAAGCGCGTGCTCGCCGTCGCCGTCTACAACCACTACAAACGCATCTATCAACGCAAGGCCGGCGCGCGCGCTGCACGGCCGGGCGTCAAGCTCCCGGGTCCTGAAGAGGTCGAGCTGTCGAAGTCGAACATCTTGCTCCTCGGGCCCACGGGCTCGGGCAAGACGCTGCTGGCGCAGTCGCTCGCGCGCTTCCTCAACGTGCCCTTCACCATCGCCGACGCCACCAGCCTCACCGAGGCCGGCTACGTGGGTGAAGACGTCGAGAACATCATCCAGAACCTGCTGCACAACGCCGACTACGACGTCGAGAAGGCGGCGCGCGGCATCGTGTACGTCGACGAGATCGACAAGATCGCCCGCAAGAACGGTGACACGCCCTCGGCCACCCGCGACGTCGGCGGCGAAGGCGTGCAGCAGGCGCTGCTGAAGATCATCGAAGGCACCCGCGCGAACGTCACTCCGCGAGGCGGCAAGAAGTACAACCAGCAGGAATACATTCAGGTCGACACCAGCAACATCCTCTTCATCTGCGGCGGCGCCTTCCACGGCATCGAGCAGGTGATTCGCCGGCGCACTGGCGAGAAGGGCCTGGGCTTCGGCGCCTCGATCGAGTCGAAAGAAGAGCGCAGCGTCGGCGAGCTGCTGCGCCTGGTAGAGCCGGACGATCTGATGAAGTTCGGCATGATCCCCGAGTTCATCGGCCGCCTCCCGGTGATCGCGACGCTCAACGATCTCAAGGAAGACGATCTCGTCACCATCCTCACCGAGCCGAAGAACGCGCTCACCAAGCAGTACCAGAAGCTCTTCGAGATGGAGAAGGTGAAGCTCCAGTTCACCAAAGAGGCGCTGCGCGCGGTGGCCAAGGAAGCGCTGCGGCGGCACTCCGGAGCGCGCGGCCTGCGAGCCATCATGGAAGACGCGATGCTCGAGATCATGTACGACGTGCCCTTCCGCGAGGGTGTGAAGGAATGTCGGATCACCGAAGGCGTCGTGCTCAAGAAGGAAGCGCCCCAGCTCTTCTTCGAGAAAGAGAAGAAGTCCGCCTGAGGCGTGTCGCGGCGCTCGTCGCGCTCGTCTTCGCTGGCTGTCCTCGCTCCCAGTCGGACGCCGTGACCGTCGTCGACGCAGGGGCGTGCGTGTGCGCACCTGCCGTCACCGCGAGCGTGTCGAAGCTGCCGCCGAAACCCGTTCGCACCGAGCCCACCTCGGAGTCTCACGACGTTCATCCGCTCGCGCTGTGCGACGCGAAGGGGCAGGACCCGTTGCTCGCGGCGCAGGGGTTTGCGGACGACGGCAAGTGGGACGCGGCGTTGTCGTGCGCCGCGCAGTCCGCCGCCATCATGCCCGCGGAGCCGCTCGCGCATGTGGAGCGCGGCCGTGCCCTCGTCGCCCTCGAGCGCTTCGACGAAGCGAAGCTGGCCTACGCCCGCGCGCTCGCGCAGGACCCTGACTCGCTGGAAGCCCTGCTCGGCGCCGCGCACCTGTACGCGGTGGTGCTCCCGTCGACGCGCGAGGTCGACGAGCTCGGCGTGCTCTACGCGATGCGAGGCTTCGCGATCGCCGCGGAGCGTGACAGCCAGCTGGTCCCCTCATCGGTCCCCAACCCCAATGCTGATCTCGCGATCGAGCTGGGCCGGGTCTCGGCCATGGCGCTCAACGACGTGGGCCGCAGCCAGGAGGCGATCGATCAAGCCAACTGGGTGCTCGCTCGCGTGAAGGACGACCCCGAGGCGTCGTTCGAGCGCGCGGTCGGGCTCTTCGAGCGCTGCGAGTTCGACCAGGCGAACGCTGCGTTTCAGCGGCTGCTCGCCGACAAGACGCGGTCGGGACACGCCCACTTTCACCTCGGGCTGCTGCTCGAGCGCGAGGGGAAGATCGCTGAGGCCGAGAAACACCTCGCGAGAGCGCAGAAGCTGGCTCCCGAGCAGTTCTGGCCGCCGGTGATGCTGCCGATGCCCGAGTTCGAGAAGGAGCTGAACACGCTCATCGCGGCGCTTGGGCCCGAGGTGCAGCGCGACCTGAAAGGCGTGCCGATCGCCGCCGAGGACATTCCTGATGTCGCCGATCTGACGATTGGGGAGCCGCCCCTTTCCCCGACGATCCTGGGGCTGTTTCGCGGGCCTCCGCTCCAGACGGCCTGCACGCCCGATGACGGCTCCCCATGCCGCTCGGTCGTGCTGTACCGCAAGAACCTGGGCCGCGCGGTGAAGACCCGGGAGGAGCTGATCCAACAGATGCGAGTGACGCTGCTCCACGAGATCGGGCACCTGCGCGGCGAAGACGACGGCGAGCTGGCGGCGCGGGGGCTCGAGTGAGCGCTCCTGTCGCGCGCGTCAGCCTCAAGGCCGCCAAGTCGGTTCGTCAGGGCTACCCCTGGGTCTGGCGGCAGGAGGTCGAGGAGCTGCCTCGCGATCTGCCGCCGGGCGCGATCGTCGACGTCGTCGATGCGCAGAAGAACGCGCTGGGCCAGGCGTTTGTCGCCACGAAGTCGCCGCTCGCCCTTCGCTTCGTGTCGCGCAGGCTCGACGCCGAAGAGAAGATCGGCGACGCATTCTGGAGGCGGCGTTTCGAGCTCGCGCTGGCCCGCCGCGCGAGCCTTGCGCCCAGAGACGCCTACCGGGTGATTCACAGCGAGGCCGATCTCGCTCCCGGCCTGATCGTCGACCGCTACGGCCCGGCGTTGACGATCCAGACGTTGAGCGAGGGCGCCGACGTTCGGAAAGCGAAGTGGGCAGAGGTGCTGGCTGAGGTGACCGGCGCGTCGCTGGTCGTCTGTCGCGACGATGCGTCGGGCCGCGACTTCGAAGGGCTCCACCGCGAGACGAAGGTGTTGGCAGGCCGCGGCGCCCCTCTGGTGCGGTACCACGAGGGCGAGTCCGAGCTCGAGATCGACGTCCTCGCCGATTCGAAGACGGGCTCGTTCCTGGATCAGCTCGACAACCACCTGCGCGCCGGTCAGTTGGCGAAGGGCAGGGCGCTCGACACGTTCAGCTACCACGGTGGGTTCGCCCTCGCGCTCGCCCGGACGTGTACGTCCGTCATCGCCGTGGAGCAGGACCCCGACGCCGCCACGCGCGCGCGCGCGAACATGACGCGCAACGGGCACGGCCACGTCGAGGTGCAGACCGCCAACGCCTTCGACGTGCTGCGAACGTTGTCGGACCAGGGCGAGCAGTTCGACACGGTCGTCATCGATCCACCGGGGCTGGCGAAGCGCTCCGAGGGGCTCTCCACGGCGAAGCGCGCGTACCACGAGCTCAACGTGCGGGCGTTCAAGCTGCTGAAGCCCGAAGGCCTGCTGGTGACGTGCTCATGCTCGGGCAAGCTCTCGCGTGAGGCGTTCGACGACGTGGTGCTCGAAGCGGCTGCCGACGCGAAGCGAACCGTGCAGGTGCTGGAGCGTCGCGGCGCGGGGCTCGATCACCCTGTGCTGCCCGGCCTGCCAGAGACCGAATACCTGAAGGCCTGGTTCCTGCGCGTGCTGTGAGGGGAAGCGCTCAGCTCTTGATGCCGAGCTCTTTCTTGAGGCGCGCCGTCAGCTCGAAGTACTCCACTCGCGAGAAGCCCACGTTCAAGATGTGAAAGTCCTTCTTCGAGAGGCCGACGCAGCCGAAGCAGTAGGTGCAGTCGGACAGGTTGCGGCTGAAGATGACGTAGGCGCTCGAGGTGCAGTTCTCGCTCTGCACGCAGTACGCGCAACCGTGCAGCGACTTCGAGTCCACGCAGTGAGTGCAGTTGTTGCACAGCTCGCAGCGAAGACAGTGGGTCGACGAGTAGCAGGCCTCACACTCCTTGCAGAACATGCAGTTCGCGCAACGCACGCACCCCTGACAGGCGTAGCTGCCGGGGTTGCCATCGTTCGACGCGAAGCCCTGCGTGAGGAGGTTCAGCTCCTCGAGGAACCGGCGGCGGTCGAGCGACGCGACGAGCTCACGCGCCTCGGACGGCTCGGGGGAGGTCTTCTTGGGGTCGCGGGCCACGGCAGAGGAGTAAACCTCAGCTTTCCGGCTTCACGAAGCGCAATGCCGGGCCCGTCACCCGAGCGAGCGCACGAAGGCCGACACCGCCGTCACGACCGCGGCCTGTTTGTCGATGTGTGGAGCGTGTCGGCAGCCCGCGAGCGTCATCGACTCCAGCCCTTTGACCAGCGTCCCCAGGCGCTCCAGATGCGCAGGCGTCGTGAAGCTGTCGTTTTCGCCGCGCAGCCCGAGCACCGGGCAGGTGATGCCGCGGGCGAAGTCATCCATCTGCCAGTTCCTCATCCCTCCACCGCCCCACACCTCGGCCCACTGCTGGAACGTGCGATCGGGGTCGGACGTCGTCGAGTTCAGCGAATCTGGCAGCCCGCGGTCGTACAGGCGAGACACCTCGAGGCGAAGCGCGTTGTCAGAGAAGAGCACCGGGGCCAGCGCGATGACCCCCTCGACCGGAACGGGCGCAGCTCCGGCGTGAATCAGCGCAATGGTGGCGCCTTCCTGAAAGCCCAGGAGGATCACCTGGTCGAGCCGGAGCGCGGTGCGCAGAAACGGGAGCGTCTCGAGCGCCTCATGTTCGAGGTAGCCGGGGGCCAGCGGCGTGACGAGCGCTTCCGACTCGCCCCAACCCAGTCGTGAGTAGGCATAGACGCGGCGATCCGTGGCCTCCGCAAGCCGCCGCGGGAAGTCGCCCCAGCCCTTCGCGTGCCCCGCCGCCTCATGCAGGAGCAGGAGAGGCGCCCGGGCCTCACCGGAGCCCCACCAGTGGTATTCGTACGAGTACTCGTTGATTCGAACCGACGGCATTGCCATCGGGAGCATGTCAAAGGTGCGTCCGTTTTGCGCGCTTGTCGTCGGGGCCCCATTGGGTGCCGGGTGAGGTAAGCCGCTCGCCCGTGGATCTGTCGCATCTGAACCCGCCTCAACGCGAGGCCGTCCTCACCACTGAAGGCCCGCTCCTCGTGCTGGCGGGCGCAGGCTCGGGCAAGACGCGCGTCATCACCCACCGCATCGTTCATCTGCTCGACAACAAGGTGCCGGCCCGCTCGATCCTCGCGGTGACGTTCACCAACAAGGCCGCCGCCGAGATGAAGGAGCGGGTGGTCGCCATGGCTGGCCAGCGCGCGCTCGGCGTCACCCTCTCGACGTTTCACGCCTTCGGCGCCGAGGTGCTCAAGCTGCACCTGCCGAAGCTCGGGTGGCCGAAGAAGTTCGCCATCGTCGACACGGGAGACCAGATCGCGCTGGTTCGCCGGGCGATGCGAGATCGTAACGTCGACGACAAGGCGTTCGACCCGCGCAAGGTGCTGACGCTGATCTCTCGCGCCAAGAACTCTGGCGTCGAGCCGCAGCCGAAACCCGAAGGGCAGGGTGACGATCTCGATCTCGTCGCGCACCTGGTGTTCCCGCTCTACCAGCTCGCGCTGAAGGCCCAGGGCGCAGTCGACTTCGACGATCTCATCGTCTTCCCCTCGCGCATCTTCGAAAAGTTCCCCGAGGTGAAGAAGGAGTACCAGAAGCGCTACCGCTACGTGATGGTCGACGAGTTCCAGGACACCAACAGCGCCCAGCTCGAGGTGCTGCGCCACCTGGGGGAAGCGCACGGAAACGTCTGCGCGGTCGGTGACGACGATCAGTGCATCTACTCGTGGCGCGGGGCCGAGGTGCGCAACATCCTCGAGTTCGAGCGCTTCTTCGCCGGCGGCAAAGAGGTGCGGCTCGAGCAGAACTACCGCTCCACCGGGGTGATCCTCGACGGGGCCAACGCGGTCATCGAGCAGAACCCGCTGCGCCGCGCCAAGCGCATGTGGACCGAGGTGAAGACCGGCCCGAAGCTGAAGCTCGTCTCGGCGCCCAGCGAGGAAGAAGAGGCCCGCTACGTCGCCCGCGAAGTGAAGGACGCGATCCTCAACGGCTTCCCCGCCGATGAGATCGCGGTGCTGTACCGGACCAACGGTCAGGCGCGGCCGGTCGAAGAGGCGCTGCGCGAGAAAGACGTTCGCTACGAGGTGATCGGCGGCACCGAGTTCTTCGACCGCCGCGAGGTGAAGGACGTGATCGGCTACTTCAAGCTGATCGCGAACCCGAAGGACGAAGCGTCGCTGCTGCGCATCGTGAACGTACCGGCGCGCGGCATCGGCGACGTCACCATGGAGCGCATCACCTCATGGGCCGTCGAGCACGAGGTGCCGCTGTGGAAGGCCCTCGATCGCGCCGCCGAGATCCCCGACGTGCCGCAGGGGGCGCCCGAGAAGGTGCGCGACTTCATCGAGCTGGTGGAGCGCTACCGCCGCGCGTTCACCAGAGGAAACCTCGCGCAGGTGACGCGAGAGCTGCTGGCCGAGATCGACTTCGTCGGCGCTGCGCGGCTGCACGCCCCGTCTGCCGCTTCGGCCGATCGCAAAGCCAAGGCGGTGGCGCAGGTGATCGACTCGCTCGAGGCCTACGAGAAGCGCGAAGGCCGCAAGGCGAGCCTGCTCACGTACCTGAACCGCCTGGCGCTCGACACGAAGGACGACGAAGACGAAGCGCACCACACGCAAGGACGGGTGACGTTGATGACGTTGCACGGGGCGAAGGGCCTCGAGTGGCGGCTCGTCTTCCTGATGGGCCTGGAGGAAGAGTTGCTCCCGCACTCCGGCATGCAGGGCGAGCTGCCCAACCCCGAGGAAGAGCGCCGGCTCTGCTACGTCGGCATGACCCGTGCCCGGGAGCGTCTGGTGCTGACCCGCGCCACGACTCGCATCAAGCGCGGCCGTGAAGTTCCTCGAACGCCGAGCCGCTTTCTCGCCGACATCCCAGAAGACCTTTGCGAAATCATTGACTTGGACGCGGTTCCCGCCGGGCCGGTGACCGAGAAGGAAGTGAACTTCTTCGCGTCGCTGCGCGAGCGGCTCAAAGGACCGGCAGCTTCCGCGACGAGTCCGACCCCTGATCCACGGAACGGGTCTTGACACCCTGTGTTGGCACAGGTAGCAGAGCCGCCCTTTCCAGCCTTTCGCGGTGATCAGCGAAGGGCCAACACCAGCAAGGTTCAACTCATGCCGCACCAGAGGACGTACAGCGCGAAGGCGTCGGACATCAAGCGCGAGTGGCACCTCGTCGACGTCGACGGGAAGATTCTCGGTCGCGCCGCGACCCAGATCGCCACGCTGCTCAAGGGCAAGCACAAGCCCATGTTCACGCCGTCGATCGACACCGGCGATCACGTGATCGTCATCAACGCCGAGAAGGTGAAGATCTCGGGCAACAAGCCGACCCAGAAGCTCTACCACCGCCAGCCGAACGCGGGCTTCCCCGGCGCGCTGAAGACGACCGACTACCAGACGCTGCAGAAGCGTCACCCGGAAGAGATCATCTTGAACGCGGTTCGCCGCATGCTCCCCCGCAACACGCTGGGGCGGCAGATGATGACGAAGCTCAAGGTCTACGCGGGCGACAAGCACCCGCACGTGGCCCAGAAGCCCGCCGCTCGCGCGGTCAAGGCCTGAACCTCTAGCCCCGGCGGCGTCTTCGTCGGGAAAAAACGGAACTGAGAGAACACCATGGCGAAGTCAGGCACTGACGGTTTCTACGCTACCGGCCGCCGCAAGGAGGCCACTGCCCGCGTGTGGGTCAAAGCAGGGGCAGGCTCGGTGATGATCAACGGCCGCCCGATGGATGAGTACTTCGGGCGTGAGACGTCGATCATGGTCATCAACCAGCCCCTCCAGGTGCTGGAGCAGCTCGGGAAGATCGACATGACGGTGAACGTGCGCGGTGGTGGCCTCTCGGGCCAGGCCGGCGCGATTCGTCACGGTCTCTCCCGCGCTCTCTGCCGCATGAACGGTGAGTACCGCGGCCCGTTGAAGAAGGCCGGCTTCCTCACCCGCGATGCCCGCGCGGTCGAGCGCAAGAAGTCGGGTCAGCCAGGCGCCCGCAAGCGCTTCCAGTTCAGCAAGCGCTAGTCGGTTTCGACGGGCTCGTCCTGTCGCGCGCCGTGGGTCCCCGTCATACACGCGGGGCTCACGGCGTTTTCCGTTTCAGCGGAGCGCCTGCCGGAGCGCTGGTGTTACGCTTCCAGCTGACATGGAACTCAACGAGATTCTGCAGATCGCGCTTCGCGGCGGCGCTTCGGACATTCACCTCAAGGCCGGCCTGCCCCCGATGTTCCGGGTCGACGGCTCGCTGGTACCTCTCAAAGACGGCAAGCGCCTGCCCCCTGAAGAAGTGGCGCGCATGGCGTTCGGCATCATGAACGAGTTCCAGAAGGAGAAGTTCAAGACCTCGAACGAGGTCGACCTCGCGTACGGAGTGCCCGGGCTCGGTCGCTTCCGCGTCAACGTCTTCCAGCAGCGAGGCACCATCGGCGCCGTGCTGCGTGTCATTCCCTTCAAGATCCAGTCCGTCAAAGAGCTGATGCTCCCGCCGATGCTCGAGAAGATCTCGCTCGAGGAGCGCGGCCTCATTCTCGTCACCGGCACCACCGGCTCGGGCAAGTCGACGACGCTCGCCGCGATGATCGATCACATCAACTCGATGGAGACCAACCACATCATCACCGTCGAGGACCCGATTGAGTTCCTCATTCGCGACAAGCGGTCGATCGTGAACCAGCGAGAGATCGGCGTCGACACCATGTCCTTCAGCCAGGCGCTCAAGAGCGCGCTTCGGCAGGACCCCGACGTCATCCTCGTCGGCGAAATGCGAGACATCGAGACCATCGAGACGGCGCTGTTGGCCGCCGAGACGGGTCACCTCGTCATGTCGACGCTCCACACGCTCGACGCGACCGAGACGATCAACCGCATCATCTCGGCCTTCCCACCGCACCAGCAGAAGCAGGTGCGCATTCAGCTGGGCAGCGTGCTCCGCGCTGTCGTCTCTCAGCGGCTGGTGCCCCGCGCCGACGGGAAGGGCCGCGTCGCCGCCGTCGAGATCATGAAGACGACGGCGCGCATCAAGGAGCTCATCGAGGACAAGGACCGGACGAAGGAGATCGCCGACGCCATCGCGCAGGGCAACGTCGCGTACGGCATGCAGACCTTCGATCAGTCCTTCATGCAGCTCGTGCGGCAGGGTGTCATCACGTACCAGGAAGCCCTGCGTCAGGCGTCCAACCCGGACGACTTCGCGCTGCGCTATCAGGGCGTCAGCTCGACGGCCGACTCCAAGTGGGACGGCTTCGACAACCAGCAGGGTGAAGAGCGCGCGGCGCCGGGCTCGATGGCGTATGTGCAGCAGATGAACGCGAAGGCTCCGGCGCCGCAGGCTGCCCCAACTGCTGCCTCACGCAGCAACCTGCCGCCCGTCGGTGGTGCGCCCGTCACGACACCCGCGGGAACCCAGGCGGCGCTCCGACCGGCCGCGCCGGTTCCCGCTCCCGCTCCGTCGGCACCGAAGACAGCCAGTGACGATGACTTCCAGATCGAGCGGTTCTGAACGGTCGCCTCTGTTCAGAAAGATTTGCACCTTGGCGTGAGGTGAGGTGTCAGCCGGGAGCCATGCGCGCACTTCGACTCCTCGCCCCCCTTCTCGTCCTCGCCGCCTGCGGACCGACCCAACAACCTCCCGAAGCGACCTGCACTGACGGGTGCTTCGCGAGCAGCGGCTCGTGCATCAAGGCCGCCGACCAGATCGACACCCTCTGTGGCCTGAGCGGTGGCGGGTCGTGTCAAAACTGCATCACCCAGGGGCTGGTCTGTCAGAAGGGCTTTGGTTGTACGCGCGGCCCGAACTTCGGCGGAGGCTCGGCGGCTGGCGGAACTGCTGGTGGTGGCTCGGCGGCCGGTGGCTCTGCGGCGGGTGGCTCTGCGGCCGGTGGCTCTGCGGCCGGTGGCTCTGCGGCCGGTGGCTCGGCGGCCGGTGGCTCGGCGGCTGGTGGCTCCGCGGGTGGTGGCTCTGCGGCCGGTGGCTCCGCGGCGGGTGGCTCCGCGGCGGGTGGCTCCGCGGCGGGTGGCTCCGCGGCCGGTGGCTCCGCGGCTGGTGGCTCCGCGGCTGGTGGCTCCGCGGCTGGTGGCTCCGCGGGTGGTGGCTCCGCGGGTGGTGGCTCCGCGGGTGGTGGCTCGGCGAGCTGCGTGAACCTCTGCTCTGGCTCGGTGAGCATCTGCGACTCTGCGGGCGTTCGCACCTGCCAGGTCGATCGTTCTGGCTGCAGCGTCTTCGGAGCGCCCCAGGCATGCCCGACCACGCAGAGCTGCAGCGGCAGCTCCTGTCAGTCGACGTGCACCAACCAGTGCGTGCTCAACGCGACGCAGTGCGCGTCCTCCGGAGCTCCCGTCCGTTGCCAGACGCTGTCGAACGGCTGCACCGACTGGGTGCTGCAGACGACTTGCTCGCCTGGTCAGGTCTGCAGCGGCGGCTCGTGCGTCTCGTCCACCACGTGCAGCAACCAGTGCACCCTCGGTCAGACGCGCTGCACCTCCGGAGGTCAGCAGCAGACCTGCGTGACCCTGGCATCCGGTTGCACCGACTGGTCACTCCCGGTGGCCTGCAACGGGGGCCAGACCTGTGCGTCGCCGCGCACCACCTGTTCCGTTCCGCAATGCACGGCGGGTCAACGGCGCTGCACGACCGCCGGAGCTCCCGCCGTCGAGACGTGTGACTCGCAGGGCACCTGGTACGTGACCTCGCAGTGTCCGCAGGCGTGCTCCGCTGGAGCGTGCACGGCCTCCGCGGCCTGCAGCGCCGGCACCGTTCGCTGCAACGGCTCCAACATCGAGATCTGCAACGCCTCGGGAACGGCCTGGCTCTACAACCAGACTTGTGCCGTTGCGTGCACCAGCGGCGTCTGCACAGGCCCATGCACCCCGAGCCAGAAGCGCTGCAACGGCAACGTGCCAGAGACCTGCAACCCGGCCGGCTCCGCGTGGGTCGCGGCCCAGTCGTGCATGTACGAGTGCTACCGCGGTGACTGCACCCAGAACGATCTCGTCATCGACGGCACGACGCAGACGCTCGAGGGCGATCTCAAGTTCTCTAACAACGTCACGATTCGCAACCAGGGGCAGCTCCGCGTCGGGCCCACGGGACTCTTGAAGATCCGCGCGCGCTCGATCACCGTCGAGAGCAACACCACCATCAACGCGAACGACCTGGGTGTCGACACGCGTGGTCAGGGGTCCGCGGTCACGGCTTCCTGCGGCTACTGTGGCCAGACGCTCTCGGCCACGGTCACGCCAGGCTCGTCATACGGCACTACCGGCCAGCCCGGCACTGCCTCGCCCTACTTCTACTGCTGCTCGAGCTGCAGCAACTTCTGCAGCACCTCGGCCTCGACCACCATCTACGACCGTGACGACGATCTTTCCATCAGTCAGGGGAGCCGGTGGACCAGTTCGACGAACAAGGGCGGCGGGCTCGTTCAGCTCATCGCCGACACCGTCACGGTCAACGGGCAGATCACTGCCAACTCCACGTCGACCGGCGCCTCAGGCGGCGGCGTGCTGATCGCGGCGAACCAGATCAGCGGGAGCGGCGTCATTCAGACCTCTGGCGCAGCGATGAGCCCGGCGGGAGGGAATGGCCGCGTGAAGCTGCTCCGCGGAACGACCAACAACTTCTTCAGCGGAAACATCACGGGGAACAACCGCGCCTCACCGATGCCGCCCCTCGATCTGGTGTCGGGCAGCCACCCCGATCAGGCCCGGTGGTACAACGACGGCCTCGGGGACTGGTTCCTCGCCTGGAGCCGTCCGTACCAGAGCCTCGCGGGCTACTACTGGAGGCTCTCGACGAGCGAGTCGACGCTCCCGTCGGCGGCAGCCGGCAACGGCTCGCTCATCATGGCCGAGTCCATTCAGGTCCCGGCCGCGCAGCTCACCCAGGGCATGAACTACGTGCACATCGTCTCAGTGGACTCGGCGTTCAACGTCGGCACGGTGAAGGCGACCGCCACGGTGCAGGTGAACACCCAGCCGCCGTCCATCATGTCGACGAGCCACCCGACGCAGCGCACCTGGGGCGGCACGCCCGGCCTGTTCTTCTCGTGGACGAACCCGCAGGCCGACGCGAACTTCAACGGCTACTACTTCACGCTCGATCGCTTCGCCGACACGATTCCTGCCGAGACGCCCACCAACTTCACCTCGAACAAGCAGGTGCTGCTGGCCAACACGCCCGACGGCATCTGGGGCTTCCACGTGGTCAACCGCGACACCCGTGGCGCCATCACGAAGACGGCGGCGCACTACATCGTCTACGTCGGCGCCAACCCAGGCTCGGGCAACGTCTCCGGGAGCGCCTACGACGGCAGCATGGGCAACGCGGCGCTCTCGGGCGTCACC
Source organism: Myxococcaceae bacterium (assembly GCA_040400045.1). GTDB lineage: Bacteria > Myxococcota > Myxococcia > Myxococcales > Myxococcaceae > Xiheimicrobium. Next base: position 90,056 of record JBBAQZ010000020.1, read on the forward strand.
CTCACCATCAACCGCGGCTTCTTCAGCCAGTCGACTGCTTCGAACGGCACCTACACGTTCGGCAACATGTTGCCGGCGGGCACCTGGCAGCTGACCGCCTCGAAGACGGGCTACCTGTCGCAGACCGTGTCGGTCACGGTCGCTGCATCGGGATCGGTGAACCAGAACTTCACGCTGCTGCGGGCTCCCTGAGAACCCGACTTCAGAAGAGCTTCACGGTCGTTGGCGGCGCTCGACCGTGACGCCCGCGCGCCCTGCGCAGCCGCGCGTCGACCAGGAGGTGCCTCTCATCCTCCCGTTCTCGGGAACCCACTTTCGGAGCCGGTGTCAGGACCCATACTGCGGGGCGGCGGCCCGCCGCTCTCGCGTCAACTCACAGTCCGAGGAGTGTCCGCCCATGCCCGAGGCCAGCCCCCGTTCGTCCTCCGATGTCCGTTCCGCGAAGGTCTCCATTGCCTGGGGCTCGACGGTGCTCGACGTTCGGCACCTCTCGCCGGGCGCTCGGTGGGACGTGCACGACTTCCGCGTCGAGGCCACGAAGGAAGGCACCCGGGTGATCGCGGGTGACGAGGTGCTCCTCGCGGCCGGCATCGGCGAACGGGTGAGCAAGCAGCTTGGCGGACTCGACGTCACCATCGAGCCACCGCAGGACCTGGAACTCGTGAAGCACGACGCTCGTGAACTCGACGTGCGCTTCTTCAAGATCACCGCCATCGCCGTGATGCTCTTCCTCGCGTTGGTCGCGTCCTTCATCCTCACGCCTCTCGATGGGATGAGTGACGCAGACATCTTCGGCAGCGTCCCGGTCAAGCTCACCATCGTGGCCCCGCCCGAGAAGACGGTCGCGAAGAAGAACCCCGAGTTCATGAAGAAGGAGCCCGAGCAGAACGCGCAGCCGACGCTGCTCCAATCGAAGGCGCCGCTCGACCGTCAGCAGAAGACTGCGAGGGACCAGACGAAGGTCAAGAACCTGATGGCGTCCCTCTTCGGGAACTCGTTCAACAAGGTCCTCAGCGGCGGCAGCAACAACGCGATCGATCAGGGGCTCAACAACCTCAAGGGTGGAGCCGGCGCAGATGCGACCGGCGGGTTCAGCGGCATGGACTCGCGTGGCGAAGGCCCCGGTGGCCCAGCGGGAGTCGGGTTGAGCATCGGTAGGATCGGTGGCCCTGGCGGGCCGAAGGGGCCCGTCGGCTTCGGGCTCAACCCGGGGAAGAAGCAGACGTTCGTGCCCGGTGACGGCCCGCGCACGGTCGTCGGTGATGGGCTGCCGCGCGACGTGGTGATGGCCGTCATTCGCCGCCACCAGAGCGAGATCAAGCACTGCTATGAGCGTGAGCTGCAGCAGAACGCGAAGCTCTCAGGGAAGATCGCCGTCACGTGGACCATCGACGCGTCCGGCAGCATCGCCGACGCCGTGGTCGCCGAGTCGGGAGTCGACAACGCCAACGTCGAGGCCTGCATGCTCGAGCGCATTCGCCGCTGGAAGTTCCCAGAGCCGAAGGGCGGGGGCGTGGTGGTGATCACCTTCCCGTGGGTGTTTCACGCGGCCGGCAGCGAAGACTGATCACTCCTCTTCGTCGTCTTCCTCTTCGCCGTCGTTCTCCTCAGGGGCTTTGGCCGCGGCGTGGGCCACCTCGGTGAGCCGCGCGAGCCGGGTCGGACCCACGAGCTTCTTCTCGGCCAGGAAGCCGAGGAAGGCGACGAGCGCGGCGCCCGCCTTCTCGAGCTCGTTGCTCGCGACCGAGCGTGACAACGAATCCATCGCGTCGTCGACGTGTTCGGCGGCGATGGGCTGAGGGCCTTCACTCCAGGCGGCCTCGAGCAGCGACTCGGCGACGGCCAATCGCATCGGGCGGAGCGGCGCGTCGACCTGCTTCACGAACGCATCGACCCAGGCCTCGACCGCATCGGTGTCGACGGTCGCCAGCGGGACGAGCGCGTCGAGGGTTTCTCCCAGGAAGGTCGCGTCGAAGTCTTCCGGGTCTTCGAGCCAGCCGAAGCCTTCGTCGAGCACGGACTGGTACACGAGCGAGAGCCCTTCTTCTTCGCTCCCTCCCGCTGCGACGACCGCGTCGACGGCCGCCCGAACTTTCGGGCCCAGGGTGGCGTCGGCCGTCACCCGCTGCGTCGCGGCCTTCGTCGAGGCGATGATGAGGCGCTGCTGCAGATCGTTGGGGACGTTCTGCTTTCCCTTCGACGCGAGCGCCTGCTGCTTCAGCTTGTCCTCTGTGGAGATGACCGACACGAGCGCGCGAGCGTCGTCGTCGTCGGGCCCCTGTTCGAGAACTTCGATGACCTTCGAGAGATCGAGGAAGCGCCTCATGAGCGGATGCATGGGGCCTGTATGTCCCGGCTGGGGCGGCGTGGTCCACCGTCCCGTGAATGCTACAAGCGAGGCATGCGCGCGCGGCCGTCAGCCCTCGAGTTCGGCAAGAAGCTGCTGGCAGCCCGGGAGCGAACCGAGGCGCAGCTCCGCGCGTCGTTCGAGCGCAAGGGCTACCCGGCCGACGAGGTCGAGTCCGCCATCGCACGGTTGAAGGCGCTGCGGTTTCTCGATGATCGCCGAGCCGCCGAGGCTCACGCACGGGCGGCGTTCGCAGCGAAGCAATCGGTGGCGGCCGTCTCGAGAAAGCTCGCGTCGCTCGGCGTAGCGACGGCCGAGGTCCAGGCGGCGGTGGCGCGCGTCGAGGAAGAGGTCGGCCACGAGGACGAAGCCGCAGCCCGAGAGTTGTTGGTGAAGCGCAGGCTCACCGGGGTGAAGGCTGCCCGGTTCCTTGCTGGACGGGGCTTCGACGAAGAGCTGATTCAGAGGCTCGTGCCGGCGCTCGTGCGCGAAGGCGATGAGGGCACTCCGCCATGACGCTCCGGTTTGCTCGTCCCCCATGGCGTTCACGATGCCCCGTGAGTTGCGGTGGCCCGACCGCCCCTTCAAGGTGACGAGGAGCCAGGACGCCCCGGCCTGGCCGACGAGCCCTGGAGATCTCCGTGCCGGGCGAGTCGACGACCGCGCTCGCTGAGGAACTCAGCGTCGGCTGCTCCACCTGCACCGAAGGGCCTGACGAGCCGGGAAAGTTCGCCGATATCGATGGTCAGTGCCACCCTGCGCGGTGGCGATGGAGGCGCGAAGATCGGCAGTCGTCGCGACCGCGGTGATGGGACGAACGGCGCGTCCACCGGCGCCAGGCCTCGACGTCGGCCAGCGCGCTGGATGCGGCTCAGCTCGTTGGCGCGGTGCTGTGCGCCCTCAGGCCGCAGCGATGGCCAACTGTCGCGCGAGGACCTCGAGATCCTTGTCGACGTTCGGCATCTCGGTCAGCACGGACTCGGGATCGAACTGGAATTCGGCCTGGGGAAGAGCGAGCAACCCGGTGACGGCAGGCTCACCCTTCTTTTCGGCAAACACCGCGTGCACCACGCGGCCACGCTCGACCTGAAGCAACCCCTCGTGGGGCCCATGGCGGATCTGCAGCTTCCCCGACTTGCGACCTGAGCCGAGAATGCGCACCAGCTCAGCCGCCGCGAGCTCATCGAAGCTTCCGCGCACGACGTGCCCCGGTCCGCCCTGCTCCACGCGGTCTGCGTACGCGCTGCGAATGATCACCGCGGCGTCATCGGGGTTTCCGTTATTCGGTACGAAGCCGGTGACTCCAGCCTGGAGCAGCCGGTCCTTCGTCTGGGCATCGGTCGGCTCACCGAGCACAAGGACCGGCAACGACGCGCTCTCGGGCCGAGCGCGCACGAACTGGCAGAGGGCCACCAGATCGCCCACGCCGTACCCCAGCCCCACCGTCACCGTGTCGGCTTCGTTCGCGAGCACCGCGTCGATTGCGCCGTCGAGCTTCACCACGGCCTGCGCCACCAGCCCCATTCGCGCCACGGCGTCCATCAGGTCGGTGCGGGTCGCCTCGTCGGGGTCGGCGATGAAGATCTGCCGCCCATCGGTTTCGAGGCGTTGCTTGAGCAGGTCACCGCTCTGCAGCGTGATGAGCGCATCGATGACGACGGGGTCGAAGAGGATTCCACCCTGGGCATGGAGGGTGTCGAGCGCTTCCTGCTTGGGCAGGATGCGGCCCATCGGGTTGAACGGGTTTCGGGTGTAGTCGAGGAAGGCATCGACGGCCGCGATGATGCGCGCGCCTGCGGGAATGTCTTCGCCCTTCACGCCCTGCGGGAGCCCGGAGCCGTCGTAGGCCTCATAGAGATGCGCCAACAGCGAGTTCACCTGGGTGGGCAGGTGCACCGTCTCGAACAGCTTCACGGGCGCGCGCAGGTACCGTTTGGCCTCGCCTTTGAGGTCGGCGTTCGACGCCAGGAGCGGGAGCGTCAGATGCCGCTCGGGCTTCTTCCCGAGATCGTGCAGATACGCGGCGATCTGCGTGTTCGCGACGTCTCGAGGGGGTACGCCGATGCGCCGGGCGATCAGCGCCGACTGACGCGCGACATGGGCGGAGTGACTCCGGAAGTCCTTCCGGTGCATCTCGAGCAGCGACACCATGATGTTGAGCGTCTCGAGGAAGTCATTCTCGCCGACGCTGCCACGCACCACCCCGAGCGCCTCGCGGAGTTGGGTCGGGTTGATGCGGCTCGAGGAGCGCCCGGAGCCACTGACGCTCGTGCGCGAAGACACATCGGGCATCGCGGTGATGCGCGAGGGCTCGTTCGGATCGCGGTAGGCGCCGGTGGGAGTGCTCGGCCGCGGGAACGCCTGCACGCCACCGGACTCGAGGGCCGCGAAGGCGGTTGGATCTCCGTAGTAGTGCTTCTTGATCGCCGCCTGAATCGCGTTTCGCACGCCGATGAACGGAAAGACCTCGTTCATCTCGGTCACGAGGGCGATCTCGCGAACCAGCTCGGCCTTCTGGGGCTCTGCCATGACCACCGACAGGATCTTCCGCTCGGCGTCGTAGGCGATCGGCAGGAAGCACTGCGCCTCGGCCATGCGCACGGGGACCTTGTCGAGCACCTCGGGCGGAATCGTCGCCTTGGCCAACTTGTCAGCCGACACGTAGCGGATCTTGAACTCGGTCGCGAGGAACCGAAGCAGCGCGGTCTCTTGCACGAGTCCCAACTCGACGAGGCAGTCGCCGAGCCGGTGACCGGTGATCTTCTGATGCTGCAGGGCCTGATCGACGGCCTCGGCTGATGCCAGGCCTGCCTCGATCAATCGTTCTCCGAGCCGCTTCGCCATGAACGTCTTCAGCCTACGACGTCAGGACCCACTGGGGGAGTTCTCGCCCTCGCCGACCAGCGCCTTGAAGGGCTTGAAGGCCAGTCCTTCGGGCAGCGAGCCGTCACGCTTCGCCGGCTCGGGCTTCGGGTCGCCCTTGTGGCTCTCGTGGCGCTCGGCGCGCGGCGGGCGGGGCTTCTTCTCGACGCGGGGCCCGGCAGTGACGGGGACGGGCTGGCCTGACAGGCGCGCGACGACCCGGTCCTCGATCTGCTTTTCGAGCTGGGTGAGCAGGGCGTCGAGCCCCTGCGCGATGGTCGGGTTGTCGAGGAGCTTGAGCAGGCGCTGGCGTGCCCCCTTGTGGGTCTGCGCATCGCCGGCGACGGGCTCGTCACGGTGTGGCTTCTTGTCGTCTTTCGGCTCGTGGGCCGGCGCGGGCGGCGCGGTGAACTCGAACTCCTTCGCATCGATGGGCTCGGGGTCGAGACGCTCGAGGCGGTCGAGGACCAGTTGCAGCTTTCCGTGGAACTGACCGACCCGCCCCTTGAGCAGCAGGTAGTCACCCTGAGCAAAGGCCGTGTCGGCAGCTTCGACGTTCTCGAACACCCGGCCATCGACCTCGCCGGTGCGATCGGTGAGGGTCAACGAGAGGTAGGGCTTGCCTGCGCGGCTGGCGGCCTTCTCCTTCCGGGTGGCCTTGAAGACCGTATGGACGGCGTCTCCGTTCTTGAGGTCCTTCGCGTAGATCTTACGGATCTGCTCGTCTGCAGGTGAATTCACGGTCTCGTTTTCGGTCTGGCTCACGGCGTGAGACACTACCCGCCCCTGCTTCGTCTTTCGACCCATTAAGAGCGCCACATGATCTCTCTCGTCCTTGTCCCCCTCCTGGTCCTCGGCGCCGATGAGGCGCGCTGGGAAATGGCAGCCAACTCCGACGGCGTGAAGGTGTACGGCCGGGCCCGCGGCGACAGTGACGTTCGAGAGATGAAGGCCATGGGCATCATCGAGGCGACACCCGCCGACGTGTGGAAGGCTGTTCGCGACTACGACAACTACCCGAAGACGATGCCGTACATCGAGGACGGCAAGGTGATCTCGCGAGAGGGCGGCGACAAGGTCACCTTCCTGTACTCGAAGATCAACACACCGCTGGTCGACCGCCGGGACTACATCATCCGCCTGGTCGACGAGTCGGACTGGCAGGACGGCAAGGGCTTCATGAAGGTCACCTGGACGGTGGTGAACGACATGGACGAGAAGGTGCCGGTGCCGAAGGACGTGGTGCGCGTGCGCATCAACGAGGGGTACTGGCTGCTCGAGCCGCGGGAAGAGGGCAAGAAGACCTTCGCCACCTATTACGTGTACACGAGCCCAGGAGGTTCGCTGCCGAACTTCATCATCAACAAGGCGAACACCATGGCCGTGCCGAGGGTCTTCGAGGCCATCAAGAAGACGGTGACGAAGAAGTAGAGCGGGCTACTTGCGAAGGCCGTGGTGTGGGTTGCGGCGTTTCTGCGCGTTCACCGTGACGCGCGTCATCAGTACGACGTCCGCGATGGCGATCACGAAGCCGAGCGCCCAGAGGGCGTCGTTCTTCTCTTTCGCGGCTTCCTTGAAGATCACCAGGGCGATCGTCGCGGCCACGACGCCGATGAGCACCCAAAGAAACCAGGCGCCGCCCCAGACGTTGTCGCCTTCGCGCCGCGCCCTCGCCAGAATCGCGAAGGAGTCGGCGCGCCTCCACGCCTGATGGCCTTCCTGGAGCACCTCGTCCGATGGCTCGACGAGGCCCATCAGCCAGGCCTGCTCGAGCTGTCCGAACGTCTCGAACTCGATCTCTCCGTCCTGGTTACGCACGCGGTACTTCATGAGAGCTCCTGGCAGATCTGCTCCGCCACTCGAAGGCCGTCGATGCCCGACGAGACGATGCCGCCAGCGTACCCGCAGCCTTCCCCAGCGGGATACAGGCCCTTGACCGACACCGACTGCAGCGCTTCGTTCCGCGTGATTCGCACCGGGCTCGACGTGCGTGCCTCGACGCCGATCAGCAGGGCATCGTCGGTGATGAAGCCGCGCATCGACCGATCGAACGCCCGGATGGCGAGCTTGAGCGACTCTGTGAGGGCCTTCGGGAAGAGCCGGTTCAGATCGGCGTGCGCGAGCCCCGGGCGGTAGGTGGTGCCTTCCGGCTTCTTCGAGAGGCGGCCCGCGAGGTAGTCAGGGATCGACTGGGCCGGTGCGTTGAACTTGCCACCGCCGAGCTCGTACGCCGCCGCTTCCCACTTGCGCTGGAAGGCGAGGCCCGCGAGCGGCCCGGTGAAGCCGTCGCGCGCGAAGTCCTCGACCGAGACGCTGACGACGATGCCGGCGTTCGCATACTTCGAGTTGCGGCGCGAGTTCGACATGCCGTTGGTGCACAGGTACCCGTCTTCGGTGGGCGTCGGAACCACGATGCCGCCTGGGCACATGCAGAACGAGTACACGCCCCGCAGATCGCCGTCGACCGACAGGTTCTCGGCGAGCTTGTAGTCGGCAGGCGGCAGGCGCGCGTCGTCGGCCACCTTGTCGCCGTACTGCATCTCGTTGATCAGCAGCTGTGGGTGCTCGGCGCGGAAGCCGATCGCGAAGGGCTTGGCTTCGACCAGCACGTGCCCATCGGCGGCGAAGCGCTCGTACAGCTCACGGGCCGAGTTGCCGGGCGCGAGGATCACCCGGTCGGTATCGATGACGCTGCCATCGTGAAGCCTCACGCCCGCGACGTGGCCGTCCTTCACCAGCACGTCTTCGACGCGCGTCTCGAAGCGCACCTCGACGCCCATGGCGATCAGCTCGTGGCGCATGGCTTCCACGGCGAAGGGCAGCAGGTCCGAGCCGATGTGCGGTTTGCCCTGGACGAGGATGCGGCCGGGCGCTCCGTACTTCGCGAACGTCTCGATGACGCGGCGAACGTGCGGGTGGTTGATGCGCGTCGAGAGCTTGCCGTCGGTATACGCACCGGCCCCGCCCTCGCCGAAGTTCATGTTCGACTCGGGGAACAGGGTGCCGTCGCGCGAGAGCTTGGCGACGTCCTTGCGACGCTGAATGACCTCTTTGCCGCGCTCGAGGATGACGCTCTTCACGCCACGCTCCGCCATCGCCAGGGCAGCGAAAAGGCCAGCGGGGCCCATGCCGACGATCACCGGGCGTTGCGCAGGCGCCTTTGCCACGGGGGGCAACGGGCCGGGCAGGGCGTCGACCTCGCTCACGTCGGGAGGGAGCTGCTTCGTCAGCCGACCGGGAAGGACCTCGACCTCGAGCGTGTGCACGTACCGTGGGTGGTTCTTCTTTCGCGCGTCGAGCACGGTGCGCACCACCCGCACCTTCGCCAGATCGCCAGGCTTCACGCCCAGCTTCTGCGCTGCTTTCTCACTGAGCACCGACTCGGGCTCGTCCAACCACTGGGGGATGTTGTTGATCCGAAGCGCCACGGCACGCGGGTACCACGGAGCCCGCAGGGCCAGCTATGCCCCAGATCTTCTACTGTGTGCATCAGCACTGCTGCTTCAAGGTGCTACCGGAGCTACGCAGGCCACCGCTCCAACCGACGAGGGTGCTACCGGCGCTACGCAGCGCGGGTTTCGCTGACACGCCAAAGGTGCTGGAACTCCTCAGAAAAATGGCGGGGCGAGGGTGGCACAGGGGGTGAAGAACACCCGCCATCGATTCGGTACCTGACTTTCTCGGAGGGATTCCCATGAGCACCGACAAGAAGAACACCAAGGCACTCGCGCAGGCCTTCTTTGCGCAACTGCAGACGGGTGGCTACACTCCGAACCAGATCCTCGACATCGCCACTGAGCTCATCGATCAGGTGACGGTGAACTTGAAGCAGAAGCCGGCGGAAGTCTCAGCCGAGCCCCGCGCCGAAGCCTGAGCCGGGACACAATCGAATAGCCCTTGGAGGCACCCCGATTTCCGGACTGGTTCCGGGAAGCGTGGGCCCTCTCGGGGGAAACGGTCAGGAAGAAAGACCGTTGCGGAGCCCGGCTTGATGCCGGGCTTTTTTTTCAGCACCCCGTGGACCCGCCGTCGGCCCTGACAGTCAACGTCTTGTTGAAGGGCACGACCTGGTACTCCCCCGGGGTGAGCGGTGGGATTCGACAGGTCCCCCACGAACGGAAGGCTACTGGTTGGCAACCGGCGGAGCACACGGTTGCCGAGGTCGTCATGCTGATCACTCCTCCGTCGACCGAGACGGCGCACGTCGCGTCCGTAGCGGCGCAGCCGCTGAATCCGAAGTCGACGACCAGCGACACCGGTTGGCTCGCGGCAACGTCGCCCGGGCTGCACACCGATACAGCGGGAGTCTTTGCGACTCCGCACGCTGCCAGTGCAATGGCCAGGAGAACGATGAGGGCTGGCTTCATGATGTCGTGCCCCCGGTGGCTTGAAGCTGTTGCCGCTCGACCGCAGTCGCGATGCAGACGACCAGCAGGCCGAACATCATCGCCGACATCACGTAGCTCTCGGTCCACGTCGTGGTTGCCGCCCAGGTACCGAGGGCGGCGATCGAGAACAGCCCGTCGAGCCACTTCGGCTTTTGCGACTCGTGCATCAGCGCGCCACCGAGGAACGTGAGCGGCACTCCGAAGAGCACCTGGCGCTCGATGACGGCGAGATCGCGGAAGATCACGTCGGCGTCGTGCACCAGGATCGCCGCGAAGATCACCATCGAGCCGATCGCGAGCACGAGCACGCCGGCGGCTGCGATGTCCTTCGTCAGCTTGGCCTTCTCGTCGAACTGCTGAATCGCCAGATCGACCAGCTGCTCGAGCGCGCTGTTGAGCATCTCGGCGAAGAAGATGAGGGTGACGCAGAAGATCAGGATCGCCTTCTCGGCGAGGCCCAGCGGCACGGCGCTGCCAACGAGCCCGACGAGGATGCCGGCGATGATGTGCATGCGCATGTTGCGCTGGTTCACGACGGTGTGAATGAGCCCGCTCCACGCGTAGCCGACGGACTTCGCGAACGAAGTGGGCTGGTGCTTGGGAAGGAAGGGCGACTTCGTCATCGTCGTTCCCGTCGGTAGCACACCTGCGCCCCGGCCAGGAGGGCCCACCGGCGCGCGTGGACGTGGCGGAACGGTAGGAACACGCCCAGCCCGACACGCGCGTCGTGGGCCTGCAGCTGAGCCTGGAGAGAACGAGCTCGCGTCGAAGATTCGAGTCCTTTTGGCCCGGGAAATGCCGTGCGAGAAGCCGCGAAGAGGGAGCCCGAGGGGTCGTCCCGCTCGCGAACGGCGGCATGGTAGGGACCGGTCATGCGCTGCGACGTCCCTCTGGCGATCCTGCTGTCGACGATGCCTTTCTGCGCCGTCGCCGAGCCGCCGCCAGCACCCCGGTGGACGGTGAGCGTCGACCCGCTCACCGTGCTGCTGGGCTTCGTGCACGTGCAGGTCGAGCGCTCGCTGGGTCGTCACGTTTCGATCTACGCCGGCCCGAATCTGCGGCTGTTCGACAGCGTCTTCGGGACTCCGGCGGGGCCGTACAAGGGCTACGGCGCGGAAGTTGGTGTTCGTGGGTTCGTGTGGGGCGTCGCGCCGAGGGGCGTGTGGTTGATGCTCCGCGGCGTCCTCGCGGCGGTCATCTCGGAAGAAGGCACGCAGCCGGGCGGCTATGGGAGCGCGCTCGCAGGCTACACAGGCATCATCGGCCCGGGGCTCGTCCTCTCGGGAGGACTCGGCGTCTCGTATTTCTCGTATGGGCCGTCCTTCGGCATTCGCGGCTTCCTGCCCGCGGCGCACACGGCGATCGGTTGGGCGTTCTAACCGGTTGATCGAGGGCGACGAGCCGCTTTCCACGGGCTCTGCGTGAGAGACGCAGCAATTCTCAGCGGGAGGTCCACAGGGAGTTTCGGAGTCCTTCGTGATGCTCGACGGCGAGCCGGTGCTTTGGCTGGGAGAGCGAGCGCCAGGTGGAGACCGTCGATCGCAAGACCAGCGAGGTCGCCGTCAAGGCCGAGGGCAACGCCTTCGACGACAGCGCGTCGGAGCACGGCGTGAAGAAGACAAGCTCTTCGACCAGGGCACCTGCTCAACGAGGGCCAGGCGGATCGGCGTGGCCGCCTCGTCTCGCGACAAGAAGCGCGCGCGAAGGTGCTGACGTCAGGGCCCCGGTCGGCTCGCCACCCACCACAGCGCATTCGTCTTGCTGTTCCCGTCGTCCCACCCGGTCAGCGCGTTCACCTCGGCCCACGCTGCGCTGCGATCGATGATCCCATGCGGCATCTGCAGAAAGCCTCGCCACCCGGGAGCAGCACCCATCGCCGCCTGGTTCAGCTCGGGCCACGAATCACTCACCCACGACCGCGGCAACAACGTCTCGGTGATCGGCGTGAAGGGCAGCATTTGAATGCCATACACATACTCGGGGTTCGCTCCGAAGAAGGTGCCGAAGAGCGCGCGCGTCTGGAACAGAATGCCAACCATCCGCCGGGCCTTGAACGGGTACCCGTAGGTCGGGCTCGCGCCCGGCATCTGCCAATACGTGTGCGCTGCATCGAGCTCGAGCGTCAGCATCAGTCGGCCGAGATCGCTCACGCGTCGATCTCCCAGCGTCAGCCCTGCCAGGTGCATCGCGTACCAGGCGTTCACCGCCTCTGACGTCGACTCCTGGTTCTGACCGTCGGCGAACTCCGTCAACCCGGCAGCCCAGGCGTGGCCCCGGAAGAAGTCCATCGCGCGGTGCCGGGGGAAGTACGGGTCCATCGCGCTCGGATTCGCGATGTCGCGCACCATCGAGAGCAGGCCCGCCCGATGCGTCGCCGCGAACGAGACATCATTCCGCGCCATCACCGCCGCGGCGTACAGGTGGTAGCCCCAGTGGAAGTGGTGATCGTTGTAGTGCCCGGCGCCGAACTCCGCGTTGGGCATCGCGAGCGAGTCGCGCGTCACGATGCCGCCCCAGGTGGTGTCGAACTGGAGCGGGTTTCCATTCGTGCCATCGAGCCACGCGCCGACCAGCGGCCCGAGCCTGGCGCGGACCGTCGCCGCCGTTGCTGGTTCGTTCACCTCGTCGGCGATCACCGCGAGTCGGGCGAGTCGGGCGAGCGCCTTCCCTCCGAAGTACGCGTCGCTCGGGACGCCGCTCGGCAGCGACGCTACGTCGGCGGCCAGCGCCGCCTTCACCGCTGGCGTGTACGTCGGCTCCAGCGCCCGTGGCGCCGTCCAGTCGAGCGTCGTCAGCGGAATCGTCATCGTCCACGTGTTGCCTGCGACGCCACGGAGCCAACCGGTCAGCGTCGGGTATTCGAGGTCGACGAGCGCCGGCATCGCGAGGCGCCCGAGGTGATGGGGCAGGGCGTTCAAGAGCATCGGGCCCGTGCCGGTCGACGTGTAGACGAAGCGGAGCGTCGCCACGTCGCACGAAACCGTCGCCTCGATGCGGCCCGCGCGGGGAATCGAGCCGGCGTGAGCGTCGAGGGTCGCCGCATCAGCCGGTCGTCGGAGCGAGGCGACGCGAATCGTCCCCGTGAAACCGGTCCGCGCCGTCATCGAGCCGCGATTCCAGTCGAAGGTGATCGCCGATGAGGCATAGATCAGCCACGTGGTGCCATCGCTGAGCCCAAGCTCGAAGCGGGAGCCCATCGCGCTCCCGGGGTTCGCCATGCCGTTGACGCTCGAGATGGTGAACGTACCGGGAAGAAGGAACGGCCGCAGGCCCGCGTAGTCGGCCGTCACGTACGGCATGCCGAACACCATCGGCACCGTCATCGTGCCGCCCGTGTTTCGCCAGGTCATCGTGACCGAGAGCGGGTCGTACGCGTCGAGCGCGTGCGAGCTGAACGACTGCAGCGAGCTCAAGACGAGCTGCTTCACGTCAGGCACGTCGATGGCGTTCGCCGTGTTCACCGGCGTCGCGAGGCCGACCGCGAGACCTTCAGGTACGGCCTTCAGTTGATACGGAAGGAAGTCGACCCGGTTCTGGCCGGGCCCGAGCACGAAGTTCTGCCAGGCCGCGTTGGTCGGTCGCGGCGCGGGCAGTGTGCCCCAGAACGCCGAGGGCATCTGTTGTCCCGAACGGACGGGGTAAGGAGGCATGGCCGTCGAGAACGGCGTGTCGAGATCGAGCGGCATCGGTGTGCAATCGCGCCCCGCGTCGATGGCACCAGCGTCTGGGGGCCCGGCGTCCGTGGCTCCCGCGTCGTCGATGGCCGTGCCGCCGTCGGTCGTCGTGCCTCCTGCAGCGCCGCCCGCGGACCCGCCAGCCGCGCCGCCCGCGGCCGCGCCAGTGCCTGCATCAGCGTCGCCGACAGGCGTCGGAATGCCACATCCGACACACACCACGACCAGCGCCATCCAGTTCCGCATGTCTTCTCCAGACGCTCAGGGAGCCGGTCGCAGGACGGGCTTCGGCCTTCGATCGACCGTGTACAGGCCCCAGTGCTTCTCGGGCTCATCAGGGTGTTCGGAGCCCTTCCACGGTTCGTCGAACGCCTCGAACACGAAGGTCAGGATTCCACGCTTGAGGCTCCACGCGGTCAATTCTTCGATGTACTGCTTTTGAAATGCTTCGTTCGCGTTCTCGGGGGGAATGCCCCGGCCGTTCGAGCGTGTCGCCCAGCCCGCTTCGGTGATGACGACCTTCTTCCCCGGGTACTTCGTCGCGACGCTGTCGAAGTTCTCCTCGGTGAAGCTCAGGGCGGTGTCCATGCCCTTGTGCTCCCACTCCGGGTACGTGTGGAGCGAGATGAAGTCGACCTCGGCCACCAGCGGCTCGAGGATCGTGCGCCACGGCACGTAGTTTTCACAGAACGTCACCGGCTGCTTCACGTCAGCCTTCAACGTGCGCACGTATTGAATGACGTGCTCGACGGGCACGAGGTGATCGGTCCACTCGACGGTCGCTTCGTTGCCTACCGACACCGACGACACGATGTCGGGGTGCTTGTTCGCGAGCAGGATCGCCTGCGCGAGCTGTCGCTGATTCTCGCGCCGGTTCCGCACCAGCACGTCTTCTTCGTACACGCCGCCCCAGGGACACTTCGGGTTGCTGGCCTCGGCCGCGAGGTATGCGCCGATCATCACCTTGAACGGGAGCTTGTGTTTCTGGATCAGCGCGAGCGTCGTCTGCACGTGCGGGCTGCAGTCGTACATGCGCAGGTGACGGAAGCGCGGTGCGAGCAGGCGCAGATCTTCGAGCACTTGCGCCTCGGTCGGGTACTTCCGCGTCGCCGGACTCTGGCCCTCGCGGTAGCCGGAGTAACAGATGGCCTCCACGCGCTCGAGCTGCGGCCACGGGCCTCTGGTCTTCTTCGCTTCAGCGCCAGCCATGTTTTGGTCGACCTTCCGTGTCCCAGAAGCCCCAGTGCGGACCGCAGCCACCTTCAGGCCCGGCCTTCCACGCCTCGTCCAGGGCGGAGAAAGAGAAGAGCTCGATCAGCCCGGCCAGCTCGCGCGCGTTCGTCTCGGCGTCGTCGCCGATCCACGCGCCCACCATGGTCTTCAGCCCCATCGACTTCGCGATCGCAGGCACGTGCTCGTTGCCGTCGGTGCACGAGAAGCTGCGAATCCACTTCGTGTACGGGCTGATGAGCTCGAGCCGCTGGCCGATCTGCCCGGGCTCAGCTGCGGCCTCAGGTCCGGGCCCTGACCGTCGAGGTACGCGCTGAACGACAGCCCATGCAGCTTCGACGTCAGCGCCGCTCCAGGCCGTTTCGCCAGCGCTGTGGTGTTCAGGTCCGTGAAGAGCAGCCGCTCCTCGGGTGGAAGCGCTGCATCCATCACCCGGTTCTTGCGTGGGGCCGACATGATCAGCGGAGTTCCGAAGAGAGAATCGTGACCACGACCTCGCGCACTTCACCCGTTCGTCCGAGGACCGCGCGGCTCGCTCGCGTGTGGAGCGAATCGCCGTCGGACAGTTCAGAGGCGCCGCTCGTCCACCGCACCTCGACGCCGTGCTTGATGCCGACGCGGTAGGTGACCGGCACCTGGCACACCGTGAAACCCAGCTCGCCGGGCTGCAGTGTCCTGCGCTGCTCGACTCCGGAGAGATCGAACCAGTGGAACTCGGCCGCCTCGGTCAGCACCTCGCGCTTCGAGAGCAGGGTGGGGTGGAAGTGGAGCACCCCCTGCCGCACCTCGACGCCGAGCTCTCCGAGACGTGTCAGCACTTCTTCCTTCACCGAGCCCGTCATGCCCGGTTGCTGCGCCCCCGCGTGTCGAGGCGTGTGCGAGTACGGGTCGTTCGGGAAGGCGCCGAACTGGCGAGGGGACTTGTTGAAGCCCAGGCCAGCGCGAACACGCGCGTACGCGCGCGCGAGCTGTTGCACGAGCTCGTCGGAGGCGTTGGAACGTCTGGCTGCGGTGTGGACCTCTTGAACCGCGAGGAGCAGCTTCGAGGCCATGTGCCAGTAGATGCAGCCCACGCCTTCGTAACCGTACATGGTGCCCGATCGGCCCGTGAAGCCCTTGAACTCGAAGACACGCTCGAAGATCGAGATCACTCGATCACTGTCGACCAGCTGCGTGAAGCGCTCGTCCCGACCAAGGACCTTCAGCGTCGCGCGCACGTCGTCGACCGTTCTCAGGTGACCCGCGAACCGAACGTCGCCGTGAACGTCCTTCGCGACCAGCCGGTGATCGCCATGTTCGACCAGCGCCTGCAGCAACCGGCTCGACGCCACCTCTGCCACCGTCGGCCGGTTCTTCTCGAGGAAGCCGGGCAGTGAGCGTTCAGGATAGAGGAGGAAGCTCTCTTGATCGGCGCGGAAGAGCCTGCTCGCGAAGAGCGCGTCGATCACCTCGAGCGACTCGGCTGGCGTGAGGAGCCCCGAGCTGATCACCGCGACCTGGCCTTCGAGCATCTCGTAGAGGGGCTCGACCTTCGCCGCGTCGTCCGTGAGCTCGAGCAGGTTGTACGAGTGGTAGAGGCCGTCTTCCCTTCGGTTGGCGCGAATGGAGTGCTCGACGAACTGGAGCGCCGTGCGGCAGAGCCCGGCCGCGGTGCCCACTTCGACGTCGGCTGCTTCGCCAGGGCCGGTGGTGAAGACCCGATCGCGGTACGCCTGGAACGCAGACTGGAGCTCGCCCAGCAGCGCCCGTCGAGCACGGTCGGTGACCGTCGGAGCAGAGAGCACGTGCGCGTGGCTCTCGAAGATGCGCCGCGTCCGGCTGAACCAGGTTCGCACCGCTTCCGAGACCGAGGCCTCCGTCGCAGCCTTTCGCTCGAACAGCTCGGCGAGGAAGACGAGGTGCCGTCGCAGCTGCGCCATCGTCACCATCGACAGCCCGTTGCCGACGAGCGCGTTGTTCGCGTCGTTCCACTCCGGGCGCTGAGTGTTCATCCAGATGCCGCCGTCGACGACGAGGTTGCAGAGCTTGGACAGCACCGGCACGAGGAGCTTCTCGAACAACGTCGCGCGCACGAGCGAGCCGTCAGTCGTGTGGACCAGCTTTCCATCGCCACCGACCGCGGCTGCGCGGGCTGTGGCCCGTTGGTCGGCGTCGTGGTCGAACTGGATCGTCGAGCGTGGACTCCTGGCGATCTCAGCCGCCGAGGTGAGTCGGTACGGAACGTCAGCCCAGGTGAACCAGCGTTGGTCGAGGAGCTGCTCCAGTCGCCCCGGCGCCGTGCTCGCCAACTGCTCGAGCAGTCGACCGAGATAGACGATCTGGTGATCGCCCCAGTAGCCGATGCTCGCCCACGGGTTGCCCTCTTCAGGCACCTCCCAATCGATGCCCGCGCGGCTCAACCGGTAGGGGTTGAAGCCATCGGGCGTCGACGCGTTCACGAACGTCGCGATCACGTTCTCGAGGAACTCGGGGTGGCTCGTGCAGAGCGCTTCCCAGTTCTGGAAGATGTCGCGCCAGTTTCCCTGGTAGTCGACGGCTGCGGTGCCGTCGGGGTGCTTCACCCGAATGGCGAAGCTGTTCCACGGGCGGCTGGGATCGCCGTGGCGGCGGCTGAAGGTCAGCGGCAGGTATTCGTGCGCCAGACGAATGAGATCGAGCTCGCCGGTCGAGCGCGCCCAGTCGCGGAGCGCCGAAATGGTCACCGTCCCTGACTGCGCGGTGAGGTCTGTGCGTCTTCCGAGGGCGTGGTTCCGCTCCGAGACGAAGGCCACGAAGTCGGTCCACGCCACGCGGTGCCCGGCGACGAAGACGCCGCCGCGCATGTTGTTGAAGAGCACGTTCGCCGCGTGATGCGCGACGATTCGTGGGTCGCCCGTCTGCTGCAGGCCGTCGGCGCTCCCCACGTTGCGGCGTACCGCCAGGCTGCCCCGGGCGATGTCGGCGTCGAGCTCGGCGTCGAGTCCTTCTTGACGGGCGAGGCGTACGCGGAGCGCTTCGACCTGCACGTGATCACGTTCGACGTCGGCGACGAGGCGCCACGTCTTCGTCTCGTTCGGCGCGAGGTGGAGCTGCGCCTTCACCAGATATGCTGCGCGGCGCCCCGTGAGGGTCTTCTCAGCCGTCACGACCAGGCCGCGTCGCATCGCGCCGAGCTGGTCTGTCGAGAGCAACACGTCGACTGCCGGGAGACCCGTGCTGAAGACGGTCGTTGCCAGGAGCGACTCTGCAGCCACCGGCTGATCGATGATCGCGGCTTGCAACGCGATGACGCCGAGGCGGGTCTTCGGGTCGACGTCGGCCCGGGTGTAGGCGTTGACGAGGCAGCTCGCCGATTGCTGGAGCGCGGGTTCCGTGCCGGCAGGCATCAGATCGATCAGCCCGTCGACCAGCTCGAGCGAGACCGACGCGGGGTTGAGGTTTTCGAGACTGACGGTCCGCACGAAGCCGAACGCCTCGCTCGTCGACCACCGGGCGCGGAAGACGAGGCCGAGGCCGTGGTGCGCCTCCTCGAACAGCACCTGGGTGCCAGCGGTGCTCTTCGCGAGCATTCGTCGAACGCCGGGGTCGTCGGTGTCTGACTTGAAGGGCTCCCAGAGGGCGTGGCCCGTCGCCGTCTGGATTCGAACGGTGGTCAATGGACCGCTGTG
Source organism: Myxococcaceae bacterium (assembly GCA_040400045.1). Taxonomy (GTDB): domain Bacteria; phylum Myxococcota; class Myxococcia; order Myxococcales; family Myxococcaceae; genus Xiheimicrobium. The sequence continues at coordinate 108,204 of JBBAQZ010000020.1, forward strand.
CGCGTGGCAGGTGTGGAGCTTGTCGTCGGTGACGTAGGGGAAGAGGGCGCCCGCTGACGAGCGACGCCCTGCGGTCAGTCCTCCGCGGCTCGAGATGAACAGCCAGTGGTCCGAGGCGCTCACCACGCTCATGAGAAACGGGGGGAGCTGATCGACGTCGCGAATGGTGACGAACTGTTCACCTCCAACCGAGAGGAACTCGGTGTCGGGCGGCGTTTCCGGTAGCAGCGGTGGTTGGGTGTGGGTCACAATGTCCTCGTCTGGCGTCCTGAAGCAGGCGCCAACGGTGGTGATATCTTTGTTCGCAGCCCGAACAGAGTCAACGGGCTCGCGACCGCCGCAGGGCACTGTCCCTCAGTCCTTGACGCTCGGGGCTGCTTCGATGTTTGTTCGAAGGCCGAACGAAGCGGCGTGGAGGTCGTTGGCGAATGACGAGATCCCAGCAGAAGTCGGACGCGTCGGGCGTGCGGCTGCGCAACATCACCCTGGTCTTGCGAACGGTTCAGGCCGAGGCGCAGATCTCTCAGGCCGACCTCGCCCGTCGACTGGGGCTGGCGCGTTCGACGGTGCTCGCGATCGTCGACGATCTGCTCGAGCTGGGGCTCCTGAAGGAGCAAGGCCACGGCGTGTCGGGTGGCGGGCGGCGGCCGATGCTGCTCACCCTCGACGACGTCGCCTACCACCTGGTCGGGGTCGACATCGGGGCGAAACACGTGACGGCCGTGGTGATGAACCTGAAGGCCGAGGTGCTGGCCCGGCAGACCCGCGAGTTTTCGACCCGCGAAGATCCCAAGGGCACGCTCACGCTCGTCGAGGAGTTGATCGCTCGCCTCATGGCGGAATCGCGAGCAGGTCGCCGGCAGGTGGTGGGGGTCGGGGTGGGGGTTCCGAGCCCTGTCGATTCGCGCAGCCCCGGCCACGTCTCGCCCGTCGTCATGCCGAGCTGGGCCGGCGTCGACATCGCGGCGCGGCTGCAGGCGCGCTTCGAAGTGCCAGTGCGGGTCGAGAACGACGCGAACCTCGGTGCGCTGTGGGAGGCCCGATGGGATCACGGTGTCCACCTCGACAACCTGGCCTACATCAAGGTGGCGACGGGCATCGGTGCGGGCCTCGTGGTCGACGGCCGCATCTACCGGGGCTCGCGCGGTGTCGCGGGTGAGCTCGGTCACCTGCCGATCGACTCTTCGGGGCCGCTCTGCGTCTGCGGCCTGCGCGGTTGTCTCAATACGCTCGTCGGCACGGACAACCTGCTGGCGAAGGCGCGAGCCGCAGCGAAGGGTCGCAAGAAGTTCGAGAAGCTCGAACAGCTGATCGACGCCGCCCTCGGGGGTGATGACGTCGCCAGCGCTGTGCTCGAGTACGCGGGTCGTCAGCTCGGGCTCGGCCTGGCGATGCTCCTCAACCTGTTCAATCCGGCGCTCGTGGTCGTGGGGGGGGACATCGTGCGCTCAGGCGACCTGCTGCTCGGTCCGCTGCGCGAGACGGTCTCGAAGAACTGCTTTTCGGAGAACTTCTCGCACGTCCACATCGTGGCCAGCCGGCTGGGTGAGTCCGCCACTGCGCGCGGAGCCGCCAGCATCATCTTCGACGAGGCCATCGAGTCTCCCGCCACGTTCTTTCAGGGGGCCACGCGCACGTTGGGTCTCGCCGGTTGATCGTCTCACGGGTCGTCCCTGGAGGTCGTGTGAGGGCTCTCATTCGTCTCGTCGTCATCGTCGGGCTGTCGGCGTGCGGCCCCGAAGCCGGCCCGCCCATCGGCCCGCCAGAGGCCTGGAAGCTCGCGTGGGCTGATGAGTTCGACGGCGCTTCCGGCACCTTGCCTGATGCGACGAAATGGGTGCTCGAGACCGGCACCGGCCCCAACGGCGATGGCTGGGGCAACGCCGAGCTGCAGACCTACACCGCGAGCCCGAACAACGTGTCCCTCGACGGCGACGGCAACCTCGTCATCACCGCGCGCAAAGAGCGCGTGGGCGGGCGGGAGTACACCTCCGCGCGCATCACCACGCAGGGGCTCTTCACGAAGGAGTACGGACGGCTCGAGGCGCGCATCAAGGTGCCCGCCGCGAAGGGCCTGTGGCCTGCGTTCTGGGCGCTCGGCGACGACATCAAAGAAGTGACGTGGCCGAAGTGCGGTGAGATCGACGTGCTCGAGGTGCGCGGCCACCAACCGGCGACCGTCATCAGCTCGCTGCACGGGCCCGAGTATTTCGGCGGCGGCGCCATCAGCAAGAAGTTCACGCTCACCGACGGCACCTTCGCGGATGACTTCCACGTCTTCCGCGCCGAGTGGGACCCCGCGCGCATCGCGTTCTCGGTCGACGGTCAGCTCTTCCAGACGGTGACTGCGCACTCGGTGCTCAGCGGGGGCCGCAGCTGGGTGTTTGACTCTCCGTTCTTCGCGATCCTCAACCTGGCAGTCGGTGGCACCTTCCTCACGCCCACGGGCCAGCCCGACGCCAACACCGTCTTCCCCCAGGTGCTCACCGTCGACTACGTGCGCTGGTACACGCGGGCCCGGGACCCATGAGCCGTCTCCCCTGGCTTACGCTGGCCGCCCTCACTGCGTGCCAGATGCAACGCGCGGAACCTCCTCGCGGAGTCCTCACGCTCACGGCGTCGCAGTCTCAGGCCACGTGGATTCGGAACTTCAACCCGCTCATGCCGGGCTCGCGCTGGCCGTCCGCGGCCGGGATCTACGAGCCGCTCGCGATCTACAACTCCGTGAGGGGCGTGTGGGTGCCGTGGCTCGCCACCGACTGGGAGTGGCGCGACGAAGGCCTCACGCTCGCGTTCTCCGTGCGAGACGGCGTGAAGTGGTCGGACGGGAAGCCCTTCAGCGCCGACGACGTCGTCTTCACCTTCGAGTTGCTCAAGAAGTTCCCTGCGCTCGATCAGAAGTCGGTGTGGAGCTTCCTCGAAGCCGTCCGGTCCGGTGCGCCCCGAGAGGTGCTGTTCACCTTCAAGCGCGTCTACGTGCCGGCGCTCCCGTGGATCGCGCATCAGCCGATCGTTCCCAGGCATGCATGGGGCAGCGTCGAAGATCCCATCGCGTTTACCAACCCGACCCCGATCGCGACCGGGCCGTTCACCGAGGTGAAGCTGTTTCAGAATCAGGTCTACGAGCTGGGGAAGAATCCGAACTACTGGCAGCCCGGGAAACCGGGGTTCGAGGCCATTCGCCTTCCGGCGTTCCCTGGAAACGATCAAGCCAACCTCGCGCTCGTCGACGGAGAGCTCGATTGGGCCGCCAACTACGTGCCCGCCGTGGAGCGCGTCTTCGTGCGCAAGGATCAGAAGAACCATCACTACTGGTACCCGTCGCTCGGGAGCACGGTGTTCCTCTACGCGAACACCACGCGCGCACCGTTCGGCTCGGTGTCGGTGCGGAAGGCCCTGAGCCTGGCGATCGATCGCACGTTGATCGTCGACGTCGCGATGTCTCGCTACACGACGCCCGCTGACGCGACGGCGCTCTCGGCCGCGTACGACACGTGGAGAGATCCAGGGGCAGTCGCGAAGGGCTCGTGGGTTCGCTTCGACGCGGGCGAAGCAGAGCGGCTGCTCGACGAAGCAGGTCTCACGCGCGACGCGAAGGGCCAGCGGACGCTGCCCGACGGAAAGAAGCTGGCGGTGTCGATCGCCGTGGTGAACGGCTGGTCCGACTGGGTGCGCGCGGCGCAGGTGATCTCCCGCGGCCTCAAGAAGGTCGGCGTCGACGCATCGGTTCGGCTGTTCGACGAGGGCACGTGGTTTCAGCGGCTGCAGCAGGGCGAGTTCGATCTCGCGGTCGGCTGGTCGATCGAAGGCGTCGCGCCGTACGAGTTCTACCGCTGGCTGATGAGCGCGCAGACCGTGTTGCCGCTGGGCTCACCGGCTCCGGGAAACTGGCACCGCTACGGCAGTCAGGCGGCCGCGCCGGTGTTTGCCGAGCTCGAGCGCACGACCGACCCGGCGCGAGAGCGTGAGCTCGAGGTGCGGCTCCAGGAGATCTTCGTCGAGGAGGCTCCGGCGATTCCACTCTTCCCGAACCCGTCGTGGGGTGAGTTCAACTCGCGACGCTTCGAAGGCTTCCCCGACGCGGCGAACCCGTGGGCGGCGCTGTCTCCGAACAAGATGCCCGATGCGCTGCTGGTCCTGACGGCAGTGAAGACTCGTGCGGAGGGCGCACGATGAAGTTCCTGCTCAAGCGGTTGGGCTTCTACGGCCTCGCGGCGTGCTTCGCCGTCACGTTCAACTTCCTGCTGCCGCGCTTGATGCCTGGGGACGCGGCCGGCGCCTTGTTCGCGCGCTTCCAGGGCCGGCTGTCTCCAGAGGCGCTCGAGGCGCTGAGACGGGCGATCGGCATCAGCGACGGCCCGCTCTCCGAACAGTACTGGCACTACCTGCGAGATCTCGCGCACGGAGACTTCGGTGTCTCGATCAGCCAGTTCCCCGCGCCGGTCATCGACGTGGTGTGGACGGGCCTGGGGTGGACGGTGTTGGTGGCGGGCTCGGCGCTGGTGATCGGGTTCGTGATCGGCACTGCGCTCGGTGTGCTCGCAGGCTGGCGGCGTGGCGGCGTCATCGACTCGGTGCTGCCGCCGTCGCTCGCGTTCATTGGAGCGTTTCCGTACTTCTGGCTCGCGATGGGGTTGTTGTTCCTCTTCGGCTTCGAGTGGCGCCTGGTGCCGCTGCGGCACGCGTACTCGGACGGCGCGACGCCCGAGTTCAGCGTCACCTTCATCGCCGACGTGATTCGGCACGCCGCGCTGCCGGTCTTCACCGTGGTGCTCGCCACGCTCGGCGGTTGGATGATGGGCATGCGCAGCGCGATGGTGGCCGTGCTCGGCACTGAGTACCTCGCGCTGGGTCGCGCCAAGGGCCTCTCGACGCTGCGCCTTGCATGGAAGTACGCCGCTCGGAACGCGCTGCTCCCGAACGTCACCAGCCTCGGCATGTCTCTGGGCTTCGTGCTCGGAGGCTCGCTGCTGACCGAGGTCGTCTTCTCGTACCCGGGCCTCGGCTTCCTGATGGTGCAGGCCGTCCGCTCGCAGGACTTTCCGGTGATGCAGGGGCTGTTCATCATGATCACGCTCGCGGTGTTGGCGGCGAACGCGGCGGTCGATGTGTTGACGACGCTGATCGACCCGCGCACGCGCAGCAGGGAGGCCTGACGTGGGCGCTGCATCCAGATCAGGCTCCGACGGGTTCTCGGTGCTCGGGCTCCTCAAGACGAACGGCCGCGCACAGTTGGGCCTGGGCATTCTCGGGCTCTTCATTGTGGTCGGCGTGATCGGCCCGCTCTTCATCGACGACGCCGGCAACTACGTCGCGATTCCATACCTCGAGCCGTCGTTTGCGCATCTGTTCGGCACGACGGGGCAGGGGCAGGACGTGCTGGCGCAGACGATCGTCGGCACGCGCACGTCGTTGTTCAACGGGCTGATCGTCGGCATCGCGGTGGTGATGCTGGGCGCGGCCGTTGGTGTGACCGCCGGCTACTTCGGGGGGTGGATCGATGACGCGCTCTCCCTCGCGGTGAACGTATTGCTCGTAGTGCCATCGCTGCCGCTCGCGATCGTGATCGCGGCGTACCTGCCGCCCGGGCCCTTCACCGTCGGCCTCGTGCTCATCGGCACCGGGTGGGCGTGGAATGCGCGAGTGCTCAGGGTGCAAACGCTCTCTCTGCGTGAGCGTGACTACGTGCTCGCAGCGCGCGTCGCCGGTGAGCCGAACTGGAGGATCATCTTCGTCGAGATGCTCCCGAACATGGGGCCGATCCTGCTGACTCAGCTCGTCGGCGCCACCACCTACGCCATCGGCGCGCAGGTCGGCCTCGAGTTCCTCGGCCTGGGAGACGTTGGCGCGGTGACGTGGGGCTCCAACCTGTACTGGGCGAGCAACGATCAGGCGCTCCTCACCGGCGCGTGGTGGACGTTCGTGCCGACGGGGACCTGCATCGCCCTGGTCGGCTTCGCGTTGTCGTTGCTGAACACCTCGGTCGACGAAGCGACGAACCCTGCGCTCCGCGTCGAGCGTTCGTGGCGGGTGTACTTGAAGAAGATGGGTGTGCTCCCGGGCATGGTGACGCCGGTGGTGCGGCCATGAGCGACCCCGTGTTGGACGTGAAGCACCTCAGCGTCGACTACGTGTCCGCGAGTGGCCTGGTGCACGTCGTCGATGACGTCTCGCTCGAACTGCGGCGCGGTGAGGTGCATGGCCTCGTCGGTGAGTCGGGCTGCGGGAAGTCGACGCTGGCCAGATCGCTCCTGCGAGTCCTCGGGCCTCCAGCGATCGTCAGCGGCGGCTCGGTGATGCTCGAGGGCAAAGACCTGATGACGATGAGCGCGTACGAGATCGATCAAGTGCGCTGGGTGCGAATGGCGATCGTGTTTCAGGGCGCCATCGATGCGCTCAATCCCGTGTTGCGCATTCAGGAGCAGTTGGTCGACGCGCTGATGGCGCATGGCGTGCGCGATGGCGTCGAGGAGCGCGCGAAGAAGCTGGTCGATGGCGTGTCGCTGCCGAGGCGCGTGCTGACGGCGTTCCCGCACGAGCTCTCGGGCGGTATGCGCCAGCGCGTGGTGATCGCGATGGCCCTCGCGCTGGGCCCGCAGGTGCTGTTGATGGACGAGCCGACGACCGCGCTCGATGTGGTGGTGCAGGCCGAGATCCTCGACGAGCTCGATCGCCTTCGCAAAGACATGGGCTTCGCGGTGCTGCTCGTCTCGCACGATCTGCCGCTCATGCTGGAGCGCTGCGATCGCATCAGCGTCATGTACGCGGGGCGCATCATCGAGTCAGGGCCCGTCGCGTCCTTCCGTGAGGGAGGCTCGTCGAGTCACCCGTACGAGAAGCACCTGCTCGGCCACCCCTACGCGCAGCACCTGTTGCAGTCGTTCCCCCGGCTCGATGGCCCACGCACGATCGCCCGCGCGCTCGAGGGCAGTCCGCCGAGTCTCTTCTCGCCGCCGCCTGGCTGCCGGTTTCACCCCCGCTGTCCGTCGGTGATGCCGATCTGCAAGGTCGAGCAGCCGAAGCTGACGCAGCGCGGACCGGATCACGTCGCGGCCTGCCACCTGACGCCGCCCCCGGTCGACGCCCCGGCTGCGAACCAGGCGTGAGCCGACGTGGATTCGGCAGGCGGGCCCTGTCGCCGCTTCGACGACGACGCCCCGTCGTGTCGACCTCTCGTACGCTGATGCCGGCAGCGCCTTCCAGCCCCCGGAGTCATCCCGGCCCGAGGACGCCGTCGTCGAAGGCCGAATCGTCGTGCTGCCTTCGTGACGTCCCGTTCCGACGACAATGACCTCGAGTCTGAAACGCCAGCTGCGGTTGACGATCGTCTCGGATGAAGTTGGGGCCTCTTCGAAGCGATTGGCTCCCGGCGCGTGGCGAGACCGGGAGCGAGACACGACACCGATGACTTTCGGCACCCGCCTGGCGTGCGACTGGCTTCGGCGGCGAGATCCTACTGGTGCTGTCTTCAGTCGACGTACACGTCGTCGACCAGCAGCGACTCGCCGGTTCGCGCCGTGCCGCCGCTCTGATCGTTGCCGATGGTGAACGGTGATCGCACGCGCGCCAGATCGAGCCCGCGGAAGTCAGCGAGCGGAATCGACAGGCTGTGCCACTTCCCATCATTCACCCAGCCGTAGTCGTTCGCCTTCACCTGCACCGTGACCTCGGCGTTCCCGGGAGCGGGGCCGAAGTACAGCACCCGCACCGCGATGATCGACAGGCCAGGGTCTGACGAGAGCAGGCTCACGTGCAACGTCGACCACCCGGTAAGGCTGGTCGGCTTGTTCCAGAACAGCCCGCCGCCCCAGAAGTTCGTGCCGTTGAAGTCGAGCTGGTCGGACTGCAGTCCTTCGACACGACTCTCCGACGGTTGGGTCGCGTAGCTGTTGCTGAAGATGAAGTAGCTGTCGATGGGAATCCGGTCAGACGCGCCGCCTTCATAGAAGACGCCGAACGCGGCACGCCGCGTGCCCGTGACGTAGGGAAACGGCCCGGGCCGCAGTTCCGGCGCGCCGCCGTCACCGAACAGATTCGCGAGGCTCGAGTAGTCGGGCACTCCGGGATTGGGACGACAGGCCACGGTGACGAGCAGCACCGCAATGAAGAGAGGTGCGCGCATGATCAGCGGCCTCCATCTGGGGCGACGTAGTCGGTGGTGCGAATGACCGCCGCGGTGCCACCATCGGGGTTCTGCACCAGCGCATACCCACGCATCGGAGAGCCCAGCGCCACCGCTCCCTGGTACGCGAGCAGATCGACAGAGAAGAACGTGACGCCGTCCGCGAGGTAGCTCACCGAGTGGGGGAAGAAGTCGAGCGACGCGCGGTAGCCCGCGATGGCCATGTTTCGAATCTGCGGCTCGGTGACGGAGTCGTCGAACGCTCCGCTCTGGGCGATCTCTCCGAGCATTCGCGCGGTGTGGAACTGGTTCTCACCCGTGGGCTCTTGCGTGAGTGCCGTCGCGAACGCGTAGAAGGCCGGCACGCCGCCGATACCGCCGAGCAGCTGCCACTTGATGCCGACGCCGCCGTCTGGCTGGAACGCCAGGTTCGAGCGCGAGAGCCGGAACGGGTTGGTCGGGTCCCTCAACACGGACACGCTCGGGTGAACGCCCTCGGTGAAGTCGACCGGTTTGAAACGAAGACCGGTGACGTTGGTGCCGAAGCGGTACTCCGCAGGCGGGCCGCACGAGACGAGCGCAAGGACGACGAGGACACGGAGTCGTTCAGAGGCTGAAGCGAACATAGGTCTTCACCTCCCATTCATTGCCGACGATGGCTTGAGTGAGATCGTAGCGGGGGGAGTTCACATCGAGGACGCGGTACTTCCCGGCGACCCCGAACTTCGTCTGGAGCGGCGCGAACCAACGAGGGGCCTGCGCCGTCCATGCGATGTCCAGCATCGCCTGGGTGCGGAAGGTGAGGTTGAAGTCGCGGTGGTAGTCGAACGGGCCGAAGTCGTTGAGCTTGAAGTGGCCGGTGATGACGAGCCGCGAGTAGTCGATGCGCGCTTCGATGCCGGCCCTCGTGACGAGGCGGGTCGAGTTGCCGTTCGCCTGCGCCGTGCCGCCCCAGAGCGCTCCAGTGAAATGAGCATCGCCAGCGTTCGCCACGAAGCGGCCCCACACCTCGACGAGATCCTGCGCGGGCGCCGAGTTGGGGAACCCGAAGACCGTTCCATTTCCCAGCACGCCGATGGCCGCGTCCTGCACGGTGGGCTGGTACCGATAGATGACGTCGAGGCTCGCCGCGAACGGCGCGTTCTCTTTCTGCGGGTTGTCCCAGGCGAAGAACCAGCTTGCCGGCGTCGGGTCGAACACCAGCATCAGCTCGGCCGCCAACATCTCGCGGTTCGAGCGGACCCAGAAGGGATCGGCCAGCTGATTCCGGGCGCCGCTCCCGACGTACAGGTTGCCCGTCTTTGGGTCGTAGACGTCACCGACGGCAGCGCCGGGACCGACGAGCGGTTTCTGGTACAGCAGGTTCGGCGCGAGCTGGAAGCTGGGGCCGAGCTGAAACACCGCGCCCGCGATGCCGTGGTAGTGATTTCCCTGACCGCTCTCTTTGAGGCGAAAACCCGCCAGCGTGATCGTCTGATCGGTCTGGCTGTCTGCGACGAGGCCGCGGTAGCCCGCCTGTGCGTAGAAGTTCGCGACGCCGCCGCTGTAGGTCACCTTCGCTTTGGCGCCGAGCGTGTCGTACCAGCGCACCGTGTCGTCGAGCAGCCAGTACCCGGAGTTGAAGTACGAGTCCCTGCCCGACGGCGTCGGGACCGTGTTGACGAACGCGCGTCCGATGCGATCGTAGCCAGCGATGATGCCGCCGGCCTCGAGCTTCCAGCCGCCGGTCTTCCAGCCCGCATAGAGCGTCGTCTTCGCCGTCTGCGGCATCGGGAGCGCGGAGCTCGCCGCGACCGAGCTGCGCTGCGCGATGTCCTGCTGGTGCATGACGGCGAGTTCGACCGGACCGAACTTGCGATCGTACTTGCCGATCACCGTCGGGTTGGCGCCCCAGTAGATCTGCTCGCCGAACGCGATCTTCAGGCCCTCGAGTGCTTTGTGACCCGAGAAGACGACGCCGTTGGGCGCGTCGGCGTTGTAGAGGTCGATCGACGGTTGGTAGTTCGCCTCGGGGTAGAGCGCGAAGAAGTCTCCCTCGTAGCCCCAGTGGTAGTGGCCCTTGCGGAAGAAGCCGACCACGTCGAACCACGACTCCTTCCACTCGAGCTCGGCCTGGTAGATCTTGGTCGTCAGCGCCCCGCGTCGTTCGAAGAAGATCTCGTCGATGGGGTTGGTCGCGACGTTGCCCAGGAAGTTCATGACGATCTTCCCGCGAACGTTGGCGGTCGGCGTCACCTCGACCCCCAGGTAGACCGACTGGGTGTGATCGAAGCGCGTCGTGGCGCGCAACGCGTCGTTGAGCCGAGTGCCACCGGTCACGAACGTCGAGAGCTCGAACACGGCGTCCGAGAGGTGCACCATGCCGGCGAGGGCTTGCAGCGCGCTCGAGCCGCCGATGGCGCGGTCTGCGGCCGCATCTCGTGCCGCGGCGCGAAGATCGATCGCGTCCCAGTGTTGCTGGACCTGCATCGCCGTCACGCCCTCCTGGAACGGGTCGAGCGAGAAGCCACGCTGCAGCGCGAAGTACGCCGCGCGGGGGTGGAGCGGGATCACCTCGCCCGGTCCTGAAGGGTCTTTCGCGACGATCCCCCACCACTCCTCGTTCATGTTGTTTTCGCCCTCGACGAAGTCCTCCTTGTAGCCACCGTTCGCCCACGACGCGTTCGTGTCGTGCAACTCGAGCTGCGCGTCCTGCAGGTACTTCCACCAGCCGTCGGCCCACTGGAACGTGAAGCCGCCGATGGAGTTGCCGGCGAGGCCCTTGCCCGAGGTCTGCAGATCGATCTCGCGCCATTGATCGCGCAGCACGCTCGCCTGCGTCAGCTCGTCTTCGCGAGCTTCCTTCTGGTTCCACGCGTCGGCGCCGAATTCGGTGAAGACGAACGGCACGCCGAGCTTCTCGCGCACCACCTGGAAGAGCGTGCCCGCGGAGCGCCCGCGGTAGACGTTGGCGCCCATCACGTCGAGGCCTTTGCAGTGCTTCGCGATGAGATCGATGAACTGCAGATCGCCGTTCGCCATCGCGATGGGGTGTGCCGTGTCCTTCTTCTTGATGTCGGCGATCACTTCGCCGAACAGGCTGTAGAGCGCCTCGGCGCGCGCGTCCTGCTTCTGCGCCAGGGGCAGGTTGGCGATGGCGGCGCTCTCCCACTCGAGGCCGTAGTTGTTCTCGTTGCCGAGCAGCCACATCAGGAGACCGGGCGTGTCCTTGAAGCCGTCGACGAGCGCGCCGAGCTCGGCTCGCAGCACCTCTCGCGTGCGCGCGTCCGAGTAGTCGGTGATGGGGTGCCAGACGTTGTCGATGGTCATGCCGTAGCGGCCGACCGTGTGGTTGAGCACCGTGGAGATGCCGTACGTCTCGTAGATGTAGCGAATCCACTTCGCGGGAATGCCCGAGTAGACGCGAATGACGTTCACGCGCCCGGTCTTGAGCAGGCTCATCTCGTGGTCGAGCGCGGCTTTGATCTCTGCCTCAGGCCGCTCCCACAACGAGTACGTGTAGTTCGTGCCGACGGGCGAGTAGTCCCAGTTCACGCCGCGCAGCATCAGCGGCTTCCCGTCGACCTCGAGGCGCGAGCCGCTCTCGTCGTTGACGACCTGAATTCGACGCGCCTGATCTGCTGACGCCGAAGCGCCAACGACGAGCGCGATCAGCAGCGGTGCTCTCATGTCGACCCCCCGGGGAGGCGGTTGTCTCGCAGCAGCTGGCTCAGCCAGCGGCCGCTGTTCTTGACGGTTCGTTTCTGGGTGGCGAAGTCGACGTGCACGAGGCCGAAGCGCATGCGGTAGCCGAACGCCCACTCGAAGTTGTCGAGCAGCGACCACGCGAAGTAACCCTCGAGGGGAACGCCAGCGTCGACGGCGTCACAGCACGCGGCGAGGTGGCCCTCGAGGTACGCGCGGCGTGGCTCGTCGTGAACGTGACCATCGGGCCCGGGCTCCATCGCATAGGCAGCGCCGTTCTCGGTCACGAAGATGCGCTTCGCGCCGTACTCCCGGTGCACGCGCTGAAGCGAGGCGGTCAGGCCCTCCGGGTAGACCTCCCAGCCCATGTCGGTGCGATTCGAGGCGAGCGGCTCGGGAATGAGGCGAGGGCGGTTCTCGCTCTCGGGGATCGCAGAGGCGCGGACGATCGCGCGGGAGTAGTAGTTGACGCCGAGGAAGTCGGTGGGCGCCGCGATGGTCTCGAGATCGCCGGGCTGAACGAAGTCGAAGTTCGAGGCGTGCCCTGCCGCCGTGTACTCGGCCATCTTGTCGGCCGGGTACCCACGCCCATGAAGCGGGTCGAGGTACCAGCGGTTGAACTCTCCGTCGAACGCGCGGGCCGCAGCCTGATCGGCTTCGCTGTCGGAAGCGGGCATCGACGGCGAGAGGATCACGACGATTCCTGCCCTCGAGGCAGACGAGTTCGAGTGGATGATCGGCACGGCTCGGCCGTGCGCGAGCAGCACGTGATGGGCCGCGCGCAGGCCGAGCTTCCAGTCCTTGAGGCCGGGCGCCTGAACGCCGTGCACGTGCCCCAGCACCGCGACGCACCACGGCTCGTTGATCGTCACCCAGTCCTTCACGCGATCGCCGAGTCGGCGGGTGACGACGTCGGTGTAGTGCTCGAAGGCGCCGACGATGTCGCGTGACGCCCAGCCGCCCCGGTCCTGGAGCACCTGCGGTAGATCCCAATGATAGAGCGTGAGCATCGGGCGCAGGCCCTCACTGAGGAGCCCGTCGACGAGGCGATCGTAGAAGTCGAGGCCCTTCGGGTTCGTCGCGCCGACGCCATCGGGGATCACGCGCGGCCACGCGACCGAGAAGCGATACGCGTTGAGCCCGAGCTCGCGCATCAGCCTGACGTCTTCAGGCCAGCGGTGAAAGTGATCGCACGCGACCGCGCCGTCGGTGCCATCGGCGATCGCTCCCGGTTGGCGACAGTAACGATCCCAGATCGACTCGCCGCGGCCGTCTTCGGTCGTCGCGCCTTCGATCTGAAACGACGACGTCGCCGCGCCCCAGAGGAACGCCGGCGGCAGGCTGCGGCCTTCAGACATGCGCGGTGTCCCGGTTGAAGCAGCGCACGCGCCGGCCTTCGGAGCGCTGCTCGAGCTTCGGCATGCTGGCCTTGCACTGACTGGTCGACTCGGGGCACCGCGACCGGAACGGGCAGCCGCCACCACCGGCCGGGCTGGGCAGCATCGGGTGCGTCTCTTTCACCACGCGCGGCACGCCGCGGGGCAGGGCACAGAGGAGCGCCTGGGTATACGGGTGCGAGGGCGAGGTGAGCAGCGCGTCGGACGGGCCGTCTTCGACGATGCGCCCGGCGAAGAGGACGATCACGCGATCACACAGCAGGCGCGCGGTCGCGAGATCGTGCGTGATCAACAGGAGCGCGATGCGGCCGTCCTTCACGAGCCCCTGGAGCACGCCGAGCACTCCCATGCGCACCGACGCGTCCAGCATCGAGGTCGGCTCGTCGGCCATGAGCACCCGCGGCTCGACGGCCAGCGCCCGGGCGATCGCCACGCGCTGACGCTGACCACCCGAGAGCTCCGTCGGGTACGCGTCGAGGAAGTCGGCGGCGGGCAGGAGCCCCACCATCGTGAGCAATTCGAGGGCACGCGCTTCGAGCTTCTCCTTCGGTACGCGCTGATGCCGCAGCAGCGGGCGCTCGAGGTGATGACGAATCGGATGAATCGGGTTCAGCGAGGCGAACGGATCCTGAAAGATCATCTGCAGCTGGGAGCGGTAGGCCAGCGAGGGGCCGCGCGGCTCACGCTCCAGCATGTTCACGCCGTCGAGCCTGATCTCTCCGCCGTCGGGCTCGACCAGCCGAGACAGCAGCTTGGCGATGGTGCTCTTCCCGCTGCCGCTCTCGCCGACGAGGGCCACGGCTTCTCCGGCGGAGACGTCGAACGACACGTCGTCGACCACCCGGCGGCCGCCGTAGTCCTTCATCAAGCCGCGAACCTGGAGGATGGGCTGGGTCGGGTCGGTCATGGCGCGCCCCGGAGCTTTGTGCGGTGCCCGAACAAAGGCAACCGCGGTTTGGGGGGGCCGACTGTGACGCGCCGCGGCGATCGTGGCTACCGTGAGCGACGGCCGACGCAGAGTGTCAGAGCGCCCCCAGACCGCTTCGTGGTGGTTGACGACGCCGTTTCGCCTCAATAGTTTGTTTGCGCGCAAAACAAAGTCTGCGTGTCCTCGGCCGACCGAGGACCTTTGCCTTCTGCCGTGACACCCCAGTTCACCAGTCCTTGAAACGGAGCAGCGCATGACGCATCGCCAATCCCCCCCTCGAAAGACGCCTCTCGCCCTCGTGGCACTCATCGCCGGAGCCATGGCTCTGGTTGGCTGTGATCCCAGCAGCGGCACCGACGCCGGCATGGGCGGAGGCACTGCAGGTGGACGCGCGACGGGCGGCGGCACCGCTGGCGGCTCGACGGCCGGTGGTTCGACGGCTGGCGGCAGCGCCGGTGGCGGCACGGCTGGCGGCAGCACGGGCGGTGGGAGCACGGCCGGTGGAACGGGTGGCGGCATGGTCGACGCCGGGACGCCTGATTGTGCGCACTCGGTGCCCACGAGCGTTGCTGGCTTCACGACGGTGAACTTCAGCGCGGTCGGCACGATGCTGACCGGCTTCGCAGGCGCCGAGGACTCGCAGATCGTCGGCGACCCGGAGTGCGGCGCTGCTTCGTTGAACAAGGTGATGCAGGTCGGCCGCGGGCCGGCTTCGCTCGTCTACGCAGGCACGACCGTCGCGACGCTCGCAGGCAACCAGGTGCCGCGGGTCGTCTTCTCGGCCGGCAACACGATCATGACCATGCGCGCGCGCTCGCCCGTCACGGGCATCAAGGTTCGCCTCAAGCTCGAAGACGCCGCTGACATGGCGAAGTCCGTCGAGACCGAGGCCACCACGACCGTCGCGAACGCCTGGGAGACCCTGACCTTCGACTTCTCGAGGCAGGCGACCGGCACCACGGCCATCAACTATGGCTTCACCTACAACAAGCTCACCGTCTTCTTCGACTTCGGCACGGCCGGCTCGATGGCGAACGCGCGCACCTACTACGCCGATGACATCGCGTTCATCGGTGGCGGCATGACGCCGGACGCAGGCTCGGGTGGTGGTTCTGCGGGCGGCGGTTCGGCGGCAGGCGGCTCGGCGGCTGGTGGTTCAGCGGCAGGCGGCTCGGCGGCGGGCGGCTCGGCGGCGGGCGGCTCGGCGGCAGGCGGCTCG
>JBBAQZ010000021.1:0-119790 GCA_040400045.1 Myxococcaceae bacterium
TTGCATGTGTTAGGCACGCCGCCAGCGTTCGTTCTGAGCCAGGATCAAACTCTCCGAAGAAAGTGTTGTCTTGTGCTCGCTCACGTCATCCGAAGACTTCGTGAGGGATGCTTGTTCCCGGATCTAAGACCCAGGAACTCAATATGACTGTAGAGTTCTTCGCAGGTACTTTATAGGCTTGCTATCCAGTTTTCAAAGAACGAGCGGTTGAACCGCTTGACTTTTCTACTTCTTTGCTGCGTCGAACCGTTGTTCGATGCGGCGTCTTCTACATCATCTTCTGCTGTTTGCAACCGGTTTCCCGTTTTGCGTTTCAGCTCCGTTGCAGCGTCGCCACCAGAACGTCTCGGTGGGCTCCTCTGCAGCGGGGAGGGCGAGTATTACATTGCCTTCCTCGAACTCGTCAAGCTTTTCTCTCTTCGATTCTGCGTGAAGATTGGGGCTTGTTGATCAGGTGATCAGCTGCGTGCCGAGCCTGCGCCGTATTCACCTGTACACTGCGATGCTGCCCTACCCCTGACTTCGCTCTGCGACTCGCCCAACCCCGTCCTGCCCGCCCGTCAGTTCCCTTCCCGACGACCGAAGGGGCGCCGCATATACAGATCGGGCATTCAGGTGTCAACTCCCCTCCTTCACTTTTCAGAAAAGCCGATTTTCTGAGAAAAATCAGGTGCCTGCAGATGGAGCCCGGTCAAGTCGACGCGACCCCTCCGGACCTGCTCTGCGATCACGATGGAGCGGAGCTCGTCGTAGGCGTGGTCGAGGGTGTCGTTGATCACCAGGTAGTCGTACGACTCGATGCCCTTCTCGATCTCACTGCGTGCGGCGAGCAGGCGACGCGCGATGGTGTCGGCGCTGTCGGTGCCCCGGCCGCGCAGGCGTCGCTCGAGCTCTTCCATCGAGGGCGGGAGCACGAAGACCAGCACGGCCTCAGGGAAGCGTGACTTGATCGCCCGTCCGCCCTTCACGTCGATGTCGAACACCGCGATGCCCCGGGAGGCGAAGGCGTGGTCCACGATGGCGCGCGAGGTGCCGTAGTAGTTGTCGTAGACGTCGGCGTACTCGATGAACTCCCCGCGGTTGACCATGCCGAGGAACGTCGTGGTGTTGACGAAGTGGTAGTCGACGCCGTCCTTCTCCTGCCCTCGAGGCGCGCGCGTCGTGTAGCTGATCGAGAACTGGGCCTTGGTGAACTCGGCCTCGAGGCGGCGCGCGAGGGTGGTCTTGCCTGCGCCAGAGGGAGCTGACAGCACCAACAACAGGCCGGGCGCCGGAGTGATGGGGATCTGAGGGTTGGTGTTCATTCGACGTTCTGGACCTGTTCGCGAACCCGTTCGAGTTCGGCCTTGAGTTGGACGACGAGCCCGGTGATGGACGCGCTGGCGCTCTTGGAGCCGGTGGTGTTCACCTCGCGGTGCATCTCCTGGACGAGAAAGTCGAGCTTCCGGCCGGCAGGCTCTGGCGCCGCGCACAGCGACCGGAACTGCTCCAGATGCGAGCCCAGCCGGGTGAGCTCCTCAGCCACGTCACAGCGCTCGGCGAAGAAGGCGACCTCCTGGGCGATGCGCTGGGGGTCGACCGTCATGCCCTGGGTCAGCTCGGCGATGCGCTCGATGAGACGCTTGCGGTACTCGTCGACCGAGACGGGAGACTGGTTCATCACTGCTCCGACGGACTTTTCGACCGCGTCGAGGCGCGCCAGCAGGTCCTTCTCGATGGCCCGGCCTTCGGTCGTGCGCATCGCTTCGAGGGCAGACAGCCCGAGGTCGACGGCCGCATCGAGCGCCTGCGAGGCCTTCGCGACGTCGACCTGCGGTTCTTCGAGCCGCAGGACGTTCGGGAGGGCTGCGAGCTCTCGAACCGTGGTCGAATCGGCGACGCCTGTGGCAGCGGCCAGCTCGGCGAACGCCCGGCGGTACTCCTTCGCGAGGGCGGCATCGACGACCGGCACCATCCCGACCGCAGACTTCACCGAGCGCTTCACCGACACGTCGAGCGAGCCGCGGGCCACCCGATCCTTGATGCGGCGGACCAACGCCGTCTCGAGCGAAGCCAGCTCGCGAGGGAGGCGTACCTTCACCTCGCAGAACTTGTGGTTGACCGACTTGAGCTCGACGACGATCTCTTCGTCGCCAGCGACACCGCGCCCAGACCCGAACCCCGTCATGCTCCGAAGCATGGTGGCTGCGTAAGCGCATCGCGCCCGCTGATCAACTCAACGACCGAGCTTCTTCACCAGCTCGCTCGTACTGTGGTCTTTCGGGTCTCCCGCGACGGCCACCCGACCTCCCCAGGCAGCCACTTCGTCGCGCTCGGGGATGCTGTCTGCCGTGTAGTCCGTGCCTTTGACGTGCACGTGAGGCCGGACCGCCCGCAGCACCGCTCGCACGTCGGCGTCCGAAAACACCAGCACGGCGTCGGTGCACGAGAGGGCTGCCAGCAGCTCGGCGCGTTCGCCTTCGGGGATGACGGGACGGCCTGGCCCTTTCACCAGTCGGGTCGAGGCGTCGGAGTTCACCGCCACCACGAGGCGATCAGCCATCGAGCGCGCCCCTTCGAGGTAGCGGACGTGCCCCACGTGGAGCAGATCGAAGACACCGTTGGCGAGGGCGACCGTCTTCCCCTCGCTCCTCCACTGCGCCGAGCGCGCTGCGGCCTGCTCGAGTGTCACCAGCTTGGTCATCTGGCCAGTTCCCTCGAGAGCTCCGGTCGGGTGACGGTCGCCGTGCCGGGCTTCTGGACGACGATGCCTCCTGCGACGTTCGCCAGGCGGGCGGCCTCGAGGAATGACGCTCCCGCGCCGACGGCGAGCGCAAAGGTCGCGATCACGGTGTCGCCTGCGCCCGTGACGTCGACGGCGGCTTCAGAGCCATGCACGGCCAACCGAACGGGCCGCTGACCGCGTTCGTAGACAACCAGGCCCTTGCGCCCGCGGGTCACCAGCAGCACCTGACAGCCCAATCGTTCGAGGGCCGCCGAGGCTGCACGGTCGACCTCTCGATCGGACCCCACCGGCAACCCCGTCAATGTCGCGAGCTCAGGCTCGTTGGGCTTGCAGACCGTCACGCCATGAAACTCAGACAACGCGAAACGTGAGTCCACGCACACCGGTACGCCACGGCTTGCGAGCGCGCGAACGACGGCACGGGTTTCGTCGCACACCACGCCCGCACCGTAGTCCGACACCACCACCACCTCGGCGCGCTTCGTCGCCTGCTCCAGGCGGAGGGCGAGCGAACGCCGAACGGCAACCGGAAGGGGCCCGACGCTGCCTCGATCGACCCGGAGCATCTGCTGGCGTGAGGTGCTGAGACCTCCCGCGAGGATTCGCATCTTGGACTCGGTGCGAACGCCGCGCGACGACACGGCCTCGACGGCGATGCCCTGCGCTTTGCACAGCGCCTTCACGGCGCGCCCCATCTCATCGGCGCCGAGGACTCCGATCGCGGTGACCTGGCCTCCGAGCGCGCGCACGTTGGCAGCGGCGTTGGCGGCGCCCCCGAGCTTCACCTCGTCACGCTCGTGCCTGACGATCAGCACGGGCGCCTCGCGGCTGATGCGCTCGGTCTGACCGAAGAGATAGTGGTCGGCGACGAGGTCCCCGAGCACCACGACCCGCACCTTTGGAAAGACGGCCAGCCTCTTCACAGCGGGCCTTTTTCCATCGACGGGCGAGGCGCACAAGCGGAAGGCCAGCCGACCGCGCGGGCGAGCGTCTCGAGCCCACCCGTCACCTCGAGCGCCGTCTCGACCACGACGACGTCGAAGCCCGGTGCCAGGCGCTCCTGGTCCTTCTCGGTCGTGACGACGATCGCCTGACGGCGGGCGGCGTGGGCGCGGACCCGTTCGAGCTCTCTGACGGAGAAGCGGTGATGATCAGGGAAGCGCTCGACGCCGACGACCTGAGCCCCCAGGCTCGTGAGGGTGCTGAGGAAGCGCTCGGGCCGGGCGATGCCAGTGAGCGCGATGACGGGTCGAGCCGCGAGCGCCACGAGGCTCGCGTCGAGCGCCCGTGCGCCCGTGGCGACGAGGCGGCCGCGAGGATCGTCGGCGCCCTGCCCGTTCCAGACCACGGTCGCCCGGCGCTTGCCGGACGTAGACTCGCGCCCGGGCCCCAACGGCAGCGTCGCGGTCGAGGCCTCCGGAATCTCGATCACCACGTCGGCGTCGCGACCGAGGCGGCGGTGCTGGAAGCCGTCGTCGAGCAGCGCCACCGTGCAGCCCGCCGCGCGAGCGCGATACGCCGCCGCGACGCGATCGGCGCCAACGAAGAGGCGAACCCCGGGGGCTCGACGAGCGATCAACCTGGGTTCGTCACCACACAGACGCGTCTCGGGGAGCGCGCTCGCGTCGAAGTCCAGGGGCTGGCGACCGACGCGGCCGTAGCCACGAGACAGCACGGCGACGCGGTGGCCCGCCGCGAGGGCCCACTGCGAAAGGAAGATGACGAGCGGGGTCTTGCCAGCGCCGCCCACCACGAGGTTCCCGACCGAGACGACCTGGAGCCCCTCGACACGGTGAACCCGAAGCAGCCCCGCGTCGAACAGGGCGTTCCGGGCCGCGGTCAGGCTGCCGTACACGAGGGAGGCGGGCCCCAGCACCAGCGTCGCCAGCGCGCGTTGCCAGGCCGGCGCGCGGCCGTACCAGAGCCGCTCCATGGCGCTCACCGCTCGCCCCTGCCTCTGGACCGCCACCTCGCGCTGTCGGCCCGAGAGAATCTCGCTGGCCTTGTCGCGAATCGGCCGGCTGAACGAGCGACGAGTCCCTGGCGACGTGACGGCTGCGTCGCACGCGCAGCCCGACCTGCCGGTTGAGCCCACAGGGTCGTCGGGCCGGAGAGGACACCGGTGACGCTCGCAATGGTGGCGCCCTCGAACGCTGGAGGAACTCGTGTGGCTCCCGCGCCGGGGTTCGTCCGTGCTCCCTCGAGGCCGGGGGGGCTCAACGCCTCGCACACGATGCCGCCGGGCGGGCGCCACTTCTTCCGAGGCCCGGATGGACGGCGCAACTCGCTGCGTCGGTCACCCGCATCGCTTCGGTGTTGCGGGCCATCGACGCCATTCCCGTCGGCCTTCGCCCCGTCGCGCTGGTCGCCCTGCCGGGTGAAGCCCCCGCCAACGAGGTCTCTTTCGACGACGCGTCGCTGTCGTTCATCGATGGCGTCCCCTGCGCGCTCGCGTTCTCCGGGAGCCTCCTCGCCCGTCGCAGTTCCGCGCGGCAGCGCTGCACTCGGGCAGCTCACCCTGCCATGGCGCGGTGGCGCGATCACGAACGCCTCCCGTAGAGCTCGAGCACTCGCGCGGCGAGCTCGGCGGGGCGAGCCAGCGCGACCTCACGACGACCTGGAGCCAGCGCAGCGCTCGCCAGCGCAGTCGCCTCGGGTTCCACGACGACGTCAGACACCTGGGACAACGCGCCTTCGTCGACCCCGACGACCCTGACCCCGACGGCTCTCGCCTGGGCGGCCGCCCTCGCTGAGAAGTCGTTTCCGAGCCCAAGCACCCACACCTCATCGAGCGCCTGGAGCCAGCGGACGAACGCCTCTCCGCGCTGGTAGCCGACGAAGTGAACCCGCGCCGAGAGCCCCTTCGCTTTCACGAGCGCCTCGATCGGCCCGAGGAGTTCACCATCTCCGACGAGCACCAGGTGGGCCTCAGGCCGGCGTTTGACGAGCTCATCGAAGGCCATGACGCCCAGCTCGTGCCGACGCGAGGGCTGGAACGTCGAGACCATGCCGACCAATGGAACATCGGGGAGCTCGAGCCGACGACGGACCTCGGCCCGCGATGCCGGCGGCAAGAAGGACGAACCGACGAGAGGCGGGAGCACCATCACGCGCGTCCCCATGAACGGCCGGGTCAGCCCTTCGAACGGCACGGTCCACGCGTCGGCCAGGGGCATCAACCTTCGAACGGACCGCGGCGCATGAATCGATCGGACCAGCGTCGTGCCCTTCGCGCGGCCCCAGCGGGCCACCAGGTGATCGTGGCTGAAGTGACAGTGGATGACGTCGGCGGCGAACGACTTCAGCGCCTTGATGTCACGGGCGACCGCGAGGGGCGACGACTTCACCGAGAGCTCGAGCCCCACGTCGGCCAGCAGCCCGAGTTCCTGCAACCGCGGCACCGAGAGTTCCTCGGCCGAAGTCTCAGTGCGCTTGCGATCGACGGCGATCGAGACGTCATGACCGAGCGACCGCTGGGCCAGGGCGAGCTGGGTGAGGCACTCAGCGGGACCGCTGAAGTACGGCGACGCGAGCAGGTGCAGCACCTTCACGGTCGGCGCTCCTCGAGCAGGCGGGCCAGCGCGGCGACGTTGCGATCGCTGGCACCCGAGACCTGCCGAACGGCCTGTCGCGCCAGGGCGCCGAGCGACTCGATCGTCTCGGGGCGCGCGAAGAGCTCGGACAACACCTTGAACAGCGTGTCCGGGTCCTTCACCTGCAAGCCGCCGCGTCCGACGAGCACGCCGACCGAGTCCTTGAAGTTCTCCATGTGCGGGCCGAACAACACGGGTCGGCCCTGGGCAGCAGGCTCGAGGATGTTCTGGCCACCACGGGTGGTGAAGGAGCCGCCGACGAAGACGACGGTGGCGAGGCGGTAGGCGCGGGCCAACTCACCGATGCTGTCGAGCACCACCACGGGAGCGCCCTGGGGGTTCCCTGCGCTGCGCAGACCGCCGTGAAGTCCCGCGGCCTCGACGAGTGAGAGCACCCTCGGCACCCGATCGATGTAGCGCGGAGCGACCACCAGTCGCAGCTCGGGCACCTCGACGATCAGCCGTTTGTACACGGCGAGGAGGATCTCCTCTTCGCCTTCGTGGGTGCTACCGGCGATCCACACGCGGCCGGCGCCGTCGAGCCCGAGCGCGGTGCGGAGCAGTTGATCTTCGGCCGCTTCGCTCGACGGGACGAGCGCGTCGAACTTGGTGTTCCCCGTGACCTGCACGCGGTCGGGCGTCGCGCCGAGGGACAACACGCGCTCGGCCTCGTCGTCGGCGCGCATGAGGAACAGATCGATGTCGTCGAGCGGGTTGCCGATCAGCGTGAAGAACGCCCGATAGCGGCCGAGGTGTGGCGCCGAGAAGCGGCCGTTGGTCAACGCGATGCGCGCGCCGCTGTCGTGTGCCGCACGAATCAGGTTCGGCCAGATCTCGGTGTACTCGAGCACCAACAAATCGGGTTTGAGGGCCCGGACGGCGCGGCGGGTCGCTCCGAAGAGGTCCCAGGGGGCGTAGACGACGGCGTCGATCTGCTTCGACAGGCGCTCGCGGGCCATGAGGGCACCGGTGTTGGTGATCGTCGAGATGATCACCTTCGCGTCGGGGAACCTCGCGCGCAGCCGGATGATCATCGGGCTCAGCGCGAGCAGATCGCCCGCGCTCGCGCCGTGGAGCCAGATGCGGGGCGCGCCGCCCTTCGGCAACAGGCTGGGCGGGTAGAAGCCAAAGCGCTGCCCAAGGCCCTCGCGCGTCTTCTTCATCAGCGAGAGCACGGGGAAGAGGACCACGAACGCGAGCCAGGTCGCGATGACGTAGAGCAGCCGCATCGAACGGGCTGCGCCTAGCACCAAACCTGCGCGCTTACGCGCCAGACGACTGGGCCCGCCACAGCCGGGCGTAGGCCTGGTCCTTCGCCAGCAGCTCGGCGTGCGTGCCCTGCTCCACCACCCTGCCCTTCTCGAGCACCACGATGCGATCGGCGCGCTGAATCGTCGCGAGGCGGTGCGCGATCACCAGGGCCGTGTGGCCGGGGAGGATGCGTTCGAGCGCGCTCTGGACCTCGCGCTCGCTCTCGGGGTCGAGGTTCGAGGTGGCCTCGTCGAGGACGAGCACGGGAGCGCGGCTGACGAGGGCACGCGCGAGGGCCAGGCGTTGCTTCTGGCCACCCGAGAGCGTGACGCCACGTTCACCGATCGGGGTGTCGAGGCCCTGCGGCAACGCGAGGATGAAGTCCCACGCCTGCGCGGCGCGACAGGCGGCCTCGAGCTCATCAGGCGTCGCGGTTTGCCGGCCGACGAGCAGGTTCTCTCGTACCGACGTCGAGAAGAGCAGCGGCTCCTGGGTCACCAGCGCGAACTGGCGGCGAACGCTCTCGATCGAGCCCCCCGAGACGTCGACGCCGTCGATGAAGTACCGGCCCCTCACGGCCTGCTCGAAACGAAGGAGGAGCGCCGTCAGGGTGCTCTTGCCGCTCCCGCTCTCGCCGACCAGCGCGGTGACCTTCCCGGCCTCGATGGCGAAGGACGCGCCATCGAGCGCGAGGCGTTCATCCCAGCCGAAGGTGAGGTCCTCGAGCGTGATCGAGGTGCGCAGCGGCGGCAGCTCGCGCCCGCCCGCCACGCGCTCGACGCGGCGAGGGATCGACAGCAGCGCCTCGAGGCGTTCCAGCGCGACGCCAGCGGTGATCGCGAACTGGCTGACGCGGCCGAGGTCCTTCGCCGGTTGGTACAGGAGGATGACGGCGCCGAGGAACGAGACGAGCGCTTCGGGCTCGACGGCGCCGGTCGAGGCGGCCCACCCGAGGGTCGAGGCGATCGCGATCGACGCGAGAATCTCCATGACGCCCGGCACGGCTGCGCGCGCCCACCCGGCACGAGACAACGACACCTGGGCCTCGGCCGTGCGGCGCTCGAAGCGATGTGACTCCGCGACCTCTGCGTTGAACGCCTGAATCGCCTTCAGCGCTCCAAGCCCTTCCTGCGTCTGTCCGGCGAGCTGCCCCAGCGCGGTCTGCCCCTCTCGGGTCCGAGCCATGAGCGCGCGCGTGAGCCTGGACGCGGGCACCACCGCGATCGGCACCGCGACGAGCGTGAGGAGGGCGAGCTTCCACGAGAGCAGCACCGCGACCCCGGCGAGGATCGCGATCTGCAACGTGTCGCGCAGCCACGAGGCCACCGTGTACGTCGCCGCCTGCTCGACCGCGGCCACGTCGGCGGTGAAGCGGCTGAGCAGGTCTCCCGTCAGCAGCTTCGCGCGTTGGCCCGGCGACAACGACAGCAGCCGCTCGAAGACCTGGCGCCGCAGATCCTTCACGACCTGCTGACCGAAGAGCCCGACGAACGAGAACTGCCCGAGATAGCCGACGCCCTTGATCGCCCCGACGACGACCACCACTACGGGGAGCACCAACAGCACGCGCTCGCGTGGCCAGGTGGCGACCTCGGGAGCGAATCGCACCAGCAGCCCCAGCCCGTCCGTGCCTCCCGTCAGCAGGAAGCGGAGGGCCGGCCCCATCAGGAACGCATACGCGCCAGTGGTGAGTCCGACGAGCGCCATGCACCCGAACGCGAGGCCCAGCAGCGACCGATGCGGGCGGCCGAGCGCGAGCAGCTTGAGCATCGAGCCGACGAGGGGTGACGACACGGGCCGGGGCACTGTACACAATCGCTCTGGTGAAGCCGCCGAGCGTTCTCGTGGTCGCGGGTGAAGCCTCTGGCGACGGCCACGGCGCCGACGTGGTGCGGGAGCTCCAGCTGCGGCGCTCCGACGTCACGTTCTTTGGCATGGGTGGACCGAAGCTGAGGGCGGCCGGCGTGGAGCTCATTCACGGCTCGCATGAGATCTCGGTGATGGGCATCGCCGAGGTGATCCCGAAGATTCCACGCATCTTGAAGGTGCTGGGCGACCTCGAGCGCGCCGCGAAAGAGCGACAGCCGCAGGTGGCGCTCCTCATCGACGTACCCGACTTCAACTTGAGGCTCGCGGAGCGCTTGAAGGCCCTCGGCATTCCCATCGTCTACTTCGTGGCGCCGATGGTGTGGGCGTGGCGCGAAGGCCGGGCGAAGCGCATCGGGACGCTCGTCGACGAGCTGTGCTGCATTCTGCCGTTCGAGGAAGCGTTCCTTCGGGAGCGCGGCGTGAACGCGACGTACGTGGGCAGTCCGGTGCTCGATCAGGTGCCCGCCCTCGCGGAGCCTGCGGTGTTCCGCCGTGCGCTCGGGCTCGATGAACGTCGGCCGGTGTTGGCTGTGTTGCCGGGGAGCCGACGCTCCGAGATCGCGCGCCTGGGCTCCCTGATGCGTGACGTCGCGAAGCAGGTGGCCACGACGAAGCCGGACCTGCAGGTCGTGGTGCCGGTGGCTCCCGGGCTTCCGAAAGAGCTCGTGCAGCAGGCGTTCGACGGCGTCGACGTCACACTCATCGACGGACGCGCGCCCGAGGTGGTTGGAGCCTGTGACGTCGGCCTGGTTGCCTCAGGCACAGCGACCCTCGAAGCCGGTTTGATGCGGCGCCCGTTCGTCACGATCTACCGCGTCTCACCGCTCACCTACGCCGTCGGCCGCGCGCTGGTGCGCATTCCCTTCTTCAGCCTCGTCAACCTGCTCGCGAAGCGCAGAGTCGTGCCCGAGCTGCTGCAGGGTGAGGTGACGGTGCCGCGCGTCGTGCAGGAGCTCGAGCAGCTCTGGGGAGCGGGGCCTGCGCGCGAGGCGTGTCTGGCCGGCCTGGACGCCGTTCGCGCGTCACTCGGACCGGGAGGCGCAGCCCGACGCGTGGCCGAGCGGGTGGCGACGTACCTTCGCTGACGCGAAGGTAGTTGCGAGGGGCGTCATCCTCTGCTTTTCATCCGAGTATGAACCGCTCAACCGCGATGCGTTCGATGGTGATCCTGACCGTTCTCGTGTTCTCGGCCTGCAGCAACCCGATGGGCGTCTACCGTGGCTCGACGACGCAGACCTCGTCGTTCGGCGGCATGAGCTCGACCCGCACCGTCACGGGCGACATCGTCACCATCTTCAGCAGCAACGATCCGAACTCCGTCGTCATCGAGTCGGGTGGCCTCGCCTTCACGGCCACCAAGAACGGCGATGCGCTCACGTTCGCGGGTGGTCAGGCCCAGACCATCACCGAGACGAACGGCATGAGCTCGACGACGCTGACGAGCGGCACTGGCTCGCTGACCGCGACGAGCCTGACGGTGAACCTCACTCTGACGCAGTCGCAGACCTCGATGGGTCAGACGGCCAACGGCACCGTCATGCTGGCGTTCACCGGCCAGAAGATCTGAGTCGAGCTACCTCGCAAGCAGGCCGAAGTTCACTGGCACGGTGTTGCCGGCACTGACGACGGCCTTCTGGGTCTTCGAGACTCCGCCGAACGAAGCCTTGAGCTCGTACCGGCCCTCGCACAGCACGACGTCCTTCACCGAGTTCATGCCGCCGGGCAGCTTCCGGCCGTTGACGAAGAAGTCCGCGAGCGGTTCGGCGCGAAGCGCGAGCTTGCCGCGGGCATTGATGAACTTGATCTCGACGTTGTCGCCCGGCACCAGGTCGACGGTGTCAGACTTCGTGCAGAAGAAGGCGGCGTTCGACGCCTCGATGACGTGCCGACCCGCGGCCAGCTCGAGGGACGCGGGCGTCACGCCGAACTCGTGACCGCTCGAGGTGACGGCCATCGGGATGTCAGCGGTTACCCGCACGATCGCCGCGCGGGGATCGGCCTCACCGCCGGCATCCACTGGCCCTTCGACGAGCGCATCGCCCGCGTCGACTTCGAGTTCCGGAACACCGGCGTCTTCGATCGCCGCGATGAGCGGCGCGACAACCACCGTCTTGGGAGCCGCGACCACCGGCTTTGGCCCGGGCGGCGCCAGCAACAGCGAGACGGCGATGATCACGATCACCGCGAGGCTACCGAGCACGGCCCAGCTCCTGAGGTCGCGGCTCGGCGGCGCTGGGAGGGTGTCGACTTCTCCTTCGAGCGGGTCCTTCCGCTTCCGGAGGTCGCCGCTGATGCCGGTCGCCTGGAGCTGCTCTGGCGCCTTCCCTGCGGCGTCGGGGTCGACGGGCTGGGCCCTTGCGACCTTCGACTCGAGCGTCCGAGCGAGTGAGAGGGGCTGCCTGGGGTCGGGGTGCGGCGCGGTGGCAGCGTTGGGAGGAACCGGGGCGACCATTCGCATCGACGGCGCCGTCGGAGCGACGCCCAGCGCCAGATCGTTCGGACCCAACCCCGGATCGGAGGGGATCTCCTGATCCGTGCGTGCGCCAGCCCAGGTGTGCTTCGCGTCGGCAGCGTTCATCTGAGGGGGCGTGCCCGGCTCGAGGTGTGCGACCTCGGCAGCGACGACGCGGAACAACCGGAGCAGATCTTCCTGCCCGATCGGCTGCCCGACGAACTTCAGGTACTTCTCGAGATCTTCCTTGAGCGCCAGCGCAGTCGGATAGCGGCCGTCCCGGTCGGGGTGCACGCAGCTGGCGAGGATCTGCCGCAACGGCATGGGCAGGTTGGGCCGCAGCTGCTCGACGGGCCTGATGCGCGAGGCCCGGGCGTTGTCGATCTGCTCGACCTCGGTGTTGCCGGCGATGGCGCGGGTGTTGGTGAGCAGCTCAT
Source organism: Myxococcaceae bacterium (assembly GCA_040400045.1). Lineage (GTDB taxonomy): Bacteria > Myxococcota > Myxococcia > Myxococcales > Myxococcaceae > Xiheimicrobium. Next base: position 12,328 of record JBBAQZ010000021.1, read on the forward strand.
ACAGGACGAGGCCGAGCGCGTAGACGTCGACCCGGCGATCGATCGGCTGATCGGTGATCTGCTCCGGCGACATGTACGGGTACTTGCCCTTCACCAGGCCGGCCTGCGTGCGATGCCTGGCGGTGGCAGCGCGGGCGACGCCGAAGTCGATGAGCTTCACCACGCCGCTGGTCGACAACAGGACGTTGTGGGGCGTCACGTCACGGTGAATGAGGTGGAGCGCCTGGCCGGTCTTCGGGTGTTTCGCCTCGTGCGCCGAATGAAGCGCGCCCGCGACGTCGGCGATGATGCGCGCGCACAGCTCGGGGGCCATCAGCTCACCCTGGCGCTCGTGCTCGAGGCTGATGGTCATCAGATCGAACCCGGGCACGTACTCCATGGCCAGGTAGTAGGCCCCGTTGGTCTGCCCGAGGTCGAAGATCTCGGCAATGTTCGGGTGGTGCAGGCTCGCGAGGATCGCCGCCTCGTCGAGGAACATGCGCACGAAGTCTTCGTTGGCGCACAGGTGCGGGTGCGGGCGCTTGACCACGCAGACACCGCGCGGTCCGTGCGCGAGGAAGACGTCGGCCATGCCACCGGCACCGATGCGTTTGTCGAGGGTGTACGGCCCGAGCGTTTCAGCCATCAGGGCGCCAAGTCTTACCACGGTTCCCCTCAGTCTCAGCGTGCGCTATGCGCCGCACGCGAATGAACCCGGCTCTGGTGATCATCCCCACGTACAACGAGCGCGACAACCTCGGCCCCATCACCACGGCGGTGCTGGCGGCAGACCCGCGCGTCGACATTCTCGTCGTCGACGACAACAGCCCTGATGGGACGGGCCAGCTCGCCGACGAGCTCGCCGCGAAAGAGCCCCGGCTCAAGGTGCTCCACCGCCAGAAGAAGCAGGGCCTTGGCCGCGCCTACCTGCACGCGTTCTCGTGGGCGCTCGAACACGGCTACCAGTTCATCATCGAGATGGACGCCGATTTCAGCCACGACCCGCGGTACCTGCCGAGGCTGATCGACGAGGCGCAGTCGGGCACCGATCTCGTGCTGGGCAGCCGCTACGTCACGGGCGGCGGAACGGTGAACTGGGGCGTCGGCCGTCAGCTGATCTCCCAGGGCGGCTCGCTCTACGCGCGCTCGGTGCTGGGCGTGAAGGTGAGAGATCTCACCGGCGGCTTCAAGTGCTTCAACCGGCGCGTGCTCGAGGGCATCAACCTCTCGGAAGTGCTCTCGAGCGGGTATGGGTTTCAGATCGAGCTGACCTATCGCGCGCTCAAGAAGGGCTTCTCGGTGAAAGAGATCCCCATCGTGTTCGAGGACCGCCGCGTCGGTCAGTCGAAGATGAGCCGGAAGATCTTCATCGAGGCCTTCACGGTGGTGTGGAAGCTCCGCTTCTCCGCGTGATTCATGTGGAGCACGTTCCTGATCGCGATGCCGGCGGTGCTGTTCATCGTCGACCCGATCGGGGTGGTGCCGCTGTTCGTCGCGATGACGGCGAACGACTCGCCCGAGAAGTGCCGGGCGACGGCGCGACGAGCGAGCCTGACGGCGATGGGGATGCTCATCTTCTTCGCGCTGTTCGGCACCGTGATCTTCAGGGTGTTTGGCGTGACGCTCGCGGCGTTCCGTGTCGCGGGTGGGCTGCTCCTGATGCTGACCGCGCTGGACATGCTCCGCGCGCAGCACCCGGCCACCAAGACGTCTGCTGCTGAGGCCAAAGAAGGCGCCGAGCAGGACGACATCGCGATCGTTCCCCTGGCCATCCCGCTGCTCGCCGGTCCGGGAGCGATCGCCACGGTGATGGTGCTGATGGCGGAGTACGGCGGCGACTGGCTCGGCGCCGGCATCGTGATCGCCTGCATCGCGATCACCTTCTTCATCACCTACCTGCTGCTGCGCAGCGCGAACCTCGTGAAGCGGGTCCTCAAGCAGACGGGCATCGCGATCCTCGAGCGGGTGTTCGGGCTCATCCTCGCGGCCATCGCCGTGCAGTTCGTCTTCGAGGGCGGCAAGGCGTTGCTGAAGGGATAACGGGCTTTCGGCGCGGGGCGGGCTGTGCTTTTGCTGCACCGCCATGAGCGCATCCGCGAACCACTACAAGCCCAACCTCCGCGACACTCTCTTCAACCTCTTCGAGTTCCTGAACATCGGCAGCACCTCGCTCGGGAAGAAGCCCTTCGGCGACCTCGACGAAGCGACGGCGCGGCAGACGCTCGAGAGCTACGAGCAGATCTGCGTCGATCAGCTGTCGCCGAGCTTCGCGGCGGGCGATCGCCAGGCACCGGTGCTCGACCCGAAGACGGGCAACGTGACGCTGCCCGAGGATCTCAAGAAGAGCTTCCACGCGTACTTCGACAACGGCCTCAACCAGCTCGAGCTGCCGACGCATCTGGGTGGCGTGGGCGCGCCTCCGTCGCTCGCGTGGGGCGCCTTCGAGATGGTGCTCGGCGCCAACCCGGCGCTCGGCTTCTACTTCCTCGGCAACCTGCTCCCGCGCATCATCGACCGCACCGCGACCGCGTCACAGAAGGCGCTGTACTGCCAGCGCATGATCGAGCGTCGCTGGGGCGGCACGATGGTGCTGACCGAGCCCGACGCCGGCAGTGACGTCGGCAGCGCGCGCGCGAAGGCGAAGCTCGTGAAGGACGACGTGTGGGAGATCGAAGGCGTCAAGCGCTTCATCACCAACGGCGACTTCGACGCGGTCGAGAACATCGTCCACCTCGTGTTGGCGCGCCCCGAAGGCGCAGGCGCGGGCACCAAGGGCCTGTCGATGTTCATCGTGCCCAAGTTCTGGGTGAACCCCGACGGCTCGCTCGGTGAGCGCAACGGCGTCTTCTGCACGAACCTCGAGAAGAAGATGGGGCTCAAGTCGTCGACGACCTGCGAGATGACGTTCGGTGACGGCAAGCCGGCGCGCGGTCTGCTGGTCGGCAACGTGCACGAGGGCATCAAGCAGATGTTCCACGTCATCGAGCACGCTCGCATGGCCGTGGGCCTCAAGTCGGCGGCGACGCTCTCGACGGCGTACCTGAACGCCCTCGCCTACGCGAAGGAGCGCGTGCAGGGCCCCGATCTGATGAACGCGCGCGACAAGAACGCGAAGAAGGTGACGATCATCCGCCACGCCGACGTGCGGCGCATGCTGATGCTCCAGAAGAGCCACGCGGAAGGCATGCGGGCGATGATCCTCTTCACCGCGTCGCTCCAGGACGAGGTCGAGCTGCTCGGCGGCCACCAGGACGATCGCGCCGAGGCGTCGAACGCGCTGAACGATCTGATGCTGCCGCTCATCAAGGGCTACTGCTCCGAGAAGGTGTTCGAGCTGCTGTCGGTGTCGCTGCAGACGCTCGGCGGCTCGGGCTACCTGCAGGACTACCCGCACGAGCAATACATCCGCGATCAGAAGATCGACACGCTCTACGAGGGCACCACGCACATCCAGGCGCTCGACCTGCTGCTGCGCAAGCTCGCGAAGGACGGCGGCGCCACGCTGCAGGGCCTGCTCGGCCGCATTCGCGCGACGATCGAATCGAATGAAGGTGGAGAAACGCTCGCGAAGGAGCGCGCGGCCCTCAACGAAGCGCTCACCAACGTCGAGATGGCGTTCGGCCACCTGCTCGAGAAGCTGGGCGAGTCGCTGTACCACGCGGGTCTGCAGGGCAATCGGCTGCTGTTCGGCCTCGCGGAGCTCGTCATCGGCTGGCTGCTGATTCGGCACGCCGCGGTTGCACAGACGAAGCGCGCGGGCGCGACGGGTGACGACGCCGCTTTCTATGACGGCAAGGTCGCCTCGGCGCAGTTCTTCGCCCACGAGGTGCTGCCGAACCTGGCGATGCTGCCGAAGTTCGTGGCGGCCAGTCAGCTCGGGTTGATGCAGCTGGCCGACGAAGCGTTCTGACGGCTCAGCGGGCGCCGATCATCGGGAGCAGCTGGTCGGCGACCCCGTAGAGCATCGAGATCGAGTTGCTGTCGGTCTTCGAGTCCCAGTTGAGGAGGAAGATGGCCGCCTTGCCGTCGCATCGCCCGACGAGCAGCTGGCCCTTGTCCTCGACCTTGCACTTCGCGGCGGTGAGCTCCTTCTTGAGCGCCTTGAAGCTGGCGTCGCTGGTGCGGTGGTCGAGGCCAGCCTCGAGCTTGAGCCCGAGCGCGAACACCTTGCCGTTCGAGAGGTAGATCTGCGCGTCCGAGGGCGCGCAGCGTGACGTGGTGTACGAGGCGCCCGTCGGCGTCTTCCCCGCGCTGTCGACCCACCGCTCGGTGCAGGTCAGCGACTTCTGGAGCGCGCCGACCTCGCCACCGAGAGAGGCATCGAGGGTATGCGCACGGTCGAGGGCCGAAGAGCCGCCGGCAAGCGCCAACGTGGTGACGAGGATGACCGCGGCGGAGAGCGTTCGCATGCGGCAGAGACCCGCGCCACCGCGTCCAGGTGCAAACCGCGTCAGTAGGGGCCAGGCACGTTCAACCGCACCCGGTACAGCCCGGAGCGGGCGGTGATGTAGAGCGTCTGACGATCTGCGTCTCCGAACGCGCAGTTCGCAGGCTCCTGCGGCACGATGATGCGGCCGAGGTACCCCGCGTCGGGCCGGTAGACCTTCACGCCCGCTGACGTCGTCACGTACAGGTTGCCGTTCACGTCGGTGGTGATGCCGTCGCCGCCAGCGCCACCAGGAGTTCCTGCGCTGGTCAGCGTGAAGCGCGCGTTGTTCGACGTCGCCCCGTCGCCTGCGACGTCGAAGCGCCGCACCTCGGAGAGTTGAGAGTCGGCCACGTAGAGGATCGACTCGTCGGGCGACAACGCCACGCCGTTGGGCTGACCGTTGGGCGTCGAGTACACGAGCGAGACCGAGCCGCTCGGCGCGACACGGTACACGCCGCGGAAGCCGATGGTGCCGGTGCCGCCGTAGGTCGGGTCAGTGAAGAAGATCGTCCCGTCGGAGCGCACGACCGCGTCGTTGGGAGAGTTGAGCGTTCCACCATCGAAGTTCGCCGCGACCGTCGACGTGCCTCCGTCTGGCCGCAGGCGAATCACCTGGCCGGTATGCTGGCAGATGATCAGGTCTCCATTCGGTGCGAGCGCGATTCCATTCGAGTTTCCGCTCGGACTCCGGAAGGACGTGAACGTGCCGGGCGGCGAGTATTGGAAGATCCGATTCGCGGGGATGTCGCTGAACAGCAGGGCGTTGAGCGCCGGCACCCACTGCGGGCCTTCGGTGAATTGAAAGCCGCCGTCGATCAACCGGGCCGGGCCGGCGTCGGCGAGCGGGTCGACCCCAGCGAACGGATTCGACGAGCCGCCCGCAGCCGATCCGCCTGCCGTTCCACCACCCGTCGCAGCGCCACCCGCCGTCGCAACGCCACCAGCCGTCGCAACACCGCCGCCCGTCGCGGAGCCTCCGCCCGTCGCAACAGCTCCGCCACCAGTGACACCCGCATCACCGACGACTTGCGGACCACACCCCGCCACCAGCGCCGCCACCAACACTCGAACGAACCGTTTCATGTTCCGCTCTCCCCAGGGTGCGTCACAACCCGCTGCGTTGGCGCTTGAGGCTCACGTTCACCAGCAGGCCGATGCCGATGAGCACGGACACCATCGAGCTGCCGCCGTAGCTGAGCAGCGGCAGCGTGATCCCCGTGATCGGCAACAGCCCGGTCACCATCCCGATGTTCTCGAACACCTGCCAGAAGATCATCGCGGCGATGCCCACCGCCACGAAGGCGCCGAAGCGATCCTTCGCACCGGCGGCGACTCCGAGGGCGGCGAGCAACAGCCCAGCGTAGAGCACCAGCAGCCCGAGACACTTCAAGTACCCCTGCTCCTCGGCGAAGACGCTGAAGATGAAGTCGGTGTGCTGCTCGGGCAGGTAGCGCAGGCCGGTCTGCGTCCCCTCCATCCAGCCTTTCCCGTTCATGCCTCCCGAACCCACGGCGATCTTCGACTGCATCGCGTGGTAGTTCGACCCTTTGAGATCACTCGTCGGGTCGAGCCAGCCGGTGATGCGCGCGTCCTGATGCTTCTTGAGCTTGTGCCGGATGATCGTGAACCGCTCTTCGGTGTTCTGCGGCCGCAGGTAGTCGTTCCAGAGCACGCCGGCGCCGGCGATCGCCATGACCCCGAGGACGAGCAGCACGGGCAATGACGGCCGCGCGAAGAGCAGCACCGTGATCGTCGTGAACGCCATCATCAGCGCCGTGCCGAGGTCGGGTTGCACGAGTACCAACGCCGTTGGAATCAGCGCGATGACGGTCGGCGGGATCAATCGCAGGAACCCGTACGTCGGCTGCTGTGGGCGGTGATCGTCGTGGAAGTACTTCGCCATCATCAACAGCATTCCGAGCTTCATGAACTCGGCGGGCTGCACCCGGATCGGGCCGACGACGAACCAGCTCTCGGCGCCCTTCGCCTTGTGACCGAAGAACTTGAGCGCCACCAGCGCGCCGAGGTTGACGAGGTAGATGGGAATCGCGAGGCGCTCGAGCCGCTTCGGATCAATCCACGCCACCACGACGGCGATCGCCGAGCCGATGAAGAAGTAGGCGATCTGCGAGGCCCACATCGGCGAGCTCGGTGGGCGTGAGGCGCTGGCGAGGTTGTAGATGCCGACGGCCGTGGTGAGCACCGTCATCGCGAGCAACAACCAGGGCAGCTGCGCGACGCTGCGTCGTTCGCCCGACAGCTCCATCATGGCGTGGTCCCCGGCGGGGCTTGCACCGTGGGCTCGGGAGGAAGCGGGACATCGGCGACGGCGGGCTCGCTCACGTCGGCCGGCGCGGCGGGGTTCGGCTTGGCGAAGAGGACCGGCTTCGGAGGTCTCGGGGGAACCCACTCTTCTCCGAGCGCGAAGCTGTCGGCCTTCTTCAGCTCGAAGTACTTCGCGAACACTGCCGCAGCAGTCGGAGCCGCGTCACTGCCGCCGTGGCCGCCGTGCTCGTTGAGCACGATGACGGTCAGCTCGGGGTCTTCGGCGGGCGCGAACGCGGCGAACCACGCGTGGTCACGCTCGAAGTAGTCCATCTGTTCCTTCTTGAGCCGCACGGTGCCGAGCCGCGCGACCTGCGCCGTGCCCGTCTTCCCGGCGATCGTGTACTCGGTCGAGCGTGACCGCGTGGCGGTGCCACCCGGCTCGTTCACCACCGACACCAGGCCGTCGAGGAGCAGTTTGTGTTGCTCATCGGTCATCGCGATCTGCCGAACCTGCTTCGGCGCGTAGGCTTCGACGACCTTCCCGGCAGGCGTCTCGATGCGCTGGACGATCTGCGGGTTCAGCACGTGCCCCTTGTTGCCGATGGCCGAGTACAGCACCGCGAGCTGGAGCGGCGTCACGTTCACGTCGCCCTGGCCGATGGCCGTGTTGAGCGCCATGCCCTTGGTGTAGCCGCCCGGGGTCACCTTGTTGTGGTACGCGCTGTCGGGCATCACGCCGGGCACTTCGGCCGCGACGCCGAGGTTCGACGGCCCGCCGAGCCCGAACTGCCGCCCCATCGCCGCGATCGGGTCGATGCCCATCAGATCCGCCGCGCGGTAGAAATACGTGTCGCAGCTGACCTGAATGGCGCGCTTCGCGTCGACGAGGCCGTGGCCACGCTCGTTGTGGCAGCGCCACCGCCGGTTGCCGAGGGTGTACCCGCCGTTGCAGACCGCGGTGGTGGTCGGCGTCACGACGCCGGCCTGGAGCGCCGCCAGCAGCGTCACCACCTTGAACGTCGAGCCGGGGTGGTAGTGCTCGGCGCCCGCGCGAAACACCATCGGCTGGAGCTGATCCTGGCTCAGCTGCGTCACGCGCTTCGGCGACACGCGGCCCGTCATCTCGTTGGGGTCGAACGCCGGCCGGCTGACGATCGCGCGAATGAAGCCGGTCTTCGTCTCCATCGCGATGACCGCCCCCGCCGTGCCGGGGAACGCGCGCTCGGCCTCGGCCTGCAGCCGCGCATCGAGCGAGAGCACCACGTTGTTCCCCGCGAGCGGCGCCTCACTCGCGCCGCCTCGGAGCAGGTTGCCACGCGCGTCGCGCATCACCTCGCCGCGAGCGTTCACCACGTGCTTCACCCAACCGTCGGTGCCACGAATGGCGTGCTCGAAGCTGCGCTCGACGCCGCGCCGGCCGATGTAGTCACCGAGCGCATAGGGCGGGCGCTCGAGCGAGCCGTTGAGCTTGGTCAGCTCGTCCTGGGTGATCTCGTTCATGTACCCGAGGATGTGCGCGAGCGTCGGGCCCGCCCGATAGCTGCGGTGTGGCACGGGCTCGAGGTCGACGCCCGGGAGCAGGAACTGGCGCGCGAGCAATTGATCGAACTCCTCGCGCGAGATGTCGACGGCGGCGATGAGCGGCTGGTAGCGCTGCGGGCCGTGCGCGGCCTTCAGGAGCGCCTCCACCCTCACCCGCTGCTCCTCGTCCCATTGGAGCACCTCGGCGAGGCGCGGAATCACCTCTGCCGAACACTTCTGACAGAACGCCGGCGTGATGAAGACGTCGAGGCTGGGGCGCGCGTCGACCAGCACCTCTCCGCGGCGATCACGAATGAGGCCGCGCGGCGCGCGTAGCCGCACGTCCTTGAACTGGTTGTCGACCGAGAGCGCGTTGAACTCCTCGTAGCGCACCACCATGAGCCGGTAGAGGTTGCCCGACAGCACCAGCAGCCCCGCGATGAAGAAGACCCCGACGCCGATCACCCGCGGCCTCAGATCCTTCGCGTCGCTCTGCTGCCCGAGCTTGATCACGCGTAGCGCCCCACATCGACCCGCTCACCGGGTTCGATCCTGGCGAGCAGCGGGAAGAGCAGCGCCGCGGCGATTCCGGTGAGGAGCGCCTGCAGCGGCACCGCCGTCAGCGACAACACGCGGCCGTCGGCGTTCTTCGAGGTGAGCCACATGAGCAGGAACGCGGCGAGTGAATGGCCCACCGTCGCGCCTGCCGAGAACAACACGTAGCCGGGCCGGGACTTCCCATCGAGCAACTGCGCTGCAGCGCGCGCGAGCAGGAAGACCAGCACCGCGAGCGCTGGGTACAGCCCCGACGGACGGCCGGTGAAGACGTCGAGCAGGTAGCCGATGGCGAACGAGGTGAGCGAGCCTTCGATGGTCTTCGAGCGCACCGCCATGAAGACGATGATGGCGATGGTGACGTCGATGCGCGTCACCTCGAACCCGAACGTCTTCACCAGCACGGCCTCGACGGACAGCAGGACCAGGGCCAGGACGAAGAGCAGCACACCTTTCATCGGATCTCCGGAGTGCGCATCGCCGACAGCTCGATCGCCGGCAGCACGAGCACCTCTTCGACGCGGCCGAGATCGACGGCCGGCTCGACCTGCCCGACGAGGAACAAGCCCACGGTGGGCCTCGAGACGCCCTTGACGGTGCCGACCACGAGGCCACGCGGGTAGATGCCGTCGGTGCCCGCGGTCACCACGACGTCGCCGTCGGTGATGTCGTCTTCGCGGCGCACGAAGTCGAGCAGCATCTTCTGGCCGTCTCCCGCGCCGACGACGGTGCCGCGAACCCGCGTCCGTTGCACCAGCGCGCCGATGCGGGACTGGGGGTCGAGCATCACCATCACGTCGGCCGAGCCCGCCACCGCGCGAACGACCTGCCCGACCACGCCCTTCGGCGTCACGACCGGCATGCCGACTCGAACGCCATGTGATTCGCCGCGGTCGATGCGGAATGACTGGAACTGCGGGCTGGCGTTGAGCCCGATGACCCGCGCGATGATCGAGGGGCCGCTCGACGCCTCCACGAAGGTGAGCACCTCCTTGAGCCGCTGGTTCTCAGCGCGCGCCTCGGTGAGCGTGTTGAGCTCGGCCTGCGCCTGCGCCAGCGCGGTGTGGCACTGGTTCGCCGCCTCGTGTGCGCCGCGGAGCGCGACGTACCCCTCGACCGTCGACGACACGCCGCCGAAGAGGCCCGTCAACGCCGACTGCAGCGGCGACGACAACGCGAGCACTGCGCGATCGACGAAGTTCGGCTCACGGCCCCGCCCTCCTCTCGAGAGGAAGCTGGTCAGCGGCACGATGATCAACGCTCCGACGAGGAGCGGCTCTCGATATCGATGGAGGAAGGAAAACACTGGCAGTGAAGACCCAACGGGCGACGCGGCGAGGCTTTCCGGCCCGTGAGGGAAAGCCCTTGCATGTTGTGGGGACCGATCCTACAGGTCAAGCTTTCGATTTAGCCAACCCCCCGAAAGTCCATGAGTAATTCGACCTCTTCGACCCCTGAGACCTCTTCCACCCCCAACGACTGGCGCCGAACGGGCTACTACGCCCTCATCATCGCGCTCGCGGTGCTCTTTGGCCTCCAGTGGGGCCCCGGCTCGTCGGGCTGCGACCGCTTCGGCGCCTTGCAAGACGCCAGGGGCGAGGCCGCCGTGACGGTGAATGGCCAGACCGTGCCCCTCAAGGAGTTCGCGCAGGCCTACGGCAACCAGGCGGCGAACTTCCGCCAGCAGGGCATCCCCGCCGACCTCCTCAAGCAGTTCGGCATTCACAAGCAGGTCGTCGATCAGCTGGTCAACACCGAGCTGCTCGCGCAGGCGGCCGAAGCGCAGGGCATTCGCGCCTCCGACGAAGAGGTGGTGGCCCTCGTCCTGAAGGACCCGTCGTTCCAGAAGGACGGCAAGTTCGAGAAGGACCGCTACGAGGACATCGTCAACCAGTACGAAGGCACCACGACGGTGCAGTACGAAGAGAAGATCCGTCGACGCCTCTCGGCGCAGAAGCTCCTGCAGGTCGTCGAGGCCTCGGTCGCCGTGAGCCAGGACGAGGTGCAGGCGCGCTACCAGAAGGAAGGCAACTCGGCGAAGGCCTCCTTCGTGCGCTTCACGCCGTCGATGTACGCCGACAAGGTCGCAGTGCCGAAGCCGGCCGAGCTCGAGAAGTGGGCCGCTGCGAATGGCGATCTCATCGCGAAGGACTACGAGGCGAACAAGTTCAAGTTCTTCATCGATGAGCGCGTCAAGGCCCGTCAGATTCTGCTCCGCGTGGCTCGTGATGCCGACGCCGCCGTGAAGGAAGACGCGAAGAAGCGCCTCGAGAACGTGCGCAAGGAGATCGTCGACAACAAGAAGGCGTTCGCCGACATGGCGACCAGCTTCAGCGAGGACACCGAGACCAGGGAGAAGGGTGGCGACCTCGGCTTCATCGAGCGCACCCAGCTGCCCAGCGACTTCGCGGCCAAGCTCTTCGCGCTGAAGCCGGGTGAAGTGTCTGCGGTCACCGAGTCGCCCATCGGCTTCCACATCGGCATCGTCGAGGACCGCAAGGCGTCCGAGACCAAGCCCCTCGAGGCCGTCAAGCTCGAGCTCGCCGCGCAGCTCTTCACCAAGGAGAAGGCGAAGGACTTCGCGAAGGGCGACGCCGAGAAGACGCTCGCGGAACTGAAGAAGGGCAAGACGCTGGTCGGGCTGTTCCCGGCCGATGCAAAGGAAGACAAGAATTTCAACTTCAAGGCCGAGACGCGCCCGGAAGTGAAAGAGACCGGCGAGTTCAACGCGAGCGCCGACGCCGCTCCGACGCTTGGTGGCGGCGCCGCCGTCTTCAAACTCCTGATGGACCAGAAGGCCGCCGGGTTGATCGACCAGGTCGTCACGGTCGATGATGGTCCGGCCGCATCGACGTCGGGGCTCGCCGTGATCGTGCTCGACGAGCGCAAGCTGCCCAACGACGCCGACTTCACGGCAAAGAAGGAGCAGCTCCAGGTCGAGGCCGTGAAGGGCAAGCAATTCGAGGTTCGCGAGGCGTTCCTGAAGGCCCTCAAGGCGCGCGGCGCGGTGATCACCAACGACAAGGCCATCGACCGAATCCTCGAGGGCTGAGGTGACGTCGTTCATCCTCGCGTCGGGCTCTCCACGTCGGCGCGAGCTGCTCGGACAGCTCGGCCTGTCCTTCGACGTGCTGGCGGCTGAGCTCGACGAGTCGGTCCGCCCTCAAGAACGCCCCAAGGCGTACGTCGAACGGCTCGCGCGCGAGAAGGCTGTCGCGGTGCACTCACGGCGGCCGGGGTCCATCGTGCTGGCAGCTGACACCTCGGTCGTCGTCGACGATGCGATCCTCGGAAAACCCGGCGCCGACGCCCGTGAAGGCGCGGCGATGCTCCGCTCGTTCTCGGGCCGCACGCATCAGGTGATGACGGGGGTCGCGGTCGCCGCGGCGCAGGTGCAATCGCTCGTCGTCACCAGCGACGTCGTCTTCCGAGCGCTGAGCGAGGCCGAGATCGCCTGGTACGTCGCGACTGGAGAAGGTGCCGACAAGGCCGGTGGCTACGCGCTTCAGGGTAAGGCCGCCGCGTTCATCTCGGCGATCGTCGGCTCGTCGACCAGCGTGATCGGGCTCCCTCTGGCTGAAGCGATGGAGCTGCTGCGCGTCGCGGGCGTTCGATTGCCGTGGGAGCGGGCGTGATCTCCGCAGAGGGCCTGGCGGCCAACCTGCACGACGTCGAGCGGCGGGTGGCAGCGGCGTGCCTGCGTGCCGGGAGAGCCCGGAGCGACGTGCAGCTCATCGCGGTCACCAAGCGACACCCGCCCGAGCTGGTCCGTCTGGCGTGGGACGCGGGGCTGCGGCACTTCGGTGAGAACTACGCCCAGGAGCTGCGCGACAAGCACGAGGCGCTCGCGGCCTGCGCAGGTATTCGATGGCACGCCATCGGCCCGGTGCAGCCGAAGAACGCCAAATACGTCGCGAAGGCGGCGCACGTCTTCCACGCGCTCGAGCGCCTCGAGGTCGCGCAGGAGCTGTCGCGCCGACGAAGCGGCGCACCGCTCACCTGCTTCGTGGAAGTGAACGTCGCGGGCGAGACGTCGAAGGCCGGGCTGGCGCCGGCCGAGGTGGGTGCCTTCGTCGAGCAGGTGCGACGGCTGCCGAACCTCGAGCTCACCGGGCTGACCTGCATGCCCCCGCTCGCCGAACAGCCCGAGGCCTCGCGCCCCGCGTTCAAGGCCCTCGCGACGCTCGCGAAGGACCTCGCGCTGCCGGGCCTCAGCATGGGCACCACGGGAGACTTCGATGTCGCGATCGAAGAAGGCGCGACGCACGTGCGGGTCGGCACGGCGCTGTTCGGAGAGCGGCCTAGCTCTCCTTGAACTTGATACGGCCCTCGTCGCTGAAGCTGATCCGGTACTCCACGCCGCAGTAGTTGCACCGCAGCTCGATGACCTTCTTCTCGGGGATGAACTCGTCGGCCGGGTTGTTGGCCTGACACGACGGACAGTCCCAGTCCTTCAGCTTCTTCCCTGCGGGCCCCCGCGGACGGTCGTCGTCCTCTTCGTACTTCGAGCCGCCACCGCGCATCGTCGCCTCCCTGGCTCACCAGCGGTTGAGAAAGTCGGTCATGTCGTCGAGCGCCCTGAGGCGCTCTTTGTGCAGGGCCGTCAGCCAACGCTTCAGCGCCTCGGCCGTCTTCGGACCGACGCGGAGCAGCGTGTCTCGTGGCAGCTCGACGAACTCGACGACCTCGTTCGCCACGGCGCTCATCGCCCGGCAGCCGTGGCCTGCGAGCGCTTCAGCTTCTCCGATGACGTCACCCGCCTGGGCGACCCCCAGCTCGACCGTGTCGGTCGCCTTGCGGGCAAAGAGGCGAACCGCACCCGACATCACGAACAGTAACGTCTCGCCGGGATCACCCTGCTGGAAGAGCACCGCGCGGGCGGCGGCCCGTTTCCCCTGCCCCGCGCGAAGCACGCCTTCCCAATCGATGCCCAGCGTCTTCACCAGCGGCGAGCCAGCCAGCCCCGGATCGCGCGCGATTCGCCCGGTCACGTCGGCGCGCTGCAGCTCGACCTTGACGATGGGCGTGGCGGTCACCGGGCATCGACCTCGGCGGTGGGGAGCGTGCGGTAGGTGGCGTCGACGTGATCCATCAGCTCGAAGAAGGCGTCTCCGTACCTTGTGCCATTCGCAGGAGTGTAGCCCTTCCGGTTGATCCAGAAGGTACCCGACTTGCACTCGCGCTCCCAGCCCGGCACCGAGCCGAGGTCGCGCTTCAGGTCGTCCTTTTCGCGACAGTCCTTCTCGCCGGCCGCGTTGACCCAGCAGCAGCGGCCAGAGGGGAAGACGTAGATCATGGGGCGCAAGGCCAGCTGTGGGTTGGCGACGTAGCTGTCGGCGACGAGCACGCTGGGCAGGAAGGAGGCGGGGTCCATGCCGTAGCCGTGCAGCATGAACACCACGGGATAGCGGCGCGAGGTGTTCTCTGGATCGTTGTACCCGGGGGGCAGCGCGACGGCGTACTCCCACTTCGCGCCCAGCGCCTTCGACTGGAACCAGGCCGTCTTCTGCTCTCCGTTGACGGCCTTCGGCACGGCCGGCTGCTCGAGGGCAGGCCAGTGCGACGCGGCCCAGTTGAAGACCGTCGAGAAGCGGAAGAGCGCCTGCTCGTTGGTGCCGACATGGTCGCCCTCTCCATCGATGCGATCTTGATCGCTCGGCGTGGACTTGCCGTAGAGCGTGACGAGGTTCCGCGGCATCTGCGCCCAGCGCTTCGTCCACGGGTCGAACCGGCCCTGACGGTCGGCCATCCCCGGCAGCTCGGCGAAGTCGCGGTACCAGCCGACGTTGCTCGCCCCGAGCGCCGCGCGCACCGCCGAGAACAAGTGCTGCGCCATCAGGCCCAGGTTGAAGATGTCGCGTGCGCCGCCATCAGCGAGCACGTGCAGGCGCCGTCGGCCTTCGGCGTCGAGCTTCCGGTAGTTGGTCTTGCCGTCGTACGCCTTGAGCGACTGCCGCCCGCCAGACTCATCGAAGGCGCCATTGCCTTCGCCGACGTCACGGGTATTTGCGACGCCATCGAGCCCGAAGTCGCGAAACGGCTCGCCGGTGTCCCAGATCCAGTTCTGCTCGGTGCCGACGGGGTTGGCCTCGACGTCGTAGTTGTCCTTGTTCGGGTCGGCGGCCGACTCGTTGGCCGTGGTGACGCAGGCGCCCTTCCCGTCTTCGAAGCGGTCCTCGCAGCCATCGGCGCCGACGTCGTCGAAGCGCTCATGCCCGTTGTTGATCACTGGCTCGCCGTAGTCGCGTCGTCCGTTTCCGTTGTAGTCGACGGCGAGGACGATGCCCTGGGGCCTGACGGCCTGCCGGCACGGATCGCGGAACCCGCCGAGGTCGAGGAACGCGAGCTTCTGTTCGTTGCTCTGCTTCGCGGCGCGTTCGGCGCCTCCCTTCGCGGCGCAGAAGCGGTCGGCGAACGACTCTTCTGCCGAAGCCTGGAGCGGCGTCGCGATGTTGGCGGCGTCGGAGCAGAAGTCGACGCGCTCCTTCGTGCCTCGGCAGAACCAGGTGGTTGGCTCGCCGTCGCAGAAGGTGATCGCGTCGTAGGTTCCCTGCGGGTTGTACTCGGCGTTGAAGAGGCCCTTCACGCGAATGGGGTTGCTGCAGAAGTCGGGCGCGAAGGAGCGGATTTTCGCGGGATCGACGCCGGGGGGCGCGACGGCCGAGGCCGCGTTCTCGCTGAAGAAGTTGCCGTACGCGAGCGCGAGATCCGTCATCATATTGAAGTACGACTCGCGGTCGAACGTGCCGCCGTTCAACGTCACGTGCCAGTGGTTGAAGTCCTGGCTGTGTTCGAACGGCAACGTCGCCGGCCGCTTCGAGCACGCCGCGAAGGCTTTTGGATCGTTGAGCCGAACCGGGTCTTGCCGGAGCACCGCTTCGATCTCGGCCTTCGAGCAGAAGCCGCCGGCGAAGAACCGGTCCATCGAGCGCGAGAAGAAGGCGTAGTCGAGTGGGCCTCCGAGTGGCGCGACGGCGTCGAAGCGATCGGGGTTCGAGAGGCCCAACGACGCGCTGCCGATGCCGCCCATCGAGACGCCCGAGATCACCCGGTAGGTGGTGTGCAGCTTCGCGGCGGGCGGTGGCGGCAGCTGAGGCGCCGGCCCACACGACACGAGCCACGCCAGCCCAGCAGGCAGGAGACGACGCATGGAAGACTCCTTCGTCAAAGAGGCGCACTCCGTATGGCAGAGCACTCCTTCTGACTCAACCCACCGGCGCTCCGAGAGCCCCTGATTTCAGGCCTGAATACGACCTAAAGGGTGACGTCGGTGTCATGTGCCACGCGACACGGTTGTCTGACAGGGTCGCGGTTCGCACGCCGACGAACTCCATGGTGGGATTCGTCGGCGCTGACACGAAGGACCTCAGGAGCACGCTGCCGTGATGAAGACCTCCACGTTGATTCTGGCCGTCTCTCTCTCGGCATCTGCCGCGCTGGCCCAGGATGGTGGCGTCGCGAAGGTGATCTCGCCCTTCCCCACCGACACCCAGTGCGTCGCGCTCGGCAGCATCAAGACGCCCATCGCGTTCGGCCCCGGAGAGACGCTCGAGTTCGACCTCGACGCGCTCGGCGCACGAGCGGGCACCATGACGATGCGCGTGCTCCCGCTGCGCGAAGGGTTGTTGCCCATCGAGGTGCACGCGAAGACGAACACCTTTTTCTCGAAGGTGCGACGGGTCGACGGTACGGGCACGAGCTTCCTGTCGCCCAAGACGCTGCGGCCGTCGCGCTACTACGAGGACGCGCAGGAGAATGAGTGGCACCGCGTGGCCGATGTGTCGTTCCGGAAGAACAAGACGGCGAAGGTGCTCAGCACCATCAACGGGCAGTCGACGACGTCCGAGCTCACCTACGGCAACGACGTGAGCGACGTCGCCGGAGCCATCTTCCTGATGCGTCAGCTCGATCTCAAGGAGGGCAAGCAGCTGTGCTTCGACGTGTACGGCATTCGCCGCATCTGGCGCGTCTGGGGCAAGGTTCAGCCGAAGGAGCACGTCTCGTTGCCCGTCGGTGAATTCGAGACGTGGCACCTCGCCGGTGAGGCAGCCCGCCATGACTGGCAGGACGCCCGCCGAGACATTCACGTGTGGATCACCGCCGACGAGCGCCGCATGCCGATCGCCGCGCTCGGGAGCATCGACCTCGGCGCCGTTCGCGCGACGCTGACCAGCTTCAGCCGCCCCGGGGACAAGGCCGCGAAGGCCGAGAACAAGGGCAACCTGAAGTGGTAGGTCGGCCGGCATGCCCCTCGTCCTGAGCTACTCCGGCTGCAGCACCTGCAAGAAGGCGCTGGCCTGGTTGAAGTCGAAGCACATCGCCGTCATCGTGCGACCGATCGTCGACGAGGCACCAACGAAAGCCGAGCTCGCCACGTGGGTTCCCGCGAGCGGCCTGCCCGTGAAGAAGTGGCTCAACACCTCAGGCTTGAGCTACCGCGCGCTGGGGAAGGCGAAGGTCGACGCCGCGACCGACGCGACGCTGGTGCAGTGGCTGGCGGCCGACGAGAAGCTCGTGAAGCGGCCGGTGCTCGTCGACGGCCAGACGGTTCTGATCGGTTTCAGAGAGGAGCAGTGGGCCTCCCACTTCGACAAGTAGCGCTGGGCGCCGGGCCGTTTTCTTGCCGGGTCGCTTCACGCCTGTAGCGTGTTGTTCATGCCCGCGCTGCAGACTGCCCGATCCGCCGTTCCGCTCTCCCGCTCGGTCGACGCCATTCGCGAGTCGGTCGAACGCCTCGAGGACTGCCTGCCCCGACGAGAAGACACGGCCGTGCTGCTCGACTTCCTCGAGGACGATCTGCGCGAGGGGCTCGACGCCATCGCCGACGTCGAGGCGCACTTCACCGACGTGCTGGATCTGCTCCGCAACGACGGCGCGTCGCCGATTCGCCTCATGGAGGCCGCCGAGGACTTCCGCGTGCTCAACCGACTCGAGTACCTGATGGTGGTGGTGGCACAGCTGCGGCGTCGCCTGTCACAGGCGGCCGGCAAGATGCGCGAGGGCTGAGAAACACCTCGGGGAGCCGTGGGGACCTTGCGAAAGGACCAACAGGCTCCCCGGCATGATGCGACGTGCTGCCAGGGTCAGATGAGGCCGCGAGCGCGTCGGATCTGCTCCAGCGTCTTCTGGTACTCGATCTCGTAGGCGCTGGTGCCTTCCTGCAGGTGCTTCAGGCGGCCGCGCGCCTCACGATCGATCTCTTCGTCGACGTCGAGGTGCTTCTTCATGATCTGCATGATCTTCGGGCGCATCTGCGTGTCGTCCGAGAAGACCTCTTCGATGTTCCGCGAGATGAGCAGGAACTCGAGCATCTGGTTGATCACGAACTCGATGCCGTCGTCGCCGATCTTGAAGCCTCGGACGTCGGACATCTCGCGCTTGACCTGGTTGAACTTGGAGAAGTCGTAGCCGCGACGCTCGAGGGCCTCGCGGGTGGCCTGGTTCACGCGCTCCTCGTTGGCGAGGTACTCACGCATGATGGCCGACATGTCGAGCTCGGCATCCGACATGCGAATGGCCTCGACCTCGATGTCCTTTTCCTTCGCCAGCCGGTCGATGATCTCGCGCGCAATGAGCGGAACGAGCTTGGGATACAGCCGCATGGTCATCCTTCGGGGTAGGGGCTGAAAACGACAGTGGTGTGTATGTCACCGCCGAGCGCTGCCGCAACGAAAAATCTAGGCGTTCTGTGACTTTGCGCTGCCGACGCGTCGACCCTCACCCTTGCCCGTCGGCGTCGTCAAGCGAGGCGAGGCGAATGGCGTCGTCGTCGTCACCCTTCTGAGGCGTTCGGAATCTTGGTGCGTGAAGAAACGCATGGAGCCGCTCGGCCACCGCGGGGCCGATGCCGTCGACCTCTCCCAGCTCTTCGATGCTGGCCTCTTTGAGGCGCTTGATCGACCCGAAGTGACGGAGCAACGCCGTTCGTCGGCCCGCCCCGACCCCAGGAACCTCATCGAGCGCGGAGGAAAGCCCACGCCTGCGGTTGAGCTTTCGCTGAAAGGTGATGGCGAAGCGGTGGGCTTCGTCACGCAGGCGGGTCAACGCAAAGAGCTCAGGCGACGTCTGCGGCAAGACGATGGGATCCTTCCGGCCGACGACGAACACACGCTCGGGACTGCGATCCTGCTGCACATCGGGCGCGAGCGAATCGAGGTCGCGGCTCTTGGCGAGCGAGACGAGATCGACGCCTTCGACGCCGAGGTCGCGCATCGCCGCCCATGCGCTCGCGAGCTGGCCCTTGCCACCATCGATGACGATGAGATCGGGCAGATCGCCCTCTTCGAGCCCGCGCTTGAGGCGACGCGACAGCACCTCGTGCATCGACGCGAAGTCGTCGTTCCCGACGACGGTCTTGAGCTTGTAGTGCCGGTAGCGTGACGGGTCGGGCTCGGTGTCGACGCTCGAGACCTGCGAGCCCACCAGCGCGGCGCCCTGGAAGTGCGAGATGTCGAAGCACTCCATGCGGTGCGGCAGCTTCGAGAGGTGGAGCCGGTCCTTCAAGCGCTCGAGGGTCTGCTCCACCTCGTCGCGGCTGCGCTTGCGCTCACTGAAGGCGCGCTCGGCGTTCTTCGAGGCCAGCTTCACCAGCTCGGTCTTGTCACCACGCTCGGGCACCAGCACGCGCACGCGCTCGCCTTTGCGCTCCGACAGCAGCTCGGCCAGCGCCTCGGGCTCGTTCGGGCTGCCTGCCAGCAGCACCTCTTTGGGGACGAACGCGTCGTCGGCGTAGTACTGGTTGACGAACGAGGTGACGAGCTCTTCGTCAGGGAACTCGCTCTGGAAGTGGTGCGGTTGCCCGCCGGTGATGCGGCCGCCGCGCACGAAGAGGCTGTAGAGCGTGATGCGATCGCCCTCGCGGAAGAGGCCGAAGACGTCCTGATCGATCGACTCCGTCGTCGCGATGGCCTGCTTCTCGACGCTCCGCTCGATGGCGATGACCTGGTCCCGAAGGCGCGCCGCCTCTTCGAACTCGAGCTTCGACGCCGCGAACTTCATGCGCCCGCGCAGGTTCTCGAGCAGCGGCTCGCTCCGGCCTTCGAGGAACAGCGCCACCGCGTCGACGTTGCGCCCGTAGTCCTCGGGGGCGATGGGCATCACGCACGGCGCAGGGCAGCGGCCGATCTGGTGCAACAGGCACGGGCGCCTGCGGCTCTCGAGCACGTGATCGGAGCAGGTGCGCAACTGGAAGAAGCGGTTCACCACGCGCACCGTCTCGCGAATGGAAGACGCCGACGCGTAGGGGCCGAAGTAGCGCGCGCCGTCACGCCTGGGCCGCCGGACCATCTCGAGCCGTGGGTAGCGGTGCTCGTTCGACAGCCGAAGACACAGGAACGCCTTGTCGTCGCGCCACTGCACGTTGAAGCGGGGGCGGTGCTTCTTGATCAGCTCGTTCTCGAGGAGCAGCGCCTCTTTCTCGCTCGAGACGACGACCGTCTCCAACGAGCCCAGGAGGCGGTCGAGCAGTGAGACGAAGGCCCGCGTGTCGGAGGAGCCGGGGTTGAAGTAGCTGCGCACCCGGTTGGCGAGGTTGACGGCCTTGCCGACGTAGATGACCCGGCCGGTCTTGTCCTTCATCAGGTACACGCCGGGCTGGTTCGGCAGCTGCGCGAGGCGCTGTTCGAGTTCGACCGGAGTCATCAGTTTCTCTCTCTGTCCGGTTTGGCGCTCCCGCGCAACGAGACGTCGAGCCACGTAGACTGGCCACGTGGACGGGCTGAGCAGCCGCGACATCGAGACGCTGGGCGAGGCGGGCTTCGTGGTGGGCGCCGGCTTGCTCGGGTCGGCGCTCGCGACCGCCGCGCACGCCAAGGCCGTCGAGCACCTCGCCGCGGGCATGCTCGCGCGCGCTGGCGTGCGAAGAGGCGCCGATCACCGACTCGACGACGCCGTTCGTGGGGACTCGATCGAGTGGCTCGACGAGCTCGGAGACTTCAGGGACGTCTGGAGGCGGTTCGACGACTTGCGGCTCCAGCTCAACGAGCTTGGGTTCCTCGGCCTTCGTCGCTGCGAGCTGCAGCTCGCGCACTACCCCGCCAACGGCGCCGGCTATCAGCGGCATCGCGACGCGTTTCCCGGTGACGACAACCGGCGCATCACGGCCATCGTCTACCTGAACCCGGTCTGGCAGGCCGAACACGGCGGGCAGCTGACGTTGTTCGTCGAGCCACTCCAGACGCTCGAGCCACGCCTCGACACGTTCATCGTCTTCCGGTCCGAGTTCATCGAGCACGAGGTGCGTCCCTCGCGCGCCGATCGGTTCGCCATCACCGCCTGGTACTCCGCCCGATGAGAGCCCTTCAGCAAGTGGTGCAGAGCGACGCCGCGATGACGAACGAGCTCAACCGCGAGCGCGCCAATGGGCTGGGGCGAACCGGCCGGCTCATCGAAGACGCGATCGCGGCGTGCGACACGCTCCGTCAGCAGCTCGCGACCTGCCCCGCCGACCACACCCGAGCGGGCCTGCTCTCCGAGTACGCGGAGCACCGGAAGACGGCGATCGAGCAGCGCTGGTACCTCGAGGTGCAACGCGAGGCGATGGGCCTTCGCAAGCACACCGACCTCGACACGTTCTTCCCCATCCCTCCGCCCATTCGCGATTAAGGCCAGTCCATGCGAGGCGTGGAACAAATCCCGTGGGTGTACGACTTGCTCTGCACCGTCCTGGAGTGGACGGGGCTGTCGCGGTGGCGGGAGTGGCTGGTGAAAGGCGCGACAGGGCGGACGCTCGAAGTGGGCTGCGGCACCGGCCGGAACCTGCCTCGCTACGAGCCGTCGCTGACCGTCATCGGGCTCGAGCCAGACGCCGACGCCTTGAAAAAGGCGAAGTCACGGGCTCCGAACGCGCTGCTGGTGCGGGGCTCGGCCGAGGCGCTGCCGTTTCGTGACGGCGCGTTCGACACCGTCGTCTCGAGCCTGGTCTTCTGCTCGGTGCCGAACCCTGAGCTCGGGTTGAAGGAGACCGGCCGCGTGCTGACGGCCGAGGGGCAGCTCCGCATGCTCGAGCACGTGCGCCACGACTCGAAGCCTATCGGGTGGCTGCAGGACGTACTCCAGCCGGCGTGGACGGCCGTGGCTGGAGGCTGTCACCCCAACCGGCGCACCGAAGCGGCGGTCGAGGCGAACGGGTTCGTGATCAGCGCGGAAGGCCGCCGCGGCGACGGCACGATGCGCCGCTTCGTCGCGCACAAGCGAACCCGCACCTGAGGCCCGTCAGGCCAGCGGGTTGAAATACAGCGCGTCGACGTCCAGCTCGATGCCGAGCGCGGGCAACGGAACACGCTCGCCCTTGCCGTAGGGAGTCATCAACCACGACGAGCCGGCGCCACGGCTGAAGACCTCGATGCGGCGCTCGTGCTGCGAAATGAGCACGTAGTCTTTGAGCGACTCGAGATGTTGATAGTGGGCGAACTTCTCGCCGCGGTCGCTCGCTTCCGTCCCTGCAGAGAGCACCTCGACGATGACGACCGGGTTCACGATGGTGTTCTCGTCATCGGGGTCGGTCTCGAGCGCGCCGCACACGACGAAGCTATCGGGGTACGTCGACCGGTCGGTGTCACGCACCCGCACGCGGACGTCAGAGCTCATCACCACGCAGGGACGGCTCTTCAGAGCAACCCGAAGTTCACCGATGGCGCTCGCGGCGAGACGGCCGTGCTCCGGCGTGCCACCCGCCATCGCCCACACATCGCCTCGCAGGTACTCGTGCTTGTCGGCGCTCGCGCGCTCGAAGGCGACGAAGTCCTTCCACGTCATTCGAATCTGGGTCGCTGCGGATGCCATACGCAGAGCCTAGATCACACCACCTCACGCGCCCACCGGCCGCTTCGAACGTCTTTCTCCTGAATGGCCGAACGGACGGACGAGAGCTCGCGCCGTTCTCGCTCACGTGCCCGCGGCTGAGGCACACGCCGGACGTCAATGCTCCGCACGGTTCCCAACGGGGTTAAGAGAACCGCATGGCGTTCGAAATCCTCATCATCCTCGCGCTCGTGCTCGCGAACGGTGTGCTGGCGGGGGCCGAGATCGCGGTGATCTCGATGCGCCCGGGCCGGCTCCGGGAGCTGCAAGGAGAAGGCAGTAAGGGAGCGCTCGCGGTGCAGCGGCTGCGAGAACAGCCCGAGCGGTTCTTCGCGACGGTGCAGGTGGGCATCACGGTCGTGGGCGCGACGGCAGGCGCGTTCGGCGGCGCCTCGTTCGCGCGCGACCTCTCGAAGGTGCTCGCCCAGTGGGCGCTCATCGAGCCCTGGGCCGACGAAATCGCGCTCGTGCTGGTCGTCTCGCTCATCTCGTACCTCTCGCTCGTCCTCGGCGAGCTGGTGCCCAAGTCCCTCGCGCTTCGCAGCGCCGAGCGCTACTCGAGCCTCGTCGCGCGACCGCTGCTCCTGCTGGCCAGCCTGATGCGCCCGCTCATCTGGTTCTTGACCGCGAGCTCGAACCTGGTGCTTCACCCCTTCAAAGACCGAACGAGCTTCACCGAAGCGAGGCTGTCGGCCGACGAGCTCGTGGAGCTCATGACAGAGGCGACCCGCACCGGCAGCGTGCACCCTCAGGCCGGAGAGATCGCCGCGCGCGCACTCTCGCTCCCCGAGCTCGTCGCCAGCGACGTGATGGTCCCCCGCACGAGCGTCATCTCGCTCCGACGTGACGCGTCCCGCGAGACGCTGCGCCGCATGATGCTCGAGCACACCCACTCGCGCTTCCCCGTCATCGAGGGGGAGCGGGATCGGGTCGTCGGTTACGTGAACGTCAAAGACGTGCTGACCGTCGCGTGGGACGAGCAGCTCTTCCTGCTCGCCGATCTGATTCGGCCCACGTTCTTCGTGCCCGAGACCAAGAGCGCCGTCGAGCTGCTCACGGAGATGCGCTCACGCCACGTGCCGTTCTGCGTGGTGGTCGACGAGCACGGAGGCATGGCCGGCATCGTGACGCTCGAAGACGTGCTCGAGGAGCTGGTGGGCGAGATCTTCGGGGAACACGCAGCCACCCAACCCGAGCTGTTCCGTCGAGAGAGCGACGGGCACGTGGTGGTGGGGGCCACGATGCCGATTCGAGAGCTCAACCGCGAGCTCGGCGTCGCGCTGCCCGAGGGCGAGTGGGTGACGGTGGGCGGGCTGTGTCTGGCGCTGGCGAAACGAATTCCCGTACCGGGCGAGCGCTTCACCACCGACGCCGGCATCGTGCTCGAGATCGTCGACGCCTCGCCCAGACACGTGCGCTCCGTGCGCCTGCTGATGCCGGTCGCCGTGCCAGACGATGGGGCTCGCGACTCGGACAAGGTCGACGGCTGACCGAGCGCTGTAGAGAATCTCACCAGCGTCGGCATTCTTGCGACACTCCGGCCACCAGGTGAAGCGACCCCACCGGGCGCGGAACTTGCTCGGTGGGCTGCGACATGAAGTCGCATTCGGTCATCGTGGTAATGCTGGCGGTGAACGCCTGTCGGGCGCCTGTTGCTGAGGTCGAGAAGCCTGAGCCGTTTCTGGTCGCGTCGGCGCGTCGAGGCGGCACCTACGAGCGCGAATACGTCGGTGAGGTGCAGGCCGTTCAGCACGTCGGGCTGCGCGCGCGGCTCAAGGGCTACATCGAGGCGGTCGCCGTCGACGAAGGGCAGACCGTCAAGTCCGGTCAGCTGATTCTCACCATCAGCGCCCGCGAGCTGCAGCAAGAGGTGCGCAAAGCCCACGCGGCGGTCGAGAGCGCCGCAGCCGAGCTGAAGACGGCCACCATCGAGCGCGAGAGCACCCGTATGCTGGCTGAGAAGAAGGTCATCTCGGGCCCCGAGTTCGAGCTCGCCGAGTCGAAGGTGGTTGCGCTGGCCGCCAGGCTCGAAGAGGCGAAAGCACACGAGGGGCAGGCGTCGATCAACCTCTCGTACGGCCAGGTGCGGGCGCCCTTCGACGGCGTGCTGAACCGGCTGCCGCTGAAGGCCGGGAGCCTGGTGTCGGAAGACGAGCTCTTGACGACCATCACCAACACCTCGGAGGTGTTCGTCTACTTCCGAGTCTCAGAGCAGGAATACCTCACGTTCGCCGCCAGCCGCCCCGATGATCGCCCGCGCACCGTCTCGTTCAAGCTGGCCAACGGCGCGCTCTTCCCCGTCGAGGGCGTCATCGACGCGGTCGAGACCGAGTTCGACAAGGCGACCGGCAACCTGGCGTTCCGGGCCCGCTTCAAGAACGAGCAAGGCCTGCTCAGGCACGGCGCGACGGGGAAAGCCGTCATCAGCACGGCCCTCGGTGACGCGCTGATCATTCCCCAGCAGGCGACCTTCGAGGTGCAGGAGAACCTGTACGTCTTCAAGGTCACCGACGACGACACGGTGCACGCCACGCGTGTGGTGCCGCGCTTGCGGCTTGGCCAGTCCTTCGTGCTCGAGTCCGGCCTGAGCGAGACCGATCGCTTCGTCGTCGAGGGCACCCAACAACTCAAAGAGGGCGCGCGCATCGTCGCCACCGCTGCTCCGTCGACCCGGAGCCCGCAGTGAGGACGACGTTCACCCGCCGCCCGGTGTTGTCGGTCGTCATCTCGATTCTCATCGTGCTGCTCGGCCTGCTGGCGCTCAAAGGCATGCCGATGGCCCTCTTCCCCAGCGTCGCGCCGCCCGAGGTGAACGTCACCGTCGAGTACACCGGCGCGAACGCCGAGACCGTCACCAAGGCCGCCATCGTACCGCTCGAGCGCGCCATCAACGGCGTGCCGGGCATGAAGTACATGAGCAGCGACACCGGCAACGATGGCGTCGGCGTGGTGCAGATTCTCTTCGAGACGGGCACCGACCCAGACGTTGCCGCGGTCAACGTTCAGAACCGCGTCAACTCGGTGATGGGCGAGCTGCCGACCGAGGTGATTCGCAACGGCGTGAAGATCGCCAAAGAAGAGAATGCCGTGCTGCTGTACCTCAACATCTACAGCACCGACGATCAGCTCGACGAAAAGTTCCTCTACAACTTCGTCGACATCAACGTGCTGGCCGAGCTCAAGCGCATCAACGGCGTCGGCTACGCCGACATTCTGGGCGCCAAGGAGTACGCGATGCGCATCTGGCTGAAGCCGGATGCACTCATTGCCTACGGCGTGTCGCCGCAGGAAGTCGTCGAAGCCTTGCGCAAGGGCAACCTTGAGGCGGCGCCCGGCAAGCTCGGAGAGAACAGCGACAAACGAGACTCGCCGCTCCAATACACCGTCAAGTACACGGGCAAGTTCAGCACCGTCGAGGAGTACGCGAGCCTTCCGATTCGTTCGAGCGTCGACGGCGAGGTGCTGCGCATCAGCGACGTCGCCGACGTCGAGTTCGGCACCACGTATTTCGACGTCGAGGCGAAGTTCAACGGCCGGCCCGCCGCGTCGATTCTGCTCAAGCAGCTGCCCGGGTCGAACGCGAGCGAGGTGATCGCCGAGGTGAAGCGTCGCCTGGCGGTCATGAAGCACGACGTCTTCCTGCCGGGCATGGAATACGAGTTCAGCTTCGACGTGAGCCGGTTTCTCGACGCTGCGGTGCGCGAGGTCCTCCAGACGATTCTCGAGGCGTTCCTGCTCGTCGTGCTGGTGGTATTCGTCTTCCTGCAAGACTGGCGATCGACCCTCATTCCCGTCATCGCGGTGCCGGTCTCGTTGATCGGCACCTTCGCGTTCATCGCACCGATGGGCTTCTCGCTCAACCTGATCACCCTCTTCGCGCTGGTGCTGGCCATCGGGGTCGTCGTCGACGACGCCATCGTGGTCGTCGAGGCAGTGCACGAGCGGATGGAGCACACCACGCTGACGGTGCTCGAGGCGACGGAGCACGCGATGAAGGACATCAGCGGGGCCATCGTCGCCATCACGCTCGTGATGGCTGCGGTCTTCGTGCCCGTCGCGTTCGTGTCAGGGCCGGCGGGGGTCTTCTACCGGCAGTTCTCGCTCACCATGGCGATCGCCATCGGGCTCTCGGGGCTCGTCGCGCTGACGCTGACGCCTGCGCTGTGCGTGCAGTTGCTGCGACGGCATGAGCCGCTGAGTCACCGCAAGGGCTTCGGCGCCGGCTTCTTTCGCTGGTTCGAAGCTCGCTACACCAGCGCGGAGCGCGGCTACCTGAGCACCGTCGGACGCATCGCGACGAGGCGGCTGGTGACGGTCGCGCTCATCGGCGGCTTCACCGCCGCGACGGGCCTCACGGCGAACACGGTACCGACGGGGTTCATCCCCATGGAGGACCAGGGCACGTTCTACGCGAGCATCACCACGCCACCCGGCGCGACACTCGAACGAACGAAGGCGGTGGTCGACGGCATTCGGGCCGCCGGTGAACGCGTCGACGGCATCGCCAGCATCTCGACGCTCGCGGGAACCAACATTCTGTCCGACGGCACTGGAGCCACCTACGGCACCGCGCTGGTGAACCTGAAGCCGTGGAAGGAGCGCAGCGTCTCGGTCGACGCCGTCATCGAGACGCTCAAGCAACGCACGAAGCACTTGCGCGACGCAGACATCGAGTTCTTCCCCCCGCCCGCGGTACCTGGCTACGGCAACGCCAGCGGCTTCGAGCTGCGCCTGCTCGACAAGACCGGCAAGGGAGACTTCGGGCGCATGCAGGAGGTCGTCACCCAGTTCATCGTCGATCTGAAGGCGCGGCCCGAGATCTCGAGCGCCTTCACCATCTTCAACGCCGGCTTCCCCCAGTACGTCGTGCACGTCGACCGCGACAAGGCCGCGCAGAAGGGCGTTTCGGCCGAGACGGCGCTGGGCGCGATGCAGACGATGCTGGGGAGCGAATACGCGACCAACTTCATCCGCTTCGGCCAGATGTACAAAGTGATGGTCCAGGCCGCACCTGAGCACCGCGCCGTGCCCGACGATCTGCTCAAGCTCCAGGTGCGCAGCGAGCGGGGCGAGCTGGTGCCGCTCTCGGCCTTCATGCGGCTCGAGAAGACCCACGGCGTCGATCAGACGACCCGCTACAACATGTACCCGTCAGCTGAGCTCAACGGAGAGGGCAAGGCGGGTGTCAGCAGCGGTGAGGTGCTCCGCGCCGTCCAGGAGACCGCACGCGAGAAGCTGCCCCGCGGCTTCAGCATCGACTGGGCCGGCATCTCGCGCGACGAGGTCAACGCAGGCAATCAGGGCTTCATCGTCTTCCTCATCTGCCTTGTCTTCGTCTACCTGGTGCTGGCCGCGAAGTACGAGAGCTTCGTGCTGCCGCTGGTGGTGGTGCTCTCACTGCCGCCTGGTGTGCTGGGGGCCTTCGCGTTGCTGAAGGCGACTGGCCTCGAGAACAACATCTACACGCACATCGCGCTGATCATGCTCATCGGCCTCGTGGGAAAAACGCGATTCTGATCGTCGAGTTCGCAGAGCACCGACGGAAAGAAGGGCTCGGCGTGGTGGAAGCCGTGATGGAGGCCGGCCGACAGCGGCTGCGCCCCATCATGATGACGTCGATCGCGTTCATCGCCGGGCTGCTCCCGCTCGCCATCGCGACAGGCGCTGGCGCCGTCGGCAACCGCACCATCGGCACTGCGGCCGTCGGCGGCATGACGCTCGGCACGATCTGCGGCCTGCTCCTGGTGCCGGGGCTGTACGTCGGCTTTCGCCTGCGTCGGGCTGCAGTCGCCCCTCCAGCCGAGCCCGAGGCCTCGCCGATTGAACCGGAGCGCGCCGATGCGTAGCGCCTGGCTCGGGATGGTGATGGTGAGCAGCTGCGCGTCACTGAACACCAAGGTCAGCATCAAGGAGCACCCGACGCCCGCAGCGTGGCAAGGCGCCGCACCAGCCCCGAGCGTCGCCGCGCTCAGCTGGAAGGAGTTCTTCGCCGACCCGCAGCTGACGGCGCTCATCGGAGAGGCGCTCACGAACAACCCCGATCTCGGCATCGCGCTCCAACGCATCGAGCAGGCCCGCGCCGGAGTGAAGCGCTCCACCGGAGCACTGCTGCCCCGGCTCGACCTCGCGCTCGGCAGCGGGGTGCGGCGATACGGCCTGTACACGATGGATGGCGCAGGCAACGCGACGACCGACATCACGCCTGGCCAGCTCGTGCCGGTGAACCTCGGCGACTTCCTCGCGGGGTTTCAGGCGTCATGGGAGATCGACCTCTGGGGCAAGCTGCGGAATCAGAAAGAGGCGACCGTCTCTCGATACCTCGCGAGCGTCGAGGGCTCGAACCTCGTCATCACCTCGTTGGTTGCAGACGTCGCCACGGCCTGGTTCGATCTGAAGGCGCTCGACAGGCTCGAGGTGCTGCTCCGCGAGGCCACCGACCGCCAGCGCGAGGCGATGGAGATCGTCCAGTTGCAGAAGGCGGCCGGCCGCGCGACCGAGCTCGCCGTGCAGCAATTCGAGGTGCAGCTGGCCGAGACGAAGGCGCTCGCGGTGATCACAGGCCAGCAGCGGGTCGAGGCCCAGTCGCGCTTGAACCTGCTCCTGGGCCGACCGCCCCGAGCCATCGCGCCATCCGGAGGGCTGACGTTCGAGATCGAGGGCCCGGTCGGCGCAGGCGTGCCGGCCGACGTGCTCCGCGCCCGGCCTGACGTTCGCGCAGCCGAACTGGAGCTCAAAGCTGCGGGCGCCGACCTCGAGAGCGCCCGCGCCGCGTTCTTTCCCAACATCACGCTCGGCGCGAGCCTCGGCCTGCAGGCCTTCAACCCGGCCTTCCTGGCCCGGCTGCCCGAGTCGCTCGTCTATTCGGTCGTCGGAGGACTCGTCGCGCCGCTGCTCAACCGCAGCGGCCTCGAGGCCGAGTTCGACGGCGCGAAGGCGCTCAAGCTCGAGGCGCTCCATGCCTACCAGCGGGCCGCGCTCACCGCGTACGCCGAGGTCGAGAACGGCTTGTCCGACGTGACGACGACCTCGAGCTTGGTCGCCCTTCGCCAACAGCAGCAGCGGACGGTGGAGCGCTCGATCGAGACTGCCGACACCCTCTTCAGGGCGGGCAAGGCCTCGTCGCTCGAGGTGCTCTTCGCGCAGCAGTCGCGCCTTCGGGCAGACGTCGAGCTCGTCGAAGCCTGGCGGCGACAGCGAACCGCGCGGGTGACGATCTACAAAGTGCTCGGCGGCGGTTGGCAGTAGCGCAGGTTCTCGGCAGGCGTGGCAAAGACCCCTCATGCGACTCACGGTTCGGCTGACAGCGTTCCTGATGATCGTGTCGCTCGGAGCCTTCGGGGTGCTCGGCTGGTACCTCGTTCGGGTCGAGCGCAGAGACCTGCGGGAAGCGGCCCAGGCCGAGACCTCGTTGCTGGGTCGGAGCCTTCAGGTCGCGATCGAGAACGCGATGCGAGATCGCCAACTCGAAGACGTGCAGGAGACGATCGACAAGCTGATGCGTCTCGAGCCCGGAATGCTGGTCGCGCTCCTGGATGTGCAGGGCGCGCCCATTGCGCCTTCGACGCGACGAGCACCCGAAGGCGGCCGTGCCCTCGTCGAGCGGCTGGGGGACAAGGGCGAGCCGGTCATCTCGTTCGAGCCCGAGGGCTTTCCTGGCCAGATCGTCCTGGTGCAACGGCTCGCATCAGACGAAGGCCGATCGCTGGGCGTGCTGCTGCTTGGTCGCCCGCTGGACCGGCTCGAGCACGATCTCGTGACGACCGAGCGCAACGTCGCCCTCAGCGTACTGCTCGTGGTGTTGACGATCGGCGCGCTCGCGGCTCTCGGCGGCACGCTCTTCATCGGCCGGCCCCTGTCTCGGCTGATGGGGTGGATGCAACGAATCCGAACGGCTGGCTCACTGCTCGAGGCAGAGCCGGCCGCGCCACGGTTCATGATCCCACGCGACGAGATGCGCGCCCTCGAGTCAGACTTCGCGGCGATGGTGACGACGCTCCGCGAGGCGCAACGGCGTGAGGCCGAGCTGGGTCGAGGGCTTCGACAGATCGACAAGCTGGCTGCGGTCGGCCAGCTCGCCGCGGGCCTCGCGCATGAGATCGGCTCGCCGCTGCAGGTGCTCTGTGGGCGCGCGCGCGTGTTGGTCGAGCAGAACCCCGAGCACCCCGAAGTGCAGCGCCAGGCCACCATTCTCGTGACGCAAGGCGAGCGGATCTCACGAATCGTCGAGCGCTTGCTCTCGTTTGCCCGCGTCCGTGGGCCCCTGATGGAGCGCCATGACGTGGTGCCGCTGGTCCGCTCGGTCGTCGAGCTGCTCGAGTACCAGGCGCGACGGACGAAGATCTCCCTATCGATGAAGGGCCCGACATCGCTGTTCGCGGTCTGCGATCGAGATCTCGTGCAGCAGGTGGCGCTCAACCTGCTCACGAACGCGCTTCGGGCCGCCAGAGACGGTGGCTCGGTGACGGTGGAGATCGCCGATGAAGGGCCAGGCGTCAGGCTCGACGTCGTCGACACCGGCCCGGGCGTCGAACTCGGCATGAAGGAGCGCTTGTTCGAGCAGTTCTTCACCACGAGCCCAGAGGGCGAAGGCACGGGCCTTGGCCTCGCCATCGTCAAGTCCATCGTCACCGATCACGGGGGCACCATCGACGTGACCAACGAACAGCCGCACGGCGCCCGGTTCACGGTGACGCTGCCCAAAGAGAGAGCGCCATGACCCCCCCGGGTGCGCAGGTTCTGGTCATCGACGACGACGCTGAGGTGGTGGGCTACCTCGAGGAGGTACTGACGGCGGCTGGGTACCGCGTCGTCGGAGAGACCGACCCGACCAGGGCCCTGGACCGGGCGCGCGAGACGGACATCGAACTCGTCGTCTCGGATATCGAGATGCCCAGGCTCCGAGGCCCAGCGCTCCTGAAGGCGCTTCGGGTGGAACGACCCGAACTGCCCGTGGTGATGATCACCGCGTTCGGCTCGGTGGAGCTGGCGGTGACCTGCATGAACGCCGGCGCAGCGGACTTCATCACCAAGCCGTTCAAGGCAGAGGTGTTGCTCCACGCGCTCGAGCGGGTGCTGCGCGAACGCTCGCTGGTGCGCGAGGTGCGTCGGCTGAAGTCGGCAGCGCTGGCTGCGAACACGAAACGGGGGCTCGTCGCGAAGAGCGAGGCGATGCAGCGGGTGCTCGCGCTGGCCGAACGCGCCGCCCGCGCCGATACGCCCGTTCTGCTCACGGGCGAGAGCGGGACCGGAAAGAGCGCAGTCGCCCGCTTCATTCACGAGGCGAGCGGCCGCAAGGGCGAGTACATCGAGTTGAACTGCGCGAGCCTGCCGTCGAACCTCGTCGAGAGCGAGCTGTTCGGAGTCAAACGCGGCGCCTACACCGACGCCCGGGAAGACCGCTCGGGCCTGTTCGTCGCAGCCGAGGACGGCACGCTGCTGCTCGACGAGATTGGCGAGCTTCCGCTCGAGTCGCAGCCAAAGCTGCTGGCTGCGGTGGAAACGAGGAAGGTTCGCGCCGTCGGCGAGACGCGGCCGACCGCCGTGAACGCCAGGGTCATCGCAGCCACCAACCGTTCGCTCGAGGAAGCCGTCCACGAGAGGGCGTTTCGATCCGATCTCTACTACCGACTCAACGTCATTCGCATCGAGCTGCCGCCACTCAGAGACAGGCGCGATGACATCGAGCCACTCCTCGAGGCCTGGTTACCCGAGGCGTGCCGTCGCGCGGGCCGCGAAGTCACCTCCATCGACGACGGCGCGAGGCGATGGCTGCTCCAGCAAGCGTGGCCAGGGAACATTCGAGAGCTGCTGAACCTCGTCGAGCGTGCGGTGACCTTGAGTGATGGCCCGGTGATCACCGCCCAGATGTTCGAGGGCTCGACGAATGAACGGGCTCACGGCGATCCGTGGGCGCGCGCGGTCGCCGAGCGGTGGCCCCTCGAACGGCTCGAGCTGGAGTACGTGAGGAGGATTCTTGCCGAGCTTGGTGGCAACAAGTCCGAAGCGGCTCGTGTGTTGGGAATCGACCGGCGAACGCTCTACGCGAAACTCTCGGCGCTCTGAGGCCGCCTCAGAACGCGAGCCCGAACGCTGCGCCGAACTGAACGCCGCCTCCGACCGGACTGAACGCGAGGTATTCGACCAATCCGCTGAGGTGCAGAATGATCCCATTGCCCTCGAGCTGCGCGCGCCGGCTCGACGCCACGTTGAGCTGCACACCGCCGCGCAACCGGAAGACGCCCTCGGCCCAGCGGGAAGCCGGGGTGAGTGGCGCGGGAGGCACCACGACGTACGCGCCCTGGGCTGACAGCGCTCCGAAGAAGAACCGCCGAAGACGGACCACGCCGTCCTCTCGCGCAATTCCGTCGGCATACCCGATGCGCACGCCGGCACCGCCGACCCACCGCTGGCCGCAGAACTCCGAGCCCGCGCACACCGGCCCCGAGAGCCGGGCCCACATCACCTCGAGCCCCGGAACGACCAGCCAACCGCTGACGTCACGCAGGGGCCGGGCCCGTGTTTGCTCGAGGCTGAGCTGCTTGTCGGAAGCGGTGAGCTGCGGGGTGCCGAAGACCACGCCTCCGAAGAACTCGATGCCCGCGGAGTAGTCACGAAAGCCCGAGAGCACGCCAGTGAGCGAACCAGTCGCGCGGTTCCATCGCGGCGCGGCGGGCGGTCCTTTCTTCACCTCGACTGCGGTGGGCGGCAGCTGCGGTGGCGCGTCGCCGCTGATCAGCGGAGGCGCCGAGACGACGCCTGCATCGAAGGACTGGTCCGCTCCCCGAGCCAGTGCGATCGGCGCGAACAGCAACGTCACCACCACGAAGAAGCGCACGCGACGGAATCTGCCTGAGAAATCGACGCGCGGCTAACGCACGCGGTCTGCGCGTCAAGCCACGCGACCTGTCCATCGGCTCGCCTTGACACCTCGAGTTGCTGTCTCACCTTTCAGCTGTCCCCGGGAGAACGGTTCCTCCCACTCACGACGCAAGGAGCACACCATGCTGATCCGAACGACCAACCGCTTCCCCTCCATCTGGCGCGAGTTCGACGAGCTGTTTCGCGCCGCGCCCGCCACGCCCCCCACCGGCGCCCTGACTCCGGCGACCGACGTCATCGAGACCGACAAGGCCCTCGAGTTCCGCGTGGACATGCCCGGCGTCTCGCCCGACGCCATCGACGTGAAGCTCGAAGGCAACGTGCTCACGCTCTCCGCCGAGCGGAAGAGCGAGACGAAGGAGGAGCGGGACGGGTGGATTCGCCAGGAGCGCACTTGGGGCACGTTCGCCCGCTCGTTCGTGCTGCCCGAGACCGTCGAGGGCACCGAGCCGCAGGCTGCGTACAAGCACGGCGTGCTGACGGTGACGCTGCCGAAGAAGGAAGTCGCGCAACCGAAGAGCTTCAAGGTGAAGGTCGAGGCCTGACCCCTCTGCAGGCAGTCGATCTCCGGGCGCCGATCTCGTGAAGGGGTCGGCGTTCGTGTTTCAGGGCTTCGAGGACAACGGCGTCCACCCGGGCGCCCACTCGACGCGATCCTTCAGTTCGCGCGCAGGGACGACGAGCCGCCGCGCCGCATCACAACTGGCCGCGAGCTCGACGGTCCAGCCCTCGTCCGTTCGCGCGATCCCGATCACGTGAAAATGAGTCCACCCCTCGCGGACCCGAACGCTGGTGAACTTCGCGCCCTGCAGAAGAGCGATCTGTCGAGGCACTGCCATCGGCGATGGGATAAACGGGACCCGGCAACGACGCACGGGGGTTCAGTCGGGGCCCCGCCCCTTTTCTGGATTGTCCGAACGAACGGCGTCATTACTGAGACCGGGCCGAAGTTCGCCTGACCCAAAGAGCTGAAATGACGACGCCTTCTCAAGAACACCGACTCGCACCGGGCCCAGCCGCCGACGCGCTCGTCTGGGCGCTCGAGCAGGTCGCGCATGCGGTCAATCACGAGTTCAGCCCGGCAAAGGCCCGAGACGAGGTCCGCAACAGCCTGGGAGCGGCCTCGACCTTCGGGCCGGGCGAGCTGCTCGAGGCCTTCAGGATCTCGGCTCAATCGCTGAGGCTGTCATCGACGCAGGTCGCGCTGTCGGCAAAAGATCTCGTCGGTCAGGCGGTCCCGTTCCCGCTGATCACGGTGGTGCCGACCGAGGCCGGTTCACGCTGGATCATCCTCACCGAGCGCCACGGCTTCAGGCTGCATGCGCAGACGGGCTCGGAACAGGCCGAGTGGCTGGACGAGAACAGTCTCAGCTCGATCCTCGGCAAGGCGCCTGTTCCGTTTCTCCATTGCGTGCCCTCGACCCCGATGGAGCGCCTGTCTGCGGCCTCGCATGCAGCCCAGGCAGTGCTGGGCGGCGAAGACGGGGAAGACGAACACCATGCGCACCTGCGGCCGTGGGATCGGGTGTGGGCGCTCTTGGCGATGGAGCGCGACGATCTCGTCGTCGTCTTCATCTACAGCGCGGCGGTCGGAGTCCTCTCGCTGGCGACGCCAATCGCGGTCCAGTCGCTCGTCACCACGGTCGCCTTCGGCACCCTGCTCCAGCCCATCGTCGTGCTGGCGGTGCTCTTCCTCGTGGCCCTCGGCTTCCAGGCGGCGCTCAAGGCGCTCCAGACGCGAGTCACGGAAGCCCTGCAAGCTCGGCTGTTCGCCCGCGTCGCGCTCGACGTCGCCTGGCGCCTCCCTCGAACGCCGAAGGACGACCACCACCCCGTCACGCCGGAGCTGGTCAACCGCTTTTTCGACGTCATGACGGTGCAGAAGACCTTCGCGACCGTGCTCACCGAGGGGCTCGCGGCCTTCATGCAGATCTCGATCGGGCTGCTGGTGCTGGCGTTCTACCACCCGGCCCTCCTCGCCCTCGACATCGTGTTGCTGATCGCCACCACGCTCTTCATCTTGCTCCCGTTGCGGCGCGGCGTTCGCACGGCGTTCGACGAGAGCAAGGCCAAGTACGAGGTCGCTGCCTGGCTCGAGGAGTTGGCGCGAGCGCCCTCGGCGTTCCGCGGGTCGGGAGGCGCCGCCCTGGCCTCGTCGCGAGCCGACGCGCTGACGCGGAAGTACCTCGAGGCCCGAAAGCGTCACTTCGCCGTCGTCTTCGGTCAGACGATCAGCGCCCTCGCGGTGCAGGTCGTCGGGAGCGCCGTGCTGCTCGGCTTTGGCGGCTGGCTCGTCATCAATCAATCACTGACGCTCGGCCAGCTGATCGCCGCAGAGCTGATCGTCGCCGCAGTGACGGCCAGCATCACCAAGTTCGGGAAGATCCTGGAGTCGGCGTACGATCTCGTGTCCGGCCTCACCAAGGTCGGCCATCTCATCGATCTCGACGTCGAGAGCAGCGCGACGGGCGAGACGTTGCCTGGCAGGGGGCCGGTCGGGGTGAAGCTCCATCACGTCGAGGTCGATGGCGCCGTGGTCGATCTCGAGGTCAAGCCGGGCGCGCGGCTTGCGATCGTCGGCGGGCAAGGCGGTGTGCTGAGCGATCTGATCTCGGGCATTCGCAAGCCGACGCACGGAACGCTCGAAGTCGGCGGAGTCGATGTTCGCCGCGCCAGCTCGTGCTCGCTGCACGACGAAGTCCTGCTCGTGCGCTCGGACGACCTCTTCATCGGCAGCGTCTACGACAACGTCTCGCTCACCCGACCCGGCATCACCCCTTCGGAAGTCCGCAGCGCCGTGGAGCGCGTCGGGCTCGACGACGACATCCGATCGCTCCCACAGGGCTACGACACCGAGCTCGGCGTCAATGGAGCGCCGCTGTCACCGGCACAGGTCGTTCGCCTCGTCGTCGCGCGCGCGGTCGCGGCCAGCCCGCGTTTGATCATCGTCGACGACACGCTCGAGGGGCTCGACCCGGTCTCTCGAGCACGCACCGTCGCCGCGCTGACCAAGAAGGACACCTCGTGGACGCTCATCGCGCTCGTCAGTGATCCCGGCTCTGCGCTGGCGCGCGCCTGCGGTGAGGTCATCGACCTCCACGCCAGCTCGACGCCGCACGTCCCCTCAGCCGGTGAGGCGAAGCACTCATGACGCCCTCTTCGAACGCGCCGCGAATGCTGCCGACCGCCACCGCGACCTCGCTCGCGTCATCGGCGGCGATGACGCTGGTGAAGACCCCCCGAGCGCTCAAGGTGCTCGCCCGCTTGACGGCCACGTTCTTCGGGCTGGTGCTCCTCGCGATGGTCTTCGCGCCGTGGCAGCAGTCGGTCTCGGGCAAGGGTCGGGTCGTGGCGTTCGCGCCGATGGAGCGCCAACAGGAGATCTCAGCGCCGATCGAAGGGAACGTCACCGAGTGGTTCGTGCAGGAGGGCTCGGTCGTGAAGAAGGGCGAGCCCCTCTTCAAGATCACCGACAACGATCCCGCGATCCTCGATCGCCTGATGGACGAGCGGAACGCCGTGATCGCCCGACGTGAGGCGGCGGCGGCGCGCGCGGCGTCGTTGGCCTCGCGGCAGCGGGCGCTCGACTCGTCGCGCTCGGCAGCGGTCAGGGCTGCGAGCAGCCGCGTGGCGATGTCGAAGCAGCGCTCCGCCGCCGCGACCCGCGCGAAAGAGGCCGCGGAAGAGTCCGAACGAATCGCGCGGCTGAACGTCGACCGCCAGAAGCAGCTGCAGAAGCAGGGCCTGGCTTCCGATCGCATCGTCGAGCTCGCCGAGTTCGAGGTCGTGCGCGCGACGACCGAGGTGCAGCGCGCCTTCGCCACGCTCCAGGCGGCCCTCGGAGAGGAGCTCGCGCTCGAGCAGGATCAGGCCCGCGTGATGAACGACATCACCGCGAGCATCGACGACGCGAGAGCCTCTGAAGCCTCGGCGCGCGGCGAAGAAGCCAACGCGTCTTCCGAGCTGGCGCGCCTCGACGTTCGCCTGGCCCGCCAGTCGACGATGGACGTGAAGGCGGCGATCGACGGCACGGTGCTCCGACTGCTCAAGGGCCAGGGCAACGTGTTCGTGAAGAGCGGCGAGTCGATTCTCACGTTGGTGCCCGACACCGAGGTGCGCGCGGTCGAGCTCTGGGTCGACGGCAACGACATGCCGCTGATCAGCAAGAACCGCGACGTGCGGCTGCAGTTCGAAGGCTGGCCCGCGGTGCAGTTCACCGGTTGGCCCTCGGTCGCGGTCGGCACGTTCGGCGGCAAGGTCAGCCTGATCGACGCCACCGATGACGGCACCGGGCAGTTCCGGCTGCTCATCGTTCAGGACCCGACCGACAAGGACGGTGACGGGAAGCCGGACGCACCGTGGCCGACCGGGCTCTACCTGCGACAGGGCGTGCGGGTGAACGGCTGGGTGATGCTCGATCAGGTGCGCCTGGGCTTCGAGCTCTGGCGACGTTTCAACGCGTTCCCGCCGACGGTGACGCCCGGAGAGCCGCAGCCGGGCTCGAAGACCAAAGGAAAGGACAAGGGGAAGGGATGATCGGCTCTTTCGTCCTGTGTCTCGTCACGGCCGCGCCTCAGCTGGAACTCTCGCTCGTGGCCGCTCCGAAGCCCGGGCCCTTCGCGCATCGGCTCGCGCTGGTGCCGTCGATGAGCCTGGTGACGACCGTTGGAGGGCCGACCCCACCTGGCCCCTCGCTCGATCTCGCAGAGGTTCTCGCCTCAGCTGAGCGGGCCTACCCGTCATTGGTGGCGGCGCAAGCCGATGTGGCCGCCGCCGACGGTGAGGCCCTCAGCGCGGCAGGTGGGTTCGACCCGGGGCTCAAGGCGCGCGGCATTCTCACGCCGGACAAGCTGGGGCCGTACCCTCAGATCCGCTTCGACTCGACCGTCGAGTGGACGGTCATCGGAACGCCGCTCTCGGTCTTCGGCGGCTACCGCAACGGTCAGCCCCTCTCTTCGATCGGAATTCAACCCTACTACCGCGAGCGAGAGACGTACCCCTTGGGCGAACTTCGAGCGGGCGCGAGTGTTCCGCTCCTTCGGAACCTGCTGATCGATCGACGCCGCGCCAGCATCACGCGCTCCGAGTTGGGGCAGGAAGGCGCACGACAGGCCCAGGCCCTCCAGCGCCTGGAAGTCGCTCGGCTCGCGGCCTTCCGATACTGGGACTGGGTGGCTGCTGGCATGCGCCGTCAGGTCGCCAGGGATCTGCTCGGAATCGCCGAAGCGAGAGATCGGCAGCTCGCCGTTCGGGTCAAGACAGGCGACGTCCCATTCTTCGACCAACAGGACAACCAGCGCGCGGTGGCCCAGCGGCGGTCGCTGCTCGTGCAGACCCAGCGAGCCATCGAGCAGGCCTCGTTCGAGTTGGCCCTCTTCGTCCGAGACGACGAAGGCGCCCCCCTTCAGCCAGGTGATGACCGGTTGCCAACTTCGTTTCCGGAACCGCAGCCGAATTTCGGAGACGACGCGAGCCTCGACGAGGCGCTGGCACGACGCCCTGACGTCCAGCGCCTCTTGATTCAGGAACGGCAGCAGCAGGTCGAACTCGCGTTTCAGAGAAACCAGCTCTGGCCGTCGCTCGACGTCGGCGTGGTGTTTTCCCAGGACCTCGGGACGAACCCGGGCACCGCAGACCCGAAGCTCAACGTGCGTGAGTTCGAGTTCTCCGCGATGCTCGACGTACCGTTGGTATTCCGAGCACCCATCGGACGAATCCGGTCCGCAGAGGCTGGGCTTGCTCGGCTGGCGGCGCAGCTGCGTTTGAACCGCGATCGCGTGGCCGCAGACGTGAAAGACGCTCGTTCGGCCCTGGACGCGTCGAGGGAGCGCGTGAAGTTCAACCGGCAGGAAGTCGACGTCGCCAAGAAGCTCGAGGCTGGAGAGCGCCAGAAGTTTGAGCTGGGCGACTCCAACCTGCTCTTCGTCAACCTTCGCGAGACCCAGTCGGCCGAGGCGCGCCTCAGAGAGATCGATGCCCTGCTCGACTACCACCGCGCAGTGGCTGCGTTCCGCGCGGCGGTCGCGGCTCCCTCGGGTCAGTGAGCCGGGCGGCGATCTTCGCGGGTCTCTCTGCGATCTTCACGCAGCTCTCGACGGTCTTCGCCCTGTTCCACTTTCGTGCGCACCAGATCGGTCTTCGCGAGCGTAGCGACCTCTGAGTAGAGCACCCGCTTCTTCGCGTTCGAGGCGGCGTCGGTCAGCCCCTGGAGCGGCGCCAGCTCAGCGCGAATGACGAACAGCCGGTTGCGGGCGGCGCGTTCACGGGCCGCGTCTCCGCGATCGTTGGCGAGGTTGCCCTTGTCGCGAGCGAGATCGCGCGCGTCATCACCGACGACGCCGGGGCGACGGCCCACCGCGAGATCCTTGCCGAGCTCACGCCTGTCGCTGCGGACCTCGCGCTTGTCTTCACGAACCTCCTGCTCCGCCTGCTTCACCTCGACCGTGGCCTCGACGGCCTCCTTCGCAAGGTAGTTCTGGAACGAGGCATCGGCGGCCTTGATGCCGACCAGATCGTTCCTCGAGACCGCAGCATCGAACTGTCCGAGCATGGCGTTCACGTCGGCGAGGTCCTTGCGATCATTGGCCAGCTGTCGCCGGTCCTGCCGAAGGTCCTGCTTGTCTTTGGCACGCTCCACCGCGTTGCGAACCGGCTGCGCGATACCGACTGTCGACAACGTCACCACCACCACTGCGACGATCCGTTTCATGTGCGTTCCGCCTCCGTTTCCTCGTGAACCCGGCAGCCCCCGATTGGTTGCGCCGACCTCTACCTACCTTCGACCTTTGGCCATCGACATGAGGCGGTCGAGCTCGCCGTGGACCTCCAGACCGGCGACGTGGCCCACTTCTTCAAAGACGGTCGCGCCCCCCTGCACCTTCGAGACCCGCACCTGAACCTCCGCGTCGAGCGACTCCTCGACTCGTTTGTGCATCTCGGTGCGGACGGGAGCGTGCAGGAGACCGCCTCCGGTTCTGGCCGTGACGACCTCGAGCCGGTGCTCCTTGTCGGCGAACGTCATGCGCACATGGGTATCGTCGACGGTGAGCTCTTCGATGCGAGCGCCGGTGTACGTGGCGAAACGGTAGAGCCGACCGCGTTGCCAGAAGCCGGCGATGAAGCCCGGAAAGCTGCCAGACAGCCAGGGAATGATCGCGGCGGACGCGACGAGCGAAGTCTCTGGCGTCGCGAAGTGGTTCGTCTGCATCCACACGTAGCCGGCGGGGAAGGCCTGGCCCCAGTCCTTCTCCAGGTAGCCGACGCCACCGTCGAACGAGACCTCTCGGCCCTCGACCGTCAGCGTGCCAGTGAGCGTGTGCCAGAAGCTGACGACCCCGTGGTAGCACTCCATGAACGGCACGTACGCGTACCAGCCCATGATGCCGGGCGAGGTGAGCGTCACCGGCCAGGGGTTGAAGCTCGAGAACGCGAGCGTTCCCCGCAGCGGCCCATCCTTCAGCGACAGCGTGAGGCCCTTCGCCGAGAAGTGGTTCGGGCCGACGCGCGCCTCGAAGGAGTCGGCCTTCGCCTCGAACTCCGAGAGCTCGTACCGGCAGAACCAACTGCGCTTCGTGGCGCCGTCGAGCACCTGCACGAAGGCCTCTCCACCACCGTTGGGGCCAAGGAAGAGGCCAGGGATGACGGCCCAGCGTTGCTGGCGATCGGCCGAGACGAGCTTCACGTACCAGCCCTCGAAGAAGCGCTTCGTCTTGCCGTGACCGTGAAAGCCCTCGGGGTGCAGCATCGAGTCGAAGAGGGCCATGGAGACCCGCGAGCCTACTCAGGGTGCGAACGCGCGCGGCGCGCCATCTTCAAGGAAGCGTTCGTCGTGGGCCTCGAAGGGGATCACCGGTTCCCAACGCGCCAGCATTCGTTCGAGCGCCGCGTCGGGCACGGCGGTGGGCCGGTTCCGGTTCTGCGCCTTCTGCACGCGCGCGCTGACGTCGAGTGACACGAGCCGGACGTGGGCGCTGCGTCGAACGAGCCAGTCGACCAGGGACTTCCGCTCACGCGCACGAAGCAACGTCGAGTTCCACGCGAACGGCTGCCGACGGTCGAGGAACGACGTCGCGCGAGTGAAGGCCGCGGTGCGGAGGCGAGCGGGCTCTTCGCCGTGATCGATGTTCAGCTCGGCACGGAGCGCGTCGAGCGAGACGACGGGAAGCTCCGGGTGGTGACGCGCGAGCCAGGTGTCTTTGCCTGCTCCGGGCAGCCCCGACATGACGACGACCGGGACGTCACCGGGCGGCGGCCGAAAACCAGGCGCCAGACTCGCCCAACACCCGCGCGCTTCGCACTCATCTCGCAGCTCAATCGACATCGGGACGACGGCGTCGAGCAGGCGGCCCGTGACGATTCGACAGGCCCGAGGGAGTTCTGGAGCGCGCGCGAAGCGAACGAGCTCGACGGTCTTCTCACGATGAACGAACGGCACGCCTCCGCGCCAGAGCGCGACCCGCAGCGCCAACGCCTGGCCGGAACCACGGGTCGCCTCGACGGAAGGCCATGTCCTCAACACACGCCGCGCGGCCTCGACGGCCCACGCTTTGCTGTCCAGCGCAGTCCAGTCGGGGAGCGCAGGGAGCGTCACCTTCGACGTCGGCGCGCTCATGGCCTGACGCCCGCGAGCAGATTCGGAACCAGGGGACGACTGGCCCAATGCGTCCCTGAGTCGGAGATCGTCTGTCGAAAACCGGGGCGCACGTACTTGCAGCGCGAGACGAAACGGCCGTCTCGCTCGAGGCGGAAGTACAGGCCCTCCATTTCGCCGGAGAGCTGGGTCTGGGCGCGCTCCCGTTCGAGCACCAGGCCTCGCGAGGTGATGAGGGCATCGAAGTGCTCGGACAGCTGGGCCGTCGCGAAACGACTGCGCGAGAGAAGCGCGTCGACCGGTGGGAGATCAGCGCCGTCGCCACGCCAGAGCTCCGGCGCCTCGTGAAACCCGAGCCCTTCGATCAACTGGCGGCGCTCGGCTGTTCCGAGGAAGCGCTGGTCCACGACGTCGAAGGCGTCGAAGACGAAGAAGTACGCGGGGAGGGCGTCGTAGAACACGGTGTGCCGCGCGAAGAGCCACTCGCCGTACACGATGAAGCGAGTCCCGAGCCGCTCGAAACTCGCCGCAGCGCTGCTCGCGATCTGGGCCTTGAGACGATCGAACAACGCCTCGGCGCCGATGAAGTGCGAGCGGCTGAAGAGCCAGGGCTTGCCGTAGGCGTCGAAGCGCAAGCCGATGTTGATGCCGTCGAGCTTCTCGGTCGCCACGACCTCGGTGCCCTCGAGCGCGCGACGGTGCATCAGCGGCACGTCTTCGTCGCCCGGCTGCAGCGCAGACCCTTCGAGATGCGGCGTTCGCGGGAACTTCACGATGTCGACTGGCTCGCTCATGGCGGGTCTCTCGAGCTGCGTGGCTTCGCCGCGTTCAGGGAACAGCACCTGCTTCCGTCCACAAAGGCGTCATGAGCACGGACTCCGACAGACGCCCGTTTCCTGACGGGCAGCGCGTGTACCACCAGCTGCGGTGGGATCCGCGCTTCGACGCCGACGCGTGTGAGATCGTGCTGGCCGATCGACCCGCTGGGACCAAGGTGATCGCCTTCCGCGACTTCCTTCCGAACGGGCCGATTCCCTGGCATCGGATCATCGGGTTCCGCTACCGCGGCGAGGTGCTGTGGGATCGCGCGTCGCGAGTCGATCGGCGAGACGAAGCCCTTCATGGCGGCCTCGGCCGGGCCGGCGAGTCGGTTGCGGTCGAGGCGCTGGAGCGTCGTGAGGTCGAGGTCGTGCCCCCGACGGGTCCCTCGAGCACGCTGACGACCTCGCCCACCATCGTCACCTGGAACGTGCTCAGTGAGGCGTGGGACTCCGAGCTGCTCGATCACCCTGCGCGGTGGCGGCGGCTGCTCGACGAGACGCTGAAACAGGCTCCAGATGTCGTCGTCTTCACCGAGGCGACCGACACGTTCTTCGCCATCGTGATGGCCGACGCTGCGCTTCGGAGCGCCTTCACCGTCGTCGCCAGCGAGCACTCCGACGTGGTGATGCTGTCGCGTGCCCAGCCCAACCACAGCGCCGCGCTCGAGTTCGCACCGGGCCGCGAAGCGCTCGTCTGCTGGTTCGACGATCTGGTGGTCGCCGGCCTCCACCTTCCCAGCGATCGTGAGGCAAGCCGCCGGGCCGAGCGCGAGCGTGATCTCGTGCGCCTGAGCCAGACGCTGCTGGGTTCTCACTCATTGGTGATCGCGGGTGACTTCAACGCGCAGGACGACGAGCTCGACGCGCTGGTAACGCGGCTGCATGGACTCGACGCCTGGAGCGCTGCGAACCCTGCCCTTCCCGGGCTGACCTACGACGTCGAGAGGAACCCGATCGCCGGCGCGCTGACGAAGCGGGGCCGCTCGAGTCGGCTCGACCGCATCCTCGTCTTCGGTGAACGGCTCGACGCAAACAACGCACGGCTGCTCGGCGTCCACGAACAGCAGACGTCGGATCACTTCGGCCTCGCGGTTGGCCTCAAGCCGCGGCGAAGCACCACGACGTCGCATCGCAGCGCGGTGGTGCTCACTCCGCCCGTCGAGCTGTGGGGCCCGCTTCAGCGCCTGCGCGCCAGGCACGACTCGCGGTTCACCCGATGGCCGCCGCACGTCACCCTGCTCTACGGCTTCGTCGAGCCGGCGACGATCGACGACGCGCTCCCGGCATTGGCCGAGGCGGCGGAGACCCTCTCGCCCTTCGACGTTCGCTTCGATCGGCTGATCACCTTCGAGCACCACGCGACGACGACGCTCGCCCTCACGCCGTCGAACCCGGCCGAGGTGAGCGCGCTGCAGCAGCGGCTCGTCGAGGCCTTCCCGTGGTGCGTCGAACAGAACCGCGGCGACGGCGACACGTTCACCCCGCACCTGACGATCGCGCGAATCGCCCACGGCGACCGTTCGACGCTGACGATGCTGAAGCAGGAACTCCGCGGCGTCTCGTTGTCGTGGAAGGTCTCGAGGCTCACCGTCCTGGAGCGGCTCGACGATGCCTTCCGGGTACACGCCACCGTGGGCCTCGGTGACGGCCGCGTGCATGCCACCGGGGAACTCGCCGACCCGGCGCAGACCGAACTCGAACGAACGTTGCGTAGCGCGATCCATGCCACTGGCGAAGACCTCGGGGTGCAACTCTCCATCGAGCCCTTCGGATCGCGCGCCTACGCCCCGAGCCTCGAAGGCCGAGATCTCGATCTCCTCGTGACCGTGCAAGGCAG
This sequence comes from Myxococcaceae bacterium, assembly GCA_040400045.1. Taxonomy (GTDB): domain Bacteria; phylum Myxococcota; class Myxococcia; order Myxococcales; family Myxococcaceae; genus Xiheimicrobium. Next base: position 57,006 of record JBBAQZ010000021.1, read on the forward strand.
CAGCTCCACCGTGCTCGACGCGCTCGAAGATCGACTCCCGGCGGGCCGACGAGTCACCCGACAGGTGTTGCGCGGCGACCACTTCGACGTGGCGGCGATCGAGGCGGGAGCGGAAGACGAGGACTCGCGGCGTCATGCGCTCGGCGTGGTCGACGCGAAGGCGCTGAGAACCGCGCTCGAGCGACACGGCAGGGCCCAGGTCTTCGACGCCGTGCTCCCACAGGTTCGCGCGTGGAGCCGGGAGCGCGCGCTCGAGGGGAATGCCTTCGGCTACTTCGGCGGCATCGGGTGGGCGGTCTTGCTCGCGGCGCCGTTGCTGCACGATCGCGAACTCTCGGCAGCAGGGCCTGACGACGCGTTTCGACGGTGGCAGCGCTGGCTCGCCGGGCTCGATCGTCGCGCGCTCGTCAGCCTCGCCCCATCACCGTCGTTCGAGCACAACGACTTCACCATCCTGAGTCCGGCCGAGCCGCATCGAGCGATCACCCGCGCGATGATCGCCTCGACCCGCGCGGTCCTCTTCGATGCGTTCGGCAACCGCCCTGACGACGTGACGGCCTGGCTGACGGTGCGAGGACCCGCTGACGCTCTGGGCGCGTGGCAGCAGCGATGCCTGTCGATCTTCTCCGTCCTCGAGCGCGAGCTCGGCCCGGTCCTTCGAGTTCGCGGCGAAGCGCCGACCGTGGAGCGTGGCCAGTTCACCGCGAGAATCGGGCTGCGCTCCGGAGACACCGGTAGGATCCAGCAGCTCTTCACCGCACAGCTCGTGCGGCTGCAGTTGTCCGGCGTTCGCTGCTTCGTGGCTCCCGACTGAACGTTCCGCTCGCGTCGAACACAAGCGCTGGCCAGAGGCCGATGACAGAGCCAGAGCGGCTCGGGCACACGTCTTCTTCAGTGCGTGCGGCGACCTCGGTCCACGTGGTGCCGCTGCGAGTTGCGAGCGAGGCGTCGTGCTGAAACCAGAAGGCAGATGGGGTGCCCGGGAGACCCTCTTCCCGCCCTGACACGGGCGTGCGTGCGACAGGCCTTTCACGCGTCGAGGAGGCGCCGAGTCATCAGGGCGCGCACGGCCTCACGCACGCGTTGTTCACGCACCGCATCGGCGCCTGAGTCCCATTCGCGCACGTCAGTGGCGAAGGCGTGGGCCCACCCGCCGGACAGTCCACGTCCGAGACGCACGCCCCCACTTTGGTGCAGCGACGGAGATCGGCGTCGCACTCGGGGCATGCGTCGCGGCAGTACGTGCCCGAGACACAGCCTGGACCACTCGGCGTACACGAGAGCCCCTCGCCCGAGATGCACGCGCCTTCATGAATCACCGTCGCGCCACCAGTCGTCGCGTGGCACCGGCTCTGGAACGTGCGCGCATCACCGCGGCCGAGCTGAGCGCAGACGGGGGCGAAGACGGCCGGACAGACGCCACAGGGAATGCAGCGCACGTCGAGCAGGCACCCGGAGTTCGGGTCGGGCGCCGGAGGGCTGATGCACGCGCCCATGTTGCACAGCGGCGGCGACAACACCGGGCAGCCCTGACAACACCCGTTCGAGCCACACGACGTCGAGCCCAGCGTGCACTCGAGCGTCGAAGCGCACGACGGCACCGGCCCGCACAGCCGGACACACGCTGGGTCGGCCCTGTCCACCAGGCCATTGCAGTCGTCGTCCTTGCCGTTGGTGCACGACTCACGCGCGCCAGGATACACCGCGGGATCGAACGGAGCGCAGTCGCCGCCGGGAATCCCCTGACACTGCTGCGGCAGATAGCCGTCGCCATCGACGTCGACGCAGGCCGGCGCCTCGCAGCGCGACTGGGGGCACGGGCACGTCAGGCACATCTGCCGGGTCTGCACGCACTGTGAGCCGCTCGGGCAGGGCTTCGTGGGCGAACAGCCATCAGCGCACGCCGAGAACGAGCCACAGTCGTAGCAGAGCTGGGCGACTCCACATTGAGCGTCGGAGCATCGCAAGCCACCACCGGCGCCGCCGCCGACCGCGCCTCCTGCCGTCCCACCGCCCGATGCGCCACCGCCAGCCGATCCTCCGCCCGCGAGGCCGCCGCCTGCCGTTCCGCCAGCTCCACCGCCGTCTCGACCGTCGTCCACTGGCGCGAAACACGCCGTCATCACGAGAGCCGACGTCACGAGCAGAGTGCGCATGCGTCCGACACCAGCATTCGCCGTGCCGCGACCGGCGCTCGTCACCTTCGGCGGTTGCGGCGCCGTGGCGGACCGAGCGACGAAATTCTGAGGCCCCTCGCGATGCGAAGGCGCGTGCTATGCGCGCGCGCACCATGACCTTGTTGCGCGCCGCTGACGTCACCGTCACTTTCGGGAGCCGAACGCTCTTCGAGGGCGTCGAGTTCGTCATCGAGGAGGGCGAGCGCGTCGGGCTGGTGGGCCTCAACGGCAGCGGGAAGTCGACGTTGATGAAGGTGCTCGCCGGCGCGGTGAAGGCCGACTCCGCGGTGCTCCAGATTCAACGTGGCGCTCGCGTCGAGTGGCTGCCGCAGGAGCCGACGTTCCCCGAGGGGGCGACGGTGGCCAGCGAGCTGGAGGTGGCGCAGGGGAAGCTGAAGGCGGCGCTCGACGAACACCGCGCGCTGTCGGCACAGCTGGCGACCCACCCGGGTGACGACGCCACGCTGGCGAAGCTCTCCACCCTGTCCGAGTCCATCGAGCGTCTCGGCGGGTGGGACACGGGGTTTCACGCGAAGAAGCTGCTCGATCGCCTCGGCGTGAAGGAATGGGAACGGCCCGTCTCGGAGCTCTCGGGTGGCCTCAAGAAGCGGGTGGCCATCGCGCGCGCGCTCCTGTCGCAGCCTGACCTGTTGATGCTCGACGAGCCGACCAACCACCTCGACGCCGACACCGTCGCGTGGCTCGAAGAGGAACTCGACTCGTTCTCGGGCGCGCTGCTCCTCGTCACGCACGATCGCTACTTCCTCGACGGGCTCGTCGATCGCATCGTCGAGGTGAACGCTCCGGGTACCGCAGACTCGGGGCTCATCAGCTACCCCGGGAACTACGAGACGTACCTCGAGCAGAAGATGGTGCAGCTCGAGAACTCGACGCTGGCCGAACACAAACGCGAGCGGTGGATCGCGCAGGAGGTCGCCTGGCTCCGCAAGGGCGTCGAGGCCCGCCGCACCAAGTCGAAGGCCCGCATCGAGCGCGCCCAGAAGCTCTTGTCGGAGCGTGGCTTCGTTCGACCGAAGGTGCCCGACCTGCAGGTCGCCACCGCGCCACGGCTCTCGCAGACCGTCATCGAGGCCAGGCGCCTCACCAAGCGCTTCGGCGATCGCTCCATCTTCAAGGACGTCAGCCTCATCGTTCAGCCTGGCGAGCGCATCGGCCTCGTCGGGCCCAATGGCGTCGGGAAGACGACGCTGCTGCGCACCCTGCTCGGGCAGCTCCCGCCCGACAGTGGCACCGTGACGATCGGCCCGCGCACGAAGATCGCCTACTACGATCAGCAGCGCGCCAGGCTCGACGAGGAAGCGACGGTCGCGGACGCCGTCTGGAGCGAAGAGTACGTGATGCTCGGCAAGCAGAAGGTGCGCCTGTCGGACTACCTCGACGATCTCGGCTTTCCGCTCCTGTCCCAGAAACAGAAGGTGAAGGCCCTCTCGGGCGGGGAGCGCAACCGGTTGCTGCTGGCGCGGGTCTTCCTCGAAGGCGCCAACGTGCTGGTCCTCGACGAGCCGACGAACGATCTCGATCTGCAGACGCTCAACGTGCTCGAGCGACTGCTGCAGCAGTTCGAGGGCGTGGTGCTGCTGGTGACCCACGACCGCTACTTCCTCGACAAGACGGCGAGCTCGATCCTCGCGTTCGAAGGCGACGGCCGCGTCGTTCGCTACGAGGGCAACTGGTCGATGTACCAACGGCTGCGCCCGCCACCCGGCAGCGCGCAGGAGCCGAAGGTCAAGCCGGCGCAGAAGCCCGAGAGCGCCGCCGCGCCGCCGAAGAAGGGTGGTCGCATCAGCTACAAGGATCAGCGCGAGCTCGATGGCATCGAAGCGGCGGTCGGCGCGGCCGAAGCGAAGAAGGCCGGCCTCGAAGCGCAGCTCCAGGACCCCGCCGTCACCTCGAACTCGAAGCAGCTGATGAGCTTGTCAGCCGAGCTCGAGGTTGCGATTCATGACGTCGACCGTCTGTACACACGTTGGCAGGAACTGCAGTCACTCGCCGAAAGCGCGACGGAGCGCTGACCCCCACGATGCCCACGCTCACCTCCGAGTCCCTCGCCGCGCTCGTCTCACTCACCGCGATGGAGGTGGTGCTCGGCATCGACAACATCGTCTTCATCTCGATCATCGCGGCGAAGCTGCCGGTCGGCGATCGCAAGCGCATCGTGCGCCTGGGCGTGCTCGCGGCGCTCGTCCTCCGCGTGGGCCTGCTCTCGATGCTCAGCTGGCTGATGGGCCTCACCACTCCGCTCTTCACGATCATGCAGAACGAGTTCACGGGGCGAGATCTCATTCTCCTCGCGGGGGGCCTCTTCCTGATCTTCAAGGCGACGCGTGAGCTGTACGCGAAGGTCGAGGGGCACGAGGAAGAAGACGCCGCAGCGGCGGCCGAGGTCGGCGCCGACGCGAAGGCCCGACGCAAGGGCATGTTCTCGGTGATCCTCCAGATCCTCGCGATCGATCTCATCTTCTCGCTCGACTCGATCATCACGGCCGTCGGCATGGCGCAGGCGCTCTGGGTGATGATCACCGCGATGGTGATCGCCGTGCTGACGATGATGCTGTTCGCCGACGTCGTGGGCGCCTTCGTCGAACGTCACCCCTCGGTGAAGGTGCTCGCGCTCTCGTTCCTGCTGATGATCGGCACGATGCTCGTGGCGGACGGCATGGGCACGCACGTGCCGAAGGGCTACGTCTACTTCGCGATGGCGTTCTCTCTGGGCGTCGAGCTGCTCAACCTTCGCCGCGCCACGAAGAGCGCCGCCGAACGAGCAGCCACCAGCGGCCGGCCGACGACGTAACAAGGTGTGGCAAGGCCCATGTCGTTCAGGTAGAGGCCGCGACACGGCGCGTTCGCGCCACGGAGCACGGAGGAAGTTTTGCGGGAAAAACTGCTGGCGCTCGCGGCACTGCAGAAGGTCGACGTCGAGGTCGCGGCGCTCAAGAAGAACGCCGACGCCTACCCCAGGGACATCGGCGAACTCGAGAAGCAGCTCGCTGCGGCCCGGGTCGCGGTCGACGCAGAGCGCACGAAGCTCGAAGAGCTCGAGAAGCAACGACTGAACCTCGAGCAGACGATCGCGGACGACAAGGACAAGGTGAAGAAGTGGGAGACGCGGCTCACCGAGCAGCGCTCCACGCGTGAGTACTCTGCGCTGGCCCGCGAGATCGACATCGCGAAGAAGGGCCAGACGACGATGGGCGAAGAGGTCGTCGAGCTCGGCCGTCAGGCGACGATTCAGCGCGAAGTCGTTCGCGCGAAGAACACCGAGTTCAACGAGAAGTCGAAGGGCCTCGTCGAGAAGATCGCCGCGCTCCAGGCGAAGCTCACCGCTGCCGAAGCGGCCGTGAGCGCGCTCGATGGCAGCCGGGCGAGCGCCGCAAGCAGCGTCGATGGCCCGCTGCTCAAGCGCTATGACGTGATCCGCAAGAAGCGTATGCCGGCCCTGGTGGCGTTGGTGGCGCCGGGCATCTGCAAGGGCTGCGGCATGAAGCTGAGCGCGCAGCTGTACAACACCCTCGTCGCCTCACGCGGTGTCGATCAGTGCCCGGCGTGCTCCCGCATCGTGTACGCCCAGGAAGTGCTCGAAGCGCCCGCGACGAAGTAACGTCGACCCACCTGATGACGCCGAAGTCCAAACTGCTGACCGGGAAGGCGCTGTCCAGCGCCGTCCTGCGCTTCCTCGCGCGGGAAGAGCCCCTGGTCGCGACGCTGGGCGCCTTCCCTCAGCTCGATCGCGCCCGCCTGCTGCGCATTCTCGAGAAAGCCGCCGTGATGGCCGAGGGCGGCACGGCGAACGATCAACCCGCCGAGCCCGCGTTCTCGCGAGTGCGGCTGTACTCCGACGGCGCGGCGCGTGGGAATCCCGGGCTGGCCGGCGCCGGCGCGGTGCTGGTGGAGCCCTCGGGGCAGGTCGTCGATCGCATCGGCAAGTTCCTCGGCACCCAGACGAACAACTATGCCGAGTACATGGGCCTGCTGCTGGGCCTGCGTCGCGCGCGTGAGCTCTCGGTTCGAGAGGTCGAGGTGTTCGCCGACTCCGAGCTGATGCTTCGGCAGCTCGGCGGCCGCTACCAGGTCAAGAGCACGTCGCTGCGCCCGCTGTACGAAGAGGCGCTCGTGCTGCTCAACGACTTCGAGCGCGTGAAGTTCGTGCACGTACCGCGCGAGATGAACCGCGCCGCCGACGAGATGTCGAACCGCGCCATCGACGAGCGGCTGTAGTCCCACGGACCCGCGCCGGGTATTCCTGGTGGCCGGTGCCCCGCGTTCAACTGCTGACCCTGGAGACAAACCCGATGGCCACCCGACCCTTTCACTTCTTCCGCGCAGGCGGTTTCGATCAGGTGCGCTTCGATTCTGGCGCTGATCTGCTCGCGATCGATCAGCTCGATCAGCAGCTGTGGGTCGCGCTCGCCTGCCCCACGAAGGGCCTCGCGTTCGACTCGCGCACGCTCGAGCTCATCGATGCCGACAAAGATGGCCGCATTCGCGCACCTGAGCTGATCGGCGCCGTGAAGTGGGTCGGCGGGCTCATCAAGAACGCGGACGATCTGCTCAAAGGCGCGGCGGACCTTCAGCTCTCGGCGATCAACGAGGCCTCTGACGAGGGAAGACGCCTCATCGCCGCTGCGAAGACGGTGCTCGGCGGGCTGGGCAAGGGCGCGGCTGCGAGCATCTCGGTCGCCGACACCACCGAAGCCGCCAAGGCGTTCGACAATCTTCCCTTCAACGGTGACGGCGTGTTGCCGCCAGAATCCGCGAAGGACGACGCGACCAAGCTGCTGATCGCCGACATCATCGCGTGCCAGGGGGCCGTCAAGGACCGCTCAGGGAAGGATGGCGTCGACGTCGAGAAGGTGAACGCCTTCTTCAAGGACGTCGTCGATCACGTCGCGTGGCTCAAGAAGGCCGAGGGCAACGCCGCGCTGATGGTGCTCAAGGGCGATACTGCCGGAGCGTTCGACGCCCTCAAGGCCGTGCGCGGGAAGGTCGACGACTTCTTCGCCCGCTGCCGGCTCGCCGCGTTCGACGCGCGCGCGCTCCAGGCTCTGAACCGTGAAGAGAAGGAATACCTGGCCGTCGCCGCGAAGGACCTGACCATCTCCGGCGAAGAGGTGGCGGGCTTCCCGCTGGCGCGCATCGAGGCGAACCGAGCCCTGCCGCTGACCGAAGGCGTGAACCCGGCCTGGAGCGCGGCGATCACCACCTTCGCCGCGAAGACGCTCGAGCCGCTCCTCGGCGACAAGAAGGTGCTGACCGAGGCCGAGTGGCTCGACGTGCGCGCCAGGTTCGACGCCTACGAGGCCTGGAACGCGGAGAAGGCCGGCGCAGCGGTCGAGAAGCTCGGCGCTCCGAGAGTGCAGGCGCTCGCGGCCGACGGAGCGCGCAAGCCCATCGACGCCCTCTTCGAAGAGGACAAGGCCCAGGAAGGCACCGCAGCGACGCTCGCTTCGGTCGAGAAGCTGGTGCGCCTCAACCGCGACCTGTTCCGCCTCGCGAACAACTTCGTCTCGTTCAAGGACTTCTACGAGCGCAAGGAGAAGGCCATCTTCCAGATCGGCACCCTCTACCTCGATCAACGCGCCTGCGAGCTGTGCATCCGGGTCGAGGACGCCGCCAGGCACGGCGCCATGGCGCCGCTGTCGCGCGTGTACCTCGCGTACGTCGACTGCGCGCGGCCGGCGACTGGCGAGCAGATGACGATCGCCGCGGCCTTCACCGACGGAGACAGCGACAACCTGATGGTAGGCCGAAACGGCATCTTCTACGACCGCGACGGCAAGGACTGGGACGCGACCATCAGCAAGCTGGTCGACAACCCGATCTCCATCCGCCAGGCCTTCTGGTCACCGTACAAGAAGGTGCTGCGCTTCGTGGAAGAGCAGCTCAGCAAGCGCGCGCAGGCGGCAGACGCCGAGTCGAACGACATGCTCGCGGCGACCGCCTCGGCGGTGGGCTCGGCCGCAGACACGGGCAAGGTGAAGTCCCCCGAGAAGAAGATCGACGTCGGCGTGGTGGCCGCCCTGGGGGTCGCGGTCGGGGGCATCACGGCTGCCCTGGGCGCCCTCCTTCAGGCGTTCTTCGGGCTCGGCTTCCTGATGCCGCTCGGTCTCGCCGGGCTGCTGCTCCTCATCTCGGGGCCTTCGATGGTGATCGCGTGGTTCAAGCTGCGCCAGCGCAACCTCGGACCGCTGCTCGACGCGAACGGCTGGGCAGTGAACGCCAACGCCAAGCTGAACATCCCCTTCGGCGCGTCGCTCACGAGGACCGCTGCACTCCCACCCGGCTCGCGGCTCGATACGGTCGATCCCTTCGCCGAGGAGCGTCGCCCGTGGGGCGTCTTCCTGTTCCTGCTCGTCGTCCTCGCGTTGGCCGGGCTCTGGTACTCCGGCAAGCTCGACGCGTACCTGCCTCCCGCGGCGCATGGACCCGGGGCCGCGGCGCTCGGGGTGGCTCCGCCTGCCCTGCCCGCGCCAGCTGCCGCCAAGGCGCCCGACGCACCTGCGCCGAAGTGACGCACCGACGCTCCTTCCGCTCGCCAATCGTCCTGCGCTCTTCCGCGAGCGCCCGCAACTCAACGGCGCAGTCCGCGAGCTCATGACTGCAGTGGCCCGAGACCGGCGCGCCCGCGCAGGTCGACGAGAAGACGCTCGACTCAAGAGCCTTGCCTGCGCGCGACTACGGTGACGACTCGAAGCGGGCCTTGCCCTTCGCGCTCCCGACACAGATCAGGCGATAGCCCTGGGCCTTCTCTGAGTCCGACAGGCACGCGTCGTCGGGGATCTGGATGTCGCCCTCGATCAGCTTCACGCGGCACGCACCGCACGCGCCCATCTCGCAGCCCGATGGCAACTCGTACCCAGCCCGTCGCGCCGCCGCGAGCACGTGCTCCCCGGGCTTCACCTCGAAGGGCTTCACCTTGCCGTCCTGGATCAGCTCGAGGTCCGTGCCAGGGCCCGTGCCGACGACGTCAACGCTGGCCGAGAACTTCTCTTCGAGCACCGCGACCCCCGGGTACTTCGCGACGGCGAGCTCGCGGGCGTTGTTCATCATCGGCTCGGGGCCGCACATGGCGACGAATGACGGCGCATCGACCTTCTCGAGCAGCGAGCCGAGCAGCGCCTTCGTGAGCGGGCCCTGCACGTCGTCCGTCACGTGCACGCACGTCAGCTTCCCCTGCGACTTCTTCTCGAGCGCGTCGAGCTCGGCCTTGAGGATCTGCTCCTGCGCGTTGCGGTTGCCGACGATGAAGGTGATGGGAAACGGCCAGCCGCGGCCGTCGAGCGTGTGCAGCCACGACAGGAAGGGCGTGATGCCACTGCCTCCCGCGATGAAGAGGGCCTTCGTCACGATGGGCGGAAGCACGAACTGGCCGTACGGGCCCTTCACCTCGAGCGTGTCGCCGGCCGTCAGCTGCGAGGTCAGGTGCGTCGACACCTTGCCATTCTCGACCCGCTTGACGGTGAGGCGCAGCGGCTGCCCGGGTGCGCGGCTGAACGAGTACGCACGCCACGGCAGCGTCACGTTGGGCCGCAGCAGGACGAACTGGCCGGCCTGGAAGTCGAGGGTCGCATCGACGCCGAAGCTGACCGTGGTGGGCGTCTCCTTCACCACCTCGGTGACGGTCCACTTCGAGGCGACCAGGGCTTTGGGCGCGTTCGCCGATGCCGACGACAGACGCGAGGCGATGACCGCGACGACGACGATGACGGCGACGACGATGGCGATGATGACGACAGGCGACATGGGCGGGTCTTTGTCTCGTTGATGGCGGCCCGTCTAGAGGTTTGCGGCTCGCGCTGACGAACCGAGGGCGCGTCAAGAATACGGTCGTCAAGGGTCTGGACCCAGGCGGCGGGTATTCTTCGACCCTGACGGGTTCCTGACGCCCGTCCTGATCCACGGCTCAACCGCAGAGATCTGCGTTGGTCCCTTCAGCACCCGGCATGGCGTGTCGATTGCTCTCCTCGGGGGGGAATAACCCTGCCGGCGTGGAGAACTCCTCTTCGCCTCATTCCAAGGAGCATCAACATGTCGATTCAGCGGAAGTGGCAGACGATCGTCGGAGGCCTCGCGATCGTCGCGATGACGAGCTGTGGTTCCACCGAGGCGCCGATCGACCGGGGCGACATCTCAGGCGTCGAGGAGCTGGCCCAGCCGCTCGCGGCGCTGGCAACACCACCCGCGTTCGCCACGGGCACCCTGACGGTGACGCTGGCTTCGGCTGAAATCGCCGTCATCTCGAAGCATGCCGTCAGCGGGAACATCCTGGTCAACGACGTCTTCGCGACGGGCGCGACGAGCGCGGCGGTCAAGAACATCGCCATCACCGGGGCCGCCGGTGCCGAGACCGTGATCCTCGACTTTGCCAACGGCACCTTCGCGCCGGGCACCGCGTCCGCCGCGGGCATCACGGCCGCGATGGGCGCGGGCGCAGACATCTTCAAGATTCGTGGCGTGAGCGCGGCGGCCGACAAGATCACGGTGGGCGGCACGGCGCTGGCGACGGACATCGCCTTCAACTCCGACAACTTCAAAGACATCGCCGTCACCGGCACCGGGACGATCGCGTACACGTTCAGCCTCGGCGGTGGGAACGACACCTTCGACGCGCTGAGCGGTGGCCTCGGCACCGGCGGCTCGGCCTACGCAGGCGCCACCACGGTCTACGGCGGCGTCGGCGACGACGTGCTGACCGGCGGCGCGGGCGACGACACGATGTACGGCGACGTCGGCAACGACACGCTCACCGGCGGCACGAGCGCGACTGACGCTGACGTCTACAACGGCGGCGCGGGCTCCGACACGGTCACCTACGCAGCGCGGTCGGCGGCCGTCACCGTCACCGTCGGGGCGGGCGCGAACGATGGTGAGGCGGGCGAGACGGACTCGATTGCGGTCGACGTCGAGATTGTTCGCGGTGGTACGGGCGACGACAGCTTCACTGGAGAAGCCGGAAACCAGACGTTCTACGGCGGCGCAGGCAACGACACCTTCCTGATGGGCCTGCTCGCGTCGACGGGCGCTGGAGATGACACCGTCTACGGCGAGGCTGGCACCGACACCGTGAGCTACGCGGCGCGTCTCGAGGCTGTCACCGCTACCATGCTCGGCAACACGGCGAACGACGGCGCCTCGGGCAGCGAGCTCGACAACATTCGCGACGACGTCGAGAACTTCATCTGCCCCACCGGCGCCTTCGTCTGCACCGTGACGGGCAACGCGCTCGACAACAGCATCACGGGTGGCGCTGGCGCCGACGTTCTCTCAGGCGGCGCGGGTGACGACACCTTCGTGGTGGGTGCGACGGGCGGCATCGGCGGGGGGGCTGACACCTTCGCGGGCGGCGCGGGGCTCGACACGGTCAGCTTCGCGGCCTTCGGCGCGGTCATCGACGTCACCATGGACGCAGTGGCGTCGGTTACCCAGGCGAAGGTCATCGGTCTCGACGTCGAGAACCTGACCTGCCCGACCGCGAGCGCCTGCACCGTGACCGCAAACGACTCGGCCAACCGCATCGTCGGCAGCTCGGCGCTCGACACCATCAACGCGGCGGGAGGCGACGACTTCATCGAGACGGTCGCCAGCAACGACGTGGTCGACTGCGGCGACGGCTCGGACATCGTGGTGGCGGCGGGTGGCGTTCCCGTGAGGACCGCGTGCGAGCTGTAAGCCTTCGCCGAACGTGTCGATGAACGAAGGGGCGGGCTGCCATGCCTGCCCCTTCTTCTTTGTGCCCTGGGGAGGGCTCTTCGAATGAAGCGGAACGCGGCAGTCTTGATGATCGGCGTGGTGCTCGGTGGCTGTACGGCCACGCCTGGCAAGCCCGACGGTGGCGCAGGTGGGGGCTCAGCAGCGACCGACCGGAAGACCGCCGACGGTGGCGTGGTGTTCAAGCCCGAGCTCACCGAAGCCACCGCGCAGGTGGCTGGTCGAACCGGCCGCGACCTGCGCATCTCGATCAAGGGGAAGGATCGCAACCTCGACGCCGTGGCGGTCTGGGTGCGGTTCCTCGACGCGCAAGGCATGCCGCTGCCGGCGCTCGACACGAACCGCGACGGCATGGGCGACTCTTCCGAGGGCTCGCTGACGCTCGAGGGCAAGAAGTGGGTCGGCGAGGTGGTGACGGGTGGCGCGACCGTGCGGGGCGTGTTCGCGGCAGGTATGGGTCCGGCCCAGGTGGCCGTCTCGTTGGTCGACGCGACGTCAGAGCATTCGGAAGAGCAAGTGCTGAGGGTCGGGGATCAGACGGTTCGTGCGCGTGGAGAGACGTGTGATCCCCTCTTCCTCGCCTCGCGTTGTCAGCCCGGCCTTGGCTGTCGGGGGATGCCGGCCGTGTGTGACGAAGGCCTTGCGCCGCAGATCGGCCGCATGGCGTTCTATCGGACGGCCGGCGGCGGCCCGTTGATCCTCATCGAGGGCACCGAGCCTGAAGACGACCTCTCGAACGTGCGCTTCGAGTTCCAGAACGCGCAGGGCCAGGCAATCTCCATCGACTCCGATGGAGACGGGATGCCGGACCTGCGGTCGTTCGAGCAGGACGCGCTCGGTCTGGCCGTCGACGGAGCGTTCTTCCTGCGCATGCAGTCGGGCGAAGGCCTCGACCAGCAGGTGCCGAAGCTGGTGGCGATTCCGCGAGATGGCGCCGGGCACACGGGCATGCCGAAGATCGTCTCGCCGACCGCAATTCCGGTTCGGGGCTCGGGCCAGGCGTGTGACGCGAAGGGGTTCGACGTGTGTGGACCGAACCTGACGTGCTCGCCGGGCCTCATCGGAGCCACGAACAACAAGTGCGCGAGCGCCTCGACGCTGCGCACCAGCCAGTGCAGTGGCGCGACGGTGCTGGTCGCCACGGATTCGGGCGCGAAGGCCACGGGCATCGCCGAGGGTGGAAGCCTGTGGGACGCGCCGGCCGGCTGCTCCACCGCCGACCCGACGGGCCGCCCCGAAGGCATCGTGAAGGTGCGGCTGAGCCAGCGCGCGAACAAGCTGACGCTGAGCACCGTCGGAACAGGGACGAACTTCGACACCACGCTGTACGTCCTGCCGAGCTGCGCGGCCGAATCGAAGGACGCGATGGCGTGCTCCGATGACGTGCCGGGGGCCGCGGGAGCCTCGCGCGTCGTGCTGACCGATCTGCCGGCCGGCGACTACCTCGTGGTGGTCGACTCCTTCGACCTGATGGGCGGAGCCTTCGAGCTGACCGCCACGGTGGAGTGAAGGTTCAGCGCCACTCGTCGATCAAGCTGGCGACCAGGCCCGTCCAACCCGTCTGGTGGCTCGCGCCGAGGCCTTCCCCAGAGTCGGCGTGGAAGTACTCGTAGAAGTGGAGCAGGTCCTTCCAGTGCGGGTCCTTCGCGAAGAGCTCCGCGCGGCGGGTTCCTCGAGGGCCGTGACACGGGCGATAGCCGTCGGCGTCGGGCACGAAGATCGAGATCATGCGATCGGCAAGGTTCCGCGCGAGCCCGTTGAGCGTGACGTGGCCGACCTCGTACGTCTTCGGGTCAGCGACCTCGATGGTGAGCCCGGAGCCGAAGCCCTTCTCGAGTTTCCGCAGCGTTTCGATCATCAGGAAGCTGGTCGGAAACCAGACCGGGCCGCGCCAGTTGCTGTTGCCGCCCTTGAGCTTGCTGCTCGCCTCGGCCGGCTCGTACTGGACGACCGCGTTGCCGAACACGAACGGGTGCGATTCGTGGAACTTGCTGAGGCTGCGCACACCGCTGGGTGAGAGGAACTCGTCGGGGTCCGCGAGGCGCTTGAGCAGGCCTTCGAGCTGGTGGCGATCGACGACCGACAAGACGTGCGTGACGTTCTCGCCGGAGCCGACGGTGGTGACGGTCTGTGAGGTGATCTCCGGCCGGAACTTCATGAACCAGCGGAAGTTGCCGGTGAAGACGGGGAACGGCTTGATCCACGCTTCTTCGAGGCGCTCGACGGCGAAGAGGGGAATGAGGCCAACCAGCGAGCGCACGCGGAAGGGCACCGAGTGGCCGTCGGGGAAGCGAAGCAGATCGTAGAAGAAGCCGTCGTCTTCATCCCAGAGCGTGCGGCCGTGGCGCTCCATCTTCATGGCCGCGCCGATGTAGACGTAGTGCTCGAAGAACTTGGTCGCGAGGTCTTCGTAGACGCTGCGGGTCTTCGCCAGCTCGAGTGCCATGCGCATCATCACGAGCGAGAACATGCCCATCCAGCCGGTGGCGTCGCTCTGCTCGAGCGTCGCGCCTTCGGGGAGTGGGTTGCTGCGATCGAGCACGGTGATGTTGTCGAGGCCGAGGAAGCCGCCTTCGAAGACGTTGTTGCCCTCGCGGTCGACCTTGTTCACCCATGAGGTGAAGTTCAGCATCAGCTTGTGGAAGCAGCGCTCGAGGAAGTCGAGATCGCCGGTGCCGTTCTGGAGGCGGTCCATGTTGTAGACGCGCCAGACGGCCCACGGGTGGACGGGCGGGTTGAGATCAGAGAACTCCCACTCGTACGCGGGGATCTGCCCGTTGGGGTGTTGGAATTGTTCGAGCAACATCAGCGAGAGTTGGTCTTTGGCGAACTCGGGGTCGATGCGCGCGAAGGGGATCATGTGAAACGCGAGATCCCACGCAGCGAACCAGGGGTATTCCCACTTGTCCGGCATCGACAGCACTCGCATCGAGTTGAGGTGGCGCCAGTGTTGGTTGCGGCCCTGTTTGCGTGAGGCAGGAGGCGGATGCGCAGGGTCGTCGCCGTCGAGCCAGGTGCCGACGTCGAAGAGGTAGCTCTGCTTCGACCAGATCATCCCTGCCCACGCCTGACGCTGGACCTGGCGCTCGACGGGCGTGGCCTTCGCCGGGTGGAGCGCTGCATAGAACTCGTCGGCCTCGGCGTGGCGGCGGGTAACGATCGCATCCATCTCATCGGCTGACATCGGCGATGCAGAGGCGGGTCCGAGGCGCATTCGCATCACCGCGGAGCCGCCGCCCGGCACGAGAAACCGTTGGCGGGCGCAGGCGCGGGTGCCCTGCATGGCCGGGTTCACCGCGCCGAGCTCGTCGTTCACGATGCGCCGGTGGAAGGCGTCTTTGACGTAGAGGCTGCGTGACTGGGCGGTTCGGCCGTAGACGCGTGGGCCGTTGGTCTCGTTGTCTGTGAAGAGGAGCTCAGCGCCCCCAGGGAACTCGAAGCGCTGAGGACCCAGCCGGGAGTCGGCGAGCAACCCATGGAGCGGCGGCGCGGCGGAGTCGTCAGCGAGCAGTGCGATGAGTCCCGGGCGTGACCGATCGATGGTGATGATCGGCTGCTGACGTTCATCTCCGTCCCAGCTCCAGGTGTTGCGGAACCAGAGGTGCGGGATGAGGTGAATCGGCGCCGCGTCGGGGCCACGGTTGTGCGCGGTGACCCGGAAGATGAGCGAGTCGGGGCCGTCTTTGGCGATGTCGATCTCGACGTCGAAGTAGCGGAGCTGATCGAAGATGCCGGTATCGACGAGCTCGTACTCGGCGCCCTGCCCTGCGCGTCTGCGGTTCTCGGCGATGAGCTGCGCGTACGGGAACTCCGCCTGCGGGTACTTGTACAGCATTCGCATGGACGAATGGCTGGGTGTGCCGTCTGTGTAGAAATAGCACTCCTTCACGTCTTCGCCGTGATTGCCCTCGGTGGGTTCGACGCCGAAGAGACGCTCCTTGAGAATGGGGTCGCGCTCGTTCCACAGCGCCAGCGACCAGCAGAGGATCTGGTAGCGATCGCAGAAGCCCGCGATGCCGTCTTCTCCCCAGCGGTACGCCTTCGAGCGCGCGAGATCGTGCGGCAGGTGCGCCCACGCGTCGCCCTTCGCGCTGTAGTCCTCCCGCACCGTGCCCCAGGAGCGGTCCGACAGGTACGGCCCCCAGTGTCGCCAGCGACGAGCGTCGGGGCCGCGGAGGCGTTGGTGTTCGGTCGATCGTTCGGGGGGCACGCGCGGAGTGTCGCGTCGGAGTCGGGTTCACGCCAGCGTCACGTGCACTTCGTGCGTCAGCTCTTCGCGTGTTTGAGCACCGCAGCAGCGAAGTCGGGCACGAGCTTCGCCAGCGCCCCGACGATGTCCTCGAAGGTCCGTGGAGGCTTCTTCAGATCGGCGGCCTGGCCCTGGACGATCTCCGTCAGCGAATCGGGGTCGAGGTCGAAGAGGTTGCTCAGGAACTCATCGGGATGCTGCGCCTCAATGCCATCAGGCAGACCGCGAAAGTCGCTCATGTTCATCGTGACGATGACCTGCGCTCATGCCTTCACCGCGGCCGCGGCAACGTGTCGGTCCTTCTCGTCGTTCTTCATCGCAGCGATGAGCGACTCGTGACCGGTCACGAGGGCGTCAGGGAAAGCCTTGTCCATCGCCGCACGCAGACGCTCGGCCTGCTCGGCAGTCATGATGCTGTTGGCAACGAGGTTGCGCGTCGCCTCCTCGAGCAACAGCTCTGACCAGTACGCCTGGAAGAACCCTGCAGCTGCCGCGCGCAGTAGCGTGTCGCGAAGCGTGAACGGGTAGAGAACGTTCGCGTCGAGGACGACCTTGAACGGTGCGACGAGCATTCGGACCGGCGAGGCTACTTCAGCTCTTTCTCATACCCACCGAACTCCTCGGTCAGTTGAGACAAGTCTCGGAGCGCATTCTTCCGCTCGCCATCCCGCCGCTCCTTGAACGCGAGCACGTCTTCGATTCGGAGCCGGCGGTGCTTCCCCGTCTTCGTGAACGCGATGCGCCCTTCATCGAGGAGCCGGACCAGGTACTGACGTGAGACGTTGAGCAGGTCGGCTGCCTGTTGCGTCGTAAGCGCCTTCCCGACCGGCACAACCGTGACCGAGTCGCCACGCGCAAGCACCTCGACGACCCTCTCGAGGACGTAGAAGACCGCGTCAGGGAGCGCGACCTCTTCGCCCTTTGGACCGACGAGGCGGCACGCGGGAGCGCGTCTCGGCCCGTGTGAAAGCCCGCCGAGCACCCGGTACAAGTCCGCGACGCCGACCTGCTCGGCAGGCGGAGCCGAGACAGGAGTCATGCGCCGGATCTGGTCTTCAAGTTGGCGAGGAGTGGTCTGCATGCTCGCAACGGTAATGCAGGAATCGACTCAAACGCAACCAGCATTCGACGTAAACGAACCCAAGCGGGCTCGCACTGAGCTGATTTCATTAACTTAGACCGAACCCAACACGCAGCTGGCGACGGACCTCAAGTTCATCTCGACGACGGAGGTAGCGCGGAGCGAGGCGTCAGACACCTTGGCGATCGGGTGACCAGTCCCGAGCCGAGCCACGCAACCCACGCAACCCGAACAGCAGAGAGCCGGGCAACCGACTGAGGTTGCCCGGCTGTCAGTGTGGAGGCGGTGGGAATCGAATTTGAGACAACTCCGCGACCAACCCCAACAAGGTCGGTCGCTTCCCGCAGAAGCCTGCGGAGTGTCTCGGTTCGTCCTGCCGTCTCGCGGAATCTAACGGAGTCGGTGGGCGGCCAACGGAGCGAGCGAGCGGCACATGGGCGGCACATGGCGCGGCCGTCGTTCTGTGGGCTGCGCGACGTGGAGCGGTCTCGCTGGCACTGACGCCTGCGAGGAAAGCGAAGAAAGCGAGGCATCAATGGCAGGTAACAGCGATGGAGCAGCGAAGGTGCGGGGGCGAGGGCGTCCGTTTCAGCCCGGACAGTCGGGCAACCCCGCCGGCCGCTCGAAGGTGGCACTGGAGTTCCGCGCACGAGCTCGAGCGGCCGTCGACGAGCACGTCTTCGAGGCGTGGGAAGAAGAAGTGAAGACGCGCGGCCCCTCGTGGCTGCGGGCGTCGGAGTTGTTGGCGGCGTACGGCTACGGCAAGCCGAGCACCGTCGACGACGAGGGCGATGTTCCGTACCGCCCATTCGAAGGGTTCACGACGGAGCAGCTCCTCGCAATCGTGAAGGGTGAGCCGGTCGAGTGACGACGGAGCAGCTCCTCGCAATCGTGAACGCTGGCCGAGTGGGCGGCAGGTCGACTCGAGGAACGCGACGGCGAAGGCGCTCGGGGTGACGGTTCACGGTGTGCGGCGCGTGCTCGACCGGGTGCCGTCACGGCCCGAGGAAATCGCAGCGCTCGGGTCGTCAGGCCTGCTGTAGCCTCGCGGCGCGCCTGAGGACGGCGCACGACCTGAGGAGGTCAGATGAATCGATTGCTAGTTGCGGCGTGCGCCGTGCTCGTTGGCTGTCAGCAGGGACCGAAGGGCGACACGGGAGCGCAGGGCCCCGCAGGACCTCCCGGCGTGATGGGCTCGAGCGGCCAGCAAGGCATCCCCGGCCCCGCGGGTCCACGCGGCGACGCAGGGGAGACCGGGCCAGCAGGAATGAACGGAGCTCCCGGACAAGTCGTGGTGCTCGTCGCGGTTGATGGTGGCTCCGTTGTCGTCGACGGCGGTGTCGCCATCGTGGCCGGACCGCAGGGAGCGCAAGGGCAGCAAGGCGCGCCAGGGCAGGCGCTGTTCGTCTTCGCGGCCGACGGCGGGTCGGCGGTCGTTGACGGCGGCGTCGTCGTTGTTGCGGGGCCAGTCGGACCCGCAGGTCCTCGCGCTCTTGGCGGTGCACGCATCGTGCTGCCGGACGGCGGTGTTCACGCGCTGATGTTCGGCGCCGACTTCTGGGTCTTTCAGGCGGGCTGCTTCCTCCAAATCGGCGGCTCAGCAGGCCAAGTCAATTTGGCCTACTTCGACGGCCCCGGATGCACTGGCAACGCGTACCTGCCGGACATCAGTCTTCAGTTCGGAGGCACAGCCATCGGCAAATGCTTCAGCTACCCCGGGGCGCCCATTGGGCCCTTCGGCCCGTTCTTTGGCCGGCTCGACCGGCGATTCCAACGAGTGTCCTTCACTCACCGGTCTACTGCGACGGGCGCCTCATGCGCGCTGCTGGCGCCAACGCCGAACGATGGCTACCTCGTGGTGCCGGTTGACACGACGCTCGTCTCGGCGCTGCCAACTCCGCCTTGGACGCTCGAGCCGCCGGTCCCCTGAGTTGCTTCAGTGTCAGCCTGCCGGGCTATGACGTTCTCGGGCTGAGCGCGGGGGTCATGTCCCGCGTGAAAGGGTTCGGCTTCCTCACCGGCCCCGCCCGTTTCTTTGAGGCCGCGAGAGGTCGCGGACCATGGCCATCAACTGGAACATCTGGGCGCGCTGCAAGGCCTTGCCCCTTCATCAGGCCGCTGCGCTGCTTGCTGGCGTTGCTCCTGAGAAGGTGAATGCTCGCCCGCCTTTTGTCCGTGCGACCGCGCACGCTCATCTCGTGGCGACTTCCCTCCGACAGGCTGGCATCCCGCGACCCGTTCCGAACTCACCCGTGAGCTACGGCGAGTTCCACCGTCGACAGGTCGACGAGGCCGCGACGGCGAACGAAAACGTTCGAGGCGTCTTCATCGTCGCCAAGTCGGCCGTTGCCGAGGGGTCGTTGAAGCTGCTTTCGAACGGCTGGGTAGCACTCTCGCACTTCGTCGCGTGGGCACATTCAGAGGACCTCGCGGTCCCTGAAGAGTTGAGCGGCTTGCTACCGAGCGCCTCTGTGTCGCGAAAGGAACTCGGTCGGATGCGGGGCAACAAGAACGCGGGGGCCGCTGGCACTCTCGTTGGTTCCAATGATGAAACGCTCAGAAGCTGGCGCTCGGTCGGCGAGTATCTGAAGAAGAGGTTCGGGTTGGCCAGGGCGCCAGACCCCAAGACGATGAAGGATTGGCTCGATGGCCGTTGGACGAAGGACGGGCGAACCCCGGTAGTCTTGAAGGGCGTGCTTGATGCCCTGCCGGTCCCGCCGAGTTTGAAGTGACCCGACTGATTGGGCCCGATTGGGCCCGATTGGGACTCTCGACGCGTCGTGCACTGTTGGCGCATGAACCAGCGCCCACCGAAAAGAAGCATCACGGGCCTTGCTGAGCGCGCGAAAGCAACGCGAACTCAACTCGGCCTCTCACAACAAGTCACCGCCACCCGAGCCGGCATGTCGATGAACCGGCTTCGTGACCTCGAGCGGTACGGCCTCGCCACCATCGACACGCTGACGCGCCTCGCTCGCGTTCTCGGGCTCTCCGTCGACGAACTCTCCGGTCGGAAGGGGGCGCGATGAGGACCATCGACGTGTTGTTCATCGCGGTCGCGTGCGGCGCCATCAACGTGATGGCAGGCGTGCCGACGGCGCTCAACATCCTGCGGCGGCAGATTGCGGCGGCGCCATGACGCCCGACATCCATGACGCTCGGGCGCCCGACCTTGGAGAAATGGCCGCGCCGGAACCCGACGACGCGGAGCGCATGGCCGACCTGATTGCCGATTTCGAGGCGGCGATGAAAATCATCGAGGCCGACGAGCAACTGAGCGCAGCGTGGGCGGAGGCAAAGGCCGTGCGGGCGCAACTGACGCAGGTGACGGCCATGTACGACTCCAAGTGCGCCGAACTGGCGACGATGACTCGCGAGGCGCAACGCCACATGCGCCGCGCGCAGGCGCTCGAGAAGAAGCTGGAGAATGCGCGATGAGCGCGCCTCGTTGGCCGAGCAGCGCTCCCGCGTCGACGCCAGTTCGAGAAGCCGCAGAGCACTACCTGTCTCTCGGCTGGCGCATCGTCCCCGTGCCGCACCGCCAGAAGGCCCCCGCCGTGAAGGGCTGGCCAGACTTCCAAGTCGACACCGATGGGCTGGTCACGGCCCTGCCAGAGCCCTCCAACATCGGAGTCATCCTCGGAGCCGTCAGCGGTGGCCTCGTCGATATCGACCTCGACTGCCCCGAGGCCGTGGAGCTCGCGCCTGAGTTCCTCCCGGACACCTGGACGTTCGGCAGGCCCTCGAAGCCTCGCAGCCACTGGCTCTTCGTGGTGCCGGGCGGGGCATCGACGCGGAAGTTCCTCGACGTCCCCGACAGCAAGAACCAGCGCCAGACGCTGCTTGAACTTCGGGCAGGCCGACTCTCTGAGCGGCGAGTTCAGACAGTCTTCCCGCCGTCGACACACCCTTCTGGCGAACCGATTCGCTGGACCGAAGACTGCGACGCAACCGAGGCGCCACTCACCATCGAGCGCGAAGCCCTGACGGCTCATCTCGAAGGGCTGGCGGTGGCGACACTGCTCCGGCGGCACGCTCCCAGGCCACTCGTCGACGCGTGGTTGCACGAGGGCGGCCCATTCCCAACAGTGGAGGCCGAGGTGCTCGAGCAGGCGCGGCGCATGACCGGCGGCGCTTTGGTCGCGGACCACTCCCGGACCCGACCTGTTCATGAGCCGGCTCGAAGCGCCGACTTCGCTGAAGCGGTGCGCAGGTACAACGCAGAGCAGGCCCGCGACCTCCCACGCTCAGGCGCTGAGTGCCCACTGTGTGGCCATCGGGACTGCTTCGGGCGGCTGGGCGCGGAGCCGCATCGGTGGGCGTGCTTCTCGACCGGCCACTCGAGCGGTGGGATTGCGGGCGATGGTTGCTGGACTGGCGACCTGCTCGACATCGACGCCCACCAAGCAGGGGCAACTCCCGCACGGCACCTGACGGCCAGCGGCTACCTCGGCGGTGCGTCATGAGGCGCAAGGACGGCACGGCACTTCAGCTCCCTGAGACCATTGAGCGCACGGCAGTCGAACAACCCGATGCGCGCTGGCCAGTCCTGGACAAGACAGCTCTTCATGGCTTGGCCGGTGACTTCGTTCGCATGGTCGAGCCACACACCGAAGCGGCGCCCGCTGCGCTCCTGTTCCAGTTCATCACGGCGGCAGGCAATGCCATCGGCCGCGGGCCCGGCTTCGCGGTCGAGGCGAGCAGGCACCACGGGAACCTCTTCACGGCAATCGTGGGCAAGAGCTCGAAGGCGAGGAAGGGCACCTCGTGGCAATGGGTCGAGCGGGTGGTCGAGCCCGCTGATGAGGCGTGGGGCGGCCGCGTCGTGAAGGGCCTGAGTTCCGGCGAGGGCCTCATCTTCGCAGTCCGCGACGCGTGCGAAGCGCCAGAGCCGGATGACGGAGTCGACGACAAGCGGCTGATGGTCGTCGAGGCCGAGTTCGCCAGCGTATTGAAACGCATCTCGCGCGACGGGAACACCCTGTCGGCCGTGATGCGCGAGGGCTGGGACACGGGACGACTCCAGACGCTGACCAAGCGCACACCGATGCGGGCAACCGGCGCGCACATCTCGGTTGTCACCCACATCACCATCGAAGAGCTGCGACCGCTGCTCAGCGCAACCGACACAGCCAATGGGTTCGCGAACCGGTTCCTATGGGTCTGCGCGGCGAGGTCGAAGCTGCTCCCCGAGGGTGGCTCGCTCGATGTTTCCTCGCTTTCTTCGCTTTCCTCGCGCCTCCAACGCGTCATCAGCCGTGCTGGCGACCCGAAGGCATACCGTCGAACAGAGGGCGCGCGGGCGCTTTGGGCAGAGGCGTACCCGCAACTCAGCGCCGAGTCCCACGGGCTCTTCGGTCAGGTCACGTCGCGGAGCGAAGCCCAGGTGGTGAGGCTCGCTCTGCTCTATGCCGTTCTCGATGGAGCAGACGAAGTCGACGAGACCCACCTTGGGGCGGCCCTCGCGCTCTGGAAGTACGCGGAGGACAGTGCGCGGTTCATCTTCGGCGACAAGTTCACCGACAAGACCACGAACCGAGTCGAGGAGCTCCTGAGCGGCGCGGGGACCGCGGGCCGGACCCGTAACGAGTTGTTCGAGGCCTTCAACCGGCACATCAAGGCAGAGGTGCTCGAAGCAGCGCTCGAGAACCTCAAACGCGCAGGGCGGGCGCGGTCCATGCCGGAGCCGGGGGCTGGTCGGACGGCCGAGCGGTGGTTCATCACGGTGGGAGCGAAACCATGACCCAGGCGCTCGAGCCGAAGGATGTGATGGAGGCCCCTCTGTCGACGTCCGACGTGCTGACCGTCGACGAAGCCGCCGAGTTGCTCCACGTGAACGAGAAAACGCTGCGCACGCACCTCCGCCCGCAGGGCATCCCGCACCAGCGCGTTGGCCGAGGCATTCGCTTTTCGCGCGCCGCCCTGCTCGACTGGCTGAGCGGGAAGCGGTCGACCTGAACGGAGAGAGCATGACCGTCAGGAAGCGACAGTGGAAAGGAACGGGAGGCCAGTTGCTGGAAGCCTGGAACGTCGACATTCAGCAACGGGTGCCCGGTCGGGAGGATGTCAGGGTTCGCGAGAGGAGCCCGGTCAACACCAAGAACGGAGCGCTGGCTCACGAGCGTGCGATTCGCCAAGCCATCGCTGACGGGTCTTGGTTTCGTGAGCAGCAAGAGCAGGAGGCGCCGACGTTCTCGGCGTTCGTCGAGAAGTTCCTCACCTACTCCGAGAACAACAACAAGGCCGGCACGGTCGAGGCGAAGCGGTCGCTGCTCGAGCTGCACCTGGTGCCGCACTTCGGAGCGATGAAGTTGGTGAACATCGGGCCGGCCGAGGTCGAGGCCTTCAAGGCGACGATGCGCAAGAAGCAGTCACGGGCGCGGGTGCCGCAGGATGGGGCGTCCCGGTCGGCCGTGCTGCGTCGGTACGGCAAGGGCAGCGTGCCGCTCAGCGCGAAGACCATCAACAACGCGCTGGCGTGCCTGCGCAAGATGCTCTCCGTGGCCGAGGAGTACGGCGTCGTGAAGTCGGCGCCGAAGGTGCGGTTGCTGAAGACCAGCTCGTCGGCCTTCGACTTCCTCGACTTCGATGAGGCTGAGCGGCTCATCAAGGCCTTCGAGGAGAGCTTCCAGGCTGCAGCGATGTTGGCCATCAAGGGCGGGTTGCGGTTGGGTGAGCTCGTCGGTCTGCAGTGGGCTGACTTCGATTTCGCCCGCGGCAGCGTGACCGTCCGACGCAACGTGTACCGAGGGCAGATTCAGAGCACACCGAAGGGCGGGCGGTCTCGAGAGGTGAATCTCCCCGGGTCCGTCATCAACACCCTACGGCCGCTGCGCAACCTGAAGACGTGGGTCTTCGCGGACGCCGCAGGAGCGTTCCTGACGGTGAAGAAGTTCAACCGGGCGCTGGACGCGGCGGTGCGCAGAGCGGGCATCGTGCGCGAAGAGGGGCGCGTTGGCTGGCACGACCTCCGTCACACGTACGGAAGTCACCTGGCGATGCGCGGGGTGACGTTGCCCACCATTCGAGACCTGATGGGGCATGCCGACATCCGCACGACGATGAAGTACGCGCACCTGATGCCCTCGCACACGCGGGCGGCCGTTCAGGTGCTCGATGAGCCCGCTCCGTCGCTCCATGCCGCCCCGCTGGCGGCGCAAGAGCGGCACACCGCAGCGGGGACAGCAGTTTCTCCAGCCGATTCGGCTGGATAGGAGTGGAGGCGGTGGGAATCGAACCCACGTCCGAAAGCCTTTGGCTCTGAAGCCCTACGTGCGTAGTCCGCGATTTAGTGACGCCCTCTCGACTTCCACGGACGGAATTCGAAAAGGCCTGGCCGGATTTGTCTCACTCCTCCTCGTCCAGCCGCAGGGAGAAGCCAGCTCGCATTGGTTCGGTCGACCCTGGGCTCACGAGCAGAAGCTCAGGCGACCGTGCTTGACCGTTTTTTAGGCGGCCAGAGCAAGCTCAACGTTGTCGTTGGCTTTTTTGGTTTTTGCTCACTTTTATTAACGAGTGTGGTGTGCCCACTCGGCACGCGTTTCAGGGCCTCCATGCCCCCGTCGAGACCAGGTCGCCCCCGGTTCGTTCGTTGATGTCGTCAGTGTCGTCACCCGACGACAGATGTCAACCGTGACGACCTGAATCTATCGAACTGACTCGCTTTTTCGCCTCAGCCCAGATCGAATCGCTCCTCGCGCCGTTCAAGGGGGCCTCATGCACGCACTCCGTTTCGCCGGTCTCGCAGGGCTCGTCGTTCTCGCCATCGGAGGCGCCTCGCCGCCCGCGAAGGATCCCGCCACCACCGATCGCCTCGGCGGCCAGCGTCGGTACCTGACGAGTGTCTCGACCGACAAGTCCATCTACAAGGCTGGAGAAACGGTCTTCGTGCGCGGCGTCGTGCTCGAGGCCAACTCGCACGTGCCCGCGCTGAACGGAGCGTGGTCGCAGATCGTCGTGAAGGGCCCCAGGGGCGAGGTCCTCACGCAGGGCCAATCGATGGTGCAGGACGGAGCGTTCGGCTTCTCGTACGTGCTCGGGCCCGACGCTCCCGGTGGAGAGTACCTCGTCGAAGCGCGCGGCGTGATGGGCCACGCTCCCGGCGCTCGCAAGTTCGAGGTGCGCGCCTACCGCCCGCCGCGGCTCAACTCGCAGATCACCTTTCTCCGCGATGGCTACGGCCCTGGAGACACCGTCTCGGCCACCTTCGAGGTGAAGCGGGCCGAGGGCGGCATTCCCACCGGCGCCAGGGTGACCGCCGTCGCGCGGGTCGACGAGAAAGAGGTCGCGCGGGTCTCCACCACTGTCGACGCATCGGGCCGCTGCTCCGTCTCGTTCCCGCTCCCCAAAGCCATCGAGCGCGGTGAAGGCTCCCTCGCGTTCACCATCGAAGACGGCGGCGTGCTCGAGACCGCGACGAAGACCATCCCCATCCTCATCAACTCGATCGACGTCTCGATGTACCCGGAAGGCGGAGACCTCGTCGCAGGCCTCGCCAGCCGCCTGTACGTCGAGGCCCGAACGCCTGCGAAGAAGCCGGCGGACATCGCGGGCGTGATCGTCGACAGCAGCGGCGCCGAGGTCGCTCCCTTCCGCACCGAGCACGAAGGCCGCGGCCGGGCGCGCTTCACCCCGAAGAAGGGAGCCACCTACTCCCTCAAGGTCACCGAGCCCGCCGGCATCAACAAGCTCTTCCCGCTCCCCGCCACTGCGAACGACGGCGCCGTCATCACCACCGCAACCGACGTGATGCCCGCGAAGGAACCGGTGAAGGCGAACATCGCGTGGACGGGCGATCGAATCGTCACTGTCGTGCTCCGCCAACGCGACCTCGTACTCGACACGCAGACCATCGACGCTGGCAAGCAAAAGGGCGCGGAGTTGTCGCTCAAGGCGGGCTCCGCCGACGGTGTCCTCGTCATCACCGTGTCGTCGAAGTCCGGAGAGCCGCTCGCTGAGCGCCTGGTCTTCCGTGAGCCCGAGAAACAACTCAGCATCGAGCTCAAGGCCGATCGTGAACGCTACGTGCCGGGCGCTCCGGTGAAGCTCACCGTGAAGACGACCCTCGATGGCAAACCCGCCAGCGCCGTCGTCGGTGTCACCGTCAGCGACGAGAGCGTCTTCGAGATCCTCGAGCGCCGGGAGCAGCCTCCTGCCCTGCCCGTCATGGTGTTGCTCGAGGCCGACGTGCAGGAGCTCGCCGACGCGAACGTCTATCTCGACCCGAAGAACCCGAAGTCGAAGGTGGCCGTCGATCTGCTCCTCGGCACGCAGGGCTGGCGACGCTTCGGGCTGCTGAGCGTTCAGGAGTTCATCTCGAAGTACCAGGACAAGGCCGTTCGGGCGCTCGCGCTCGCGCAGCCTCCGCCCCCACCACGGGAGGAGTTCGAGGACATGGTGCCCATGGCCGACGTGGTGAAACCGGCGCCCCCGATGCCCATTCGCGCCGCGCCGATGCCGGCGAACAAGCTGGCAGCTGCTCCGAAGGTGCCGGTCGCTGTCGCAGCTCGCCCGCCACCACAGCCCGCACCGCCCCTTCCGCCCGCCCAGGTCGCGCAGGTCCCGCTCGCCAAGGTCGTCGCTGCGAAGCAAGACGTGGCGAAGGAAGCGAGGGTCGCCGAGCGAGCAGCCATGGAGAACAAAGGAAAAGGGGCTGGCAGGCAGCTGGCACGAGCGATGGCCATGGACGAATCGTTCGGCGGGCTCGCCGCCAACTTCGTGTCAGTCCGCGAGTTCGCGCATCAGGTGCGCCCCGATCGCAAACCGAACGACCGCTTCGACTTCGCAGAGACGCTCTTCTGGACCGCTGCGATTCAGACCAACGCCAACGGTGAAGCCACCGTCTCGTTCGGCACCTCTGACGCCGTCACGTCGTTCCGCGCCTCCGTCGGCGGCTACACCTTCACGGGAGCCCTCGGCAGCGCCTCCACCGCGCTCAAGTCGGTGCAGCCCTACTACGTCGAACCGAAGCTCCCGCTCGAGGTCACTGCCGGTGACGTCATTCGGCTCCCCATCGCGTTCATCAACGGCACGAAGGAGCAGCTCTCGAACGTCTCGCTCGCCCTCGCCGCGAAGGGCGACCTCCGCTTCCAGGCGCCGCAGGCCTTCACGCTCAAAGCCGACACCCGTGAACGTCGCGTCGTCGAGCTCACCATCGGCGCAGGCTCGAAGCAGACCGGTCTCACGCTGACCTCGAACGCTGGCGGCTATTCGGATGTCGTGACGCGCGAGCTCAACGTGAAGCCGAAGGGCTTCCCTGTCGAACAGGCCAGCGGCGGAATGCTGACGGCCAACGGCAAGGCGAGCTGGAAGGTGACGCTCACGCCCGACACCGTGCCCGGCAGCCAGTCGACGTCGATCGCCGTCTTCCCCTCACCTGCCGCCAACCTCACGCAGGCCCTCAAGCGCATGGTGCAGGAGCCGGGCGGGTGCTTCGAGCAGACCAGCTCGACCACGTATCCGATGACGATGGCGATGCAGTACTTCCAGTCGCACACCGGCGTCGACGCGGCGCTCGTGCGTGATGCGCAGGACAAGCTCGACCGTGGCTACAAGCGGCTCACGGGCTTCGAGTGCAAGGAGAAAGGCTACGAGTGGTTCGGTCAGGACCCCGGCCACGAGGCGCTTACCGCGTACGGAATCCTCCAGTTCACCGACATGAAGAAGGTGCGCCAGGTCGACGACGCCATGCTGACGCGCTCACGTGAGTGGTTGCTCAAGCAGCGCGACGGCAAGGGCGGCTTCGAGCGCAAGCGCCGCGCCCTGCACACCTGGGTCGAGGACAAGGACTCGTCCGATGCGTACATCACCTGGGCGCTCCTCGAGGGTGGCGAGAAGAACCTGTCGGCCGAGGTCGCGCGCGTGAAGGAGGCCGCGAAGGTCGCGAAGAACTCGTACGTCGTCGCGCTCGCCGCCAACGTGCTCTCGCTGGCTGGCGACACCGCTGGCGCGAAGGAAGCGATGACGAAGCTGGCGTCGCTGCAGAAGGACAGCGGGCTCGTCGGCGGCGGCACCCAGAGCATCGTCGGCAGCACCGGCGACTCGCTCGAGATCGAGACGACGTCACTCGCGGTGCTGGCGTGGATGCGCTCGCCAGCGTTCGCACTCAACGTCGAGAAGGCGATGAAGGCGCTCGCCGACAGCTGCAAGGACGGCCGCTACGGCTCCACGCAGTCCACCGTGCTCGCGCTGCGCGCCATCGTGGAGTTCGACAAGAAGAAGGCCGGCGAGCGCAAGCCTGGCGCGGTGAAGCTCTTCGTCGACGGCAAGGCCGTCGGAGCGCCGCAGAAGTACGACGGCTCCACCAACGACGCGGTGACCTTCGCCGACGTCGGCGAGTTGATGAGCCCCGGAGAGCACACGCTCGAGCTCGTTCAGGAAGGCGGCTCGGCGATTCCGTTCTCGCTCGCCGTGCGCTCCAACCGCGTGAAGCCCGAGTCGTCGAAAGAGACGCGCGTGTCGCTCGACGTGAAGCTCGGCTCCGGCGCGCTGAAGGAAGGCGACGTGATCGAAGCGACGGCGCGGGTGACGAACCTGTCCGACGCTCCGCTGTCGACGGTCGTGGCGATCGTCGGAATTCCCGGCGGCCTCGAGCCGCGCATCGATCAACTCAAGGAACTGGTGAAGGCGCAGACCATCGACGCCTACGAGGTGATGGGCCGAGACGTGGTGCTCTACTGGCGCGGCATGACGCCAAAGCAGCAGGTGCGCGTGCCGGTCTCGCTGCTGGCCGCCGTGCCAGGCAAATACACGGGCCCCGCGAGCCGCGCGTACCTCTATTACGGCGATGAGCACAAAGCGTGGGTGGCTGGGCTGAGCGCCGATATCGCCGCGAAAAACTGAGGGGTGGTGTCGCGCAACCCTGCGCAACCGGGTGGCTGCAAGAAGTACGGCGACACGAACGTGCGCCTCACCTTCCGGCTGCCGGGAACGATGGCCACGGTCGAGTGCGGTTGGGGAAGCACCCAGGAGCTGCCGTTCGATGGCTGCTCGTACCCCATCGAGCTGAACGGCGTTCGGTACGCGCCGAGCGCGGCCTCTGCTGGAATCGTCGAGTCGTTCGCGACGCGCGTGGGCGCGAACGAGGCCACCATCGACTACGAGCTGACCGGCGCGAGCGGCACCGTGAAGTGTGGCCGGGCCGGAACGCAGAGCCTGCCCGAGATCGACGTCGTCGCGATTCGCCCGCGCAGCTGAGTCACTTCGCCGTGTCGTCGACGTGACGCCACGGCGTTCCAGCAGTCACGGGCGTCCCATCGATGGTCCGGTCTCTCGTCGAGATGGACCAGACGTCGATGGTGTCATCGTCGTCGATGTTGCCCGCGGCGACGATGGTGACGGAGCACTCCGGGCAGGTGCCAGTGATGCCGACGTCGTCCCAGAGCGCGTCTGGAATCGCCCGCTCGAGCGCGGCCACATCGACGTGCGGATGGCGCGAGGAGTCGGGCTTCAGTCCGACGTGGCCCCTCGGCGGTTGGCCCGGCTCGAGGAGCTCTCCCTCGGAGGAGAACGCGTAGAGGTAGCGAGTGCCGCGTTCTGGCAAGAAGCCGATCTCGCTGATGACCACTGAGAAGGTGTCTTTCTCGGCGAAGAATGAACGCTCAGACGCGAAGGCCCACTTGAGGTTGGTTTTGGCCTCGTGCGACCTCGCGCTTGCCGGAAAGTGCGAAAAACCCCGCATGCTCGAAACGACCAGCGCAGAGACGAGCAAACAAGCCACCACCGCGCCGATCACGACAGCAATCGCACCCGCCCCCGTTGGCAGAAAGCCAGGCTTCGGAGGCGGGAGCTCAGCCACGCAGCGAACTCACTCCCGCGTGTCGTCGATGTGATTGTGCGGCACGCCCGCCGACACCGGCCTGCCATCGATCACGCGGTCCTTCGTCGAAATCGTCCACACGTCCACCGTGTCGTCGTTGTCGATGTTGCCCGCCCCCACGATGGTGATCGAGCAGTCATCCGGGCACGTGCCCTGGAGTCCCGAGGTATCCCACAGTTCCTGCGGCACGCCCCTCTCGAGCGCGTCGTTGTTCGTGCCCGGGTGGCGGACCGCGTCGGCGGCGACGCCCGTCTTGCCTTTGCCTTCCTCGCCAGCCTTCTGGAGTTCCCCGTCCGCCGAGAATGCATAGAGGTAGCGGTTGCCGGGGCCAGGTGAGAAGCCCACCTCGCCGACGTCGTCCGAGTACTTGTTCGCCATGCCGAAGTACGACTTCTGCACGATGTAGGCCGACTTGAGGCTCGTTCTCACTTCGGCCTGCTTCGACTTCGCCTGGAACTTGATGAAGTTCGGAATCGCGATGGCCGCGAGAATGCCGATGCACGGGCACGCGAGCGCCACGAGGACGACGATGACGATGACCGCAGTCATGCCGCCCTTCTTCTGGGGCACCGGCGCCGGCATCGGGTTCGAGGGGTTCGGGGTCATGGCGGCCGAACCTAGGCGAACGGTTTCAGGTCGTCTCGCTTGAAGCAGTTCGTCGCTGCCACTACGCGTCGCGCATGCGAACGATGCTGTTGTCGCTGCTCCTGACGATGCCCGCGCTGGCTGCACCACCGCGCGCGTTCCCCTGGCCCATCTCGACGACGACGCTGAAGAACGGGCTCACGGTGATGCGCGTACCGTTCAGTTCACCCGGAATCGTCGCGTACTACACCGTTGTGCGCGTCGGCTCGCGCAACGAGGTCGAAGTCGGGCACACCGGCTTCGCCCACTTCTTCGAGCACATGATGTTTCGCGGCACGAAGCGCTTCCCTGAGGGTGCGCGCTCAGCGCTCATCGGAAAGCTGGGCTTCACCGAGAACGCGTTCACCAGCGACGACGTCACCGTCTACACCGTCAACGGACCGACCTCTGATCTCGACACGTTGATCGACGTCGAGGCCGATCGCTTCCGCAACCTCGAGTATGCCGAAGAGCCTTTCAAGACCGAAGCCGCCGCCGTGCTCGGGGAGTACAACAAGAACGCCGCGAACCCGTCGCTGCGCATCGAAGAAGCCGTGCTCGGCGCCGCGTTCACGAAGCACCCCTACCGGCACACCACGCTCGGCTTCGTCGAAGACATTCGCGAGATGCCCACGCGCTACGAGTACTCGAAGCAGTTCTTCAAGCGCTGGTACACGCCTGACAACTGCATCGTGATCGTCGTCGGAGACTTCGACGACGCGAAGCTGATGAAGACCATCGAGGCGCAGTATGGGCCGTGGCAGGGCAAAGCCGCGAAGGTGACGATCCCCGTCGAGCCTCCGTTCAAGGGGCCGGCGCTCGCGAAGGTGACGTGGACCTCCCCGACACTCCCTCGCACGGCGGTGCACTTCCGCACACCCGCCAGCTCGCAGGCCACCAAGGACGGCGCGATCATGACCGTCCTCTCGCAGTACCTCGCGGGCCCGACGTCACCGCTCTTCAGGTCGCTGGTGCTCGAGAGGCAGCTCGTCGAGCGCCTCGGCCCGTCGTTCCAGGATCACCGCGACCCATCGTTGTTCGGCCTCGAAGCCCGGCTCAAGAACGAAGCCGCTCGCGCCGAAGTGAATCAGGCGATGAGCGCCGCGATCGCAGAGCTGTCGAAGGGCACGGTGGATGAGAAGCGGCTCGCCGACATTCGCGATCATCTGCGCTTCGGGCTCTTGATGCAGTTCGAGTCACCATCCGAGGTCGCTGAAGCCCTCGGCTGGGCGACCGGCGTCATCGGAGGCTCCGATGCACTGGAGCAACAGCAACAACAACTGATGACCGTGACATCGAAGGACCTCGTCGCCTTCGCGAAGAAGCACTTCACCGACGCCAACCGCGTCACCCTCGAGTTCACCGTCGACGCGAAGAAGGAGACCCCGTGATGCGCACCCTCCTCATGTCCGGCTTGCTGTTCTCGTGCGCGACCGCGCCTGTCGTCCGCTCCGAGCCCACCTCGCCCCCGAAAGAGACGGTCGAGGCGCCAGCGACGGTTGCTCCCGTTCGTCCGCTCCCGACGCTTGCTCCGATGAAGCTCGTGGTGTTGCCGACGCCGGGCACGCCAATCGTCAGCGTCCGCCTCGTCTTTCACGTGGGCTCGGTCGACGACCCGCGCGGCAAAGAAGGGCTGACGGCGCTGACCACGAAGCTCCTCACGGAGGGGGGCACGAAGTCGCTCTCGTCCGCCGAGCTGAACGAAGCGCTCTTCCCGATGGCGGCCGAGCTCGAGTCCGACACCGACAAGGAGTTCACCGTCATCGCCGGCCGCGTGCACCAGGAGCGCTTCGAGCGTTTCCTCTCGATCTTCACCGAGACGCTCCTGGCCCCACGACTCGACCCGAAGGAGTTCGATCGCCTCAAGACCGAACAGCTCAACGTCATTCGCAACCGCCTGCGCAGTGAGAACGACGAAGAGCTCGGCAAGGTGATGCTCGACGCGCTGCTGTTCGAGGGGCACCCCTACCGCCACGCCACGGTCGGTACGGAATCGGGTCTCGCCGCCATCACCCTCGAAGACGTCGCCGCGCAGTGGAAGCGCTGCTTCACGAAGGCCCGCCTCGTGGTCGGCGTCGCGGGTGCAGCGAATGACGCG
This sequence comes from Myxococcaceae bacterium, assembly GCA_040400045.1. Lineage (GTDB taxonomy): Bacteria > Myxococcota > Myxococcia > Myxococcales > Myxococcaceae > Xiheimicrobium. Next base: position 89,778 of record JBBAQZ010000021.1, read on the forward strand.
CTTGGAGCGCAGGTCGTCGCTGCGTTGGAGACGTTGCCCGCCACCGGCGCCGCACCCACGCCCATTCCGTCGCCCGCCGGGGTGACCAACCAGACACTCATCGTCCGGCGGGACACTCAATCGACCGCGGGTTCGTTCGGCTCCGCGTGGCCGATTCGTCGGGACGATCCCGACTTCGCGTTGCTGTTGCTCGGCCTCTCGTACCTCGGTGAACACCGGCAGGAGCACGGCGTGCTGTTCCGCGAGCTGCGCGATCGCCGCGGCCTCAACTACGGCACCTACGCCTACGCCGAGCACTACCGGCAAGACGGGTGGACCTCGATTCCCCGCCCCAACATCGCGCGCACCACGCAGGACCTCACCCTGTGGCTACGGCCCGTCGAGTCGCAGCATGCTGTCTTCGCCACGCGTGGCGTCCTCTTCTTCCTCGACCAGACCCTGCACGCGCCGCTGCCGGCCGAACGCTTCGAGACCGCGAAGGGCTTCCTCACTGGCGCCACCCGCATCTGGACGCTGACGGATCAGCGCCGCCTCGGCTGGGCCATCGACGAGCTGCTCTACGGCACGCCGGGGTTCCTCGATCGGGTTCGAGCGACCATCGCGACCGCCACCGCCGAGATGGTCCAGCGCACGCTTCAGAAGCACCTCGACCCGAAGGCGCTCAACTTCGTCTTCGTCACCAAAGACACTGCCGCGCTCCGTACGGGGTTGCTCTCGGCCGCGCCCAGCCCCATCACCTACGCCACGCCAAAACCGCCCGAGGTGCTGGAGCAGGACAAGGCCATCGAGCGTCACCCGCTGCCGATGGTCAGCGACCGCGTGCGAGTGATCGACGCCGCCGAGGTGATGAAATGATCACCCTGTAGCGCCGTGGACACCGGTGAGTTTGGGAGAACCCCAGCGCACGGCTATAAGCGAGCTGATGTCACGAATTGCAGCCGTGCTGACCGTGACGCTCCTCACCGCGCTGCCAGCGTGGGCCGATGAGCCTTTCGCGCGCGGCTTCGACGCGGTGCCGCTGAAGCTGACGACGACGGCGAACTCGGGCCTTCAGCTCGACGGCGCAGAGGTTCGGCCGAAGGGGTCGTGGCAGCTCCAGGCGATCCTCGATCTGAATTTCGGCGTCATGGGGCTCAAGCTCGGTGATCAGCGCCTGGGCGATCTGATCCCCTTCCGTACCGACCTGCGCATCGGCGGCAGCTACCAGCTCCTCGATCGGCTCGAGGTCGGCGGCGAGCTTCCCATCACCGTCCTCAACCTCAGCGCCTTCGCGCTGCTTCGCGAGCAGGGCTTCCCGCAGGATTCGCCGCGGGTGGTCGGCCTCGGAGCGCCGCGCGCCATCGGGCGCTTCCAGATTCTGCGACAGAGCGAGTTCCCGATCGTGAGCCTCGCCGCCGTGCTCGAGGCCCGGATCCCCATCGGTGACGGCTTCAGCTTCATGGCCGATCGCGGCTTCGTGGTGTCGCCACGCCTGGCGGCGGAGCGGCGCTTCGGCCCGCTGCGTGTGCTCGCGAACGCCGGCTGGCGCTTCCGCACGGCGCCTGGTCAGTACCTCAACCTGTACGTCGGCCAGGAGTTCCTGATGGGCGGCGGCGCGATCGTCGAGCTGCCCGACCTCGAGAAGTTCACCGGCAACGCCCTGCTCGCTGAGGTGAACCTGGCGACGCCTGCCGAGGCGCCGTTCACCGTCCGCGACGCCGAGTCGCTCAAGACGCCTCTCGAGCTGATGCTGGGCGCGCGCTCGACCGTGGCGAAGGACTGGAGCGTGCTGTTCGCGCTCGGCCGTGGGCTCGGACAGAGCGGGTATGGCCGCGAGGGCTTCCGCGTCGTCTTCGGCGTGCGGTTCGAGCACATCCCCGTTCCAGACCAGGACGGCGACGGCATTCCCGACACCGCTGACGGCTGCCCCACCGTCCCCGAAGACAAAGACGGGCACGAAGACACCGATGGCTGCCCTGAAGAAGAGCAGATCATCGACACCGACGGCGACGGCATTCCCGACACCGCTGACGGCTGCCCCGAGGTCGCCGGCCCCGGCCCGCTCGATGGCTGCCCCGACAAGGACGGCGATCAGATCCCCGACATCGCCGACAAGTGCCCCGACACGATGGGCCCGCCCGAGCTCGACGGCTGCCCGCCCCCGGAAGACGAAGAGCCCGTGGTGCTCGAGTCCGAGCGGCTGCGCATCAGGAATCAGATCCTCTTCGAGTTCGGCTCGAACAAGATCGACAAGAGCTCCTTCCCCATCCTCGACGAAGTGGCGAAGGTGCTCGCCGTCAACCCGAAGGTCGGGCCGGTGCTCATCGAAGGCCACACCGACAACGTCGGTCCGCGCGCCTTCAACGTCGATCTCTCACGGCGCCGCGCGAAGGCCGTCGAGGAATACCTGATCACCAGGGGCATCGCGAAGGAGCGCCTCCGCTCCGACGGCTTCGGCTTCGACAAGCCCATCGTGCCGAACGACACGCCAATCAACCGCGCGAAGAACCGGCGCACCGAGTTCCGGCTCGTCGATGAGATCGAGGTCGACAAGGGTGGCTCGAAGCCGGCCCCGAAGCCGACACCGCCCGCGCCGAAGCGCTAGGCGTCACTGCGCTGCGAGCGCGTCGTCCAGCCACTTCTTCACCTGCCACCCTGCGACCTGTCCTCGAGCGACCTGCACCACCCCTCCCTTCGCGTCGATGATGAAGGTGGTCGGCAGCGCCTGCACCAGGAAGTCGGCGCTCACAGACGGGTCGGTCAGCACGACGTACGGCTTCACGTCCGGGTGACGCTCGAGCCACGGCCCCACGCTGCGGACCGCCTCGTCGGGCTCTTCCTGATTCGCCGCGACGAAGACGACGCCCTTCGCCTCGTACTCCTTCGCGATCGCGACCAGCTCGGGCATCTCGTCGTTGCACGGCGGGCACCAGGTCGCCCAGAAGTTGAGCAGCACCACCTTGCCCTTGAGCGACTCGAGCGGAGCCGTGGAGCCGTCGAGGTGCGTCATCCGCAGCGCAGGTGCGGCATGTCCCGCCTTGAGGCCCTCGCCACTGACGAACTCCTGCACCGCGAGCGCGGCGGCGATCATGAAGAGCCCGCCGATGATGATGGTGTTGCTGAGCTGAACGCCCTTTCGAGCGGGCGGCGCGTCGCCCTGTTCGTCACCCATTCGAGCTCCTCGCCAGCACTCGCACGATCAGACGTAACGCCCGGCGGGTCTGCGCGCGAAGCCACGGGCGGCGATACACCACCTGCGCCAGCCGTGGTCCGTGCAGGTAGTACGCCTCGACGAAGCGCCGCCCGGCGGGCGACGGGAGCAACACGCGGTCTCGAAAGCCACGCAGCACGTCGAGCTCCGCGGCTCCGTCTCCGAACGCCACCGTCGCCACGAAGCAGGGCCCGCCGCCCGTCACCCACAGCACGCGGCTCGAGCTGAGGTTCAACACGCCCCGAAGGGCCGAGCGCGGCAGGTAGAGAAACGCGAGCAGATCGTTGCGGGCGACCTGGAGCTCGCCGCTGCTCGCGTCTTCGACCTCGACCCGGGTCTGCGCCCCGCCCAGGTCCGTCAACCGGAAGGAATAGGTGCGCTTGTTGCCCCGCCTGGACACCTCGACCGAGCGGACTTCACCGAAGTACGCGGCCCAGTGCGCCGCGCAGTGGGTGCAGACGAGCTGGTGATGGGCCACGCGCGGCGAGAACGACACCTCGCTCACCTTCCGGCACGAGGGACACGGCACCTTCACCTGCATCGTGCGCTCGGGCCTCGGGTCGAAACGGCTCTGACGCGTCTGCGCATCGAAGACCTTCGTGCTGGCCTCGTCGCTGACCGCATAGAGCCGCCGCCGTCCCGTCGCGCGCTGCTCGAGCCGTTGCGCTTCGACCCAGGTGACCTCGGCCAGCTCCACCTTCCCGTCGGCGATGTGGTGAAGCGTCGTGAGCCACGCCTCGAGCGCCGCGATCCACGGCGCGTCGTTCGAGTGGTACGCCCGCGCCAGGATCGCTTCGCCTTCTCCGATCAGCTCCTGCGCCGCGACCCGCGAGGGATCGTCACGACGCCGGTACACAGGTGGATCCGGCGCCTTCGAACAGAACGTCACGGCATCGGCCCGCAGCAGCTCAGACACGTCGCCGGGCACGTGCGGCAGCTTCGCCGCTGCCTCCTTCGCCCGTGCCAGTGACGCGTTGACCGACATGCGCTCGTCCTACGCAACAACCTGCAGTTCGGGCACCGGCCGAAAGACGCTGGCGGAAACTCGACGGCCATGTGCGCTCATGTAGGCTTCTCACATGCGACTCCTCGTAACCCTGGTGTGGACGCTGTCCTGTGTGGGTGTCGGCATCGCGCTGTCGACCGTCGAGGTCTCTGGTCAGACACCGTGGCAACACGTGCAGAAGGCGTGGAAGCGCGATGGCGAAAAGCGGCTCGGTGACGCGCGTGAGCAGGCGACCGGGCTCGTCGCGGACGTCACGAAGAAGGTGGGCTCGGCGGTGAAGGACCTCAACGAGCGGCCGCTCGACCGCCACTCGCCCGCCGAACGCGACGCGCTGGAGAAACTGATCGCGAACCGCCAGCGCGACGCGAAGTGACCCATCACGCGCGCGCTCGCCTCGAGGTCGGTCCGTGAGCGTAACTGATGGGAGTCCACGCCCGGACGGAGAGGGTCTGGACTGGCTTTGACTGGCCGCTCCCTCCTTCCAGAGGTAGGGTGAGGAGGCCTTGAAACGCCTGGTTCTGATCAGCTCTGCGGTCGTCGTCCTCTCTGCGTGCGGTGTGGGCTCTCTCCCTGCGCGCGCCGTCACCTCGACTCAAGCCCTGTCAGGAACCGCAGAGTTGCTCGAGTTCGAGTCGCCCGCGACGCGTCAAGAGCTCTTCCGCGAGCTCGTTCGCAACTCCTTCACCCAACAGGGCCAGGTCGGCACCGTGCTCTTCCCCTTCATGCAGGACGGCGAGCTCAAGGGCGCCCAGGCGCTCGACCTCCGCAGCGACCTCCTCCAGGCCCCTGACGCTGGCGTGCTCCAGCTGACCTTCGATACCCGCGGCGACCGCTTCACCGACGATCGTCGCGAGGCCTTCCAGGGCCTGTCCGAGCGAGAGGCGACCGAGCTCGTCGCCCGCTCCCTGCTGCACCGCTGGAACGTCAACTCGACGGGGCCCGTGCTCGTAATTCGTGCCGCTGGCGCGCCGTACGCTGCCGCCTGGATCGACGGCGTGCTCCGGATCAACCCCGCGTTCGTCTACATGGCCGCCGCGCCAGCCTCGCCTTCGAACTGAGCCGGGTTTCCAGCGCCCGGTCGCGGTAGAAGCCGGGTCATGCCGGTCTCTGATCAAGTCCTCGCCCAGCAGCTCTCGAACACCCTCTCGCGCACCGACTTCCCTTCACTCGGTGAGAAGTACCAGGGCAAGGTGCGCGACACGTATCGACATGGTGATCGTCTGGTGTTGATCACCACCGATCGGCTCTCGGCGTTCGATCACGTGCTCACCACCCTCCCCTTCAAGGGCGATCTGTTGAACACGCTGGCCTCTTTCTGGTTCGAGAAGACCGCGCACGTGGTGAAGAACCACGTCATCGATCTTCCCGACCCGTGCGTGACGGTCGCGCGGCGCGCCGAGCCGTTCGCGATCGAGTTCGTGGTGCGCGCGTACCTCACGGGCAGTCTGTGGCGTGACTACGAAGCCGGAAGAGATCCCTACGGGTTACACCTGCCGGCGGGCCTCAAGCGCGACTCGAAGTTCCCCGCGCCCATTCTCACGCCGTCGACCAAGGCGCCGATCGGCCAGCACGACGAGCCCCTCTCGGAAGCGCAGGTGATCGAGCGAGGCCTCGTGAGCGCGAGAGACTGGCAGCGGGCGAAGGAAGCGGCGCTGGGGCTGTTCGCCGTCGGAACGAGCCAGGCCGCGACGCAGGGGCTGCTGTTCGTCGACACCAAGTACGAGTTTGGTCGCATCGCCGACGAGCTTGTCGTGATCGACGAGATGCACACGCCGGACTCTTCGCGGTTCTGGCGCGCACAGGGCTACGAAGCACGGCTCAACGCGGGCGAGGCGCAGGTGATGCTCGACAAAGAGAACCTGCGGCAGTGGTTGATCGCCGAGCGCGGCTTCTCGGGTCAGGGGACGCCGCCTGCCATTCCCGACGACGTTCGCGTCAACCTCACCCAGAAGTACGTCAGCGCGTGGGAGACGCTCACCGGCTCGACGTTCTCTCCAGAGGTCGGCAGCGTCGCCGAGCGCATTCGGAAGAACCTCGAGCGGGCGAAGCTGCTCTAACGCTCCCTGCCTGGGTCCCACGCGAGGCCCGAGTCGCCGCTGTGGATGATCGGGGCTGACGGCTCGAGCAGCAGGTCCTCATTTGCGGCGGCCTCTCGGCTCCACCGCATCGGAGACCAGCCAGACTCCGGCACCTTGGGGCGGAGCCATTCGGCTCGCTCCGCTTCTTCATGCTCTCCGTTGAAGTACAGCACGGCGGCGTTCAGGCTCATGCCGTGCGACTGGTGCAATGGGTGAGCCCATCGACACCTCGCGAGATCGTTCAACCCATCGAGGGTGGGCCGCGCCCTCGGGGTCAGAGGTGACTCGCACGAGCGATCAGGCGGTGGTGGAGCCGAACACGCGCTGGAAGACGCCGTCGATATGACGCAGGTGGTGCTCGGGCGTGAAGCAGGCCTCGATGTCGGCTGGCCCCATCATCTCCAGCAGGTCCTTGTCCCCGAGCAACGACGCCTTGAACGCCACGCCCGTCTCGAAGAACCGCATCGCGTTGCGCTGAACGATCACGTACGCCGCCTGACGGTCGACGCCACGCCGCGCGAGCTCGAGCAACAGCCGCTGCGAGTGCACGACGCCGCCGAGCTGGTCGAGGTTCTTCTGCATCTGCGCCGGGTACACCGTGAGGTTCTCCATCAGCCCGGCGAACCGGCTCAGCATGAAGTCGGCGATCACCGTCGCGTCGGGGCCGATCACCCGCTCGACCGACGAGTGCGAGATGTCCCGCTCGTGCCACAGCGCCACGTTCTCCCACGATGTCATCGCGTAGCCGCGCAAGAGCCGGGCGAGGCCGCTGAGGTTCTCGGAGAGGATCGGGTTGCGCTTGTGCGGCATCGCCGAGCTGCCCTTCTGACCGGCCGTGAACGCCTCTTCGACCTCGCGCACCTCGGTGCGTTGCAGGTGGCGGATCTCGACGGCGAACTTCTCGAGGCTCGTCCCGAGCAGGGCCAGCGCCGAGAAGTACTCCGCGTGACGATCCCGCTGGACGATCTGGCTCGACGCGGGCGCCGGCTGCAGCCCGAGCTGCTTCATCGCGTGCTCCTCCACCGACATCGGCAGGTGCGCGAACGTGCCGACGGCGCCGCTCACCTTGCCGACCGAGATCGTCGACTTCGCGGCCTCGAGCCGCTGCCTGGCGCGCCCCAGCTCGTCGTACCAGATGGCCAGCTTGTGCCCGAAGCTGATGGGCTCGGCGTGAATCCCGTGGCTGCGCCCAACCATCGGGGTGCGCTTGTGCTCGAAGGCCCGCCGGCGAATGGCCGCACGGGCCTTGTCGACCCCGACCAGGATCCGCTCCATCGCGTCCCGCAACAGCATCGCCAGGGACGTGTCGAGCACGTCACTCGACGTCATGCCCCAGTGAAGCCACCGCGCTTCGGGCCCGATGCGCTCCTCCATGAAGGTGAGGAAGGCGATCACGTCGTGCTTGGTCGTCTTCTCGATGGCGTCGATGCGCTCGACGTCGGCCGCCGTGAAGTCGCCCGCCTTCGCGCGGCACGTCGTCAACGCCACCTCGGGCGCCAGCCCCGCCAGCACCAGGCCCTCCAAGGCGGCGAGCTCCACGTCGCGCCACCGGCGCAGGCGCTGCTCAGGCGTCCACAGGGAAGTCATCTCGACTCGGGCGTAGCGCGGGATCATGCCCGTGCCTTACACCTCCGCCCCGCCGCTACTCCACCGCCTTGACGGCGAGCCCTTGCCGCGCCGCGAACAGCAGCAGCTCGTTCGTGAAGGACTCCGGCAACCCCAGCCGCTTCGCCACCTGCAGGTTGACGTGCAGCTCCACGCCCTCGGGAGTCGCCACCGCCAGGGCCCCCGGGTCGACCTTCTCGACGACGATGCGGTTCGCCACCCGGCCAGCCTGGAGCCCCACGGACAGTGGCGCTGGTGCCAGCGCGAAGAGCGCGCCCTGCTTCACCTGCGCAGGCGCGAGTCCCACGACGGGCAGCGCCTGTTCCTTCGCGAACGCGAGCAGCCGCTCGACGACCGCCGCGTTCCCCACCGTCTTGTCCGACACGACGACCAGGCCGTCGATACGGCCCTTCGCTCCCGACAGCGCGTTGTCGAGCTTCGTCGGGTTGTCGATCTCGATCGACACCAGCGACAGGCCTCGCGACTGGGCGAGCTGGCTGGCTTCGTCGACGAAGCCCTTCGAGTACCGCGGGTCGATCACGACGCCGATCCGTTTGGCCTTCGGGAGCAGCGCGCGAAGGGCCGTCAGCTCGAGCGCGAGATCGCTGGTGAGCGCGATGCCGGTCGTGTTGCCGCTCTCGAGGTCGTACTTCTGGAAGTACGGCACCATCACGAAGAGCACCGGCACGCCCGAGAACTGCTTGCGCGCGTTGACCGCGGCCGAGGGCCCGATGGCGAGCACCAGCGCGGGCGGCTCTTGCGCGATCTTCTTCATCGTCTTCTGCGCGGCCTCGGCGCCTTCCTCGAGGAGGACGTCGGTGACGTCGGCCTTCACCTCGGCCGTGAAGCCGGCGGTGACCTGCGAGTACGGAGGGAGATCAGCCGACTTCACGACGACGACGCGCGGCCTGGCCTGCGGCGAAAGCGCGACGAGGAGCCCGACGACGAACGCGGCTCTCATTTCAGGTCCGCGCAGCAGCGGAAGCCCACCTCGGACGACTTGTTGAACGACGCGCCGTTCTTCCGGGCAGAGCACCGCACCGCGTAGTCGCCGCTCGCGAACGAGCCGCCCTTGATGATGCGATCGTTCGTCCACTCGGCCGCGTTCCCGGCCATGTCGGCCGCGCCGTAGCCAGAGCGGCACTTGCCAAAGCGGCCCGCGGGAGAGAGAGAGCGCGCTTCACCCGAGTCGTCTTCGGTGTTGCACGCGTTGGCGTCGAAGCTGTTGCCGAACGGCCAGCGCACGCCGCCTGGGCCCTTGCAGGCTTTCTCCCACTCGGACTCGGTGCACAGCCGCTTGCTCTGCGACTCGCACAGGCGCTTCGCGTCGGCGAAAGCCACGCCCACCGTTGGACCAACGCCCTTCTTGTTCGGGTACTCGAATGCGTCGACGCAGAACCCTCCGACCTCGACGGCCGAGAGCACGCGCTCGTCGAAGCCCATCATGGGATCGTCGCGTGGCGTGCCCATGCGGAAGACCCCGGCAGAGATGGGTCGCATGCCGTCAGGACAGCTGTCGGCGCCGGCCTTCGGCAGAGCGACCGCGGCAGCAGCCTTGGCGGCTTTCTCGGCGGCAGCCTCTGCGGCCGCCTTCTGCGCTGCGAGCTTCTCGGCCTTGTCGGCTTCACGAGCTGCCGCCTCGCGCGCCGCCTGCTCTGCTGCGGCCGCGGCCTTCTCCTCTGCCGACTTCGCGCCCGCGGCGGCCTTCTCTGCTGCCAGGCGGTCCTGCTCTGCCTTCGCAGCGAGGGCCTTCTCCTGCGCGGCCTTCTCCGCAAGCGCCTTCTCCTGAGTCGCAGGGTCGACCGGCGTGGGTGTTCCCGGCGTCGGCGTCACCGTCGGAGGAGTGTCGACTGACGGAGTGACCGTCCCACCCGCTGCCGCGAGGGCAGCCTGACGCTCGGCCTCAATCCGGGCGGCTTCGTCCTTCTGGCGCTGCTCTTCTTCAGCCCGCCTCCGGGTGTCTTCCGCCGCCGCCTTCTGGCGCTGGATCAAGTAGAAGCCGCCGCCTGCGCCGACGCCAACCCCGAGCACCACGAGGAGGATGACAAGCAGCCACATCGTGCCTTCGGGCGCCTGCTCGAGTTCGCCTGGCGGGGGTGGAGCAACGGTCTCGACCTGCGCGCGGGTGTCGAAGTGGTCGTCGGCATCGTCGAGCGACGCGATGAGCTGCCCGGAGTCGATGACGGCGGTCTCTTCGCGGTTCTCGGCGGGCTCCGGCGTCGGACCAGCGCTCTTCAGCGCGGCCTCGAGACGGCTCGGATCGACTGGCTGCGTCGCGTCCGGCATCGGGTTTTCGTCGCTCGTTCCCGGAGGCGGCGGGGGCGGCGGCATCGACGCAACCGGCGGGCTCGGCTTGTCTCGGCGGGGCGAGAGCTGAAGCATGCCCGACATCGTCCTGGGACGAAGCGGCGGAGGCGACCCGATCGCAGACTCGGTCTTGCCCGGCAGCGGCGGGGGCGGCGACGAGGCCTTCGAGATCGCCGCGAGCTCAGAGAACATCTCTCCAGCCGTCTTGAAGCGGGCATTCGGGTTGGAGTTGAGGGCCTTGCGGTACGCCCCCTCGAGCGCCTGGGGGACGTTGGGGTTGCGCCGATGAAGCTCGGGGATCGAGCCGTCCGGCGTGAGGCCCGAGAGCATCTCTCCGAGGATCACCCCGACCGAGTACACATCGCAGCGCCCGTCGACCTCGCCGCCCTCGATCAGCTCGGGTGACAGATAGCGATCGGCCTTGCGCGACTTCATCGCCTGCACGAACGGCAGCCGCGGGAGCGCCAGGCCCAGCCCGAAGTCGGTGACCTTCAGCAGGTCAGGCAGCACCAACACGTTGTCTGGCTTGATGTCGGTGTGCGGGCCAACCTTGTGCGCGCCATCGAGCGCAGAGCACACCTGGCTCAAGATGGGCTCGATCTCGTGCAGCGCGAAGAACTGACCCTTCTGCAAACGCAGGTCGATGATCTTCCGCAGCGTCAGGCCGTCGAGGAACTGCGAGGTGAAGAATGGCCGATCCTGGTCTTCACCTTCCTCGTACACCCGGGCGAGGTTCGGGTGCGAGAGCTTGCGCGCGAGCCGCAGCTGCTTGGCGAAGAGCCGACGCTCATCGGCCGTCTGACAGAGGCGCGCGTTGACGACCTTCAGCGAGACTTCGACGTCGACCTCTTTGTCATGGGCCCGGAAGACGAACCCGAGCGGGCCACCACCAACGACGTCTTTGATCAGGTAGCGGTTGGCGACGAGATCCTGCGCCTTGTACGGCGCGCCCTCGAGCGTCTGCGCGGTCGCACGTCGACGTGAGAACGTTCCCGTCGCCTGGCGGAGCCCACCACCGGACAGCTTCTGTCCACACGTGGGGCACGTGTCGACGTTGTCGGCGACATGGCTGCCACAGCGGTAGCAAAGCACTCGTGAGGCTCCTCGTCCCCGGCGGCGAATGGCCCCCGTAACACACGAATCAGACTGGCTTTTTACCTCAGAAGTGACGCTTCAGCAACGGTCTGGGTTCCACCCAGGCCCGTCGAGCCAAACCCTGCGGATCCCCTCGCGGTCTCGGACAGGGCGCCGACCTCGACCAGCGTGGCGCGGGTGACGGGCGCCACCACCAGCTGGGCGATGCGATCGCCACGCTTCAAGGCGACCGACTGGGACGAGAGGTTGACCAACAGCACCTTCACCTCACCCCGATAGTCCGCGTCGATGGTTCCCGGGGCGTTCAGCACGGTCAGGCCCTGCGTCGCGGCCAGGCCGCTCCGAGGCCGTACCTGCCCTTCGAAGCCCGGCGGAAGCTCGAGGGAAAGGCCTGTCGCGACGAGCGCCCGCTCGAGCGGACTCAGCACGAGGTCGGCGTCGAGATCGGCGCGGAGATCCATGCCGGCCGCGAGCGCTGACTGGTAGCGGGGCAGCTCGAGGTCGGCGTTGGCGCGCACCCGACGAACGTTGACGGTGACGGCGTCGTTCATTCGGGACCCTGTAGCACGAGTCTCAGGGCGGAACTTCGGTGGCGTCGTCGGGCACTTCGCTCACTGCGTCGAAGGCGGCCTTGAGCGCCTTGCTGGGGCCTGGAGGCGGTGGCGTCTTCGGGGTCACCGGCGGCGCTGGCACCACCGGCAGCTCGCTCGAGGCCTTGCGCCCTCGGAAGACGAAGGGATCGACCGGGCGGCGCCCGAGCTCGACCTGGTAGTGCAGGTGCGGCCCGGTGCTTCGCCCGGTGTTGCCCGACTCCGAGATGACCTGCCCGGCCGTCACCGTCTCGCCCATCCCCACCAGCAATCGCGAGTTGTGGCAGTAGGCGGTCGTCACTCCCCGACCGTGATCGATGATGATGACCTTCCCGTTCACGGCGTCTTCGCTGGCGCGCTTGACGACTCCATCGGCGACCACCTTCACCTGGGTCCCCTCGGGCACCGACAGATCGACGCCGGTGTGGAGCTGTTGCGTGTTGAGCGTCGGATGCGTCCGATAGCCGAAGGCTGACGTCACGCGCGTGGTTGGAGAAACGGGCCAGGACAGCGTGTAGGCAGTCCCGAACATGAGCGATTGAGAAGCGGCCTCGAAGAAGGCGGTGCTGCCCGGAGGCAGCTGGCGCGAGAGCACTTCGAGGGTCGGAGCCCGTCCTTCGGCCTGGGCGCGGGCGACGGCGTACCGCGCGAGCTCCGGCCCCGCGAAGAGGGCGAGCACTGCGCCTTCATCGGTGACGAAGTCTGCTTTCGCGCGGCTCACCAGGGTCGCGACATCATCGGGCGTCGCCAGGCTCGCGAGCTGGTAGCGACGCCCGAACGTGTCGGCCGCCGCCCTCACCGCCGGCGGTTGCCGCTGCAGCACCGCGAACGCCCCGCGGCCCAGTGCCGTGCCCGGAGGGACGATGGCCAACGACTCGGGTGACAGCCCCTCGGGGATGACCGGCGTCGCAGGCACCTCGACGTCGCGTGCGTCGTAGACGCCTCCGCTGAAGTAGGCGAGCAGCGGGCGCCCTTCGCTCTTTCGCCCCGAGAGCTTCGCCACGCCGCCACGAACCAGCGCTCCGACGGGCGTGTGCCAGGCCGCAGCCCACAGACAGAGCGCGGCGGCCAGGAAGTCGAACAGGCCACGTGAGTTCGAGCGGAACACGCGCGATCACCGAACCAGGGCCAGCAGGTTCTGCGCTTCGAGCAGCAGCGCGACCGCCAGCGGGAAAGAGAGCACCGACCCCCACAGCCCGACGGGCCACGGCGACTTCGCCTGCTTCACGCGCGCCTCACACGCGGCGTCGGCGTGCTCCAGCGAACGCAGCACGGCGCGCCAGCCGTGACTGGCAAGCACCAACACCATCGACCCCCCTCCGAGGGCGCGCGCCAGCACTTCGGCGACGTCAGGCGGCGCGACGTCGGCCTGCAGCGCGACGAAGAGCGTCGACTCGACGAGGCGAGCCACCGCGTAGGTCCCGCCCGCCGCGAACACCGCCGTCACGAAGGGCCGCACCAGCCGCGTCGGAGTCGGCGTGCGCCCCACCCGCTCGACCAACGTGCGCCACGTCTCGCGCCCGAAGGCGAAGCGCGCCTCGTCCGCTTCGGAATAGCCGAGCTGCGGGAGCACGACGAGCAGGTCGACCGCGAGTTCCCAACCCAGCGCGATGAAGCGCGCGATCTGGGTGCGCTGCAACGGGCCGATGCGATCGACCCAGGCCGCCGTCCGGTCCGAGGCCGCCAGCAGGCCGTCGGCCCACGCATCGAGCGCGTCGACGAGCCCGAGCACCCGATCGTCGACGAGATCCGCCGCCGCGTGCACACCGACGGCGACGAGGGCGAAGAGGCCCAGCGGCATGAAGGCCCCCCGGAAGACTCCGAAGAACCCGCTCACCCGCGCCAGTCGTGTGTCGGTCGCCACGTGTGCCCCCACTTCAACGCAGCTCGGCAGCAAACGATCTGTCAACCCTGACGACAGGCCCTTGAGGGGCGCCCACGGGCCCAGCACGGCCTGCGTCGTGACGCTCTTGCCGGTCGACCTCCGCGACGGCGCCGCGCTCAGCCTGCCGAGCGACGGGCTTCGCGTGGCGGCGCGCCGGGCTCGCGCCTCCTTTGCGCCTCATCCGTCTCGCGGCCATCACGCAGTGGGGCAATCCCGCCGGTGGGTGGTTGTTCCACGTCGCGCACGTGGTGACGCGCAGCCCGCCGTGCGGCGAGCGGCGAGCAACCTCAAGGCCTTCGCCGTCGCCCCTCGTGCCGCAGGGGCTCGCGCCGGGACCAACGTCACCTGACATCGCCAACTGGCTCCGGGTCGCCCGTCAAGACGTTCGCATGAACGTCGCGCACGTCGTGCAACGGTCTTCGAAGGGACCGAAGAGCGACCCCTCACGCCCACTCGCCGGGGCCTCGGCGGCCGCAACGACGACGGCCCGCCCACCTGGAGGGAGGGAGCGGGCCGCGTCACTTCACTCATCAGGCAGGCCGCTCAGGCCTGGGTGGTGGGCTTCGATGCAGCCGGCGCGGCGGCCTGCGGAGGCGCACCTGCCACTGCGCGGTCGGCGAGCGCCTGTTTGCGAGAGAGGCGAATCTTCCCGCCCCCGTCGATGCTGATCACCTTCACCATCACCTCATCGCCTTCCTTCACGATGTCGGTCACCGACTGAACGCGCTTGTCGGCGAGCTCCGAGATGTGGATGAGGCCGTCAGTACCGGGGAAGAGCTCGACGAAGGCGCCGAACTCGACGACGCGGCGAACGGTCCCCAGGTACACCTGGCCCACTTCGGCCTCACGGGTGAGCGCCTGCACCATCGAGATGGCCATCTTCACGCCCTCAGCATCGGCCGAGGCGATCTCGACCTTGCCCGAGTCGTCGATGTTGATGGAGCACCCGGTCCTCGCGATGATGTCGCGAATCACCTTCCCGCCCGGACCGATGACGTTCTTGATGTACTCGGTGCGGATCATGATGGTGTGAATGCGGGGGGCGAGCGCGCTGATCTCGGCGCGCGCCGCAGGCATCGCCTTCTCCATCGCGTCGAGGATGTGCACGCGGCCGCGGCGGGCCTGCTCCATCGCGCGGAGCATGATCGCGGTGGTGATGCCGGTGATCTTGATGTCCATCTGGACGGCGGTGATGCCCTTCTTGGTGCCGCAGACCTTGAAGTCCATGTCACCGAGGTGATCCTCGTCGCCGAGGATGTC
The DNA here is from genome assembly GCA_040400045.1 of Myxococcaceae bacterium. Classification (GTDB taxonomy): domain Bacteria; phylum Myxococcota; class Myxococcia; order Myxococcales; family Myxococcaceae; genus Xiheimicrobium. The sequence continues at coordinate 104,794 of JBBAQZ010000021.1, forward strand.
GCTCAAGATCGCGAGCTTCTCGTCTTCCTTCACCAGGCCCATGGCGATGCCAGCCACCGGCGCCTTGATGGGAACCCCGGCGTCCATCATCGCCAACGTGCCACCGCACACCGAGGCCATCGACGACGAGCCGTTCGACTCGAGGATGTCCGAGACGATGCGCACCGTGTAGGGGAATGCGTCCTTCGACGGCACGAGACCGCGGAGGGCGCGCTCGGCGAGGGCGCCGTGACCGATCTCACGACGACCGGGGCCACGCAGGGGCTTGGTCTCGTTCACCGAGAACGGGGGGAAGTTGTAGTGGAGCATGAAGCGCTTCACCTGCTCGCCGAGCAGGTACTCGATGCGCTGCTCGCTGTCGGCCGTGCCCAGCGTCGCGGTCGCGAGCGCCTGGGTCTCACCGCGCTGGAAGACCGCCGACCCGTGCGTCCGGGGCAGCACGCCCACGTCGATCTGGAGGGCGCGGACTTCGTCGTGCGCGCGGCCACCGATGCGGCCACCCGAGACGGTCATGTCGCGCATGTACTCGTACTTGAGCTCTTCGTAGATCGCCTTGATCTGGCCGACCTTCTTGGCGAACACCTCGTCGCCCAGCTCCGCCTTCAGCTTCTCCTGCAGGCCTTTCGAGACGGCCTTGAGCGCCGAGTAGCGCTCGAGCTTGTCGCTGATCTGGTAGCCGGCCTTGATGCCGTCCCACGTCAGCGTCTTCGCCTTGGCCTTGAGCTCGGGGTCGAACTTGGCGGCCTTCTCGTACTCGCGCGTCTTGGCGCCGACGGCCGTGCGCATCTCTTCCATGACGGCGACGATCTTGCGGCAGGCGTCGTGCGCGAACTCGAGGGCCTGAACCATCTCGGGCTCCGAGACTTCATTCGCGCCACCCTCGACCATCACGATCGCGTCCTTCGAGCAGGCGACCACGAGATCGAAGTCGCTCGTCTCACGCTGTTTGTAGGTCGGGAAGAGCACGAACTTGCCGTCGAGGCGACCGACGCGCACGCAGCCGACCGGGCCACCGAAGGGAATGTCGGAACAGGCGAGCGCCGCCGAGACGCCGTTGAGGGCGAGCACGTCGGGGTCGTTGTCGCGGTCAGCCGAGATGACGTTGACGATCAGCTGGGTCTCGTACGCGTAGCCTTCCGGGAACAGCGGGCGGCACGAGCGGTCGACGATGCGGCTGGTGAGCGTCTCTTTTTCAGTGAGGCGGCCTTCGCGACGGAAGTACCCGCCGGGGATGCGGCCAGCCGCGGCGAAGTTCTCTTTGTACTCGACCGTCAGTGGGAGAAAGTCGATGTCCTTCTTGTCCTTCGCGCTGACCGACGTGGCCAGCAGCACGGTGTCGCCGTACCGCACGGTGGCCGAACCGTCGGCCTGCTTCGCGAGTTTGCCGGTCTCGAGCACGAGCTCGAAGTCGCCGAGTTTGACCTTCTTGGTGATGACAGCCATTGGAACTGCTCCTTGGGTGTGGCGGCCGGCTTCTCCGGCTCACCGGTTGCGGAGCTCCTGGCGATCTCGTCTGGATCCCTGATCGTGGCAGCCGAAGGTGCTTCAGCTGCTTCGAACAGAAAACCAAGCCGAGAAACAGTCGCGAGGAGTTCCGATGCGACGTTCACTGCCGTAACGACAAAGGGCGCCGGACCACCCGACGCCCTTCGTTCATCACCGGCTTTACTTGCGGATGCCGAGTCCGTCGATCAGCTTCTTGTAGCGATCGGCGCTCTTGTCCTTGAGGTAGTCGAGCAGGCGACGGCGCTGTCCGACCAGCTTGAGCAGCCCGCGACGGCTGTGGTGATCCTTCTTGTGGCCCTTGAAGTGCTCAGTGAGGTGGGCGATGCGCTCGGACAGCAGCGCGACCTGCACCTCGGGTGAACCCGTGTCCTTCTCATGGGTCCTGAACTTCGCGACCAGCTCCGCCTTCTTCTCGACGTCGACCGACACTGACATGCGCTTCTCGTCCATTCCCGCTCCGCGGAATCAATCCGCCCAGGTCCGCGGAGGGGTGCAGACCGGGTGGGCCTCTTTCCGGGAACCGGGAAGGCGCGCGGCTTGTATGCCGGCGTGCCACACAGGTCAACCGATGGAACGGAGCAGCCCGCGCGACTCTTCAGCGAGACGCAACTACCCGGGGAACAGCGGCTCGGCAGAAGGTCAAGCGCTCGACGGGCCGAACCTTCGGGCCTCAGACGCCGCGTGGGTTCACCCAGCGCGGCGAGGCGCTCTTGAACTCGTCGTCACCTGCTTTCACGGTGAAGCTCACGTCGCCGGGAAGCTGGGCCACTCGGCAAACGCGATGGTTTCATCGCCGAGCGCGACGGACAGGGGAGCTGACATCGCCTCGGTGGAACACGGGCGTGGTCAGTATCACTGCCAGGGCGAGCGGTGGGTGGGAGCCGGGAGCTGAAGGTCGTCAGCGCCCGCTCAGAACGCGCGGCGGTCGAGCTTCACTTCGGTCATGATCGTCGCTGCAATCTCTTCGATGGACTTCGTCGTCGTCGACAACCACCGAATCGACTCCCGCCGCATGAGCCGCTCGGCTGCCTGCACCTCGCGGCGGCAATTCTCGAGGGCCGCATAGGGGCTGTTGGGCCGACGTTCGTGGCGCACCTGCGCCAGGCGCTCTGGAAGAATCGTCAGCCCGAACAGCTTCGATCGAAATGCAGGGAGCGCCTCTGGCAACGCGTCGCGCTCGAAGTCGTCCGGAATGAGTGGGCAGTTCGCTGCCTTCACGCCGTACTGCATCGCGAGGTAGAGGCTCGTCGGCGTCTTCCCACACCTCGAGACGCCGACGAGAATGACGTCGGCTTCGGCGAGTCCCGTCGAGGTCTGGCCGTCGTCGTGCGCGAGGCTGAAGTTGATGGCCTCGATGCGCTGCGCGTAGGTGTCCGCGTCACCCATGGCGTGGAAGCCGCCGATGTTCTGCGCTGCGGTGACCTTCAGCTCCTGCTCCAGCGGGCCGAGGAAGGGCGAAAAGAGATCGAGCACCAGCGCGTTCGCCTTCGAGACACGGGCCGCCAACACGGGGTTCACCAGGGTCGCGAACACCACCGGCCGCACGCCGTCCTTCGCGGCTGTCGCGTCGATGCGAGCCACCACCTCGCGCATCGAGTCTTCATCGGTCACGAAGGGCACGCGAACCTGATGCCTGCCGAGGCCGGGGAAGCGGGCCAGCACCGAGTGCCCCAACGTCTCGGCGGTGATGCCAGTCCCGTCTGACACGAAGAAGACCGTCCGCCGCTCAGTCATGCTTTGTTGCCCGTGCGCCAGCGAGGAACCGTTGTCATACCACCGCCCATGTCCACCATCCCCTTCGTGGTGCCATTCCGTTCGTTGAGGCTGTCTGATGTGGAGCGCGTCGGCGGGAAGAACGCCGCGCTGGGCGAGATGTTGAGCCAGCTGTCCGAGCGCGGCATTCGCGTTCCCGATGGCTTTGCCACCACGGCCGACGCCTTCCGCGAGCTGCTCCGGCTCAACGGCCTCGAGGAGAAGATCTCGGCACGACTGCAGGGCCTGAACGTCGAGGACGTGAGCGCGCTGGCCAGCGCAGGCGCAGAGATTCGTGGCTGGCTCGAACACGGCGTGCTGCCACCTCGGCTCGAAGCCGAGGTGCGCGAACACTACGAGGGCCTGACGAAGGGCCAGCCCCTGTCGGTCGCGGTGCGCTCGAGCGCGACCGCCGAGGACCTGCCCGACGCGTCATTCGCCGGCCAGCAGGAGACGTTCCTCAACGTGGTGGGCATCGACGCGGTGCTCGACCGCATGCGCCATGTCTTCGCCTCGCTCTACAACGATCGCGCCATCGCGTACCGGGTGCACCAGGGCTTCGCGCACGAACACGTTGCGCTCTCGGTCGGCGTCCAGCACATGGTGCGCAGTGATCTGGCGTCGTCGGGCGTGGCGTTCACCCTCGACACCGAGTCCGGCTTCCGCGACGTCGTCTTCATCACCTCGAGCTTCGGTCTGGGCGAGACGGTGGTGCAGGGAGCCGTGAACCCCGACGAGTTCACCGTGCACAAGCCGACGCTGCGCGCCGGGAAACGAGCCATCGTGCGTCGGGCCCTGGGTTCCAAGCAGGTGAAGATGGAGTTCGACCCCTCGAAGGACGACCCGACGCGGCGCGTGCGAACCGTCGACGTGCCCGTGGCCGACCAGCACCGCTTCTCGCTCACCGACGACGAGGTGCTGGAGCTGGCCCGGTTCGCGCTCGTCATCGAAGCTCACACGGGCCGGCCGATGGACATCGAGTGGGGCAAGGACGGCGTCGACGGCAAGCTCTACATCCTGCAGGCGCGGCCCGAGACCGTGAAGTCGCGAGAGCGGCCCGACGTGGTCAAGCGGTACAAGCTGACGGGGACCGCGCCGGTGCTGGTGACGGGCCGGGCCATCGGCCAGAAGGTGGGCGTCGGCGCCGTGAGGGTCGTCCCCTCGGTGAAGGACCTCGAGCGCGTGAAACCGGGCGACATTCTCGTCACCGACATGACCGACCCGAACTGGGAACCGGTGATGAAGCGCGCGGCTGCCATCGTCACGAACCGCGGCGGCCGCACCTGTCACGCCGCCATCATCGCCCGCGAGCTCGGCATTCCCGCCATCGTGGGCTGTGGCGAGGCCACCTCACGGCTCGTCGAGGGCGCGGCAGTGACCGTGTCATGCGCCGAGGGAGACACCGGGAAGGTGTACCAGGGCCGCGTGCCCTTCGAGGTGCAGGAGTCGAAGGGCGGTGGCGCGCTGCCAACGCTCCCCACCAAGCTGATGATGAACGTGGGCACGCCCGACCTCGCGTTCGAGTTCGCGGCCATTCCCAACGCGGGCGTGGGCCTGGCGCGCATCGAGTTCGTGGTGAACCACATCGGTATTCACCCGAAAGCGGCGCTCGGGTTCGAAGACCTCGAAGAAGGGCTCCGAGCGCAGATCCGCGAGAAATGCCTTGGTTCACCGACGCCCCGCGACTTCTTCAAGCAGAAGCTCGCTGAAGGCGTGGCCACGATCGCCGCCGCGTTCTGGCCCAGCCCGGTGATCGTTCGGCTGTCGGACTTCAAGTCGAACGAGTACCGCAAGCTGTTGGGCGGCGAGCAGTTCGAGCCCATCGAAGAGAACCCGATGATCGGGTTCCGCGGCGCCTCGCGGTACGTCTCGCCCGCGTTCGCCGACTGCTTCGCGCTCGAGTGCGAGGCGCTCTCGCTGGTGCGCGGCGAGATGGGCCTCACCAACGTCGAGCTCATGGTGCCCTTCGTGCGCACACTGGGTGAAGCGAAGCAGGTCAACGAGGCGCTCGCTCGTCACGGCCTGAAGCGGGGGACCGACGGCCTGCGCGTCATCATGATGTGCGAGGTCCCCTCGAACGCCATTCTCGCGGACGAGTTCCTCGAGCACTTCGATGGGTTCTCCATCGGATCGAACGATCTGACTCAGCTGACCCTCGGGCTCGACCGCGACTCGGGCCTGGTGGCCGAGGCCTTCGACGAGCGCGACCCGGCGGTGAAGGCGCTCCTGTCGAAGGCGATTCGCGCGTGCCTGGCGAAGGGGAAGTACATCGGCATCTGCGGGCAGGGGCCCTCGGACCACCTCGACTTCGCGAAGTGGCTGATGGCCGAGGGCATCGGCTCCATCTCGCTCAACCCCGACACGGTGGTCGACACGTGGAGGCGTCTGGCAACGCCCTGACGCGGTCCCGGCTCCGCGAAGCCCGGCCCTTCGCCTCGGACATCCACGCGCACGTCCCGAGGGCCCGCGCTACGGCAGGTTCGGGTTCGTCAGCGGGTCACGAGGGGGCCGCGGCGCCGAGGGCCTCGCCGCGGGGCGTGACGGTCGCGGCGAATCGACCTCGAGCGGCGCCTCGCCCCGGTCATCGCGCGCGTAGGCCTTGATGACCTCGGCCACGACGGGGTGGCGCACCACGTCGACGTCGGTGAAGTGGGTGAAGGCGATGCCCTCGACGCCCTGAAGAATGCGCTGCGCATGCACCAGACCCGACTGCTTGCCGGTGGGGAGATCGATCTGCGTCACGTCGCCCGTCACCACGGCGCGCGAGTGGTAGCCGATACGGGTGAGGAACATCTTCATCTGTTCGACGGTGGTGTTCTGCGCCTCGTCGAGAATCGCGAAGCAGTCGTTGAGCGTACGGCCGCGCATGAACGCCAGCGGCGCGACCTCGATGATGTTCTGCTCGAGGAGGCCGGCGGCGCGCTCGGGCTCCATCATGTCGTTGAGGGCGTCGTACAGCGGCCTCAGGTACGGGTTGACCTTCTCGGCGAGATCTCCCGGCAGGAAGCCGAGCTTCTCGCCCGCCTCGACGGCCGGGCGCGCGAGGACGATCCGCTTCACCTTGCGCTCGGTCAGCGCCTGCACCGCCATCGCCATCGCCAGGTACGTCTTGCCGGTTCCGGCCGGTCCGAGGCCGAACACCACGTCGTTGGTGCGAATGAGGTCGACGTAGCCCTGCTGCGCGAGGCTGCGTGGGGTGATGTGCCGACCGCTGCGCTGGGTGAGAATGGGAGACAGCGTCAACGCGCGCAGGTTCTCGTCGCCGCCCTGCCCCATCGCCTTGAGCGCCTGCTCGACGTCCTCGCGATAGACCGACCGCCCGCCCTTGAGTGCGCTCGCCAGCCCCTCGAGGAGCTTCACCGCGCTCGAGACGGCGGCATCGGGTCCCGACAGGTGAAGCTCGGTGCCGCGCTGACCAACCTTGATGCCGAGCCGACGCTCCACCAGCTTGAGGTTCTCGTTCTGCGCACCCGCGAGCGTTCTGGCGAGGTCGGTGTCCGCCAGGTCAACGTGCATGGACTTCATCGGAAGGGGGGCGCTCCGGTCGAAGAGAGGAAGCGACGGGTAACGCATTCTTTCGGGTGCACGCAAGTCGGGCATGGCCCGGCCGACGGGCCGACGGCGATGCCCTGACGCTCACCGCAAGGGCGGGAGGAGCACGTACGTCGCCCCGTCGCGGCGGTAGTAGTAGTCCTCGCGCCACGGGTAGCGCACGTCGTCGGCGTTGACGATGCCGGCCTCGACGAGCTGGGCGAGGCCGTCGGGCAGCGCCCCGTGCTCGAGCCGGTACACCTCGAGGGCGGTCGACAACCGGGTCATCTGGGAGCGAGACGCAAAGCGCTGAGCTGCGGGGTCGTTGTACGTCGTGCCGCCGGCCCCCCCCAGGCGGAAGCTCCCGAAGTCGGCGCGTGTGAAGAGGACCAGCAACCCCCCAACCACCAACATCGAGACGGAAATGCGGCCCAGCCCCACCCACAGCGTCTGGACCCACGATGCCTTGCCCGGCGTCGAGGACTCACCTGCTGGCGCAACCCCTTTGCAGTACTCGAGGTTGATGAGGTTGCAGAGCGCCTTCGAGGTCTCGAACTCGCCGAGCATCGACAGCTCGATGATGCGCGTGACGGTGCGGCCAGGCCCGATCGCTTCGTAGACGCGCCGCTCATTCTCACCGACCGACTGGAACTCGCCCTTGTTGATCTCTTTCGGCTCTTCAGCGAACGCGTCATCGAGGGCGTCGTCGAAGTCATCCTTCTGGAGCACCGGCAGCGGCAGCTCCTTGATCTTCTCGAACGTCATCGAGTTCGAGGTGATGCGCTTCTTCACCACCGGCCACTCGTCGACGCGCCGGAAGCCCTCCATCAACACCGATTCGGCGCGCAGGGGCGCGAAAGAACCGTCGACCTCGACCTCGCTCACCTCGAAAGCGTAGTTGCCCGACTTCCAGCCGAAGAGCTTGAAGAGCGTCTCGCTGGTCTGCAGCGCGACCATGCTCCTGAACTGCTCGAGCGAGACGGTGCCCTGCCCCACGACGATGTCCCCCAGGCGCTGGAGCGTGCGCTTCTGCGTCTCGAGCGCGGACTCGAGCTGCGACTCGGTAAGCAGGTTCGCCGCGACCAGCATCGTGCCGATCAGATCCTTTCGGTTTCGCAGCGTCGACTCGGCTCGAACGATGTTGCCGTCCTTGAACGAGACGCTGACGCTCTCGCCTTTGGTCGTGAGCGAGAGAATGCCGGTCTTCTGCTGCTGCCCGATCAGCTGGAGGATGTCGGCGATGCCGAAGTCCTTGAGCGTGCCCTTGAGCGCCATGTCTACCCACTCTGCTTCTTGCGCAGGCCGCGCAGCGTGAGGACGTAGAGCACGACGAGCGCGACGCCGACCGGAACCAGGCGCATCGCCAGCGGCAACGGATCGAACGGCGGGCGCACCACGCCGCTGCGCAGCACCAGCGCGGTCAACAGCGAAATGAAGAGGAAGGCGTAGAAGGTTCCGCGTGCGGGAAAGCCGGCACAGACGTGACCCATGCCAGAGCAGAGAAAGCCCATGATCGAAACGGTGCGCTCCATGCGACTCTGGTAGCGCGCGACCTCGAGCTGCTTGAGAACCTTGAGCGAAGGAGCCACCACGTTCTTCTTGACGAAGGCGTTCACGCACTGGGTGCATATCTGGCTGCCGACGGACAGGTCCGGGTCCCCGCGCTTGCTCACCGGACGCCCACACTTGCTGCAGCTGCGCGCGGCTTGAATGGTCTCCGACAGAAAGCCGAAGCCCAACACCAGTAACGCCAGGAGGCCCGGATACACCATCGCGAACGCCTCGTTCACTTCGCCCATCAAGATCTGGAGCAGTTGGCTCCTCACGCGACGGGCCATTTCGGGCGCCCTCGCATCGACGAGCAGCTCGCGCTCTGGCATCGGCACCGACTGCAGATACACGTTGCCAAGCAGCGAGCGCGGCGTGCCTTCAGGATCCTTCGAAAGGGCTGCGAACGTGGGGTCGATGGTGCGCGCCGCGAAGAGCGCCTCGGCGATCTTGTCGAATTCGCCAGAGACCTTGTCGCCGTACAGGGCGACGCGCCGTTGGTAGAGTCGGCCCAGGTTGTAGGGGGCCTGGGCGAGCGACGGCGCCTGCTTGGCGGCCTCCTCAAAGAGGCCGCGGGGGTTCTCGAGATCGCCGATGATCACCATCGACATGCCGAGGTTCACCCGCGCCGCCGGATCGTTGGGGGTGATGTAGAGCGCCTTCTTGAAGCTCTTCGAGGCGGCCTCGGCGCGACCGCGGCGCAGGTCGTATCGGCCGAGTGCCATCAACTCGGCGTACGAAGCCTTGTCTTCGCTGGCGAGTTGGGTGAGCTCCGCAGCGAGCGGCTCGAGTCCCGTAGCACCACGTTCCAGATGGAAGAGCTGCTCTGCACGCGTGCCCGCGAACGCGAAGTGGTCGACCGCAAACGCCCCTACGGAAGGGACGATGCCCAACACCGCGATGAGCACCGCTACGACGACGCGCTCGGCCCTGGACAGGTAGAGCGCGAGCGCGAAGAAGACGGTCAAGAGGACCGGCACGAGCCCGAGCCTGAAGACCACCGGCAGGATCAGCAGCACCGCCGCCAGCGCGCCCGTCTGCCATCGCGACGCGACGCGGGGGAAGATGAAATGGAAGTCGTAGAGCGCGTAGTAGCCACGACGAACAGCCAACACGCTGAGCAACACGATGGTCGTGATGACGAGCGCGAAGAGCAGCGTCGTGGTCAGGTCGGCGCTCGCGCTGCGGCGGGAACGCGGGTCCAGAGCAGAGGCCACGAGGGCGTTCTTGAATGAGCCGAGGAAACGGCCGAGGTTGGTCGGGTCGCCGCGAAAGTAGATGGCCGACAGGCCGACCCAGGTCGAGGGCAGGTCCGGCGCGAGCAGCGTCGCGCTGCGGGCCAACTCGACCGCGCTGCTGGAGTCTCCGGCCACTTCATGCGCCTCGGCAGCCCGCAGCAGCCCCATCGCCCATGTGTCCATGTTCGAGGCGCCGATCTCCTCCTTCAGCTCCAGCAGTCTCTGGCGGGCGACCTGCTCGCTCTTGAGGTCGGTGCTCCGCTTTTGGTTCGCCTCGCGCCACACGTTCCAGGCCAGCTCGAGGGTGGCGTCGCTGATCTCGCGCACCTCGAGGCTTGGCGGTGGCGGGCGCTCTGGCTTTGCATCAGGCGCCACCGCTGCCTTTGGCTCCGTCGCGAGGCCCCCTGCGTCAGGCGTGTTGCTGGGCGCGCGGACGGTGCCGACCTTCTTCGGCGTGGGCGTCTCGTCCTGGGGCTCCACCTCCGGATCGACTGCTTCGATCGGCTTCGGCTTCTTCGGGGCAGGCCGGAACGCGGGCGCGTCAGGGTCGACGAGCTCGACCTGAGCGAGGGCGGCCGAGGCCGCCAGGAGCATGCAGACGCACGCGAAGGATCTCATGAAGACGAGGCTCAGCGTAGCCCACGGAGAGACAAGCTCCTTGTTTTTCGTCTCTCCGACATGCTGCGACGAGCGTGCTACAGCCCTGCCGCATGTCGGACATCGGCACCGCGGTCGAACGGTTGGTGGAAGTGATGCGTCGCCTGCGGGCGCCTGATGGCTGCCCGTGGGACAGGGAACAGGACCTCCTCAGCCTGCGGCCCTATCTCGTCGAAGAGACCTACGAGGTGCTCGATGAGATGGACCGCGTGGGCTACGGCGGCCCCTGGAAGCCGTTCGCCGAGGAGCTCGGCGACCTGTTGTTCCAGATCGTCTTTCACGCCCAGCTGGCGTCGGAGAAAGGCGAGTTCACGCTCGCCGACGTCGCCAACGCCATCGCCGAGAAGCTCGAGCGGCGACACCCTCATGTGTTCGGCACCGAACGGCTGCACGGCGCCGAGCAGGTGCTGCAGAACTGGGCGAAGCTGAAGGCTGACGAGCGCAAGGCGAAGACGGGCAAGGCGGGGAGCGTGCTCGACGGCGTCCCCACCGGAGCCCCCGCCCTTCAACGCGCCGAGCGGCTCACCGAGAAGGCGTCGCGCATCGGTTTCGACTGGCCCGACCTGAAAGGCGTCAAGGCGAAGATCGACGAAGAGCTGAAGGAGCTCGATGAAGCCATCGAGTCGAAAGACCGCCTCGCCATCGAGCACGAGCTGGGTGACGTCCTGTTCGCCATCGCCAACCTCGGTCGCAAGCTGAACACGCCCTCGGAAGATGCCCTGCGAGGAACGAACAAGCGCTTCACGAGCCGTTTCCACCGGGTCGAAGAGAAGCTCCAGGCGGCAGGAATTCCGTTCGGAGAGGCCTCCCTCGAGGTGATGGACCGGTTCTGGGACGAGGCCAAGGCGGAGGAGAAGGCAGCAAAGGCGGCGCACCGGCCTTGACCGCCTGCGCCATGGCCGCTAAGGGGCGCCACTCTCACTTTTGAAGGAGCTGTTTCCGTGGCCAACACCGTCTCTGCAGCCAAGCGACACCGCCAGTCCCTCAAGCGCAAGCTGCGCAACACCTACGTCAAGGCCGAGTTCCGAGCCGCCCTCAAGGTGGCCCGCGAGGCGACCGCCGCTGGTGACGAAGCGAAGGCGAAGGAGGCCGTCAAGGTCGCCACCCGCCTCATCGACCGCGCCGCTTCGAAGGGTGTGCTGCACTCCAAGAGCGCTTCGCGTCTCGTGTCCCGCATGGGCCACAACCTGAGCGCGAAGAAGCCGGCGGCTCCCGCCAAGGCAGCCGCGAAGTAACAGGCGGGTCCCGCAGGTCTTCACCGGCCGACGAGGTGCTCTCACGGGTGCTTCGCCGGCCGTCGTGTTTTCTGTGGCTGGAGTTCGTCAGAACTTCATTGGTCGAGGTCGTTGGCGACGAGGACTACCGAGTGAGGAAGTGGGACGAGCTCGTCAGCGCGCTCGGTTGAGCGCCGACGCAACGAGCAGGCAGCGTCGCTCGCAGCATCGAATCCGACCCTCGCTCACCAGCCCGTCGCGAGCCGCTCCGCCCCTTCGCGCATCAACGCCTCGGCGAGGCGGCGGAGCGCAGCCCCACGGTTCGTCTCGCTCGACAGAACATCGGCTCCAGCCGGGTAGTCCTCGCCGCCTGAAACGCTCACGGAGTTCACCACCACCCCGTTGCGAACGAGGGTCAGCTGCACGGACGCCTGGAAGCGGTAGTTCGGCAGCCGGCCCGGCGACGCGACGAGCGGAAACGACGAGACGCCGACGAGGGCGCCGCGGATTTCGCCAGGAGCATCAGCACCACCGAGCCGCCCTGCTCGCAGGTAGTTCTCTCTCAGCGCCTGGGTGAAGAACGCCTCGGCGCCGGGCTCCGACGTCTGGTTGCTGAAGATCGGCACGTGCACCGACGACAACCCGCCTGGCAGCTCGCTCACCGGAGCGACAACGCGATACCCGCACGCCGTCACCACGAGAAGAACGAGCGCCAACCACCGCATCAGCCCACCACGAAGTTCAGAATGCCGTTCGCGGCGCTGGGCTTCTTGGGCACGAAGATGAACTTCTTCACCGTCTTCCCCTCGAGCCAGGGCTTCATGCGCGGGTCCGCCTCGGCCATCGCGCGCACTTCGTCGGGCGTCGCGGTGAGCGGTGCCTGAATCTCGGCGCGCAGCTTGCCCAGCACCTGCACGGCGTAGGTGACGGTGGTGTCGGCGATCAACGCAGGGTCGAACTTCGGCCAGGGCGCGATGGAAACCAGGCCCTCGCCACCAAGTCGGCTCCACAGCTCCTCCGCGAGGTGTGGCGCGTACGGCGCGAGCACGGTGGCGAACGTCTTCGCGATCGCCTTCGGGAGCGTCTTCGCTCCAGTCGCCTCGTTCGCGAACGTCATCATGTGGCTGATGGCGGTGTTGAAGCGCATCGCCAGCGTGTCGCGCTCGACGGCTTGCAGGCACTTGTGGAGCGCCTTGTTCAACTCGGGCTCGGTGTCAGGCGCCGCGTCGGTCAGCTTCGCGTTCAGCGCGCCAGACTCTTCGTTGACGATGAGCCGCCAGCTGCGCTCGAGGAAGCGCAGACAACCGCCGACGTTCTTCATCTCCCAGGGCTTCACCTGCTCCAGCGGGCCCATGAAGAGCTCGTAGAGACGCAGCGTGTCGGCGCCGTAGTCGCGAATCACCTCATCAGGCGACACGACGTTGTACCGGCTCTTCGACATCTTCTCGATTTGCTTCTTCACCTTCTCGCCGCTGGCCTTCACGAACGCGCCGTCTTCGCGATCGTCGATCTCGCCCGGCGAGTAGTACTTCCCGCGCTCGTCCTGGAATGAGTACGCGAGGATCATTCCCTGGTTGAAGAGCTTCTGGAACGGCTCCTTCGTCGAGACGAGGCCGCAGTCGAAGAGCACCTTGTGCCAGAAGCGCGCGTACAGCAGGTGGAGCACCGCGTGCTCGACGCCGCCCACGTAGAGATCGACCGGCATCCAGTACTTCTCGATCTCGGGATCCCACGCCTGCTTCGAGTTCTTCGCGTCGAGGAAGCGCAGGTAGTACCAGCACGAGCCCGCCCACTGCGGCATCGTGTTCACCTCGCGCACGCCCTTGCGGCCGTCGGGGAGCGTCACGCCAAGCCACGCGTCTCCAGCGCGCGCGAGCGGCGGGCGGCCATCAGCGGTCGGCTTGTACTCGTCGACGTGCGGCAGCTCGACCGGCAGCTGTGACTCAGGCACCGTGACGATGGAGCCGTCTTCGAGGTGGATGACGGGGAATGGCTCGCCCCAGTAGCGCTGACGGGAGAACAGCCAGTCGCGCAGCTGGTACTGCACGCGCTTCTTGCCGAGCCCCTTCTCTTCGAGCCACGCCGTCATCGTCTTCTTCGCCTCGAGCGTGCCCAGGCCATCGAGCACACCGGAGTTCACCGCGACGCCTTCGTCGACGAACGCCTCGACCTGCACGTCAGCGCCGCCCTTCACCACCTCGACGATCGGAAGCCCGAACGTCTTCGCGAACTCGTGATCTCGAACGTCATGCGCAGGCACGGCCATGATCGCGCCGGTGCCGTAGGTCGCGAGCACGTAGTCGGCGATCCACACTGGTACGGGTCTGCCGGTCGCGGGGTTCATCGCGTGCGCGCCGGTGAAGACGCCGGTCTTCTTCTTTGCGTCTTCCTTGCGGACGAGCTCGCTCTTGTTCTTCGTCTCGGTGACGTACGCCTCGACGGCGGCTTTCTGCGCAGGCGTCGTGATCTTCGCGACCAGCGCGTGCTCGGGCGCGAGCGTGCAGTAGGTCGCGCCGAAGAGCGTGTCGGGGCGCGTGGTGAAGACGGTGAACGACTCGGTCGAGCCCTGTACCTGGAACGTCACCTCGGCGCCTTCGGACTTGCCGATCCAGTTGCGCTGCATCTCCTTGATGCCGTCGGGCCAGTCGAGGCCGTCGAGGTCTTCCAGTAGCCGATCGCCGTACGCGGTGATCTTCAGCATCCACTGCTTCATCATCCGGCGCTCGACCGGATCTCCGGTCTCGACGTACTTGCCGTCTTTCACTTCTTCGTTCGCGAGCACGGTGCCGAGCGCGGGGCACCAGTTCACCGGCACCTCGGCCATGTACGCGAGGTCCTGCTCGTAGAGCTTCAGGAAGATCCACTGCGTCCATCGGTAGTAGTCGGCAGCGCTGGTGTCGACTTCGCGGTCCCAGTCGTACGAGAAGCCGAGCTGTTTGATCTGCCGGCGGAAGTTGTCGACGTTGCGCTTCGTGATGACGGCCGGGTGAATGCCGTCGCGCATGGCAGCGCGCTCTGCGGGCAGACCGAACGCGTCCCAGCCCATCGGATGCAGCACGTTGAAGCCCTGCATGCGCTTGAGCCGCGCGACGACGTCGGTGGCGGTGTAGCCCTCGGGGTGGCCGACGTGCAGGCCCGCTCCCGACGGGTACGGGAACATGTCGAGCACGTAGTACTTGGGCTTCTTCCTCAGCTCTGCGAGATCTGTCGGCGTCTTGAATGGGCGCTTCGTTTCCCACTCGGACTGCCACTTCGGCTCAATGACGGACGGCTCGTAGCGAGACATAGGGCGCGGACTTGTAGGGGACGCGTGGGACTGACGCAACGAGTCGTCGACGTGCGGCGGACCGAACCTCGATACTCCCGACATGACGAACGGACTGATGTGGGCCGTCTGGGGCGCGCTCATGGTGCTGGTGCTGGGGGCGGTGTCGCGAGCCTGGAGCCGGGAAGCAGCCGGTTGGACTGGCGGTGAGCTTCGACACCCCAGAGTGATCCTGTAGCGCATCCGGTTTTTGAGACACCAGTTTGACTGCATTCAGGCCGCTTTC
>JBBAQZ010000022.1:0-50818 GCA_040400045.1 Myxococcaceae bacterium
ACCCCGGCAGCACCATCAACCGGGCTGTCCTCGCCTCAAAGTGATCGTGCACCCGCACGACGGGGGTGCACGACCAGATTGAGGAAACGACGTGAATCCGGGGGGATCGACTGTGCGCGTCGCCCTGTCGTCTCGGCGCGTCGACGAAGCACACGGCGTCACTCAGGCCCGCTCAACGGCAGATGCCGGGGAGCGCGACCAGGAACCGGGTTCCAGGGTTGCCCTGCAGGACGACCAGGTCTCGTTGCGCGTCGGCGTTGAGCCGCGTCTGCGCGACATCGGCGATCGGCGCCCCCGCGCTGAAGTTCAACGTCGTGGAGGTGAACGAAGACGTCGACAGCACGTCACCGCGCAGCACCGCCAACACCGAGCTCGCACCGCCGCCAGTGGCGAGCTCGGGCGCTGAATCGTTGTCGAGATCGGCCAGCACGGTTCGCACCGGGAGCGCCGGCAACGCCGCCTGGAAGAGGAACCCGCCGATGCCATCGCCGCGATAGACACGCCCGCCGACGACGACGTCGGTCTTGCTGTCGTTGTTGAGATCGGCCGCCACCACGTTGGTGCCGGTCGCTCCCGAGAGGCTCACCGCGGTTCCGGGCACGAACCCGCCGGCGACGTTGAGCCACGGGGTCAGGGTCGAGAACGAGGTCGCGACGGCGAGGACGTCGCGCCGGCCATCGTTGTTGATGTCGGCCACCACGACCGAGCTCGCGCCCTGGGCGCCGATCGGCTGCGCCGCCGAGAACGTGCCGTTGCCCAGGTTGCGGAACCACACGAGGCTCGAGGTCGTCGAGGCGATGATGTCACCGTTTCCGTCTGAGTCGAGATCCCCCGTCGCGACCAGCACTGCCGGGGTCGGCGTCGTCAACTGAACCGGCGCGCCGAACACGCCCGTGGTGGAGCCGAAGCGCACTTCGATCACCGTCGGCACGACGCCGACCGCGCCGATCGTCGAGCACGTCACGACCACGTCTTCAGAGTGGCTGCAGTCGTGACTCGTCAGGTACGCGCAGGCCAGCAGGCTCGACTCAGAGCCCGAGCACACGACGTTGTCCATCAGGATGGGGTCGACACCCGGCAGCGACCCCGTCGGGGTGACGAACGTGCCGCCCACCGGGTTGTAGCCGAGCATTCGACAGGTGACTGAGACGTTGTTGATCGACGTCACCGACGTCGGGCTTTCCCAACCGTCATCGCAGACCGTGCCCCACTGGTTCAGCGTGTACACCTCGACGCGACCGGTGATCGTCGTCGCCGTCTGGGTGGTGCTGACCAGCCTGATGTTGGGGTTCCCCACCGGGAAGCCGGCGTCGGGAAGGCCCGCGTCAGCCGCCACACCGATCGTCACCAGGTCGAGCGCGGTGTCCGCGTTGAGTCGACCGATCGCCACCTGGTCGCTGCGCACGGGAATGATCGGCCCGACGGTGAACGAGCCCGTCGACGTCCCGAAGAAGACCTCAGCGTTCATCGTCGCGGCAGGCGCTGGCGTGACGACCGCGTCGCCGATGCCGTCGCCGTTCAGATCACCCGCCACCACGCGATCGCCGTTGGGCACGCTGACGCCCTGCAGCGCAGGGAACGTGCCGGCTTCGTTGGGCACCGTGACGATGGTCGAGCCGCTCTGGCTGATCAGATCAGCCCGCGAGTCCTGGGTGATGTCGGCGAGCGCCAGCGCCTGGGGCACCGTGCTGGTGATGGTGACGCCCACCGTCTGGCCCATGCTGAACATGCCGCTTCCCTGTCCGAGGAAGACGCGGAGCTCGGTCGAGCCGACGCCGAGATCGAGGCGACCGTCGGCGTTCACGTCGCCTGTCGTGAGCACCCGCACCGCGGCGTTCGCCGAGAAGGCCGTCGACGTGCCGAACGTCACTCCCGACGTCATCGGGAAGACGCGCGCCTGGAACGAGCCGCCTCCTGCGACGCTGGGCACGATCGCATCGGCGACGCCGTCACCCGTCACGTCGGCGACCTCCATGGGGAACGCCACCCCTGCCGTGGTGGTGAAGGTCTCGCCAGCGGGCAGCTGCGCCAGCGCAGCGCCTGCGGAGTTGAACGGAGTCGCGGTCACGCCCGTCCCGGCGAACAGGTAGATGGCGTTGGACGCGGCCGTCGCGACGACGTCGGAGTTCCCATCACCGTTCACGTTCGTCGCGCGAAGGTTGGTGATCAGGCTGATGCCGATGTTCGCGCTCGCGCCGGTGCTCAAGGGGCTCGTCGAGCTGCCCGCGACACCGGGGAAGAGAATGGCCGCCTGCGACGACGTCGAGGTGTTGAAGCCGAAGAGGACGTCCTGGGGCGCGGCGCCGGTGAACTCGCCGATCGTCACTGACGAAGGCGCCAGCGAGCTGAGCGGGTTCGCCGAGAGGGTGTACTGCGAGAAAGTCCCCGCCCCTGAGTTGCGCAGAATCGACGCGGTGGTCGAGGTGCCGATCGCCACGATCTCGGGACGGCCGTCACCGGTCAGATCGCCCGCAACGAGGAAGCTCGGCACGATGCTCAAGAACGTCGTGGCCGACGCCGTGGGAGAGAAGCCGCCCGAGGCCTGACCGTAACGAACGTACAGCGTCGACGATTCGGCGCTGACGAGGTCGGGCCTGGCGTCGCCGTTCACGTCGACCACCACGAAGGGGAAGCTCGAGCTGGTCGAGGTGTTGATCACCGGCAGCATCGTGCGGAACGCGACGCCCGTCGTGCATTGCGCGCGGCACTCGCCCTGGCTGCATCGCTCGCTGCCGCCACACGCCGAGTTGCAGGCGCCGCAGTGCGAGGCGTTGGTCTGCACGTTGACGCACGCGCCACCACACGACGTCACGCAGCCCGTCGAGCAGATGCCGTTGGTGCCGCAGACGCCACGCTCGTTGGGCAACGAGCTGCTGCAGACCGCGCACGTCGGACCGCACGCGAGAAGGGAGTCGGCCGGCACGCACTGCATGCCACCGACGGGGCAGCGGTTGGAGCCCGCAGCGCAGTCCCAGCCACAGGCAAACGGCGCGGTGGGCGTCGGCCTCGTGCAGGTCCGCTGCGAGTTGGCGGGCCCCTGGGCGCACGGCGTGCAACTCGTGCCGCACGAGTCGACCGAGTTGTCGGCGACGCACGTCGTTCCGCACCGGTGGAAGCCGGAGTTGCAGGTGAAGTCACAGACGCCGCTCACACACGCCGCGGTCGCGTTCGACGGGGCCGTGCAGCTGGTGCAGGACGGGCCGCACGAGGTGATCGAGTCGGCGACGCACACGTTGTTGCAGTAGTTCGGGCTGCTCGTCGATGCGCAGCGCAGGCCGCAGTTGACGCCGTCGCAGGTCGTCGTGGTGCCGCTCCCCATCGGGCCGTCCGGGCATGGAATGCAGCGGCTGCCACACGTGGCGAGCGCGAAGTTCGAGACGCACTGCCCGTTGCACTCGTGGTACCCGACGTTGCAGGCGATCGCACAGCTCGTCCCGTTGCACGAGGCGGTTCCGTTGAGGGGACTGGGGCACGGCGTGCAGCTCGTGCCGCAGGTCGCGACCGCGGTGTTGGAAACGCATTGGGTCCCGCACTGGTGGAAGCCCGCGGCGCACGTGTAGGTGCACTGGCCCGCGACGCACTGCGGGTTCGTCGCGCCCGACGGCGGTGTGCAGGTCTGGCAGGTCGCTCCGCACGACGTCGCCGACTCGGCGAGGCACTGGTTGCCGCAGCGCGCGAAGCCCTGGTTGCACGTGAAGCTGCACACCGGGGGCTGGCCCGCGCCTGAGGACATGCACTGGGCGGTGGCGTTCGCCGGGGCCTGACAGGGCTGGCAGCTGCTCCCGCAGGTGGCGACGTCGAAGTCCGAGACGCACGCTCCGTTGCAGAGATGGAAACCCGCGGCGCAGACGAGGCCGCAGTCGTTGCCGTCACAGGTCGGGGTCGAGTTGGGTGCCGTCGGGCACGCGTTGCAGCGCACGCCGCACGTCGCCGTGGCGAAGTTCGAGACGCACTGATTCCCACAGCGGTGATAGCCGGCGACACAGGTGAAGTCGCACATTCCTGCCGTACACGAGGGCGTCGCGTTGGCCACGCCCGCGCAGTTGAGGCACCGGCTGCCGCAGGCGGTGATGGTGTCGGCGGGCACGCAGCTCCCACCGCACGAATTGGTGTTCGCGGGGCAGGTACAGAGGTTGCGCGAGGTGTCGCAGATCTGCCCGTTCCCGCAGTTCGAGTTCGTCTGGCAGCCGAAGACGCACTGGCTGTTGCGCGGGTCGCAGAAGTGGCTCGGAGGACACGAGCCGGCCGTCTGGGTGCACGTCGCGGGCAACTGCTGACACGCGCTGTTGGTGCAGTACTGACCGGAGCGGCACGTATTCCCGCAGGCGCCGCAGTGCGAGAACTCGGACCGCGTGTTGACGCACGACGTTCCGCACGCGGTGAGACCCGACGCGCAGGTGATCACCTCGCCGCCACCGCCCGCTCCGCCGCCCATGCCACCATCGCCGACGCTCCCGCCGCCGACGCCACTGCCCGCCGTGCCGCCCCCCGCCGCCGAGCCGCCGCCCATGGAGTTCTGCGTCTCGCACTGGCCGCTCGTGCACGCCTGGCCGGTGCCGCACGTCCGGCAGTCGCTGCCGTTGGTGCCGCACGCGGCGATGGCTCCGCCCGACTGGCACTCGCCATTCGCGTCACAACAGCCGACCGCGCAGGTCGCAGGTCCGCAGCGACGCACCGGCGGGGTGCACGAGAGGAATGCCGCAGGCAGCAGCGCGACGAGGACGACGCAGCGAATGGAGTTCAAGGGAATCCTCTCGAAAGACCGATCAACCCCTGCAGATCCATCAATCCGGGCGCACGCGCAAGTGGCTGGAGCTTCCGTGACGGTCAACGCTCGTCGGGGCGTTGGTTCAGCGCCGCTCGCCAAAAGGGGTCGACGACCGACGGCGCTCTGGCTCGAGCGTTGGGCGAAAGCGCAAGGACCCCACCGAGTTGAGCCCTTGCCGCCCGGCGCGCGGTCGAGTTGGCTTTCCGTCCTGGACGAGCCCCAAGGAGCCCCGTGGAAGAGAACGTGGTCGAAGTCGAGAGCGCCGTCGTGAGGACCTTCGACGGCGAGGCGCTCGAGGTCCGTGGCGGCGCGTACCTGACGCCTGAAGCGGTGCTGCGAACGACCGCCGAGCTGTCGCGTCTGCGAGCCAGGGTCATCGAGCAGGATCAACTGCCGAACCTGGTGCCCATCGTCGCGTGCTCGGCCGGCCTGGCGGGGCTCGTCCTGGGCTTCTGGTTGGGCCGTCGCAAGTAGCCCGACCCGAAGAGGCCCCGACGTCTCGTGCAAGCCAGACCCTGCGCTCCGGCCTCACGGCCGCCAGGTGAAGGTCGCTTTGACGACCAGCCGCTGCTCCGAGGGCGGCGCGCCGGGCACCTGAAACGCCGTGCGGGTGTCGGTGAAGACGACGTAGACGAAGGACAGCGGCAGGAACTCCCAGGCGAGCCTCGCGTTGAGCAGCCCGACGTTGCCGGCGGTGTCTCGTTGGTAGCTGCCGACGAGCTGGAGCCTCGGGTTCACCGCGAGCCGCCCCTCGAGCTGGACCAGATGCGTCGACACGCCGCCCGGCTTCACGCCTTCACCGTCGAAGCGGTTGAGCTCGTAGTTGAGGAAGAGGCCGAGGTGCGGCAACGGCGAGAAGCCCACCTGGCCCTGCGCGCGCACGAAGTCTGCGAGGAAGTAGCGGCCCACGCCGACGTTGCCTCCAGCCGAGAAGAGACGGCTCTGCTCGCTGTAGGCCGCGAGGCCGATGCGATCGAAGACGCTGGTCCCTGCAGGAAACGAGACCCCGGGCACTGGCGCGAACGGCGCGTCGAGGGACTGCCAGGTGCGCTGTCCGTAGAGCCAGCCGCGGTCACCGCCTTCGAGCGTCACCCAGAGGGCCTCGAGGTAGACGTTGGCTTCCTGAAACCGGCCGTCCTTCGTGCTCCAGACGGCGCTGGTGTCGAGGAACTGCTGCAACGTGCGCACCCACTTCGGCAACCACGCAGGCCGGTAGTCGAGGTACCAGCCGCCGGTCAGGAGGAAGGCTGACTCCCGCGCGACGAACCCGGAGCGTGTCTTGTAGCCCGGAGAGAGGGCCGAGCCCCGCGCGCCCAGCCGGCCCCACTGACCCTGCACGGTCCCTTCGAGTGCGCCCGTGACGCCTGTCGTCGGCGCCGAGCCGTCATGGACCTGGTCGACGCTCCCCGAGGCCATCGCGCTCATCGAGAAGATGCCTTTGCGCAGGAGCACGTCGACCACTGGCACCACGTTCGTCGCGGCGGCAGCCCCTGACTCGAAGTCGTGGCGGGCGACGAGCATCGCACCGGCCCGGCTCTCTCCCAGCAGGTGGTGTGAGTACCGCGCGACGCCGAAGAGGCTCGAGTTCTGGGTGGCCGTCGGCAGGGTGTGCACCACCATCGCGCCGAAGCTGCGCTCCGCTGAGCGGTAGACGAAGCGCCCTCCCGCCGAGAGCGGCTGCGGTTGCCCGTCCGTGAGGCCGATGGTGCGGCTGAAGAACGGCTGCACCAGCCCGGACGGCATGCTGAAGAGCCCCGCATTCTCGAGGAAGAACTGTCGTCGTTCGGGGAAGAGCACCGAGAAGCGAGAGAGGTTGACGACGCGGCGATCGACGTCGACTTCGGCGAAGTCGGTGTTGCCGGTGAGATCGATGACGGCGTTCGCGGTCGGGGCCCAGGTGACTTCGCCACCGGCGTTGGGGCGGACGCTGAGCGTTCCATCACCGGCGCGATCGAAGCGCACGATGCCGTACGGGCGCAGTTGCAGGTTCAGGCCGGCGCGAGCTGACGGAGGCTCCGTGAAGACCAACTGGCCGGCGTACGGCATGCGGAAGGGCGAGAAGTTGCGGGGGAAGGGGCTCCACGCGGTGCGCTCCATGGTGCGGCGGACGGCGCGCGCAGCGTTGAAGCCCCACACCAGCCGCTCGGCGTCGAGGCGAAGGCTCTTCCACGGCAGCTTGAACTCGACCGTGTAGCCCTTGTCGTCGCGCGTGACGGCCGAGTTCCAGACCGTGTCCCACTGGGTCTCGGTGATGTCGTCGTCGATGACCTGCACGTCGTGCTGGCTGCCCCACGGCGTGACGAAGAAGCCGAACGCGTTGCGCCCGTCACCGAGCGGGTCGAGCACCACGCCGAACCAGTCGAAGCCGCGGCCGAGGGAGAAGTCGCGGCGAAGATCGGTCTGCTGGATTCCTCTCGTCCCGGCCTCGTCGTCACAGCGCGCGGCGACCCAGAGCGCGTCGTCGGTCGCGAGCACCCTGACGCGCGTCGCCAGCTTGGCGGGCTGCAGCAGGTCGGGGTCTATCTGCACGAAGGGGCTCAAGGTCGCGGCTTCGGTCCACGCGGGTTCGTCGAGCCTGCCGTCGAGCGTGAGCGTGGCCTGTGTCCTCGTGACGGTGACCTGTGGCCGTTGAGGCGGTGGCGGGAAGAAGTCCGCCGGTCCTGCGAGGGCGTTCGCCGAGCGGACCAACGCGATGACGAGGACGAGACGAACACTCACGGACGGAGGCTCGATAGCCGTGAGCCTGACGAAACGCACGCGCCTCGGTCGGTGCGCCCGCTCGACGCCCACGAGTCGATGGCTCACCCTGCCCTCGGCAGGCGTGGACTTCAGGGGCGCGTCAGCGGGATGGTCACTCGAGCAGCGGGCTCTTCGCGCCGGCCCAGGCGAGCACCAGTCGATGCGAGGCCCTCGTCATCGCCGTGTAGAGGCCACGTCGCGAGTCCTGCGTGTTGGCCCACGTCGTCGCCGCGGCATCGGGCAACACCACGAGGTCGAACTCGAGGCCTTTGATCTCCTGCACGCAGGTGACGACGATGCCCGGCTTGAAGGGGAAGTCGCCGTTGAGCGCGAGCGTCGTGTCGAGGCCTCGCAGCCGCTGCTGCACCCGCTTCGCGGCCTCGGGCGTGCGACAGATGACGGCCACGCTCGCGGAAGGGTCGTCTCCCATCAACTGGCGCAGGCTGTCGCTGAGCCACACCGAGAGGTGGAACGGCGCGAAAAAGGGAGCCCACGTCACGGCCGGCGTCGGAGCGAGCGGCACAGTGGGGTCGATCACATGCCTGGCGAGGGTCGTCACGTCCGGCGGGCAGCGGTAGTTCACCTCGAGGCGAATCTGCTTCGAGCCTGGCACGCCGAGCTCCGCCATCACCCCGTCCCACCCGGTGAAGACGGCCGTCGGGTCGACCTGCTGCGCCGCATCGCCCGCCACCACGAAGACGCCACCCTTGCGGAGCGCGCGCGCCATCACGCCGAGCTCGATGGGCGCGAACTCCTGGGCCTCGTCGATGAAGACGACGTCGTACGCGCCCAGCGGCATCGGCTGCTTGCCTCGCGCGAGCGACCTCAGCCTCTCGAGCTCGAACAGCACCGAGTGATCTTCCGCATCAGCCGAGTTCGCGTCTTCGAGCGGCGTGCCATCGTCGAGCCCGCGTCCGTCGACGGCGGTGCGCGCCTCGAGATCGACGTGGCCGTAGCGCAGGTCGCTCGGGTCGAGGAACTGCACCCTGGTGTGCTGCGCGATGGCCTCGACGACGTTGTGGAAGAGGACTCCGTTGGTGCGTTCGACGACGGGCCGCATCAGCGCGCGATCTCCGAAGAGGTGCTCGAGATCGGCGCGAGACGCGAGCGCGTTGCCCTTCCTCGGGTGGTCTTCGTCCTCCATCGGCTTCGGGTGCTCGGCGACGAAGGCCTCGAGGGTCGGCCGCAGGGCAGGGTGGCGCTTGAGCTGAACGATGGGCGACGAGGTGTTCTCGGACAGGCGCCGCGGCAGATCGCGGAACGCACGCCGGGCTTCGTCGGTCACCCACTCGTCGAACGTCCACACGTCGACGTCGTGCACGTCGCGGCGCTCGAGCATCAGAATGGTGAGGCGTCGCAGGCCTTCCGTTGGCACCAGCACCGCGCCTCGAAACCGTCTGGCGCCCTCGGCGAGGTGACGGTCTCTCAACGCGAGCAGACGATGCAGCGCGACCGTCGTCTTCCCGAAGCCCGCTTCTCCGAGGAGCAACAGGTGCTCGTGTCGCGGCAGATCGACCGCGCGTTGCTGCGCCGGGTCGAGCGTCACCTCGAGTGGAGAGCGGAACGCGTGTCGAACGGCCGGCGGGCGCCCCTGAATCGCCGGCGGGAGCACGTCAGGCTGCGATTGCCACCGCCCCTCACGTCGAACGAAGCCCCGTTCCCCCGCGAAGACGCGGCTCAGGACTCCGCCTTCGAAGGTGAGCAGGTGCTTCTCGAGCAGCTTCCCCGAGACGGGACGGCCGTCGACCTCGACCTCGTAGACGTGCCCTTCGTCGGTGGTGAAGAAGATCTCAGCCATCGGCGCGGCGTCGGCGTCGATGACGGCCACGGTGCTGTCGACCTGCGAGGCGTCGCCGAGGAAGACGTCGGTGATGCGGCGAGCGGTCTCGAGCTTGAAGTGGCCGACGAGGCGACGGGCCGGCGCCGCGCGCTGTGCCTGCTCCACCGCCCGCTCGAGCGCGCTCAGCCGTTCTGCCCACGGGTCCGTCGACATGCAGACGCTTCATATTCGCACTCGTGCTCGCCAACACTTCCTCAGTGGCGTGGATAGGAAGGTGAAATGGCCCGGAGCGACACCTCAGAACCCGCCGGACTGCTCGAGCATGCCGAGTCGGTTCGCGGGCTTGCCACGCGGTTGGTGCGCGATGATGCCGACGATGCCGTCCAGGAGCTGTGGCTCTCGGCCCTCCGAACGCCGCCCGACCCGAGCCGGCCCGCCAGACCCTGGCTCGCGCGCGTGCTGCAGAACGCGGCCCGGAAACGTTTTCGAGACGAGTCGACGCGACGGACGCACGAGACCGCAGCTCCGGCAACTGCTCGTCGGCGCGCGCTCAACCCGGAGCCCTGTGCAAGGTCTGCGGCGGCGCGCGACGAATCTGTCGAAGACTTCGATGGCGTCGACTGGCACGGATCATTCATGGCTCTCGACGTGGAGGCGTCATGTCGACCCACAAAGGCTGGTTGTTGCTGCTCATGTTGTCGGGCTGCGTCGTGGTGCCCTCGCTCATTCCGACCGGGTCCTCCGTCGAATCGGGCACTCGTCAGCTCGCCTACGCCGAGGCGGTGGGCGTGCAGCTCTGGGCTGACACCTCGTGGCGTGGCGACCCGGCGCAGCTCGCGGAATACGTCACGCCGCTGTCCATCACCGTGGTGAACAAGAGCAACCACACCATTCGGCTGGCGTACGAGGACTTCGAGTTGCTGGGAGCGAGTGGCACGCACTACGCCGCGCTGCCGCCGTTCTCGATGTCGGGGCGGAGCGAGGCCCCGGCGAAGCCCTCCGGGTTCACTCTGGTCGACTACCACCCCGCCGTGCCGGTCGTGCGGCCACCACCGCGGCCTCCACCGTTCTCGCCGCACGTTCACGTGCGCCGGTACTGGGTCGCGCCGTACTACGCGCCCTTCTACGTGGGCCTGCCGCTCTGGTCGGCGTGGGCGTGGAACGCGTCGTACCACTCGCGCTACCAGGCGACCTGGCCGCGGGCGTTGCCGACGCAAGACATGCTCCAGCTCGCGTTGCCTGAAGGCGCGCTCGACGACGATGGACAGGTGAGCGGCTTCGTGTACTTCCAGAACGTCAACCGGGAGAGCGTGGTGAAGCTCTCGGTGGCGCTGCGCGACGCGACGACCAACGAGCTGCTCGGCACCATCGTCGCGCCCTTCGCCGTGCAGCGCTGATTCGGACGCGCGACGGCGCGAGACCCGTGCTTGAGTTTACGGTCCGTGACGTCGCGCCTGCGCCACTTCCTGAGCGGCTCGCCCTACCAGCAGTACGTGTACGGCTACCCGCACAAGACGGCCTACCGCGCCTTCGAGACGCCGAAGCCGTTGCACGAGGTGTGGGCGCCCGAGCAGAGCGGCGCGCGATTCCTCTACGTGCACATCCCCTTCTGCGAGATGCGCTGCGGGTTCTGCAACCTCTTCACGACGGTGAACCCGGTCGAGACGGTGGTGGAGCGCTTCCTGACGCAACTCGAAGTCGAGGCGCGCGAGACGGCGAGCGCCATCGGAAGGTCCACCTTCACGCGCGCGGCCATCGGTGGCGGCACTCCGACGTACCTCGACGCGAAGCAGCTGGAGCGCGTCATGGTGGTGATGCGCGAGACCATGGGGCTGAAGGCAGCGCCGCTCTCGGTCGAGCTGTCTCCTTCCACCGTGGCGGCCGACAAGCTCGAGGTGCTGGGCGACGCGACGCGCTTGTCGCTGGGCGTGCAGAGCTTCGTCGAGGCCGAGGTGGCGGCCGTGAAGCGCCCGCAATCGAACGTCGAGGTGATGCGCACGCTCGATCTCCTTCGCGCGAAGTCGAACGCGCACCTCAACATCGACCTCATCTACGGCATGGAAGGGCAGACCGAGTCGTCGTTCATCGGCAGCCTCGCGACCGCGCTCCGATGGCGTCCCGAGGAGCTGTACCTGTACCCGCTCTACGTTCGCCCGCTCACGTTCCTCGGCAAGCGCGCAGCCTCGTGGGACGACCATCGGCTGACGCTGTACCGGGCGGGGCGCGATTGGCTGGTGGACCACGGCTACCAGCAGCGCTCGATGCGGGTCTTCCAACGCCGAGACGTCGCCGAGCTGCAGCTGCCCGAGTACCACGCGGAAGATGACGGCATGGTGGGCCTGGGGGTCGGCGCGCGCTCGTACACGAAGGCGGTGCACTACGCGCACGATTGGGCCGTGGAGCCGCGGGCCGTGCGCAGCATCATCGACGACTACCTCGCGCGGCCGGCAGACTCGTTCCGTCGCGCGCACTCAGGGTTCGTGTTGAGCGTCGAGGATCAGCAGCGCCGCTGGGTGGTGCTCACGCTGTTCGGCGACGGCGTGTCGGACGCTGCGTTCTCGAAGCGTTTCGGCGTGGCGGTGCGGGAAGCGCTCCCGTGGCTGGCGATGCTCGTCGATGAAGGCCTCGCGACCTGGAGTGACGGCTCGTTGCGGCTGACGCCTCGCGGCCTCGAGCTGAGCGACACGCTGGGACCCTGGCTCTTCTCCGAGGACGTCGAGGCCCGCATGCGCGCGTGGGAGGCGAAGTGAGCGCGCCGAGCCTCACGGTGCTGTACCGGGGCCCGCTCTCGTCGTGCAACTACGGCTGCACCTACTGCCCGTTCGCGAAGCACCACGAGACCGACGAAGAACACGCCGTCGACGCGCGCGCGCTGGAGCGGTTCCTTCAGTGGTGTGAAGCGCGGGTGTCGCCGCTCCGGGTCTTCTTCACGCCGTGGGGCGAAGCGCTCACCCAACGCCGCTACCAGGAGGCGTTGTCGAGACTCTCGAAGCTGCCGCACGTCGAGAAGGTCGCGATTCAGACCAACCTCTCGGCGCGCCTCGACTTCCTCGACGCCTGCGAGCCGTCGAAGGTCGGCATCTGGGCGACGTACCACCCGGAGTGGGCGAAGGAGCCTCGCTTCCTCGAGCAATGCGCGCGCCTGAAGGACGCCGGGGTCTCGTTCTCGGTTGGCGTCGTCGGCTTTCCGAAGTTCCGTGCCGCGCTCGACTCGCTGCGCGCGAAGCTGCCCGACTCCGTCTACGTCTGGGTCAACGCGGTCAAGTCGAGCGACGCGGGCTACTCGGAAGAAGATCTCACGCACTTCGCGCGCGTCGACCCGCTGTTTCCCCTCAACAACGCCCGGCACCCCAGCCTCGGCCGCGCGTGCGCGGGTGGGCACACCGTCATCTCGGTCGACGGCGACGGCGTCGCGCGGAGCTGTCACTTCATTCGCGAGCCCATCGGCAACGTGTACGAGGCCGGCTTCGACGAGGCGTTGAAGGCGCGTCCGTGCACCGCGGCGACGTGCGGCTGTCACATCGGCTACGTGCACCTCGAGTATCTCGGCCTCGATCAGGTGTTCGGCTCCGGTCTGCTCGAGCGCGCAGCCTCGCGAGAAAAGTTGCACCTCGTTCCGGCCGGCCGGGTCACGCCGTCGACGTCCAACCCATCACCCGAAGGAACCACTCCATGAAGAAGCTCCTCGTCGCTGTCCTCGCCGTCGCCGCCGTCCCCGCGTTTGCCGCCGACTACAAGTGCACCGGTGGGCGCGTCGAGAAGGGCGGCAGCACGCAGTACGCCTTCAAGGAATCGTCGTCGGAGATCGTCATCGAGAAGGGCGGCTCGACGAAGGGCAAGGCCGTGAAGCGCGGCTCGAAGTGGTACGTCGAGATCGGCGGCAGCACGCAAGCCACCATCGAGAACGGGAAGATCGAGAAGGGCGGCTCGTCGTGGGCCACCGCGGGCGACGCCCAGCGGACATATGACTGCCCAGCCGACGTCGCGGCGACGCTCTGGGTGCTCGCCCAGAAGGGTGCGCTCTGAGCGCGAAACCCGCTGTAGCGTGCCGCCGGCCATGATTCCTCCTCACGGCGGTACGCTCCAGGAACGCCTCATCACGCAGGACGAGTTCGACACGCGCGCGCGTGGACTCGTGCGCCTCACCGTCGACGCGCGGGCGCTCAACGATCTCGAGCTGCTCGCGGTCGGCGCGCTGTCACCCCTGACCGGCTTTCTCGACGAAGCGGCCTATCGGACCGTCGTCGAGTCGATGCGCCTGCCGGATGGAACGGTGTGGCCGCTGCCGATCACCCTGGCCGTGAAAGACCCGCCCGCCGTCGGTGAGCGTGTCGTGCTCGCCGATGCCGCCGGTCGCGACTGGGCGGTGTTGACCGTCACCTCTCGCTACCAGCGCGATCCACAGCACGAAGCGCGGCATGTCTTCGGCACGGACGACGTCGCGCACCCCGGCGTCGCCGTGTTGACGGAACAGCCGACCACGCTGATCGGAGGAACGGTCGAGGTCGCGCCGCTCCCCACGCAGTCGTTTCAGGAACACCGGCTGACCCCGCGCGCCCTCCGCGCGGAGATCGAGAAGCGGGGCTGGTCGACCGTCGCCGGCTTCCAGACGCGCAACCCGATTCATCGCGCGCATGAAGCGCTGACGAAGATCGCCCTCGAGGTCTGTGACGGGCTCGTGCTCCACCCGCTCGTGGGAGAGACGAAGAAGGACGACGTGCCCGCCGCCGCACGCTTCGAGAGCTACGAGGCGCTGGTGAAGGGCTACTACCCGAAGGCTCGCACGGTGCTCGCCGCGTTCCCTGCGGCCATGCGCTACGCCGGGCCGAGAGAAGCGCTCTTCCACGTGCTGGTGCGGAAGAACTACGGCATCACGCACCTCATCGTCGGGCGAGACCACGCGGGCGTCGGCTCGTACTACCCACCGCTCGCCGCGCAGCAGTTGGTGAAGCGCTTCACGCCGGCCGAACTGGGTGTCACGCCGCTCGCATTCGATCCGACCTTCTACTGCCGGGTGTGCGGCTCGATCGCGTCGCAGCGCACGTGTCCGCACGGTCCGGCCGATCAGCTGGCGCTCTCGGGCACGCAGCTCCGAGAGCTCTCGTACTCCGGGCGCCCGATTCCCCCCGAGGTGACGCGGCCAGAGATCGCCGAGATCCTCCGGCGCCACGTCAGCGCGCCGTCGACGCCTCAGCGCGGTGTGTTGCTCTGGTTCACCGGGCTCTCGGGGGCAGGGAAGTCGACGCTCGCGCGCTCGGTGGAGTCGGCGTTGAAGCGCCACCACCGCGTCGAGGTGCTCGACGGTGACGAGATTCGCACCACGCTCTCGAAGGGCCTGGGCTTCTCGAAGGAAGATCGCGACACGAACATCCGTCGCATTGGCATGGTGGGCCGCATGTTGGCGCGCAACGGCGTCATCGCGATCGGCGCCGCCATCAGCCCGTACGCTGACACCCGTGCCGAGGTGAGAGCCGCTGCTGCTGCCGATGGCGTCGCGTTCGTCGAGGTCCACGTGCACGCCGCCATGGAGACGCTGCTCTCGCGAGACACGAAGGGGCTGTACCGGAAGGCGCTCGCAGGAGAGGTCAAACACTTCACCGGCGTCGACGACCCGTACGAAGCGCCCACCGCCCCGGAGCTCGCCCTCGAGACCGCAGGCACCGACGTCGCGACGTGCACGACCCGAATCCTCGAAGTGCTCGCGCGCTTCGGAGTCGTGCCGTGAACATGAACGAGGTGGTGGGCACGCACGACGTGCTCTTCCTCGTGTTCGATACGCTGCGGTTCGATGTCGCCGTCGACGAGTGGCGGGGTGGACGAACGCCGAACCTCGCGCGCGTGCTGCCGGCGACGGGGTGGGAAGAGCGGCACACGCCGGGCAGCTTCACGTACGCCGCGCACCAGGCCTTCTTCGCGGGCTTTCTGCCCACGCCTGTCAGACCGGGACGTCACCCGCGCCCGTTCGCGATTCGGTTTGGCGGCAGTGAGACGACGACGGGCGACACCTGCGTGTTCGACGCGCCCGACCTCGTGCGCGGGTTTGCCTCGCGCGGCTACCGCACCATCTGCATCGGCGGTGTCGGCTTCTTCAACCCCGAGAATCCGCTCGGTCGGGTGCTGCCCTCGTACTTCGACGAAGCCCACTGGAGCGTCGAGATGGGCGTCACCGATCCGCGCTCCACCGAGCACCAGATGCGGCTCGCGTGCGCGAGGCTCGAGGCGGTGAAGGAGCGCGTCTTCCTCTTCATCAACCTCTCGGCGTTGCACCAGCCGAACAAGCACTACGTGCCCGGAGCCACTGAAGACACGAAGGCCACGCACGCCGCGGCGCTGCGCTCGGTCGACTCGCAGCTGCCGCCGTTGTTCGAGGCGTTTCGAAAACGCGGCCCGACGCTGGCGCTGCTCATGAGCGATCACGGCACCTGCTACGGCGACGACGGCTTCGTGGGCCATCGGCTCGCCCACCCTGCAGTGTGGACGGTGCCGTACGCCGAGGTCCTGCTTCCTCCGACGTGACTACTTCGTGCCGACGGGGGCGGGCGTCGTCTTCACCTTCGCTGGCCTGGTCGAGGCGCCAGTGCCGAGGCCCGTTCCTCTCGTCCCGAGCGTGCCAGTGCCGGTGCCGCGAAGCAGCAGACCTGTCGAGCTGACGGACTTCTTCTCGACCGGAGCGGTGCCGGTGCCGGTGCCGAGGGGCGGTTCTCCGGCGAAGGCGCTGAGGGAAGAGACGACAGCGAGGACTGCGACGAATCGTTTCATGTGTGGCTCTCTGTGGACGACAACCCGCGCTGAATGCGCGGCGTCGTTCGAGACAGCGTGATTCGTGCCAATCCCGAGTCGCGCGTCGACGCGGGGACTTGCTGGCGAACGCGCTCGAGCCACGTGGATGCTCGCCAGCGCTTCGTGGACGGCGTCGCACATGGCCAACGAGACGCGTGTCGGGCTGCGAGAGCGTCGGGACCACATGAGCGACGACGCACCAGGTTCACTCACGCGGCGAGGGTTCCTTCAGGTATCGGCGGCCGCGTCGCTCGTACCTCCGCACGCTCGAGGCGCGACGAAGTCGATGACGCCCGTCACGAGCGCGCGTTGTTTGGAGGCAAGCCCGCGGCGTGCAACCCGTGACTCACCCGAGCCAGGCGTCCTTCAGCTCGAGGTAGCTCGACTCGTTCGACTCGCAGAGCGATGAGAGGTGCGCCGTTCGTGGCAGCTCGGTCGACAGCCAGTACTTCGCGGCCTGGATGATCCCCTGGGAGAAGTCGTCGGCCTTGCCTGCGGCGCGGGCGGCGAGCTCCATCCACCCCCAGCCGATGGCGACGATCGACGCCAGCTCGAGAAAGTCGGCTGAGTGCCCGAGCATGCCCACGACGTCGCCCGACGCGCCCTTCGCGCCGAGCGTGCCGGTCACCCGGAGCAGGTCGTCCATGCCAGCTGCGAGTGGAGCACCAAAGCCGACGCCGTTCGTCGCGCCGAGCGCGAGCGCTTCGCGGACTCGACGATCGAGCGCCATCAGCGCCGCGCCGCCGCCTGCGACGACCTTTCGTCCGAGGAGGTCCAGGCCTTGAATCGTGGTGGTGCCTTCGTGAATCGAGTTGAGCTTCTGATCTCGCAGCCACGACTCGGGCAGGTACTCGGTCGAGTAGCCGTAGCCCCCGTGGATCTGCAGCGCGAGCGCGTTCGCTTCGAAGCCCTTCTCAGCGGGGAACGTCTTGGCGATGGGCGTCAGTAGATCGAGGAGCAGCTTCGCTTCGCTTCTCGTGTCGGCATCTTCCGCGTGCTCGGAGAGATCGGCGCACTTCGCAGACAGACCGATGAGCGCCAGGCTGCCTTCGACGATGGCCTTCTGACGGAGCAGCATGCGACGCACGTCGGCGTGTTCGGTGAGCGCGACCGGCGGCGCCCTGGGGTCGGTGACTCCGAGCGCGCGGCCCTGCTTTCGATCTCGCGCGTAGGCGAGCGACTCGTGGAAGGCGACCGACGCCGACGCCGCGCCGTTCACGCCGACCATCAGGCGTGCCTCGTTCATCATCTGGAACATGCACTTGAGGCCCTGGTGTTCGGGCCCGACGAGCCAGCCGTGACAATCGCCCTCCTCGCCCATCGACAGCGCGACGCTCGGCAGCCCCTTCCAGCCGATCTTGTGGATGACGCCTGCGATGGTGACGTCGTTGTCGACCAACGCGCCTGCTTCGACGCGCCTCTTCGGTACGGCGAACAACGAGATGCCCTTCGTGCCGGCCGGTGCGCCGTCGATGCGCGCGAGCACGAGGTGCACGATGTTCTCGGTGACGTCGTGGTCTCCGCCCGAGATGAAGATCTTGCTGCCTTTGAGCAGGTAACGGCCGTGCGAGGTCGGCGTGGCGGTGGACTTCACGTCAGCGAGGCTCGAGCCCGCCTGTGGCTCCGTGAGCGCCATCGTCCCCGTCCATCGGCCGTCGTACATCGCCGAGAGGAACATCGACTTCACCTCGTCAGAACCGAAGACCTCGACGAGGTGCGCGGCGCCGGTGGTGAGCCCTGCGTAGCCGTAGGCCGACAGGTTTCCTGCCATCAGGTACGCGTGTGACAGCGTCGCGACGGTGAGCGGGAGTTGCTGTCCGCCGATCGCCATGGGCCGCGAGGCTGACAACACGCCGAGCTCCGTGAGTTCCCTCCAACACGTGCGCATCGAGGGATGAACGAACACCTGGCCGCCTTCGAAGCGTGGTGGCGCTTCATCCATCGGCTTGTAGGTCGGTTGCAGCACCTCGCGCGCGACGCGTCGGCACGCAGAGAGCCACGGCTCGAACGTCGCGCGGGAGTGCTCCGAGAAGTACGGCAACCGGCACAGCCCTTCAGCTTCGAGCACGTCGTAGAGCAGGAAGTCGATGAAGCGGTCGGAGACGAGCGGGTTCGCCATGTCGCTGACGTAGCCGGGGCCGCCTTCCCGCGCTGGGGGAAAAGAGAGGACGCCCGCGTGGTGCGTCGGGTTCTGGTGCTCCTGCTGGTCGTTTCATGCTCACCGGCCTCTCCGCCGCTCTCCCCAGCCTCAGACGCGGGCTTCGCGGTGGTGACGCCCGAGGTGCGGAGCGACGCGTTGGCGTCCTTCCGAGACAGCACCGCGGTGACGATGCCCAACACCGACGAGGCGAACATTGGGACGCGCTCGTCGGGATGTTCGCGAAGGTGCCATGAGCCTTCGCGCGATTCCCACGTTGCTCAAGGTTGGCTTCGCCGAGGCCGCCGCGTACCGCACCGAGATGATCGTCTGGGTGCTGTCCACGACGATGCCGCTGGTGATGATGTTGTTGTGGACGAGCATCGCCGACGTTTCTCCAGTGATGGGGCAGGGCTCGGGCACGGGCCCTCGGCGCTCGGAGTCGCGCAAGCCCTCGCGCTGCTGCTCATCGCCACCTCGATGCTGTACTCGTTCTGGCTGCTCATCGTCAGCGTGAGCTTCTATGCAGTGAAGGTCGACAACTTGAGCTCGCTCTTCACGAGCATCTTCGACGCCGCGCGCTGGCCTGCGACTGTCTTCCGCGGCGCGTTCCGCACCATCTTCACTTTCGTCATTCCGCTCGTGGTGATGGCCACGCTGCCGGCGAACGCGCTCCTGGGGCGCCTGGCGTGGACGTCGCTCGTGGCGAGCGTCGCTGGCGCCATCGGCTTCTCCATCGCGGCGCGCGGCGTGTGGCTCATGAGCCTGCGCCGCTACACCTCGGCTGGCGGCTGACGCTCAGAACGTCGCGCCCAGCTCGAGCCAGAAGGTCCGCCCGTACTGCGGAATGACGCCCGCGCCGACCTCACTCACCACCGGCAACAGGTACCGCTGGTCGAGCAGGTTCTGCACGCCGGCGAAGTAGCGCACGGGGCCGGAGTCCCCCGAGAGGCCGAAGTTGAGGACCAGCGCCTCTCCGAGCGTGTTGCCCGTCGCAGCGTCACGCCGGCCTGACTGGTAGGTCGCCTGGCCCGAGAGGCGAACGAGCCCTTCCTTGAGCGGAATCATCGCGCGCGCCGAAGCCAGGTGCGTCGGGTAGGCAGGCGCGTCGCTCACGCCGGGTCCGCCGAGCATGACGAAGGAGTAGGTGCCCTCGACGAGCGTGAAGCGGCCGGGCTGCCAGCGGAGCTGCGCCTCGGCACCCAGCGCGGTCAGCCCACGCGCTTTGTTCGCGTACACCAGACATTGCGTGGCGTTCTCACAGGCCGGTGGGTTCGCCGACTCCTGGGTGAGCACCACGAGGCGATCGATCAGGTTGTAGTAGCCGCCGAGCGTCGCGCGCAGCTCGGGCGTGAAGTTGTGCGAGTGCTCGAGCTCGAAGGTGGTGATGTACTCTGGCGTCAGCGTTCCCGTCGCGGGGGCCCGCTGCGTGATGTTCCCGTCGTTGAAGTACAGCTCGTAGATGGTGGGTGCGCGGAAGGCGCGGCCTGCGACGAGCTTGGTGAGGCCTGACTCGTAGAGGCGGGCGACCACGGCGGCGCGGGGCGACAACGCGTACTCGTTGATGTCGTTGTACTTGTCGACGCGCAGACCGGCCTGCAGGAAGAGGCGGTTGTTCCACAGCTGCCACTCGTCGAGCAGCGTGGCCGAGAAGAAGGTGCGCGTCGTGTTCTGGCGTTCCGGGAAGCCCGTCGGTTGCTGGTAGACGAACTGGGCCTGGCCTTCGACGCCGAGCGTGAGCCGGTTGCCTTCGAAGAGGAACAACCCGCCGCGGACTTCGGCCGAGAGCCAATCGCCGCCGCCCGTGTCGGTGCTGCGGGTGCGATCGCCGTTCGCGTCGAGGGTCGCGTAGTAGCCGCGGTAGCGAGAGGCGTCGTACGCGACGCGAGCGGTGAGGGTGAGCCGTGAGAAGAACTCCTGCTCGTAGCGCAGCTCGGTGAAGCCGCGCGCGTCGGTGTACTCGGTGCCCGGGACGCCGACGGTGGCGCGGAGCGGAGCAGTCGGCACCTGCTTCTTGCGCTGGTTCCACTTCGCCGTGAGCGTCAGCCCCTTGTACTTCGCCTTCCCGTTCGCGCCGATGGCTCGCTCCCCGTCGAGCCCCCGCACCAGGCCTGCGGAGCCGAGGTCGGTCAGCTCGGCGCCCGTCGAGGTGAACCCCGCCGCCGACACGAGCGCTGACAGCTCGTCGTTGCCCAGGCTGCCCGTCACGCGCGCCTTGACGCCTCCTGCCCCACCGGCGCCGACGGCGCCCTGCACATGGCCGTTCTCGATGCGCGAACGGGGCACCACGTTGATGACGCCGAAGAAGGCGCCCGTGCCGAAGAGCAGCGACGCCGGGCCGCGCACTACTTCGATGCGATCGACCTCGTTCAAGTCGACGTCGAAGTCCCTCGCCGAGAAGCCCTGGCCGGCCCACACGTCGTTGATCGGGTGCCCGTCGTACAAGATGAGGATGCGGGTGTTCAGGTCTCCCTGCGGGGCGAAGCCACGAATGCCGACGTACGTGTAGATGCGATCGTCGGTGAAGAAGAGGCCGCGGACTGCGCGCAGCGCCTCGGGCAACGTCTGGTACCCGAAGGCCTGAATCTCTTCGCGGGTGACGACGGTGATCGACGCCGGCGCCTGATCGACCGACAGCAGTTGTTTGCTGGCCGCGGTGACCTTGGGTGGGGCGTAACGAAGGTCGGCGGCGAGGCGCAGCTCCTGGTCCGCCACCACCTCGATGGTCTGCTGAAACGGCGACACGTCGGCGCTCGTCACCTCGAGCTGGTGGCTGCCTTCCGACAGGTTCAGCACGACCGGCGTGAAGCCCGAGTCCTTGCCGTCGACGCGCACCACCGCCGCGTCGCGGTTCGCGGTCACGATGACCTTCCCCGTGGGTCTGGGCTTCTCGGGCAGCGTCACCTTCGCGGTGATCACCGCGTCGGCCTTCACGTCGACGAGCACCTGCTGTGGCAGAAACCCCGGCGCCTGCACGAGGAACAAGCGCTGGCCCGGCGTGAGGGTCAGCTTCGCGGGCAGCCTGCCGAGCTCTGGCCCGTCTGCCGTCTCACGGACGATGGCGCCCGTCGGCGTGCCGCTCACCTCGACGGTGCCGACGATGCGGGAGAGCTCGACCGAGACCTTCGCCTCTTTCCCTTTCACCGCCGTCACCTTCGCCTGCCCGGGCCTGAAGCCGTCCGCCTCGATGAGAACGGTGTGCGTGCCCGGCTTCACGGCGACGGTCTGCGGGGTCTTGCCTCGACTCCCGAGGTCTTCACGATCGACGAACAGCTCGCCTTCGGTGGGCGTCGCGCTGACGCTGATGAGCGCTACCTGCGGAGCGAGCCGGGCGAGGGCGGCCTTCACGTTCTTCTTGTCGTCCTCTGGGAGCGTCGCGTCGACGGAGAGGTCGTGCCAGTAGCGGTAGGCCTCGTCCTGACGGTCGAGCGCCTCGTAGCAACGCGCGATGTTGAAGAGCACGTTGCGGTTGGGCACCAGCCGGTACGAGAGGAAGTAGTTCGACAGCGCCGTCTCGTAGTCCCGCCTGGTGTAGGCCGCGACGCCGCGAGAGAACGCGATGTCGGCTTCATCGGCGGTGTTGTCGGCGAGGGCGGCCGTGGCCACCATCATCGCAAGGAAGCACACGAGCGGTCGCACGATGAGCACACTAGCCCTCTGGCCCTGCGTCTCAACTTTCAAAGGCCCCCACGAGGACCGGCGGCAGGGGCTTTACGGGTGCACCGGCCTCGCGAAGAAGGCCTTCAGCCGTGCCCCCAGGCAATCATCGGCAGAAGCGCTCCCAGGACTCGGGAATCGGCCCGCCCATCAATTTCTCGGCCGCCGCCTTGTCGAGCAGGACGAAGACGAAGTCGCCAGAGAAGCAGTCTTCTCCGCTCTGCCGAATCACGACCGTCGACTTCACGACGCGCCGGTTTGCCGAGAGCACCCTCGCGCGCGCCTGGACCTCGACGCCGATGCGAACGATCTTGTGCAGCCGCGCCGAGAACGACGAGGTGAACCCGAACTTCCCCGTACTCGCGATGACAGCCCACGCTGCGGTCTCATCGGCCAGGGTCGAGACCAGGCCGCCGTGCATGATGCCCACCGGCCCCTGATGGAGCGGACCCGGCATGAAGCGCGTCACCACGTCGTCGCCGTCACGCTCGTACTTCAAATGAAACCCGTGCGGGTGCGTCGGACTGCAGCCGAAGCACGGCTGCCCTTCACCGAAGAGCGTTCCATCCAACACCTCGACGCGCTCACTCACCCATCACCTTCACGATCACCCGCTTGCGACGTTGCCCATCGAACTCGGCGTAGAAGACCTGCTGCCACGTGCCGAGATCGAGCTGCCCCTTCGTCACCGGCACCATGACCTGGTGGTGAATCAGCAACGACTTGAGGTGCGCGTCGGCGTTGTCCTCCCCCGTCTCGTGATGTCGATAGCCCGGCTTCTCGGGCGCGAGCCCTTCCAGCCACTCCCAGATGTCGTCGAAGAGCCCCGGCTCGTTGTCGTTCACGAAGACGCCGGCGGTGATGTGCATCGCCGAGACGAGCGCGAAGCCTTCTTTGATGCCTGACTTCTTCACCAACTGCGCGACGGTGTCGGTGATTCGCACCAACTCGCGCTTCTTCGGAGTCTCGAACCAGAGGTACTCGGTGAGCGTTTTCATGGCGAAACGACTGTAGCTGCGGGCATGGTCGCGGCCATGGCGAAACAAGAGACGACGCAGGCCTTCACGGGCTTCCCCGCAGGTGGGGTCGAGTTCTTCCAGACCCTCTCGGTGCGACAGGACCGTGCCTGGTTCCACGCGCACAAGACCGACTACCAACAGCTTTGGGAAGCGCCGATGCACGCGTTCCTCGCCGCCGTGCAGGCGAAGATCGCGCCGCTGTTTCCCGAGACGAAGAAGACGAAGTCGAAGGTCTTCCGCATCTACCGCGACGTCCGGTTCTCGAAGGACAAGTCGCCGTTCAAGACGTCCATCAGCGGCGTCATTCCGCTCTACCAGGGCGGCATGATGGAACGCGTCGGCTCCTACTTCGAGCTCGGGCCGACGCCGTTCGTCGCAGCCGGCCGGTGGATGATGGACCCGCCGACCTTGAAGCGCTTCCGCAAGGCGGTCGCTGACGAACGAACCGGCCCGCCGTTCGCTGCGGCCGTCGCGAAGGCCGTCGCGAAGGGCTTCGTCGTCTCGTCGGAGCAACAGCTCTCGCGCGTGCCGAAGCCGTGGACCAAGGAGCACCCACGCGAGGCACTCCTGCGCCAGAAGGGCTTCACCTTCACGATCCCCAACCCCTCGTTCGCGCTGCTTCAATCTCCGAAGCTGGTGGACTGGGCCGTCACGCACCTCAAGGCCATCGCGCCGGTGATGAAGTGGGTCGAGCTGGCGGCGAGAGGGAAGAAGCCGACGTTCAGATGAGCTTCCTCAGCAGCGTCATCACCTGCTGATGGTTCGCGGCGATGGTGGTTCGCATCTCGATTCTCAGATCGTCGAGTTCGGTGCGGAACGACTTCATCTCGGTCTTGATCTCCGCGACGTCGGCTTCGAGGCGGTCTGTCCGTGCCTCCAAGCGGTCCATCCGGCGCTCGAGACGGTCGGCTCGCTCGTCCGACCGCTCCAGGTGGTGCTCGATGGCGTTCAGTCGCAACCGCTGCTCGAGGAAATCCGACTTCATGTCGCCGCGCAGGTGTTCGACGCTCAACTGAACGATCTGCATCGACGTCACGAGCTGACGGACGACGACCGGCAGCTGGGCCATCGCATCGACCTGGGCCTGAACGTGCTCCACGCGTGAGATCGTCTCGACCCTCAACGATTCTACGTCGAGCGCGAGCTCCAACAGGCGCTCTTCCTGCGCACCCAGCCGCGACTCGAGCGCGTCGAGCCGGAGCAGGGCGGCGTTCCGCTGTTCCGAATCGAGCTCCGCAGCCGAGACATCGACCCGCGCCGCGTCGAGCCGTTGATAGAGCTGCAGCACGTGCACCCGCAGGTCCGACTCGGCGACCAGTTGCTGCGTCTCGACCAGGGTCAGGAGCGCACCAAACTCTTCGAGCGTTCGCTCCACTCTCAGCCAGGAATTCGCGGCCAACTCGGACATGGACTCGGACATCGTAGAACCCTCGCGAGCGCCGTCGCCAGAGCCTCAGCCGAACAGCTTGCCGAGCGCGCCGAGAGCGCCTTGCACCATCGCGCCCAGTGCCTGGCCGATGAACCCGACGGCGTTGCCCACGGCGCTGGCGATCATCCCCACGCCGCGCAACGCGAGCCCTGCGCCACCTGCGAGCGCGCCGCCAACGGCTGCAAGCCCACCTTCTTCGATGCCCCGCGTGGCGACGTCGAACAGCGCGTCACCGCCGCGCTGCAGCAGCATTCCCGGCGCCGCCAGCGCCGAGCCCACCACGCCGAAGAAGGTCGTCGTGAAGCCGCCCGCCAACCGGCTCAGCCCGGTGACGAGCTTCCCCGACACCAGCGCATCGAGTCCGCGAGCAAACGTCTGTGCGCCGTCGGTCGTCGCCATCACGGCCTGAACGTCGTCAGCAGTCGTCGTTGGCAGCGGCCTGGCCTTCGCGCGATCGATGAGGACGTAGGCGCGGTCGTACCCCGTCGGAAGGCCGCCGAGCCGCTGGTCCTTCCACAGAAGGTCGAACTGCTCGAAGCGCAGCACCTCGCGCGCGCCCCACGGGTTCTCGTACTCGACCCAGCGACGGCCCATCGAGTCTTCCCAGGCCCGCGTCACCCGCATCCAGTGCGAGTCGAAGTCGCCGCCGTCGCCGGGCTTCATGTCGCCGCGGGGCGAGTCGTAGCCGCCGACATCGCACATCACCAACACGCCACGGCCAGCCTGCGTCTCGCGCTCGAGGTCGAAGAACGAGCCGTGATTGTAGACCTGCGCCTGAAGTCCACGCTCCCGAGCGGCGTCGGCGAGCACGCCCGGTGACGAGCCGAGGCCCCAGGGCCGAACGTCAGCGTCGAGCTGCTGCCACTGCTGCGTGGCGCGACCGAACTGGCCCAGCACCAGCCACAGCGAGAGTGGCCCGCACGCGTTCGTCTCGCCCTGCTTGACCGGCAGCTCGCTCGTCACCATCGCCTGCCGCACGGTGCCGGCGCGCGACAGGGGCACGTCCTTCATCGATGCCTCGAAGCGGTCGACGAGGTTTCGCTGTTCCCGCGTCGGGCTCTGCCGAATGACCCTCGGCGCCGACAGCATCTGAGTGTCCTGCACCGCCACCACGCCCGTCCGACCGTTGATGCGCATTGTGTCTCCCGATGTGCTGCGAGTGATGGGGAGCGCCAAAGCAGTCGACGTGCCATGGGCCGACCGCTTTTCCTGTCGCGGACTTGCCGTGGCCGGGTGGCTCAGCAGCCACCTGCGCGCATGGACGCCAGTCTCGTTCTCACGTTCTGAAAGCCACGAAAAATTCCATGCTTACGGTCCGGGTGGTACTTTGAGGCCCGCACACCGGAACCATGGCTGAGAGAGACACGACATCTGCGAGCGCCCGAACGCCCGGCCCCGAGCTGCGGCTGCTCGATCGGCGCGCCTACGTGGGCTTCCCCGCGCTGGTGCTGGCACCCGGCGTCGAGGTGGTCGACTTCGCGTTGTCGATCCCCGACGTCACCTTTCCGCTCAACGTCAGCGGGGGGGCGGCGAAGTACCAGAAGAAGAAGCTCGACTTCGGGTTGCTCGAGCTGTCGGTGAGCGCCGACGTCATTCAACGCGCCGTGCAGTCGGTGGCCAGCAAGCTGCCCGAACTCGACGACGTGAAGCTGCACTTCCGGCCGGGCTCTCTCGAGGTGCAGGCGAAGCTGCGTGGCCCGGAGCGGTCGCCGCTCACCTTCAAGGTCGCCTTCGACGGCGATGGCGACCAGCTCGCCGTCTACTTCTACGATGTCCGCTTCTACGCCTTCAGCACGACCGCGGCTGCGCGCGTGCCGGCGCTGGTGAGCGAGGCCATCAAGTCGCTGCTGCTGCTTCCCGACGTCGAGCGTCGCGGCGCCAACGGCTTCACGACGCGTTTGCTCCCGGGCCTCGTGGAGCAGGCCGCCGTCGGCCGTGGCTACAAGATGCCTGCGCTCGATCAAGCGCGGCTGTCGGAAGCCATCGTCTCGTCGAAGGGGCTTCGCCTGCGGTTCTCGTCAGGTGGGCTGCCTCCACCTGCGGCGTTCGATGAAGAGCTGCTCCTGACGCTCGAAGGTGCGCGCGCGTTCGCCGATGCCGAGGAGCTGGTGGCGCAGGGCAAGCTCGCAGAGGCCCGTCAAGCCTACCTGCGGCTCGGCGACGCGACGGAAGCCCACCCGTTCGCGGTGGAGCGTCTGCTCACGTTGCTGGTCGCCGATCCCCAGGCACACGAGCTCGCGCTCGACATCGCGGCGTCCCTCGCGCGGCGCCGAGACAAGAGCGCGACCGCCATCTGGGCCGAAGCCGTCGTGCGCGAGAAGCGGGGTGAGTTCGCCCGCGCCTCGGAGCGCTTCCTCGCCCTCTGCAACCTCTCCCGCAAGCAGCACGAAGAAGCCGGCGCCTTCTTCGCCGCTGAAGCCGCCGCCCGCTCGTCGCGCGACGCAGCCCCGCAGATGGCCGTGCGCGCCCTGCACGAGATGTTGGGCCTCAAGCCCGACCACCTGCCGTCGCTCAAGGCGCTCGCCCGCGCGTCGGACCAGGCGAAGGATCGCGCTGGCGCCATTCGGGCCTACCGTCGCCTCGCCGCGCTCGCACGTGAGCCTGCCGAAGCGGCCGACGCCCACGTGCAGCTCGCGCGCCTCTGCGCCGAGACCGAAGACGACGTCGCTGGAGCCAGGCTGCACTGTGAAGCCGCGTTGCGGCTGACGCCCGACCATCCCGAAGCCCTGCACCAGCTCGCAGAGCTCTGTTTCCGCTCC
This sequence comes from Myxococcaceae bacterium, assembly GCA_040400045.1. Classification (GTDB taxonomy): domain Bacteria; phylum Myxococcota; class Myxococcia; order Myxococcales; family Myxococcaceae; genus Xiheimicrobium. The sequence continues at coordinate 27,069 of JBBAQZ010000022.1, forward strand.
GGGGAGCACCTTCGCGCCATCAAGGCGCTCGACCGTCTCCGTGAGGTCGCGCTGGGCCGACACGAGGTCGACCGCATCGGGCGCGCGAACCTGCTCGCCGGCCGCGTCTGGGAGTCCGGCCTCAAACAGCCCGAGAACGCGCTGCTGCGCTATCGCGAAGCGGCTTCGCTCCTTCCGGGAGATGCCGAGCCGCTCTACCTCGCAGCCCGCGTGTCCGAGTCGCTGGGCAAGGTGCAGGAAGCCGTGTCCGGGTACCAGCAGGCCATCGAGCTCGCGGGCCCTTCGCCTGGCGCGCCTGCGCTCCGCGTCGCCGCGCACCAGTCACACCACGCGCTTGCCCGCTTGCTCAAGACGAAGCTGGGAGAGCCCGGCCGCGCCCGCGATCACCTCGAGTCGGCCCTCGCGCTCGACCCGACCGACGCCGCCGCGCTCGACGAGCTGCTCCCGTACTTCCGTGCCTCGGGCAAAGCCGTCGAGCTCGCCGATGCGTGCGAGAAGGCCGCCGCGGTCATCGATGAGCCGCTCCGTCGCGCCGCGTTGTGGGCCGAAGCGGGTGAACTCTACCGTGGACGCCTCGGTCAGCCTGAGCGCGCCGAGCGGCTGTTGTCCCAGGCCCTCGAGGCCGACCCGAAGAACCGCCTCGCGCTCGAGGGCATGTTGTCGCTCGCCGAGAGCCGCCGCGATGGAGGCCAGCTCTGCCGCTCGCTGCGCGCGCTCGCCGAGCTCACCTCGGAGCCGAAGGAGCGCGTTCGCTACTACCGCCGCCTCGCCGTCGCCGCGCGCGACCTGGCGTTCGATCTCGATCTCGCCGTGCACGCGTACCGCGAAGTCTTGCGCGTCGAGCCCGAAGATCTGCCGGTGCTCGGAGAACTCGCCGCCCTCGAGCGTCGCCGCAGCGACATGGCAGGCCTCGCGTGGGCCCTCGAGCAGCGGGCGAAGGCTTCCGAGACGGCCGGAGACAAACGCCTCGCGGCCGCCGCGCTCCGCGAGCTCGGTCAGGTGCTCGACGTTCGCCTCGGTCGTGCGGGAGAAGCCCTCGTCGCCCTCGAGAAGGCCGCGCGCCTCCACCCGGACCCGAACGCGCTCCTCGAGCTCGCCAACCTCTGCCTCCGGCTCGAGCGCGCGCCGAACGCCCGCCGTGCCCTCGAAGACACGCTCGCGCTGCTCCCGAAGCACGCGCCGCCCGAGAAGCTCGCCGAGGTGCGCTCCCGGCTCGGTCGTGCCTGCGAGCTGCTCGGCGACAAGGACGCCGCGCGAGAGAACTACGCGCTCGCGTTCCCGCTGCGCCGCCTCGATGACGAACTCTCGACGCGCCTCGAGGCGCTCTACGTCGAGGGCCGCTTCACGCGTGAGCTGACCGACCTCTGGGCGTCGCGCGCGCAGGCACTGCTCCAGACCGGACGGGCCCACGACGCCGCGCCGCTCTTCTTCAAGGCCGCGCAGACCCAGCTCGAGACGGGCGATCTCACCGGCGCGATGCTCCGCCTGACGTCTGCGCTCGACGCCTCGCCCACGGGAGAATCGGCCCGCGACGTGCTCGAGGCGATGGCGAAGCTCGAACTCGATCGCGGTGGCACGGTCGAGGCGTCACGGCTCTTCACCCGACGCGCGCAGCTCTCGAAGGACCCCCGCGAGGCAGCGCGGTTCACCTTCAAGGCGTCGGCGCTGGTGCGCGACACGCCACGCGAAGGCCCGTTGCTGGCCCAGGCACTCGAGAGCGACCCGTCGTTCGTGCCGGCGCGTCTGCGTCGGGCCGAGCTCGCGGCGACCGTGAACCCCCGCGAGGCGATGGCCGACCTCGAGGTGGTGCTGGCTGCGGATGAGAACGACGGCGACGTCGCGGCGCTCGAGCTCGACCGTGTCGCGCTCACCCGCCAGGCCGCCTTCGCCGCGCTGAAGTCCGGTCAGACCGACGCCGCGCGCCGGCTGCTCGCGAGGTACGCCGCCCAGCGCCCTGACGACCTCGACGCGCAGCTCGAGCTCGTCAAACTCCACCGGCGCGCCGGCGCGCTCGAGCCGCTGGTCGATCTCCTCTCGGAGCTGTGGCCGAGGCTGTCAGGCAGCGGCCGGACGTCGGCGCGCCGCGAGTACGCAGAGGGCGCGCTGTCGCTGGGGCGCACGCAGGCCGCGATGGACGTGCTGCGCAACATCCTCGTCGACGTGCCGGACGACGAGTGGGCGGCGAGCCGGCTGTTGACGCTGGTGCCCGCTGAAGACTCCACCGCGCTCGAGCGGCTCGATCTCCTCGGACGCCTCGTCAGCAGCGCGAACGGTGACGCCCGCGCAGAGCTCCTCGGGCGCCGGAGCGAGCTCCACCGCATCACCGGCGACCTGCCCGCCGCCCGCGCCGATCTCCTCGACGCGTCGCAGACCTCATCGCGCCCGCTGCCGCTGCTGCGTGGCCTGGCCGAGCTGTGTCGTCAGTCGTTCGACGAAGCTGCCGAGCTTGGCGCGTGGCGGCTCGTCGTCGGCGCTGCGAAGGGTGACGCCGAGGCCCTGACCGATGCCGCCAACCGCGTCGGCGCCATCGCGCGCGCTCGCATGGGTGCGGGGGATCCCCCGAGGGCGTTGGAAGCATTCGAGCTCCTCGTCTCGCTGCCCCTCACTGGCGCCGAGCGCTTCGATGCCTGGCACGGACTCGCGCAGGCCGCGAAGCCCGGCTCGCCCCGTCGGGCCGAAGAGGCGCTGCTCGAGGCCTCGAAGCAGGGGCCGGCGGCGAAGCGCGTCGAAGCCCTCGTCGAGCGCGCGTCGCTGCTCGAGGCTCGCGGCGCGGCGGAAGAAGCGGTCGGCGCGTGGTCGTCTGCGCTCGAGCTCGCGCCCCGTCACCCGGTTGCCCTCGAGGGCCTCAAGCGCAACCTGCGAGGCCTGTCGGACTGGGAAGGCCTGGCAGAGGTGCTCGCTGACGAGGCCGCGTACACGCCGAAGTCGCACGCGGCGCCGTTGTTCTCCGAGCTCACCTCGCTCTACCTCGACAAGCTCTCGCTGCTCGGGCCCGGTGAAGCCGCCCTGCGACGCCTGGTGGCGCTCGACGAGAAGGACGCGGCCGCGCGGCATCGCCTCGCCGGCCTGCTCGAGAGGCAGGCGCTGTTCTCCGAGTCGATGGCGCTCCTCCAAGAGGCTGCAGGCCTCGAGCCTGCGCCCACTGCTGCGGTCACGCTCCGGTCCGCTGCCGCGCTGGCGACCCGCGCGTCGGACGACGAAGGCGCGCTCAAGTTGCTGCGACGGGCGCACGAGCTCCAGGCGGCGACGGGGGCGGATCTCGAGCGCCTCGCCGACTCGCTCTACCTGCGTGGCGCGCTCAAAGAGGCGCTCCCGCTGCACCAGACCCTCGCGGCGGGGGTGTCGTTCGACGATCGCCCTGACGACGCCGAGCGCGTGATGCTGCGTCTGGCTGATCTCGCCGAGCAGCTGGGCGATGCTGCGGTCGCCGAGGCCACGCTCAAGAGGCTGGTGCAGGAGCGGCCGCTGTTGACGCAGGCCGTCGAGCGACTCGCCAGCGTCTACTCGAGCCGCGGGGAACGCCGCGCCGCCATCGAGCTGCGCGCGCGTCACCTCGAGCAGCTCTCGTCGTCGCCGCGCACCGCCGAGCGGCTGGTGTTGCTCGCGCGTGAAGCCCGCACCTCGCTCCAGGACGTCGAGACCGCGCTGCGCCTGTATCGTCGCGCCGCCGAGGTCCACGAGTCGCCGCTGGCCGTGCGCGCCGAAGCCGTCACGATGTTGCGGGAGGCCAACCGTCCAGCCGAGCTCATGGCCGAGCTCGTCGAAGTCGCGCAGCTCGAGCTCACCCTCGGCCACAGCGACGCCGCGCTCTCCGCCTGGGATGAAGAGTCGAAGCTCGCCGAGGGCCTCGGTCGCATCGACGACGCGCTGCGTTCCCTCGGCGCGATGGCTGATGTCTGCGAAGACGAAGGCCGCGTGGACGAGGCGGCTGCCTACGTCGTGCGCCGAGCCGAGCTGCTCCGCGATTCGCAGCTCGATCTCGACGGCGCGAATGAGTCGCTCGAGCGAGCGTGGGCGCTCAAGCCCTCCATCGCGCTGGCCCAGATGGCGATCGACCTCGCGCGTCGCCGCAGCGATCGTGAGGGCGAGCTCGACTGGCTCGAGCGCACGCTGCCGTCCCTGGAGCCGACACCGAAGGCGCGCGCGTTCGTCACCCTCGCACGGCTCCACCTCGGCCTGGTCGCCGTCGGCGAGGCCCGCGACGTCGCCACCTCGCCGATGCTGGCGCCGGATCAGGCCGAAGCCGCGCTCAAGCAGGCGCTCTCGCTCGCGCCGGGCACGCCTGATGCCGAGGCGATGCTGCTCGCCCTCTACGAGCGCCACGACCGCGTGTCCGACGTCGCCGCCTTCTACGAAGAGGCCGCTGCCCGGGAGCCGATCGGGCCGCGTCGCGCCGAACAACTGCTCAAGGCCGCCGCACTGTACAAGGACCGCGCTGGTCGGCCTCACGAGGCTGCCGCTGCGCTGCTCGCCGCGCGGGCCTCGAGCCCTGATGACGAGTCTCTGACCGCGAAGGTTGCCGATCAGCTGTCGGAGCTCGGTCGCCACCAGGACGCCGCCGACTTCGACGCTCTTCTGCTCGAGAAGGACCCGTTCCACGCCAGCTTCGAGCGTCACCGCGAGTACCTGGCCGAGGCCGATGACGAGCAGTCGCTCGCGCAGTTGCTCAGCCGCAGAGCAGAGCGCGAACACGGTGACGTGGCCGCCACGCGCTGGCTCGACGCCGCTGCTGCCTTCCGTCGCGCCGGCGCCACCGAGCGCGCGCAGATCTGCGAGGCGCAGGCCTTCGAAGCCGCCCCGCAGAACCACGACGCCTTCCAGTCGCTGCTCGAGCAGGCTCAGGAGCCTCGCCGCCGCGCCGAGGTGATGGCCGCCCGGGCGCGCGCGGTGCCGGCAGAGGCGTCGGTCCTGCTCAAGCGCCGTGCCGAGACACTCGAAGAGGCTCGCGAGACGCTCCTCGCCGCCGCTGCATGGGACGACTACCTCGCGCTGGTCGCTGACGACTTCACCGCGCTGGAGCGCCGCGGTGACCTGGCCTTCGATGGTGGCGGCGCGCGTGCAGCCCAGCCGTACGATCGCAAGCTGGTGCAGCTTGGCGGCGACGGCCTGGGTGGCCTCACCCGGCTCAAGCTCTGGCTGCGCCTCGGGCAGGCCGCCGTCGAGGCCCAGGCCTGGCGCGACGCCGTCGACGCCTTCGAAGCCGCTCACACGCTCGACCCCGATGGCGCGCGTGGCCGCCAGGCGCTGCTCTCACTCGACGAAGCGTACGCGCGCCTGCGTGACCTCGACGGCCAGTACCGCACGGTGTTGCGACTGGCGCGGCTGCCCGACGCGACCGACGCCGAGGTGCTCTACCGGCGCGCGCTGTCACTGCACGAGGCGCCCGAGCAAGGCGTCGAGGCCCTCGACGCGCTCCTGCCGTCGCGCCCGGCCGACGTGACGCTCTACGAAGCCGGCGTTCGCGCGTACCGCACGACGGGCCGGCTCGGCGACCTGCTCGGGCTGCATGAGCGCTTCGCGAAGGCGGTGGGTGGCTCACGCGCCGCCTCGGCCCTGCTCGCCGCGGCTGACATCGCCGCTGATGAGCTCGGTGAGCCCGGCCGCGCCCTCGAGCTCAGGCAGGAAGCCGCGCGGCTCGATCCCTCCAACGTCGACGTGCTCCGGCTGTTGCTGTCCGACGCCAGGACGCGCGGCGACCTGGGCGCCGCCATCGCCCAGCTGCGTGCGCTCGTCGCGGCGCCGCTCGACGAGACGGCCCGCGCTGGCGTGGTGCTCGAGCTCGCCACCGCGCTCGAGTCGAAGGGCGACCTCGACGGTGCGGCCGGGGCGTTGACGGGGCTTCGCCGAGGCGGGCCGTCAGCGGCTGGGTACACGCAGGCCCTCGAGGGCCTGGCCCGGATCGCCAGGCTCGCGGGTGACGCGGTCGCGCTGGCCGACGTCCAGGTCGCGCAGGCCGAGCTCCTTCAGGCCGGGGAGCGGTCGGCCCGGTTGCTCGACGCCGCGCGCTCGCTCATTCAGGCGCAGCAGTGGGCGCGCGCCGAGGCGGTGCTTCGCGACGCACTCGCCGCCGGGGCGTCGCTCGAGGCGCTCTCGCTCCTCGCGCAGGTGTTCCGTCGCGCGAAGCGGACCGACGCGCTCGCGCCCGTGCTGCTGCAGCTGGCAGACGCGTCACCTCCGGCGGACCGGGCGCCGCTCTGGCTCGAGGCCATCGACACCTTCGAGGCGACCGGTGAGACGTCGTCGGCGGTCGCGACGCTCGACCGCTTGAGCGCCGAGGCGACGGGGGCGTTGACGCCAGAGGCCGCTGCCGAGCGCTACCTCGCGCTTGGAGCGCCGGACCGCGCCATCGACGTGGGCTTCGGGCCCGCGATGTCGTCTGGCAACGCAGGCAAGGCGCTCGACCTCGCGACCCGCGCCAATGCCCCGGCACAGGCCCTCGTGGCGCGCTGGGCGCTCGCTTCGACTGACGTGCACGACGCCCGGGCGAAGGTGCTCCTCGACGGCGCCGACGCTGGCGTGTTGGCGAAGTACGCGGCGCTCGCGGGCAGTCAGCAGGCCCTCGACGTCGCCGAGCCGCTCTGGCTCTCGCTCTTCATTCGCCACGACTCACCCGGTGCGCTGGCGTCCCTCGTCGAAGCCAATCGCCTCGACGTCGCCTTCGACGCCGCGCTCGAGTCGCGCGCCGCGGGCGCCCTGACGAAGGTGCTGCAGCACGCCTCGAAGGTCACCGACGCCCGTCGCGAGCGGTTGCTCACGGTGCTGGCCGAGGTCGTACCCGAGCGGCGGAAGGCGGCGCTGCGCGAGCTGGCCCTGCTGCGAGCTCGCCTCGAGCAGTGGAGCGGCGCGATCGAGAGCCTCGCGCAGCTCGCCCAGCTGGAAGAGGACCCGAAGGCGCGCGCGGTGCTCCACGTCGAGCGCGGCGAGCTGCTGCTGCACCGGCTGAAGGATCTCCCCGCGGCGCGGGTGGCGTTCGAGCGGGCGCTGGTCGACGACGGCGTGCAGCTGGCTGCGGTGCGCGAGCTGGTGGAGCTGTCGCGCGGTGACGCCGAGCGCTTCGTTCCGATGGTGGAGCGGCTGACGGCCCTCGCGGGCGACGAGGCGTCCCGGCCCTTCCGCGACGAGCTCGCGGCTGGCTACGAGCAGCTGGGTAGACTCAAGGACGCCGCGCGAGTGCTGGCGACGCTGGAGCAGACACCCGCGCTGATCCAGCGCCGCGCCGTCCTGGCCGAGACGCTCGGGTTGAAGGGGGAGTCGCTCTCGCTGCGCGAGCAGATCGCCACGACGCCCACCGAGTTCGAGTCGGTGCTCCTGGGCTACCTCGACGTCGAGTTGGTGCCGTTCGCCGTTCGCCTGGGCACCCGGTTGCTCGACGACGGGACGCTCACCCCGGCCACCCGTCGCAGGCTGGCAGAGCGCCTCTCTCGCACCGAGCAGGGCGCCGGCCTCGCCGTTCTCGCGTGGACCCGGCTGCTCGAGGCGCAGGTCGCCGACGCCGACGGGTGGACGTTGCTCAGTCAGGCGTTGAACCACCTGGGCCGTGACGCCGACGCGCGCGCGGCCGACGGGTTTGGCGCCGTGCTGACTGGCACGGTTGGAGCGGCGCCTGCGGTGAGCGTCAATCGCGTGGTGCGAGGCGCAGTCACGTCTGCTGACGCTCCCGCGACGGCGGCACCGGTGACGGACGAGACGATGCCCCGGCTGGCGCAGGTCGTGCGCGATGCGTGCGAGGCGCTCGGGCTCGGCGAGGTCTCGGTGTCGCTCGACACGCAAGGTGGCGTCGAGGCGATGTTCTGCGACGCGGGCCGGTTGGTGCTGGGCGCAGGCGCGCTCGCAGTCTTTGGCCCGACCGAAGTGACGGCGCTGGTGGCGCTGGCGGCGGCGCTCGGCGATTCCAGCCGACAGCTGAGGGAGCCGGGTGAGGTGAGCGGCTTTGCCGATGCCGCGGCGATCGCGTTCCGCGCGGTGCCGTCGTCGCTCGCCATGGGCCGGGTGGTCGCGTTCCTCGACGAGCGGGTGCGCGGCGGAGACGTGCGGAAGGTCGATCTCTCCGCGGTGCTCCCCACGAGTGAGGCCTTCCGTGCCGTCGCCCACGCGGCGCTCGAGCGAATTCAGGCAGGCTCGCCGCAGTGAGCGCGTGAGTCGAGGTGATGGGTCGACGCGCGCCAGAGACCATCGGGGTCGCCTCGCCAGCGGAGTCATCCGGTTCGTCGGCGTCCCACGCCCGCCCCGATGCGCCACGCAGGACCGACTCACCCGTGCCCGAGAGGGCGCGGTTCTTCAGTCCCGAGGATCCACGAGCGCAGGCGCGTGCGCTGGCGTCGGGCGCGGCCGGTCTCACACCTCCCACGTCCGTGGATCGTGACGCGATGCCGTTCGGGCACCCTGTGTGCTCGTGTTTCGCGGCTCAGAGGCGCAACGCTGCTCCGTGGGCCGTGACGAGGTGGTGCGCCGCGCTCGTCGTGGTGCTCGCAGGGTGCCCGCCGCTGCCTCCGCCTCCCGGCGATGAGAAGCTCGGGGAGTACACGATCGCCGCCGAGCCGGTGCGCGGCCTCGAAGATGGCGGCGTGGGAGCGCTTCGCCCCGACGGCGGACTCTGGTGTCCGCTCGTCGACGTCGTGCCCGAGGCCTTCCGGTTCTCGGCGACGGTGACGCGTGAGACGTCGACGGGCCAGGCCTGGTTGACGCTGGGCGGAGGCTACCCCCGTGACGCGGGGTGGGATGGGCAGGTCCTCGACAGCGTCGCGGCGGTGCGTCGCCTCTTTCCCTCATGTGGCGGCTGCCGGACGACCATCGCGACCGAACGCATCCGCTTCGCGTTGATGAGCCGCAGTCAGAGTGAGGCCGTCGGACGCGCGTGCCCGACCAACCCGCTCGATGGTGGCGTGCCTGCTCCGCCAGGGCCCGATGGAGGCATCACCGGCCCGGGACAGACCGCCGAAGGGTTTGACGCGCTCTACGCGTGCGGGGAGCTGGAGTTCTCGGTCGCGCTGCAGGACGCGGGAGCACCCGAGCCGGACTGTGCGCCGGGCTGCGAGGACTGCGTGGTGAACTACACCCTGGTGGGAGAGCGCCGATGACGAAGCGAGCGGTGGTGTTGCTGTCCGGCGGCCTCGACTCGACGACGTGCCTCGCGCTGGCGCGGCGTGACGGGTTCGAGCCGGTGTGTCTGTCCATTGCGTATGGGCAGCGTCATTCGGTCGAGCTCGAGCGCGCGAAGACGGTGGCGAAGGCGATGGGCGTCACCGATCACCGCATCGTCACGGTCGACTTGCGAGCGATTGGCGGCTCGGCGTTGACCGACGCCATCGAGGTGCCGAAGCACGACGACGTGTCACAGGTGAAGGCCGAGATCCCCGTCACGTACGTCCCCGCGCGGAACACGATCTTCCTCGGGCTCGCGCTCGGCCTGGCCGAGGTGGTGGGCGCGACGGACCTCTACATCGGCGTCAACGCGGTCGACTACTCGGGCTACCCCGACTGCCGGCCGGAGTTCATCCGCGCCTTCGAGGGGCTGGCGACGCTGGCGACGAAGGCAGGTGTCGAGGGGAAACGCTTGACGGTCCACGCTCCGCTGTCGGGCATGACGAAGGCAGACATCATTCGTGCGGGGCTGGCGGCGGGCGTCGACTATTCGCTCACGCACAGCTGCTACGACCCAGCGGCCGATGGTGGCGCGTGCGGGCGGTGTGACAGCTGCCTGTTGCGGAAGAAGGGCTTCTCCGACGCCGGAGTCACCGACCCGACTCGGTACAGCGCGTAGGACGACTCGCCCGGTGGCTGGCTGGAGCGCACCACGCGCGCTGCTACGCTCCTGGAACCAATGCGAGTCTTCGTCACCGGCGGCAGCGGCTCCATCGGCGCGCACCTCGTCGCCGCGCTGCTCGACGCGGGGGACTCGATCACCGTCTACGTGCGCGATCCGCGCACGATGCCCGCGAGCCTCCGTGCGAGGGTCGCCGTGGTCTCGGGCCGCCTCGATGACCTGGGCGCCGTCCGCGACGCGGCGCGGGGCCACGACGCGTGCATCCACAACGCGGTGGTCTGGCGCGACGACGATCCGATGGGGGTGGAGGACGTGCGCGCGTCGACGACCGTCTTCCTCGCTGCGGCCGAGGCCGGCGTCGAACAGCTCGTCTACACGTCGTCGACCGCGGTGCACAAACCCTTCACCGCGTACATGGACGAGACGATGCGCCTCTCGCCCACGGACGCGTACGGTGCCGCGAAGGCGTCGAACGAGCTCTTCCTCGGTGCGATCTCGTGGCAGTCGAAGATGCGCTGCAACATCGTGCGCCCGGGCCCCACGGTGGGTGGGCCGAGCGTGAGCGATGCGCGTTTCGTCCCGTACCCGCCCATCAAGGACCTCCTGGAGCGCGCGCGCCGCGGTGACGATTTGATCGTGGGGAAGGACGAGGGGCGTCAGTTCGTGGCCGCGCGGGAGCTCGCGCAGGTGTACGTGCGGCTCCTCCGCGCGGGGGTGAACAGGCAGACGTACGTCGCGGTCGCCCGCGAGGTGGTGACGTGGGAGCAGATCGCGCGGATGGCGGTCGAGGCGACCGGTTCGCGGTCGCGCGTGGTGGTCGAGGACCGCGGGGGCAGTCCCTTCGTGTTCGACACGGCGAAGCTCGAGCGTGAGCTGGGCCTGGTGTTGGGAGCGCGTGGCGCGATCGCCGAGGCTCTTCGTTGAGGGCTACTGCGCGGGCGAGAAGACGAAGGGGTACGAGACGCGCACCGGCTTTCCATCGACGGGCTTCGGGAACTTCCACGTCGCCGGCCGAGCCGAGAGACATCGGGTCACTTCGGGGTCCTGCAACGTGTTGCTCTCGACCTCGACGTCGGCGACCGAGCCGTTCAACTCGACGTCCCAGCTCAAGACGATCTTCCCCTCGAGGTTTGGGTTCTTCACCAGCGCACGCTCGTAGCAGTTCTGCATTTCCTTCACGTGCTTCCTCACGACGGTTTGGAGCTGCTCCTTGCTCAGTCCGGAGAGCGCCTCGGTGTCACCTCCGAACATCTTCGCCATCAGCGAAGTCACCTTCCGCCGATCGGACCCCTGACCCTCCTGCTCATCCTCGGGCTCGGCGCGCGTGAAGGCGGAGTCAGGGAACAGGATGACCAGTCGCCGTTCGTTCACCACGGCGGCCAGCGCCAGCTTCACCAGCGTCTCGGGCTCGAGCGCGGGATTCGCCGTGATGGCGACCTGCTGCTCCAATCGACCGGTCCAGCGGTCGATCGACTTCGCGGTCCATTGCTTTCCATCGACCACCAGCGCGTCGCCTTCGACCGTGGCGCGTGTACAGGACTGTGCGCAGCCGGAACTCTCGGGCTCGAGACCGATGCCCACCATGCGGAAGGGCCCGTCGAGCGCCTTCGCGACGACCTCGATCTCGGCCGGGAGTTTCACCTCGCGCGGCGTTCCTTCGCCCACGAGCGCGACCCAGCGAACGCGAGCCCTCGCTGCCGTCGTGAGGAAGTCCCAGGTCGCGGCGGGCTGGGCGCCTCGAACGAGGCCGAGCCTCACACGCGGATCGGCGTCGGTGGCGGGGGCGTAGCCGTCGTTGTCTCGCCTGACGGCGGCCTCGAGCTCATCGACGAGCACTTCCCGACCGATCGCACCCTTGAGGCCATCGGCGTCACACTCGAGGAGCGCCTTCGCGTCCACGCACCGGTCGGGAGCGAAGGTGCTTTCGCCTTCGAGCGCGACGAGCCCCATGGACCTCGCAGCCAGCGTCGCAGCGGACGTTTGCACGCGCCGTTCGACGAAGGACTGCGCCCCGAAGCCGAACAGCCCTCCCACGCCCAGCAACGGCACTGCGGCGGCCAGCATCGGAGAGCTCTTCAGCAGGGCCGCGCCAACCGCCACCACCACCAGCAACAGCCCCATCGCCGCGAGCACGAAGAGCCGGTACCTCGAGAGCTCTTCGCCGACGCCGGCGAGAATGGTGAGGCGGTCGGACGGCGCGGCATGGGCGACAGCCTTGAAGCTCCCCATCAGCTCGGCCAGCCGAGAGGCGAGCGCCCACGACACCAGCATCAGGCTGCCGAAGACGCCCATCGCGATGACGAGGAGACGGCGGGCCATTCCAGTCTGCGCGATGACGCCGAGGAGGAGTCCCGGCACCAGCGCGCCGAGGAGACCGCTCATGGCGCAGAGGCCGAACAAGGTGGTGTTGAGCGCCTCGCCGGTCGCGCCGGCGAGAATCGTCGCGCGATCGGCTGGACTCGCGCTCGCGATCGCCTCGATGGCGCCGTTCATGCCTTGCCAGTAGCCGAAGGCCCCCACTCCCACGAGCGCACTGGCGAGCGGCGCGTTGGCGAGCACGACCGCCGAGCCGCGATGGACTCCGAAGAACATGAGCACCGCGGCGACGAGGGAGAACACGCCGCCTGCGAGGACGATGGCGTACATGCCCCAGCCGCCTTCGACCCACGCGCTGCTCACCCTGCCGAACGGGCCCCCGCCGTACTCGTCGTTTCCGCCCAGGCCGAGGGTGAGGAGGAGGAAGACGAAGGTCAACGGCAGCCCGATGAAGGGGCTGACGGCTGCGCCAACGGCGGCTCCGGTCGGTCGTTTGGTGGCTTCGGTCATGGCGTGGTTTCTCGCACACGGCGCGGGGTTCCCCACCACCGTTCGGGAGCAAGACGCCGCGTACTGGATTCAGCGAGGACCTGCTGAAGGTCACCGACGTTGTTCGAGCGTCAGCTGCTGCGAACTCGAGCCCGACCAACCATCAGCTCTGCGAGCACCGTGAAGACGGACCCGGGTTCAGGTCATCGCTGAAGTGTGGTTCGACGACGGCGCAGCAGGGCGACCGCTCCGAGCAGCACCGGGGTCAGTCCGTCGGCGCCGCTGCAGCCACAGCCCATCGCCTTCGCGCCGATGCGATCGTTCCCGCTCCCTGATGGTCCGTCGACGCCGACCGCGTTGCTGCCAGCGCCTGAGCCGCCCGTGGCGCGACCACCTGCTGCTGCGCTCCCGCCTGCGCTGCTCGAGCCGCCGCCGACGCCGCTGTTGCCGCCACCTGCGCCGGTGACGCCTCCACCTTCGCCGCCTCCCGCCGAGCCACCGCCAACGCCCGCAGCCCCACCCGCCGCGGAGCCACCACCAGCGCCACCGCCGCCCGCCCCCGACGTGTTCGGCAGGCAGAACTTCCCTTGCGGCAGACCGGTACAGATGGTGTTCGCCGGAGCGCACGTCTCGAGCTCGTCCATCGCGCAGGGCGCAAAGCAGTCACCCGCGACGCACATCGTGCCCGCGCCGCAGTTGGGCTCGTCACGCCAGATGGTGCAGCCCGTCGGGCCCACCTCGCAGCGCTGCACGTTCTTGTCGGTGCACTGCCTCGCGCCGTTGGTGCACGCGTTCTGACAGGGCGGAATGCAGGTGCCCATGTCGCAGCGCTCGCCGCCGCCGAGGTTGCACTGCGCCGTCGTCGCCCACGCGCGGCAGCCCGTCGTCTGGAGTCGGCACGTCTCCACCGCGCCGTTGGCTCCACAGCGAATGGCGCCCTCGGTACACGTCGTCGCGCACGCCACGCAGTTTCCGCCGACGCAGGTGTTGTTCGCCGGGCAGCTCTGCGCAGGGCCCCACACCGGGCAGCTGTTGACGTCGGTGCCGCACGTCTCGACGCCGTTGCCGTTGCAGCGCGTAGCGCCAGGCGTGCACGAGGTGCCGCACATGCCGCACGCTCCGCCGGAGCAGAAGGTGCTGCAGGTCTGGCTTGTGCTCCACGAGGTGCAGCCCATCGCGTTGGCCACGCAGGTCTCGACGTTGCGTCCCGTGCAGCGGGTGGAGCCCGCCGTACACGTGCTGTTGCACGACGTGCAGCTGCCGCTCGTGCAGACGCTCCCCGAAGGACACGCGCGCGTCGCCCACTGCGTGCAGCCCGACAACACGCTCCACTGACACTCTTCGACGCCCGTCGCGGTGCAGCGGCTCGCGCCGATGGAGCAGCCCTGACAGGTGCCGCACGTGCTGCCGCTGCAGACCTCGCCGTAGCCGCACGTCTTCACGGTGCGCCACTCGGTGCAGCCGCCAGCGCCCGTTACGCAGGTGCGCTCCGTGTTCGAATTGCACTGCGCCGCGCCCAGGGTGCACTGGTTCGTACACGCCACGCACGAGCCGCCACTGCACGCCGACATCGGAGGGCACGTCGTTCCGAACCAGTTCGTGCATTGCGTCGCCGCGTCGAGCCGGCACTCTTCACGCTGGCCGTTCGCCGCGCAGCGGTTCGCGCCCTGCGTACACGCGTTCTGGCAGCAGGTGCTCGTCGTCTGGGCGATCTGGTTGAGCGCGCTGGTGAGCGCCGCCTGGTTCGACGCCACGTACGCCGACGTCGTGCCGCCGGCCGCTGCGACCGCGTCGAGCACTGCCTTGTTGTTGCCTCCCGTGAGCGCCGCGTCGAAGCCCACCACGTACGTCTTGATGCCGATCGCGAACAGCGCCGCCGCCGCCGCGACCGTGCCTTGATCGTCCAGACAGTCCTTCGCGCCGAGCCCACAGCACGACGTGCCCGAGCAGGTGTTGGTGTTGAGGCAGCCGCCAGTGGTGGTCGCGCAGCTCGCCGGGTTGAGCCCCAGGTTGCAGTTCGGCATGCCGTCGGTGATCAACAACACGTGCCGCGGCGCGCTGCTCCCGAGCGTCTGCAGATACGCCCGTGCCGCGTTCAACGTCGACGCCGTCGGAGTGCCGCCGCCAGGCGCCGAGCCCGCGTACGCTGTTGCGACCTGCGCCGCGCTCCCCGGTACCGTCTGCACGACCGAGCCCGTGGTGCACGCGAACGACGTCGACGCGCCCGGGTACATCATCACGCCGAAGCGGAAGCGGTTGGCGAACTGGCTCGCCATCTGCGGGACGACCTGCGACGCGATGCTCCACTTCGAGGGGTTCGCCGCCGACGACGCGCCGCCCTGGGGGTTGCCGGCCATCGAGCCCGACTTGTCCTGCACGATGAAGAGCACTGGGAGCTCGGTGCACGGTTGGGCGAACGCGGCCGGCGCGAGAAGGGAGGAGACGATCAGGGCTCGAATCACC
Source organism: Myxococcaceae bacterium (assembly GCA_040400045.1). GTDB lineage: Bacteria > Myxococcota > Myxococcia > Myxococcales > Myxococcaceae > Xiheimicrobium. The sequence continues at coordinate 42,100 of JBBAQZ010000022.1, forward strand.
ATGGCCATCACATGATATCGTCGGTGGCCACCGAGAAGGTGCGTAACCTCTCGAATAGAGTACTGAATTCTCATACACCGAGAGAACTCGGCTGCATTCGGTGGATACTGTGGGCTCGTGACGCAACTACCTTTACAGCGTGAGAGCCTGGCGAGAGCGCTCACCGAGATCACGCTCAAGGTCCAGGCCGCGCGGACGGTCGAAGAAGGGCTCGCGGAAGGCTCGGCAGGCCTCGAGGCGATGGGGTTCGACGTCGCCATCGTTCAGCAGTCGGGCGACCAGTACATGCTGCGCTCGCTGACCCAACGCGAAGGCCTGACGGAGCTCGCGCGCGGCGTCGCGGCGCAGCTCGACGGATTCCATCCTCTCACCAGCGCGGTGCTGTTCGGCGTGCTGCGGAGCGACCGAGGGCTCTTCGTGTCGCAGCTGCGCGAGGCGACGGGGCTGTGGCTCGACGGCGTAGGCGCGCCCGAGACACTCAAGCGGTTCGTGGACGGCTCGGTGCGACAGCGCGCGGTCGTCGCGCCGCTCTCGATTCGCAAGGAGAACTGGGGCGCGGTCGTCTTCATGCACGACGAGCTGACCGAGGCAGACCTGCCGCTGCTCAGCCTCTTCGCCCTGCAGGTGGGCAGCGCGCTCAGCGTGGTGGAAGGTGCCGCGCGCCTCGAGCGCCGCAACGCCGAGCTCGAGCTGGTGCATCGACTCTCGGTGTCGTCGACCCGCACCGACGTGCGGGAGCTCTGTCAGCAGGCGCTCGAGACGGTGTGCCGCACCACGGGGGCCGATGCCGGCACGCTCCACCGGTTCGAGCGAGAGACTGGCCAGTTCGTCCTGTTGGGTGACGCGTTCGGCTACGCCGGACCGCTCGTCGAGATGTACCGATCCTTCGTGTTGGCTGATGGTCCGTTGGGCCGCGCGCCCGTGTCGATGGCGGTCCAGGACATAGGCAAAGGTGCCGAGGTCCTGAAGGCCGAGGGCTTCCGGTACGCCGCGCTGGTGCCGCTCGCGCTCGAAGATCAGAGCGTGGGGTTGTTGTGTCTGTTTCGCCGCGCGGCCCAGCCATTCGCCGAGACCGACCTGCGCAGCGCCGAGATCCTCGGGCTGCAGATGGCGTCGCTCCTCGAGCGCCAACGCCTGTACCAGGAATCGCAGCGACTCTACGCTGATCTCAAGAAGAGCTACGACGAGCTCGCCCGCGCGCAGGCCGAGGTGGTGCGACACGAGCGGCTCGCGGCGCTCGGTGAGCTCGCCGCCGTCATGGCCCACGAGGTGCGCAACCCGCTCGGCGTCATCTTCAACTCGCTCACCACGCTCAAGCGCCTCACCAAACCCACGGGCGACGCTGAGATGTTGCTCAACATGGTGGGCGAAGAGGCCGACCGGCTCAACCGCATCGTCGCCGACCTGCTCGACTTCGCGCGGCCGTACGAGTTGGTGAAGAAGGCCATCGCCATCGAGCCCTTCATCGCCGGCGCGGTCGACGCGGCCACCCAGACGTTGACGCCGTCGGCGCCGCTGAAGGTCGTGACGTCGTTCGAGCGTGAGCTGCCGCCGTTCTCCATCGACGCTCACTTGTTGCGCCAGGCGCTGATCAACCTCTTGGTGAACGCCGCGCAGGCGATGCCTCGCGGAGGCGTCGTGACCGTCTCGGTGCGCATCGAGCGAAAGGCGCAGGTGCCGTGGCTGATCATCGAAGTCCGCGACGAAGGGCTTGGCCTCACCACGCGCGCCACCGAGAAGATGTTCCAGCCCTTCTTCACCACCAAGGCGACCGGCACGGGGCTGGGCCTCGCGGTGGTCAAGCGCATCGTCGAGAGCCACGGAGGCGAGGTGTCAGCGCGTGCCAACCCGGAGCGGGGAACGACGTTCGTGATTCGGCTGCCCGGAGGGTCGGACCGAGAGGGCGCGATCACGCCGCCGCGGGCCACGCCGTCTGCACCGCGTCGCTGAAGGCGACGACACGAGCGCCGACGGACCTTCGTCGTCGAAGGCCTCGGTCACCAGCCCGTCGCCGGGTTTCCAGCCTGCAGGGAAGAACTGACGGTTCCGTTGCGACGAGTTGAGCAGGTCGAACCACCTGCGCTTTTCGTCGGCCGAGAGGCAGGCGCGCTCCATGAGGTGCTGGTTGAACCTCGGCATGAACTCGCTCTTCGGGCGCTCGATGCCCGTGACGCCGTCGAAGTGCGCGTCGATGCACACGCGGAGTGTGTTGCTGTCGAGGCCGGCGAGCGATTCATCTGCGGCACCACGCGCTGTGACATCGCGCGCTCCTGGCCCGTCGTGAGGCGGTCGGAGAACGTTTAGAAGGTGCCCGACAGCGCGAGCGCTCCGCCCGTCAACCCCGTTGGCCCCGCGACCGGCGCGAGCGAGAGCTGGGCCTTCACCGCCGGCGCATTCTCAGCGTCTTCGATGAGGGCGTTGCCGTGGCTCCACTCGAGGAAGAGCGGAACGCCGAGGACCGCGGCGAGTGCGCCACCGGTGATGGAGATGGCGAACACGCTGAGGAGCACAGGGTCCGTCCGGAACAGACTCGAGGGCCCCGCCGCGATCCCTGCGGCCGCGATGCCCGCGACGCCAAGCGACGCGAGCCAGCCCAGGTAGCCGGCGCCGAAGCTCCCTCGGCCGCCCAGGCCTCGATGGACCAAGATGGGAAGGAACGGGGTGAAGCCCAGCGAGGCCACGCCGATGACGCTGGCGAGGATTCCGCCCGCAGAGCTGAAGGTGCTGGCGGCGAGGCCGAACACCAGGGCCTCGAGGCCGAGGGTGCCAACCAGCGCGAGCGCGGTGAGCGCGATGCGGCTCGCCGGTGACACGATGAACGGAGCCCGATCGAGGGCGTCGCTGCGTGACTCCATCGCGAGCACCGACAACGACACGGCGAGGCCCGACGCGGCGACGATGGCAGGCCACCGCGGCCTCGACGTTGGTTCGGTCGAGTTCGCCAGATCGAAGACCAGCAGCACCGCGGCGGCTGCGAGCCCGCCGATCATTCCCGCCAGCGCGGCCCCGACGCTCGGCTCGCCACCCGTCAAGGAGTACCCCAGGGATGCACCAACGACGGAGAAGAGCGGGGCCGCTACCCCGGCGACGAGGGCCCAGCCCGGGCACGGCGCCATGGTCGGGCACCCGTTCGTCGCGAGGGCGCCCGGAATCAACGGAAGCGCGGCACCAAGCGCGCCACCAAGGAGCGCACCGACGAAGCGCTTCGTCGCTCCGTTCGACCAGCGATGGAGCGTGTCCGTCGGCGCTCTCGGCTCGAAGCGCTCGGGGGTCGTTGCTGATGGCCTCGTGTCGGCCCAGTCATCAGCCGCGGCGGTTTGAGGCGTCGTGGGCGGCTGCTCGCCGACGGTGAGCTTCACGGGTGCTCGTGTGATCGCCGAACTCTGGCCGAGCACTGCAATCATCATGACGACGAGCATGGAGGTGGAGTGAACCACAGTGACGTTCAGCTGAACCCCCTTGAAATCGACATGCCGCCGCCGTCACCGCTGCGTTTCTCGAGGCGGGCCGGAGAACGAAGCGCCGTTGCTCTACGAGCCGGTGTCCTCAGGCAAGGTGCTGGTGATGAACACGTTCTTCGCGATCGATGGGTGGCGCGAAGCGCAGGCCGTCAATCAGTCGAGCCCGTCAGACCCGCTGATTCAGACCATCACCTCGGTCGGGTCCCGGCCCACGAAGCTGCCCGCGTCGAGGCCTGCGGCCAGGCGGCGGTGCTCTTCGGTGCCGAGCGCAGGGTGCCGGTGGTCGGGTCCGAGCGCGAACCGGCGCGAGAGCTCTGCCATGCGCGCCGAGGCCTGCTCGAGCTGAGCTCGCTGGAGTCGGCCCGTCTTCACCGCTGCGACCAGCGCTTCGATGGCGGCGCGCTGAACCGACGCGTGATGGCACACGAGGAAGCAGTCCACGCCCGCGTCGAGCCCCTCCACCACTGCGCGCTCGATGGGGAAGTTGTCGGCGACGGCCTTCATCTCGAGGTCGTCCGAGACGATGACGCCCCCGAAGCGCAGGCGGTCGCGCAACAGCCCGGTCATGGCTTTCTTGCTCATCGTCGCCGGCACCTTCGGGTCGAGCGCGTCGAAGATGACATGCGCCGTCATCACCGACGCGAGCTGGGCTCTGGCGTAGGCGGCGAAGGGCACGAGCTCGACGGCTTCGAGCCGGTCCATCGCGTGCGGCAGGGATGGCAGGTCGAGGTGCGAGTCCTTGAGGGTGTCGCCGTGCCCGGGGAAGTGTTTGGCGCACGAGGCGACGCCGCCGGCCTCCAGGCCCTTCGAGAGCGCGACGCCGAGCCTGGCCACCTCTGCCGCGTCGCGGTGCAGCGCGCGGTCGCCGATGACGGGGTTGGCCGGGTTGGTGTCCACGTCCATCACGGGCGCGAAGTCCCAGTCGAAGCCGCAGGCGCGGGTCTCGAACGCGAGGAGGCGGCCCACGCGCTCCATCAGGGCGACGTCGCGGTTCTTGCCCAGCTCGCGCATCGCGGGCAGCGAGGTGAAGGGAGCGCCGCGCAGCCTCGCGACCCGGCCTCCCTCCTGATCGACCGAGGCGAGCAATGGCCGGCCCGCGTGCCGCTTGAGCACTCTGACCAACTCGGTCGTCTCTGCGGCGGTGCCGACGTTGCGCTTGAACAGAATGACGCCCGCGACACCGTCGTCGATGAGGCGCTTCACGTCGTCGTCAGGCGCCCTACCAGGGAAGCCGATGACGAAGAGCCCTGCGGCGAGGCGATGCAGATCGACAGACATGCATCGCACACTACCACCTGCGCGCGCTTCGTTTCGTCGCCGCAGCCGTCAGGGCGCCGTGGCGGTGGCTGGGCTCGACCACGCCCCACGGCCCGCGGCGCTCTCAGCCTCGACGTAATAAACGTACGACTGCCCACTGGTGAGGCCCGAGTCGACGAAGAAGAGCGACGATGTCTGCTGCACCTGCGCCGGCGCACCGTTCACCAGGCGGCGGTAGACGCGGTAGGTCGTCGCGCCGCTCACCGCGCTCCATGCGACGCGGAGCGACCCTGCCGGGCCCGGACTCGTCACGGACGCGGTGGGATTCGAGGGCAGGGTTGCGCTGGGGGTTGCGGTGCGAACGACCGACGCGACTCCCGGGCCCTGGGAGTTCGTGGCCCGCACGGCGACGAACGCAGGCTGTCCGACGGAGCCGAAGATGCGACACCGCGTCTCCCACTCGTCGTTGGTCGTGCACCGGAGGCTGAAGGGCCCATCGGGCTGGCTGGCCCAGAGCACCGCGTAGGTCGTCGCCCCTGCGACGGGGAGCCACTCGACGAAGAGGCCTGAGAGCGCTGGGCGAACAGTGACGCCGCTCGGCGCCATCGGCAGCGTCGAGCGCACGTTCTGGGCGACAGAAACGGAGCTCCAGAGGCCGGGCCCCGTGGCGCCGATTGCCCGCACCATGTACCGCCACGACTCGCCGTTCTCGACGTTGAAGTCCGTGTAGCGCACCGAAGTGAGGGTGATCAGCGGAGCCCAGGGGGTCGCCTCGCCACGCCTCGCGATCTGGTAGCTCGTCGCTCCTGGAATCGCCGGCCACGAGAACTCCACCGCCTGGTTCCCGCTGATGAAGGCGGGCGCTGGGTCGTCCAGAGAGCCACCCAGAGGCGTGCCCGACAGCGGGACCGAGGGCGCGCTGGTTCCCGATGACGAGTTCGCCAGCACGACGACGTGCTTCGGCGTGCCATTGCTGAGGGCGACCGACGTCACCGTTGCGAACGGGCCGGAGAGGATCACGGCATTCGAGAACGGGCCGAAGGGGTTGTCCCCCGTTCGCACGACGTAGCCGGTCGCGCCAGGAACGGGTGTCCATGACACGCCGAGCTGCCCCGAGCCGGGAGTCACCTCGGTCAGCATCGGGCTCACAGGCGCGGCGACGTTGGCTCCCTCAAAAAAAGGAGCGCTTCGCAAAGCACTGACGCCGTCCGAAGTGACGGATTGCAGCCAATACCCGAAGCGAACACCGTTGAACTGGGTCTCGGTCACGAAGGGGCGCTGGAAGAGGCCCAGATCGACGAGCGGTGTCGACTGGGTGCGGCGCCACAAGCGCCAGGTCGTCGCGGGCTCTTCGTTGCCGGCAATCGAGAGACGCTCGTTTCCGGTTGAGACGGTCAGCGTCGGGGGGGGGAGTGGACCCACCAGGTTCGGTGTCACGGCGATCTCATCGGTGAAGGCGCTCGTCCCGTTCGGGGTCGTGACCGTCATCGCCACGACGTACGAGGTGCCGTTGGCGAGCGAGAGCTGGCACATGGCGGGCCACGGCTCGGCGCTCATGCACGATGTCGCGGTGTTCGACGGCGCCCCACCCTCATTGAAGGCGGCGCTGACGGTGTACGAGCGCGCACCTGCGACAGGCGTCCACCTGACGAGGGCGCCACCATTCGTCGGCGTGACGGTGACGCCCGTTGGCCGCGGTGGAGCCAGCAGGGTCGCGCGGTCGAAGCCGGTCATCGCCACGGTGCTGTAGCGGTTGTTCGGGGTCGTGAGGTTGGTCGCGAGCACGGCGTAGCGGTACTCGACGCCGTTGGTGACGGTGGTGTCGTTGACCGACAGCGACGAGGTGGTGGTGAGCAGCACCCACGGCGTTCGCGGAGTGCGGCGGAACAGGCGGTACGAGTTTGCGTTCGGCACCAGGGACCAGCCAACGGTGATGACACCGTTGCCGGGAAAGGCCGTCACGCTGGGCCGCGCGAGGCCCGCCGACGTGCCCATATTCGTGGGGCGCACCGTCAGCTCGGCGCTCCAGGGCCCGGGGGTCGCGTTGTTCATCGCGCGCACCGCAAGGAACACGGTCTGGTTGTCGTTCAATGACGTGACGACGCAGCGGTTCTCGAGACCATCGAACACGTTGCAGATGCCCGTGTCGTAGGGGCCGCCTGAGTTCGTCGCGCGACCCACCTGGTACCCCGTGGCGTTGGGGACCGGGTCGAAGGTCACGTCGGCGCCTCCGCTCGCGACGCTGGCCGCGACGTTGGTTGGCATGGCCGGGGTCGTCGCGATGACCGGCGTGACTTCGACAGGCGAGGAGAACTCTCCCAGCACGCCGCTGACGTTGAAGCGCGCGATGTAGAAGTACCTCGTGCCGCCGATGGCGGTGACGTCGTTCGCCAGGACCGGCGTGAAGCCACCATCCGGGCTTGTCGAGCGGAAGTACTCGCGGTCCGCGCCGCCGAACGGCGTGCTGAGGACCGAGTTGGTCACCTGATTGACTGCGACCTGCGGTGTGGCGAGGACGGCGGGAGGCGGGACGAGGCCGGGAATTGGAGACGACACCGCTTCGGCGAGGTCTCCGACGGTCTGCTGGCTCACCGCCCCGACGAAGTACCGGTAGGTCTCCCCCACGCCCTGGCCGAGATCGTCGAAGCGTGTGCCCGAGGTGATCCACGCGACGCGAGTCGGGTTCGTGTTCGGGAAGGTGCCGCGCCAGACGACGTAGCCCTGGGCGCCCGGCACTGCGGTCCACGCCACGCGGGTCCAGCCATGCCCGGCGGTCGCCGTGAGGTTGGCAGGGGCCGGCAGCAGCGCCGAGTTCGTCACGTCGACGGCTTCGTCGGAGAACGCGCTGGTCCCGTTGGTGGACTCGGCCTGGACGACGTAGGCGACCGGGACCTCACCCGGCCGGCTGTCGTCGAGGAAGGTCGTCGACGGCCAGGCGCTCTGCAGTTGGGTGTAGGGCCCTCCTGCGCTGGGGGCTCTCCAGATGGAGTAGCCCGAGGCGCCGCTCACGGCGTTCCAGGTGAGGAGCACCGTTGAGCGGGCTGCGACCGCCTGCACGTTTATCGGCACCGACGGCCTCGATGGCGACGGTGCCGTGAGGACCGGTGCTGATGGCGCGCCGAGCCCGAACGGGGTGACCGCCGAGACGACGTAGGTGTACGTGACGCCGTTGGTCGGATTCTGGTCGGAGTACTCGGTGCCGCTCACGGTGAACGAGGCCTGGGTGGCGCCGTGGGTCCGAGTCAACACCGCGCCCGTTGCTCCCGGGACTGCTGTCCACCGGAGGGTCACCCTGGAGTTCCCCGGCACGGCGGTGAGTGAAGGTGGTGGTGAGCCCGTCGTGAAGGTCCACGAGTCAGGGACAAGCAGCGGCTGGTTGAGGGAGTCCTGGAGTCCAGCCGTGAGGGTCACGCGATAGGTCGTCTCGAAGGCGAGTGGACCCACCGGTGTGAGGGACAGGGTCGGCCCGGCGGCGGCGACGTTCGTCGTCACCACGCCTCCATCGAGCAGGCGCAAGGACACGGTGCTCTGGTTCGCGGTGGCTCCATTGAGGTCGCGGTCGAAGCGCACGTCGACACGCGAGCCCACTCTTACGGCGGTGGCGCCGACATCGGGGCGTCGCACGAGGACTCGCGGATTCATCGCCGCGGCGAGGTCGCTCGGAATGGCCGAGGCCACCACGGACTCGGTGCTCTCGCCGGCCGAGTTCACCGCGGTCACGACGTAGAAGTACGAGGTTCCGTTGGCGAGCCCTTGATGCAGCGCGGGGCTGGTGACGGGACTGAGCACGGTGCCCGACGTCTTCGACACCGTCGCCACGTTCGACCAGTACAGGCGATACGAGAGCGCGCTCGCCGACGGTGAGAAGGTGAGGGTGATTTGTCGATCGCCGGGGATGGCCGTGAGGTTGGTCGGGGCCGCCGGTGGCATCGGGATGATCGTGCCCCCACCCGTCGCGAGACCGCCGCCCGTCGCGAGACCGCCGCCTGTCGCGAGACCGC
>JBBAQZ010000022.1:50918-119523 GCA_040400045.1 Myxococcaceae bacterium
CACCTGTCGCGAGACCGCCACCCGTCGCGAGTCCGCCGCCTGTCGCGAGACCGCCGCCCGTCGCGAGACCGCCACCTGTCGCGAGACCGCCACCCGTCGCGAGTCCGCCGCCTGTCGCGAGACCGCCACCTGTCGCGAGTCCGCCACCCGTCGCGAGTCCGCCACCTGTCGCGAGACCGCCGCCTGTCGCGAGACCGCCGCCTGTCGCGAGACCGCCGCCTGTCGCGAGACCGCCACCGGTCGCGAGACCGCCACCGGTCGCGAGACCGCCACCGGTCGCCAGGCCGCCACCGGTCGCCAGGCCGCCGCCCGCCGCGAGCCCTCCGCCTGCGCCGCCACCGACGTCTTCGATGAACCCGCCACCTCCACCCGCGCCGCCGCCACCCGTTCCTGTGCCTGGCGCGGCGTTCAAGACGATGCCGAACAGCTCGATGCGGCCGCTGGTGGCCGCGATGTTGGTGACTCGAGCCGGTGTCGACCCTTCGCGGCTTGCGACGAGCGAGAACAAGCCAGCCCTCAGCCCGGAGACCTCCCATGTGCCGTCGTTGCCGGTGGTGACCTCCCGTCGCTCCGCGGCGCTCGTCAACGCAACGACCGCGCCCGAAGCGGGTCCACCATCGCCGAGGCGAATCCGACCGGCGATGGTGACGGGCTGACCCGGCGTCACCTCACGCTTCATCGTGACGGTGCGCAGCCTCTTCTCCTCACCGCTCGACAGCGAGACCGCCGTGAAGCTCTCGGTCTGGTAACCCGCGCGGAAGAACGAGATGCCGATGGAGCCTTCGGGGAGTTCGTTGAAGGCGTAGCTCCCGTCGTCGGACGTGGTGGCAGTGAACGGGCCTTCCGGTACGAAGACCAGCGTGCCGGCGTGGCCGCCCGGAGTCGTCGCGTCTTCGCGAAGCGCCTGGCCGCGAACGATCGCGTTCTCTGACACCAGCACATCGCCGACCGACACCTGACGGCCCGGCCCCACGCGCAGCGAATCGAGCGCGAGCAGCTTCTGGCGATCGGCGCGCCCGTCACCGTTGAGATCGGCGCGGAGCAGCAGCTTCGTCGCTTCGCGCACCACGCCCGACACCCGGAAGAAGCCGCTGGCGTCGCTCGTCGCGATCAACCCGGTGCCCAGCAGCTCGATGCGCGCGTTGGGCACGGGAATCACGCCTGAGCGCCCCGGCGGAACCATGACGGCGCGGCCCGAGATCGACCCGGGTCCAGGTGGCCCGGGAGGCTCCGAGAGCTTCAAGTCGATGCAGGCCATCCACGCGATGGCAGCCATGGCGGAGAAACAAACAGCTGAGCGCACGAGCAACCCCCACAAGAGGACCAGAACAGCACACCACGAAGCGGGAGCGCTCGGGAGTCAGTCGGCCGTGAAGGCGAGCACGATGAGGTACAGCTTCGTACCCGCGCCCAGTTCCTACCCGGTCAGCCAACTGCGGTCGACGTCGAAGTCCACCGGGCTGGGGAACGCCGTGTCTCCGCTCGAGGGCAGATCGAACAGCCACTCGACGCGGCGGCGGTCACGATCGAGGCGATAGCGCGCGGTGCGCTTGGGCTCGCCGAGTGCTCGGCCAGGGCTGCCGCGTCACCCGCCGGTCTCCTTCGTGTCAGCGGGAGACGGCTCAGCATGCCCAGCACGGAGTGCGGAGTGCATCCCGAAGTACGACGTGCTGCGCTTCAACACCGCGAGGGGAAATCCTCTCCGCACGTGCGGGGAGCGCTCAGGAGTCGAGCTTCTCGAAGGAGCCCTGACGAAGTCATCGGAGTCGGGGGGCCCGAACCAGTCGACCTACAACCAATCGTGACGAGCGCACCGCTCCGAGTGTTTCGGCGATGACGTGGGCGATCTTGCGGCCGCCAGCGCCGGAGGGCTCGATGGCGTTCGTGAAATCAGCGGGCTCCGTGCACACCGAACGCAACTCAATGACGCGAACGGCGTTCTCCGTCGCGACGCGAATGATGATGTCATCGAAGACGCTGAGGAGCACTCGCATGTACTCCCCTTTCTCGCCCGGCAATCCCGCCCCGTAGATGGTGCACACCGTCAGATCGAGATGGAGCGAGATGAGCTCAGCGAGGGTGCGGCGATACAGGTCTTCGAACCGGTGGGCTTGTTTGGTCAGCCAGGCCAGGAGTTCGACGGTGGTCGCCGTGTACCGGGGCATCACCATCGGCAACGTGAGGAGATCATTGCCGCCCATCGACGCGACGACGTGCGTGGTTTCCCTGGGGAGCCTCGCGGTTTGACCGCCGACGTTGACCAGCGTCGAGCCATCTCGAGCGTGGAGTGACGCGGTCCAGTCCGATGGCAGATACTCCCGCAAGCAGGTGAGGACTTCCGGCTCGGGTCTGGCCCAGGTGTCGTTGTCGAATACCGAGTCACCAAGCAGCGCAATGTGTTGAGCCATCCAGTGCGTGTCATAGCGACTCCACGCCCAACTCCGCCAGCCGCCAGCCGCCAGCCGACGCCCGACGCACAGCCGCCACCGTGCGCCGCCTTCCAGACTGGCGCCTGGGACAGGGAGGACGTCAGGCGTCGAGTCGTCCGCGGGAAGGAGTCGTCGCGAGATGGAGTTCTGCGGTACAGCGGGCGCATGCGTTTCGCTCTGCTCGCCATCGTCGTCAGTGCCTCTGCCTGTCCCAAGCGCACGGCCGATCAGATTCAAGAAGCCCACCTGCCTCACCGCTTCGAGAACGCCGAGGACTGGGCGAAGCGCTTCGAGGACCCGGCGCGCGACGAGTGGCAGAAGCCGGAGGAGGTCATCAAGGCGCTGGGCCTGCCTCCTGCGGCGAGCCTCGCGGACATCGGCTCGGCGACCGGGTACTTCTCGGTGCGGTTCGCGCGCGCGCTGCCCGAAGGCTCCGTGTACGGCGTCGACGTCGAGTCCTCGATGGTCGATTACCTGAAGAAGCGCGCCGAGACCGAGAGGCTCAAGAACCTCATCACCGTGCTCGCGGCCTCCGACGACGCGAAGCTGCCGGCGGCGGTCGACTGCATCGTCATCGTCAACACCTACCATCACATCGACGAGCGCCCGGCCTACTTCACGAAGCTCGCTGGCTCGCTCAAGCCCGGTGGCCGGCTGGTCATCATCGACTTCAAGAAGGGCAGCAAGCGCGGGCCGCCCGACGCCGAGAAGCTGACGCCCGAGCAGGTCACCGCGGAGCTCACCGGGGCGGGCTACGTCTCTTCGTCGACGTGGGCGTTTCTGCCCGATCAGTACTTCCTGGCCTTCTCACGGAAGTGAGGTGGTGACGAAGCCGCTTCTCGCGCGGTGCACCTCGACGCTCGTCCAGCTGTTCGAGCCGACGTTCGCGCGGTTGACGGGGAAGGCTGGCACGTCCCACTGTGACGGGTACGCCTGCCACCACCACTGGGCTGTCTTCGCGTCGGGGTCGAGCACGGCGACGTCGTAGCCGGGGTACGAGGACCACGAGAGGCAGAGCGTGCTGATCAGCACCTTCCGGCCCGAGACGACGAGCGCGGGCTCGGTCGAGGCGTACGGGCTCGCCTCGGTGCGCCCGAGGACGCGCCGAATCGGTCCAGCGCCTTCGAGGACGAAGACCTCCGACGAGGCGACCACGACGAAGCCGCTACCGTACGGCGCAATGGCCTGAATGACGGAGCGCTCGGGGAAGGTGGCCAGGTGCTCGAGTCGTTGAGCGGCCTCGGGGGCGCCGGCGAGCCACACTTCGTTTCCCATCGCCACCAGGGCCGACCCGGAGGGGAGCAGCGCAAATGCCGTGGGCGCGGCCGGGGTGGGGTTCCTCACGAGCGCCACTTCCGACGCGTTGCCGGTCTCGCTGCGCGGCGGCGAGAAGAAGAGCCCCGCGGAGGTGAGCGCCCACACCCGCCCGGTCGAGGGGTGCGTGGCGACCATGCGCGGCTGCCACACGCTCCCGGGCACCTCCATCACGACCCGACGTGAAGACTCCGGAAGCCCGTCGGCGTAGCGGGTGATGCGGGTCCACGGAGTCTGACTCGACGACACCGCTTCGACGAGGAGCAGGTCGTCGCCATCGAAGATGACGCTCGGCGCGCTGCTCACCAGGGAGGCCACCTGCCGCGGAGCCGAGACGCCATCACCAGTCATCAAGACGCGGGTCTGGCCGTTCTGCCGAAGCCACGCCGTGCGCGTCGGGCTGGTAGCGACCACCTGAAAGCCGGCGGTGCCGAGGTCGAGCACGCGTGGTTGGCGGTCGTTCCCGATGGAGAAGAGGCAGCCGGTGTCGACGCACTGCTGCGGCCTGCGCACGTCGCGCAGATAGTCGTCGCCGCGGCAGTTGACGGCCATCGGCTGCTCGGAGCCGTCCGAGATGGTCGCCGGAGGGTTGGGGGCCAGCGCATCGACGACGGTGGTGATGGGCGTCGCGGGGACCGGGATCTCCGGCCGGGTGGGCTGGCCTGCGTCGGTCGGCCCGGTCCCCAGCTTCGACACCGGCAGGAGCGTCGTCTCGGCCTGCGGAATGGGGCTGAAGCACGCGGCCAGGCCTGCGCACGCGACGGTCATCGAAAGCGTCAGAACTCTCATGGTCGTCGAGGTGCGCGCGTCGTCGGAGAGCTTCACGAATTCGACCGTGAAGGTGGGTCATTCCGTCAAGAAGGGTGAAGACCGGGGCCACGGGCAGCGCCGCGCGCGGGTCCGCATTACGGTCTGTAACGCATGACTGACTCCTCCGAGACCGTCACCGACGAAGCGGTTGCCTCCGCCCCCGCCGCCACGCGCCCGGCGAGCATCAACGAAGTTCCCGTGCTGCTCTTCATCAGGGGCTTCGCCTTCCTGACGGTGATGATGGCGATCGTGGTTGGCCTGCACTGGTACCTCGGCGCGCGGCTCATTCGCGACGCCGGCCTCGCCGAGCCGTTCGCGAGCGCGGGCTGGACCGGGTTGTGGATCTGCTTCGGGTCGATCTTCGCGGGCTTCATCGGTGGGCGGCTGCTCCCTCGACCCATCGCGAAGGTGCTGCAGTGGGTCGGCTTCACCTGGATGGGCGCGTTCGGCCTGCTCATCGCGTCGACGGCGTTCTCCGACCTCGCGCTCGGTCTGGCGAGCCGCTTCACGACGGTCGACGCCACCTGGCTCGGCTGGCGCGCCGTCGTCATCGTGAGCGTGGTGGTGCCTGCGCTGGTGGCCGGGTTCTTCGTCGCGCGCGCGCCCGCCATCAAGCGCGTGACGGTGTCGATCGCGGGCCTGCCCGAGGCGTTCGAGGGCTACCGCATCGCGCAGATCACCGACGTGCACATCGGCGAGACGTTGACGCGCACCTTCGCGGCGCACGTGACGAAGACGGTGAACTCCTTGAACGCCGACGCGGTCGCCGTGACGGGCGACATGATTGATGGCTCGGTGGCGAAGCTGCGTGACGAGGTCGCGCCGCTCGCCGGCCTTCGGGGACGCGATGGCGTCTTCTACGTGACGGGAAACCACGAGTACTACCACGGGGGCTCGAGCTGGGAGGCTGAGGGCGCGCGCCTGGGCATGACGGTGCTGCACAACCAGCACGTCGTCATCGAGCGCAACGGCCAGAAGCTCGTCATCGGGGGCGTGCCCGACGTCGAGGGCGGCCGCTTCAGCGCCCAACACGAGCCTGACGCCGCGAAGGCGTTCGACGGTGCTCCAGTGGGTGCGCCCCGCGTGCTGCTCGCCCATCAGCCCCGGTTCGCGAAGCGGGTGAAGGACACCCGCGTCGACCTGATGCTGAGCGGCCATACCCACGGCGGGCAGATCTTCCCGTTCATGTTCTTCGTGAAGCTGCAGCAGCCCGTCATCGGCGGCTTCGCGACGTTGTGGGGCGTTCCCACGTACACCAGCAACGGCACCGGCTACTGGGGCCCTCCGTTCCGCATCGGGCCGCGTGGAGAAGTGACCGAGGTGACGCTGGTTCGCGCGAAGGGCTGAAGAAACACGAAGGGCGCCTCCTCTTTCGAAGAGACGCCCTCGGCGCTTCACGAACTCGAACTCGACTCAGCTGTTCGGCTTCGCGGTCGTCTGGCCGGCCTTCTTCCAACCAGCGATGCCCGCGGGCAGGACGGCGACGTCCGTGTAGCCAGCCTCCATCGCCTTCCGCGCCGCCTGCGTCGAAGCGCCGCACGACTCGCTGGCGCAGTAGAAGACGAGCGAGTTGGCCTTGTTCGCCGGCAGCTCCTTCACGTCGTAGCTCGAGGAAGAGGTGAGCAGCACCGCGCCGGGGATCACGCCCTGCGACTCGCGGGTCGACTTGCCGTTGGCGTCGACCGGGGTGAACTTCTTCTTGTCCTTCGACCACGTGGCGACTTCGGCGACGGTGACCTTCTTGGGCTCGACCGAGGCCTGCTGCATGCCTTCGCACGCCAGCGCGACAGAGGGGACGACGAAAGACGCGGCGAGGACGGCGGACAGGGCGATGCGCTTCATGAGGGGTTCTCCTGGGGAAGGGAAAGACGGCGGCGAAAGATGACCAACGGCGATGGGAATCGCAACTCTCTATGTCCCGGACCTGTCCGATGTTTCACTTGCCCCTCGCATCTCAGGAATTTCAGGGCCTTGGCGTGCAGCGCGTGGCTGGAAACGAGGCGGGTCGGGGGGCCCGGAAGGAGAGGGTGGTCAATAAATCGCGATCGGCTGAGCCCTCGTTGACGAGCTTCTGCATCGCTGTTCGCTCGATGCAGCCCAGGTCGAAGTTGGGGACGGAGTCGATGGTGAGCCCGCACGCGCCGTCGGGTCGGCAGCAGCCGTCGAGGTCGAGGAACTCGATGGATTCGTCCGGGCACTCGGTTGGAGCTGGGGGGCCCACGGGACCGCCGCGCTCGACACAGGCGGCTCCAAAGAGGAACTTGCTCTTCGAGCCACAGGCGCCCGACGTCGTGCAGCAGCCCTTGGCGCCCACCTCGGAGTCTTCCTCGGTGAACGCGCCGCACGTCGTGCTGCCGCACACCTGAGGCGCCGGCGGTTCGGGAGGGACGGCCACCGTCGAGCCGCCAGCCGTCGAGCACCCGCACGCGGTCCACAGTCCTTCGGGCGTGACGCAGGTCCTGGTTCCCTTCGAGCCTGCGCCACAGGTGCACGAGTCGGTCGTCCCGACGCTGCAACCGGCCGTCCTCGTGACGCCACCCGGGGCGCCCGCGTCCATCGACGACTTCGTGCAGCCGACCACCAGGAACGACGCGAGCAACCACCTCATGACGCCACCCTCGAAGCGCCCGGGAGTGGCCCGCGGCTCGTGTCGTCGGTGAGATCGCCGAGCCACGTCGTGGAGTTGAGCCCGAACGCGTGCATCGCCGACACGAGGACCCGCGTGGTGCGGTGCCCGTCGACCTCGAGGAGCCGGCCCTGGTGGAAGTAGCCCTCGCTCGGTTTGCTGCCGCCGGCGATGATGAACGGCACCGGGTCGCGCAGGTGGTTGCCGATGGCCATCTCGGAGCCCCACACCACGAGCGTCTCGTCGAGCAGCGAGCTCCCGTCGGCCCGCTTCACGGCGTCGAGCTTCGCGAGCACCGAAGCGGCGAGGCTGACGAAGTACTTGTTGATGGCGATCTTCTCGGCGCGCGTGCCGGTGTGCATGACGCCGTGCAGGCCGACGGAGCCGTTGACGCCGGGAAAACGCCGGTCCGTCAAGCTGTTCGCGTGCTGCAGGCTCACCACGCGCGTCACGCCGCACTTCAACGCGAGCACGGCCAGGTCGGCCTGGAGCTCGGCCAGCGCCGGGAAGCGCTCATGCGCGGTGAGCTGGGCGTTCGCGAACGTGTGCTGGGTGAAGGCACGATCGCACTGCAGCGACGACAGCTCGGACATTCGTGTTTCGAGGCGCCTGAGGCCTTCCGCGTGGGCGTCGAGCTTCGTCGCGGCCTCGGCCCCGGCGAGCCCTTTGACCTTCGCGAGATCGCCGCGAACCAGGTCGAGCACGCTCCGACGTTCGGCTTGCAGGCGTTGTTGCTCCTCGGGGGTGGTCGCCGCGCCGAAGAGTCGTCGAAACGCCGCGTTCGGGTCGTCCTCGGGCTGGAGCTTGCCGCTGCGTGAGTAGATCATCACCGAGCTGTTGCCGCCGGCGCCGAACCCCACCTGGCTCTGAACGCCCAGCTCGAGCGACGAGAGCGGCGAGGTGCCCGCGAGCTTCTCGGCGATCAACTGATCGAACGACGGGTGCGCGCTGAAGTCGTCGTTCTTCGCGATCTGCGCACCGGTGAACATCGACGTCATGCCTTCGCTGTGCGCCAAGACCTCGTTCCGAATGCCGGCGTGCAGGCCCGAGGTGATCAGCAACCGCGACTTGAAGGGCTCGAGCGCCGAGAACGTCGGGCTGAGCGCGAGGGCGCCGTTCTGCATCGTCGGCTTCCAGCCAGGCTCGAAGCCGTTGGGGTGGAAGAGCACCAGCAGGTTGCGAGGCGGCGTGAAGGGCGTGTTGGACGGCGCCGCCGAGACGCGCAGCAACGGCGCGAACGCAGAGATCGCTCCGAGGCGGCCGAGCGATGAGAGCAGGGTGCGGCGAGAGAACGAGCTCATGGTTTCCTCAGGCGGAAGGCGTCGCTGGTGACGAGGGCGATCAACAGGTCGGGCACGTTGCCGGTCGAAGCCTTGAAGCGGGTCGAGAGCCGCTCCAGCTCGAGCTCGTCGTCGCTCGTCTCTTTGCGGCCGAGCGCGAAGCGGTACCACTGGCGCACTGCGCAGTCGTGCACGCGCGAGCTCTTCGCCAGCTTCTTCACCAGGGCCATCGGCTCGTCGACTGGCCCGTCGATGTCACTCCCAGTGGTGATGACCACCCGGGTGTCGATGGGCAGGGTGTCATCGAGGTCCTTGTCCCGCCACGCGCCCACCGCGTCGTAGCGCTCGAAGACGAGCCCGATGGGATCCATCAAGCGGTGGCAGCCAGCGCACTGTGGGTTGCTGGTGTGCTGCTCGACCAACTGGCGTCGCGACCGCTGGCCTGTCGGGTCGACGCCGATCGGCGAGATGTCGACGCCAGGCGGTGGACTCCCGAGCTGCACGCACAGCAGGTTGGTCACCACGAAGAGCCCGCGGTGGACCGGAGACGTCGTCTTCACGTTCGCCTGCGTCGCGAGCCACGCAGGTTGGGTCAGCAGCCCTCCACGCTGGGCCGGGTCGAGGCCCGTCGGCAGGCCGGGCACGAAGCTCGCGGGAGGATCGATGCCGTAGACCCGAAGGCTCGGCTCCTGCGCGAGCGTGAACGGCGCCGACAGCAGCGTCTCGAGCCGGCCGTCACCGCGACGGATGACGGTGTCGACGAAGGCGATCGTCTCGGCCTTCAGGGCCGCGCGGGTGCCGGGCGTGAAGAAGGGGTAGCGGCGCGAGTCCTTTTCCAGCCCATCGATTCCACCGAGCCCCAGCCACTCGAGATGAAAGCGCCCGAGCTGGGCCGTCGCCCGTTCATCCCGCAGCATGCGCCACGCTTGAGCGGCGACACCCTCGGCGCTCGCCAGCTCTCCACGCTCAGCGGCGTCGAGCAGCGCGTCATCGGGCCCCTGGTTCCACAGGAAGAAGGACAGCCGCGTCGCCATCGCGGGGCCGGTCAGCGCCAGGCGACCATCAGGCAGCGGTGTGCCCGGCTCCACGAGATAGAGAAAGGACGGCGACGAGAGAATCACTTCGAGCCCCAGCGCCAGGCCTCGCTTGAGCCCGCCGCCGTTCGCAGCCCCCTGCCGGTACAGTTCCGTGAGGGCTGTCTTCTCTGTCTCGTCGAGCGGCCGCCGCCACGCGCGCCGGGCCAGCGTCTGCAGGGTCGTCGTGCCGCAGAACTCATCGCCCTTGAGCCGGTTACAGCCGGCGACGAGCTTGTTCGGGTCCGTCGTCGCGAGGGTGGCGAGGTCCTGCGCGGCCGCGCTGAAGAGGTCGACCTGGAGCGGCGCGACGGGTTGGCTCACGTTGGTGAGGAAGGGGCCCGCCGTCTCGTCTGCAGGGAAGCGCTGGGCAGGGGTCTCTTTCAAGCCGAGCGTCGGAAACAGCGCGAGCACGGTCCGGTGGTATTGCTCTCGCGTCAATCGCCTCAGCGGGGCTGGCGTCGAAGCGCCCGATGGAGTCATGACGCCGGGTATCGCTCCCAATCGCACCGGGGGGAGTTCGTTCGAAGGCGCACACCCACACACCACCAACGCCAGAAGGATCGTGCTGCGTCGCATACGTCGAGTCACCGCAAGACTCGTACCCGGCACGTCACCACCTGTTCATGGGCGCCTGCGAATCGGGGCCCTGCAACCGCGGTCGCAGTCCCTGCTCCTCAGGTTCCACCGGAGCGGGCGCGGACGTCGTGCGCCCCCCAGCGCCGGGTTGCTGCGCTGCGACAGCGTGAACGAGGGGAGCAGGGGGCTCTGCGCCATGCGGCGCTGCGCCTCGGCGAGCACCTTCTCGAGGTTGGCCTTGATTGCCGGGTTGACCGTGCCTGAGCCGGCCATCGGGTCTTCCGATTCGGCGGCTACCGTGTCGCCAACCACGCCGCCAGCGCGCCGAGCCCCAGCGCGGTCGCGAGGAGCACCGGCCAGACGACCACCGGGCTCGTCGTTGGAGCGGCGCGCCCCGACGCCCGGCGTGGGGTGAGCACCGTGCGCGCGTTCAGCTCCCTCGGACCCGTGGCGTGCGGCTCCATGACGCTCCCCACGCGCTTGAGCGCGGGCGTCGTCTGCTGCAGTGACGGCGCTGCCGGGGGCAGGGTGCGCTCGGGGTCGCGTGTCGACGTGGGGTTCGAGCTTTCGTCCAGGGTGCCTTTCAAGTCGGCCATCGCCGTGGCCTGCGTCACGTCCTCAGCCCGCTGATGGCCGCTCGGTTCCGGGTCGGAGATCGACACGACGTCGGCATCGGGCACCTGGGACAGGTCCTGCATCGAGAGCCCGAGCTCCTCGAGCTGCGCGCTCGACAGCACTGGCGCCACCAGAGGCCACACCGGCGCCCGACCGCTCACCAACTTGAACTCGACAGGCTTTCGTCTCGGCAAACCCACGGGGCCGACGCTCGCGGCGTCGATGAGGGCGTCGAGGAAGGCGTCGACGTCGGCGAACCGGTCGACGGCTTTCCGGCTCATCGCCTTCATCAACACGTCGGACACCGCTCGGGGAACGTGCGAGTTGAGTAGTGGGGCGTGCCGAGAATCGTTCCCGGCCTCGTCTTGCTCGTGTCCATCGAGCGCATGAGCCCGAAGTCGAGCAGGGTGGCGAAGCCGTCAGAGGCGACCATCACGTTCACGGGTTTCAGATCGCGGTGGATGAAGCCGCTGGCGTGAAGGGCCGAGAGCGCACCGCCGATCTGCACGACGAGGGGCAGCACCTCTTCGAGCGTCATTCGCCGCTTGTCGCGCAAGAACGCCGAGAGTCGTCGCCCCGCGAGGTACTTCATGACGATGCAGGGCACCGCGCCGTCGCGCTCCACCGCGTAGAGGTGCACCAGGTTCGGGTGATCGACCCGCGCCATGTTGCGTGACCTGCTCGAACCGGTGCACCGAGTCGGGGTCCTTGAGCAGCGCGGCGTGCAGGAACTTCACCGCCACGGGCCGCCCCACGCTGAGATCTTCGGCGCGGTAGACGGTGCCCATGCCACCCGAGCCCAGGCGCTCCTCGAGCTTCCACTTCCCGTTGACGACATGGCCGAGGTTCGGGTCGTCGACGAGCACCACCGCGCGGCACTTCGGGCACCGCGTGAGCCTCGGAGGAAGCAGCCCGGGCTTCGTGAAGGGAGGCCGAACCGGCACCTCCCGCTCGAGGCCCGTGTCGCAGCGCTGACTGACGACGCGGACGCGCGGCACGTGGAGCGACCTCCCGCGCTCATGTGAGCACGGGGGGGAGCCTGTTCAAAAGCGCGACGGCTGCACGCCCTACGGTGAGCGCCCTCGTTGAACGGCTCGCGAACGGCGGGTCCTTTGCCTGGCATCACGACCGCGCACGTCCGAAGACAGCCATCACTCCCGACTCGTGGGGCGAGGCGGAGCGCTCTTCCTCTCCTGCCGCGTCGAGTGCCACGACGTGATGAATCCCGTGCAGGCTGTCTCGACACTTGAGGACCACTGCGTCGACGTCACCTGACGAAGGCCGCAGCCTCGAGGAGCGCTGACACCATCGGCGTGTCGTCAGCCGTGCCCGCTCTTGCGAGGGAATAGGCCGTTCCGTGGTCCGGCGAGGTGCGGGGCACCGGCAGGCCCAGCGTCACGTTCACCGTGTGCACGAAGTCGAGTGTCTTGGTCGCGACCAGCCCCTGGTCGTGGAACATGGCCAGCGCGACGTCGAAGCCTTTGCGATGCGCGAACAGGCCGTCGGCGCCGTGCGGCCCCGTGACGCGCAACCCGCGACGGGTCGCCTGCTTCATCGCCGGCACGATGACGTCGAGCTCCTCGCGCCCGAGGAGTCCGCCTTCACCCGCGTGCGGGTTGAGTCCGCAGACCGCGATGATGGGGCGATGGCCCAACGTCGGGGTCAGGCCCGCGTCGATGAGCGTGAGGGTGCTCAGCACGCCCTTGACCGAGACGGCTGCCGGGACTTCAGCCAGCGGCAGGTGGTTGGTGGCGAGCGCGACCGAGAGCTGCGGCCCCTTCATCAGCATCACCACCTCGACGCCGAACGCCTCTGCCAGCACCTCGGTGTGGCCCATGAACGCAATACCGGCGCGGCTGATCTGCTCCTTCGACACCGGCGCGGTGCACATCGCGTCGATGGCGCCTGACTTCGCGGCTTCGATGAGCGCAGCGATGGCCTCGAACTGGGCGCGCCCGCCCGCGCGAGACGGAGTTCCCGCGCGGCGGTCGGCCTGTTTCAGCGCCGAGACGGCGTGGAACTCGAACCGGGGGAAGCGGGCGCGATCGCCTTCGTCACCGAACAGCACCGGCTCGAGCCGGCGCTTCACGGCAGAGCGCCCCAGCGCCTTCGCGGTCACCTGTGGCCCCACGCCGCTCGGATCTCCCAGAGAGATGCCGACCCGGACGCGCTTCACAGCTTGATGTCGATGGTGGCCGCGGCGCGCAGCTCCTGCACGTACTGCTCGGTGTACTTCTCGAGCTGCAGGCGGGTGAGCCGATCACGCAGCACGTCCCGCATCTCCTCGAAGGGCCTGGCGGCCATCGCGCGCCGCTCCTCGACCTTGATGACGTGCCAGCCGAACTTGGTGCGCACCGGCTCTGAGATGCCGTCGATCGGCAGCCCGAAGGCCACCTTGTCGAACTCGGCCACCATGACGCCACGCTTGAAGAACCCGAGGTCGCCGCCATCAGAGGCCGACGGCCCCTCGCTCTTCGCCTTCGCCACGGCTGCGAAGTCTGCGCCCGGCTTCTTCGCCTCGGTCATCAACGAGACGGCCTTCAGCCGCGCCTGCTCGGCCTGCTCGGGCGTCGCCTTCGGAGCGACCTGCACGAGGATGTGCCGCGCGCGCACCTCGAAGTCCTGTTGCTCGTCGCGCGACACCTTCGCGTACTCGGCCTTCAGGTCCTCGTCGGTCACCTTCACCTTCGAGCGCACCTTCAGGTTCACCAGCTTCAGCTTCGAGAGGTGCTTCTTCATGAACGCGCGGAAGGCGGGGAGCGTGTAGCCCTCCTGCGCGAGCAGCTGGTCGAACTGCGCCCCGTCGACGTTGTTCTGCCGCTTCACGTCGTCGACGCCCAGGTCGACCTCGGCCTCGGTGATGTCGATGTTCAGCTCGCGCACTTGCGCATCCATCAACTTCTCGCCGATGAGACCGTCGAGCACGCGCTTGATCAGCGCTCCGCGCAGCTCGGTGCGCTTCGCCGCGTCGGGCTCGCCGCGAAGTCGCATCAGCTCGGGCGCGGCCCGGGCCTCGACCTCGGACTGGGCGATGATGTCGGTGTTCACGACGGCGGCCACGCGATCGACCAGCTCGGCATGAACGGTCGTGGCGAGAACGAGGCAGAGCAGGGGCAGGCGCGTCACGACGAGGGGCATAACCCCATGACGGCCCACGGCTCAATCGAATGCGCGAGGGGCTTCGTTCGAGGTCGATGCGGGTTGGGTGACGAGGTGGCGGTCGTTCGCGCGCCACTTCGTCGACGAGCTCGACGTGACCTTCACGAGGTCATGACGTGGCTCACGGCTCGGCGGTGGCGCCTCCCAGAGGCCGGCCCGTGACCGACAACAGGGCCTGCTCGTTCACCTTCACCTGCGCCTTGTCGCGCAGGCCTTTGACGTAGGCGGCCTGTCGTTCGGCACGCAGGTTGGTCAGCAGCTTCTGCTCGATGGCGGCGCGCACCTCGGCGAGCTCGCGTTTCCGCGCGGGCTTCTTCTCGATGAGCTTGAAGAGGTGAAACCCGAACTCGGTCGACACCACGTCGCTGACCTGTCCGGCGCCGAGCCGGAAGATGGCGTCGTCGAAGGCCTGCGGCAGCTCTCCGCGCTTGAAGAAGCCGAGATCGCCGCCCACCCTCGCGTCGGGCGACAACGAGTACCGGCGCGCCAGGTCGGCGAACTTCTTCCCCTGCCAGATCAGCTGCTGCAGCCGCCTGGCCTCATCGAGGCCCTTCACGACGATCTGCTGTGCGTGCACCTGCTCGGGCTCCATCCACGCGTCTGGGTCCTCGTCGAAGGTCGCTCGAAGCTGCTCCTCGGTGACGGCCACGCGCGCGAACACCTGGTCAGCCAACAGCCGCTCGACGATCAGCTGCTCACGGGTCCGGCGGGCGAGCTCAGTGCGCGAGGTCTGGCTCTGCGCCAACGCGGTGTCGAACGTGCCGGCAGGGTATTCGCTCGTCAGCGCGAGCACGCGACGGTCGACCTCTTCAGGGCTGACCTGCACCTGGGCCTCACGCGCTGCCTGGAGCAGGACGTGCCGCTCGACAATCATCTCGAGCAGCGCCTGCTTGAAGGGTTCGACCTGCTCGGGCGAGCGCGGCGCCGAGCCTTCCATGGCCTGTGACTCGCGGGAGAGCTCGCGCTCGAAGTCGGCCTTGCCGATGACCTCTCCATTCACCGTCGCCACGACGTTGCCGTTCTGCTGCGGCTTCTGCTGTTGAGAGCAGGCCGACAGGATGAGCAGTGGCATCGCGAGCGCGCGGAGCATCGTCGGCGCGCGGTTACCAACAAAGCCGTGGCGGGTACAGGCCCCGAGGGAAAACCCGGGCTCAGCGACGCCGGCGCAGGAGCATCAGGATCGCGCCGAGGCCGATCGCACCGGGCACGACGTTCGCCCCGCAGCCGTAGCGAATCGGGCCCAGCATGGTGCCGCCGCCGCCTGTGCCACCACCACTCCCACCAGCGGCGCCGCCGCCCGTCGACCCGGCGTCTGACGAGCCGCAGTCTCCGGCTCTGTTGGGGTTCGTGGGCGTCGGCATCGCCTTGAGCTCGGCGATGTCGGAGCACCCGTCCATGTCGCTGTCGGTGTTGGCCGTCGCGAGCGCGGCGAGCGCGCTGCGGAGCGACGCTTCGTTGTTCGCGGCGAGCCCCTGCATGCGCATCGCGCGGCCGAACGGCGTGGTGACGGTGCCAGTGGCGGTCGCTCCGTTGAGGTGGCACACGGCACAGACGCCTGGCGGCGGGCCGCTCATCATCAGCTCGGTCTGCATCACGCCCGTGAAGGTCGGCGTCGCCGAGGCGGCCGACGCGACGAGGACCGGCCCCAGAATCCATGCTCGCTGGAAGATCATCGCGGCCTCAAAGGAAGAAGTGCAGCTGGGCGAGGAGGGTGAAGTTCGTCGTCGCCGGGTCGGGGGCGGGCTGTGCGGTGCGCCGCACGATGCCGTCGAGCCGCACTTCGAGGTGGGGGAGCGCGTACCACGCGGCAGAGACCCACCCACCCACCGAGGGGCCGCGTTCGCCAGAGCCGGTGTGTTTCCCCTCCAGCGAGGCGATGAGGTGCAGCCCCTGCATCACCTCGACATCTCCCTGGAGCAGGGCCGCGAAGCCCAGCCGGTCGATGCGGGTCGGTTGTTGCCACGCGAGGAAGTCGACCTCGGCCAGGATCGCCAGCGGCTCCGTCGGGCTCCAGCGGGCCGTCACCCCGTGCGCGTGGCGCGTCTGCGGAAGTTGAAAGACGGGGTCGGCGCGGGCTCCGGTGATGAGGCTCGAGACGCCCAGGTAGAACTTGGAGCCCACGGCGTACTCCGCGAAGGCCGAATAGCCGCGCTCCCGGTAGTCGTCGGGGCCGAGCTGGTAGTTGCCGAGCAGGCCCATCACCTCACCGCGCAGCCGCTCGCCGTTGTAGCTGGCCGCGACGCCCAACTGCTGATCGAGGTTCGTGTCCGTGTTGGTGAGGTCGCGCACGTACATGAAGTGCTCGTTGTTCCGCAGGCCGAAGGGAATGAACATGCGGCCCGCGCGCACCATCACGGCTTCGTCGTTGAAGGTGGCGCCCGCCCAGAACTCGCGCGCGACCCACTGGGCGCCGCAGGGCGTATCGCCTCCACACACCGGTAAGAGCGCCGCAGGCCCCACGTTGCGCAGGCCGACGCCGGTGGTGGCGTGGAAGATGAATCGGTCGACCTTCACCGTGCCGTAGAGGTCGGCGGCCATGAAGAGCGGCCGCACCTGACCGCCGACGGGGATCAGCGCGCCGCCCCGGAAGTTGCCCGAGAGGTTCAGCGCCTCAGGCAGCTCGAGGAACCAGAGGAAGCGCGTGGTTGGGCTGGGCTCCTGCGCTTCTTCTTCGGTGGGCTTCTTCAGCTTCCATCGCAGCAGCACGTCCGATTGCGCGCGGCCGTACGGCGTCAGCTGGCCTGCCCCGGAGGGGTCGACGTGGCAGACGGCGCACGACTGGTAGTCGTGTTTCACCATCCACGGGAATGCATCAGCCACCGAGCCAACCAGGCCCAGCGTCACGGCCACCAGCCAACCAAGTCGTCTCAAACGGCAACCCCTCCAGCAGACGAGCGCGACAGGAGCGCCGTTAGTTCTTCTTGATGCTGAACGTGGTGAACACCGTGATGTCGGGCTTCACCGTGATGCCCAGGTAGCTGGGCACCTTGACGTCGTACTCATTGAAGTTGATCGGCGCTTCCCCGACGACCGTGTAGGTGCCGCCCGAGTTCGTGATCTTGTACTTGAAGGCGATCTCCTTGGATTTGCCGTGGAGCGCGAAGGTGCCCTTCGGCAGGTTCTTTTCGTCGCTCTCGGCCGTCTTGCCGTCCTCGGGCCAGGTCACTGCGTTCAATGGAACGGTCAACGTCGCCGACGCGCCGTACGTGTCGACCTCGAGGTACTTCTCACGCATGTGTTTGTCGCGCAGGTCGATGCCTGTCTCGAGATCCTTCAGCCCCACCACCACCGTCAGCGCCTTGCCGTCGTCTTTCACGTCGACGCTCTTCGTCTTCCCCTCGATCTTGAAGCCGGCCGGGCCTTTCCCCGTGAACGAGGCGACGCTGTCGCCAGTCTTGGTCCAACCCGCCAGCGCGGTTCCAGCGAACACGAGAGCGGCGGTCGTCAGCAATGCACGAAGCGAAGTCATGAGATCCCTTTCGAGGGGGCAGAGTGTGCCCCAACCTTGCGAATTCCCCAACGGAATCGCTCGCCGACCTGACGGACGGTCGCGCTGCATAGTCAAACGGCGGTCGCCGCAGCGACGCAACCCGCCGTGCCGTGAAAAAGGCGTCGCGTTGGTGCAGCCGATCCATGATGATGACGGCGCCACATGACGACCAGCCGCGCCGAATTTGCACGCCTCGCCAGCGAGTACCTGCGTGCCCAGGGAGAGGCCCGCCCGATTCGCTTCGATGAGGGCTTCTTCCGGCTCGTCGTGGGTGATGGGGACTGGACGAGCTTCATCGCGTTGGACCACGCGCTCGCGGAATACGAAGCGAACGCCGCGCCCGAGAAGGCGAGGGTGCTCGCGCGCCGCTTCTGGAGCTCGGTGCGTCGCGCCAGCCCGCCGACTGAAGTCGACGTCATTCGCGCGATCCTCCCGAGGGTTCGCGACCGCGCGTGGTTCTCTGCAGTCAGGCGCCAGGCCGAACTCGAGCTGGGGGCTGACGAAGGCGCCATCGAAGAGGTGATGCTCCCGCACCGGGTGCTCAACGGCGAGCTCGCCGCTCACCTCGCGTTCGATCTGCCCACCTCGGTGATGGAGATTGGCCCTGATCGCCTCGAGGCCTTCGGCCTGAGCTTCGATGAGCTGTTCGACCGCGCGATCGAGAACCTGCGGGAGCGCCCGCGGCTGGACTTCGAACAGCCCGACACCTCGGTCGCGGCCTTCGTGTCGCCGTACCGCGACGGCTTCGACGCCACCCGCTTGCTCCTCACCGAGCGGTTCCTCGAGCTGCCCGTGAAGGGCCGTCCCGTCGTCCTCGCGCCAACCCACGACATCGTGGTGGTTGCCGGTGATGAAGACGAGAGTGCGCTCGAGACCATCGCCACCTGGGGAGAGCAGGCGCTGCTCGAGCCCAAGCCGCACAGCGCGCACGCGTTCCGGTGGGAAGACGAGCGGTGGAAGCCCTGGTTGCCCGTGCGCATGCACCGGGCCTGGCAGAAGTTGAAGGTGCTTCAGCTGCAGTCGTTCGCGTCGGCCTACGCGCGGCAGAAAGAAGTGCTCGAGTCGCTGCTGCAGGCCAACGGGCACTCGATCTTCGTGGCCAGCCTGCGTGCCTTCCGCACGCCGGGTGGCGACATCTTCACCAGCACCGCGTGGACCCAGGGCGTCGAGGCGTTGATCCCCCAGACCGACCGCATCGACTTCGTGCAGCCCAACCTCGCTGGCAAAGCTGGCAAGACGTGGTCGACGACGTTCGACGTGGCGCGCAAGGTCGTGCCGCATCTGATGGAGGCCACCGGCGATACGCCCGAGCGCTGGCGGGTCATGGGGTTCCCGCTCGACGCCGAGCTCGAAGAGATGGCGGCGCAGGGCAGGTTGGCCGACTGACGAACCCTCGCCGAAAAGACCCGGGCCCCGAAGCGACGCCCCGGAGCCCGTGCGCTCGAAACCAAAGGTTGGTTACTTCTTCGCCGGCTTCTTGTCGGCCGCAGGCACCGGCGCGGCAGGTGCTGCTGGCGGCGCTGACTTGCTGAGCGAGCGAACGTAGGCCGCGACGTCCATCACCTGCGCGTCATTCAGCGCGCCCTTCCAGCTGGCCATCATCGGCGACTTCCCGTTGGCCGCGCCGCCTTCCTTGATCATGTTGACGATGTACTCGTCGGTGACGGTGGCGGCGTGGGCGGCGTCTGCGAAGTTGGCCGGCTTGGGGTTGAGCGCGGCAGCGGCGGCGCCGTCACCCTTGCCCTGCTCCCCGTGGCAGCCCACGCAGAGCTCCTTGTACTTCACCTGCCCCTTGGCGGCGTCGCCCGTGATGGCGAACTTCTTGGAATCAGCCGCCTTCGCGTCACCAGCCTTGGCGGCCGGCCTGGCGTCGGCCGGCCTGGCCTTGGGCGGCTCAGCGAAGGCGGTGAGGGCAATGACGGCCGAGGCAACAGCGAGGAACTTCTTCATGTGTGGATCCTCCAGAGAGACTGCTGGTGCGGTCGCACCGACGGGAACGACAGCGCGGGATTCATGCTGGCGTCGCGAGCCAGAAACCAGACGAAAGCGCGCACCTCAAGCTCGCCGTGCGGTTCGGCCATCGGTCTGGCTTCAGGCTCCGGCAAGCCACAGCGTCACTCGAGCCGACTCAGGAGCGGCCGGAGGTCTTCCAGTGCTGGCAGATCGGGTCCGAGCAACCGCCCTGACGGCGCTCGTGACACGACGAGCATTCCGGAGCCATCACGCCGCTCGTCGAAGGCGACGAGGCTGAAGGTGACCTCGTTCCTCGGCACCTCCACACGGGCGACGGAAAACTGACCCAGCACGCCTCCCCCGTCGAGCACGCCGCGCACGAGCCCGGCGCGCACGTCGACTTCGAGGAAGACGCCCAGGGCCGCGAGGCGAAGATCGCGAATCGCGGCGAGGCCGGCGACGAGGGTCGTGGCGCCGAACAACCCGATGAGGCTCGAGGTGAGCACCCACAGCTGGTCGGCGGTGGCGCTGGCGCCGAGGAGCGCGAGGGTGACGGCGAGACACCCACCCATCACGATGAAGCGGCTCACCGCGCGTCGGCGATCGACCTCTGGGGCACGAGCGAACCGGAGCGAGCCATCGCTGGACAGGCGTTCGAGCACCCAGCCATCGCCGAGCGCGTCTCCCTGCGCGAGAGGCATCGTCAGGTGTCGAGCGCCTCGATGGCGTGACGGAGGACGGTCAAGCGCGCAAACCGTTTGTCGTTGGCCGGCACGACGACCCAGGGCGCGTCGGGCCGGTGCGTGCGGTCGAACATGTCCTGGTACGCGGCGGTGTAGTCCTTCCATCGCTTGCGGTTGCGCCAGTCGTCATCACCGATCTTGAAGTTCTTGATGGGGTCCTTCTCGCGGTCCTTGAAGCGCTGCAGCTGCTCGTCTTGATCGATGTGCAGGAAGAACTTCACCATCGTGCAGCCGTCGTCGGTGTGCATGCGCTCGAAGGCGTTGATCTCGTCGTAGGCGCGCTGCCACTGGGGGGGGCCCGCGAAGCCTTCGACGCGCTCGACGAGCACCCGGCCGTACCAGCTGCGATCGAAGATCGCGATGGTGCCCCGCGGAGGCATGCGGGTGGCGAAGCGCCAGAGGTAGTGGTGGGCGCGCTCTTCTTCACCAGGTGCGGCGATCGGCCACACCTTGTACCCGCGCGGGTCCATCAGGGCCGTCATGCGCTTGATGGCGCCGCCCTTGCCCGCGGCGTCCCAGCCCTCGAAGACGAAGATCGCGCGACGCTTCTCGAGCCAGTAGCGCACCTGGAGCTCGAAGAGCCGTTCCTGCAGATCGAGGATCTCAGCGTCGGCCGCTTTCCGGTCAGGAGCCTTCGCCGACAGGTCGATCTCGTCGAGCTCGATCGTGCCCGCCTTGAAGACGTCGAAGTCGTACGACAGCGGGGTGGCGTCGGTGAACCGCTTGCTCTTGTTCGCCTTCTTCGTGCCCATGGGTCGCGCAGTCTGCGTTGCTTGGTGGTCGGGCGAAATGGATTTCGAAGACCTTCGTCCTGAAGATCCATGAACCTCGCCGAGATTCGACGCTACTTCCGTGACGAGAAGGTGCCTGGCTGGCGGAAGTTCGTCGTGGTCGGAGCGGTCGCCTACGTCCTGCTGCCCATCGACCTCATCCCCGACCTGGTGCCGGTGCTGGGGTGGCTCGACGACATCGGCGCCATCGGCGCGGCGCTCGCCTTCCTGTCCAGAGACGTCTCGAGCCACGCCGCGAAGGAGCGGGCGATTCCGGCCGTCTCGACGAAATCATCGGGCACCGGCGTGCAGATCGTCGACGCGCGACCGATGCGCGTTCGCTGAGCCGGCGTCGCTCAGGGGTCGAGCACCTTGTCCAACGGCAGCGCGCCCGTCACGGTGACGACGCGGCTGTCCAGCACGCGCTGGCACTCCTCGGGCGCCTCGTCGGTCGACAGACACACCACAGACACGGTGTGCACCCGCTTGCTCTCGGCGCCGACCCACAACCTCAGGCAGGTGTGGTTCAGCACCTTCTGGTTCTTCCCCGACCTGGTGACGAAGCACGCCTCGTGCGAATCGCCGATGACGCTCGAGCTCGACGAGACCGTCTCGAGCTCGCTCTCTTTCAGCGCCTGCTTCAGCTCGGCGAGGGTGCCTTCGATCACCTTCGAGGCCTGGAGCGGCTTGCGCAGACTGGGGCGCACGGCGGTGCGCTGAAGGTACATCCACGGCATGGGGGCGTCGGGCGGCTTTCGGCCCACCATCGAGACCTCGACGCTGGGGTCCGCGGCCTGGGCGGCACTTCGGAGCGCGGCGACCCGCTCGGAATCCATCGGCACGAAGTCAGCGGGCACCGTCGCTGAGACGCCGTCGATGATGACGGACCCCCGCTCCTTCTTGCAGGCGTACAGCGAGAGCAGCACCGGGAGCAGGAGGAGCGTTCGCACGCCTGCACTGTCGCATCGACGCGGGGTCAGACGAAGCGTTCAGCGCCGCCGCGCCGGCCGCCCTGCGTGGGTCGTGAGCACCTTGATCTCGAGCACGGCGCGGGTGCGATCCTGGAAGTGCGCCGTCACCGTGCGAGTGCCCCGCCGCAGCCCGCGCAGTTGAATGGAGCGGAGATCGCGCGAGACGCCGAGGTCGAGCACGTCGCCAGCGCCGACCGACACGAACCGCACCAGCCGGGGCAACTCGACCGTCACGGACTCGCCCACCGACACCTCGATGGGGGAGCGCCCGTCCCACGTCATCGGAGCGGCGGTGACGACGAGGCTGACCATCGCGGCGATCATGCCCAGCAGAGACGGGCAGGGCCTGAGCCGTGCGCGCCGACACCAAACCCACTGAACTTGCATGGCCATCGGGCCCGGCCCCCGTTAATTGGGGCCGCATGAAGACGCTCCTGACCGGTGCCCTCCTCGCGCTCCTCGTCATGCTGGTTCCGGGTGAAGCGAGCGCCTGAGGCATCTCGCCGCCTGTCGGTCCGACGGGCATTGCGCAGCGCTGCACTGGCAAGAAGCACGTCGACGGTCAGCCGGCCGATGAGGGGCCACGGTTCCGCGTCGGGAGTACCTTCGGCGCCTTTCGCAGCACGCTGGTGTTCAGCGGCGCCGAGCGCCTGCAGCTCGAGGCGATGGCGGTGAGCGCGTCGTTCGAGTGGCGCGCGTCGGCTCGATGGACGCTGGCGGCAGCCGCCGGCGGGATCTTCTTCGGGCGGTTGAGCTCGGGCTCCGAGTCGTTCGACTTCAGCGGCGGCGTCGTCGGGAGCCTGGCGGGGAACTTCGTCGCGTTGGAGCAGGGCAGGTTCTGGCCCTTCATCATGGTGGCGGGCTCGATCGCGGTCAGCGGAGTTCGAGCCGCTCCAACCGCCTACGTGGCGATCGACGCCCGACTCACGACGACGGTCGGCTTCACGTTCTTCGAGCGGCTGACGCCCTACGTCGTGGGCCGGCTCTTCGGCGGGCCCGTGTTCTGGCGTGGGCAGGTCGGCACCGACCTCTATCACTACCAGGTGGGCGCCGGTCTCGTGGTGGGGCTGCCGTACGGGTTCGACCTCTCGGCCGAGGTGGCGCCGCTCGGCGAGCAACGCGTCACCGCGGGCGTCGGCTACAGCTTCTGATCCCGGCCGCGCGCAGGAACGTCTCGGGAGCTGCGCTTCGATGTCCAGGCGCATCGGTGTTTGATCGACCGGTCGATTCGCGAACTCGAGAGCGCGCTCGCGCAGGAACTCAAGCCTCGACGCTGGCTGACGGCGAAGAATCTTCGGCCGGATCGGCGCCGATGCTCCGTTCGCGCAACGCCTGCGTCAGCCGACGTTCACGCCCGAGGCGTGCGGGTGGCACACGCCATGCTTTCGAGACAGGCATGTCCAAGACCATCCCCACCGTTCGCAAGTTCATGACCACCTCGCCGTTCACCGTCGGCCCCGCGGCGTTTTTGACCGAGGCGCACACCCTGATGCGCGAGAGGCACATTCGCCATCTGCCGGTCTGCGAAGGCTCGCACGTGGTGGGCATGCTGTCTGACGGCGACCTCTATCGGGCAGAGTCGATGAACGGCGTCGACGCGAGCAAGGTGTCGATCAAGGACGTGATGGTCGACAAGCCCTACACGGTGTCACCCGACGCGCCGATCGACGAAGTCGTTCAGGAGATGGCCGGCAAGAAGTTCGGTTCGGCCGTCGTCGTCGACAACGGCAAGGTGGTCGGCATGTTCACCGCGTCCGATGCGCTGTCAGCGTTCGCCGAGCTGCTGCAGACCCGGCTGAAGCACTGAAGAAGGTGTTGATCCGCGCGGGGACACCTCAGCCCCTGCATCACAGGCGGGTCGAAGGCGGGCACGGGCGCGGTGATTCCCTCGGGGAGCGCGTCCGTGTCCGTTTCTTTTGTGCTGGCGCAATTGGCCGCGGGCCGTAGCTTGCGCGCCATGACTCGACTGCGTGCGTTGGTGCTGGCGGCTGCGGTGGTGGTGGTTGGTTGCAAGACGGCTGAGACGCCGAAGCCGATGACGCCTGCGCCTGCGTTTTTGTCGGTCGCCGAAGCGCCCAAGCCAGCGCCTGCCCCCGTCCCGCCGCCGGAGCCGAAGGTCGAACTCCCGGCAGTGAAGCCGTTGCCGGCAGCGCTTGCCGGAATGGCGGCGCCAGCGGCTCCCGACGACAACCCGGTGACGGCCGAGAAGGCCGAGCTGGGCTGGTTCCTCTTCTTCGAGCCACGCCTCTCGAAGGACGGCTCGATGGCGTGCGCGCAGTGCCACCACACCGACAAGGCGTACAGCTCGGGCAACGCGCTCGACGCGAAGGTGGGTGGCGCGATGAACAAACGCAACTCGCCGACCATGGTGGGCCTGGGCTTCCACACCACCTGGTACTGGGACGGGCGCATGGCGACGCTCGAGGCCGTGAGCAACGCGGCGTGGAAGGG
This sequence comes from Myxococcaceae bacterium, assembly GCA_040400045.1. Lineage (GTDB taxonomy): Bacteria > Myxococcota > Myxococcia > Myxococcales > Myxococcaceae > Xiheimicrobium. The sequence goes on from JBBAQZ010000022.1 coordinate 75,182, forward strand.
CCAGCTTGGCGCAGACCCCGCGATGGTCGCGAAGACGCTCAATGAAGTGCCCGTGTACAAGGCCATGTTCGTGCGGGCCTTCAACGAGCCCGCGACGGCCGATAACGTGCCGAAGGCGCTCGCGACGTTCTTCCGCACGCTCAACACCGGCAACTCGGCGTTCGACAAGGACGCGGCGGGTGACAAGGCCGCGCTCTCGAAGGACGCGAAGGCCGGCAAGGAGCTCTTCCTCAAGCGCGGGTGTGCTGGCTGTCATGCGCCGCCGCTCTTCTCGGACTTCGCCTTTCACGGGCTGGGCATCGGTGACGACGCCGGCCGCATGGACGCGACGAAGGACGAGAAGGACAAGGGCAAGTTCAAGACGCCGAGCCTGCGGAACGTCGCGCTCACCGCGCCGTACTTCCACGACGGCCACGCGAAGACGCTCGAAGAGGCCATCGCGCTGATGGCGGCCGGTGGCAACAAGGTGGCCACGCCGGACCCGGCGCTCAAGCCGGTGAAGTGGAACGCGAAGCAGCTCGGCCAGGTGAAGGCGTTCCTCGAGAGCCTGTCGGGCGAGCTGACGTACCCGGAAGCGCCGAAGCTGCCGTAGCTGCCGTAGCTCGGGTCAGGGAGCCGCACGTCGCATCGCCCCGAGCGAGCTCGAGCAGCTCGGACATCATGCGCTCGCCGATCGAGCCGAGGTCGCGCTGGTAGATGTCCAACGAGGCACTGGCTGCTCGACGGCGAGATTCCAGAGCGGCCCATCGAGTGGAGGCAGGCGAGTCCAGGTCGATGGTCAGCATGGTGCGCCGGACGACAGACCAGGGCGCGACTGACGGTTCCTGGCTCGTCGTCGAGGGCCATGATGCGTGTCCCCGCTGCGTGGGGTAGGTGGCGCGCATGTCGCGACTTCTCTTGGTGCTGTCGTGCCTTTGCCTCAGTTGCGTGAAGCGCACCCCCGACGGTCAAGCCCCCGACATCGTCGTGCTCGCGAAGCGCATTCACACCAACGATCCGCAGCTCCCGTTCGCCACCGCGCTCGTCGTCCGTGGCGAACGCATCGGTTACGTCGGTGATGAAGCGGGAGCGCTCGCGTTTGCCGGCTCCGACGCCGTCATCGATCGTTTCCCCGAAGCGACCGTCATCCCCGGCCTCTCCGACGCGCACGGGCACCTGGCGTCACTCGGGCGAGCGGTCTCGATCGTCTCGCTCGATGGCATGAAGACCGCTGCCGACGTGACGGCGCGAATCGCCTCGGCTCCCGCGTCGGCGTCTCAGGGCGACTGGCTGCTCGGCCGTGGCTGGGACCAGAACGACTGGCACGAGAAGACGTTCCCGACTCGCGCGTTGCTCGACGCCGCGAAGCCGACGACGCCGATCTTCTTCTCTCGCGTCGATGGTCACGCTGCGTGGGTGAACGCCGTGGCGCTCGAGCGGGCTGGCATCACGAAGGCGACGAAGGACCCGGCTGGAGGGCGAATTCTCCGCGACGAGAAGGGCGAGCCGACCGGCGTGTTGATCGACAACGCCATCGATCTCGTCTCCGCGAAGATCCCCGAGCCGACGCTGGTCGAGCGGGAGCGGCGCCTGAAGAACGCCCTCGAGCTGTGCGCGAAGCTGGGCCTCACCTCCGTGCACGACGCGGGCATGGACATGGCGACGTTTCAGCTCCTGCAGCGCTGGGACCTGGGCGGCCTGCTCCCGATTCGGGTCTACGCGATGGCCGATGGGCAGAGCGCCGGCTGGGAGGAGTTCGTTGGTCGTGGTGTCTTCAAAGGCGCGCTGCTCGAGCTTCGCGCCGTGAAGTTGTTGGCTGATGGCGCGCTCGGTTCACGCGGGGCCGCGCTCCACGCGCCGTATGCCGATGAGCCGTCGAGCACCGGGCTGCTGCTCCTGACGCCCGAGGAGCTGCTGCGCCGCGCGAAGACGTTCGACGAGCGGGGCTTTCAGGTCGCCGTGCACGCCATCGGCGATCGCGCCAACACGCTCGTCATCGACACGCTGTCGACGCTCAAGCGCGAGAACCGGCACCGCGTCGAGCACGTGCAGGTGCTCCGCGCTGACGACGTGGGCCGCCTCGCGCAGGCCGGGCTCATCGCGAGCATGCAGCCGACGCACGCGACGAGTGACATGCCGTGGGCCGAGGCGCGGGTCGGGAAGGACCGGCTCCTCTTTGCCTACGCCTGGCGCGCGATGCTCGACGCGAAGGTGCCGCTCGCGTTCGGCAGCGACTTTCCCGTCGAGCACCCGAACCCGTTGTGGGGGCTCTACGCCGCACGAACGCGGCAGGACCACGCTGGGCAGCCGCCGGGAGGATGGACGACCGGTCAGACGCTCACCGGGACCGAGGCGTTGAAGGCGTTCACCCAGGGCGCCGCGTTCGCGTCCTTTGCAGAGGCCCGACGGGGTCGGCTCTCGGCGGGCTTCGACGCCGACTTCGTCGTGCTGCCGATCGATCCCGTCGATGGCGATGCGAAAGGGCTCGTCGACGCGAAGGTCACGATGACGGTCGTGCGTGGCGTCGACGTCTACCGCGCGAAGTGACGCGCCGGGACTTCGGTACGTTCTCGATCGCAGGGACCTCATCGACGCCACGAGGGCAGGCGCTGCTGAGCGGTGGGCGCCTGGCGTCTGAGCCCGTCAGGTCCAATTCTTCAGCAGTTCCTTCGTCGTGTCGTGCTGTGGCGTCTGAAGTACCTGCGCGGGCGCGCCCGACTCGATGACGATGCCGTGATCGACCACACAGACGTGCTCCATGCCTCTGGCGAGCGCGAGATCGTGCGTCACCACCACCTGCGTGACCCCCGTCGCGTTGACGCGCTTGAGGGCCTGCAGCACTTCGCCTTTCAGCGATGGGTCGAGCGCGCTCGTGGGCTCGTCGTACAGCAGGACGCGCGGCTCCATGGCCAGCGCGCGCGCGATCGCCACGCGTTGCTTCTGCCCGCCCGAGAGCTGTTCTGGGAACGCGTCGATGCGGTGCTCGAGGCCCAACTGCGCGAGCAGCTCGCGGGCCCGTCCCTCTGCCTTCGTCCGCGTCAGCCCCTGGACCTGCATCGGCGCGAGCGTGCAGTTGTCGAGCGCGCTGAGGTGCGGAAACAGCTCGAACGATTGAAACACCAGCCCCAGGCGCGTGCTCGCCTCGAGGAGCTGCCGTTGGCGCGCGTCAGACGCCACGTCCTTCGTGCCGCGAACGACGACGCCGTCGATCTCGATGGTGCCTGACTCGAACGGCTCGAGTCCCATCACGCACCGCAAGACCGTCGACTTCCCTGCGCCCGAGCGCCCGAGCAGCGCGGTGAGGGTTCCGCCCGGCAGATCGAACGACAGTCCCTTGAGCGTGGGCTCGGCGTTGCCGGCGTGATGCCGAATCAGCCCGGTCACCTTGAGCGTCACGTCGCCTCCCGCTTCAGGTGGCGCGCGAACCGCGCTTCGACGACCCGCGCCAACCAGGCGAACGGCAGCCCCACCAGCAGGTAGCAGAGCGCGACGAGGAGCCCGAGCCCGAGGTGATCTCGCGTGGAGTTCGCGAGCGTCGTGTACGTCTTCGTCAGCTCCGTGAGCGTCACCACCGACACGAGCGACGAGTCCTTGAGCAGGGCGATGAAGTCGTTCGTCATCGGAGGAATCGAGATGCGTACGGCCTGCGGCCCCACGACGAAGCGCAGCGTCTGGAACGTCGAGAGGCCGAGCACCTGGGACGCCTCGAATTGCCCGCGCGGAACGCTCTCGAGCCCGGCGCGGTAGTTCTCGGCTTCCGCCGCTGCGTAGTTGAGCCCGAGCGCGAGCACTCCGGCGAAGAACGGGTCGAGCTTGAGGCCCAGCTCCGGGAGCCCGAAGTAGATCATCGTCAGCTGCACCAGCAGCGGCGTGCCGCGGAAGAACTCGATGTAGGCGACGCAGACGAGGCGAACGGCACGTGGCCCGAAGCGACGGCCGATCGCGAGCACGACACCGAGCGCGATCGCCAGGAGCATCGCCGCGAGGGACGCGAGCACCGTCAGCCCAGCGCCCTTCGCGAACAGCGGCAGATACGCCGGGTACCGCGTGCGAACCCGCTCCCAGAACGGAGGGAGATGACCAACAGCGGCTTTCCAGCGGTCGTACTCGAGCGCTGGACCTCTCGGCGTCAGGTCGCTGTCGCCCAGGAGCTTCGCGGTGTCGGGCGTCCACAAGCCCCAACGCTCGTACAGCGCACGAAGCGAGCCGTCGGCGATCAACGACCCCAGTCCCCGATTGAGCTCGTCGACGCGCGACTGGTCATCGAGGCGCGCGGCGATGGCGTACTCGACGACCCCGAAGTCCCCGTGGACCGTCTCGAAGACGTCGTCGAGCTCGCCGTAGTAGCGGGCGATCACCTCGTCGAGGAGCACCGCGTCGGTTCGGCCCAGCTTCAGGTCGTCGTAGATCTCGTCCTGGCCGCCGTCGTAGGTGCGCACATCGGCCTCGAAACGCCGGGCGATGCGCTCCGCGAGCGAGCCGGGCAGGGTGCCGACCTTCCTGCCCTTCAGCGCCTCGAGGGTCCGCGGGGCAGAGGCATCGCCTCGCCGAACCGTGAGCACCTCGGCGGCTGCGAAGTACGGGCGGGAGAGCAGGGCGACCCGCTTCTTCTCGGAGGCGACCTCGATGCCGTTGAGGGCGACGTCGAAATCTCCGCGCGCGAGCAGCTCGAGCAGCTTGTCCCACGGACCGGCGACGGGCCTCGACGTCGTGCCAAGGCGCGTCGCGAGCAGCTCGGCGAGCTCGACCTCGAAGCCGACCAGCCGCGTCGGATCCATCGGATCCTGGAAGACGTACGGGGCGCCGCCCTGACCGTCGGCGCCCCAGCGCAACGGAGGTGGAGCTGCCGCCGTCGTTGCGCCCAGAAGAACCGCGCCGAGAAGCCAGACCCGCACCACCCGCATGCTCGCAGGCAGCGCTGGCCGCGCAAGCGCCGTGGTGACAGCGGCAGGTGAATCAGGCACAGCAGCGCGGTGGCCACCGTCGTTCATCGCTGGGCGTCTCCGTTGCTCCGTGGGCGGCTCGTGCGTCGCTACGAGCGCTTCCTCGCCGAGGTGCAGCTCGATGACGGCAGGCTGGTGCGCGCGCACTGCGTGAACCCGGGCCGCATGGAGGGCCTCGTCGTCGTCGGGGCTCCAGTCTGGCTCTCGGAGGCGACGCACGCCGAGCGCGCGCTGCGCTTCACGTGGGAACTTGTCGAGCTCCACGGGAGAATCGTCGGCGCGAACACGACGCTGCCGAACACGTTGGTGCGCCGGGTGCTCGAGGAGCGCCTGGTTCCGGGCTTCGGCGACGTCACCGCCGTGGTTCCGGAGCAGCGCTTCGGGCGAGGCCATCGCGCAGACTTCCGTCTCGAGACCCGCCGGGGCGCGCACTGGGTCGAGGTGAAGAACTGTCACCTCGTCTACCCCGACGGCCGTGGCTACTTCCCCGACTCGGCGAGCGAGCGCGCGAAGAAGCACGTCGACGCGCTGGTGCGACGGGTGGCCGCGGGCGATCGGGCGACGGTGCTGTTCACGCTCCAGCGAGATGACGTGACGGCGCTGCGGCCGAGCGCGCTGCACGCTCCGGACTTCGCGAGGTCGGTCTGGCGCGCCGCGAAGCTCGGCGTCACCTTCCGCGCGGTGCGGTTCGAGCCGACGCTGGAGGGCGTGAAGTTGCTCGACGAAGTACCGGTGGACGTGGAGCGCTACGACGCCGCGTCGCTGATCGAGTGGTCGAGGGCGCTCGACGACACCAGCGGCTGGGTGCGCAAAGACGGAAAGGTCGCTGGGCGCTCCGTCACCGAGCCCTCGCGGGGTGGAAGCGATGCGAGGCCGGTCATTTCTTCGGCGTCAGTCGTGCTGCCGCCTTCATGAGCGCGAGCCCGCGCGGCGAGACCTCGTAGCCGACCTCGAACGACTGGGTCAGCCCGAGCTTCTTGAGCTTCACCACGTCGGCCTTGAACGGCAACGTCTCGCGGCCGAGCGACGCAGCGAGCTTCGAGGCGGCGATTCGCGGCCGGCGCTTGATCAGCTTCAGCGTCGTCATCGTCCACGGCTTCCGCCCGTCCCACTTCGTCAGCTTCGCGTGGAGCGCCAGGACGTCGTCTTTCGACAGCTCGGTCTCGAGGGCGAGCGAGACACGATCGCCGTCACCCGCGTGCCGAAGCGTCACGTCGAACACGGGCGTCGCCTCCGTCAGCGCTCCCTTCGCGACCGGCGCCAGGTACTCGAGCAGCTCCGCCTTCGATTCGAAGCCGCCGTTTCGAGCGTCGGCGTCGGTAATCGTCCCCAGCGCGACTCGTGACACGGCTTCGACCTCGACGACCCCGATGGGATGCACGCGGTACCGCCCGCCGACCTTCACGTGGGGCTTGTCCCAGAGCCGGAACGTGCGGGTGACGCTGCCGTCGACGAGCCCGGCGTGGAAGCGCTTCTTGAAGAGCAACATGGAGCGCACCATATGTGAGGATGAGCGGGTGTCGTCCCAAGCCGACCTCGATCGAGAGCTCTCTGCCAGCGTGCAGGCGTCACCCGCGCAACGCGCGGTGTACGAGGACTGGCTCCTCGAGCGTGGAGATCCCCGGGGCGAGCTGCTCACCGCCGCGCGAACGCTGAAGGAGGCTTCGACGTCGACTGCGCAGGCGCGCTCGGCTGCGAGGTTGGCCGTCGTCGCGGCCCTCAAACGCCTCGCCACCTGGCTGGACGACAAAGTGCCCGAGGGCAAGCCGTGGAGGCCTGCCGACGTTCGCGGCGTCACCAGCGACCGGCTCGGGTTCCTTTCCCACCTCGATGGCGTGCTGCACCGCTTCCGCATTGCGTCGGGTCGGGACCTGCCGTTGCCGCTCTCCCTCGCGCAGATGATCCCCACCGTCACCGAGATCGGGCTTCCAGCGTCGGCGCCCGCGCGGGCCGGCATGAGCGCGCAATCGCTGCACCCCGTGCGGATCATCGATCTGCTCGGTGACGACGGCGCGCTGCGCTTCGACTGCTTCGACATCGAGCTGCCGGTGTCGATCGCTCGCCTGGGCATGCCCGCCGTGACCGAACCTGGCTGGCGGTTCGCCGGGCTCGCAGACGTGCTCACGCGTCGCACGAAGCCCGTGGAGCTCCGGCTCTCGGACGGCTCGCTCGACGTGGACTCGTTCGGCGCGCTGCTCGCGGGTGGTCGCAACGTCTCGATGCTCTGGCTCGACCGGGTTCGTCTTCCCGTCGAAGGCGTGAGCGCGCTCGTGACAGGAGACGGCGTGGTGCCGCACCTGCGCCTCGTGGAGACGCCCGTCGACGCACGGGTCGCCGAGGGACTTCGAAGCGCCGGCGCTTTCCACGGCGTCTCGCGCGTCGAAGTGAAGGACTGGCCAGTTGGACCGCCAGCCCTCGAGGCCATTCTTCGCGGAGCTCCTTCGCTGCGTCACCTGTCGATCATCCGCAGCCCGCTCGGGACCGATATTCCACGGCTGCTCACCGCGACGGCGCGGCTGGCTGGTCTCGAGACGCTCGACGTGAGCGGGTGTCTCCTCGGTCTGGGCGGCGTGACGCAGCTCCTCGAGCGGGTGAGCAGCACGACCCGGAAGCTGGTGGTGCGCTTCAATCAGCTCACCGAGCACGAACTCGCGTCACTGGCGCGGCTGGCCCGGTGGCCCAGCCACTGCGAGGTGCGCTTCGAAGAGGTGACGTTCGGCGCAGGCGCACATCAAGCGCTCGCCGCGGTGGCGACGGCCCACCGCCTGCGAATGGAGATCTCGGGCTGCGTGCTGACACTCTGCCCGACGAGCTGACTTCAGCCTTCGTTCGTCACGGACAGGCCCGGCGCCGTCTTGAAGCCCCACGCCTTGATGAGCGCGATGGGGTCGACGAACTTCGTGCCCTTGTCCTGCAGCTTGCAGAGGCGGCCCGACATGCCGACGTAGGTGACGACGCCGTTCTCCATGTGCAGGTGGCCGTTGAAGACCATCTGCTTCTCGCGGGCGAGCGAGGCGGTGGTGAGGATCTGGTTCGGCGCGCCCACGCTGCGGCGTGAGGCCGGCACCGCGTGAATCGAGCCGTCAGCGAGCACCGCGAAGTTCGAGGCGTACTTCTGGCCGCCCTGCGCGCGTGCGTGGGTGTCGGGCCACGACGCCTCGTCGTACAGCTCCGTGATGCGGCCGTTGCCCTTCATCGTCTTCTTCTCGAACTCGGCGACCTGGTTGTTCCCGACCGTGCGGTAGCCCTTAAGCACGCTGAAGGTCTGCGTGGTGTTCATGTCGTCGGCGATCTTCTTCGGCGTCAGCTCGGTGTTCGCGAACGTCATCGAGTCGACCGCGGGCTGGCTCTGCGAGTACGGGTTGTACTTGCCCTCGGCCGTGATGTGCCCCTCGCCGTGGCTGGTGTCGTAGATGGGGTCGGTCTTCAGCTCGCGAACGTCGTAGGCCACCGAGCCGCCCGCCAGCGCGTCGCGCATGACCTTCTTCACCTCTTCGGGGATCGCGCTACCGCCGAAGGTCTTGGTGGCCTTGCCTGCAGTGTGGAGCGACTTCACCTCGGCCGAGAGCGCGACCTGGTCGATCTCCACGCGGCGGTTCATGTTGGTGGCGTACGAGCGCACCTGCGAGATCTCGCCGAGCTTCGTGCGGAGCTTCGACGCCGCCGCGGGGTCCATCTGGCCCGCGAACTTGTCGGCTTCGGTCTTCAGCGCCTGCTCTTCTTCCACGCTGATGCTGCCAGCCGACGTGAGGATGGCGTCGACTTCCCTCGCGTCGATTTTTCGATCCTGCGCGGCGACCCGAAACGCGTTCTTCACATCTGAAACGGCCATGGCAGAGCTCCCCGAGTGAATGGACTGAGAATGGGTTGAGATCACCCTGAGACAAGGTCGATGTAAGCTTTTCGTCTACTATGTGTGGAAGTTGCATCCTCGTGCCCCAATTTCTCTCGAGTGTTCCTGAATTCAATCGGTTAGCAGGAGCCATATGAACCTCGTCGTTCTCGGCGCCAGCGGTGCGTGCGGCAAACATCTCGTCCAACTCGCGGCGAAGAAAGGTCACGCGGTCACCGCCGTCGCACGCGTCAGCTCGAAGCTCGACGTCCCGCCGGGGGTGCGAGTCGATCGCGGCGAGCTGACGTCGGTCGAGTTCCTGCGAGGTGTGCTGAAGGACCAGGACGCCGTGCTCTCGGGCCTTGGGCTTCGCGTCGGTGGCCTCGCGCCGTGGAATCGGCCCGAGGATCCAACCTTCCTTTCGCGAAGTACGAAGGCGTTGGTCGAGGCGATGAAGGCCGAGGGCGTCAAGCGGGCCGTGGTGATCAGCGCCGGCGGTGTGGGCGACAGCTTCGATCACGTGCCCGGCTTCTTCCGCATGATGATCAAGGTCACGGCCCTGAGATACTCCTACCCGCAGCTGCATGAGATGGAGCAGCAGCTCCTCTCGAGTGGCCTCGACGTCTGCATCGCGAGGCCAACGGGGCTGACGAATGGACCCGCGACCGGGCAGGTCCACGTGGTGCCGGGGGTCACTCGCAACGCCACCATCTCTCGTGCCGACGTCGCTCAGTGGATGATCGATCAGCTCGAAGCGCCCGCCTTCGTGGCGAAGACGCCGATGATCACCGTGACCGGCGTCGACTGACTCCTCACCTCACGAAGAGCCACGTCGCCACGCCGCCGAGCGCGACCGCGACGAGGCCCGACGTCAACGCGACGGTGGCCTTCGTGTTCATGTCTCCGCCGAGCTGCTTGACCTGCTCCTGGGTGAGCGTCGAGGAGCCCAGCGAGCCATCGGGCTGCATCGTGACGTTCTTGTCCCACGTGGCTCGGTCTGACGCGGCGAGCGCACCGAACACTCCCGCGGCGATGGCGGCCACTCCAGCTCCAGAGGCCACGGCAATCGCTGGGACCTTCGAAGGCGCACCGGCAGTGTCGGTGAGGTCGGCGCGCACTCCTTTCGCCGTCGGTTCGAGCGTTGCCTTCACGGGAGCGTCGGGCCTCTTCTTCTCGACGGGCGGCGGTGGCGGCATGACGGCGACCTTCGCGGGCACCGGTAGCTTGTCTTTGAGCTGGCGGACGAACGTCGTGATGTCGGCCAGCCCCTGATCAGCCCACTTGTCTTCGCGCGTGGTGATGTCCGCGACGGCGAGCGCGTCCGTTTGGTCGGCCGCGAACGCCTCGAGATGAATCGCGAGCGACTTGCCGACCTTTCCGATGTCGACGGCGACCAACACCGCCTTCGGGCCCAGCAGCACGGCGAGGCGAGCGCTGCACGACTGCCCACCGTTGCAGCTGCGGGGGTCCGAGAAGCCGGCGGCCTTGAGGTCCTTGCTTGCCCTGGCGTCGTCGCGCACCTCGGCGACGCCTTCTCGCTTGAGCACCTCGACCACCTTCGCGGCGATCTTCGGGGCGAACACGTCGGTGTTGGGGCGGCGGCTCGTGAGGACGACACCGATCGGCGCACGCGTCTCGCCGGCCTGCGAGAGGAGGAGGGAGGTCAGGGCGAAGGCCAACATCGCCTCGACGATAGCACGCTTCGCGCGGCCCCCGACTTCGTGCGAAGAGCCTGATGGTGACTGCGCCATTCACCTACCAGACCGAGAGTGGCGAACCCGCACCGACGCAGTTGTTCGAGGTCGACGACAGCCTCGGGGCAGACCAGGCGCTCGCGCGGGTCCGCAGGGGCGAGGCGCTCTGGTACCGCGGCACCTTCCTCAACGCGAAGCAGCTCATCTCGGCGATGTCGCGTCGGCTGGCGAAACCCCCGGTGACGGCGTCGGCGCTCGACGCGTTCCGGCAGGAACGGCGCGCACGCCAGCTCGAGCACGAGACGTTGTCGAAGATCCTCGTCGGGCTCGATCGCACCTACACCCTCCAGCTCGCGAAGGGGCCTGACGTGCGCTCCGCATGCGAGAACGTCTGGGGAGCCGCGACGACGGACCTCACGCTCACGCCGCTCAAGACCCTGCTGGGCATGATGGGCGCCGAGGAGTGGCGCAAGAAGGGCCTCACGGTCCCCGGCCTCAAGGGCACGCTCGCTCCCGCGTTCGGGGTCTACACGCCCACGCGCGCCGAGTACGTCGAGCTGCTGACCCGGGTTCGCGACGTCGAGGGAAAGACGGTGTTCGACGTGGGCACTGGCACGGGCGTGCTCTCGTTTCTGCTGCTCCAGCGTGGCGCGGCGAAGGTGGTGGCCACCGACGTCGAGCCGCGGGCAGTGCATTGCGCGAAAGAGAACGCCGGCCGCCTTCGCCTCGGAGCCCGCTTCGCCGTGGTCGAGCGCCCGCTCTTTCCCGACGGGCGGGCCGACCTCATCGTCTGCAACCCACCGTGGATTCCCGAGGCGCCCAAGAACCGGTTCGACCGCGCCGTCTTCGACCCCGACAACGCCTTCTTGCTCGGCTACCTCGAGGGGCTCGCCGAACACCTCACGCCGGGTGGGCGCGGGCTGTTGATCATCTCCGATCTCGCCGAGCTGCTGGGCCTGAGGGAAGCGGGGTGGCTCGAGGCGCGCATCGCCGCCGCCGGGCTGGTCATCTCCAATCGGTCCTGCGCGACGCCGAAGCACGGCAAGGCGAAGGACAAGGCCGATCCACTGCATGCCGCGCGGTCGAAGGAGCTCACCACGCTGTACGAGCTCACCCCGGGCCGCTGACCCGCGGTCCGTTCCCTGTCGGGTGCGCTGGCGCACGAGGTCGAGCGCCGCGATGCGGCAGGCCTCGGCCATCGTCGGGACCCCGAAGCGGACGTCGACGAACGGGTCGATGGGTTCACCGCGACCGTCGCCTTTTGCCGATGCGCTGCTTCGAAGCGCGGCGCTTCGAATCGAACTCGGTCTTAAACCGCTGCTCTCCATTGGCCCGCGGACTGCTTCGAAGGCGGGTCAGGTTCGTGACGCCATCGCGCGCCGGCGCGGGACTGCCCGTTGCACCCTGTAGCGCTCGAAGCGTTTAATTCGTGGAGGGCCGCGCTCGTGCTTACATCGAGTGCTGTTCGACTGCATGTCACCTGGAACCGCCCGCTCACCCGTCCATCGCATCATCGCGGCCCTCTCTGGCGCGGTGCACGGCCTCGGGCTCGGAGTGCCACCGCTCTTCGTCGAGAAGTGGGGCGTGGCGATTCACCAGGCGCTTTCCTCTCGCGCACGGGAGTTTCACACCCACCAGCACGTGCTCGATCTGACCGTCGACGCCGATCCGATCGAGTCCGTCGCGGCGCTGTATCACGACATCGTCTACGTCCAGGTCGACCTCGGCGTCCCGCCTCACTACGACGAGATCCTCTCGCCGCTGATCAGCAGAGAGAAGGACGGCTGGCGAATTCTGCCGCATGCCGCGGTCGACCCGACGGCGCGCCTCGTGCTCGACGTCTTCGGGCACCACGCAGGCCAGGTGCTCACGCCCTACAACGGGCTCAACGAGCTCGCGAGCGGCCTGGTCGCGGCGAAAGAGATGGAGGGGGTCTTCACGTCCGAGCAGCAGCTGGCCCTCGCCGCGTGCATCGAGGCGACGATTCCGTTCAGGCCTCCCGAAAAGCTGTTGCTGGACGCGCGCCTGACGGCCCTGGGCGTTCCGACCGCGGAGCGAACCGTGATGCTCCGCAGGGCCACGCGGCTGGCGAACAACGACGTCGGCAACTTCGCCGAGAAGGACCCGGCGCGCTTCCTCGACAACACCTGGAAGCTGCTGCCCGAGACGAACCCGACCCTTCACACGCCCAACACGTACACGGTGACGGAGTACCGCGTCGCGCTCCAGAAGATGGAAGGCTTCCTCTCGTCGCTCTCGGCCGAGCGCGTCTTCCGCATGCAGGGCGGTGAGCCTTCACCCGAAGAGCACCGACGTCGCGTCGACTCAGCGGCTCGCAACATCGCGCTCGCGGTTCGCTACATGCGCTGCAAGCTCTACAGCACCGCCGTCGTCGAGGCGTTGGCCGTGGAGTCTGGCGGCGATGCCCCGCTCGACCTGTTCATGGGGGGCGTGGGCGATCTCAACGGTGAGCGCATGCGGCGCATGGAGCAGTTCCTGCCCCCCCTCGGTACGCCGCCCGAGCCGATCGACATGGGGCTCCAGGCGCTGCTCGACGGCGGCCGGTCCAGCGCGTCTGGCTTCGATCTCTCCCCGTCACCCATGGCCAGCTTCCTCCACGTGACGCTCGGAGAGCGCGTGCTGATGGACGGCGTCTTGACTGCTCGTGAATGGTGGGCAGGCCGCTCGACCGCGCGCCTCTTCCTCGATGCCCAGCCCGTGCACACCACCGTCGCCGTCGCTCGCGCCGGCTCGAACATCACCGACACCCGGCGGGAGTTGCTCGAAGGCATCGCCCTGCGACTGACGGCCCGCAAGGCGTAGGCGACTCCTGAAAGACCCGGGCGCCGCGCGCGATATAGAGGGCGGGCCATGTCGATCCCCGTGCCTCCCGTTCCTTCGTATCCACCCACGCCGTTCACCCTCACCAGCGTGAAGGGGCTTCGCGCCGCCGGGGTTCGCGCCGGCATCAAGGCGTCTGGCAACCCCGACGTCGCGCTGCTGGTGAGCGACGGGCCGATGACCTGCGCGGGCTTGTTCACGCAGAATCACTTCGCCGCCGCCCCGGTCGCGCTGTCGCGCCGCCATCTCGATGCGACGGACGGACTGGTTCGCGCCGTCATCATCAACTCAGGCAACGCCAACGCGTGCACTGGCGTGCAGGGTGAGCACGATGCGCTCGAGATGTGCCAGCGCGTCGCTGCGGCCATCGGCTGCCCCGTCGAGCAGGTGCTGGTGTGCAGCACCGGCGTCATCGGCGTGAAGCTGCCGATGGAGAAGGTTCGCGCGGGCATCGACGCGGCGGTCGCGGCCCTCTCGAGCGACCTCGAAGCGGGCCGGCACTTCCTCTCGGCCATCATGACGACTGACGCGTTCCCGAAGGAGGCCGGCGTGCGGGTGGGTGACGCGACCATGGCCGGCGTGTGCAAGGGCGCAGGCATGATTCAGCCCGACATGGCCACCATGTTGGCCTTCGTGGCGACCGACGTCGACGTGAGCGCCGATACCTTGCGCGCAGGGATGGCGCGCATCGCTGCCACCAGCTTCAACGCCGTGCACGTCGACACCCACACCTCGACGAACGACACGTTCCTGCTCCTCACCACGCGCAGGGTGCCAGCGCCGGCGGACTGGGAGCAGAGGCTCGAGCCGGTCGCGCGTCGCCTGGCGTGGCTCATCGCGCGTGATGGGGAAGGCGCGACGAAGGTGACGACGGTTCGCGTGCTGGGCGCCTCGTCTGACGCCGTCGCGAAGCTCGTCGCCCGCCACGTCGCCGCCTCGGCGCTCGTGCGGACCGCGCTCTTCGGGAACGACCCGAACTGGGGCCGCTTCGTCAGCCAGGTCGGCAACGTCGCCGAGGTGAAGGCGCCGCAGAGGCTCATCTGCAGGCTCCAGGGCATCGAGGTCTTCCGCGCAGGTGAGCCGACGCCGTTCGATCGCGCCGCCGCTTCAAGGGCGATGGCGCGCGAAGACGTCTCGCTCGAGCTCGTCCTCGACGAGGGGCCGGGGCACGCCGTACTGATGACGAGCGACCTCGGCTACCGGTACGTGCAGGTCAACGCCGAGTACACGACGTGAACGTCGGCCGCGCCGCTACAGGCAGACCGACTGGTAGGTGACGGTCAACGTGGTGCCCGCGCCCGGCGCCTGCGCTGGTTGGAAGACGATCGCGTTCGCGTTGGCGTCGTAGTTCCACGCGTTCGAGACCGACTGCCCGTTCACCTGAACGTCGATGGGCTGTTGCGTGTCGGGCGGGTTCCGCACGAAGAACGAGCTGCGCGGCCCGAGCGCGCTGCGGCCGAGGGCCTCGAGGTCGCGGGCCCAATTCGAGGTGCAGATGTCGGACTTCACGCCGCCGGTCTTCGTCACCAGCGCGTCGAAGCGCCCGGGGTCGATGCCTTCGATGAAGCACCCCGAGCCCATCGGCGGGTTGGTGAAGGGGCCGATGGCGCTCACGCTCACCTGGTGGATCCGCCGCGGGCCCTTCACGAGGGGCAGACGGTTCATGAAGTAGTCGAGCGGCTCAGACGACTGGTCGGGCGCATCGGTGACGAGGACGATCGCCAGGTTCGCGTCGTCACGAAGGAAGCCGCTGTTGGTGGTGGCGGTCAACGGTGCCGTCAGCGCCTTGAGCGTCGTCGAGAGTGGCTTCTCGTTCCCCGAGCCAGTGATCCCCACGTTGACGCGCTGGGCGAAGGCCTGCTGTACGTTGGGCATCGAGCGCGCGAGCACCGCAGGGCCGCCGGTCGTCACGAACCTTCCCTGGGCGGTGCTGGCGAAGTCGTCGGTCGTCACCACGGCGATGCGGTAGTCGACGTTCGCCGTCGTCGCGTAGCTGATGAAGGCGTTGAAGTTCATCGACAGCGCGGCCTGCTCCTCGGCCATCGAGCACGAGTTGTCGATGGTGAAGAGAATGTCGACCTGCGGCTGCGCGGGCTGCATGAACGTCTCGACCGTGGTGCCCGTGGTGTCGCCGACGCCGCGAAGCGGGAGCGTCACGCGCCGGTTCCCCGAGCTCGAGGCCACCCCGGTCATCACCGTCAGGGTGCCGAGGGACGTGCCCAGGGCCGGTGGCTGGAACACGAGGCTGGCGGTCGTGCTCGCCGAACCATTCACGACGAGGCCATTGGGAGGGATCATCGGCATCGACGAGATGCTGAAGCCCTGGCCGGCGGCGGTGAACGAGGTCACCCGAATCGGCGTCCCGCAGACGTTGAACAGCTGCACGGGACGCGGAGCGGAGCGGCACCCCAGCTTGATGTTCCCGAAGTCGAGCTCCTCGGGGACCATGACGATGCACTGCGAAACCCGGGCGCTCAGCGGGACGGTCTGCGGCATCGCTGCCCCTGCCGTCGAGAAGCGCACGAAGCCGCTCTCGATGGTGCCCGTCGCGAGCCCGGTACTGTCGAAGCGCACCTGGATGGGCATCGACTGTCCGGGGAACAGGCTGAGGGAGGCTGGCACCGTCGACGCCAGTGAGAAGGACGGGCTGCTGCCCGAGGCGATCTCGAGCCCCGAGACGGCGCAGGTCGCCGCGCCGCCGTTGAACAACGTCAGAGTCTGCTGCTCGAGGCTGTCGGGAGGCACGTCGCCGAAGCTCACGGCCGAAGGCATGATCGACAGGCTGCACCGTTCGGCGACGGTCGCGTTCGCGGTGAGCCGAATTTCCTGCACCGGCTCAACGGCGTCGTTCGAGTACACCGAGAGAATGGCCTCGCGCAGCCCGATGGCGACGGGCTGGAGCTGCACCTCGAGATCGATCGCGTTGCGCCCTGCGACGGCAGGCACCCCGGCCGGGGTGTAGCGGGTGAGCGCGATCTTGAACTCGTTGGCGGTGGTCGAGCCGAGCGGCGTCAGCGACATGAGCGGCGGAGCCCCTTCTCGGCCCAGCACGAGGTTGAACGTCGTGTCACCCGCAGAGATCGGTGGCGTACCGATGTTCTCGAGGCGAAGCCGGCGAGTGATCAGCGTCTGGCTGTTCTGCGGCAGTGGCGTGCCGCCCGGGCGATCGAGCAGCAACGGCACCGTCCCGAAGGCGAGCGGCGAAGGCGTCGGACGAAGCCGTGGGCCACCGCCTGAGCAGCGCAGCGGCACCCGCACCGGCAGGACGGGGCTCGTCCCGACGTCGACTCGCAACGTGCCCGTCAGCGCGTTGAGCGAGGTCGGCTTGCAGGACACGGGAACGGTGACGGTCGAGCGCGCCGGAAGCACCCTGGCGGTGATGGGCGTGGCGAAGTCGGTGCCGTCGACGAGCACGGACAGCGAAAGGGCAGCGCCGCTGCGATTGCTGAACGTCACCGCGCGGGTCACGGTTTCGGCGAGCGGCACCCGCCCGAAGTTCACCTCAGCGGGCGCCCACGACAGCGATTGCATCGAGCCACGACCGACGAGCCTCGTGACTCCCTCGGGGCAAGACGCCCGTCGGCGAAGGGTGAGCAGCGCCTGCGACTCGGTCTCGGACGTCGGAGAGAACCGCACCCGGACCTCGAACGGAGACGCCGCGGGAACCTCGAGGTCGGGCCCCGGTGGGTCGACGGTGAAGAAGGCCGGGTTCGCGCCAGAGACCGCAGAGACCGTCGCTCTGGCGGGGGTCGCGCTCGTGTTCCCGAGGGACAGCGGAATGAAGACAGTCTGGCCGATCGGGGCCTCGCCGAAGTCGAGCAGCGGCGGCACGTAGCAGTCGCGGGCCTCGGCGATCGCGTTCAGCTCGATCGTCGCCTGCGTCTCGCCGACCCGACCGCCGGTGCTCTCGAGCTCGAACAGGGCCGTGTGTGGCGCGGTCGCCAACGTCGCATCAGCCGCCTGCTCTGGCGAGAACGTGACGGAGAAGGTGACCTCTTCCGATGGCTCGATCACGGTGCGCGCGGGGAGCTCGGCCGCGAAGGCAGTGCTTCCCGACGCGAGCTTCAGGCGAGTCAGCGTGAGCTGCCCGTCACCGACGTTCCGCACCACGAAGGAGCCGCTCGACGATTCGCCCATGGGCGCCGGGGGAACCGAGACCTGGGCCTCGCGGGTCAGCGATTCGCTGCCGGGCGTTCCTGAAACCACGACCAGCTCGCCGAAGCGGCCGGTGATGTTCTGCCCGCGATCGCAGCGGCAGCCGGGGATCGCGAGCACGACCATGAGGGCCAGGGACGAACCAGATCGCATTCGGCCAGCCTAGCCCCACCAACGACCGGGCACGAGGAGCGCTGGCCCCGCTCGAGAAGGTGGGGTTGAGTGCAACCTCGGTGCGTCAATGGCTCTTCCTTGCGGCGATGTTGGTCCTCGAGCCGGGGTGTCCGCCGACGTGCGACCGGAGCACCTGCACCGGCTGCTGCGACGTCTCTGGCGAGTGCCTGCCGGGCACCAGCCGGAACTTCTGCGGCGCCGGTGGCGTGATCTGCGGCGTGTGCACTTCGTCGATGCGGTGCCGCGCAGGGTCGTGCCTCGACCTCCCCGATGCCGGGCCGGTCGACGCGGGGCCCATGGTGCAGGCGTGCACGGCCGGGTGTCGCGACTCGTCCCGAGAGTGCCAGCCGGGCAATTTGCCCGAGGCGTGCGGCGCAGACGCGGGAACGTGCTTCCAGTGCTCGCCGGGTCAACGCTGCGAATTCGGCCGATGCACCAACGCCGTGTGCAGGGGCTGCATCGAGCCGCTGGGGGCTTGCCGAGCGGGCACCGAGAACCTCGCCTGTGGCGCGGACGCCGGGTTCTGCCTCGCTTGCACGACCGGCCAGACCTGCCGGAGCGGGAGTTGTGTCGGCACCGCGTGCTCTGCCCAGACCTGCCCGACCGGTTGCTGCCGCGGTGAAGTCTGTCTGCCACCTGCCCAGAGCAGCTGTGGCCTCAGTGGCGTGGCCTGCGTGACGTGTCTGACGACGCAGATGTGCATGAACGGCACCTGTCGCTAGCCGGCGGCGCCGTGGTGTCACCCTCGACGAGCGACCGGGCTGCTGCGGGCTCCGGTTCGGTGCGAGCGGGAAGGCTCGACGCTCAGAGGCTCAGGCGCCGACGGTGCGGCGCGTCGTCCAGCTGACGTACCGCAGTCGACTTCGTCGGCCTCACCGTGCTCGCGCCGTCGGCGGAAGAGGCGGAGCACCCCAACGATCGCTCAGCGCGACGGGCGTAGACGGCGACGGCGAAGGAGGAGCAGTCCCGCCAGGCCCAGGAAGGCCGAAGCGTCGGTCGTCGCGCAGCTGCAGCCACCGCCGCGCAGACCAATCTCGGGCAGCAACGGCGTCGAGCCGCCGTCTTCGATTCCGTTCCCGCCGTCGGGGCTCGTCGTGCCTGCGTCGGGCAGGACGCCGCCATCGGTCGGTACTCCGCCGTCCGTCGCGGTGCCACCATCGGGCCCACCCTGACCGCCATCGACAGGCAGACGAACGGTGAACGTGCTGGTGGCATTGCCGCTGCGGTTTCCAGCAGCATCCGTCGCGTCGGCGCGAACCTGCTGCATCCCTTCCATCAGCGGTTGGCCCACGGGAACCGGGAACGACCACGCGCCGCTCAGGTCAGCCACGACCGTGCCCGCGAGCACGCCATTGAGGAAGACGCGCACCCTGGCGCCGGCCTCGGCAGTACCAGTCAGCGTCGGCGTGGTCGTCGCGATGCTGGCGCCAGAGGCTGGCGACACGATGGTGGGCGCCGCGGGGGCCGTGGTGTCGATCGTCACGTTCACCGGCGTCGATACCGGGCTCGTGTTGCCGGCGGCATCGGCTGCGGTCGCGGTGACGACGTGCGTCCCTTCCGGAAGCGCGGTCGGCACCGTGAACGAGAAGCTGCCCATGGCGTCGGCCACCGCAGTGCCGACGGCGACGCCGTCGATGCGAACGGTGACGGTGCTCCCGGCCTCCGCGGAGCCAGTGATGGTGGGCGTCGAGTCCGAGAGCGCGGCGTCGTTCACCGGCGACGAGATGGTCGGAGCCGCCGACGCGGTCGTGTCGGTCGTGAAGCTCACCGGCGTCGACGAAGGGCTGACGTTGCCGCCGGCGTCGCGCGCGGTCGCCGACGCGGTGTGCATGCCGTCCATCAGGGCGGTGGGAGGCGCAAAGCTGAAGCGGCCCTGGGCATCGGCGACGACAGTGCCCGCCGCCATGCCGTCGATCACGACCGTCACGGTCGTCCCCGGTTCAGCGGTACCGCTGACGACGGGCTGTGCATTCGCGAGCAACGCGTTCGGCAGCGGCGTCGCGATCGACGGCGCCGTGGGGGCCGTCGTGTCGACGGTGAAGGCGCTGATGACCGAGACCGGGCCCGAGTTGCCAGCCGCGTCCGTCGCGCGAGCGCTGACGGTGTGCGGGCCCTCGGAGAGCCTCGTCGGCAGCATCAGCGAGAAGGCCCCGGTCGCGTCGGCGGTGACCGTCCCGGCGATGCCGGAGTCGAGGATGATGGTGACCGTGCTGTTGGGCTCGGCGTTCCCGGTGATGGTGATCATCGACGACGACAGCACCGCGCCGTTGGAAGGCGTCGCGAGCACCGGCGCGATGGGCGCCATCGTGTCCACATTCCACAGGAACGACGCTGGTGTGGCGTCGACCTCGGTCGGTGAGAACCGCGCGCGCGCCTCGAGGCGGTGTGGCCCGTCAGCCAGGCTCGAGAACGTCGCGGGGTTGGCACAGGCGGCGAACGCGGCCCGGTCAAGGCTGCACTCGTAGCTCACCGGGTTCTTGTTGCTCGAGAAGCTGAACGACGCCGTCGCGGAGTTCGTCGGCGTGCGCGGCCCCGTCAGGATGCTGGTGTCGAGCACGGTGGTATCGACGGTGAAGACGACCTGCAGCGCGGCGGGGCTCGCGTTGCCGGCGGCGTCGCGCGCGGTGGCGCTGACCGAGTGCTGCCCCTGGCTCAGCGGCGCGGTGGTGAACGTCCAGTTTCCGCTCGCGTCGGCCACCACGGTGCCCGCGGCGACGGAGTCGACGATGACGGTGACGATCGCGTTCCCTTCGGCGGTGCCGCGCACGGTGGGCGAGGTGAGGCCAACCGTCGCGTTGTTCAGAGGCTCGGTGACGACGGGCGCGCGTGGCGCGACGGTGTCGACGGTGAACGGCCGCGGCGACGACTGCGACGACGAGTTGCCGACCGCGTCGGTGCTCTGCACGGTCACCTGGTGGCTGCCTTCTGTGAGCGCCGACGGCACGCTGAAGGTGAAGGCGCCAGACGGCTGCGCGACGGTGGTGCCCACGATGACGCCATCGATGCGAATCGTGACGATGGCGCCGGGGTCCGCCGTGCCTTGAACGAGCGGGCGGTTGCTCGCCAGCGAAGCGCCCGAGGCCGGCGTGGTGAGGGCGGGAACTGCGGGGGCACTGGTGTCGACAGTGAACGAGACGGCCGGACCCGGCGCCGAGACGTTGCCCACCCCATCGGAAGCGCGCGCCCGCACCGTGTGCGCCCCATCGGCGAGCGGCGAGGGGGCGAGCAGGCTCCAGGTGCCGGTGGCTGTCGCGGTGACGGTTCCGACGACCACGCCATCGACCTCGACCGCGACGAGGCTGTTCGCTTCGGCGGTGCCCGCCAAGGTCGGCGAGCCCGACGAGAGGGTCGTGCCGTTGACGGGGCTGGTCACGAGCGGAGGCAGCGGCGCCGTGGTGTCGATGGTGAAGGTGACCGGCGTCGAGGCGGGGCTCAGGTTGCCCGCGGCGTCGCGAGCGGTCGCCCTCACCGCGTGACTGCCATCAGCGAGGCCGGAGGGGAGCGTGAACGTCCACGCGCCGACGCCGTTGACGGTCGTGGTGCCGACGGTGACGCCGTCGACGATGACGCTGATGACGGCGCCGGCAGTGCCGGTGCCCGTGATGGTGGGCCTCGCGGTATCGAGCCGGGCCCCGGCCGTCGGGCTCGTCACCGTCGGCGCGCTCGGCGGAACCGTGTCGATGGTCCACGAGGCGCTGGCCGGCGTTGGGTCGAGCTCGGCTCCGCGAACGGCCCGGACCCGCAAGATGTGAGCGCCATCCGACAGGCCCATGAACGACGCCGGGTTCGGACAGGCCGAGAAGCCCATCGAGTCGAGGCCGCACTCGAAGCTCGCGCCAGCCTTGTTCGAGGTGAGCACGAAGGTGGCGTTCGACGAGCTGCTCAGCGCAGGGGGACCCGAGACGATGGTGGTGTCGAGCAGGGTGAGATCGACGGTGAACGACGTGGCCGCACTTGCGGCGCCGACGTTGCCAACGGCGTCGGTCGAGCGCGCAGTGACGTTGTGCGCGCCAGCGACGAGGGCGATGGGCGAGGTGAACGACCACGCGCCGGTCGCGTCGGCGGTGGTGGTGCCAAGCACCATGCCGTCGACGGTGATGGCGACGGAGCTCCCGGGCTCGGCGGTGCCGCTGAAGGTCGGCGTCGCGTTGCCAACCGTGCCGTTGTTCGCGGGGGTGAGGATCACGGGCGCTGGCGGCGACGTGGTGTCGACCGTGAAGACGTTGAAGGCCGACATGGGGCCGGTGTTTCCGGCGGCGTCACGCGCGGTCGCCGAGACGACGTGGGTGCCGTCCGTGAGCGGGGCCGGAGTGAACGTGAAGGCGCCCGCGGGGCTCGCGACCACCGTTCCTGCCGAGACGCCGTCGACGAAGATCGTGACCGTGCTGTTGGGTTCAGCCGAGCCGGTGATGGTGGGCCGGGTGTTGTTCGTTCGCGCCCCGTTCGCCGGGGTCGTCACGATGGGCGCGGCAGGCTCGGCGGTGTCGATGGTCCACGTCGCGGACGCGGGCATCGGGTCCACGAGCGGCCCCACGACGGCCCTCACCCGGAAGGTGTGGTTCCCGCTCGCGAGCCCGCCTGTGGTGAGGGGAGAGGTGCAGGCGGTGAACGCGGCGCCGTCGAGGCTGCACTCGAACGTGGCGGTCGGGTTGCCGGGCGACGAGAAGACGAAGGTGCCGGTGGTCTGGTTCGTCGACGCCGGCGGCCGCGAGGTGATGACCGTCGTCGGCGCGCTGACGCACGCGAACGTGGTGGGGTTGCAGACGCGCCCCCCAGAGCAATCGCTGTTGCTCACGCACTCCCGACAGGCGGCCTGTCGTCCGGGCGTGCGATCGCACACGCGAAGCAGGCCGACGGTGCAGTTCGCGCTCGCGTTCGCGTTGGGCGTCGTCGCGACGAGCCGGCCCGCACCCGGGTCCGTCACGTCGAGCAGACAGTCGTTGTCGTCGTCGACGTCTTCGAAGTCGAAGAGCCCGTCAGCGTCGGTGTCGGGCGCGATCGACGTGCAATTGCCGCCTTCGTTGCGATCTTCGATGCCGTTGCCGTCTGCGTCGAGCTGCGCTGCGGGCCGCAGTTGCGTCGCCCAGTCATTGAGCCCGTTGCCGCCCACCGTCATGACCGAGACCGGGCGCGTCGCGGTGATGGTGTAGAACCGGTTCGCGGGAAGGTTGAGGAAGCCGTCGACCCCGAGCGTCACGGTCGTCGGCGCGCCGCCGCTCGAGTACGTCACCTGGGTGTTGGCCTCGAGCGAGAACACTGTCGCGCCCTGCGTCTGTGACGAGAGGAAGAACGCCCGGCCGTCGTCGCCGAAGTTGTTGGTGAGGTCGTCGCCCATGTTCTCGACGCCGATGCCTCCTTCGAGGTCACCCGCCCACACCGTCACGGGACCCGTAGAGACCAATCGGTATTGCGCCGTGCCGAGGCTCGCGAACCCGTTCGCCGCCGTGTTGAGGAACGACGAGTTCGCCGCGACCGTGATGTTCTGGTACCCGGCCGTGTTGGCCAGCGGGCCTGCGGTGACGGTCTGCAGACTGAAGGTGATCGCGCTCGAGCCGGCGTTGAAGACGGCGAGGCTGCCGCGTTGCCAGGCGTAGGTGCTGAAGAAGAACTCGACGCCGCGGTCGGTGTTGCAGTCATTGCGAAGGCCCTGGGCCTCTCGCGCGACGGGCGGCACCTGCGTGTTGCCGTTGCCGGAGTTCGCCATGATCGCGATGAGCGCTGCCGAGGTGGTCGCCGGAGGAGCCTCGGACTGAACCGCGTACGTCGCGCCCGGAACGACACTCGGAATCTGCCACCGCTGGCCAGCGCCCAGGGTCGGGCTGACGGCGAGCTGCGTGCCGGTCGAGTCGAACACTCTCACCACCGAGGGATCGCGCGCGTAGACGAACTGCTGGTTCGCGCCGTTCGCCATCGGCGTGAAGACGAACCGCGTGCCCCAGTACTTTCGTCCGTCTTCCTGCGGGTAGAAAAAGCTGCCCGAGTAGTTGCAGCAGTCGTAGTCGAGCACCGCGAGCACGGGGCGCGCCGTCACGAGCTTGAACTCCCGCGTGGTGCTGAGCGGCACCACGACGCGTGACAGGCGACCGATGGTGCCCTGTTGCACGAGCACATTCCCCGGCAGCGTGCGCACTTCCCACGTGGTCGCGTTGGTGATGCCCACCAGCGTGATGCGTCCGTCGTTGTTGGGGTTGCGGCCGTAATACGTCTCGGCCATGGCCACGGTCGCCAGCAGCGCCAGCGCGACCGCGTTCAGACGGGAAAGGGTCGTTCGGTTCAAGAGAAGCTCCCGTGGTTGCTGTCCACTCAGACTGAAGAATATCGATCGGACTGCATCCCGATGCAAGTCGGTTTGCAAGCAAATACATGGGCTTGAACGGACTCATGATGCAGCGTCGACACCACCCTGGCCTTGAACGATTCCTGCTGCTTGTGCAGTGGGTGGGTTTGACCTGACTCGACGCTCGACGCTTGAGGACCCGGGTCTCGCTGTCCTGTTTGCGGAGAATGACCCGTGGGTCTTGGTGCGTCAGTCAAACGAAAGAGGCGACTCACTGGGTGAGGACTCGGCGCACGATCAGCCCATCCTTCACGTGAATCGCGCGCTGCTCGGCGCCACACCGGTAGCCGTCGGGAGCGCTCGTGGGCACGAGTGACGTGCCCTTCGCGAGCTCTTCGAGCCAGGCTGGTCTCGCCTCGAGCCGCGCGGGCGTGCAGCTGACGCGACGGCCAACTGGGTCGAGCTCACTGAGGTGCCGGAGCTCGAGCCCGGGGCTCGCGTCCGGGTTGGGATGCAGCCCCGTGATGCGCTGTACCGCCTGGGCGCAGTCGACTGCGACGGCTTCGTTCGAAGTGCCTCGATCGTTCAGGTCGCCGCGGGCCAGAACTGCAGATGAAGACGAACGCGCAGTCGCCAGCGGCCATGCCCTCGTCACTGGAGGTCACTGCGGCAGCGCGTACTTGTCGACGGCCACGTAGACGCTGAAGGTCGTGGGTCCCTCAGTCGTCATCACCGTGGCCTCGGTGCTTCCCTTCGCGAGCGCCACCAGGGTGACTTTGCGGCCCTGTCGCTTCACCTCGACGAGCGACGGGTCGGTGACACGAACGGAGGTGACCTGCGACGGCATCGCCATCGTCATGGTGTGTCCGACCGGGAGCGCCAACTGCTTTCGCGGTGAGGCCACGACAACGGTCGCAAGCAGCGAACCAGCGAGCGCGACGACGAGGACGAGGTGCTTCATGGCAGGGGGATGATCATCATCCGTGCCATGGGGAAAGTAGTCTGCTTCCGACGACTTGACGTCACCGTGGGAATCGCCGCCCCGCGCGGGCGCACTCCAGTGGTGCATCGGCGGTCCATGCCGACGAAGCTCATCGCCATGGCCACGGACCTCGAGACCGCAAAGGTTCTGCTCGCCCAGAACCGCCTCGCCGACGCCCACGAGGTGCTCTGGGCCCTGGTCCGGACGACCGACGAACGGGTGCACGAGGCGTGGCTTCGACTCGGAGAGCTCTTCGTCGCGCGACGTCAGCTCCGGCGGGCCGTCGGGGCGTTTCGTCGTGCCCAGGAGCTCGACGCGCGAGGCGAGTACGCGTTTCTGCTCCACCAGGCGGTCAGCTCGCTGGGGCAGGTGCTCCATCATCAGGGTCGGCCGTTCCTTCACCCCGCGGACGAGCTCGTCAGAACCCGCCGCCTCATCGCGGCGACCGCGCCGGCCGTGCCGACCGTCGACGCCTGGCTTCGCGACGCCGAAGCCCTTCGCGGCACGCTGCCGCTCGCCGGGCGTGTCGCCCTCGACCACGCCGAGACCTTCGTTCGTCACGGGCGCCTCGACGAGTCCTTCTCGGAGCAGTCCGTGGCGCGTGAGCTGGAACTGAAGGCGGGCGAGGCCTCGAAGCCGTTGTCGGACTCGCTGCGAGCGCTTCACCTCAGCTGGTACGAAGCGCTGCTGGCCGCGGAAGAGCCGTGACGCCTCGTCTCAGTTGATGCACCCGATGGTCTGAGGCGACGAGGTGTTGTTGTCGATGCGACACTCCCCCACCGCGCCTGGCAGCACCCGCGCGATGACGGGCTGGGCGCCGAAGTTGGCGGTCGAAGACGAGATGAACGTATCGGCCTGGCCGCGCGAGGTGGCGACACTCGCCGGGGGCTGCGGCATGCCCATCGGGTCGACGACGAACTCGACGTGGCCCGAGCACTTCTGGGAACAGACGGCGCGCGGGATGCGTTGGGCTTCGACGCCTTCTCGGTGGCGAACAACCACTGCAACGCCGCCGACGCTGCGTCTACACGCCGCCTGTTGCTGGCCGGTGACGAGCCGGTTCGGCTTGGAGACCTCGGACGCTGGGCCTGATCTGGCGGACCACGCCGTTTCGAATCACCGCGCGGGCACGCCTCGAGCCGCGTTGCACTCGGTCCAGGCTGATTGACGACGCCGACCCGAGTCGACACGCTGGCGCCCCGTCATGCGCCGACGACCGTCGAGTTCATCGCTGTGCCTCGCTGCCCTCCGCCGGTGCCGCAGGGCCTTCTTCGAGCTCGCCTCGGCCGCGCGAAAGACGAGCCGCGGACGCAGCGCCGATTCGACAGCCGTCGTCGCGGGTTGCCGGGCAGGGCGATCCGCGTTCACCGCGCAGCTTCCTCGGGAGGCCTGTTCGTGACGACCTGTCCATGCGGCGCTGGGGACTCGTTGGCTGCCTGTTGTGCGCCACGCCACGACGGGACGAAGCCGGCCGAGACGGCCGAGGCGCTGATGCGGTCGCGCTACTCGGCGTACGTCTTGGGGCTCGGAGAGTACCTCGTTGCCACCAGCGCCCGCGAGCCGCGGCCTGGAGAAGCGACCGAGCTCAGCGCCTGGGGTCGCGCCGTCGGTTGGGTCGGTCTTTCGGTGCTCGCTCGAGAACGCGGCGGCCCTGACGACGCGACCGGCGTGGTGCACTTCGTCGCGCGGTACGTCGAGGCCAGCGCGCTGGTCTCGTTGGAGGAGCGCTCTCAGTTCGACCGCCTCGGCGGCCGCTGGCGCTACCTCGAAGGGGCGGCCACGACGTCGCGACAGAAGCTGGGGCGCAACGAGCCGTGCCCCTGCAGGAGCGGGAAGAAGGTGAAGCAGTGTCACGCCTGAGGCCTGCTCGGGTGCCCCGAGGTGCGGGCCCCTTCGCGGGAGGACGGTGCCTGGCGTCAGCGCCCTCTCGTGCGACGGTGGCCTGCAGCGTTCGAACCCGTCGCCACCGCGCGGCGCCTCGGGGCGCTCCCAGATGAATCGTGCGTTCCTCGAGCACCTCGAGGTCAACAACTCCGCAGGGCTCGAGGCGGTGTGGAGCCGGGCTCGCACCGACGACCGCGCCGCCATCATCGACGCCCTTCGCGCGACGCCAGGCACGTCGGAAGCGCATCTGTTCCTGCGCGCGCTGGTCGACCCGCTCGGGCCAGGCGATGAACTGCACCTCGCGGTACAGACCGGTATCGACGCGCTGTCTGATCTCGCGTCGACGGGCTCCTCGGACCGGGTGCAACGGCTCGCGCAGTGGGCTCGCGCCGGTGCGGTGAGAGAGGCCCTGCTGACGACGGCCGCGCAACGGGGAGCCGCCGCTTCGAATGACCTCGTCGAGTGGCTCGCGAGCGCCGAAGACGACGCGCTCGCCGACGCGCTGATTCCCGTCTTCCTGGCGGCCGTCGAGCAACGGGACGGGGCCCGGCTTCAACACCTCGTCGACCTCTCCGTTCGAAACCGCCGCCTCGAGGCCGTCGACTCACGGTACCGGACCCTGAGAGCGCAGAGCTCGGCAGAGTGGCAGGCGTTCCGGGTCGGGCTCGGGCTCCATCAGTCACCGCCGTTCACCGCCACGTGCACCTTTCGCGCGGGTGAGCCAGCGCTCGTGCTGACGATCGATCCGCGCCGGCTCAATTGGTTCACCTTCGTCTGGGGGCCCTTCACGTGCGATTCGACCCGCCGGCCGGTCGAGGGGCTTGCGTTCGACGCGACGGGACCGCTGGTTGAGCTCCCCTCACGGGTGCATGAAGCGATGCGCTCGCTGGGGCTCAAGGGCCGTCGCACGCTGCAGACCAGCGCGGACGAGGCGACCGGGGCGCGGCTGGCCGCGTGGCTCGCACCCGCCGGGCGGTGAGAGGCGCCAGGCTCAACCTGCCTACTTGGTGAGCCGCTTCAGGGCCTGCGCGGCTTCAGGCACGTCGAGCTTCTGGGCGGCTTCGTACGACTTCTTCGCCTCGTCCTTGTTGCCGAGACCCTCGTAGAGCTCTCCCAGCGACAGCCAGGCGTTGCCGAACGACGGGTCGACGCGGGTGGCGTTCTTGAACGACTCCTCGGCCTTCGGCTTGTTGTCCTGCGCGAAGAGACAAACGCCGCGGTAGTAGAGCGCGAGCGCGTGACGCTCATCGGTGACGAGGATCTCGTTCATGATGGTGACACAGCGGCCGGCGTTGCCCTGCATATCACCGCGGAAGAGCAGGTACCCGAGCTCGGCGCGCGCGTCGAGCAACGTCGGGTTCACCTCGACGGCCTTCTCGAGCGGCTCGAGCGCTTCGTTCGGGCGCTGCATGCGTGACTTCATGATGCCGAAGCGCATCAGCGCCAGGGCGTCGTTCGGGTCCGCGGCCATCATCTCTTTCAACACGCCCTCGGCGTCGGCGAAGCGGCTCTGGGCGGTGAAGAGGTCGACCAGGCCGAGCCTGGCAGCGCGGTTGGTTGGGTCTTCCTTCAACACGTCGCGGTAGAGCGGCTCGGCCTGTTTGGCGACGCGCTTCTTCGTGTACGCGCGGGCGAGATCGAGCCGGGCGTCGACGCTGGGCTCGTACTCGAGCCGCTTCTGGAACTGCTCCACGGCGCCGTCGTAGTTCCGCTGCGCGAGGTAGGCGTCACCGAGGGCCTCACGCGCAGAGGCGTCTTTGGGCATCTTGTCGGTCGCCTGCTTGAGCGTGTTGACGGCCTCGTCGACCTTCCCGAGCTCGAGGTAGGCCATCGCGAGGCCGCGGTAGGCGTCGGTGTTGCGACGCATCTCGTTGCGCTTGAGGAGCGCCTTGAAGCCTGAGTCGGCCTTGTCCTGAGCGTCGGCGAGCTCGATGGCCCTGGTGAACGCCTCGACGGCGCGGTCCTTCTTGCCCTGCTTCAGGTACAGGGTGCCGAGCTGTACGTAGGGCGCGGTGCTGCCGGGCTCGAGCTTCAGCGCCGACTCGAAGGCCTTCGTCGCCTCTGCCGGCTTGTTGAGCTTCATCAGGCTCATGCCCTGGTTGAAGAACGCTTCGGCGAACGTCGGGTCGGCCTGACCGGCCTTCTTGAAGTACTCGAGCGCCTTTCTCGTGTCGGCCATCGCGTCCCACGCGACGCCGAGGTTATTGAGCGCCTGGGCGTGCTTCGGGGCAATCGCGAGCGTGCGCTCGAACTCCTTCATGCCGCTCGAGGCGTTGCCTTCACGCATCAGGATGACCCCGAGGTTGTAGTGCGCCTCGGCGTCGTCGAGCGTGTCCTTGTTGACGGCGACGAGAATCTCTTTCGCCTCGCCGAACAGGCCCTTCTCGGCGAGCGCCTTGCCGAGGTTGACGCGCGCCGCGGTGAGCCCCGAGTCGATCTCGAGCGCCTTGCGATAGCCCGCGATGGCGGCATCGAGGCGTGAGCTCTTCTGCTGCGCTTCGGCCAGGTTGAAGCGCAGGTTCGCGTCCGTCGGAGCCAGCTCGACGGCCTTGCTGTAGTGCTCGATGGCCAGCTCGGTTTCTTCCTGGGCCCGCGCGAGGCCGCCGCGCTCGGCACGCAGGGTGGGCTCGTCCGGTTGCGCGAGGATCGCCTGGTCGAGCAGCTCCTTCGCCTTCTGAATCTCGTTGGCGCCACGGTAGGCCCGCGCGAGCAGCAGCTTGCCGTCGAGCGACTCCGCGTCTGCCTTCACGAGCGTTTCGAGCGGCTTGATGGCGCGCTTCGCGTCGCCGAGCGCGAGATAGGCCAGGCCCAGTCGATAGAGGGCTTCGGTGTCGTCGGGGCTCTTCTCGACGGCAGCCGCCTCGACGGCCACGGTGCGCTTGAGGACCTCGGGGTCGGGCTTCTGGCCGAGCGAGAATGCGAGGGTGATCGAGAGCAGGTTCATGACGGTGGTCTCACTCCACGAACGGCGAAGCGCGAGCGTCGAAGGTCTTCCGGGCCAGGGCCGCGCGGGTCTTTTCCCAAGCGGCGCGCACCGTCTCGGCCTCGGAGTTCGTTTCCTTGAGCTTCTCTTTCAGCGCGGCGTAGTCGGCGTCGCAGTCCTTCACCTGCTGCTCGAACACGCCCGGCTCGTAGTCCTCACTGCCTTCGAGCTTGGCCTTGCGGGCGGCCGTGAGGCGCGTCTGCTCGTACCGAGCCAGCGCGCACGTCATGTTCTGGTCGGCGAGTGACTCGTCACGAACGTTGACCCGCTGCCTGGCGCGCAGCCACTCGACCCGCGCGTCGGACTCGCTCACCGCCAGCTCGGCGACCTCACGCGACAGCGCGTCCTGCGCGGCGTTCACTTCGCGCTTGGCTGCCGAGGACCGGTCCTTCGCGCGGCGAATCTGGTCGCGGGTGCGGTTGACCTCGGCGTGGGCCTCGTCGAGACGGTCGACGGCCAGGGCGAGGTCGTTCTCGCTTTCGAGCAGCTCGATCTTCGCCTCGTAGGGCAGCTTCTCGAGAATGGCCTGCGGTACGCGCTTCACGCCGCACCCCATCGCCACCAGCGCCAGCATGAACAAGATCCGGTTCTTCATGGGGTAATCACCCTGGCCGAGAACGTTCCGAAGACGGTGCGGCCCGAGGCCACTTCGATGCCGTTCTCGAACGTGAGGTTGAACTCACCGATGACGGTGTTCATCGCGACGCGGTTCGGCGCGCGATCGAGGAACAGACTACCGACCCGCAGCGGCGGGAAGGACCGGCGCGGGTCGTTGACGACGTTGCGAGACAGGGTGGTGCGCGACATGCCGTTCTGATCGAGGAAGGTGAGGTCGAGCCTCTGGTTCGCAGGCGGTGCGTCACCCGCCAGCTGGTACCCAATCTTCAGCACGAGGTCTTCGCTGGCCCCCACGGCGCTCACCATGCCCCCGTCCGGGAGCAGGTTCGAGCCCAACGGGCGTACGCGGACGAACTCGATGCCGAGGGTGTCGCTCGGCTGCGGGTTGTTGGGATCGAAGTCGAGCCTCAATCGCGCTTCGTCGTAGCCGAGGTTCATCAGCTGACTGAGGCTGCCCTCGAGCTTGAACTTCGGCGGGGTCGGCTGGCCGGGCGGGGAGCAGGCCGACAGCACTCCAAGCCCCGTCAGCGTCACCAGGGCGCGAAGGCGGTTGGCGATGGAGTGCGCGGGCCTCACTTGCAGCTCTTCCACTCCGGGTCGACGTCGGGCCCGGTCAGCGAGGCCACGTCCTTCACGACGCTCAGCTCGCGCTTGGCGCCTGCGGTGTCGAAGAAGCGGCATCGCAGCGCGCCCAGGTTGGCCCGTGCCTTGTCGAAGGTCGGGTCCGCTTCGAGCGCCAGCCCGTACTCCGAGCGGGCCGCGTTGGCGTCGCCGTTGAGCAGCAGGGCGTAACCGATCGCCGAGTGCAGCGGCGCGCTGGCAGGCGTGAGCTCGAGGGCACGGTTGAAGTTGAGAATGGCGTTGTTCACCTGGCCTGCACCCAGGTACGCCATGCCGACGGCTTCGAAGTCGGCCGCGTTCTGCGTCACTTCGGCCTTCTTCTGGAGCTCCTCCACGTTCACGGGGCGTTCGGCCGGCGGGCCACGGAGCGGTGAGGTCGCGTCGTCGACCTTCTTGCGGCAACCCACCACGGCCGCGCTGAACACCTCGAGCGACTCGGCGCGCGCCAGGCACGTCTCGAACGTCTGGTCGGCCTGGGCCTTGAGCGGGTCGGTCTGTTGCTTCACCGCCGCGCGGAACTCCTCGACCTCGTCAGGCTTGAGGCCCGGCGGAGGCGGGGTGGTCTCGACTGCTTCGGCGATGTGTTGGAGCGAGTTCGCGATGCGCCAGAGCGACGCGACCGCCCACTCGGCCGAGTTCATCGAGGCCGACTGCTGGTACAGGCCCTGGAGCTGCTGCAGCGCCGCGACCTTGTCCTCCACCTTGTCGTTCGGAATCGCCTTGAACTGGCGGTAGAGCATCTCGGCGAGGTACCAGATGGCCTTCGCCGGATCGTCGCCTGCGGCGTTCTGCGAGTTGGTGACGGCCTGCAGCATCGCCACCAGCGGCTCGACCTTCTCGCCCGGCGTGCTCGCCGCGACTTCGCAGATGATCGCCGCGGCGGTGGCGTTGACCTTGTCGATCTTCATGACCTGCTCGGCGGTCGCCCGGGCCTTGCCGCTCGCCTTCATCTTCATGTGGGTCTGTGCCAGCAGGGTCAGCACCTCGACCTTCCGTGCGCCGGCTTGATCGACGGTCTGCTCGAGCACCTTGATGGCGCCGGGGAGATCGCCCATCGCCATGCGCAGTCGGGCCGACGACAACAGCGAGTCCAGGCCCGTGGCGTCGCCCGCGAACTGCTTGCCCATCTGCTCGAAGTAGCCGGCGGCGTCCTGGAACCGGCCAGCCTCGGCGGCCTGACGACCGAGCGTGATCATCACGTCCGAGAGGTACTCCGACTTCTGGTACTCCTTGATGAAGCGCTCGCCGATCTCGCGCTCCCGGCGCAGGTCGCGCTTGTCGCGGGCCGCCGCGAAGGCGCCGTAGAGGGCCTTCTCGCCGATGTCCTGACCCTTGTTCTCGTCGGCCACCTTGAGCAGGCCCGTGATGATGTCGCCGGTCTCGTTCGACGCGTCGATGGCGATGTCGCCGATCTTCGTCTCCTTGAAGCCCCTCAGGATCTTGGGAACGTCGGCCTTGAAAGGGGCCGGCAGGTTCGACGCGAGGAACGCCTTGCCGTACTCCTCGGCGAGATCGTAGCCCTTGACCTGCCGGAGGGAATCGAACGAGAGGCTCGCGGCGACGACGGCGTCCTTGTGGTCTGCGTGGGTGACGGCGAACTCCTTGAAGAGCTCTGCCGACTTCTTGTAGTCGCCGTCCTCGTAGTAGGCGCGCGCGATGTTGAACTTCACCTCGAGGGCATGCTCGCTCCTGGGGTAGCGGCCGACGAACTGAGCGCCGAGGAGCTTGAGTGCCTGGCGCGCGTCGGCGACCTCGAAGGTGGTGAGGCGTTCGACCTCGCCCGGCTTGAGCGCCGAAAAGTGCGCCAGCAGCGCGCCGTACAGCGCCTCGTCATGCGTCTTCGTGTCCGAGAACGTGCGCTGTGAGGCCGCGCCAGGCACGCCCACGCTGGCCACGGCCGCGAGCTTGGCGTCCTTCGGGTCTTTCGGGGGCGCAGCCTTCGGGTCCCTCGGCGCCTCTTTCGTCACGTCGACGGTGTCTTTCGACCCCTCGGCCTTCTTCTCGGCCGCCTTCGGGTCCTTGAGGTCCAGGAAGGTCGCGAGCTCTTCGAACTGACGCGCGGAGTCGACGTACCGGCGGGCTGCGAAGAGCGCGTCAGCGCG
Organism: Myxococcaceae bacterium; assembly: GCA_040400045.1. Classification (GTDB taxonomy): domain Bacteria; phylum Myxococcota; class Myxococcia; order Myxococcales; family Myxococcaceae; genus Xiheimicrobium. Next base: position 108,267 of record JBBAQZ010000022.1, read on the forward strand.
GTTCTGCATGATGACCGTCGCGTACAGCTTGGGGCGGAACAGGCCGAGGTAGCGCTGATACGCAGCGGCGGCCTCGACGTAGAGTGGCTTGTCGTCTTTCTTCTGGGCCTGGGCGTGAATCGACGTCGCGAGGTCACGTGACATCTCTTCGAGCTCGGCGAGCGTGCGCTTGCGGCTCGGCTCGTCCCTGGTCGGGTCCAGCTTCACCTGCACCGCGGCGCGAACGATGAAGCTCACGTCTTCAGGCTTGGGTTGCACCTTGCCCTTGGCGGCCTTGATCGAGTCGTAGAGCTTGCCGACGCGCTCCACCTCGAGCTCGGGGTCAGGCTGAATCTCGAGCAGCTTGCGCAGCGCGGGAATCGCGTACTCGTACTGTTGCTTGATGAAGTAGCGGTTCGAGAGCTTGTCGAGCGCGAGCGAGAAGGTGGCGCGCGACTCCGAGAGTTTCTCGAAATACTGAAGGGCGCCCTTCGCGGGCCTCGCCTCGGTGTAGCTGTAGACGAGATCGAGCAGGGCTTCGCGCTTGACGTTGAGCGCCTTGCTGAGGTCGGCGCCCGGCAACGGCGCCGACGCCGCCGCGGCCTCGAAGAACGTCACGGCCTCGTTGTGGTTCTGCTGGTTGATGCGAATCCAACCCATCTTGTAACGGGCCAGGTCGTGCACCGGCGATGGTGGAGCGTCGAGGATCGCCCGGTATCTCTCCTCGGCCTGCTTGAGGTCGGACTTGTCGAACCAGTAGTCGCCGAGGATCTGCTCGGCGTCGAGGCGCAGCGGCGAGCTGGGGTACTTCTTGACGAGCTCGGCCAGCGTCTTGAGCAGGTTGTCGAACTCCCCCATCTCGCGCTGCTCGTGCGCCAGATAGAACGTCACCTTGTCCGCGTCCTTGAAGTCGGGGAACTCCCGGAGCAGGCGGTTGTAGATCTGCATCGCCTTCTGTTTGTAGAGCTTGGTCTCTGGTGAGACGAGCGCGCCCTTCGAGCCCTCGGGCCGCGTCTCGGCCTGCAGGTAGTACACGTAGCGGCTCTTCTCGACGTAGAGCTCGGCGAGCCGGAACTGCAGGTCGGGCAGGTAGGGCGCGTTGCGGCTCTTCGCGATCAACTTGTCCGTTTCGTTGATGCTGCGGTCGACCTTGAAGATGTCGCGGCGCAGTTTTTCGACGAGGTCCTGCTTCTCGCGCTGCCGGGTGACGAGCGGGTTCTCGACCGTGGTCATCGGCGCCTGCGCGAGCAGCGCGGCCGTCAGAAGGGCAACCGCGCTCATCGGGCCGTCTCCTCGATACACCTGGACTTGAGCGAGAACCGGTAGGTGCGCAGCTCGTCGTTCCAGTACTCGTCGGCGAACTTGAAGGACACCTGGTTGGGGCGCAGCGGCTCTTCTTCGAGCAGCGCGACGAGCTTCGAGCCCTTCTTCACCCGCTCGTACAGCTTGAGGCCGACCTCGTACTCCATGAGGCGCACCTGTTCGGCGGCGCGAAGCAGCTTGTCGGCTTCGACGCGCACCGAGTCCGTCAGGCGCTGCTGGTACACGCGCACGGCCTCGGCACGCGCGAGGTCGTACACCCGCGTCAGGTACCCGAACATCCGCTCGCCGAAGGTACCGGCGAAGCGACCCAGCAGCTCACCCTCGAGCTCGACCGATTCGAGGAACTGCCGGGCGCGTCGCGTGCTCCCCCGCGCCGAGGCAGCGCGCAGAAGACGGGGGTCGCGGGTCAGGTCGTCACGTTCACGGACCGCGTCGAGTGAGTCGGAATAGCGCCGCGTGAGCTCCTTGGCCGAACGCTTCGCCGGAAGGTAGTGGCAGAGGTCGCGATAGATGAGCGCCTTGAGCAGGAACTTGTCCGGCAGGAACTCCTCACGGAAGCTCGGAGCATCGAGTGTGGTGAGCAGACCCATCGCGGCGTGCACCTGCCCGAGCTGGTATCTCGTCCACGCTTCTTCGAGGTAGAGGGCCGCGCGGCCGGGGTCGAGCGAGGGCAGCTTGACCAGTTCGTAGGCCTCGAGCGCGCCAGGGAAGTCGCCGAGCTCGTAGCGCAGCCGCGCCACCGCCAGCATCGCGTCGTTCCGTGCGTCCTGCGTCAGCTTCTCGTCTCTGGCGAGCTCGAAGAACTGCTCGATCAGCTCCCTGGGCAGGTCCTTCTTGGCCTGCTTCAGGCGCGTCACCAGCATCGCGTATTTCGCGCGCGAGGCTTCGGGGCCACCCTCGGGCAGCTTCGCGAAGTGGGTCGTCGCCCACCGCTCGTTGCCGACGCGGAGGTCGACGAGGCCCTGCTGGTAGTGCGCGTACCCGGCGACCTCTGCCGGCAAGAACCCGAGGTCGAGGGCTCCGAAGACCTGCTCGTCGATCATCACCTCGTCGTGGGGCCGGTCGGTCAAGAGCTGAAGCTCTTCGAGTGCCTTGGTCAGCACGGCGGGGTTGGTGCGCTCCCGGGCGATGCGCGCGAGGTACACAGCGCCGCCGTGGTAGAGCTTGAGCTCGACGAGCGAGCGCGCGAGGAAGTACTGGGCCCACGCGTAGTTCTCGTCGGTCGACGGCACGCTCTCGGTGTACTCGAACAGCTTGGGGGCGGCTTCGCGCGGCCGGCCAGCGAAGTAGTCGTTGAGCGCGTCATCGAAGAGCCTGGGGTCGAGCTTCTTCGGGGCCCGCGGAGGACCGGCCACGGGGGCTGCGGGGGTCACCTCGCTGACGCCCCCATCGGGTGCAGGCGCAGGAGCGGCTTCTGAAGGCACCGGGGCCGTCGGGGGCTTCGCAGCCGCCTGGGCCATGACGACGGAGGACAGGAGACAACAGCTCGAGGCCATCAAGCGAATCGCGGTACCCATCAGTCGTTCCCACCGAAGTTGAGCGCGAGGGCGACGTTCACGGTCATCACGTTGCTGAAGTTCGTCGTTCCTCCGCCCGTGGGGATGACGATGTTGTGCGTCACGTCGAGCCGAAAGCTGACGTAGCGGTTGACGAAGATGCGACCACCGCCGCCGAGGTTGATGCCGGGGCGGAACCCAGAGTTCGTGAAGCGGAAGAGGGTGGCGCCGCCGAGCAGGTGCACCTCGCCATGAATCACCGCGCGATTGAGCACGGCGAGCTTCCCGTAGAGCGGCTTCCACAGGACGTCTGAGCCGACGAAGAACTGCACCTCGTCGTTGGCCGTCGGTTGCACGCCGAAGGAGCGCTCCAGCTCTCCACGAAGCGGCGTGCGCGCCGCGATCCCGTATGCGCCGCGACCCACCTGCCACGCGAAGCGGTCGCTGAAGTGGTAGGCGTAGCTGAGCTGCGCGTAGACGCCGACGTAGAAGGCGTCGAGTGGCAGCACGCCGACCCACAGGTCGAGCTCGTGCTGCATCCGGTAGGGCCGATCCTGGATGGCCGAGGTCACCCCGGGGTTCTCGAGTTCCTGGGTCTGAGCCAGCGCCGCCCCCGAGCACACCAGCGCCGAGACTGCGAGCGCCGCACCGCAACGTCGAAGGAACTTCATTCCGTCCCCCCGAAGTTGACGGCCAGGCCGAAGCTGATGGCCAGCACGTTGGTGATGCCCGACATGGCGCCGGGCGCCGCGAGCACGATGTGGTTGACGACGTCGAGTCGAAGGCTTGCGTAGCGCCCCAGGAAGAGCCGCCCGCCACCGCCCAGGTTCACGGCCGGTCGCAGCGAGGGCGTGAGCCCGTCGGTGAAGCCAAACGCGCTGCCGCCCGCGAGGAGATGGAACTCCCCATGGACGACGCTCTTGTTGAGCACCGAGAGCTTTCCGTAGAGAGGACGGAAGACGAGATCGCCGCCGGCGAAGAAGAGCACGCGGGTGAAGGCGGTCGGCAGAAAGACGAAGTCGCGCTCCAATTGCTGGCGCAGCGACGTCGGCAGCGGCAGCGAGTACGCCCCGCGTGCCTGGAGGCCGAAGGCGTCGTTGAAGTGGAAGGCGTAGCCGCCCTGCACGTACAGGCCCTTCGTGTAGGGGTCCGATGGCAACACGCCCACCATGACCGTGAACTCGTTCTCGAGCCGAAAGGCCCTGTCTTGAAGCGCGTTGACGCTGCTCGGCGGGGCCTCGAGGAGTTCACGCTGTCCCCAAGCGAGGACCGGAGCCATCAAGCTCACTGCGACTATCGCTCTGTACACGTCACCCTCCCGCGTCCCGTTCGCCAGGCAAGCGCGAGCGTCCCGAAGACGGCCAGGAACATAGGCTGCAGGCCGTGAAAGAGAATTGGAAAACGCCGAACCAGTCACACGTCGAGAGGGCGCAGCGCCTGATGACTGAGAGTGCCTTCAGCCTCGAGTCAGAACGTGAGCCGCGGAATCAATAGCCGACCGAGTTGAACATGAACGGGTAGGTGATGACGACGCCCGCCCCCTTGGCTGGTGGGAAGCGCCAGGTCTTCAACGAGTTGAGAATGCAACCCTCGACCGCTGAGCTCCGCATCGTCGACGACTTGGTCTTCGCGAAGCCGACGCTGCCCGACGTGGTGATCTGCCACTCGAGCACGATCTTGCCGGCGAGGCCCGGCTCCTTGAGGAGCGCGCGCTCGTAGCAGCTCGACACCTCGTGCAGGTGCGCGTTGATCGCCTTGGCGACGGCTTCCTTGTCGACAGTGCCCTGGGCGCCGATGTTGCGGCTGACCGCCGACGTCACCGCGCCGCCGACCTTGCCTTTGCCGATGTTGCCCGCGCCGAGGGCGCCGATGCCCGCCCCACCCTTGCCGCGAAGCAGCTCAGCGCCCTTGATGCCCATACCGCCGCCACCGCCGCCGCCGAGACCGAACGTGCCGATGCCCGCGTTGGCGATGGGCGCCTTGCCGATGAGGCCAGAGAGCTTGAAGTCGTTCTTCGCGTTCTTGGCGCCGGGACCCGAGCCGAGCTTGTCGACCGCGGCCAGCAGGTCCTTCATGGCGGGGCCTGCCGCCACGAGCTTCTCGACCGACTTGAGCACCTTCCTCGTCTCGGCCGCCACGGGCTTGGCCGCGGGTGGTTTCTCGGCCCTGGGCTCGGGCTTCGGCTTGTCTTCCTTCTTCAGCTCCTTGATCTTCTCCTCGATCTTCCGCTTCTCTTCCTTCTTGGGCGGCGCGATCAACCGCACCGCGACCGGCGGAACGTTCTTCGCGTTGAAGTCAGCCGACTCGGGCTCGAACGCGTAGATGGCAAACGCCATGAAGGCGCTGCCGAAGAGCGCGAGGAAGGCGAGCACCAGCCATGGAAGGCCGCGGAGCGGGTTGACGAAGGGCCGGGGCAGGGCGGGCTGCACGTAGGCGACGAGCGTCATCTCCTTGTCGCCGGTGAAGCGAATCGCGTGGCCCGTACCGAGGGTCACGCAGCGGCGCTGACCGGGGCCCACCTCGAGGGACTCCGCGCCGACGGGGTAGAAGTTGCCGTCCTGGGCGCGGCGCTCGACCCCCGCCACGGTGGGCACGAAGACCCGGAAGAGGTCGCCTTTCTGCTCCGCGAAGACGAAGTCGCTGCCTTCGGTGCCGAAGCCCCACATCGGAAGCGGCGCCTTGTCATCATCGCGGGCGACGAGCTTCTTCTGGGCGTCGATCTTCGGGTGCGAGCTCACGTACTTCCGGGTTTCACCCCAGTAGAGCTCGACGAAGAGGTGCGGCTTCCCCTTGCCGTCTGCGGAAGGTGGAATTGATGGGGTGGGCCGGGCGCGATGGCCCGAGCGTTTCGGCTGCTGCGCAGTGGCCTTCTCATGCCCCTGCTTCGCAGGCTTCTCGGCTGCGACTGGGATGACGGGGGCGGTCGTCGGCGCTGGAGCTGGCTTCTTCGCTTCGACGCGCGCGGTCGGGGTTGCGAGCTGGGTGGGCGGCGACGGAATCGACGGCGCGGGCGGTGGGGGAGGGGACTGCGGGACCTCCTCGATCAGGGCCGTCGTCAACGGATCAGGAACGCGCTGGGGCCCCGTCGGATCGAAGAGCTCCGCCCCGAGCGCGATGCTCTCGGTCTTCTCGTCGTGGTCCGCGAGCGGCACCGGCTGAACGGGGCGCAGGTGCGGAGTCGCTCGCGCCGTAACGGCTGCGTCCGCGTTCTGCGGCGCGGTGCTCATGCGTCGCGCCGACACCACGGTCGCGGCGGGGGCCTTGCCGTGTCCAGGAACCGAAGCGACGGGCTTCCCAGGCGTTTGCGGGTTTCCGAGCAAGGCCGAGATTTCGGCAGAAGGCGCAGACTTCACCGCCGGCTTCTGCCCGAGGACACGAACCTTCAGCGTGAAGGGGCCGCACGCGATCTCGTCGACGGCCCGCACCTCACACGCGTTGACCCGGTGCCCATTCACGAACACCGAGCCCGAGCCTGCATCTTGAATCGCGGCGCGCCCATTCTGGAAATACAGCGTCGCGTGCAGCTCGGCGACCGACGCGTCGTCGAGGCGCAGATCGACCGAGTCGCTTGACCCGAGCGTGTACTGGCCAGGCACGAAGACTTCAGTGCCGACCAGCAGGCCGTCCCGCAAGATGACCACCTGGAGGACGGAGGGCTGTCCACTCACGAGTGACTCCTTCGACAAAGAAAACAGATGCATGGCCCGCGGGGTCGCACGGCTCAGGTGTCGTAGAGCGAGCCCACGATTTCATCGCGGAAGTTGTCGCGCTTCCTGATCATCGAGCGCACCTTCAGCTCTTTGCGATCGTAGAGGTAGACGGCGCCAGACTTGTTGCTCTGCCCCTGGATGAGGCGGTCGTCGAAGTCGATGCGCGTGGGGCCTCGAACCCCCGTCGCCCCATCTGAGCCAGCTGGAGGAGGGGCTTCGGCTGAAGGGCCGGCGGCAGGAACGGAGGGAGCGCTTGGCGTCGGGGCTACCGGCTTCGGCTTCGGCCTGGGCTTCGCATCGGCCGCTTGAGCCGCGAGGATCAAGACAGAGCCCAACAACAGGAAAGAACGCATGTGGAGGACCAGAGTTAAGCGAAGCGCGCCGAGAAGGGTCAAGACAATCACGATACCCTCATTCCGCGGCGGTCGACGCGACTTCCGCCACCGTTTCTGCGCCGGGTGAACCCGTGTAGGAGGCGAGGCACCAATGCAAGGTCATGTACTGCTCCTCTGGGCGTCGCTGTTCGCGGTCGTGGGATGCCAGCGAGCCGACACCCCCCGCGTGGTCGCGGTTCCCGACGCGTCTGCGCCAGCCGCACCTCAGTCCGTGTTGAAGACGGTCGGCCCGCGAATGGTGACCAACGCCACCAGCACCCCGCTCACGATCACCGGCTCGGGGTTGTCGAAGAGCACCACCCTGGTGCTGGGGCCGCCCGCAATGCTCCGACTCCCTATCGTCGTGCTCGACGACGGCCACGCGTTCACCCGCCTCCCGGCCGGCGTCGACCTCGGCCCCATGTCGGAAGCCGTCGTCGAGGCGTCGCTCGAGGGCGCGTCGGGTCGCGCGGAGCTGCGCTTCATCAACGACATACGCTTCCCCGAGCTCGTCGCGATGGTTCAGACACGCGATGGCAAGTGGTTGGTTGTAGCGAGCACCACGGAAGACGTCGTCTACGCGGTGGAGCTCGCCACGAAGAAGGTGACGCGCGTCGACGTGTCCGACGGGCCCTCTGCACTCGCGCCGCTGGGTCTCTCATCGGTCGTGGTGGGTCACCTGTATTCCCCCGAGGTCCGCGTGATCGATCTGGCTGCGACGCCCGCCTCGGTCACCAGCGCTCCCGCACCGCCACTGACGGCGTCGCTGCTCATCAACGGCGAGACCGTCTACCTCGCTGAACATGCGCGCGATACCGTCAGCGCCCTCGACTCGAAGAACGGCTTCAAGGAACTCTGGCGGAGCCCGGTCGCTCCAAACCCGCGGCCCATGGCGTTGACCTCTGCTGGCCTCGCCGTCGGGTCGCTGCAGACGGGCGAGATCGAGCTGCTCGACCCTGCGACGGGCAGCGTCCTCGGCGTCACGCAGCCAGGCCCGGGCACGCCGATCGTCGGAGGCACCACCCAGAAGTACCGCTCGTCCGTGATGAACGGAAAGGCGCCGCGAGCGCTCGCCGCGTCGGCTTCGGGTCTGCTCTTCGTCTCGAGCATCGGGCCGAACATCGGGCCCAACCCGGACAAGATGGAGGTCAGCATGAACGGCGGTGTCGGCGTGGTCGGCTTGCCGCTGAAGTCGGCGAAGGGCGGCCGCCTGGCGTGGTTGCGGCACCTGGGGTTCGGCGCTGGGGTGACCGAGGCGCTGGCGCTCGATGACGCCGCTGGCCTGCTCTACGCGTCGGACGTCGGTCTCGGGCTCGTCCGCATCATCGACGCGAAGAAGCTCGGAAAGTCGGACAGCGACGCGGCGAAGGCGCTCATTCAAGAGGTCGCGTTGCCACCCCCCGACCGGTTCCCGCGCGTACTTCCCGATGAGGCGTTCAACGTGAAGGGCCGCGCCGGCGTCTCGCTCCACTCTGGCCCGAAGGCGTTGGTGCTCTCCAGCGATCGCAAGACCCTCTTCGTGCTCAACCGCTTCACGGGGACCGTCGCGACCATCGACGTCTCGCAGGCCGCGAAGGGAAGAGCAACGTGGACGGGCCAGTGGCCGGTCGCCGACGTGCTCGGTCAGCGCACGCGTCGGCTTGGCCAGGTGCTCTACTTCGCCGACCTTGGTCGAACGGCGATGACGTGCGACGCCTGTCACCTCGAGGGGCATGGGGAAGGCGTGCTCTTCGAGAAGACGATGCCCATGCGCATCTACCGCTCGACCACGGTTCGAGGCAGCCGCGAGACGCCTCCCTATTTCACGCCGGCCTCGACGCACTCCATCGGTGAGACCGCGAAGGTCGTCGGCTCCCGCAACCGATACCAGAACCCGGTGATGACGGCGGAGGAGATCGAGGCGCTCACGCTGTTCACCTCGCTCGTCCCGACGCTCCCCAACCCGTTCGTCGACCCCAGCGGTGCGCCAGCCGAGACGCTCACGCTGCCCGACGGCGCGGTGGGTTCGCCGCGACGCGGCCTCGCGCTGTTCGAGGGCAAAGCGGCCTGCGCCGGCTGCCACCCACCGCCGCAGTTCACGACCGATCAGGATCTCGCGACGCGCGACCGCTTCATCGACGTCGGCACCCCGCGCGTCATGCCCCTGCGCCCTGAGCTGCAGAACGGGCGCTTCGAAGGTTTCGGGACCCCCGCCCTCGTGGGCTCGTGGGACGTGTTTCCGATGCTGACGACCGGTCTCGCTGGTCTCGCCGTCGCGGCTGATGGGAGCGTCGTCGTCGACAACCGCTTCCCGCTGAGGGCTGCCGTGGAGCAGTACGCGCCGAAGCACGGCCGCGCCGATCTGCTCTCGCTCCAGGAGCGCAACGATCTGCTCGCGTGGGTCCTTTCGCTGTAGGCCAACCTCCGACCGCGCTTGTCAACCTGAGTCGGGTACAGTGTCGGCCGCATGATGCGCATCCTCCTGCTGGCAGTGGCGATCTCGATTCTCGGTAGTTGTACCGACGTCGGCCTCTACGCCATCGGCGCAGGAGGCGCAGGCGGGCCCGATCGCGCGGAGTTCGAGGCCACCGTCTGCGCGCCGATCGCTTCGGGCGACGCGTTCCCCGTCAAGGTGCTGTTCGCCATCGAAGGCGGCACCGGCGTCGACGTGCAGCTGCGCGAAGAAGTAGTGAAGGCCTTGACCGACACCACCACGCAGTTCGCGAACCCGGGCATCAGCTTCGGCGTCGTGGCGCACCACGCGATCGCGAACGGTTTGTTGGGGAGCTTCTCGGCCGATCAGACCGTCCTCACCACGGCCTTCGCGAAGTACAACGCCTTCAACGAGGCCGGGCCCATCTCGCACCGAGCGCCCTTGAAGCTCGCGCACAGCATCATCAGCGGTGACATGCAGACTGGCTGTCGTGGGCAGGTGGCGCGCACCCGTTACTACGTCGTGCTGGTGATGTTCTCGGCTGACGACAGCTGCAACAACCGCACCTTCAATGCCGGCATCAACGCGCAATGCGACGCCTTCGCGCGCGCGGAAGACATTCCCCGCTGCACGGAGTGCGAGCTGAGCATGGTGACGGAAGAGCTGCGTCAACTGGCGGTGCGCTTCAACGCGGGTGAAGTCACCGTGCAACCGGTGCTCGTCCGACGCGCCATGGACGACCTCGCGCGGTTCCAGGCGAACTCGATCGCGCGCGCCGGCGGCACCGAGCTCCTCGAGACGAACCAGGGCGGCATCGTGCAACGCATCACGTCGCTCAACTACGGCTCGCTGCAACGCTCCCTGCGTCTCAAGCGCTTCATCGCGATCAACCGCAACGTGCGCGTTCGCAACACGAAGTCACCGTCACCCGGCCTCGTCGACAGCGATGGAGATGGGTTGCCGGACGAAGACGAAGCGAACCTGGGCACGGATCCGACCCTGATGGACACGGACGCCGACGGCATCGGCGATGGCATCGAGGTGCGCATGGGGCTCAAGCCGCAGCCCGGGAACATCGACGTCGTTCGCGGCTGCAGCTTCGCGCTCGACACCGACGGCGATCGTCTCAACGACTGCGAGGAACGCGTGCTCGGCACCGATGCGTGCATCAGCGACACCGATGGAGACTCCGCGCCTGACCTCGTCGAGTTCCTCAGCGGCACCAACCCGCTCATCGCCGAGGATCTGAACGACGACGATCGTGACGGCCTGCCGAACATCGGAGAGATCGAGACGCACACCGACTCGACCTCGGCCGACATCGAGTTCCGCCAGGATCGCGGCTATGGCTACGCGATCAAGGAGATCGATCCGACTCCCGACGGGCGCAGCTGCTACTCGGTCAATGCCTACAACATCAGCGTCATGGAGACGTTGCAGCGACCTTCTCCGAACGACAGCGGCCGCGTCATTCTCAAGGGCACCAACGACATCTATCTCTACTTCCAGGTCGGTCGAGAGAACGACCCTCGCGGGACGGGCGTCGGGAAGTTGAACGTCTCGCAGGTCCGCTTCACGGCACCGAACAACCGACGCCCGCGAGGCGTCATCAAGCTCCCCGACGACCAGTTCGAGAACGGGCTGTAGGGGGGCTTTCCACCAGTGGGTGTTGAGTCTGCTCCCCACCTGCACGGGTCTGCACTCCACACCCTCCGGTTCAGTCGTTTGGCGTCTCTTCCAACCAGCGGAATCAGTTGGCTCGACGGTGAGCAACCCGGTTGGATCGAAGCTTGTAGAGGGAGGGGCCAGACACGTTTCCACGGAGCTGATCCATGAACCGGAACCTCGCAATCCTCTCGGCGGCGCTCGCGCTCTTCGCGATGCCCGCCTCGGCGCAGCTCGGCAACGGCACCAACCCTGAGTGCCTCGACCCCTCGTGCGGAACGCCGAAGGAGCAGGGCG
>JBBAQZ010000023.1:0-117782 GCA_040400045.1 Myxococcaceae bacterium
AGGGCGGACATTTTCCCTGGGCCGTTAACCGGACACTTTCCCTGGGCCACGACACAAAGCGTTCCGTGGCCTCAGGGCTTGGCCGACTTCGGTGCCTCATCGCTGAGCTTCTGGGCCATCGCCGGCGGCCGGCGACGAATGACCACGGTCTTCCGGCTGGCGAAGTCCTGGGTCTCGCGGGCGACGATGGTGACGAAGTTGTTCCCCTCCTTGAGAGGGAACTCGGTCGTGAACTTCAGCTTGTCGCCATCATCGGGAGTGCGGCCCTTGAAGAAGACCTTCTGGTCATTCACCAGCACGAAGACATCGAGGAGCGAGGGGTCGGTGATCACGCTCGAGAGCGTGAAGGTCGGCGAATCGACGGCGGTGCCCCCGACGGCTGGGTCGACGTTCACGCTGATCTGCGCTGGCGCGCGAAGCGGCACGGACTCGAACTCCTTCCCCTTCGGCACTGATGGCTTCTGGCCACGGGCATCACGCAGGTCGGACACCTTGACGAAGGCGAAGCGATTTTCGCCCCACTCGACGCGCGCCATGGTGGCGCCCCGGGCCTGCTCGTTGACGACGGCGCCCTTCGGAAGTCTGGCGATGACGTTCGAGCGGGGGTCGACGCTGTTGAAGAGCTCGGCCTTGTCCGCGATTCGGGCGACCGCCTTGCGGGGCTCGAGGACGAGCGGCGCCACCCCGTCGGGCACCACCGGCACCACCAGCTTGTCGGCAAGGAACTCCTCGAGGGGCTCGTCGATGACGTTGATTCGCAGGCCGAATTCGTCGGGCTTGAGGCCCTTCTTCACGCCAAGGCTGAACCGGGCCGTCTTGGTCTCTCCCACGTCGAGCTCGCCCAGCTTGAAGCGGCCCTTTTCGATGAAGATGTTCGGGTCGCCGGGGTTGCGGATGATGGTGAACGTGTCGAGGGCCTTGCCCGTGCCGACGTTGGTGACGTCGAGCAGCAGCGTGAGCGTCTCGCCGCGCTGAGCCTGCCCATCTTCATTGCAGCCCTGGCAGTCGTCGATGAGCTGATACGAGTAGGCGAACTTCGGCCGAGCGATCTCGACGAAGTTCAGCTCTCCCGCGACGGTCTCCTGGAGCACCTCAGCGGAGTCGTCCTGGAACTTCACCGTGATGCCGTCTCGCCGCGAGATGAGGTCCTTGGGGAGCTTGACGTTGACGGTCCACGAGCGCTTCTCACCGGGTTTGAGCGCTCCGAAGAGGAACTCGCGGCGATCGAGGAAGCCGTTGTCGCTCTCGATCCACGCGCGCAGGCGCTTGATGGGCTCGGCCCCCTTGTTCTCGGCGGTGAGCTCGAGGTCGACGGTCTCGCCGGCGAGGATCTTCCGCTCGACGTTCGGCTTGAGGACGCTCTCGAGCGAGACCTTCTTCGGCGTCTCTCCCGGGGTCCAGTCGATGCCGAGGGTGGTGATGGCGTTCGCGATGCGCTCATCTTCCTGCTTGCCCTTCTGCGCGACGAACTTTGCGCCTGCCTCGAGCATCTTGTCGCGGCGCATGAAGGGCGCGGTGAGCAGGAAGTCCCTGGCGAACGAGACCTCGAAGTCCTCGCGCACCTCGTCCTGCGCCTCTGCGTCGAGCTGGTCGTCGAGGTCTTCTTCAGGAGGCGCAGCTTCCGTGTCGGTCAGCGGGTTCTTCGCTGCAGGCGCCTTACCCCTGGGCAGAGCAGCCTTCGGGTCCTTCTTCTCCTCGGGTTTCGGCGCGACCGCGACCTTCTCCTTTTCCTCCTTGAGGTACTTCAGCGACATCGACGGCTTCTCGCGCACGACGACCTCTTCACGCTTCTTGGCGGCCTTGTCGTTCGACGGGTTGCCGAAGTGGTGATCGAGATCGGCCTCGCCCATCGAGCGGCGGGGCGCGAACACGTCGACGCGGTCCTTCGAGACACGCGTCGGAATGAGCTGAATGTCGGGCGTGATGCCGATCTCCTGAATCGAGATGTCGCCGGGCGTGAGGTACTTGGCGATGGTGAGCTTGAGCGCGCTGTCGTCGGGGAAGTCGTAGAGCACCTGGACCGAGCCCTTGCCGAAGGTCTGGCGGCCGATGATGACGGCGCGGTTCAGGTTCTTGAGCGCTCCGGCGACGATCTCTGACGCCGACGCGCTGCCGGCGTTGACGAGCACCACCACCGGGTACGCCTCGTCGGTGTCGTCTTCGTGGGCGCGCTTCTCTTCGCGGAGCTTGTCCGAGAGGCCCACCGTCGCGACGATGGTGCCGGTGCTCACGAAGAGATCCGACACCTGAATCGCCTGGTCGAGCAGGCCACCCGGGTTGCCGCGCAGGTCGAGCACCACGCCCTTGAGGCCGATGGGGCTGCCGTTGGTCTTCGCTTCTTTGGTGAGCTCCTGCAGGGCCAGGCTCAGGTCCTTCGTCGTGTTGCCCTGGAAGTTCTTCACGCGCACGTAGCCGACGTTCGAGGCGAGGAGCTTCGACTGGACCGAGTCGATGGTGATCAGCGCGCGCGTCAGCGTCATCGCCTGCGCCTTGTCCCAGCCCTTGCGGTTGACGGTGATGGTGACGCGCGAGTCCACCGGGCCACGCAGCTTCCCGACAGCCTCGTTCAGGTCCATGTTGACCGTCGACTCTTCACCGATGCGGGTGATCTGGTCGTCCTTCTTGATCCCGGCGCGGAAGGCGGGCGTCTTCGGCAGCACCTTCACCACGGTGAGGATGCCCTCGCGCATCTGGATGACGAAGCCGAGGCCACCGAACTCCCCCTTCGTCGAGAGCTTCATCTCCCGGTACATCTCGGGCCGCAGCAGAATCGAGTGCGGGTCGAGCGTGTTGAGCATGCCGTTGACGGCCGCGTATTCGATCTCGCGCGTGTCATCGGTCGGCCGCATGTTCTTCGCGATGAAGTCGAAGACGTCCTTCATGGTGAACGACATTCGCCACAGGGTGTCGACGTGGGTGATGTCGAACTCCTTGGTCCTGCCGTTGACGTTGAGGCGCACCTTGCCCGACTCAGCCGAGCCGTCGACCATCACCTCGGGCACCGACTTCTCGACGGCCTCGAGGGCGGCGACCATCATCTCCTTCGGACGGACGCGCTTGGGGTCGACGTAGTTATCCTTCACGTAGAGGATGACCTTCGTGAGGACGCGGAGCGAAGAGAGCTCGTGCGGGGTTTTGGCTCCTTCTTCTCCGCCTCGCGACGGGGCGGCCTCGACCTGCTTGACCATCGTGAGCGTGAGCGGTGCGCGGTCGTTGCCAGCCAGCGCCCACGCCATGACGAGCGCGGCGACGACGACGACCCTGCGGAGCATAGGCATGTGGTGATCTTCCTCGATGAAGCCGGTGTAGCGACCGCTGGAGCCTAATCACCGGGGTCTGGCCCTTCAAGGAAGCCAACACGCGTCGATCGCACCACGTTCCCGGCCGGACACGCTTCGGGCAGGCCCCGCTCAGTGGTCGCGGTGTGGAGGAGGGCCCAGCGCCTGGGCCGCCCGCAGCGCTCGGAACAGCAGCGTGCCGGCCACGACGGCCACCGGCATGAGGAAGAAGTTGAGTACCGGCACCCAGAGCATGACGTAGAGCGCCGCGCCGAACCCGAGCGAAAGGGCGAGCCGCCTGCGCACCACCACCACCACCTGTCCGAAGGGGTAGAGGTGTCGGGCCATCGGGTTCGAGAGGTGCTCGATAGCGAGACAGACCATGCTCCACAGCGAGCCGGCGATGGCGAAAGCGATGCTCCCCGCTCCCGGGATGAGGTTGAGCGGGAGGAGCACCCCCACTCCGAGCAGTTGAGTGGCCAGGCGCAACAGCGTGTGGCCGAGCGCGTGCAAGGTGCCGCGAACCGTGCCGGGCGCCGAGAGACGAGGCGCCGTGAAGTCTCCACACCGGGTCTCGGTCGCTTCCGACAGCGGATCCTGCAGCGGCGCCAGGACAACGTTCGGGACCGTGAGGGCGCTCACGAAGAAGGTGAGCGCGAAGAACAGGAGACCGACGATGGCCGAGACCACGTCGCGCCACGCGCCCGTGCCGATCAGCGCCTCGGCCCACCCGAGGGCCCTGGGCCACCAGAACCACACGAGCCCGGCGAGCACCCCGCTCGTGACGAGGGCTGAGAGGAGCGACAGGCCGACGAGCCTGGCCGACGACATCATGACCCGCAGCGCCCGGAAGGGCAGGGCCAGCCCGCGGAAGAAGTCCCGCAATTGGGCCTGTGCAGGCAGCGGAGGAATCACGGCGTTCAGAGAGGCCTCATGGGGAATTCGTGGGCTCGCGCGAAGCGCTCGTTATAGAGCCGCCTTCGGTCCATGTCGCTCGACGCTCGCCAGACTGAAGTCCAGCCCCTGGCGTCGGCGCAGGCGCTCGAAGACACCTTCCGTTCCGCGGAGCGTCGTGACGGTGGTCTCGTCGGGCTGGAGCACGAGAAGCTGCTCTTCCCGATCGATGGCGCAGGCGCGGTGCCGTACGAGGGCGGCGGAGTGGGGGCGCTGCTCGAGTCATTCATCCCCGACGGCTGGGAACCGTTTCGCGAAGGCCCGGGGCTCCCCGTCATCGCGCTGACGAAGGGGCGGGTGACGATCTCGCTCGAGCCTGGAGGCCAGTTCGAGCTGTCTGGTGCTCCGTACCCGACGGCGCGTGAGGCGCACGCCGAGAACCTGGCGCACCTCGAGCAGTTGAAGACGAACACGGCCCGCCTCGGGCAGCGGCTCGTCGGCCTCGGGTACCGACCCTTCCTCCGGCTCGCAGAGATGCCGTGGATGCCGAAGTCCCGCTACGGGGCGATGCAGCAGACCCTCGGGACCCGCGGCTCCCACGCGCTGAACATGATGTTGATGACGACGACGGCCCAGGTGTCGCTCGACTGGCGCGACGAGGCCGACTGCGCCCGCAAGGTCACCGCGGCCGCGCGCATGACGCCCGTCACCGTCGCGCTCTTCGCGAACAGCCCGATCGTCGAAGGTGCCGTCAGCGGCTTTCATTCCTTCCGCAGCCGCGTGTGGAATGACGTCGACGCTGCGCGGTGTGGCACCCCGTCGTTCATGATCGACGGCTCGTTCTCGTACCGGAAGTACGTGGAGTGGGCGCTCGCGGCGCCGCTGTTGTTCCTGCGTCGCGACGGGAAGTACCTCACGCCGAAGCTCACCTTCGGGCAGTTGCTGGCGGGCGGCTTCGAGGGCCAGCCAGCGATCGACACCGACTGGGTCGATCACCTGTCGACGCTCTTCCCCGAGGTGCGCATCAAGCGTGTGCTCGAGGTGCGCAGCGCCGACGCCGTCGACGGACCGATGACCGGAGCGCTGGCCGCCCTGATGCGTGGTCTCCTGTACGATCGTCAGGCCCTCGACGAGCTCACTGCAGCGACGGCCATGACGGTGGAGCAGCACCGCGCGCTCCACCTCGCCGCGCAGCGTGAGGGCCTCGAGGCGAAGGGGCTGCTCGAGCTCTCTCGCGACGTCGTGGCGATTGCGCGAGGGGGACTGTCGAGGCTCGACCCTGCCGACGTCCCGCTCCTGGCGCCGCTCGAGGCGGTCATCGAATCAGGTCGCTCGCCCTCTGCCAGGGTGCTCGAGGCGTTCGGGACGCGAGTGTCAGACAGCGCGTTCCTTCAGCAGTTCGCGCTCTGAGCGCCGAAACGACGACGGCCACTCCACCCGAAGGGGGAACGGCCGCAGCACACCTTCACTTCATCGCGCCTTTGATTCGATCGAGGTGCCAGCTGTCGGGTCCGTAGCGCCCGAGGATCGTCTTGCTCTTGTCGATGAGGAACGGGCCCTTGTTGCCCGGCCGCAGCGAGTACGGAGCAACCGGCTTCTCGACGACGAGCTCGGTGGCCTTGTCTCCTCTGAGCACGTTGCGGATCGTGAGCTTCACCGTCTGCGACGCCGAGGTGTAGCCGACGCTGGTCGCGCCGGGCTGTGCGTTGGTGGGCTGCGGAGGCGTCGGCCCGGTGGCGATGACCTCCTTGACCTCGGCCTCGACGACCCAGGCCGCGTTCGGCATCACGTCTTCGATTGGTTCAGGAGGCTTCGCCATGGCTCGCGCTCAGTTCGTGTACATCAGGTTCTGGTACAGCTTCGCGAACTCTTCGAGCTTCAGCTTGAAGATACCGTCGTTGGCGCCATTGCCTGCAGGCTCGGACTCGCCCCAGGGGTTGCGCATGATGACGAACCTTTCGGTGCCCTGCTGCTCGTAACCGAGGACCGAGTAGGCGTGGTCCCCGTAGACGCCGGTGTTCGTGTAGCGAGCCTCGTCGTGGTACGTGCCAGCGGCGACCGGCTGCCTGGCGTCGACGTTCTTCTTGATGGTGTCGAAGACCCGGTCGAGGTTGCCGGCCGAGACGTTCATGCTGCCGCCGTCGCGCCCGAGCACCGCTTCGAACACGTCGCTCGAGTGCCCGCCGTTGCCGATCTCGTTGTAGCTGCCCTTCCACTGGGCGTAGGCCTTCTCGACGAGCGGGAACCAGAGCTCCATCTTCCTGGGGTCGGAGCTGTTGGAGCTGTGGCCGTAGAGCGCGCCGCCGTACGAGCGGGCCCAGAGATCGCCGTCGACCTTGACGGGGACGTCCTTGAAGCCCTGCGTGTTCCAGTCGCGCTGCTTGAAGGTGACCGTGTACGTGCCGTCGCCGTTGTCCTTGATGAGCTTGTTGATCGCGTCGGGGTTGACCTTCGCGATCGCGGCCATGGCGGCGGGGAAGTAGCAATCTCCGATCTGGCCCTGCTGCACGTCTTCGGCCTTGGCGCCGTCGACGAAGAGCGGGCCGGTGAAGTTGACCTTGCTGAAGCGGGGCTTGCCGGCCGAGTCCAGCTCGTCCTTGTGAAGGGCAGGGTCGGGGATGAGGTCGGCGTTCGACGGAACGCCGCCGGGCACGGTGACGTTGCCGACCGAGACCGCGAAGTTGGTGTTGTTCACGCCGTCAGAGGCCGCCACCGCGAACGAGTCGCCCGGCTTGCCGTTGACGCTGAAGCCGTCAGGGAACCCGCCGGTCTCGGTGACGGTGACCTTCGTCTTCTCACCGGTGCGCTTGTTGGTGAGCTCGAGCTGGGCGCCGGGCTCGGACACCTGGCGGCTGGAGTTGATGTTGCTGACCGAGACCTTCCCGTTGCCGGCGTCGGCGAGGCCGATGCGGAAGAGCGCGACGGTCGCGTTGTTGGTGTCCTTCGCCGCGATGCCCGTGGCCTTCACGGTCACCCAGTCCGACGTGGTGCCGTCGGCGTTGCGGGCGCGCATGCGAATGAGATCGCCTTCGCGCATCGCCTGATCGCCAGTCAGCCTGGCCATGTTGAACTTGCCGTTCGCGTCGGCCTTGCCGATGACGGTCGTGTCGTCCATGTGCAGACGGCCGCCGGGCGCGGTCGAGATGTTGATCGCCTCGATGGTCGCGCCAGCCTTTGCGGTGCCCGTGAGGCCGTTCTTCTGGTCGCCGGTCACGGCGAAGCCACCGGTCGGAGGGGGCGGAGGCGGCGGCAGCGGCGAGCCGCGGTCGAGCACGGACTCGAGGAACTGCCTGGCGCTCGGCTCCAGAGGCACCGTCCCCTGGTCGAGGATCGCGGCGAGGTCCTTCTTCTCGTTCGCCGTCATGCCGCCTTTCACGAGCGCGATCTGTTGGTCGCGCGTCACTCCCGGCTTCTTCAGTTCCGCGGTCACCTTCGACGCCGACCACCCACGGTTCCCGTCACCAACCTGCGCGACGAGCTCGAGCACCTGCTCCTGGCCCAGCTTCAGGTTCGGGTTGGTGCGCTTCTGGGTTTCGAAGTTCGTGTACAGCGAGCCCAGCTTCGTGTCGTTGAAACGAATCGGCATGGCGAGGTCCCCTTGGAGAGTCGGGAATAAAGCAGAGCTTCGAGATGAAGTGAGATTTTGGAAGATACAACCTGCCTACCTTGTCGGACAAACCCCTACTTGGTTGCGTGCTTCCTTGAAACATCATTCATTTCATTGGCTTGCGTTCCTGAAAATCCCGTAGGTCGGTGCGAGGGCCTGTGGCAGCTTTGCGGGCATGAACGTCAAACGCGACGCCTCTGTGGCGACCTTTCTGCGCAGCGTGCCGGTTTTCCACGATCTGAAAGG
Organism: Myxococcaceae bacterium; assembly: GCA_040400045.1. Taxonomy (GTDB): domain Bacteria; phylum Myxococcota; class Myxococcia; order Myxococcales; family Myxococcaceae; genus Xiheimicrobium. Next base: position 8,026 of record JBBAQZ010000023.1, read on the forward strand.
CGCCAGCCTCGACATTCTCTTCGACTTTCTCGAGGAGCAGACGTGGGCGCCGGGCGATCACATCTTCAACGAAGGCGAGCTCGGCCGAACGATGTACGTGATTCGCGACGGCGAGGTCGAGGTCGCGCGCAAGTCGACGCGAGGAAACCAGGTGCCGATCGTGCGCCTCGGGCCCGGTGAGACCTTTGGTGAGATGACGCTGGTCGAGCTGCAGCCCCGCAGCGCGACGTGCGTGGTGAAGAGGAAGACGACGACGTACGCGCTCACCAATCTCGACCTGTGGAACCTCTACAAGGCCGACAACTACGCCTACATCATCATCCTCCAGAACATCTGCCGCATGCTCTCGCGTCGGCTGCGCAAAGCCGATGGCCGCATCGTGGAGTTCCTCGACATGCTCGACGAGGCCGGCGTCTCGAAGGCAAAGACAGGCAAGGGCAAGTCGAAGGCGAAAAGGAAGTAAGCCCACGGCATGTTCACCGGACTCGTGCAGGACCTGGGCACTATCGAGCGGGTGGTGCCCGGTGGCGTGACCGAGGTGTGGATTCGGTCGACCTTCGAGCCGTCAGACTTCAAGCATGGAGAGTCGATCAGCTGCGACGGCGTCTGCCTCACGGTGGTGGAGTCGAAGGGCTCCTCGTTCCGGGTGCAGGCGGCGCCTGAGACGTTGAACCGCTCGACGCTCGGCACGTGGAGCACCGGCACCCGGGTCAACCTCGAGAAGGCCCTCCGCGTCGGCGACCGCCTGGGCGGACACTGGGTGCAGGGCCACGTCGATGGGGTGGGCGAGGTGATGGAGGTCACTCCGGATGGCGGCACGTGGCGGCTGCGGGTCTCGTTGCCGTCGGCGCTCGCGCCGTTCTTCGTCGAGAAGGGCTCGGTCTGCATCGACGGCGTCTCGTTGACGCTCACCGACGTCGACCCACGTCACTTCGGCGTGATGATCATTCCCGAGACGTGGGCCAGGACGTCACTCGCGACGAAGCGGCCGGGCGTGAAGGTGAACCTCGAGGCCGACATCGTCGGCAAGTTCGTCGCGAAGATGATCGGCCAGCGCGGCGGGCTCACGGAAGAGCAGCTGCGACTGGCGGGCTTCATCGCGTGACGGACGCCCCCGCGGCGCTGATCCGCTCGGTGACGGCGCTGTCGTCGGTGCCGCTCGTGCCAGAGGTCCGGCTTCACCTGCTTTTGCCGTCGAGCCCGTTGTGGCGTGCGACGCCAGAGGAGGCCGACGAGCAGGGGCTCCGGATGCCCTTCTGGGCGTTCGCCTGGCCCGGTGGTCAGGCGCTGGCCCGGTGGCTGATCGATCACCCGTCGGTGGTCGCGGGGCGGCGCGTGCTCGACGTGGGGAGCGGCGGCGCCATCGAGGCCATCGCAGCGATGACGTCGGGTGCCAGGAGCGCCCTCTGTGTCGACATCGATCCCGTGGCGTCGATCGCCGCGCGACTCAACGCCATGGCCAACGGTGTCATCCTCGAGACGATGACCGTCGACCCGCTCTCGGTGGACGCGGCCTCATTCGACTGCGACGTCGTGCTCGTCGGCGATCTCACGTTCGACGTGGCGATCACCGCTCGGCTGGTGCCCTGGCTCGAGGCGCACCACGCGCGAGGCCGAACGGTGCTGGTGGGCGATGCCGGTCGGGTGGCGCTCCCGGATTGGTTCGAGTCGGTCGGTTCGGCGATGGCGCCGTTCGACGGGAACCCCGACGGCTCGACGAGCTGGGCGGTGCAGGTTCGTCAGCCGAGGTCGTCAGCTCGGCCACGATGAGCGTCCTCGGCCCGGTGTGCGGCGCGACTGGCTGGTGATCCTGGCGTCTCGCCAGAGGGGCCTGGGCCGATCGTGTCCCGGTCGAAGAAACCCAGCCGTGGCTCAGCCCGCCTTGACGACGAACCGGCTCGCGACCGGTCTCAACCCGCGAGGAACTCGATGAGGTCGAGCTTGGTGACGACCCCGACGATCTTCTGGCCGTCACGCACCACCGCGACGTTGTCCTGGGCGAAGACCTGGCGGAGCTGAGGAATCGTCATCTCTTTCGTCACCACGCCGTCGAGCGGGGCGATCAGCGCGTCGATCGGGTCCGCCTTCTTCACCGCGCCGCTCACGAGGCCGTTGAGCAGATCGTACTCGTGGATCATTCCCAGCGCCGAGCCGTCGTCCGTCACCATGGGCATTTGCGAGATCCCGTGACGCTTCATGTTCTCGATCACGTGACCGATCAGCTCGCCCTTCTTCGCGGTCACCAGCGTCTGCGGCTTCTTGCCGAGAATGTCGGCGACGGTGCCGGCGCCCTTCTCTTCGAGGAAGCCCATGTCTCGCATCCACTCGTCCGAGAAGTACTTCGACACGTACGAGTTGCCCGAGTCGGGGAGCACCACGACGATCGTCTTGCCCTCGCCGAGCTCCTTCGCGAGCTCGACGGCGACGTGCACGGCGGCGCCCGAGGAGCCTCCAGCGAAGATGCCCTCTTCACGCGCGAGCCGGCGGGCCATCACGAAGCTCTGGCGATCGTCGACCTGCCGCACCTGATCGACCACCTTGAAGTCCATGGCGCCGCACACCATGTCTTCGCCGATGCCCTCGACCTTGTAGACGTGCGAGTCGCCGACTTTGCCGGTCTTGAAGAAGCCCGTGTAGATGCTGCCGATCGGGTCGACGCCGACGTTCTGCACCTTCGGGTTCTTCTCTTTGAAGAACTTGCCCGCGCCGCTCATGGTGCCACCGGTGCCGAGGCCCGCGACGAAGTAGTCCATCTTGCCGTCGAGCTGGTCCCAGATCTCAGGGCCCGTCGAGACGTAGTGCGCCTCGATGTTGTCAGGCGTGTGGTACTGGTTCGGGTAGAAGGAGTTCGGCGTCTCCTTCACGATGCGCTTGGCCGTCTCGTAGTAGCTGCGCGGGTCTTCGGCGGGCACGTTGGTCGGGGTGACCACCACCTGCGCGCCCATGCCCTTGAGGCGGTTGATCTTCTCGGACGACATCTTGTCCGGCATCGTGAAGATCGACTTGTAGCCACGCACCGCGGCGACCATCGCGAGGCCGAAGCCGGTGTTGCCCGACGTGTTCTCGACGATGGTGCCGCCCGGCTTGAGGCGCCCGTCCTTCTCGGCCTTGTTCACGATGTGAACGGCCATGCGGTCCTTCACGGCGCCGCCCGGGTTCATGAACTCGAGCTTCACGTAGATGGTCGCGTCGGCCGGGCCGACGAGCTTGTTGAGCTTGACCATCGGGGTGTTGCCAATCGCATCGAGGACGCAGTCGTAGACACGCTTCATGTGCCGGCGCCTATAGCTGCAAATCCGGCTGCCTGATCAGCGATCGTCGATGAGGTTGTCCATCGTCTTTCCCTTGCGGCTGATCACGGCGGTGAGGCCCTGTTGGGCATCGGCAGCGTTCCGGACGACGTGAGCGAGTGCGCCGATCTCGCGAATCCACTCGTTGGCGCGGGCACCCAGGCCCGAGAAGCTCACCGCGAGGAGCGGTGGCTCTTTCGTGCGGCCGAGCCAGTAGTCGAGCACCTCGTGCTTCTCGGGGGCCGAGACGGGGCGCAGGCGGCGTGACTCGCGATCGAGCAGGTTGTTCAAGGCCGACGGCATACGCGCCGCCCACTCGCTGACGGTAATCATCGGCCGCCATGCCCAGTCGGCTCGCGCGACGCCGACTTTCGGGTTGTAGACGCCGTTGCCGTCGACGGTGAGGACCTGGTCCGGTGGGAACGAGGGCAGTGGGTCCCACGTGCCGGTGAGCAGGGTCGCCAGCCCGAACTTCTTGCGCGGCGCCACCCAGAAGGCGCGGCGGAACTGATCTGCCTGATCGTCTTCGGCGTAGGGGTACTGCTGGTCTTCCAGCATCAGCGCGAGATGGAAGGTCTCTTCCCAGAGGCCGGCGTAGCCCGTGTACTGCTGAGAGATGTTCCAGCCTTCGCTGTCGCGGAACCATTCGTGGAAGAGCAGCCGATAGACGGCCTCGCTCCAGCGAGCGTCGGTCAGACCGAAGAAGCTGCCGGCGGCCGAGTGTTCGAGCACCAGCTCGAGAAGCACACGGGTGCCCTCGTCGTTCAATTGGCGCAGCAGGTGCTCGATGGCCGGGACGGCATCGACGACTCCCAGCTCGAACGCGGGGAACACCACCTGCCGAAGGAACTGGTCGTTGATCGGGCGGAGGACGACTTCCATGAGGCGCGCGCGAGTCTAGGCGCGCTGGCGGACGCCGTCATGCGACGAATGTCCGTGGCTACGCTTTTGCGTCTTCCTGGAGCAGCAGCGCGTGCACCATGGTGGCGTCGGTGGCGGACAAGATGTTGTCTTTCAGCACATCGGACCTGAACAGCCGCGAGAGCCGCGACAGCGCCTTGAGGTGAAGGCCGGCCGAGTTCTCGGGCGCGACCAGCGCGAAGAAGAACTGCGAGGGCCGACCATCGCGTGCCTCGAAGTCGACGCCTTCGCGTGACACCCCAAAACACGCGATGAGGCTCGGCAGCTCGGCGAGGCGCCCGTGTGGAATGGCGACGCCCTTCTCCATGCCGGTCGAGCCGAGCTTCTCGCGATCTTCGAGCACGTGGAGGAAGCGCTCTTCGCTGACGCCTGGCCACGCGCGGGTCAGCGCCTGCGCCAGCTGCTGAAGCACTTCGCCCTTGGTCGTGGCGGTCAGCGTTGGGGTGACAGCCTCGACCTTGAGGAACTCCGCGATGCGCATCGTCCGCGGCAGATAGCTGAGGCTCGTGGTGACCTGCAAGACGCGCGAGCAGGGCGACGCCATTCTCGTGCGTCCGCCGTCAGCCGCGTGTAGCCTTCGGGGCTCGTGGCGATGCAGGGACTGACTCATCGGGCGCTGGTGGGGCTCCTGTTATTCGCCGCGTGTGCCCACGAGCGCGAGGCCATGCCAGCCGCTGACCGACCCTTCTGGGAGAACTCCCGAAAGACCGGCCATCGGCCGCCCGTCGCCGTGCAGTCGACTCCCCCGCCGCCTGAGGTGACGCGGCCGATCACGGCCGCCGACTCGAGAGAGGCCCAGCTGCTCGCGCACATGTCCCGCGAGGAGAAGGTCGGGCAGGTGATGATGGTCGGCTTCCCGGGGCTGACCGTCGACGAGCCCGTGGCCGAGCTCGTGAGAGGGCGTCAGGTCGGAGGCGTCTGCCTCTTCAAGCGCAACATCGACACCGCTGAGCAGGTCGCACAGCTCAACGACGACCTGCGCGCGCTGCTCCCGACGGTGCCTCCGTTCATCGCCGTCGATCAAGAAGGCGGCAACGTCGTTCGGCTTTCGGATCGGAACGTGGTGCTCCCCGGGAACATGGTGCTGGGCGCGACCCGTGACGCGGCCCTGGCCTACGAGGCCGGCCGCGCGCAGGGCGACGATCTGCGCCGGCTTGGCTTCAACATGAACCTGGCGCCGGTGCTCGACGTGAACTCGAACCCGCGCAACCCGGTGATCGGCATCCGCGCGTTCTCCGACGACATCGGGCTCGTCAGCGAGCTCGGCGTGCAGTTCGTCCGGGGACAGCAGGCGGCGCGCGTGGTGACGGTGGCCAAGCACTTCCCCGGACACGGTGCCGTCGAGTCTGATTCGCACAAGGGCCTGCCGGTGGTGACGGCGCCCGAGCCCGTGTTGCGCGGCCAGCTCCGGCCCTTCGTCGCGGCGATGCACGCGGGCCTCGACGGCATGATGACGGCGCATATCGCCACGCCGACGCTCTCGAACGGCGACTCCACGCCCGCGACGCTTTCCCATCACGTGCTCGGTGACGTCCTCCGCGATGAGCTGGGCTTCGACGGCCTGGTGTTGACCGACGAGCTCGAGATGGACGCGATCGACGCGCGGTACGGCGTGGGCCACGCCGCGGTGTTGGCGATCAACGCAGGGGCCGACATGGTCCTGGTGCCCTGGCGCCTCGAGAAGGTGAACGAGGTGCGCAGCGCCCTGCTCCAGGCGCTGGAGAGCGGCGTGTTACCGCAGCGGCGCCTCGATCAAGCCGTCAGTCGGGTGCTCCGCGCGAAGCTGGCGCGCGGGGTGTTCGAGCCGCTGCCACCGAAGGCCGAACGGTTGGCGCGGCTCGGGGAGGACCACGACGTGGTCAAGCGCATCGCGACGGCTGCCGTGACGTTGTTGCGCACCGATGCGCGGGTGTTTCCACTGCCGAAGAACAGCCGCACGCTGGTCATCACGGCGGAGTCGGTGCTCGCGACCGAGCTTCAGGCCCGGGCGCCTTCGACGGTGTCACTCGTGGTGCCGGCGTGGCCGAAGGAGAAGGAGCGCCTGGCCCTCAAGCGGCAGGTGAAGGCCCTCGCAGCGCAGGCCGACGTGGTGGTGGTCGGCGTCGTGAACTCCCACCAGATCGAGCTGGCGACGGTCGCGCAGCTCTCGGGAAGACCCGTGATCGTGGTGGTGATGGGGGCGCCCTATCTCGGTGCTCAGGTGCCCTCGGCGGCTGCCGTGCTCACGGTCTATTCCTACCGCGAGTCCATGGCGGAGGCCGCCGCTCGGGCGTTGGTGGGCGAGCTGGCTCCCACGGGCCGACTCCCCGTGGCGATGCCGCAGATGCCGTTCGGATTCGGGCTCGACGTCAAAGGGCGCCGCTTGCCCGAGGCGCTCCGGGCAGAGAGCGCGTCCCAGCCCGTCGCCAGCCCCGGACAACCGTAGGCCCCGGGGTTCAGCCAACCAGCGAGCGGCGATCGACGGCCGAGGCCTCGATCAGACCGAACGTGTGATCCTTGCGGCGATACACCACGTTCATCTCCATCGTGGTGCTGTTGGTGAACACGTAGAAGTCGTTGTTGATGAGGTCCATCTGCACGACGGCCTCTTCGACTGACATCGGCCGCGCGAGGAACTCGTTCTTCTTGATGATCTTCGGCGACTGGTCGCTCGCCTCGTCAGCCGCTGACTCGAAGACCTGGTGACGCCACCTCATCTGCTCGACGAGATCCTGGCGGTGATGCACGCGATCGCGGCCGTGCTTCTCCTTGAGGCGCTCCTTGTAGCGCTTGAGCTGCCGCTCGATCTTGTCCATCGCCAGATCGATCGACGCGTACATGTCCTGGCTGCGCTCCTTCCCTCGCAGCATGTACGGGCCGGAGTGGATCGTGATGTCCGCCTGGTGGTGATGCTTCTCGACCGACAGCACGACGTGCGCCTCGCTGGCCGTGTCGAGATACTTGTTCACCCGCTCCACCTTCTCCTGGGCATACGACTTGAGCGACTCGATCGGGTCGACGTGCCGGAAGGTGATGTTCATCTGCATGGGTTTTACCTCCGTGGTGGGTGCGGGGAATGGGTTGGGCAACCCGCGACCTCGGTGACAATTCCACGTCACGCGCGTCACAAAGGCAATGAGCGTGATCAGGCCCGGCGCAGATTGAGCCGTGAACGCAAATTCCGCACCTTGCCGCCTACGCCTACGCCTGCGCCCTCGCCACCCAGGTGCGAATGATGCTGCGCTGGTTCTCACCGAGGTCGAGCATCTTCAGGCCGAACCCGACGTTCGTCGTGACGCTGATGACCCGGCCGGTGGCGTGAATCTGGGTCACGTGCCCTTCGAAGGCGAGGGTGACCTCGACCGGCGTTCCGACCATCACGCGCTCGGACGAGACGACGAAGAGCGCGTCGGCCTTCCAGCTGGCCTCGGCGTCCATCGTGAAGGGGCGTGCGTCACCGCGCGGGAGCGAGAGCTTGACGTGGATCATCCCGCCACGCCACGTGACGCTGGCGGTGGTGGTGGGCAGTTGGTGGGTCTTTGCCGCGACGGCGGGCGGGGGTGACCGGCCCTTCTGCTCGAGCTCCACCATGCGCTCGGCGAGCACGAGGAAGGCGTCTTCGCACGCGAGCCGGAGCTCAGGGGTCGCCTCGGGTGGCAGTCGGCTGGGCAGGTAGCGGTGCACGAGCGCGAAGAAGGCGGCGCGGGCGGCCTCTTTCGACGCTGTTGCCGGGATGCGCAGCACCTCGTGCGTCGCCCGACCCCTGATCGACTCGAGCCACTCACGGATCTGTCGGGTCGCGTCGTACTGTGCGCGGGCCACCTCATCGCCCTGCGGCGGCGCGAGCGCGGCTTGAATCTCGGGCACCTCACGAAGCGGAACGAACTGGCGCCCATCTCGCGAGATCGCGCGCACGTCCTTGAGCTTGCCGCGTATGGCCAGGTCTCGCACCACGTCGAGCCCGACGGGCCCGAGGACGCGCGCTTCACTGTCGGCGAGCCAATACTGAGGGACGGTCATGACGTGCCCTCGGCGACCTCCAGCGCGGCCCTCACCACGTTCTGGACGTCGAGCGGGTGGAACGGCTTCGAGAGGAAGCCATGGGCGCCGTCCTTGAGGGCCTGCTGCACGAGCGACTCGGCGTCGAGGCTCGAGATCACCACGATGCGCATGCCGTGCCCTGCGAAGGTCTTGAGCAGATCGAGCCCGCTCTTCCCCGGCATGATCAGATCGAGCAGCATCACGTGCGGTTGCTTCTCGGCGATGGCGACGATCGCGGCGTCGCCCGAGTCCGCTTCACGCACGTTGCACGGCACGTCGGCGAGAGCGTCTTTCAACATGGTGCGCAGCAGCCGGTCGTCATCGACGATCAGCACGTCAGGCAAAGACATGTGTGAGTCCCCCTCGAACTGAAGGCGTTCCGCAACCCGGTGACAGCCGACCTGCTAGAAGTACTTCTTCCGCTTGCTGGACGGAAGCACCCCGAGCACCTCACGGTACTTGGCCACCGTGCGCCGCGCGATCTCGATGCCCTGCGCCTTGAGCAGCTCGACGATCTTCTGATCGGAGTACGGGTTCTTCGCGTCTTCCTGACCCACGATCTGCTTGATGTGGTTCTTCACGGCCTCGCTGGCGATGTCGTCGCCGCCGGTGCGCGCGATGGACGAGTTGAAGAAGTACTTCAGCTCGAAGATGCCCTGCGGGGTGTGCACGTACTTCGAGGTGGTGACGCGCGAGACGGTCGACTCGTGCATGCCGATGTCCTCGGCGACGTCGCGAAGGATGAGCGGCTTGAGGAACGCGATGCCGCGATCGAAGAACTCGCGCTGGAACTTCACGATGCTCTCGGTCACCTTGTGAATGGTGCGCTGGCGCTGGTGAATCGAGCGGATGAGCCACATCGCGCTGCGCAGCTTCTCCTGGACGAACTCCTTCGTCTGGCCCGAAGGCAGCTTGCCGCCACGGAGCGCCTGGGCGTACGCGCCCGAGATGCGCAGTTTCGAGAGGCCGTCGTCGTTGAGCACCACCGTGTACTCTTCTCCCATCTTGTACACGTAGACGTCGGGCGTGATGTACTGCGCGTCGTCGCCTGAGAAGTTGCGGCCGGGCTTGGGGTCGAGCCGGGGCAAGAGCTTCGCCGCCGCGACGACCTCTTCGAGCGAGAGCTTCAGATCGCGGGCGATGGCCGGGTAGTTCTTCGACTCCAGCAGCTTCATGTGCTTCTTGATGATCGCGCCGAGCAGGGCGGCGCAGGGGTCGTGCAGGCCCTGGAGCTGCACCAGCAGACACTCCTGCAGGTCGCGGCTCGCGCAGCCCTTCGGGTCGAGCTGTTGAATGCGCTTGAGCGTCTTCTCTGCGACCGGCATCGGAATGTCGGCTTCGTTGGCGATGCGGATGAGCGGGTCGCCTTCGACGTCGGCCATCTTCAGGTAGCCGTCGTCGTCGAGGTTTCCGATGATCAGCTCGGCCGCGCGCAGCTCGGCGTCGTTGAGGCGAACGCCCGACAGCTGCTCGTGGAGGTGATCGACCAGGTCCTCCTTCTTCACCATGTTGGCTTCGAAGGACGGCAGGTCTTCGAGGTCGACGTTGCCCTTGTTCGACGCCGTCGTCGGCTCGTTGAACTGGTAGCTGTTGAGGTACTGATCCCAGTCGATGTCTTCGCCGGGGCCCTTCTCGGGAGTCACCTCCTGGGCCTTCTCGGGAATCGGCGTCTCGTAGTCGGCGCGCTGCTCGCTGGTGTCGGCTTCGAGTGACGCCTCGCCCGGCGCTTTATCGGCCATGTCGCCTTCGACGGTGTCGTCAGGCGTCTCGAGGAGCGGGTTCTGCTCCATCTCCTCTCGTACCTGCTCGATCAACTCCATGCGTGAGAGCTGCAGCAGCTTGATCGCCTGCTGCAGCTGCGGCGTCATCACGAGCGACTGCGACATCTTGAGGCTCTGTTTCAGCTCCATGCCCATGTCGTCCGATCCCTTCGGTCAAAACCCGTGCCAAAAGTATTGAACCTGCGTGCCAGACACAACGGCGTCGATCAAGCTGGCTGCTTTTGTTCAGGTTTTCGTCGATTTCCTGACGCTGGCATTCCCTGTGCTCGTGTGCATCCGAGGGTTTGGGAATGAACTCTGCGGCGCGACGGGGCTTCAGCTCAGGGTGAAGTTGTCGCCGAGGTACACCGAGCGGGCGCGGGGCGACTGCGAGATCGCCTCCGGGGTGCCCTCTTCGAGGATCTGGCCCGTCGCGATGATGTACGCCCGGTCGCAGATGTGGAGCGTGTCGCGGACGTTGTGATCCGTGATGAGCACGCCGAGGCCCTTCGTCTTGAGGCGGGCGATCTCCCGCTGGAGCTCGCCGACGTTGATCGGGTCGACGCCGGCGAAGGGCTCGTCGAAGAGAATGAAGCGGGGCTTCGGCAGCAGGCTGCGGGCGATCTCGGCGCGACGGCGTTCACCACCCGAGAGCGTTTCACCCAGGCTCTCGGTCACGTGCGTGAGGGCGAACTCCTGGATGATCTGCGCGGCGCGCTCCTCCCGCTCCGCCTTCGTGGTGCCGCCCTGCAGCTCGAGCACCGCCAACATGTTCTGGCGCACGGTCAGCTTGCGGAAGATCGACGCCTCCTGCGGCAGGTAGCCCAGGCCGGCCCGCGCGCGCTGATGCATCGGCAGGCCGGCGAGGGGCTTGCCGGCGAGGCTGACCTCTCCCGCGTCGGGCTGAACGAGGCCCACCACCATGTTGAACGACGTCGTCTTGCCTGCGCCGTTCGGGCCAAGCAGGCCCACCACCTCGCCGGGCTTCACGGTCAACGTGACGCCATTGACGACCCGCCGTTTGGCGTAGGTCTTCATCAGGCCAGTGGCGATGAGGCTGTTCGAGGCGTCGGACGACACGGGGAGCAGGGTGCCCGAGGGCGGCCCGTGACGCAAAGCGTTCGTTCAGAGCGCCTGCTGAAGGAGCCGCTCCGCGCGCCCAAGACTCGAGACGATGTCGTCGACCTCCAGCGACATCGGCAGACAGCGGACCTCGAGCGTCGGCTGACGCGGGTGTGGTTCGATGACGCCGAGCACGTTGAGGTCGCACGCCTTCGTCGCTCCCGCGAGGCGCAGGGCCGCAGCGAAGGTGGGGAAGCCGACCCGGCCGGGCCGCTCGGCGACGCGCACCACGTCGGCAGGGAAGGGCGCGAGCTTGAGGCAGCCGGGGTTGGGCGTCAGCGCGGCCCACCACGCGTCCCGATGCGCGGCGTGCTCCAGCACCAGTCGGGAGAGCCGCTTCACCTCACGCCAGGGCGCGGCGTCGTAGTGGGCGTGCAGCGCTGCGCTCGCGGGAATCGTGCACCCGAGTTCGTTCGCCGTGGCGAGCACGGCGTCGACGACCGACCGCCGCTCCCGGTTGCCGTCGAGCGGGCGCGTCACCACCTCGCAGACCCGATGCCACGAGCGAGGCTCGGTCAGGGTGATGACGAGCGGATTGCCGAACGCGTCGTGGAGCGTGCCGTCTTCGACGAGCCCTTCGAACAGCGCCTCGAGGTGCTTCAGACGGGACGCTTCGGTCTCGCTCCACGACACCCGCTCGGCCAGGAGCGCGAGCCGGAGATCGTCAGTCGCATGCAGCGTCCGCTCCGCTGGCTTCGCAGCGAGACCGGCGCGAATGGTGTTGTCGTCGACGAGGGTGGCGAGCACGCGTCCATCGTGCTCGACCACCCGCGCGGCCAGGGACAGCCGACACAGCGGCCGACCGTCGGCCAGCGCCCCTTCACTGAAGTACTTGAAGCCGAACTCCACCCGGCCCTTCACCCGACGCGCGAGCGCCCGGGTGAACGAGACGCGGGTGTGGCCCTTCGGGGCGAGCAGCTCGAGCTCGAGGCCCACCCGATGAAACGGACCCGCTTGCTTCAGCTTCCCCAGCCCTTCGTGGCGCCGATGGCCTTGAGCAGGTCCTTCGCGAAGCCGTAGCCGTCTGCCGCGTTGAGAACCTTCAGGCCGAGGTACTGCTTGATCTCCTTCTCGCTCGAGCCGGCGAGGAAGTCGTACTTCGCCTTCGCCGCCGCGACGTGCCGCGCACCCATGCCGCTGCCCTTGAACGCGTCCAGCTGCTCGTGCGCGTCGTACTTGCCCTCGGTGATGCCGGCCTGCGCGAGCATCTCCATGCCGCCCTTGTAGCCGACCTCGGTGTTGCGCAGCTTGAGGCCGAGGTAGCCCTTCACGTCGTTGTCGCAGGCGCCCTTGAGGAACGGGAACGACTTCTTCGCCTGCTTCACGTCGGAATCGGTGAAGCCCGAGCGCTTGAAGCGAGCCAGGCAGTCCTGATCGTCGTAGTGAGCGCGCGTCACGCCCAGCTTGCCGAGGTCGGCTTCTTTCTTGTTGAGCACCGCGGCGCCGATGAACTCCTTGGCGGCGTCGAGCGTGGGCAGGCCCTTCTTCTGCTTCACGACCTGCGCGTCGGCGTTGGTGTACGGCGAGTGCCAGAAGGCCTTTCGCTCGTTGGACAGCGCGGTGGTGGTGCGCGGCGTGACGGACTGGGCAGCAGTGGTGCGGTTGGGCATGGCGATTCCTGACGACCGGGAGTGGGGCGCAGAAATCACGAGCGCCCATCGGTCGCAACCGCGTCGAGGAAATCGAGGCGCCCGTTGAGCGGCCCTCGGGTGTCACGGCGCTTTCGGAGGCGGCTTCTTCGCGGCAGGTGCGGCCTTCGGCTTCGCGGGAGCGGGTCGCCGGGCAGGGCGCGGCGGCGGTGGCGCCATGACTGGAGCATCGACGGCAAACCACGCGTGCCCCCGAACGAGCCAGATGATGGCCAGCAACGGGCCGCCGATGACCGCCGAGGCGACCTCGCCTGCCAGCACGTGAAAGACGGCGGCGACCATCACCACCACCAGCCACAGGGCGACGAGCACCGACGAGATGGCGAGCTGAGACACGGCCCAGGCCTTGCCATGCAGACGGAAGAACGTGCCCAGTCCCGACTGCGAGCCCAGCAGCCCCGCCTCGAGCATCGGTGTCACCACCGCCACCAGCACGAAGAGCCCCGCGAGCGCACCGCCCCACGCGAGGGTGAGGAACGCGAGCGTCCCGAACAGGAGGGGGATGAAGAGCGCGGGCAGGCTCCTGGCGCGGGCGGCGAGCTCGGCTTCCAGGTCGGCGCGAACGATGGTGCCTTCGACGAGCGTTCTCCTCCAGATGTGGAGCGCGACGGACCACAACAGGCCCTTGATGGGCGCGGCGATGATGAGCCCGAGGTTCGACAACGGAGCGAGCAACCAGTCGGCGAGCGACCCCAGGCCGAGCGCGATCATCGGCACCACCACGAGCCATGGGCTGCGCTTGAGGGTCGCGATCGTCTGCTCAGCGGCGCGGGTGTAGAGCGGAATGGGGATCAGGTCGGTCACGGGAGTCGTGCAATAAAGCCCAGGTCCCGTGAGCGCGCGAAGACCTCGTGGGCTCCGCTGGGGTTGCCTTCAGCCTGGACGTTGGCGCGCGTGACGAGCACCAGCCGGGCCCCGCTGTTGCCGGCGTGGCTCGGGCCGGTGCTGGGGCTCGGCAACGACGTGCAGGACGGAGCCCGCGCAGGACGCCGACGTTGCGCCGCACGCTGCAGCGCGGCGACTACTGCTCCTGCCCGACACGCGCGGCGGCCGTCCGAGCGCGGTCCTCCGTCAGCCCTCGAGCGTCTGGCCGTTCGGCCTCTTCGTCACGGCGCTCGTCGCGCTGCCGTTCTCGACCGCGGCGCGCACGACGGGCGATGACGGAGTGCGCTCCATGCGCTGGGCGCGTTCACGTCGTTCGGTACCCGCCGGCCGAACCAGGAGTTCCTGCTCGCGTCGAGCCGGGCCGAGACGGTGATCGAGCTCAAGGTGCTGCGGGTGTGGCTGACTCCCGCGCCGCAGCAGTGACCCCGACGGTCCAGGGCCACCGCGCGTCGAACGTTACGGCTTGAGGGAGACCGGCTTCGAGTACGTGCCGTCGCCGGGCTTCGCAGGCACGAAGCCACCGGTGAGCACCTTCTTGATGATGACGTGCGTCGGGTCGCTCTTGAGGACGATCGCCGTGTACGAGAACGGGCGCTTGTTGACCTCGGTCTGCGTGAGGATGTCTTCCTTCTTCGGAGCCCTGGCGCCGAACTCGAGGTCGCCAGCCTTGAGGTGGCGCTCGATGACGGCGGTGAGCGCAGCGGCGGTGGGCGGCTTCGAGGCCGGATGAATCACGGCCATCTGCGCGACGAGGTGCTTTCGCTGCGTCTGGAGCTTCGCGAGATCCTTCTCGAGCGTCTTGAGCTTCGCGGTCGCGACCTTCAGGCCCTCGGGCGTGTAGCGGGACCGCATCATGATGTTCTTGTGGTCCTGCAGCGCCTTGCTGGCCGTGTCGATCTTCTTGTCGAGCGTCGCGAGCTGCGCCTTGAGCTTCCCGTAGGTGGGCTGGGTGACGCGGGCGGGGGAGGCGGCAGAGATGCGCATCGGCATGGCAGGTTCCTTCTTGGGGGTGAGCCCCGATTCTTGCTTCGCCGGCTCGTGGCGGGAAGGCCCAATCTCGCGATGAAATGCACTGCGACGCCGTGATTGGCTCTGCACGATGCCAACGATTCCCCGCAGTGGCCGCGGCCGCTGATCGCTACGCGAAGCAGTCTGGCTACCCGGGCTTCGAGCGACTCAGCGCCGACCAGATGAACAAGTCGCCCCCGCGATTCTCAAGCTGATTCGCGAGGCCGCAGCTGCCGCAGCCTGATCGCGCGCGCTCGGTGCCGAACCTGCCCAGGGTTCGATCGAACGCCTTCACCCGCATTCTGCGCTGAGCGTCTTCAGGGCGGAGGCACGGTGACGACGTCGGCGCTCGTTTTCGACTGATTCCCCTCGAAGCTGGTGCTGCCGGTGACGACGAGCTGCCGGTTGCCAGGCGAGACGGGGGGCACGGGGAGCTCGACGATGGTGGTCCCGTCCTGAGCGTGGAGGGCGGTGGTGTTGTTCGTGATGCGTACTCCATCGAGGAGGCCTGCGCCTTCCGCGAAGACCGCGCCGATGCCCGCGCTGCGATCGATGGCGCCTCTCACGAACGAAATGACGCCGTCGGTGAGCGCTTCGATGCCGTTGCCGTAACGGCCGTCGGGGTCGGTGCGGGTGCCGCGAACCAGCGTGTCAGTCGCTTCGATGCGTGACTGAAAGGAGAACAGCCCGACCTGCTGGTTGTCGACGAAGGCCGAGGTGTTCGAGCGCAGCACCGCGCCGAACGCGACGTTGGCGCCTCGCCCGCGACTGCCGGACGCGAGCGGGAGCGTGCCCAGCACCGTGACGCGCGTCATCGTCAGTTCGCTCGACGCGCCAGCGAGCTGCACGCCCGAGGTGTGGTTCTGCGCGACCGCGACGTCTTCGATGGTCGCCTTCGAGCCGAGCTCGACGAGCACGCCCACGCCGAACTCGCCGTTGGTATCGAGTCGGGTCGCGCGGAGGTCGGAGCGGGTCACCGTGGCGCTCGAGCCGGGATCCCGCACATAGACGGCCGCGGTGATGTTCTTCTCGAGCAGGCACTCGTCGAGGCGCAGCGAGCTGCTCTGACTGGCGCTCGCGCCGACCCCCAGTCCGGCGTCAGCGGCGCTCGGGGCGGCGTCCGCCACCACGGAGCGAGACAGCTGCAGATCGCCCGTCAGCGAGGCGAGCACGCCTGCTTCGGTGTGCCCGCGGACGTCGACAGCGCCACCCGTGATGCGACCGCCTTGCGCTCGAAGCCCGATGCCGTTGACGGCTGAGACGCGGAGATGATCGATCGTGACCTCGGAACGATCGAGGGCCAGGACCCCGGACGACACGACGTTGGCGAGCGAGACCCGTTCGAGCGTCACCTTGCAGCCGTTGCGAGCCTCGACGCCGAACCGAGGCGCAGGCCCGGTGAGCGTCCGTTGGCCGCTGACGTTGCGAACGGTGGCGACGCCGTCGGCGCCCTGGACGTCGATCAACCCGCCAGTGACGTCTTCGACGGCGCCGCCCGTCCACGTCAGGCTGCCTGCCTGGGCCGAGACGCCGAACCCGAACGCAGCGCCAGTGTTGTCGGTGCTGTCGGTGACGCGACGGATGACGGTGTCGGTGAGCGTGGCCGAGCTGCCCCGCTGCGCGATGAGAATGCCCACGCCGCGGTTGTCTTGAACGACGAGCTGCGTGGCGTTGAGTGACGCGCCTGCCTGCACCGCGATGCCCCAGCCGAGCTTCCCCGTGCTGGCGCGAGGCTGGGTGTCGGACACGACGACCCGATTCAGCGTCGCGGCCGTCCCCGCCTGGTTGAGGAAGAGGGCCGTCTCGCCGTTCCCTCGGAGCTCGACGTCGGTGAGCGTCAGCTGGGCCGCCGAGCCCATCGCGATGCCCTGGCCGAAGGTGGCCGTCGCGGGATCGGGCCCGGTGCCGCGAATGACGACGTCGTCGAGCGAGACCTGCGTGCCTCGATCGAGTGCCTGGATGCCCGAGCGCAGGTTGTCTTCGAGCACCACGTGACGCAGGCGCAGCGACGCGCCGAGCTCGAGGCGCGCCGCGAGGATCGAGTCGCGCACGGTGAGGCTCTCGAGCTCGACGTCGCGCGTGCGGACCAGCTCGATGGCCGGGTTCCCCACCAGCGAGATGCGCGCGGGACAGCGGCCGACGAGCTTCACGGCTCTCGTTGGCTTGAGTGACTCGGCGTATCGGCCCTCGGCGATCGCGATCGTCGCGCCGGCGGGCGCGGCCCTGAGGGCGGCGGCGATCGTCCGAAAGTGGGTGGCGTCGACCCCTCCGTCGGCGTCGACGAAGTGGGTCGCGGTGGCGGGCGGGAAGGGGGCGCTGCAGTCTCCGACGGGGACGCACGTCGTCTGGCCAAGCGCGGCGCGCGTCGCTCCCGTGCACGTTGCGGCAGGAAGCACCGGCTCGCAACTGGTGGGCGTGGAGCTGAAGCCGGCAGGGCAGGTCGACCAGCCGATCGCCGAGCAGCCCTCACCTGGAAACGCGACGAGCCCGGCGTCGCAGCCCTCGACCACCGCCCGGCAGGTCCAGCCCGTCGGGTCGGCCGTGAAGCCGCCGTCACAGCTGGTCCATCCCACGCTCTGACACTGGCCCGTTGCCGTCGTGAAGGTCCCGGGCCCGCAGCCACCGATTCCCGCGTCGGTCGCGGGACACCCTGCGTCACAGGGCGCTGGTTGCGGCGCAGGCATCGCGGGGCACGCGAGCATGATCGCGGAAACCGCAGCCACGACGAGCCGTCTCACGGGGCGAGCCCAATCGCGGCTGCGCGCACCAGCAACTCAGAGGCCGGCGCATCGAGGAGGGCCTGCTCGACCATCACCGGCGCGACGGGGCGCTGTACGACGACGCGGAAGCGGCCACCCGAGACGGTCCCCGAGACGGTCACGCCGAGGCCAGCGCTGTCGGCGATCACCTGCGCGCGTGCGTTGTTCTCTGCAGTGACGGCCTCGATCGTGACGGCGCGAGTCCCGGTGAAGAGCCCGATGCCGTCGCCGATGTCCTCCGAGGTCGAGATGTCGATGGGCACGCGGATGGCCTTCGTCGTGAGGATGCGCGTCTGTCGAATGACGAGGCCCGAGGTGTCGCGCGCGCCGATGCCCATGAGCGAGTTTGCGCTGATCTCTCCGCCCGTCACGGTCACCGTCTGCACGCCCGCGTCGGCGGTCTGGCCCTGCGCCCAGAGCCCGCGGCCGGTGTTCTCGCGAATGGTGCAGCTGTCGACCGTCGCACGGGTGGCGGCGCCATCGAGGAGGACGCCGATGTTCTGGTTGCGCTCGATCGTCACGCCACGAAGCGCCAGCGCCGCGCCCTCGCTCGCCACGACGCCCGAGCCCGACGAGAGTGAAGTGCCGAGCTGCTCGGCGATGCGACCGCCTTGCACGCTGACCCTGGCTCCAAGGATGCGCAGGCCGACCGCGCTCTGCGTGACTTCACAGTCCGTCATGGCGATCTCCCGCTCGGCGCAGTCGGGGCGAGAGCAGGTGGCGGTGATGGCGCTCTTCTGGCTCTGGGTGACGGCCACGCTGATCAGCTGTACGGGGCCGGGCTCGATGGCGATGCCGCTCCCGCTGCCGCCGACGATGCGAAGGCCGCGCACGACGGAACGGCTGCCACCTTTCACGGTGAGGACGGGATCTCCGCCGGTCAACGTGACGGTCGCGCCGTCGCTCGCCGCGAGCGTGACGTTCTCGGGCAACACGAAGGTCCCCGAGTAGGTGCCGCTGGGCAGAATGATGCAGTCACCCGCGGTCGCCGACTTCAGCGAAGCCTCGAGCCCGCCAGGGGGAATGACGATGCGATCGCACATCAACCCCTGCGGCGGCGGCGGCCGGAACGGCATGATCGGCGAGCAGCTCACGAGGAGGAGGAGCCAGGGCAGGGAGCGCATGATCGACAAGATCACGATGTTACTTGAACAGCACGCCGAGGCCCACCCACGGCAGCGGCAGAGGCGACGGTGACGTTGAAGACGTTGAGCTGCACGTTGATGCTCGCGATGCCCGCGGCTGCGGCGATGGTGCCGCCGAAAGGAACGCCGAAGCCTCCGAGCATGAAGTTGAGCTGCACGCGCCGGTGGATGCCCCAGCCCACCCGGAACAACAGCACTTCGTCGTTGGTGATCGCGAAGCTGCCGGCCTCCATGGTGGTGGCGGTCGGCGTGAGGAAGAAGCGATCGTCGAGGATTCGTCGCTCGAACCATTCGTGCCGTCGCAAGGACACCTTGTTGGCGAGCGCTTCGCCGAGGCACGAGCAGCCCGACGAGAACGCGCATGGCCGACAGTAGACCGTCAGGTGACGGGACCCGCCACCGAAACCTCGACTACCGCTTCGGCGGGCGCTTCGACTCCACCTCGATGACGGTGGTGGCGTTCTCGACTTCGATGAAGTCCGAGCCGGTGAAGAAGGTCACCTTCGAGCCCTTCATGCGGTTGCTGCCCTGCTTCGCCTGCGGCTGTCCGGTGACGACGAGGACGCCGGTCTGGACGTCGTAGTCGCCGCGTTGGCCCCTGGCCCAGCGGTCCTTCTCGATGGCCTCGACGCCTCGGCGGGCCTGCACCTTCGTGATGTCGCCCTGATCGTCGTAGACGGCGGTCAGCTCGGGCGAGGTGATGGTGGTGGCGCTGCGCTTGGCGACCACGTGGCCCTTCCACACGGCCAGGTTCTTCTGCTCGTCGAGGATGAGCTGGTCGGCGTCGATGGTGATGCGCTGAGGGCCCGACCCCACGCCGCCGTCTCGCGAGAAGCCCTTCTCTTCATCGACTCGGGTCCGCGCCTTCTCGACGACGGTGCGCTCGGTGCCGGTGACGAAGGTGACGAGCTCGCCCATCACCTCGCGTTTGCCCTGACGCGCCTGCGGTTTGCCGCGCATCACGAGCGTGCCGGTGCGGTTGTCGTAGTCGGCTTCGTCGCCGCGGCCCCAGCGATCACCGTCGACGGCCTCGACGTTTCCTCGCGCGAGGATGCGGCTGATCTCTCGATCGGCGCCGTACTCCACGATGATCCGCTCGCAGGTCAGCGTCATGGTGTCGCGAATCGCCTTCGCGTGCCCGGAGTAGATGGCGCGTTGGTCTTTGTTGAGCACCTCGAGCTTGTCGGCGCTCACCTGGACGGGGCGGGAGAGAAGGACACCCGCGTCGGGCGCGGCAGCGAGGGTCAGCGCGAGGAGCATCGACACGTGGGCCTCCTTACACCGACTTCCTGCCGTCGACCCGGGCCCTCGCATTCCTCAGGCTCGTTTCGTTCGGGGCAGTCTTCCTGCTGCGACTGCTGCGCCATGAAGGCTCACTCCTTCGTGCGGGTGACGGGGCGATCGAACAACACGCGCTGGTCCGACAGGTCGGCGAAGAAGCCGGTCGCCTCGAGCCAGAAGCGGGGGTGTTCGACGGTGACGCCCGCGTCCGAGAACGCACCACCTTCGGTCGAGAGGGCCCGCTGGTAGGTCGCCCTTGGGGTCCGGCCGACCGTGCCGTCGTTGCCGAGAAAGAGCACTCCGCCCGAGCCGGTCGCGTCTTGCGTCGCGCTGTTGCCGATGACCTGCTGCGCGAGCACCGTCACGCCCGTGCGCTTCAGCAGCACGCCTGCGTCCACCGCGGTGAAGTCGTTGGAGTCGCGCGCGAGCTCGAGCCTGGGCGAGGTCGCCACCATGCGCAACTCGCTGCCTCGGTACTGCCGAACGGTGACGTCCCGCAGCGTCACGTCAGCCCGGGCCGCAGCGGGCGGTCTTGGCGTCACGGGAGCCGTCACCTGCGAGCAGGCGGCGAGCAGCACGACGGTGGCAGGGACTGCCTTCAGCACACCACTCCGGACCGACCGAAGCGCGCGGCCAACTCGCCGGCGTGGTGGGCGTGAACGACGTCACCGTGGTGGAAGTGAAACCATGGCCCGCCGACGGCGCCGAACCAGACCGGGCTGAAGTGCAGCTCGAGCGCGAGCAGTCTTCTCATTCGAAACACTGTCGTACACGTCATCGACAAAAAGAAGAACGCCGTGGCGGAGGGGAGCGCCACGGCGTTCCGGGTGAGTCAGACCGCTTCGGTTCAGGCCAGCCCGGCTTCGGCGGCAGCGTGCATCTTCATCGCGCGGCGCGTGAACTCCGAGAGGCGGTACAGCACGGTGCGGCGTGAACAGCCGAGCGTCTCGGCGACCTTCGACTGCTCCATGCCCTTGCCGTGGTACAGCGTGGCCGGGGCCTTGATGGCTTCGGGCGCCGACTCGAGCACCTTCTGCGCGAAGTTCTTCGACACCACGCTGTCCTCGAACTCGTCGTCGACCTGCTCCGGCAGCTCTTCGACCGGGGTCGCACGGCGCTTCGAGTCGCGAATGACGTTGAGGCAATGGTTCGTCACGATGCGGTGGATCCACGGCAGCACCGCGGCTTCACTGGGCGCCGCTTCGATGTGGCGCATGAGCTTCACGAAGATGTCCTGTGTCGCGTCTTCGGCGGCGACGGGATCGCGCAGCACGCGACGGCACCGCGCGTAGATCGTCGGTCCGTATTTCCCGTACAGCGCCTCGATGCTCAGTTCCTTGTTCATGACGTTCTCCCCTTGGGTGGTGCGCCACCGCGTCGCCTTGTGCCTACATCATCGCACCAGCGGATCCGGCCGTTGCGACCGGCCGCTCCATACAAGTCAGGTGTCGTTACGATCGGTGCTCAATCACCTTTGAATTCAGACTGTTTCAAGGCCAGAAACAGTGCGCAGAAATGCTTACGTGCGATAAATCAAATCTAATTGATTTGTCTCGGACAGATCGCGACAGCACGGAGGACTTCACACGACACGTCAACATTTTGTTATTGTTGGATAATTATGGAGTAGGGGTTTCTGCATTGATAGAGTCTTGACGACTTTTTAAATTGTCTTTATAACTCTCTCGTGAGGTCAGCCATGGCTGGGTTGCTGGTGACGGACGGCTACAAGTTCTCGATGGCGGAGGCGGGGTGGCCGCTGCGGGAAGAGACGTTCTACGCGTCGCACCGCAAGGGCGGGCTGCAGGTGCTCCCGTTCGATGTCGAGCAGTTGGTGCGCGCGGTGTTGCCGGTGGCCGAGGCCGGCGACTGGGAGTTCCTGGCGAAGCACGACTACGAGATGAGCGCGGGGTTCAAGGCGGCGATCGCGCTCGCCAGCCAGGTGCGGATCAGCGCGTTGCCGAAGAACGCCGTCTTTCACGATCGCGAGCCCATCTGCTGCATCACCGGCCCATCCGCCGTCGTTTCGTGGCTCGAGCCGCTGGTGTTGATGTGGAGCTACCGCGTGCAGGTGGCGACGGTGGCGCTGCTCAGGCCGGACGAGCTGGCGGCGTCGGTCGGCACCGTCACGTGTGAGGCGCAGAAACGAATCGTCCTCGAGACGCTCGACGCCGTGGGCGTGAAGGCTCCGCAGATCACGGTCGCGTCCGAGGCCTACGTCGCGCGCGTCACGGCGAGGGTGAAGGAGCTGGCCGAGGTGACGGGGAGCGCCGACCGGCTCTTCGAAGTCGGGCTGCGCGCTGCCACCTGCGTCGAGCAGCATCTGTTGGCGCTCGAGGGCTGCAAGGCGGCGGGGCTCACCCGCACCAGTGACGTGTACGGCGCGCGCGTGAAGGGCCTCATCCCCGTGGGCACGATGGGCCATGAGCACGTGCAGCGCTTCGGGTCCGACGAGGCGGCGTTCCGCGCGATGGTCGAGCGTCGGGCCAACCGCTCGAGCTTCCTCCTCGACACCTTCGACACCATCAAGAGCGGCATTCCAGCGGCCTTCGAGATCATCAAGGAGCGCGGCGGGAAGCACGACTCCATTCGGTACGACTCAGGCGACAAGGAAGCGCAGTACCGCTTCGCGGCGAAGCTCGCGCTCGAGCTGGGCATCCGGCCCGTGCAGATCCTCGAGGACAGCTTCGACACGGCGCTGACCCGGCGCTTCGAGGAGCTCCGCGAGGAGGTTGGCTGGAAGCCGGAAGAGCACGTGTACGGCTACGGCGGCTTCATCGTCGCGCAGACCGCGGGCTCTCCCCTGACGAGAGATCGCGTGTCGGCGGTCTACAAGCTCACGCAGACGGGCAAGCGCCCGTGCATGAAGTTCGGGAACGAGGCGGGCAGCGGCAAGCAGAGCGTTCCCGGAAAGCCGGTGCTGTGGCGGCGTCGCGCGGGGGCCAGCGGCCCATTCGGCGTCGTCGCCCAGGAAGGTGAGGCCGTGGCCGAGGGCTACGAGCTGCTCACCGGAAGTCCGGCATCGTCGTCGCCTGCCCTGGTCGAGGCGAAGTCCACTCGCGCGGAGGACCTGCGCCTCGCCCACTCTCCGGCCACCGCGGCCCTCGTCACCCGCTTGAAGAAAGAGGCGTTTGGATGAGCGCTCGTCACCACACCACCACCCGCACCGCGACGCTCATCGGGCGAGAGCACGTGCGACTGGGCCGCAACAACCAGGACGGCGTCTTCGTCAGCTCACGCGGCGAGACGTCCGTGGCGGTGGTGACGGACGGCTGCTCGAGCCAGCCGTACTCGGAGGTCGGCGCGCGACTCGGAGCACGTGCCCTGACCATGATGACCCTGGCGCTCGATCACGTCGCGCTGGCTGACCTCCCGGCCGTCTCGATGGAGCACCTCTCTGCGTGGCTGGACCGACTCGTTCGCTCGGTCGAGGTCGACGACGCGACGGCGGTGCTCGAGCAGTACGGGTTGTTCACGGTGCTCTGTGCAGTTCAACGCGGCTCCGAGTGCGTGGTGTTCGGCTCGGGCGATGGCGCATTCTTCGTCGATGGTCAGTTGGCCCGCCTCGACTCAGGGGACGACAACGCGCCGGCGTACGTGGGCTACCGGCTGACCGGGAAGACCGTTCCCGCGCGGCTGCATCACCTGGGGCCCGCCCGTCGCGTGGCGCTCGCGACCGATGGCGTCGATGGCTGGCTCTCACGCACTCCCGACGGGCTCCGCGCGCTGCTCGACGAGCCTCTCGTCTGGACCAACCCCGTGCACCTGCAGCGCCGCCTCAACGTGCTCAACGAAACCGAGCGCTTCACCGACGACACCACCCTCGCCGTCCTCGACACGCGGGAGCAGTAGCCATGGACGTCTTCGTCGCCAGCACGCGCGTGCGCCTGCAGGACAGCGACCTGCTCGGGGAAGGCGGCGAGGCGCGCGTCTTTCGCTGGAAGGATCGC
Organism: Myxococcaceae bacterium; assembly: GCA_040400045.1. GTDB lineage: Bacteria > Myxococcota > Myxococcia > Myxococcales > Myxococcaceae > Xiheimicrobium. The sequence goes on from JBBAQZ010000023.1 coordinate 31,816, forward strand.
GCGGTGAAGGTCTTCCATCCCGTCGATCCCGCGAACGCTCCGGAGTCGCGGGTGCGGGCGGTGAAGCTCGAGAAGCTGGCGTTCTTTCCGACGGGGCTGCCCGCGAACGTGCTCGGCCCGCTGGAGTTGGTGACGGATCAGCGCGGTGACGTCATCGGCTTCGTGATGCAGGCGCTGGTCGACGTCGACGACGCAGGCCGACTGGCGCAGCGCAAGTTCCGTGAGAACGCGATCTCGAACGACGTGGTGATGACGATGTTCCGCGAGCTGGCGCAGACCCTGCGGTCGCTCCATGCCCGAAAAGTGATCGTCGGCGATCTCAACGACGGGAACGTGCTCGTGCAGCCGGCCTCGCAGCGGGTGTTCCTCATCGACGCCGACTCGATGCAGTTCTCGGGGCTGGCCTGCGCCGTTGGCCACGAGCGGTTCCTCGATCCTCGCCTGTACGGGGTCGATCTCTCGAAGGGCTCGCGCTTCGACGAGGGCACCGACTGGTACGCCTTCGCGGTGATGCTGTTCTCGTCGCTGCTCTACGTGCACCCGTTCGGTGGAACGCACGCGAAGTGGAACACGATGCTCCGGCGCGCCGAGGCGCGGCACCCGGTGATGAAGGACGACGTGGTGCTCCCGCGCGTCGCGGCCTCCTGGAAGACGTTGTCCGACGACGCGCTGCACTGGTTCTCGCAGACGTTCGAGAAGGACGTTCGCGAGGCGCCGACGAAGCCGGTGCTCCAGCAGTCGTGGTCGACGTGCTCGTGCGGCGTCACGCATGCGCGTCCGCTGTGCCCCGTGTGTCACGCGCTGGGGCCGCTCGCGACGAAGCCTGCCGTCCGCGTGAAGGGCCGCTGCACCGCGAAGATCCTGTTCGAGACGAGCGGGCGGGTGCTCGCCGCGTCGATGCAGGGCGGGGTCAGGTACGTCTTCGAAGAGCAGGGCGTGGTGCGCCGGGAAGACGGCGCGGTGGTGCTGAACCGGCCCTTGCTTCCTCAGGAGCGCATCGGGCTCGCCGGCGCCTCGACCTGGGTGGTGTCGTCACGCGGCGCGATGGAGCGTCATGCCAACGGCCAGCTCGTCGAGCGTGCGCAGACGGGTGTGCGGTCCTCGGAGCCGACCTTCGCCAGCGCGACCGCCGTCACGTACCGCACCGAAAACGAGTGGCTGATCGAGCAGGGTACTGGCACCCGCGTCGGTCAGGTCCTCGAAGGTCAGACCTGGCTGTGGACGGGCGAGCGCCTCGGCCTGGGCTTCTATCGGGCGGGCGGCGTCACGGTGGCGTTCCTGCTGCGGAGCGGTCGCGCCGGCGTGAAGCAGCTCTCTGGCATCCGGTGGACGGGCAGGGTGGTGTCGGCCGACGCGGTGTTCGACGCGCGCTACGGCCTGCTGAGCGTCACTGCCGAAGTGAACGGCAAAGACGTCGTCCATCGATGGCTCATCTCGGAAGACGGCGCGGTGGTCGCAACGAGCGTCGGGGGCCGCAGCGGTCATGCTGCGCTGCTCGGAGGCCGCGTCGTCATCGGCTCTGACGATGGCCTGCTCGCCATGAAGCTCGACTCAGGCGTGCTCGTCGAGGCCGCGTGCTTCGCCGACACCCAGCCGTTCGTGAGCGCTCAAGACGAGCTGCTCCCCCAGTCGGACGGGAGCCTCGTCGTCGTCACGTCGAAGGACCTGGTGCAGCTGTCGTTGTCGTGAACGCAGTCGCGAAGGAGGACCCATGTTGCCGTTGCCCGATTTCTACGAGTCGAAGCAGGTTCCCCAGCTGTTCATGGAGCGCGCCGGCCTCGTCGCTGACACAGGTGAAGCGTACGCGCTGAAGCACGGCGTCAAGCCCTCGGGCGCCGACAAGTTCCGCATCGCGGCGTTCGGCATCGACGTGCAGGTCGGCTTCTGCACGCCAGGCGCGTCGCTCTTCGTGCCCGGCGCCGTCGAAGACACCCAGCGCACGGTCGAGTGGCTGTACCGGAACCTCGACAAGGTGACGTCGCTCTTCTTCTCGATGGACACCCACCGCATGTTCCAGATCTTCCACCCCGCGTGGTGGGTCGACGCGAAGGGCAAACACCCCGCGCCGCTGACGCCGATCTTCCACGAAGAGGTGCGCTCCGGAAAATGGACGGCCGTCGCTCACCCGAAGGAATCGCTCGAGTATGTCAAGCGCCTCGAGGCGAGCGGCAAGTACGTGCTCACCGTGTGGCCGTACCACACGCTGCTCGGCGGCCTCTCGCACGCGCTGGTGCCGTCGATGATGGAAGCCGCGCTCTTCCACGCCGCCGCGCGCAAACACCAGACGCACTTCGAGACGAAGGGCACGCACGCGATGACCGAGAACTACTCCGTCATGTCGCCCGAGGTGACCGAGCTCGGCGGCCAGGTCGTCGGCTCGTTCAACACGCCCTTCTTCAAGATGCTGATGGAATACGACCGCGTCTACGTGTTCGGCCAGGCGAAGAGCCACTGCGTGCTCTCGACGCTCAACGACATCCAGGAGCACGTGATGCAGTCGGACCCGAAGCTCGCCGAGAAGATCTGGATCCTCGAAGACGCGATGAGCCCGGTGCCGGCGCCGCCCCTCTCGCCGCTGCCCGCGCACCTCGACTTCCCGCGCATCGCCACCGAGGCGCTCGAGAAGTGGAAGAAGGCCGGCATGAAGGTCGTGAAGACCTCTGATGTCGTGACGATCTGATTCCCGGCTGACCCGCTGACAACCCCATCAGTCCCACCCTTCACCCAACCGACGCTTCAGTCGGGCAGGAGACCTCCATGTCCAGCAACGACGATGACGTGACGAAGAACCTCACCAGCGCGGTCGCGACCGGCGTCATGAGCGCGCAGACCTCGAGCCTCATCACCGGCAACCTCGGCGCGATGGTGCTCGCCGGCGCCGCAGGCAAAGCGCTCGAAGACATCACCGCGAGTGACGTGACGCTGGTGACGCTGCTCGTCGACGCGAGCGGCTCCATCGGCGATCGCGGGCTCGAGCAGGCCGTGCGTGATGGTCAGAACGCACTGCTCGACGCGTTCGGCGGCGCGAAAGAGAAGGACTCGGTGCTCCTCGCGCTGTGGACCTTCAACGGTGATCAGAAGGTGCTGCACTCGTACGTGCCGGTGGAAGACGCCACCCGGCTCGACACGAAGAACTACCGCGCCGGAGGAGCGACCCGCCTCTACGACACCTGGTGCGACGCGCTCACCGCCAACGTCGCCTACGCCCAGCGCCTCCGTGATGGTGGCACGCCCACTCGCAGCGTGGTCGTCGTGGTGACCGATGGCGAAGACGTCGGCAGCACCCGCACCAGCCCCACCTGCGCGAAGCTGTCGAAGGATCTGCTGGCCAGCGAGCTGTTCACGCTCGCCTTCGTCGGCGTCGGCAAGGACACCCAGTTCGAGCTGATCGCCGCGGCGATGGGCGTCCCCGCCGGCTGTGTCCACGTGCAGCGCGACGCCAGGCCGTCGGGGCTGCGCAAGACGTTCCAGCTCGTCTCGAAGTCGGCCATTCGCGCGAGCCAGGGCAAGGTGGCTCCGGGGGTCAACGCCGGCTTCTTCACACCTTGAAAGCGTTTCATCGCGGCGGGCAAGCGTGGTCTTCTCCAGCCTCTCGTGCCGTCCGACTCCGACGCTCACCAGCTCGTTGCGCAGCGCTACCGCCTCGAGACGTTGCTCGGGCAGGGCGGCATGGGAGAGGTGTACCGGGCGCTCGATCTCGAGACGAATGAGCCCGTGGCCGTCAAGCGGCTGCGCTTCAAGGGGACTGACGCCGACAGGGTGAACCGCGCCCGGTTCGCTCGGGAGATCACCACCGCGTTGACGCTGCAGCACCCCAACATCGTGCGCGCCCTCGACGGCGGCGAAGACCAACACGGGTTGTTCCTGGTCATGGAGCACCTCGAGGGGGTCGCGCTGAAGGACCACCTGCTGGTGCACCCTCGTCTGGAATGGGAACGCGCCGTCGGGCTCGCTCGTCACCTCTGCTCGGCCCTCGGCTTCGTGCACTCGAGGAAGATCCTCCACCGCGACGTGAAGGCCGATAACTGCGTGCTCGTCGCCGCAGACACCGACGCCGAGCGCCTGGTGCTGATCGACTTCGGCATTGCGCGCGGGCTGGAGCAGCTGAGCCAGCTCACCAGCTCAGGCATGCTCGTCGGCACGGCGATGTATTGCGCGCCCGAGCAGATCGCCGGGCTCATCGTCGACCACCGCGCCGATCTCTATGCGTTCGGAGTGTTGCTCTTCCGCATGCTCGCCGGCGTGATGCCCTTCGAGGGGCCGGAGCTGCCGCGGGTCATCTACGCGCACATGCACACGCCACCGCCCTCGGTGCGGCTCTTTGCCCCCAGCGTCCCCGAGGACCTGGAAGCGATCGTGCTGCGGTGTCTGGCGAAAGATCCGGCTGCGCGCTTCGAGAACGCCGACGCCCTCGAACGCGCCCTTCGCGCGACGGTCGAAGGTGGCCCTGCCGAGCTGGGCCCGGCGGCTCAGACACCAGCTGGGCCATCGCTTTCGCCCGAGGCGATGCTCGAGTTCGTCGACGAGGTGCGCACGTTCGATTCGGGCCTCGGCGAACCGCCGACCGACGTGCTGGAGCGGCCGGTCAGTCGTCCGCGGCCGGGTCGACTCCTGCTGCAGCTCAAGGGACAGACCTCGCCGGATCTGCGAGCGCTGACGGTGCTGTCGTGGGCCGCGCGCCTCGCCCCGTTCTTCGACACCGGGCACATCACCCTCGAGCGCCTGGCGCGGCTGCTCGAGCGCTCGCTGGCAGAGCTGTGCCGCGCGCGCGGCCCCATCACCCTGGCGGTCGTCGAGGCGGGCCTGACAGTGAACGGTGAGCGCATCGAGCCTGCCCTGGGAGATGGCGACTTCGGCGCTGAGCTCGCCCGCCTCTTCACGATTCGTGGCCTCGCGGGGCTGGTGCTCCATCGGGCACCCACCACTGCTGACGTCGAGCTGCTGCTTCGCTTCCTTCGCACCGGGCAGCCGGCGGGGCTCGACGCCCTCACCTCGCTGCGCATTGTCTTCCGGCCTGATGCAGGCAAGGGCATCGCGCGGGCGGCCAACCCGCTCGAGGCCTGGAAACGGGTCGTGTCCGGAATCGCCGTGTTCATCGAGGCCGCCTCGCGAGGTAGGTCGTTCGACACCTTCGGGGCGCTGCAGCTCGCTGACGTCGTCGTGGCCGAAGCGCAGCGGCCCGGCCGGCGGCTGCTCGGCGTGACCGGCCAATTCGACGGCATCGAGAGCCTCGCCGCGCAGGCGGCCAACGCGGCGTTCACCGCGACCGCCATGGCGCTCGATCTCGGACTTCCGCCCGGGCGCCTGCGCGACGTCGCGCACCTGGCCGTCTCGACCTCGGTTGGCATGATTCAGGTTCACCCGCTCGCCCTGACCACCCCTGAGCAGCTCAGCGCCGACGAGCGCAGCCTGTTGCGACAGACGCCGGTGAGCGTGATCCGCTCTGCCCTGGCGGAAGCCGAGTCGGGGCCGGCGGTGTGGCGGCGCATGGTCCTGGGGTACGAGCTGTCGAGCGAGCTCAGCCGCGGGCTCGACGAGTCGCTCGGGCGCGGCGAGCTGCCGATGCTGGCGCCGTCGGTGCCGACCCGCATCGTCTTCACCTCGATGACGTGGTGGGGGTTGCGAGCGCCCCGGCCGGGACACGCACCCGCGACGGCCGAGCAGATCGCGAAGGTGATGCGAGGCACGCTCCGGTTGCGCCTCGACGGAATGTCGGTCGCGGCGCTCGAACGCTCCTTTCAGGACTTCGCGCAGGTGCCCGCCCAGGGGCTCTTTCCGGGCAGCGAACACGCGCTGGTCGGGTGGACGCCACAACCCGGTGCGGTGAAGAAGCTCCTCGAGAGTGGAGATGAGGTGTGGAAGCCGTTGGCGGTGCTCATGCAATCGCTCGTGGCGACCGGCCTCGATTCGCGCGACCGCATCTTGCCGTTGCTGTTGCCCGTCATCGACACGCTCTTGATGCAGGACGAGCTGGGCACGTTGAATGGCTTCATTCGCACGCTGAAGGCCATCGGCGGCCAGGATGACGTGCTCGAGGTCAGCCTCGCCCGCGATCTGGTCGCCCATCTCGCGGATGACGAGTGCGTCGCCCTGCTCGCGCAGGTGCTCAACGACGGGCCGCCGAGAGATCTCCGCGAGTTCGCGCGGCTGCTGTCGTTGCTCGAGCCGGGCCAGGTGGGGTCGATGCTTCGCCTGCTCGATCTCGTGACGAACGAAGTGAGTCAAGCGGCGCTCTTCGACGCCTTCGCCGTCCTGGCCCGAACCGATCCGGCGCCGTTCGTCTCGATGGCGAAAGAGGCTGGCGAAGCCCGCGCGGTCGAGTTGGTCGCGGTGCTGGCGCGGGCTCGCGAGCACCAGACGATGGCGGTCGTCCACGAGCTCTGGCCCAGGGCGCAGGGGCGTTCCCGTGCGCGCATGCTGGACGCGGTGGCCCGCCTCGGCTCAGGTGACGCGATGGCCTTCCTCTCGAAGACGCTCAGGGACCCGGCGCCACAGCTGAGGTTGGCCGTCATCGATGCGCTCGCGAGAACGCAGGTGCGCGAGGCGAACCAGGTGCTGCTCGAGGTCCTGACCCACCCGCAGTTCTCGGACAGACCCGGCCCCGAGCGGGCCGCGGTGTTCGAAGCCGTCGCGCTTCGCGGCGAACCCTCGGGCATTCAGGCGCTCCAGAAGGTGGTCCTCGAGAAGCCGCCGCTGATGAGCCGCGGTCGCTTCAACGACGATCGAAAGCTCCTCGCGAGCGCGCTGGCGAAGGTGAGCGGGCTGCAGGTCGTGCCGCTGCTCCAGACGCTGGCGCAAGACGCGCGACAGGCCGCGGACGTGCGCGAGGCGGCGACGCAGGCGGTCGCCGCGACTCGGCGCGCGCTGTCTGGCCAACGCCCGTGAGCGACGGCAGGCGCTGTGTGTGGACGAGAGACGACGATGCGTGGCTGGACGCGCGACTTCGTGAGGTGAACGGCAGACGCACCGCACGCACGCTGAGCGCCACGCAGGTGAAGCAGGCCGTCGGAGCGGTTGGCGTGGAGGGCCTTCCGTTCGTCGTCCAGCACGGCGGCGACGTCGAAGATGGCCGTCAGCACACCTCGCTGTGCCTCTGCGTCGCGACCGACACCGGGGTCGTCGTCGGCGTGGCCACGGCGAGGACCGGGCTCGTCTCACCGGATCGGGCGTTCGCCGATCTCCGCGGGTGGGACGCGTGGGTTCCTCAGGCGAACGCGGTGCGCTGCGAGCAGTGGGCGAACCGGCGCGCGCCCGATCGCCGGCGCATTGCGTTCGAGAAGCAGCCGGCGAGCGCGCGCTCGCTGCTCGACGCGATCAGGCTGGCTCCGGGCGATGACGGTCCCAGACAGGTCTACGCCGACTGGTTGATGGAGCAGGGCGACCCGCGGGGGGAGTTCATCGCCGTGCAGTGCGAGCTCACGCGACCAGACCTCGATCAGCCACGTCGTCTCGAGCTCGAGGCCCGGCAGGTGAGCCTGTGGTCGCAATACGGGGCCACCTGGCTGGGGCCGCTTGCCGCCGACGTCGTCACTGCGTCTTTCGAGCGCGGTTTCCTCGACGCAGTGACGGTGCTCGACGTCGACTCGCTCGACGCGGCCCAGGCCACGCTGGCGAACGAGCCGGTGCGTGCGCTCGTCTTCTCCAGTCGCAGGAGAGTGGATGTCGCGCGGGTGCTGGCGTGGCCGTGGCTGGCGACGGTTCGATCGCTCGAGTTCCGGTCCATGAAGGGGGCGCTCGTTCCACTTGGTCGGGAAGGCGTCGCGACGCTGGCGTCCACTCGGAAGCTCCGCGGGCTCACCTCGCTCGGCTTCACGGGCCAGGTGCTGGGAGACGAGGGCGCCGCGCAGCTCGCCGCGAGCGACGCCTTTCCCTCGTTGACCGGGTTCTCGCTGACCTCCGACGCGCTCACCTCGAAGGGGGTCGAAGCCCTGACGAAGGCGCGGTGGTTCGCCGGGCTCTCGAGGCTCTCGCTGTCGGACAACGAATTGGGGCCCGAAGGCGCCGAGCTGCTCGCGCACGTTCGGTTCAAGCGCCTCACCCGCCTGTCGTTGTCGTCCAATCGCATCGGCAACGATGGCGCGATCATGCTCGCGCGCAGCCCGCACCTGGCCTCGCTCGAATCGCTGTGGCTCGCGTCGAATCGGATCAACCAGACCGGCGCCGAAGCCCTGGTTTCGGCGAAGACCCTCGACCGTGCGCGCCTGGTGCTCGACGGCAACCCGATCGGCGCGCGGCACAAGGAGCTGCTGATGGCCCGAGCGCGCGAGCATGACGGCTGAGCGGCGAGCCCGCCCCCTCGAGGCGCTGACGCTCAGGGCTCGATGCGCTCGGGGCCAGGCGCCGACGGGTCCTTTGCGAAGCTGGCCAGGCGACGCGCCACACCCGTCGACCAGCTGACGCCCACGTGGCTGGTGTCTCGCACGACGACGAATCCGGCGCCGCCCGGAAGGCGCGCGTACTCGGCCCGAGAGGCCTCGAGATCGAGCAGCGCGTCACGATCTCCCGCAACCCAGAGCGTGCTGCCCGTGAACGCCCGGTGAAAGCCGTTGGGGTCGGCGACCGCGAGCCCGGTCATCATGGTGTACGTGTAGCGCAGCGTGTCGCGCGCGTCGGAGAGGCTGGGCTCCTTCTCGAGCCGAAGCACGTACCGATGTGGGCGACCCCGTCGTGCAGCTCCAAGGGCGCCGAGATCGACGCGCGCGTATGTCGTGCCCACCACGCGCCCGCATTCCCAGGCGTCGAGCGCGTTCTGGGGCTGCTCGCTGTGGTGGAACGGCGCGAGCAGCGCGGCCCCGGCGAGCTGGGCCATGCCTGCAGACTCGATGAAGCGGGCCACCAGACCTGCGCCCGAGCTGTGTCCGGCCAACGTCACCGGCGAACCGGGAGCGCGCGCCTGCATCGCAAAGAGGTGGCGCTGGAGATCGCGCGTGAGTTGATTGGAGTCGGCAGCGTCACCCGGGCGGCCCGGCCAGGTGTCATCGCGCTCGGCGTAGTCGGGTTCCGCCGTTGGGTCGCAGGCGCCAGGGGCGGGGCAGCGACTCGAACCGTGGCCGCGCAAGTCGATCAGCCGGGTCAGCACGCCAGCATCGGCGAGGCCCTGGCCAAGGGCTGAGTAGAGGCCACCGCGTGCCGAAGAGCCATGAACGAAGAGCACCACGGGCTGTCCCGGCGCCCAGCCCGTCGGCACCCACTCGGAGTACGCGAGCCTGAGCCCGTCTTCGGCTTCGACAAAGGCTGACGCGGGAGAGGCCGGGAGGGCGCGGCGCTCGAGGAACTGTCGCTCCCACTCCGTCAGCGCGCCGACTTCGCCTGCAGGCTCTGGCTCGCACGGCTTGGCGCAGGACACCGCGATGCACACCGACGCCGCAAGGAGCGCTCTCATCGAAGACTCCGGTAGCCGAGCCCGGACTCGATCGTCAGCGTGAACGAGGTGATGGTGCTCCGCGTGAAGGGCTCTTCCCACAATGGGTTGGTGTGCGCCCGCCCGATGGGGACGTGCACGTTGCCGCCAATCGACGCCGCGATGAACCAACCAAAGGGCTCGAAGAATTGACGAAGCCACCCGACGCGAGGCGCCACGACGGGGCCGAGGTACACCAACGCGCCGCCTTCTCGGGTGCTGCTGACGCTCTGGGTCAGCGCCGAGAACCCTGCCTCGAGCGACACGAAGAGGCCCCACGAGGTGTGGTAGCCGACGCCGGCGGTGGTCTCGGTGAGCGACAGCGTCGTCGGGATCGCGGGGCCGGGCGTCACACGAACCCCTGCCGTCATTGTGAGCGCGCCAAAGAAGCCGCCAGCGAAGAACGCCCGCCCGCGGAGGCCCCACGTCGGCATCACAGGCGAGGCGACCGGCGCGAACCCATACGCGCGCAGGCGCTCGTCCAGCCCCGCGAAGGTGCCGACTCGCGGCTCGAACCCGAACGACACCGCCATGTCAGGCGGTGCTGCGGCGACAGCTCCCGCGATGAGTGACGCGAACACGCCGAGCGCCCGACGACACGAGATGTCTGACTTCATGAACGGCCTCCGATTCGTCCGACGGACCCTACGTGATTGACAAACGCAAGTGCTTCTTCGACCGGGCCGGACTCACTGGACCTCTGGCAACCCTCGTCGGCTCACCAGGTACGTCGCGAAGCTCCCGAGCCAATGGCCACCCTCGTAGTGCTCGCCCGTCACTGACGCGAGGCCGGCCTCCCGGTGGGCCGCGGCGGTGGCCTCGAGCGTCGCCCGTCGCGGGTCCTTCTCTGGCAACGCGCTCACGATGCCGTCGAGCATCCACGCGCGGCTCAAGTTCAACCCATCGAGGTGGGCGAGCTTGGGGTCCGATCGATCGGTGACGACCTCCGGTGACAGCCACGGCCCGGCCTTCTCGGGAATCGTGGGCAGGAACGCACGCAGCCACGTCGCGAACGCGTCCTTCGACTTCACGCGCCGCATCAGGTCAGCCTCGGCGAGACATGGCGACAAGAAGTCCTGACCACCGGGCTCGTACGCGAGGGGGCACGCCGTGTCGGACGAGTAGTACGTGTCGATGCGCTGCCTCAGCAGCTCGCTCATCGCCGTGTCGTTCGCCACGCGCGCCCAGTCGAGCATCAGGCCAAACGCGAACGCGGTCTGATCGTGTTCTCCGATGCGAATCGGCCGCGACAGCTTCGGGAGCCAGGCCTTCAATCGATTGGCCGCGGCCGTCTCGAGCGGCGCGAGGTTCTTCGACCAGCGCTCCGCCTCCGGTGACTGCCACTCCCTCAGCTCGGCCGCGAGCTGGAGCAACCACGCCAGCCCATACGGCCGCTCGAAGCCCACCCGTCCTGCCGTCTCGAAGTACGCCAGCTCGGCGGCGAGGTTCTTCGTCGACAGGCTCTTCTCGAGCGCCTTCATCGCCGCGGCCGTGAACGGTGCCTTCGGGAACATGCGCGCCAGCCGCGCGAGCAGCCAGTGCCCGTGCACCGAGGAGTGCCAGTCGAAGCAGCCGTAGAACGCCGGCGTGAGCTTCGACGGCACCTTCGCGTCGGCCGGACCGTTCAGCACGTGCGAGAGCTTGTTCGGGTACTCCTTGTGAACGCAGTCGAGCGCGAGCTTCGCGAAGCGGGCCGCGGTCGCCTCGTCGACGGCTGGTTGGGCCACCGCAGGAAGCGAGCCCAGCACCAGGAGCACCATCCATCGAGCCAGCGAATCGGACGCAGTCGGATTCTTCATGCATGCCCGGCTTCGCACGGAATCGCGGCTCCAGCCACGGTCAGCCGCGCGCGTCGAGCCGCGTCTTTCGTGAATGCCACGGGAAAATCGTTCGTGCAGGTGCGCTCCATGGGTAGGGTGCCCACACCATGAGTGAGCCGCGTTCGCTCCATTTCATCGAAGAGATCATCGAGGCCGACAAGGCCTCCAACAAGTGGGGCGGCCGCGTGCAGACGCGCTTCCCTCCCGAGCCCAACGGCTACCTGCACGTCGGCCACGCGAAGAGCATCATTCTGAACTCGAGCCTCGCGAAGCGGTACGGCGGCAAGTTCAACCTGCGCTTCGACGACACCAACCCGGCGAAGGAAGAGCAGGAGTACGTCGACAGCATCATCGACGACGTGAAGTGGCTCGGCGGCGACTTCGAAGACCGGCTCTTCTACGCGTCGGACTACTTCGGGAAGATGTACGAGTGGGCCGAGGCGCTGGTGAAGAAGGGCAAGGCGTTCGTCTGCGATCTCAACGCCGAGCAGATGCGTGAGTACCGCGGCACGTTGACGGAGCCCGGCAAGAACAGCCCGTTCCGTGAGCGCTCCCCCGACGAGAACCTCGACCTGTTCCGCCGCATGAAGAAGGGCGAGTTCGCGCCGGGCACCCACACGCTGCGCGCGAAGATCGACATGTCGTCGGGCAACATCAACCTGCGCGACCCGGTGATGTACCGCATCGTGAAGGCGCACCATCACCGCCAGGGCGACGCGTGGTGCATCTACCCCTCCTATGACTGGGCGCACGGCCTCGAGGACTCGCTCGAAGGCATCACGCACTCGATCTGCACGCTGGAGTTCGAGGCTCACCGGCCGCTCTACGACTGGTTCCTGAACGAGCTCGGCATTCACCACCCGCAGCAGATCGAGTTCGCGAAGCTGCGGCTCACGTACACGGTGCTGAGCAAGCGCAACCTGCTGCACCTCGTGAAGGAGAAGTACGTGTCGGGGTGGGACGACCCGCGCATGCCGACGATCTCGGGCATGCGGCGCCGCGGCTACACGAGCCAGGCCCTGCGCACGTTCTGCGAAGACATCGGCGTCACCAAGAATGACACCGTCATCGACCTCTTGAAGCTCGAGAACGCGGTGCGCGATCACCTCAACGCGACCGCGCCGCGCCGCATGGCGGTCGTGAGCCCGTTGAAGGTCGTGGTGACGAACTGGCCCGCCGGACAGGTCGAGCACGTCGAGGTGCAGAACAACCCCGAAGACGAGCAGGCCGGCGTTCGCACGGTGCCGTTCTCGGGCGAGCTCTTCATCGAGCGGGACGACTTCATGGAGGAGCCGTCGAAGAAGTTCTTCCGACTCGCGCCGGGTCGAGAGGTGCGGCTGCGCGGTGCGTACTTCCTCAAGTGTGAGTCGGTGGTGAAGGGGCCTGACGGCGCGATCACCGAGCTGCGCTGTACCTACGATCCCGCCACGAAGGGCGGCAACGCGGCCGACGGGCGCAAGGTGAAGGGCACCATTCACTGGGTCAGCGCCGCGCACGCCGTCGACGCCGAGGTGCGGCTGTTCGATCGCCTCTTCTCGGCCGAGGCGCCTGGTGAGGCCCACAAGGAAATCCCCGGAATCGAGTTCCCGTTCTTGAAGGACCTGAACCCGAAGTCGCTCGAAGTGATGAAGGCGAAGCTCGAGCCGTCGCTCGCGAAAGAGCCCGTCGGCGCGCGCTTCCAGTTCGAGCGGCTCGGCTACTTCTGCGTCGACGCCGACTCGAAGCCGGGCGCGATGGTGTTCAACCGCACCGTGGCGCTCAAAGACGCGTGGGCGAAGGAGCAGGCTGCGGAGGACGCGGCGCCGAAACCGGTCGCGCCGCCGAAGGCACCCGAGAAGAAGAAGGAGTCGCCCGCTCCAACGGGCCCCGCGCCCGAGATCGAGTTCGGCGACTTCACGAAGGTGGCCATGAAGGCCGGCAAGGTGCTGGCGGCCGAGAAGGTCGAGAAGGCAGACAAGCTGCTCAAGCTGACGGTCGACCTTGGAGAAGCTGCGCCGCGCACCATCGTGTCAGGCATCGCCGAGGCGTTCGCCCCCGAGTCGCTCGTCGGTCGCAACGTCGTCGTCGTCACCAACTTGAAGCCACGCGCCCTCAAGGGCATCGAGTCGCGAGGCATGGTGCTCGCGTCGGGGAGCGGCAAGACGCTGTCGCTGATCAACCCGGGCGACGTGCCGCCCGGAAGCGACGTGAAGTGACGTCGTCGTGACTTGCGCTCCTCGCCCGTCTCACCAACAGTCCTCTCTTCCCACCAACCCGGAGTTCTCATGTCACGCATCGCCAAGACCGACGTCAACCGAGCCCTCGACCTCGCTGCCAGCCGCATCAAGGACGCTGGCGGCACCGATGGTCGGGTCAGCCGCGCCGAGATGACCGCCGCGCTCAAGGGCCTCACCGGCACCGAGAAGAAGCTCACCGACATCTTCTTCAAGTTCATCGATCACCGCGACTTCAAGACGGGCGCGCAGGTGACGTCGAAGGACGTCGATCGCGCGGTCCAGTACGCGAAGACGACCATGATCGCGAAGTACGACCTCGACAACAACGGCCTGTCGCCGAGCGAGGTGAAGAAGATGAGCTTGACCGGCAAGCTCGCCGTCACGCTCGCGAAGGAGCTCAAGACCGCCGCTGCAAAGTCGAGCGCGCTCTCGGCCGGCACCTTCCACGACTTCCTCGACCAGGTCACCACGACCAGCCGCGCCGACGTCACCACTGCTGGCCAGGTCGACGCGCTCCTCAAGAAGCAGCTCATCGCCGCCTGCCACCAGTCCTCGTACACCGAGGTGAAGACGCTCGCTGATGCGTTCGCCGCCGTCGATCAGGGCGAGTTCGTGGTGCGCCAGGTGAAGGACAAGAAGACCGGCGAGACGTACACGGCCGTCGACTACGGCGCGGGCGACAACACGTACGGCGCCATCTTCAAGACGGGCAGCGCCAAGCCGATCGTCAGCATCCACGACGGCGATCTCGAAGCGCTCTGAGGCGCGGCTGGTGGTCGGAGGGGTGCCTGAGCTAGATAGGGCGCCCCCAATGGAATCCTTCGACCCGGCGGAACTGACGTCCCAACTGAACACCCTGCGTGAACGCGTCGCGAGGCTCGAGGCTGAGAAGGCTGCACGCGGTGGCAAGCGCAAGTGGGTGATCGTCACCGCGGTGATCGTCGCCGCTACCGGCACGGCGCTCGCGGCGGACGGTAATTGCCCGAACGCGCTGCCGTTCTGCTTCGCGCCTGACGCACCTGCGCAGGCAGCGCAGGTGAACCACAACTTCTCGCAGCTGCAGGAATGGCTGGTCGCGAAGGTCGGCCTGCCGAGCTCCGCGGGGATCACGACTTCCTCGGTCTCGGCCACTGGCACCGTGAGCGGCACGCGCGCCAACTTCTCGCCGTGCGGCGCGGGCCAGTGCCTCTCGGGGACCAACTCGGCAGGCAACTTCCACATCGACACCAACACGCCGGGCGGCGCGACGTACCTCAACTACTTCTCCGGCACCGCGGGCACGGTCTTCGGAGCTGGCACCTCGACCGAGGTCGGCCGCATCGACACCCGTGGTTTCGTCGCCGCAGGGCGGCGCAGCCCGAGCGTGATCGTCACGAACAACTGCACGACGGCCAACTGTTCGGCGAGCTGTCCGACGGGCACCGTCGTCAAGCTGGCCTTCGGCTTTCACGGCCTCGGAACCTCGTCGGGCGTCAGCGGTGACTGGTCGTGCGGCGGCGGGTTTCAGTGGCTCGGCGCCTGCCTGGGTGGAAACGCGTGCACCGTCAGCACAGGGTGCGGGCGCTCAGGCGTCTTCCTCGAGTGCTGGTGATCTTCACGGAGTGCGAAGGGCGACCCCGTCTCTCCACGCCCTGAGCCAGTCGAACAGCGGGAAGCCGTTCTGTTGAACGTCGGGCCACTGTTCCAGAGAGACGTGCCGGGCTCCGGGCACCACGAACGCTGCTGAGGCACACGCGGACCCGAGGCGCATACAGAGCGCCCAGCGCCCAGGGCCGGTGCCAACGTTCACCCCAACGGATCGACGACGGGCGACTCCCCGGCCAGGTCGGGCCACCACGGCAGCAAGCGCCACGAGCTTCGTGGTAGGCGACCCTCCCATGATCGCCTCGGTTCGCCGCACCTACTACCCGCCCATCGAGCCCTACCGCGTCGGCCGTCTGCCTGTCGGTGATGGTCACGATCTGTACTTCGAAGAGTCAGGCAACCCGAAGGGCAAGCCAGTCGTCTTCGTGCACGGCGGCCCTGGCGCAGGCACGGAGCCCAAGCAGCGCCGCTTCTTCGACCCTGCCTCGTATCGCATCGTGCTCTTCGATCAGCGTGGCTGCGGCAAGTCCACGCCGTTCGCGTCGCTCGATCACAACACCACGTGGGATCTCGTGGCTGACATGGAGAAGCTGCGCACGCACCTCGCCATCGAGAAGTGGCAGGTCTTCGGCGGCTCGTGGGGCTCGACGCTCGCGCTCGCCTACGCGCAGACGCACCCACAACGCGTCAGCGAGCTCGTGCTGCGCGGCATCTTCCTGCTGCGGAAGTGGGAGATCGACTGGTTCTACCAGGACGGCGCGAGCCACCTCTTCCCCGACGCGTGGGAGCCATACCTGCACCACATCCCCGAGGCGGAGCGCGGCGATCTCCTCCACGCCTACCACCGGCGCCTCACCTCGACCGATCTCACCGTGCGCACCGAGGCCGCGAAGGCGTGGAGCATGTGGGAAGGCAAGACGAGCTACCTGCTGCCGAACGAGGCGTACGTCTCGAAGACCGGCGAAGACGAGTTCGCCACCGCGTTCGCGCGCATCGAGTGTCACTACTTCGTGCACGGCGGCTGGGTGGAAGGTGACAAGGCCCTGCTCGCGAAGGCCAACCTCGATCGCATGCGCGACATCCCCTCGGTGATCGTCCAGGGCCGCTACGACGTGGTGTGCCCGATGGAGTCGGCGTGGGCGCTCCACCGCGCGTGGCCCGAGGCGTCGTTGAAGATCGTCGCTGACGCAGGGCACGCTGCGCACGAGACGGGAATCCTGCACGAGCTCGTCACCGCGACCGACACATTCCGCGCCAGGGCATGAGCCAACTCCGACGTCTTGAAGGCGACCGCTCACTCGGGTACTGCGAGACCTGCGTTCACGATCGGCCGGCGATCATTCGAGGTCTCACGCCATGCGCCAGCTCATCTTCATTCTCTGTTGCACCACGCTCGCCTGTCAGTGCCTGCAGCCGGTCGACGAGCGGCCCGACGCGGGGCCACGCGACGTAGGAGTCGCCAGGGACGCGGGCACCACCGACGCAGGGACGCCCGACGCTGGCCTCGACGCCGGCCTGTTCGACGCGGGAGTTCGTCCTGATGCCGGGGTCGAGTGCGTGTCGACCAGCGACTGCACCTCTCCAGTGCGCACGTTGCCGTTCTGCAGTGGCGGCCCGGTGATGAGCTGCGTGAACTCGCGCTGCCTCGTGGAATGCGCTGGCCCCGGGGGCCGCACGTGCCGCCCCACCTCGGATCGATGCTTCGACTGCGACGCCGGCATGCAATGCGCGAGCTGCGCGGCTCCGGCCTGCACCTTCAGGGTTCGACTCCTCGAGGGCACGTGCCCCGCACCATTCCTCGGTGACTCCCAGCACACGGTGCAGCCCTTCAGCGGTCGCTGTGGCGGAGCGCTCCTCTTCGACGGTGGCCTCACCGGACTCTGGCTCGGCCGCTTTGATCCAGGCAGCACGCGCCTCGACATTCCCGAGCTGGGCGGCCTCTGCGTCGGCAACGATCTGGTGACTGGTGTGCCTCGAACGCTGGTGAGCTGCCCGTCATGCACGTTTGTCGCGGAAGGGTGTGAATGAGCGCGCTCGAGCAGGCGCGGCTCGCCTGGCAGCACGGGCGGTCTCCACTCATCCCCGGCGACGATGACGAGCGCATTCCCGGGCCCGGGGCGTCGCGCTGGTAAGGCTGTTCGCAGTTCGCTGGAGTCCGCGCCTCTCGCACCCCGGAGGACGCATGAAGGTCGGTCTCATGGCAGTGGTCGTCACGTGCTCGCTGACGTCGGCGTGCAAGAAGACCTCTCCGGCGCAGCCCGCGTTCGAGTCGTGGCTGACGCTGATCGCCCAGAACCGCGGCGGTGAGGCGGCGGCGTTCCTCGCGGACGGCACCACCGATGCTCCAAACGATCCGCGCAATCCGCTCACCGACGGCGTCGCCGAGCACTTCATCGTCAACATCGGCGAACTCGACTGGTCGAAGTACAAGCTCGAGTCCGAGAAGGTGCTCCCCGACGGGCGACGTGAACTCTCGCTTCTCGCCGACATCTGCCTGAAGGCCGAGAACCAGCAGGCGTGCATGCGGCCCAACAGCTATCGCTTCTTCGTGCGCATGGTGGAGCAGGGCGGGCAGTGGAAGATCTCTGCGTCGGCCTACGAGAACGTGAACCTCGTCCGCTGAGGGAACCGGGCCGTCAACGCGTCGTCACCCCCAGCTTCGCCAGCCGCTCGGTGATTTCGGCCAGCGACGCCGCGATGACCGCGTTCTCTTGCGCAGCGGTGATGGAGCCCAGGCCCGCGGTCGCTGCACCGTCTCGAATCGCCACTTCACGTCGGCGAAGCTTCGACGGCAGCCCTGCAGTCCCGAACGTCCGGCGCAGCATCTCGGCCAGTTGTTCGCCGTAGCCGGCCAGGTCCCTCCGTTCCGTTCGAGACAGGTTCGGCAGCACCTCTTCCGCCGTCTGCCACGCGATGCGCACGTGAAGGGCCTCGTCCTTCAACGTCTCGGCCAGCACGGCCCTCACGAGTGCCTGCTTCGTGGCGGCGTGGCGTGCCCGAATCAACGCGAGCGACACCGTCTCGCTGAAGCACCCGTTCGCCAGCGCCCACACCGCGAAGGAGACGTCTGACGGGTTCGCCAGGCTCCTCGGCGCGTAGTCGAGTCCGTCGGGGACGTCATCGTCGTAGCCGCCCAATCGCTCTGCCAGCCCGTGCGAGAGGCCGGCGTGACGAACCTCGTCTTGCGCGATGGCCGTGTACGCGCCGATCGTCGCCAGCGCCGCGCCTTCGCGCACGAGCGCGAGCACGACCTGCGAGACGGCGGGCACGGCGGCGAGCTCACTCCACGTTCGCCGCGACCACAACCGTCGCGCGGCGTCGGAGCGGGGCAGGGCGCCGACCCCCAGCTCCAGCGTCGCCTCGCGACTGCGCGCGGACTGCGCGCGACGCAGCTTGTTCCAGACGGCGGACGATGACGTCGTCAGCGCGACCTTCACGGCTTCTTCTTCGGCTTCGCACCCCAGAGCGCGTCGGCATCGGCGGACGGTGCCGCGTGCGCGGCGTCGTCTCCGTCCTTCACCTTCTGCTGGCGCTCTTCCGTGAAGCCCGTGTCATCGGGCTCGACTCCCGCAGGGGCCGCGAAGGCCCCCAGCAGCGCGTCGACCTCGGCCTGCACCTCGGCGTCGGTCGCGAGCGCGCGCGGTCTTCGCGCTGCCATCGAGCTCAACCGACCGGGTGAATCGGGCGCGGCTGACCGCTGGTGAACTTGAGGTCGACGCCGAGCTGCTTCGCGAGCTTGTTGAGCTCGGCCGCCGCGTCACGCGTCAGCGCCACGGTGCCCTTGCTCAGCTCGTTCGTGCTCGAGCGCGCGTGGATCTCCTTGAGCACCAGCTTCTGGGTCGCCGGCGTGTAGCTCGCCGCGATCGATCTCGTCAGCTTCACGGCCTCGGCCTTGCCGAACTTGAACTGCTGCCCGAACAGCGGGGCGGGGAAGCCGGGGCGGGTGCGGCCGTATGCGTGGTAGTCGTTCTTCACGTCGTTGATCGTCTTGTTCGAGAGCAACGTCTCGACGCGCTTGGTGGTCTTGACGGTCATGGGCGATGACCTAGCGCCTCTCGAATTTCACGTCGAGTCGCCAACGGGTCATCAAGACCTTTCTTGACGCGCCGCTACTCCACACGCTACCGGTGCCACATGTCGAAGCCGCTCGTCATCGTTGAATCGCCGGCCAAGGCGAAGACCATCGCCAAGTTCCTCGGGGAAGACGACTTCACCGTGATGGCCAGCGTCGGCCACGTGGTGGACCTGCCCTCGAGCGGCCTGTGCGTGGACGTCGAGAACGACTTCAAGCTCACCTACGAGGTGACGAAGAAAGACGTCATCTCCTCGCTCAAGCTCGCGCTGAAGGACTCCTCGGAGCTCTACCTGGCGACGGACGAAGACCGCGAAGGTGAAGCGATCGCCTGGCACCTCAAGGAGCAGCTCAAGCCCAAGGTGCCGACCCGCCGCATGGTGTTCCACGAGATCACGAAGAAGGCGATCGCCGAAGCCGTGGCGAGCCCGCGTGACATCGACATGGGCCTGGTCGACGCACAGGAAGCGCGCCGCACGCTCGATCGCCTCTACGGCTACGAGGTCTCTCCCGTCCTCTGGCGCAAGGTGAAGACGGGGCTGTCAGCGGGCCGGGTGCAGTCTCCATCGATTCGCCTGATCGTCGAGCGCGAGCGGGAGCGCATGGCGTTCCGCTCGGCGTCCTACTGGGATCTCGCGGCGAAGCACCCGACCGATCCGGGCTTCGAGTCGCAGGTGTACAGCCTCGACGGCCAGCGCGTGGCCCAGGGTCGTGACTTCGACTCCGTCGGCAAGCCAGCCGCCCAGGTGGCGTGGCTCGACGAGGCGAAGGCGCGCGGGCTGATGAGCCGCATCGAGGGCAAGTCGTTCACCGTCACCTCGACCGAGAAGCGGCCGTATCGCAGCTCGCCCAAGGCGCCGTTCATGACGTCGACGCTCCAGCAGGAGGGTGGGCGCAAGCTGGGCATGAGCGCGCAGCAGGTGATGCGCGTCGCGCAGGGACTCTACGAGCGGGGCTACATCACCTACATGCGCACCGACTCGACCAACCTGTCCGAGACGGCCGTGAAGGCCGCGCGGGCGCAGGTGGCCGAGCTGTTCGGCGACAGGTTCCTCCCCGCCGCGGCTCGCGTCTACGCGAAGAAGACGAAGAACGCACAAGAGGCCCACGAGGCCGTCCGCCCTGCGGGTGAGGCGTTCCGCACGCCCGATGAGCTGAAGGCCGAGCTCGCGCCGGCAGAGCTGCGTCTCTACGATCTGATCTGGAAGCGCACGCTCGCCTGTCAGATGGCCGACGCCGAGGGCGAGACGGTGTCGCTGAAGCTGGGGGTCACCTCGACGGCGAACGAGAAGGTCGAGTTCAGCGCGTCGGGCCGCACCATCACCTTCCGCGGCTACATGCAGGCCTACGTCGAGAGCACCGACGAGCGTGACGACAAGCGGGACGACGAAGAGGCGCCGCTGCCCATCTTGAAGGAAGGCGACACGGTGCCGGTCTCGGCGCTCGAGGCCCTGGGCCACACCACCTCGCCGCCCGCCCGCTTCACCGAAGCCTCGCTGGTGAAGAAGCTCGAAGAGATCGGTGTCGGCCGCCCGTCGACCTACGCCAGCATCCTCGGCACGCTCCAGGCGAAGTACGTCTGGAAGAAGGGCTCGGCGCTCATTCCCAACTGGGAAGCGTTCGCCGTCGTGCAGCTGATGGAGAAGCACTTCGTCGATCTCGTGGACCTGGAGTTCACGAAGGAGATGGAAGAGGAGCTCGACAAGATCGCCGGTGGGGAGCGCGAGAAGACGAGCTACCTGAAGGAGTTCTATTACGGCGACCGGAAGCACCAGGGCCTCAAGAAGCAGGTGTCTCAGAACATCGAGAACATCGACGCCGCCGCGGTGAACTCCATTCCCATCGGTGACGACCCGGCCGGAGTGGCCATCGTCGTCAAGCCCGGCCGCTATGGCCCCTACCTCAAGCGCGGTGAAGACACCGTCTCGGTGCCCGACGCGCTCGCGCCCGACGAGATGACGGTCGAGAAGGCGCTCGCGCTGCTCTCGGCGCCCAAGGGTGACACGCCGGTCGGCGTCGACCCCATCTCAGGCCTCAACGTGTACGTGAAGACCGGCCGCTTCGGGCCCTACGTGCAGCTCGGTGAGGTCAGCGACGACTCGAAGCCGAAGACGGCCTCGCTCTTCAAGACGATGAAGCCCGAAGAGGTGACGCTGGCGCAGGCGCTCGAGCTGCTGACGCTGCCGCGCATTCTGGGCACCGCAGATGACGGTGAAGAGATCATCGCGCAAAACGGCCGCTACGGCCCGTACCTCACCAAGGGCAAGGACAGCCGCAACCTGGGCGTCGAAGCCGAGCCGCGCCTCTTGACGATCACCC
The DNA here is from genome assembly GCA_040400045.1 of Myxococcaceae bacterium. Taxonomy (GTDB): domain Bacteria; phylum Myxococcota; class Myxococcia; order Myxococcales; family Myxococcaceae; genus Xiheimicrobium. The sequence goes on from JBBAQZ010000023.1 coordinate 53,227, forward strand.
TCCCCGAGGCGCTCGAGATCTTCGCGCAGCCCAAGCAGTTCCGTGGGCGCGGTCAGGCGAGCAAGCCGTCGATCTCAAAGGGCCCCGACCCCGTGAGCGGAAAGGAGATCTTCCTCAAGGAGGGTCGCTTCGGTTGGTACGTGACGGACGGAGAGACGAACGCGACCTTGCGCCGGGGTGACACGCCGGAAGACGTGACGAACGAGCGAGCGGTCGAGCTGATCGCCGCCCGCCGCGAGTACATGGCGTCGCCCGAGGGCCAGGCGCGCGCTGCGCAGCGGGGCCAGAAGCAGGCCGCCAAGAAGGCGCTGAAGCAGGTGAAGGCGCAGAAGGCGAAGGCCGAGAAGGCCGCGAAGACCGACGCTCCGGTGAAGGCGAAGGCCCCGAAGGCGGCCAAGGCAGCGAGAGCGCCGCCCGGGCAGAAGAAGGCCGTCGCCGAGAAGCCCGCGAAGAAGGCGGTGCCGAAGAAGAAGAAGGCCGAGGCCAAGAAGGCACCCCGCAAGTCCGCCTGACGAGGAGCGCGCCATGTCTGAAGAGAAGGCGTTCCTCACTGCCTACCGCGCGAAGGACTACCCGCGTCCGTCCGTCGCCGTCGATCTGGTGATCCTCACCATCGTCGACGCGCAGCTGCGGGTGCTGCTCGTCAAACGCAAGGAGCACCCGTTCAAGGGGCAATGGGCATTGCCCGGCGGCTTCGTGCGCGTCGGCGAAGGGCCCATCGAGCAGGGGGAAGACCTCGACGACGCCGCGCGGCGCGAGCTGCAGGAAGAGACGGGCCTCGACCCCGAGCGCGTGTACCTCGAGCAGCTCTACACGTTCGGCAAGGCGGGGCGCGACCCGCGCCTGCGCGTCATCACCGTCGCGTACTACGCGCTGGTGCGCCCCGATCTCGCGCCCTTCGTGAAGGCTGGCGGTGACGTGTCGGACGTGGAGTGGTTCGACGTGGCGGCGGTGCCGAAGCTGAAGCTCGGCTTCGATCACGAAGAGATCGTCGACATGTCGCTGCAGCGCATTCGGGGAAAGCTCGAGTACACGAACATCGCGTTCGATCTCGTGCCTGCGACCTTCACGATCCCCGAGCTGCGGCACGTGCACGGCGTGGTGCTGGGCAAACCGATGGACCCGGGCAACTTCCGGCGCTCGTTCACCCGATGGCTGGAAGAGGGCCGGCTCGAGCTGGCCCCGGGCAAGCGCATCACCACGTCCAAGCCTGCCGCGGTCTACCGGTTCAAGCGCGCGCGCGATTGAGTCACTGCGGGATCTCGCCGCTGATGACCGGGTTGGCGCCCTCGACGACGTCGACCTCCTGAGGCGCACTCCGCTTGCCGTTCAGGTCGAACTGAATCGTGTGCCTGCCCATGGGAACCACGAGTGGAGCGACGGGGAGCACGGGCGTTCTTCGTCCCGTCGACTTGCCATCGAGGAAGACGGTCGCGCCGCTCGGGTTGCTGTTGAACTTCAGCTGGACCCGTGCGCCGTTCGCGCCCCGTATGACTGACACCACGTACGCAACCCGTTTGCCATCTCCCGTCCAGATGAGGAGCGTCGTCTTCCCCGGGCGCAGGCCACGAACCTCGAGCCGATCGTTGCCGAGCGTTCGAATGTCTGCGGTCTCCGAATCACCAAGCGCGACCCGGGTGAGGCCCTTGATGACCATCGTCTTGCGCTCGTTGATGGCCAGAGCCAGCGTCGTTTCACGTTCGTCCTCTTCCTGGGTGATCTCGTCACTGGGCGCGGCGTCGAGCTCTTCGAGGCGTTTGCGGGCCTTGTCTGCTTCGATGCTCTCTGGCGCGAGCTCGATCACCTCCGAGAAGAGCCGGCGTGCCTCCGAGGGACTCGTGTCTCTCAGCATGAAGCCGCGAAGGTAGACGTCAGGGGCGCGCTTTCGACCCGCCTCTTTCCGGTCGTCGAGGAACTTCACCCGAATTATGGCCTTCGATGCCTCCAGGCTCGTCGGAGCACTCGCGATCGCCGCCTCGAAGAGCGCTCGCGCCTCGTCAGGGGCGCTGTCCTCGAGGGCGAAGCCACGCTCGCACAGCGAAGCCGCTTCGGTGGAAGGCGTCGGCGACGGAACGTTCGGCTGCGAACCGGTCGACACGAGTTCTGCGAACTTGAGCCGCGCGAAGGCCGCCGAGGAAGATTGTGGGGCGACCCGGAGCGAGTCCGCGCCACGCTCCGCGGCCTCGAGGCCCGAGAGCTTCTTCTGCGCCGCGCGCCCAAGCTCCGTGTCAGGCACCAGCTTGACGACACCAGCCAGGAGCAAGCGAGCCTCGTCAGGTGACGTCGCCATGGACGCCCGCAGGAAGTCGCTCACGGCCTTGCTGACGACGTGCGTCGGGAACCCCGCGCGCTCGAGCACGGCGAACTGTTTCGTCGCGAACACCTGCTCGGTCTCGATGGGCGCGGGCTTCTTGTCGAGTCGCTCGGCGAGCACCGAGCGCTCACCCTCCGAGAGCTCGCGATCGAGCGCGAGCAATGAGCCCTCTTCGGCCTCATCGAGCCCCTCGAGGTTCTCGCTCTGCACCTTCGCGCGCTTCACCGCCGCGGCGAGCCGGGCGCACTCTGCCGTCGAGCACGCCTCGAACGCGGCGCTCGCGGCGTCGAGATCGCCTCGCACCCACGCCGCCTTCGCCTGGGTCAGCGCCTCGGTCTGCGCGTTGGCCGTGCGCACCCGCCAGCCGATGAACGCCCCGCCGACGCTCAGCACGAGCACCGCCGCGACCGCGAGCACCTCGGGAGGCAGCAGTCGTCGCCCAGCCATCGAGAACATCGTCGGCCGGGTCGCCCCATGGAGCCTCAGCAACGCTCGCCCCAGCTCGGCCTGCGTCGGCTCACCCGTCTTCGCGTGTTCCTCGAAGAACTCGTGCAGCTGCGGCGACAACGGCGGAGGCCCTTCATTCTCGTCGCTCATGACTGCTCCTTCACGGTTCCACCGAGCACGACCTTCAGCGAGGCGCGGCCCAGACGCAGGCGCGAAGAGACGGTGTTCACCTTCACCTTGAGCGCCTCCGAGACCTCGACCGCCGACAGCTGCTCGAGATCGCACAGCACGACGACTTCGCGTTGCTCGTCGGGTAACAGCGACAAGACGCGCTCCAGCTCGAACAACGTTCGGCGTCGCTCCAGCTCGTCATCAGGCCGGGCGCCGCGCGCCGACATCGCCTCCGGTACCGGCTGCAGGAGCCCCCGTCTCGACGACAGCCTCCGCGCGTTCGCCGCCACCTTCACCGCGATGCCGATGAGCCAGGTCGACGGAGCCGAGCGGGCCTCGAAGTCGCGCAGCCGCTGATGCGCGGTGAGAAACACCTCCTGCACCGCGTCTTCGACCGACGCCGGAGGAACGCCCAGCCGCGCCAGACACCGCCACACCTGCCGGGCGTGCTCCTCGTAGAGTGTCGTGAGATCGAGGGGTTGAGTGCGCACCGGCAGGGCGAGCTCGGTCACGAAGTGGTGAGTGTCGCGTCGCCTGGATTCCGTCACTCCTGTCTTCGCGTTTCCCGTCCTTCCTCCGATTTGCCACGCTGGCTCGCACATGGACGCGCTCCTGCTGGGACGGTTTCACGCGGTGACGAAGGCCCAGGCGCAGTGGCTCGCGTCGCTGTCGACGGCGCCCATCGATCGACTCCTCTGCGTCATCACGAGCGCGAACCAGGCAGGCACGCGGCGCAACCCGCTCGAGCTCGACGCCCGCAAGGCGCTGCTCACCCCGGCGCTCGAGCGCACGAAGCGGCCGTTCGAGCTCGTCCCGGTCGACGACATTCCCGACTCGGGAGCGTGGGTGCAGCACGTGCTCGACAGCGTCAAGGCGAAGACGGGTCGAAGCGTCTCGCCGCAGACCACCACCGTGTATTCGGCGAACCGCGACGTCGACGCGCTCTTCCAGGCGCAGGGCTTCACCGTGGTGGCGCAGACCGTCGAGGGGCTGACGCCGCACGAGCTGGTGCAGCGCATCGTCGACGGGCGCGACTGGGTGAACGAGGCATCACCCGAGACGGCGGCGGTGTACCAGCGGCCGGGCGTCGTCGAGCGGCTCCGCGCCGTCTTCCATCAGAAGCTGCTCAACGACGACGGCGAGCTCGGCCACCTGCGCGACTTCGGGAGCTACGGCGCGCAGATGGATGCGTCGCTGCGTCAGAAGCTCGACGACCTCGTGCGCTGGGTGAAGCCCGGTAACATCGTCGACAAGGGCTGCGGCACGGGGAAGTTGATGGTCGAGCTGTCGCGCTTGTTCCCCGAGTCGAAGCTGGTGGGGGTCGATCTCTCACGCGAGTTTCTTCGGCTGTGTGACGAGAACACCTACGCGACCGAGGACGTGGCGCTGGTGTTCGGCAACGTCATCGACGTCTGCGTGCCTGCGGGCTCGGCGAGCACCGTCATCTTCTCGTCGGTGATGCACGAGGTGCACTCGTACAACGACTACCGCGTCACCGAGATCGATCGCGCGCTGACCAACGCCCACACCGAGCTTGCCCCCTCGGGCCACGTGCTGGTGCGCGATGGAGTCAGCCCCGAGCCCGCGACCTGGCGACTCGAGCTGCTCGATCAGCCGACTCGAGACACCTTCGTGCGCTTTGCGAAGGAGTTCCGCCATGGGCAGGGCGTCGAGTACGAGCGCCTCTCGGAGGCCACCGTCGAGCTCAGCTCGCACGACGCCAACGAGTTCATCTGCAAGAAGGACTACCTCAAGAACTGGCACATCGAGGTCCACGAGGAGTTTGGCCCGCTGACCCTCTCGCAGTGGAAGACCGCGCTGCTCGCCGCGGGCTTCGAGCCGACGCACCTGGAAGAGACCCGCAACGCGTGGATCGTGAAGAACCGCTACGAGGGCACCGTGAAGGTGACCGACACGGCAGGCGTGATCGTTCCGTGGCCGGCCACGAACTGCGTGGTGGTGGGGCGCAAGCCGGCGCGCTGAGCCCTCGACGCTCAGAAGCTCAACGTCGCGGTGACCTGAATCCGCCAGATCAGCTGCTCCTGCATGCGGAAGCGGCGACCGACGCGATCGACCCGGAAGTCGTAGTTCGGGTTGACCTCCAGCGGCGCCGACGAGATGTCGATGGTGCCGTTGCCGTTGACGTCCCTGCCGATGTTCTCGGACGTCAGGTACCGCTCCGTCTGGTAGGCGATCGAGCCGTACGCCTTGAGCATCACGAACTCGGCGGCCTGGCCCACGAAGCCGACCTGCGCGCCCACGGTGCCGGAGTCTGAGCTGTAGAGCAGCTTGCCCATCAGGTCGGACAGCTCGTTGTAGGAGCGCCCTTCCGACGTGTATTGCCAGAAGCCGCGCAGATCGATCACCACCCGCTGGAACCGGTCGGCCCGCTCGAAGGCGATGATCTCGTTGCCGAAGGTGACGATGCCGACGTGCTGCGGCCTGATGCCCGTCTCGGAGCGCGACCACGGCCCCTGTCCGCAGTTCTCGGCGCGCGCCATGCGGCTGTCCTTCGCGTCGTCGCAGTTCGAGTAGAAGCCGGGCCCGACCCAGGGGAGCACATAGCTGACGCCCAGGTACGGCTCGAAGGTGTCGATCAGCCGTTTCGAGACGGCCGTCGAGAACGCGAAGCGGTGGACGCGATCGCCGATCGCGCCCCGCATGCCGTCGGTCGTCAGGGTGGTGGGGTTGAGGGTCGACGCCGTGGGCGCCGTGTAGTCGAAGCGCAGCACCCACGTCGGCTTGGTGTCGTCCTTCTTCTGGTTGAAGACGTTCCAGGCCAGACCGAAGGTGAAGTCGCCGAGGCCGCCGCGGAACGACGTCGCGCCGTTGGCGCCGACCTCGAAGAGCCGACCGTCTCCGCTCCCCGGGGTCGGGCAGGGGGTGCCACCGGCATCACCACAGTTGCGGTAGATGGTCGTGTTGGCGTCGGTGGTGTCCTTCACGAAGGTCCACTTGCGGTCCTGCTGGAAGACGATGGGCACGCCGATGTGCAGCTCGAGGTCGCGGAACAGGCCGATGTGCGTGTCGATGGCAAACCGCGTCTCGTCGCGGAAGTAGCGCAGCTCGCTCACGTCTTCGAGCGCGCCCTGCTGGTACCACTCGCGGGAGATCTTGCCGCGGTCGAAGACGCGGTCGAACGTGAAGTCGAAGAACATGCCGAACGGGTCTTTCTCCTCGAAGGAGGAGGCGACCCGGGTCAGCTCGGCTGCGCCGCCGCTTGACGCCACCAGCGCTGCAGCGACTGCGACGACCCCCCAGTGGCGCATCTTTTTCACTGACGGCAGGGTAGGCGTCACGCCCCGGCCTGACAAGAAACTCGGCCCGCAGCTCAGTTCCCGGCGACGGTCTCAGCAGGCATCAACGCCTTGAACCGCGCGACCGAGCCGTCGAAGCCGGCCCGGTCCTCCGACGGGAGCGACTGGCGGCCCGTCTTCTGGCTCTCGAAGGGGTCGACCACGGCCGAGCCCTTCATGAGCTGGTAGTGCAGATGCGGGGCGAACGAGTGGCCGCTGTTGCCCGACCTGGCGAAGGGCTGCCCCCGCTTCACGCGATCGCCGACCTTCACCGATTTGGGGATCTCCGAGAGGTGCAGGTACATCGCGGTGCGGCCCTGGCCACCCGACTCCTGCACCTCGATGGAATTGCCGTTGCCGCGGAAGTTCCAGTTCTTGCGGGCGATGACGCCGTCGAACGTCGCGCGCACTGGCGTCCCGACCGGCGCTTTGAAGTCCACGCCCTTGTGCTTGCGGCCGTCGCGCAGCAGCGAGGTGATCTGCTCGTAGTCATCGATGGGGGCGTCGACGAGGTGCTCCTCGAGCGACGTGCCGTCGAGCTGGAAGAACTTCGCGTGGGCCTCGCCCTTGCCCTGGTAGCGGAAGGCCTCGAACGTCTTCCCGAACTTGCGGCTCGTGAACCGAACGGCGTGCACGAGCGGCTCCTGGCCCTCGCGCGCTTCGTAGATGGCGCTGAGAGAGTCTCCCTTGAGCAGATCGCCAGGCACCTTCACCCACCACACCAGCGAGCGGTTGATGACCTGCGTGAGGGGGCCGCCGAGCTCGCGGCCGACCTGACCGACGATGGCGGTCTCCATGGGGCCGGCGATGCTGACGCTCAGCGTGCGCGGGCCCGAGTCCGTCTTGCCTTCGGGCGAGGGCAGCCTCGCCGGGGCAGCGCTCGGCATCGGCGCGACGGGCGCCGCGACAGCGACCGCCGCGGGAGCCGGGGGCGCGCCTTCGACGGGAACGGTGTCGGCTGCGACCGGCGACGCGGCGGGCGCGACCTCGGCGGCGGGTTCAGGGGCGGGGGGCGCGTCCGCACGGTGCGTCACCCAGTAGCCGAGGCCGGCGATGGTGCCGACGACGGTGGCGATGACGGCGATCTGCGCGATGGGGGACTTCTTCTCGGGATCACCGAGGGTCGGCATGTCAGGCATGCTGCTCTCCTTGCTGGAGGGCGACCGTAGCGGCCGCGGCGCGATTGGAAAGTTTTTCGCCACAGGGCTGTTCCGGGTGCAACAGCGCGGCCCGGTCGGCTCATTCCTCGGGCGGCGACTCGTCGCGCAGGCCGAACTCCTTCATCTTGGTCTGCAGCGACTTGCGGCTGATGCCGAGCAGCCTGGCGGCGTGGGTGACGTTGCCGTCGGTCTTCGCGAGCGCCTGCACGATGAACGCCTTCTCGATCTCGGCCTGCTTGGCCTTGAGGAAGTCCTTCAGCGGCGTCTCTCCCACCATCAGCGTGGCGGTGTCCGTGTCCGTCGTCTGGGCGACGGCGCTCTGCAGGCTCGTGCGCACCGGCTCCGGCAGATCCTTCACCTCGATGCGCGGGCCGTCGGCGAAGAGGAGCACCCGTTCCATCATGTTCTCGAGCTCGCGAATGTTGCCGGGCCACGGGTACGCCTGGAGCATCACCAGCGCGTCGTCGGCGATGCCCTCGATCTTCTTGTTCAGCCGCTTGTTGTACTTCTCGATGAAGTGCCGGGCGAGCGAGGGCACGTCGGTGCGGCGGTCTCTCAGCGGCGGCAGGTGCAGGGGCACCACGTTGAGCCGGTAGAAGAGATCCTTGCGGAAGCGGCCTGCGTCGACCTCGGCTGCGAGATCGCGGTTGGTGGCGGCGATGAGGCGCACGTCGACCCGGGTGGTCTTGATGCCACCGACGCGCTCGAACTCGCTCTCCTGCAGGACGCGCAGGAGCTTCACCTGCATCTCGATGGGCACCTCGCCGATCTCGTCGAGGAAGAGGGTGCCGCCGTCGGCGAGCTCGAAGCGGCCGGGCTTCGAGGTGACCGCGCCGGTGAAGGCTCCGCGCTCGTAGCCGAAGAGCTCTGATTCCATCAGATCCTTCGGAATCGCCGCGCAGCTGATCTTGATGAGCGGCTTGTCCTTGCGTGACGAGCCGTCGTGGAGCGCGGTGGCGACCAGCTCTTTGCCGGTGCCGGACTCACCGGTGATGAGCACCGTCGAGGGCGAGTCAGCCACCTTGTCGATGATCTTGAAGATCTCCTGCACCTGGGGCGAGTCACCGACGATCGACGTGCGCGGTCGGCCTTCGGGCGGCACGTGGGCCTGGTTGGCTTCCTGCGTGCGGGCCGCCTTCGCGACGACCGATTGGATCTCGGCCTGCTCGAAGGGCTTGGTGATGTAGTCGAACGCTCCGGCCTTGATGGCCTCGACGGCCGAGTCGACGGTGCCGTGCGCGGTGATGATGATGACGGGCACGTCGGGCCGGGTGGCGTGAACGGCCTTGAGCAGCTCGAGGCCTCCCAGCTTCGGCATCACCATGTCGGTGATGACGACGTCGGCGCCGTTCTTCTCGAACTCGGCGATGGCGACCTCGCCGTTTTCGGCGATGGCGACCTCGTAGCCCTCCTTGCGGAGGATGGCTGCCAGCACCTTGCGCAGGTTGGATTCATCATCGACGACGAGGACGCGAGACACGGTGCGCCCTGTTTGGACCTGCGGACCTCAGGGGTCAAGCTCGGCTGTCTGATTGCGCAGGGCGGTTCGCGACGGGGGCGGTACAGTGCGAGGCCGTGCTTCGTCCTCTTCTGGTGGCAACGACTTCCTTCGTCCTCGGCGCGTGCTTCGTCGAGCTGAACGACCGCCCGGGTCGTACGTGTAGCGAGCAGGAGCCATGCGGTGCTCCTCGAGAGTGCATCGCGGGCCGTTGCTACGGACCGGGCGAACCCGATCCACGCGCCGACGGAGGCGCTGGTGGTGGCGCAGCCGCTGGAGGGAGCGCTGCTGGAGGCTCGACTGCCGGAGGTTCAGCGGCGGGGGGCTCGGCAGGTGGAGCCTCGACTGCGGGAGGTTCAACGGCCGGGGGCTCCGCGATGTTCGACGCGGGGCCCGGTCCCGTCTGGCAGCAGCCGGTGCACGGCTTCACCAGCACGACGCTCGACATCGGCTGCGTGGCGATGATCGACAGCGCGAACGGTCACCAGCTCAACAGCACGGTCATGAGCACGGCCGACGCGGAAGACTCTGCGAGTGGCGACGTGCGCGATGCCGGGTTGCTCCCGACGACGCTCGAAGGTGCAGTGAAGGGCAAGCTGCGGCTGCCGGCGCGACCGCAGCTCGTCGGCAACCTGCCGTTCCTGGAGTACAGCCTGGGGCAATCGACGAACGTGCACCTCCAGCTCGCCATCACGCCCGGCGGCGACCTTCAGGTGAGCAACGGCGCGGGCACCGTGGCGGATCAGGCGGTCTCGAACACGTATGCGGTCGACGGTGGGTTTGGCGCCGGCGACTACCTGTTCGAGGTGCGGTGGCGTCGTGGTGGCAATCGACGGGTGTGGATGAACTCGCGGCTGCTGGGCACGGTGGCGCTGCCGGCGAGCGGCGCGGCTCCGTCGGTGGCCGATCGGTTCCGCGTGGGCATCATTCGGCTCGATGGGGCTGATGGAGGGGCCGCCGCTGCGTCGGTGCGCGCGTGGCAGCTCGGGGACCGCGAGAACTCGACGCTGGGAGATCTGCCATGACGTGGCTGGTGGTGGGACTGGTGACGGCGCAGACCCTCGTGCCGTCGACGGCGATGAGCGCGCGACTCGTGGCGCCGCAGGAGCAGACCGGCGCGACCGCCGAGGGGCCGGGGGTGTTTCTGTCGAAGCGCCCAGTCGCGGTCACGTTGAGCGGGCTCACGGTGCTCGCGCTGGGCGTCGCCGCGGGCCTCGGCGGCAACGCCGGCGATCTCGCGCGGCAGGCGAACGAGTCGAACTCCGACTTCTACTTCCGGCTCTTCGGGGCCGAGGCGAACAAGAGCGCGCTGGGCGCCAACGTCGCGCTGGGCGTGGCCGCAGCGGCGCTGGTCGGCGCCATCATCGCCTTCATCGTCGAGGGGTAGTTTCTTCCCCGGCACGCCGCGCGCAGTACAACGAGCCCGTGCCCGAGACGCCGCAACGCAGTGGCCGTTCCGCCGCGCTCGTCGCGCTCGGCATTCTCCTGTCGCGGTTGGCTGGCCTCGCTCGACAGAAGCTGTTCGCACACCTGCTGGGCAGTGGGCTCGAGGCCGCGGCGTTCTCGGCGGCGACGCGCATTCCCAACGTGCTGCAGAACCTGCTCGGCGAAGGCGTGCTCTCGGCGTCGTTCATTCCGATCTACGCGAGCCTTCGCGCGAAGGGGCAGCTCGACGAAGCGCGGCGGATGGCGGGGGCGGTGTTCGGGCTGTTGGCGATGCTGGTGGGGGTCATCGTCGCGGTCGGACTCCTTGGCGCTCCGTGGCTCGTCCGGTTCATCGCGCCCGGCTACTCGGGAGAGGCGTACGAGCTGACGGTGACGCTGGTGCGCATCATCTTCCCCGGCACCGGCGTGTTGGTGCTCTCGGCGTGGTGCCTGGGGATTCTGAACAGCCACAAGCAGTTCTTCCTCTCGTACGCGGCGCCGGTGGTGTGGAACGGGGCGATCATCGCGGTGCTGCTGGGCTTTCGCGGCGCGCCGGGCTCCGAGGTGATCACCTGGGTGGCGTGGGCGACGGTGGGCGGGAGCGTGCTGCAGTTCCTGGTGCAGTTGCCGAACGTGCTGAAGCTGCTCGGCCAGTTCGATCCGCGTCCATCGATCTCGCTGCCGTCCGTGGTGGAGGTGTTGCGCGGGTTCGGTCCGGCGGTCGCGGCGCGCGGAGTCGTGCAGGTGAGCGCGTATGTCGACCTCGCGCTGGCCACGCTCGTGTCGGTGCGCGCGGTCTCGGTACTCACGTACGCGCAGACGATCGCGCTGTTGCCCATCAGCCTGTTCGGCATGTCGATCGCCGCGGCCGAGCTGCCCGAGATGTCGGCCGATGCAGTGAAGTCGCACGACGAGCGCTCGAAGGCGCTGCAGGAGCGGCTCAAGGCTGGCCTCGAGCGCATGTCGTTCTTCGTCGTTCCGTCCGCGGTCGCGTTCCTGCTGCTGGGCGATCTGCTGTGCGGCGTGCTGCTCGAGTCGGGGCGCTTCACCGCGAAGGACTCGCGACTGGGCTGGTATCTGCTCCTCGGCTCAGGCGTGGCGCTGCTCGCGCAGACGAGTGGACGGCTGTTTTCCTCGACGCTGTACGCGCTGAAAGACACGAAGACGCCGTTCCGCTTCGCGGTGATTCGCGTGACGCTCGGCGTGGCGCTCGGCTTCGTGTCGGTGACGTACGGGGCGAAGGTGTTCGGCCTGCCAACCGATCTCGCGGCGGTGTTCCTCACGTTGACGACGAGCGTGACGGCGTGGCTCGAGATGTCGTTGCTCAAGCGCGCGGTGGCAAAGCAGCTGGGCGGCGTGCCGTCGATCGCGGGACGGCTGGTGCGCTTGTGGGTGGCGGCGTTCGTGGCGGCGGGCGTCGCGGTCGGCGTGAAGGTCGCGCTCACCGCTCACTTCGGCGCGCGGCCGATGGCGCTGGAGGAGTGGGGCGGCCAGGTGCTCCCGTTCCCGATGGTGCCGTCGCTGATGGTGTGGCGCTTCGACGTGTCGACGCTGGTGGCGTCGGTGGGGCTGATCGGCGTGTACGGCGCCGGGTACTTCGTGATCACGGCGTTGATGGGGATTCCGCAGGCGGGCGCGGTGATGCGTCGCGTGCTGCGCCGGAAGTAGCGCTCGGCATGAGCAGTGCACTGCTCCGCCGCCCATGACCCGAACATGGTTGCTGGCCCTCGCGGTGTTGCTCGTGAGCCACGTGGCAGGTGCCGAAGAGCCGCTGAAGCTCATGGCCTTCAACGTGTTGTTCAAAGGCTCGGACGACGCAGCGTCGGTGAAGGCGATCGAGACGGAAGCTCCCGAGGTGGTCTGTCTCACCGAGCTCACCCCGCACTTCGTGAAGGCGTTCGAGGGAGCGCTGTCGAAGACGTACCCGTACCGCGCGTTCGTTCCGCAGGCGGGGACGTGGGGCGTGGGGTTCGCCTCGAAGCGGCCGCTCGCTGATGTTCGGACCGGACCTGTCGCGCCTTCGAAGATCCCGGCGATGGAGGCGCGTGTGCAGTTCGACGGCGGCTCGGTGCAGTTGGTGTGCGTGCACTTGATGCCCCCGGTCGGGAAGCACAAGAAGAGCGACACGTTCTTCGACCAGCTCGAGAAGAACGCCTCCGTTCGCAAGAAGCAGGCGCAGACGCTCATCACGCGCTTCGAGAAGACGGAGCGGCCCGTGGTGTTGCTCGGTGACTTCAATGAAGAACCGAACGGTGAGGGGCTCCGAGCGCTCGAGGCGGCAGGCTTCGCGCGGGGCTGCGCGTTGTGGAAGTCGTCGTGCTCGCCGACGTTTCCGGGCCCGGTGTTCGCGTGGCCTGCGGTGTTCAACATCGACCACGTCTTTGCGCGGGGGTTGACGTTCACCGAGGCGAAGACCGTGCGGTCGGGTGGGTCCGATCACTATCCGGTGACGGCGACGCTCGTCTCCACAGAGGCGGCAGCGACGACCACGAAGTGAAGGAGCAGCGGCGCTCGTTCAGCGATCGCAGGCTGGTGCAGCGCCAGTGAATGACAACGAGTCCTGCCACTGCGTCAGCGTCGCTTCATTCGACGGGTCCAGGCTCATTCCGACCACGTAGAGCACGGCCCGGCCCGCGCACATCGGGTACGCGCGCGCCCGAATCGTGACCTTGCCTCTGCGCAGCGTGGTCTCCTTTGCCGCTGCGCCGCGCGTCGTGACGTCCTTCCACTCGTAGCGCGTCGTCATCGGCACTCCGCCCGCGACCTTCGCGCTCTTCAGGCAGATGCCAGCCACGACGTTGAGGAACGCGGTCGCCTTCGCATCCTCAGGCCCTTCATCGAGGTAGGAACCGAGGAGCACGAGCCCAGGCGCTGCCGCCGATAGCGCGGCCGCCGGGTTGTCGAGCAGCTTCGCGCCGTCGAACCAGTCGAGCGTGAGGCTGAGCGGCGCGTGCTCCCAGCGTGGCCCGACGAGGCGGCCCTGGCCCGGGTTGTGGAATGCGAGTGCGAGGCGGGGCTCGGGGACGGTCACGGCACCGAAGGGCGCGCGCGCCATCGGGGGTCGAGGCAGCGCGACGCGCAGCGCCGCGTCGTCCGGCCGGCGCACGGTCAACGCGACCGAGACGCCACGAGCCTCGGTGGTGACGTCTTGCGGCGCGGCGCCCATGCACTCGGCGATCGCTTTCAACGCGAGGGCGGCCAGCTTCAGCGTCACGCCTCGCTGCTCCTCCGCGTCTTCCGCAGGCGCCTGCCGCGCGGTCTCCGACGTGTCCCAGGTGGTCAACCAGACGTAGCCATCGCCGCGCCGCTCGAGCGAGTCGTCGACCATCGAGGCGCCCACCCACGTCACCAACTTTGCTGGAACGGGCTCCCGCAGCTGCTCGTTGCACGTTCGCAACAGCCCCCTCGTCACCACCACGCCGAGGCGCCGCGCGGCCTCTGACACCCGCGCCGTACGAGGTCCGCCACCGGCGAGGTAGCGCTCCGGTGCCAGGATCAGATCGGTCGACGTTGGCGGAGCGAGCAGCATGCGGTCGACGAGGTCGAGGCCTCCCGCGGCGTAGAGGTCGGTGACGAAGTGCTCCCCGCCGCGGTACGGAAACGAGAACATCTCGCGCACCATCGGAGCCGCCTTCAGCAACACGGGTGATTCGCCGACGGCGCCGTCGACTTGATCTTCCGTGAGCGTCGTTCGAACCAGCCGGGCTCGTTCGACGGCGCGCCGCGGCGACAGGTCATCGAGGTCGGCGCCGACGAGGAGGCCTGTCAGCGTCGCGTCGCCCTCCAGCACGGCCCGCCACGCCAGCGCTTCGTCGAACGCCTTCGGTCTCGGCACGCCCAGCCCACGTTGGTCCTGGAGGACGTGGCCGACCTCGTGAGCGAGCGTCGCGCGCAGCAGGCTGGGGCTCAGCCCGAGGCTCGCCGGCTTGTCGCGGCGAACGACGAGGGTGTGCGTGTCGAACTCGTAGAAGGCGATCAGCTGCTCTTCGCGAACCTGTTTGACCTGTGCCTGCGAAGCGCTTCGTGCAGCGCGCACGTTCTCGTCCCAGTCGAGCGGGCGCTCGGCGCCAGGCCTCGGGGAGAGCACCTCGAGCGTGCGCGCGAGATCGTTCTGGATGGGGTTCGCGGCCTTGCGCAGACCGTCGTACCTCGCGAAGAATTCAGCGTCGTCGAGTGGGACGATCTCGAAGGTCCGCGTGAGCTCGAGGCCTCGGACTCGGGCCGCGCGTTCGGCGAGCACTCGCAGATCGCCGTACCAGGGCGCCGGAGGCGCAGGAGAAACGGTCGGGCGGGGCAATGGGGAGTGAGCACACGCCGCGCCGAGGAACACGAGGACGACGACGAGTCGAATCAATGCAAGCAGCGGGACCGAACGGGGTCGAGGCTCACCGCACCAATTCATGCTTGACCTCGTGCCTCGAGGCTTTGGCGGCCTCTTTAACGACCGCCTCTCCACGGAGCAGTCAGCGTGTTCGTCGATCGCCGATCACCCGCGCCGGCACGCCAGCGACGATCGCCCACTCCGGCACGTCACTCGTCACCACCGCGCCCATGCCGATGACGGCGTGAGCTCCGACCGTCACGCCATCGGTGATGCCTGCGTTCGCGCCGACCCAGACGTCTTCCCCCAGCCGGATGCCTCTCGATGTCACCGGCTGCTCGCGAACGGGACGGTCAGGCGACACCTGATGATCGAACGCGTACAGCGCGGCGCCGCTGGCGATACGACAGCCATCGCCGACGACGATGCCGACAGCGCCTCCATCGAGGCTCGCGCGCGCGTTGATGCTCACGTCGGCGCCGATGGCGAGTGGGCCGTGAAGGAACGCGTGCGCCGCGACGGTGGAGCGGGCGCCGATCACGATCGGCCGCCCCAGCTGCGCGAAGATGCCCGCCTCGGGCGCGATGAAGCAGTCCTCCGCGATCGTGACTGTCTCTTCCCGCATCAGCTTCGCCTGCACCTCGGCCTGCCACGGCTTCGCCCACACCAGATGTTTGTCTTTGAGCGACGCATAGAGCCACGGCATCCACGACAGCCGGCGCTTGTGCTGCTCGCGGAACTCGGGCGGAGACTCCAACTCGTTCATGGCGCGATGCGCGAGAAGGTCGCGTCGTGATCGTCGGAGTAGTACCGCTCTCCGTTTGCGCCCGTGATGATCCGTCGCGCGCCGCGGGTCCCCTCACCAGGCGTCACCACGGTGTACTCGCGGTAGTAGCCCCCGGGCCGATAGGGCAGCTGGCCTTCTCGGTTCTTGAACTCGATGCCGTCGCGATCGAACGGGAACGGCCCGCCCGAAGAGATCAGCCTCAACGTCTCTCGCGCCTCATCAGGCAGTTGAGAGACCGTCGTTGTGTGCTCCTTCGCGCTCTTGTCTCTGCGGGGGAGCGGCGCATCGTCTGGCGGCGCCTGCGGTTGGGCGTCGACCTGCTCGTCGAGAGGCTTCGGAGCCCCGCCCATGCGCTCGAGCACGTTCGCGCGGAACTCGGCTTCTCCCAGGTCTCCACCCTTCGGCGTCTTCGCGAGCTCGGCGGCGATTCGTTCGAGCCGGTTGTCGGGATCCGGGTGTGTCGCGAAGAACTCGGGGGTCTTGCCGCCGCCCGCAGCCTTGAGCACCTTCATCACCTCGCCCATCTGCGCGCCGTCGTAGCCAGCCTCGGTCATGAAGCGCACGCCGAGGCGGTCTGACTCGAGCTCGTCGTCGCGGCCGAACTTCATGCTGATGAGCTGTGCCGCCGCCATCGCCAGCGCGGCCTTCGCGCGAGCGCTGCCGGGAGAGTCGGGATCAGACGTCGCCACCACCGTCGCTCCAACGAGCCCCGTGGTGAGGTCGGCCTTCGCGAGGTGCTCAGCGCCGTGCCGCGCGACGACGTGGCCGATCTCGTGCCCCAACACGCCGGCGAGCTGCGCCTCGTTCCTCATGAGCGAGAGCAGGGCCTCGGTGATGAACACCGGGCCGCCCGGGAGCGCGAACGCGTTCACCGTCTTTCGATCGCCGAGCACCGTGAACGTGAACGGGTACTTCGTCTTCGCCGCAGCGCTCTTTCCGGCCACGCGCATGCCGACGCTTTCGACGTACCGTGCGAGTGCGGTGTCGCTCGTCGCGCCGCCGAACTGTCTCGTCAGCGTGGGAGCGCTCGAGAGTCCCAGCGCCACCTCTTGTCGCTCCGTGAGCTTCACGTACTGCGTCTCGCCGGTGAGCTCGTTCGTGGTGCGGCGCGAGAGGTAGGTCGCGATCGAGACGCCAGCGATCACGAGGCCGATGAGCAGCCGCGCGCCTCCACCGCTGCGTCGTTGTTCAAAGGCCATGACGTCCTCTTAGCCGGTGACCAGCGGGAATGGTCGCTGCCCATGCGTTCTCGAAGTTCGAGACAAACCGTGTCGACAGCGTTTTGTCACACGCTCGTTGGCGAGCGAATGCGGCGGGGCTGGTAGGCGCCGGCCTATGCGATTCTCGGTCGTCTTCGTCACCGCACTGCTCCTCTTTGCCTGCGACTGCGGCGGCGCGCGACTGGTGGCGCCGGTCGACGCGGGCTGCGAACGGGAGCGTTGTGATGGGCTCGACAACGACTGCGACGGCGAGGTCGACGAGGAGTTCCCCATCATCTCGTGTGGGGTGGGGGCGTGCGTTCGGAAGGTGTCGTCGTGCGCCGACGGCGTTCCCCGGGAATGCGAAGAAGGCCCGGCTGCCGTCGAGACCTGTGACGGCATCGACAACGACTGCAATGGCGAGGTGGACGAGGCGCTGGCCGACCTGACGTGCGGCGTGGGCGCCTGCCAGCGGACGGCGCTCTCGTGTGCGAACGGCGTGGTGCAGGGCTGTGTCGCGGGGGCTCCGTCTGCGGAGCGCTGCGACAGCGTCGACAATGACTGCAACGGCGCTGTGGACGATGGGCTCGCGAGCCTGTCGTGTGGTGTCGGGGCCTGTCTTCGGACGAGCGCTGCGTGTGTCGGAGGAGTGGCCCAGACCTGCACTCCTGGCGCCCCGACCGTCGAGGTTTGCGACAACGAGGACAATGACTGCAACGGCGTCGTCGATGACGGCTTCATGCGATTGACCTGCGGAGTCGGCGAGTGCGTGCGCAGCGTCTCCGCGTGCAGCGCGGGCCAGACGCCGACGTGCCGACCAGGCTCGCCGTCACCTGAGGTGTGCGACGGCAAGGACAACGATTGTGACGGCGCCATCGACGAGGAGCTGCCGCTGGCCTTCTGTGGACTTGGTGCCTGCAGCCGCAGCGTCGAGAGTTGCGTGAACGGCGCGTCTCACCAGTGCATGCCTGGCGTGCCGTCCCTGGAGCGGTGTGACGGCCTCGACAACGACTGCAACGGCCTCATCGATGACGGCTTCTCCGGTTTGACCTGTGGCGTGGGCGCCTGCGCTCGCATGGTCGCCGCGTGCGCCAACGGCAGGTCCGGAGTCTGTACGCCGGGAACGCCGGCCGCGGAGCGATGCAATGGCATCGACGACGACTGCAACGGCTTGACGGACGAAGGCCTCGCGGCGCTGACGTGCGGGCAGGGCGCTTGTGCGAGAACGGTCGCTGCGTGCGTGCGTGGCATGCCGCAGGTCTGCACGCCGGGAATACCTGGGACCGAGTCCTGCGATGGCGTCGACAACAACTGCAACGGGCAGATCGACGAAGGGTTGGCAGCGGTCCCCTGTGGCGTCGGAGCGTGCGCCCGAACCGTCGCGGCCTGTCTCAACGGCGCCCTGCAGACCTGTACTCCCGGTGCGGCGATTCCCGAGCGATGCGATGCCATCGACAACGACTGCGACGGGCTGATCGACGAGGGGCTCACGCCTTTGTCCTGCGGCGCAGGAGCCTGTGCGCGGACGATCGCCGCGTGCGTGAACGGTGTCGCTCAGACGTGCACGCCGGCCACGCCCACCAACGAGGTCTGCGACGGAATCGACAACAACTGCAACGGGCAGATCGATGAAGGTCTGACAGCGCTCACGTGTGGCGTCGGCGCCTGTGCCCGGACGATTTCGGCGTGCGTCGGGGGAATGGCACAGAGCTGCACGCCAGGGGCCCCATCGCCGGAGGTGTGCGACGGCGCCGACAACAACTGCAATGGGCAGATCGACGAAGGGCCCTCGACCCAGACCTGTGGGGTTGGCGCCTGTGTCCGAACGGTCGCCACGTGTGTGAGCGGCGTGCCTCGAACCTGCGCCCCGGGGCAGCCGGTTCCAGAGGTGTGCGACGGAATCGACAACAACTGCGACGGTCGCATCGACGACTCGTTCCCGACGGTCTCCTGTGGTGTCGGCGCGTGTGCCCGAACGACCGCAGCGTGCTCCGGTGGGGCGCCGCAGGCCTGCGTGCCGGGCGCTCCGACGAACGAGGTGTGTGATGGCGTGGACAACAACTGCAACGGCCAGACGGACGAGGGCCTGACTCCCCTCAGTTGTGGTCTCGGCGCTTGCCGACGCACCGCGGCCGCGTGCGCCGGAGGCATCGCCCAGACCTGTACTCCCGGCGTTCCCGTGGCGGAGCTCTGCGACGGCGTCGACAACGACTGCGATGGCGTGGTGGACGAGGGCTTCGCTCCGCTGGCCTGCGGAGTTGGTCTCTGTGCGCGAACCACTGCCGCCTGTGTCGCGGGCACACTGCAGAATTGCCTGCCCGGCGTTCCGGCCACCGAGGTGTGTGACGGGCTCGACAACGATTGTGATGGTCAGACGGATGAGGGGCTGGCTCCGATCTCATGTGGCGCCGGCATCTGCGCCAGGACGATCGCGGCCTGCGCCAGCGGTGTGGTTCAGACGTGCACTCCCGGCAGCTCAGTCGTGGAGAGCTGCGATGGCCTCGACAACGACTGTGATGGCCAGACAGATGAGGGGCTCGCGCCGCTCTCATGTGGCACTGGCGCTTGTTCGCGCGTCGTTTCAGCGTGTGTCGCAGGGACCTCGCAGGTCTGCGTTCCGGGCACGCCCGTTCCAGAGGCCTGTGATGGAGTGGACAACAACTGCAACGGGCAGGTCGATGAAGGGTTTGCGGCGCTGTCGTGCGGCGTTGGCGCCTGCGCCCGCTCGGTCCCTGCCTGCGTCTCGGGCGCGGCGCAGACGTGCAACCCAGGCTCGCCCGTCGCCGAGGTGTGCGACGGTCAAGACAACAACTGCAACGGTCAGACGGACGAGGGGCTGACGGTGCTCACCTGTGGCGTGGGGGTCTGCCAGCGCAGCGTCTCGGCCTGTGTCGGAGGAATCCCACAGGTCTGTAGCCCGGGATCGCCTGTCACCGAGGTCTGCGATGGTCTGGACAATAATTGCAACGGAGCGACTGACGAGGGGCTCCCAGCGATCACTTGCGGTGTCGGAGCGTGCGTGCGAGGCGTGCCTGCGTGCGTCGGTGGCGTCGCGTCGACCTGTAGCCCGGGAAGCCCAACCACCGAGGTGTGTGACGGCACCGACAACGATTGCGATGGGCTGGTCGACGAAGGCGTGTGTACGCCTCCCGTGGTGATGTGCCCTGGCTCGGTCACCGGGCTCGCCGGTGCGTCGTTGACCTTCACCGGGAGCGCGAACGATCTCGATGGTCCGATCGCCTCGACGCAGTGGAGCGTGCAGGCGCGCCCGCCTGGTTCGACCGCCTCGCCTTCGAGCCCCTCTTCGCTGACGACGTCGTTCACGCCGGACCTCGCGGGCACCTTCTCGCTGCGGTTCTGCGCCACCGACACCGAAGGTCGGGTCACCTGCTGCGCCACCACCATCACCACCACCGCCTGCTCGATGCCGCCCGCGCCCCCGGTGACGACGGCGTGCGCGACGAGCTGGGATGGAAGACCCATCGTCCAGTTCGCCGCGGTTCCGAACGGGCTCACCTATGAACTCGCACGATCGGGTTCCCCCACCGTGCTCGCCACGGCGTCGGTTGGACAGAACCACCTTCGACCTTCCAGTCGAATCGCGCCGGGCGGCGCGCCCCCGGGAACGGGCGTCGCCCTCGAGGTCCGGGCCTGCCGGGTTGCTGATCCGACCTGCTGCTCCTCGGGGTCGTCGGTGACCGTCAACGTCGTCGAGGCCTGCAGCACTACCGTCTCACCAACGGCCTCGAACGTCGTGCTCTCCGAGTACATCACCAATGGCGAAGGTGCCTGTGGCGCTGCCGGCACCTGTGATTCCTGTCAGGCCGGCGAATCGATCGAGATTACCAATCTGTCGAATTGCCCCGTTTCGCTCGACGGTCATCACTTTGCGTATCGGAACGCCTCGGCGAGCGCCGGCAGCTATCGGTGGATGAACTTCGGGGTCGCCGACGTGATTCCTCCCCGAGGTGTCTATGTCGCGATTCGGAACCCGCAGTTCGCCCCCACGTGTCGCGCGCCCCTCCCGACCGAGAGCACGGCGCTCTACGGGTTGCGCATCTCGACGCTGGCGATGCAGGGGATCAACCTGTGTTCGGGCTGGTTCAACAACACCGGCGGCGGCTCGAGTGAGCTCCGGCTCGCACCGGGGACGGTCCCCGTCGGTGGGTCGCCAGATTTCACGTCGGCGACGTCCCTGGCGCGCATTCAGGCCTATCTGCCCTCGACCGGCTCCTCGCCGGTCTGTTCGAGCACGGGCTTCGATGCCGTCGATTCGTGCGGCGGCGTGGTGGGTGGCGCACAGCCGACGAGCCTGCTGACGCCCAACCAGCTCGGTCGCCTCTGGCATCCCTGCGACGCGGTGCTCACGCCCGTTCCTACGTGTTCGCGAAACTGAGGCGCTTCAGCGCGGTGGCGACGGCAGATGGCTCATCGAAACCATCAACACGAGCCACCCGCCGAGCTGCGCAAAGCCGCCGATGGGCGTCAGCGCGCCGAGACCGCGAATGCCCGTGAGCGCCATCACATACAGGCTGCCCGAGAAGACCAGGATGCCCGCGACGAAGAGGCCGGCCGCGACGCGGGGGCCGCGCGTCGTCACGTGGTGGGCGACGATCGCCGTGAGCCCGAGGGCCAGCGCGTGGACGAGGTGGTACCGCGCTGCCGTCTCCCACCAGGCGAGGCGATCGGTCGCGTCGGGCAGGTCCCTCACCATCGCCTTGAGGCCGTGTGCGCCGAGCGCTCCCAGCGCGACGCCCAGAAAGGCAACCGCCGCCGACAACATGCCCACCGTGCGATTCATGCCAGCCGATATGCCACGGAGCTTCGGCCGCCGTCGCCCGCGATCACGACCGCGCTCCAGTCGCTCGATGCCTTTCGGGAATCGCTCGAATCACCACGTGGTCGCGTTTTCGTTCCTCGGCACGACCTCGGGTCGGCTCGCGTTCCGGTGTCGAACGGGCTGCGGCTACGTCGTCACCACCGGGCAGCCCCACCCGTCGTACTCGCCGTCGAGCGGCCCGATGATGTCGAGCACCTCGGCGACGAACGCATCAGCCTGGCCGTCCGACAGCGCATCATCGCGGTGAAACTGGAGCCCCACGCGGTCGTCTTCACGCGTGGCCAGTTCGTCCGTCGAAAAGCCCGCGGCTTTCAGGCGGCTCGCTGCTTCATTCGCCTGACCCGTGCTCTCGAAGAACGCCAGGTGATCGATCGTCCGCGCGACGCTCATCACGTCACCGGCCTTCGCGAGCTGCTCGAGCAGCGATCGATTGGCGATCGACTGGAGCGCGTACGCGTCGGGGTAGAGGAACTCGGTGTACATGCCCCAGTCGGGATCTTCAGCGGCGAGGTACTCGACCTCGTATGGCGCGACCGGCCCGAGCAGGGCTTCGAGGTCGTCGAGCAGCGGCCCGTGCTCCGACGGCACGTAGAAGAAGAACTCCGTCGCGCCACGGCTGACGAGCCGGCCGACGTAGAGCGCATCGACCTTCTCGGTGAGCGCCTCGACGATGCGGTCCTCGAGCGCGCCCATCGGCTCGAGCTCCGCGGCGTCGCGCAGGCCATCGGCGCGCGGGGTTCGCAGGGGTACTCGCAGCTGCAGCCTCAGCGAGTGCGACTCGGTCGGCTCGGCGTTGAGATCGACGACGAACGACGCGGGATGCTCGTCGAGGGTGGTCAGGTAGAAGCCGAAGTTGGGTTCCCAGGGCGTCGTCATGACGCGAGACCCTATCCACTCGTCGAGTGCGCACCAACGACTGCGCTTTCACAGTTGCTTTGTTGCGGCCGTCGCGAAACACGGCGCGCCTCATGCCGATTCGCCGTGGTGCCCTCTCGTTCGCCCGCTTCCGTCTCGACGGCAGCGTTCCCAAAGACACCCGCAAGTGGCTCGTCAAAGCGCTCGAGTCGCGCGCCTTCGAGGGCATCGACCCGAAAGGTGATGAGGAACGCGCCTCGGGCTTCGTCTCGCTCGAGCGGCCCGAGGTCGCCGAGTTCCCCGCGGGCGAGCTGTTTCGCGGCATGCACGCGCTGTTCGCGTGGCGCGTCGAGAAGCTCCGCATTCCGGGCCAGCTGATCCGCACCCAGCTGTCGGAGTGGTCGCAGGCCTTCGAGCAGAAGAACGGCCGCGCCCCCGGGCGTCGCGAGAAGACCGAGCAGAAGGACACCATTCGGCGCGCGCTGCGCAGCAAGACGGAGCCCGGCGTGAAGGTGTTCGACGTCAGCCTCGACTTCACGGCGAAAGAGCTCGCGGTGTGGGCGACGACCCGTTCGATCGTGGAAGAGGTCACCGAGGCGCTCGCGTCGACGCTCGACCTCAAGCTCATTCCGAAGGTGCCCGCGGCGCTGGTCGATGCCGACACGCTTGATCGCCTCGCGCCAACGACGGAGCTGTTCGGTGACGAGCTCGCGACGCCGAAGAAAGAGGTGGCGTGATGGCTTCGAAGAAAGCGGCCAGCAGCGAAGCGAAGTTCATGCGTGGTGACGCCGGCGTCGACGGCCAGGCCACGAAGGAGAAGGCCGATCCAGTCGAGACCGAGCAGGCCAAGGCGAGGGAAGCGCTCTATCGCGGCCGCACCTGGCTTGGGCGCGAGGCGCTCACGTGGGTGCTGTTCAGGAGCAACGACACCAACCCCATCGCGGTGCTCGACGACGAGCCGATTCAGGTGCTCTTCAACGGCCGGCTCACCCTCCGCGCCGCGAGCGGAGACATCACCGAGGTCGCCGTGAAGGGCGTCAACGCCCCCTACGCGCAGCTGATCCGCCAGGCGGCTGACCGGGGGCTCCTGGTTCACTCGGCGCGGCTCGCCATCACCTGGCAGGAGCGCTCCTACGAGGTGACCCTCGATGCCGAGCACTTCGACGTGCGCGCCGGGAAGACGCCCGAGTTGATGAAAGACGACGACGACGAGAAGCTGACCGAGCGGCTCGATCACGTCGCGGTGCTGGGCCGCATGCTCGATGCCGTGATCGCCCGTTTCATGGCGCTACGAACGTCTCCTCAGTGGAAGAAGACCATCGTTCCGGAGCTGAAAGCCTGGATGAAGGAAGCGTGAGCAGGGGCCTTGGCGCGGCCTCCATCGGCCCCGTCTGGTCCGTCGGCTTTTCCAACCTGATGATAGGAGAGGGACCCATGCCCCGCATCGCCAAGGCTGACGTGAACCGGGCACTCGAGACCGCTGCGAAGACGCTGATCCGCATCGGTGGTGACGATGGCCGCATCTCGCGCGAAGTGAAGAACGCGCTCGCGACCGACCGCGTGCCGCGCAATCAGGTCGGCCTCGTCGACATCTTCTTCAAGTTCGTCGACAACCGAGACTTCAAGGCCGGAGCGCAGGTCACCCCGACGGAATCAAGCGCGCCGTCGATCTCGCGCGCGTGCTCAAGGAAGGCGGCACGCCTGCTCCCGCGCTCACGGAGTCGTCGAGCTCGCTCCGTCGTCGATGGAGCGCAGGAAGCCCGTCGGCACGCCCTCTACTCGGTCCACGCGATGGCCCACGATGCCTTCAAACGGCCCCCAGTCCCCTGATCAGCAAGTTCACTGAGTTGCTGGCGCGTGCGGGGCTTGACCACCTCACTGGGGTGACATAGACGCGACAGCCTTTCCGGCGTTCTGCCCCTGGGGCTCCGACCGGAACTCGCTTCGCAACCCGAAGTGAGCTGAACGAAAACGAGGACATCACGATGTACGCCGTCATCCGCACTGGTGGAAAGCAGTACCGCGTGGCCGAAGGCGACGTCATCCGCATCGAGAAGATCGCGGGTGAGTCGGGCTCGGACGTGAAGTTCGACGAGGTTCTGATGGTCGGCGGCAGCGACTCGCCGACGATCGGCAAGCCGATCGTCTCGGGCGCGAAGGTCACCGGGAAGATCGTTCGCCAGACCAAGGCCCGCCGCGTCGTTCACTTCCGCAAGGAGAAGGAAGGCTGGACGCGCATGCGCGGTCACCGGCAGCCCTTCACCGAGATCAAGATCACGGGCGTCGCGGCCTGATTCGCACTCACCACTTTCACTCAGAAGGACTCGACTTCCATGGCACACAAAAAAGGGCAGGGCTCATCTCGCAACGGCCGTGACTCGAACTCACAGCGGCGCGGCATGAAGGTGTCGGGCGGCCAGACGATTCAGGCCGGTACGATTATCATCCGCCAGCTCGGCACTGTCGTTCACCCGGGCACCAACGTGCGCGCCGGTCGCGACCACACGCTCTTCGCGCTGGTCGATGGCGTCGTGACGTTCGAGCGCAAGGACAAGAAGCGCAAGCAGGTGTCCGTGTACCCGGCCAAAGACGCTCAGGCCGCCGGGGTCTGAAGTCTCTTCTGGTCTGTCGTGAGCGGGTCGCGTTCCTTCCCAGGAGCCGACCCGCTTCGTGTTTCTGCAGCGTAAGCCGAGGAGCCCATGAAGTTCGTCGATGAGGTGCACATCAAGGTGAAGGCCGGCGATGGCGGCAACGGAGCCGTCGCGTTCCGTCGCGAGAAGTTCATCGACAAGGGCGGGCCTTCGGGCGGCGACGGCGGCAACGGCGGCTCGGTCATCTTCAAGGCGACCGAGCAGCTCACCACGCTCCTCGACTTCCGCTACCACTCGCTCTACCGCTCGCGGAACGGGTACCACGGCATGGGCAGCGACATGAACGGCGCCGGCTCAGACGATCTGATCCTCGAGACGCCGGTCGGCACCGTCGTTCGCGACGCCAACACGGGAAACGTGCTGGTCGACCTGTCCGTCGCGGGACAGACGTTCGTGATCGCCAAGGGCGGCCGCGGAGGCCTCGGCAACATCAACTTCGCCACCTCGACACGCCAGACGCCGCGCTTTGCCCAGGACGGCACGCCGGGCGAAGAGAAGGACTTGACGCTCGAGCTCAAGCTCCTGGCCGACGTCGGCATCGTGGGCTTCCCGAACGCGGGCAAATCGACGCTGATCAGCCGCGTCTCGCGCGCGAAGCCCAAGGTGGCTGACTACCCATTCACCACGCTGGTGCCGAACCTCGGCGTCGTGCCCTACAAGGACAAGAAGTCGTTCGTGATGGCCGACATCCCCGGGCTCATCGAAGGCGCCAGCGAGGGCGCAGGGCTGGGTCACCAGTTCCTTCGACACGTCGAGCGGTGCCGCGTGCTCGTGCACCTGGTCGATCTCTCTGCCGTCGTCGAAGGTCGCGACCCCGTGAAGGACTTCGACGCGATCAACACCGAGCTCAAGAAGTACAGCAGCGTGCTGGCGGGGAAGCCCATGGTGGTGGTGGCGAACAAGCTCGATCTGCCCGACGCCCGCGAAGCCCTGCCGAAGTTCATCGCGGCGATGGAGAAGCGACGCGTTCACGTGCTCGAGCTGTCGGGCGCCACCGGTGAAGGGCTGCAGGCGCTGCTCGACGCCTGTGCCCGCGAGCTGTTCTCCCACGCCTCGCTCAAGACGCGCGTGAAGCAGAAGGACGCGCTCCGTGAGGTCGTGACCGCCGAGACCGCGTTCCGTGCTCCGAAGGCCGAGAAGGCCGTCGTCGTGAAGGCCGAGAAGGCCGTCGTCGTGAAGGCCGTGAAGACGAAGGCGGCCGTGAAGGCGAAGGCGGTCGTGAAGTCGAAGGCGTCGAGGCGGCCCGCGGCGAAGACCGCGCCGGTCGCGAAGAAGAAACCAGCGCCGAAGCAGGCGCCTGTCGTGAAGAAGGCGAAGGCGAGGGCGCGCGCGTGACCGGTGGTGGCCCGAAGTACGAAATCGCCGAGGGCCAGCCGCTGCCTGACGATCTCCTCCTCGAGCCGCGCAAGGAGCGCATCGACAAGGTCATCGCCAGCCGCACCCGGAACCTCGTCGTCGTGCTCGATCGCCTCGAAGACAGCTTCAACATGGCCGCCGTGCTTCGCACCTGCGAGGCCATGGGCGTTCAGGAAGTGCACGTCGTGCGGAACCCCGACGTGCCGTGGTCTCCCAACACGAAGGTGACGCAGGGCTGCGACAAGTGGCTCGACCTCACGCGCTACGACGACTTCGCCTCGTGTCACCGGGCGCTCAAGGCGCGGGGCTTTTCGCTGCAGGTGTCGGCGGTGCGTGAGGGCGCGCAGAGCCTCTTCGACCTGAAGTTCGATCAGAAGGTCGCGCTGGTGTTCGGCAACGAGCGCTTCGGCGTCAGCGACGAGGTGTTGTCCCTCGCCGACGGCGTCTTCTGGCTGCCCATGTCGGGTTTCACGCAGAGCCTCAACATCTCGGCAGCGGCGAGCGCCTGCATCACCCGCGCGGTGGCGTGGCGGCTGGAGCACCTGGGGCGCCACGGCGATCTGACGGCTGAAGAGACCGTCGTCCTCCGGGATCGGTTTCGCCTCTTGTCCGTCAAGCAGCGGGGCCGGCTGTACGGCACGCACGTGAAGAGGGGCTGAAGCACGGCGTCGAAGCTCGCGACAGTCGTTTCACGAGGGAATAGGAGGACTTCCACATGCTCTCCCACGCATTTCTGGTCTTGCTGGTGACCCAGGTTCCTGACGGCAACCCCATCGCCATGAGCGCGAAGAAGGCCGTGGCCCTTCGTGACGCGGGCCAGGCCGACGCGGGAGTTCGTGTTCCTGATGCGGGGCTCGTTCGCGCCGCAGACGCTGGAGTCGTGGCGACCATCGACGCCGGCGTCGCGGTGCCGAAGCCGGTGATGGCGCCCGCGGTGAAGACGCTCGTCGATCGCATGCAGGCCTTCTACGAGACCACGAGCGACTTCAGCGCCGACTTCCGGCAGGACTACTTCTACAAGATCAGCAAGCGCACCCAGACGTCGACGGGCACGGTGCTGTTCCGCAAGCCGGGCCTGATGCGGTGGGACTACGCGAAGCCCTCGGCCAAGACGTTCGTGCTCGCCGGCGTGAAGGTCTACATGCACGACCCCGAGGCGAAGCTGCTGACGGTCGCGAGCATCGGCACCAGCAAGCTCTCTGCGTCGGTCACGTTTCTGTTCGGTCAGGGCAAGCTCGCCGACGAGTTCGCCATCACCCAGAAGGACTGCGCGAAGTGCATGGGGACGCTGCTGCAGCTCGAACCGCTGGTGCCTGACGCGCGCTTCACCCGCATCTTCCTCGAGGTCGACCCGAAGTCGGCCCAGGTGCTCAAGAGCACCGTCGTCGATCCCGACGGCAGTGAGAACGCGATCTCGTTCTTGAACTTGAAGACCAACACTGGCCCTGCGTGGGATGGAGGGACGGGCAGCGTCGACCCGCGCTTCAAGTTGAGCCCGCCGCCTGACACCCAGGTGCAGGACTTCACGATGGGCGTGGGCGCACAGCCGAAGCCGTAGTCGCGCCGGCCACGGCATCACGATGGATCTCATCGTCTTCGGAACGGTTGCAGCGATCGTCGTCGGACTCCTCGTGACTCAGGAACTCCGCCGTCGCCGGCAGAACAAACAGGCAATCATCGAGGCCCCGAGCGCGCGACGGAGCCTGATCGTGACCGCGGCGATCGCCGGTCCAACCGTACTGCTTGGTGGGCTCACCTTGATGATGGTGTCCATCGAGTCCTGAGGTCAGCGCCGGTGCCGAAAGCACTCGCGCCGATTGAACGCCAACGTCTCTGCGTCGCCGTACGCCGGGGTGGACACCTTCCCTCCTCGAGATTCGGCTAAGTCGCACGGCATGTCTGTGCGCCTCCTCTTCGCTGCAGTGTTCGTGTCGTCCGTCGCCGGCTGCACCTGCGGTCCTGGCAACGTCGTGGTGATGGAACCGAGGCGTGATGCTGGCGTCGGCGCGGGTGGAGGCTCGGCGGCGGCTGGCGGTTCGGCAACGGCAGGCGGCTCCGCGACAGCAGGCGGCACTGCAACGGCAGGCGGCTCCGCGACGGCAGGCGGCTCTGCGACGGCAGGCGGCTCCGCGACTGCGGGTGGCTCGGCGACGGCAGGTGGCTCGGCAACGGCAGGTGGCTCGGCAACGGCAGGTGGCTCGGCAACGGCAGGTGGCTCGGCAACGGCAGGTGGCTCGGCGACGGCAGGCGGCTCTGCGACGGCAGGCGGCTCGGCGACGGCAGGCGGCTCGGCGACGGCAGGCGGCTCGGCGACGGCAGGAGGTTCCGCGACCGCGGGCGGGAGCGCGGGCTTCGACGCCGGCTCCGTCGAGTCCGTCTACGGCCACAGCGCCTCGACCCTGTACGCGCTCGATCCGGTCACGCGCGCGGTGCGCACCGTCGGCAACTTCACCTGCGCCTTCGACATCACCGATCTCGCGATCGACGGCGCCGGCAACGCGTTCATCGTCGGCTTCTCGGGCTTCTACAGCCTCAACCTGCTCAACGCGGCGTGCACGCCCATCAACACGACCAACACGTACCCGAACTCGCTCTCGTTCGTGCCACGGGGAACGCTGGACCCGAACAACGAGGTGCTCGTCGCGTACTCGGGCCGCTTCTACTACCGCATCAACACCACCACTGGAGCCCTCACTCAGATCGGCTCCGGACTCCCGATCGGCTTCGAATCATCGGGCGACATCGTCTCGGTGCAAGACGGCGGCTCGTTCCTCACCGTGAAGAACATGATCTCGAACCCGAGGTGTGACGACTGCCTGGTTCAGGTGAACCCCGTCACGGGTGGCCTCATTCGCAACTACGGGCCGATCCCCAACTCGTACCGGAACGTCTACGGCATCGCGTACTGGGGTGGCTCGGTCTACGGCTTCACCGAGTTCGGCCAACTGTTCGAGATCGGGCCCAGCGGAACGGGCATCACCACGCGGGCGATCCCGATCCCGAACGCGCCCTCGAACCTGAGCTTCTACGGCGCGGGCTCGAGCACGTCGGTCCCTGCGGTTTCGAGGGACGGCGGCGGCATCAGCATCGACTGACGACGGCGTCCGACTACGCTGCGCCGCGTGCGTTCCCGGTGGTTGTTGCTCTCCTTGCTCCTCACCACGGCCTGTGCCCGCAGCGCGGGGCCGCCGGCGCTCGAGTCGTTGATCGGCCTCGAGGCGCCTCTGCTTCCCGGGCCGGGCTTGCGCATCGCCGTTCCCGGTCAGGTGTTCCAGGTGCCGGCGGAGGTCGTGATCGACGTCGCCACCCCGATGACGCTGGTCACCGCGGCGTGTCTGGATTCCCCGATGGTGGGCGCCGCGCGGGTGACGATCGCCGACCCGATGGGGAGCGACGTGGTCTTCCCTGTGACGCGGCTCGCCGGCCTCACCGTCGCGGGTCGTCGGCTCGTTCCCATGGACGCGGGGCTCGTCGAGGGCGCCTCATGCGTCGTCGTGCTTGGCGCCGACCTGCTCTCGTCGACGGCCGTGCAGCTCGAGCCATCGCGTCGGGTCCTTCGCTTCGTCCGCTCCCGCGCGCGGGACGAATGGGTGGCCTTTGCCGAACAGCTCGGGGGCGAAGTGCAGGTGCTCGAGGTGACGCGCGACCCGAACCACGATTGGCCGCTCCTCGCTGCCCGCGTCACCCAGGGCGAGCACACGTTCACCGGCGCGTTCAGCCTCTCGACGCGTGAGCGCGCGAGCCGGGTCTTCGAAGCGCCCATGCGCCAGACCGGTTTCACCTCGACGGCCGACGTGCTCCAGAAGCTCGAGCTGCCCAGAGAGTTGCTCCCGCTCGAGCTGTCGTCCTTTCAGGGCATGGCTGTGGACAAGGTCGAGCTCGCGCCGGGCGTCGGGACCCAGGGCCTGTCGCTCACGTTGGCGAAGGGCGCTCCTGTGCACGGCGTCGTCGGTGTCCTTGCGGCCGATGCGTGGGGACGTTTCGAAGTCACGATCGATGTCACCGCGGGGGTTCTGCTGCTCCATCGTCCGCGGTTGATCGCGGCGGGCCAGCGGTACCAGTGTGCGCGAGGGGCGCAGGCCCCGACGGAGGACTCGTGCTTCGAGCTCCAGCAGGTCGGCGCCGGCGCGGGTCTGCTGGTCACCGCGACGGTCTGGAGACCGCTTCTCGAGGGGGGGCGGCTCTACCTCGACTTCCCCGGCGTGACGCCCGCGTGCCGCATCGGGTTCACCTTCGATTCCGGTGATCGCGGACGAAGTACCCAGCACGTCGTCCCGTGGTCCCGCCTCTTCGAGACGATGAAGCCGTGCGCGCAGGGGCTCTCGACCGCCCGAGCGGTGTCGCTCTCGCTGTTCGAAGACTCGCCGTTACGCGAATGCCCGGGGGTCTGTGCCTTCGCTCAAGATCTGCGCAGCGGGCGCGTCAGTTGCGAGTGCCAGCCCGGTCCACTCGGGTTGCCCGCTGAAGCCGAGCGCCAGGTGCTGGAACGGCTCCGAGGCACGCTGCGCGAAGCGCCGCCGCCCGCCGCCGAGCCCACCGACCCGCCTCCGTAGAAGAGCCGTCGCGACGAAATCGAGGGGAAACAACACCTTGCGGCCTTGCGCACCCGTCTGTTGCGGGATGTCACCGTCGTGTAATCCTTCTGATCCCTCCCACTCCGAGGTCGTGCCGATGCCGTCGGTGAACTCCGTCCGTCCGAATCCCGTTCAGTCGCAGCAGGTGCCGTCCAACCCGTCGAGCGTCACCGTTCAGTCGGGAGACTCGCTCTCGAAGATCGCCTCGCGACTCGGGGTGTCGACGCAGGCGCTGATCAGCGCGAACTCGGCGAAGTACCCGTCGCTGGCGAGCAACCCCAACTCGATCAAGGTCGGGTGGACGTTGAACACTCCTGGAGCGGCTCCGGCGGCGCCCACCCGCCCAACCCAGCCGACTGCGACGCAGGGCTGGGGCCCGTCAGCCGGCGCGCCCTCGGTTCAGCAGACCGGCAGCACGACGCGGCCCAACGACTTCGGAAACAAGCTCGCCGCGGGCGGAGCGCAGTCGATCGACATGCGCATGAAGCAGCACCTCGAGGGCATCGAGAAGACGGGCGTGGGCGTGTACTACGGCGATCACTCGCCGATGAAGACGATGACGCCGCAGGAGCGCAAGGACTGGGCGGCCGCCAACGCGAAGCCTGGCGCTACGCCCAACACGAACTTCAAGGAGTCGTCCTGCATCAGCTGGGCGATGGAGAACGTCGGCGCGGCCTACGCGGCGGCTGGCAAGACGGAGCGCTGGAACGAGATCAAGCGCATCGTCGGCTCGCAGGGCTCGAAGGGCACCGACCTCGCCAAGGAGCTCCAGAAGGACGGCTGGCAGGCGGTGTACTGGAACCCCGACGCGAAGAAGCCGAACGACGGCAACGCAGAGCACAGCTTCTCGGCGAGCCAGGTCGCGAAGGGCAGGCCGTATTACGGCATCAAGGTCGACGCGACCGTGCAGAACTACCGGCCGACCGAGGGCGGCGGCACCACCCAGGACATGTCGGGCATCGACAAGCTCTCGAAGGTGCCCTTCTTCTTCGGGCTCGCCAAGGGCGGCATGCACACGTTCGTCGGCCGCAACGGCAACGTGAACGAGTTCCACTGGAACCACATGCCCAACTCGAAGACGGCGATCGAAGAGAAGCCGCTCAAGGACTGGGGCTGGAACTCGGGCGTCATCATGGTTCCGCCCGGCACGTGGCCGAAGGAGTAGCGCTCAGGCTCGGCGCCGATTGAGTCGGAGACTCGGCGCTACGGAGCGACCCAGATTGCGTTCGAGAGCACCCACGGGCGCTCATTGCGAATGAAGTCGTTCCGCTTGCCGATGAAGGGCCTCAGGTGCGACGGCACGATGCGCACCTCGGCCCGGTAGACTCCCGGCGTCGTCGGGGTGAAGCGCAGCGTCGGCTCGGTCGTCGACGCCACTTCGTCCCAACCGCCTTCCTTCGCGACCCAGAGCTTCGTGGTGATCGTGGGAGCAGGCGCTGACGGGTCGAGGTCTCGCACGCGAGGGGTCTTGACCTCGAGAATGGCGCCCGACGAGATCAGCGCGGTCTCTCCGATCTCCTTCGTCACTGCACCCTCGGCTGCGAAGAAGTCGAAGCCCACCGGACTCCCGAGGAAGTCGAAGGTGCCGTACAGCCGTCGCTCACGCAGCGCCTCCTTGAGCGATCGATCGTCGAACGAGCCGTC
The DNA here is from genome assembly GCA_040400045.1 of Myxococcaceae bacterium. Classification (GTDB taxonomy): domain Bacteria; phylum Myxococcota; class Myxococcia; order Myxococcales; family Myxococcaceae; genus Xiheimicrobium. The sequence goes on from JBBAQZ010000023.1 coordinate 85,765, forward strand.
GGCGTTGGGCCGCACCAGCAGGTGGTTCGAGAACATGCTCATCATGCGGCGGTAGCTGTCGATGCGTTCCCCGTCCTGGAGCTTCTGGGGGAAGGCGTTGCGATGGCAGTCGGTGCCCATCGTGGTGACGCGCTTGACGCCGCGCGCGAGGACCGTGCCCCAGATCGAGAAGTACGTCGGGTCGTCGAGGGTGAAGGCGGTGAAGAAGGCGTCGGGGTGGGGCAGGCCGTCGAAGTCACCCAGCTCGACCTTGCCGAAGACCAGCTCGGCCGCGATGCCGATGTTCTGCAGGCTGTTGCGGTGCAGGTTGTACATCTCGAAGCCATCGACAGGCATCTTGACCACTTCCGCTGGCGACCAGTCTTCGGTGTGCTGCAGCAGCGAGACCGCCCCTGCGCCTTTCCCCGCGAGGAGCGCAGCGTCATCCGTACTTCCGTAGAGCGCGCGGTTGGCGACATGGCTCTCGAGCCCCACCATCATCGTCGCGGTCTCGGTGCCGCCCATGATGAGGATGGGATCGGAGCCCGGACACGAGAGCCGATTGGCCGTAGGCCCCGCGCCGTGGGTCACCAGCGTGTCGCCTTCGTTGCCGCGGTAGAGCAGGACGTCGGGGAACTCGGAGTCTCTGAAGTTGTTGCTGTGATCCGAGAGGAAGACGAAGTCCTGCTTCGCGGTGCAGACGTCGCGGCGGAAGTCGGTGAGGCAGTCCTGGTCGTGTACGCCCGCGTCGGTGATGGGCTTCCCGTCGCAGGCGTCGTGCGAGAAGACCGAGTGCGCGTGGACCAGGCCGCGGCGGTCGAGGAAACCGCGTGACGTCGGGCCGCGCTCGGTGCGGTAGACGACGCCAGGCGCCCACTTCGGCGCGGGTGGCTCGACCCTGGGCGGCGCGGAGCAGGTGAGGGCGGTGAGGCCGAGGAGGAAGGCGTGACGCATGGGCCGGGAAAAACCACGCAAGCGACCTCGCATCAACCACTGGCGGCCGTCGCCGCCGCAGCGTGCCATTCCAGCAGCGGCTTCGGCTGGGCGTCTTCCTTCCACTCGACGTTGGCGCCTTCGAGTTGGTGGAGCAGATCGTTCGTCGCGAAGGTGGGCTGCGCGCTCGGCCCGCTGACCCGATGACAGAAGAAGGTGCGGCAACCGAACGGCCGGTCTTCGTACACCGTGCAGCGAAGGCCGTTCGCGTCGAGGAAGGGACAGCCGCCGTCAGCCCGGCGCGGAGGCAGCGTTCGTTGGTCTCGCTTGAGGCGCTCGAGCAGCACCTCCCACTCACTGGGCCACAGCCAGGGCGGTCGCCCGGTCTTCGTGAGCTGGCAGCACTCGGCGGTCGAGGGGCACGACCAGGGGCGGTAGGCCGCGGACGCCTTCGTCAGCACGAGCTTCGTTTCGGCGAGCGCGTGTTTACGGCGAACTGGCTCGGGGATCTCGGCGTCGTCGTCGGTGAACTTCACGTGCACACGATGGACGCCATCAGGGGTCAGGGGAAGCGAATGTGCATCGTGGCTCGCGGGGCGCGGGCTATCGTCGTCGGCCGAAACCCCTCGGGAGGAGTCCTCACATGCTTTCGCCACAACCAGCGCCTGCAGGGGCGAGGTGCGCCGTTCATCAGGACGTCGCTGCCGACATCGTCTGCACCCGGTGCGGCAACTTCATGTGCTCGACGTGCTCCGACAAGCGCACCGGCACGCTCTGCCCCGCGTGTCGTCAGTCGCTCGGCACCTGGCCCTACAGCCGAGACGACTACGACTTCTCGCGCGTGTGGAACTCGGTCTTCGAGGCGTGGCGTCGCGACATCGTGATGCTGGGGGTCGCAGGCATGGTGATGATGGGCCTCGCGTTCGCGGGCCAGCTCGTGATGCAGGTCTTCTCGGTGATCGGCCAGATGATGCTGGTCGCTGGTGGGGGGAAGAACCCCGCGCCGGGCATCATCGTCATGGTGGTCGGCTTCATCGTCGGCTTCATCGTGACGCTGATCGTGCAGGGCATCGGCATCATGGGGCTCATCCGCGTGGGCATCGACTCGCTGCTGGGCCGCAAGGTCGAGATCCCCCGCATGTTCACGCAGGCGAAGAAGGTGTGGCGCTTCACGGCGGTGCAGCTCGCGCTCTCGTTCGGCGTGGCGTTGCCGCTGGTGGCGGGTTTCGGCCTCTTGTTCGCGGTGGCGATCCTCGCGGGTGGCGGCAGCTTCAGCTCGAGCGGCCTCAAAGAAGCGTTCAACGGACCCGCACCGTTCATCGTGCTCGGGCTCGGCGGCCTCGTGCTCACCGTCGCGATGCTGTGGGTGGTGATTCCGCTGACGTTCGCGCAGTTCGAACTCGTGTACGGCGGCTGTGACGCGATGGAGGCGCTGCGCCGCGGTTGGGCGCTCGGGCACGGCCACCGACTCCCCACGATTGGCTACGGCTTCGTCGCTGCCCTGGTGGTGATGCTGCTCGCGATCGCCGGAATGCTCGCGCTGTGTGTCGGCCTGCTGATCGCCGTCCCCATTGGCTACGCGCTGTTCTACATGGTGCAGGCAGGGCTGTATCTCGCGCTGCGCAACGGCTCGGGCCTGCCGCCGCCCGTCGAGGGCTGAGTTCCCGACTCAGCACTTCCACTTTCGAATCGTGCACACCGAGTCGGTGCACACGGCCTGACGCTCGCCGTCTTTGCAGGGCCGGAAGGGCTTCGACTTCTTCTTCGTCGGCACCGCCGGAATCGCGTGGAGCACCGGCTCGGTCGCGATCGCGCAGTCAGCATCGACGCGGCAACTGACCTTCTCGATGAAGAGGTCGCGGCAGACGTTCTTCACACAGCCGCACGCGGGGCCTTCTTTCGGCGCAGGCCACGACGACACGCCGCCGTCGGTGGTGCAGGTGCCGCTCGCGAGGTCGACCTTGCGGTCGTCAGGGCCGCTGCAGCGCGTTCCGACGGTTGGGCCGTTGAGGCCAGCGTCCTGCGCGAGCACCGGCGCGGCGACGAGCAGGACGACCACCAGCGCGCGCATCACAACACCCGGAGCACGAAGCACTTGAGGTAGCGCGTCTCCCGCAGCCCGAGCAGCACGGGGTGGTCTCTTCCGGCGCCGCGCTTCTCGATGATCTGCACGCGTCGCTTCGAGTCGGCTGCAGCGCTGTCGAGCATCTCTTCGAACTTCGTCTCGTCGATGTGATGCGTGCAGCTGGCGGTGATGAGCGTGCCGCCGGGGTTGAGCAGCTGCATCGCTCGCAGGTTGATCTCTTTGTAGCCCCGGGTGGCCGCGGCGATGGCGTCCTTGTTCTTCGCGAACGAGGGCGGGTCGAGCACGATGGTGTCGAAGCGTTTTCCCTCGTCGAGCGTGTCGCGCAGGTAGTCGAAGGCGTTCGCGCAGACCGTCTCGACGTTGGTGAACGTGTTGCGCTCGGCGTTCTTCTTGATCTGCTCGCAGGCGCTCTCGCTGATCTCGACGGCAGTGACCTTCGTGGCCTTGAGCGCGAGCTGGAGCGCGAAGGCTCCCGCGTAGCTGAAACAGTCGAGCGCTTCGCCGGTGCCGTAGTCAGCGGCGCGCACGTGGTTGTCTCGTTGATCGAGGAAGGCGCCGGTCTTCTGCCCGTGGAGGAGATCGACCTCCATCACGACGTGGCCTTCGCGGTACGTGACCACGGGTGGGAGCTCTCCGGTGAGCACGCCCTTCTCGGGCTCGAGCCCCTCGAGGTGGCGCACGTTCGCGTCCGAGCGGTTGACGATCGCCCTGGGCTTGAAGTGCTTCGTGAGCAGGTCGACGAAGAGGTCCTTGCGGCGCTCCGTGCCCGCGTGGAGGAACTGCACCGAGAGGTAGTCACCGAACCGATCGACGACGAGCCCTGGGAGCTGGTCGGCCTCACCGTGCACGACCCGGTAGCAGGTGTCGTCGGGGTACTCGCGCTTGCGCAGTGCGATCGCCGCTTCGAGTCGCTTCTCGAACAGGTCGGCGTCGATGCGCTGGTCATCCCACGCGAGCCAGCGCAACGAGATCTTCGACGCCTTCGAGTAGAGCGCCTGCCCCATGAACCAGCCGCGCGTGTCTTCGACGCGAACGACGTCACCGCCCTGAACGTCGGGTCCGACCGACTCGACGTCGGCGGCGTAGATCCACGGTTGGCCGTTCTTCCAGCGATCGACACCCTTCTTCGTGACGCAGGCGGTTCCGGCTTTCATGGGAAGGCCTTCATCACAACGGGACGATGCGGTCGACCACCACCTGCCCGTGCCCGTCGTCCGTCACGGTACACATGGACACCGCGGGGTCGTGCTCGAGAAACAGGAACCAGCCCTCTTCGACGGCCTGCGCGAGCAGCTGCTTCTTCTCTTCGATGACGGTGAGTGGATACAGATCGTACGCAGAGACCCAGGCCGGCTTGAGGTGCGCGGTGGTGGGGATGAGATCGCCGCAGAAGATGATCGTCTGCTCACCCGCCTCGAGCTTCACGAGCTGCAGGCCGACGGTGTGGCCTTCGGACACGAACAGGTTCACGCCCGGGTACAGCTCGGTGCCGCCCTCGAGCAGGTGGAGTCGGCCGCTCTTCTCGAGCAAAGCGAAGTCGTCAGGCCGAAAGCTGCCGCGATCTTTGTCGGTGGCCTGGTGCGCCCATTTCCAGTGTCTGCGCTGCAGGTGGTAGGTCGCGTTGGGGAAGCTCAGGCGGAGCGTGCCGGCTTCGTCTCGCACCGTGCCGCCAGCGTGATCGAAGTGCAGGTGGGTGAGCACGACGTCGGTGATGTCGTCACGGGTCAGCCCGGCGCGCTGCAGCTCGGCGTCGATGCCCATGCCCTCGTGCGAGATGCCGTAGAGATCGCGGTGGCGGCCGTCCCAGCGTGAGCCGATACCGTCGTCGACGAGGATCTTCCGCTTGCCGTCGACGACCAGCATGCACCGCAGCGCGAGGTTGATTCGATTGCGCGCATCGGCGGGGAAGTGACGTTCCCAGAGCGGACGCGGGACGACGCCGAACATCGCGCCGCCATCGAGGGCGACCGTGCCGTCGCGCACTTCGTGGATGCGCAGGTGACCCAGCTCGAAGGGCATGACGAGAGTTTCGCACGAACCACAGCGCTCGGTGACGCTCTTTGGGCGCTGGCGTGAGAGAGTCGCGACATGCAGACGTCGTACGATCTCGTCTTGCAGGCTGGGGTTGCTGGCGCACCGCTCGAGGTGGCTCCGGTCGACGCTGCGATTCGTGGGCGCGGAGGCATCACCCGCGGCGATGGCGCGTTGATCTGGCGGTTTCCCGCCGGTGACGTCGTCGTCTTGCCGCTCAAGGAAGCTGGGGTCGTGACCGGGCTCGAGCTGAAGGTGCCGTTCTCAGAGCGGGCCGACCTGCTCGGCGCGCTGCTGGCTGCGAGCGTCGGGCTCGCGAGGTCGCTGGAGCTCCGGCTCGTCGATCCTCAACTGTCACGGACGGTGAAGGACGGCGACCTCGGCGCGGTGACCGACGAGTACCTGCGCATCGCGCGCTACGCCGGACAGTACTTCGGGCTGGGTGACGCGCTCCCGTCGGCCGTCAGCGCCCCAGCGGAGGACGGGATGTCGCCGGTGGTGAAGGGCGTGTTGGCGCTCCTGGTCTTCGCGGTCGCGATGGCGGCGGCGTACCAGTTCTTCTCTCCACCGACCGAGTGACCCTCACTTCACGAAGCGCCAGCAGCGATGGAGCTGGCGTCGGAAGTCGGTGGGGATCGACATCAGCTCCTCTGTCGGCGTGAGCGCGTCGTCGAGCTCGAACTCGAGGAAGTTGTTCGAGAAGTAGAGCGTGCCGCCACTGGCGAGGCGGTCGAAGCAGCGTTGAATGAGCCACGCGTGGTCGCGCTGCACCTCGAAGCGCCGGCCCATCTTCTTCGAGGCAGAGAACGACGGCGGGTCGACGACGATGAGATCGTACTCGCCGCGATCGTGCTCAATCCACGCAAGCACGTCGTCGCGAATCACCCGGTGCTTCGGGTCGGCCTTGAAGCCGTTGAGCGCGAAGTTCCGCTCGGCCCAGGCGCAGTAGGTGTTGCTCAAGTCGACGGTGGTGGTGGCCGACGCGCCGCCGGCGAGGGCGTGCACGGTGAAGGCTCCGGTGTACGCGAAGAGGTTCAAGAAGCGCTTGCCGCTCGACTCGAGGCCGACGCGCTTTCGGGTCGGTCGGTGATCGAGGAAGAGCCCGGTGTCGAGGAAGTCGGTCAGGTTGCACTCGAACTTGCGGCCGTACTCTTCGACGGTGAGGAGCCGCGAGGCCCCGCGGGACTTCTCAAACGGCGTCTCGCCCCAGGCTTTGGGCTCGTGCACCTTGACGATGACGTCGTCGGCCGTCACGCCGAGCCCCGTGACGCACGCCTCGCGCACCTGGGCCGTGAGCGCGTCCACGCCGGCCTTGAGCTGTTTGCGATTGGGGTACGCGATGACGTGAATGACGTTGGCGTAGCTGTCGATGGCGACGGGCCACTCGGGCATGTCGAGATCGTAGAGGCGAAACGCGGTGACGCCTTCGCGCGCAGCCCAGGCCCGGCGGCTCTTCACGTTCTTGGCGAGGCGGTTGGCGAGGGCGTCGGCGGGCACGAGGCGCAGCTAGGTCTGCCGGTTCGTTCCCCGCAAGCCGATTCGGCAGGGCTGGAGTACACAGCGCGCCCATGCGCCGACTCTCATTCGTTCTCCTGACGCTCGCCTCGGTGTCGCTGGCCGGGGAGGGGAAGTGGACTCCGCAGCAGGTGCTCGAGCTCGGGCCTGCGTGGGTCAAGCAGCAGGGCTTTTCGTTGCCGCTGTCGACCCTGTGGGACGAGAAGAAGGGCGGCGGACTGCTCGCGAACGCGGTGCAGTTGCCTGGCTGCTCGGGGAGCTTCATCTCTTCCGAAGGCCTGCTCATCACCAACCATCATTGCGTCGTCGGCATTCTGCAGGAGCACTCGACCCCGCAGGCGAACCTGGTGAAGGACGGCTACCTCGCGAAGACGCGGGAGGACGAGAAGCCAGCAAAGGCGTTTCGCCTTCAGGTGCCGCGGCGGTTCGTCGACGTGACGAAAGAGGTGTTGGCGGCGGTGCCCGAGGGCGCGGACGATCTGACGCGCTTCAAGGCGGTCGAGGCGAAGCAGAAGGCGCTGGTGGCCGAGTGTGAAGCGAAGCCCGGCACGCGGTGCACGTTCGCGGCGTTCGATGGCGGGTTGTTCTTCACGATGACCGAGTTCGCCGAGCTGACCGACGTGCGGCTCGTCTACGCGCCGCCTGAGATGGTGGGGAACTACGGCGCAGAGACCGACAACTGGAGCTGGCCGCGCCACACCGGCGACTTCTCGTTGCTCCGCGTCTACGTCGACGGCAAGCCGTACCAGCCGGCGTATTGGTTTCCGGTGTCGACGAAGGGCGTGAAGCCGGGCGATGCGGTGGCGGTGCTGGGCTACCCGGGCGTCAGCTACCGCTCCTGGCTGGCCGATGAGATGGCCGAGCGGAGGGAGCTGTTCTTCCCTTCCGCGAAAGCGCTCTCAGGCGAGTGGATTCGGATCATCCAGGAAGAGGCGGCGAAGAGCCCCGAGGCGGGCATCGCGACGTCGGACGACGTGCGCTCGCTGCTGAATCGACGGAAGAACTCCGAAGGGCAGTTGATGGGCCTGGCGCGTGGGCGGGTGCTGGAGAAGCAGAGGGGGTCGGAAGAGGGCGTGCGCGCGTGGGCGCTCAAGCGGGCCGATCAGAAGGCGGCGCTCGATGCGTACGAAGGGCTGTCGGCGTTGATGGCTCAGAAGCGCGCGACGTGGGAGCGGGACTTCCTCCTCGAGACGATCAACTGGGGGCCGCGGGCGTTGTCGTGGCCGGTGACGCTGGTGCGGAAGTCGACAGAGTCGGTGAAGGCCGATGCCGACCGTGAGCCGGGATATCAGCAGCGGGATCTCGCGCGGCTGAAGGAACGGTTGGAGCGGGATCAGAAGCGGTATTCGCCCGCGGTCGACGTGCGCATCGTCGAGAGCTGGGTCGTGCATGCGTTGGAATTGCCGGACTCGCAGCGGCTCGCGTCGGTCGAGGCGATGTTCGGGAAGTTCCGCGTGGGGGATGGTGGCGCGGGGCTCAACCGCGACGGGCTCCGGACGCAGTTGGTGAGGCTGATCGCCGGGTCGAAGGTGTTCGAGCTGGCTGAGCGAACGAAGATGTTCGACGAGACGCCGGAGCAGTTGAAGGCGCGCAAGGACCCGCTGCTCGACTTCGGCATGGTGCTCGACGCGGAGCGGAGGGAGCTGAAGGACCGGCGCGATCGGTGGGCAGGCGCGACGCTGCGGCTGCGCCCCGCGTGGCGGAAGGCCGTGCTCGCACAGAGCGGCAAGCCCGTGGCGCCTGACGCGAACAGCACGCTGCGGGTGACGTTCGGCAAGGTCCAGGGGTACACGCCGAGAGATGCGCTGGTGGCAGCTCCGCAGACGACGCTGACCGGGATGATCGAGAAGCACCTCGGGGAAGGCGACTTCGATGCGCCGCTCAAGGTGCGTGACGCGTACGCGGCGAAGAAGTTCGGGCGGTGGGTCGACCCGGCGCTGAAGGACGTGCCGATCGACTTCTTGTCTGATTGCGACACGACGGGCGGGAACTCCGGGAGTCCGACGATCGACGGGGCAGGGCGGCTGGTGGGCGTGAACTTCGATCGCGTGTGGGAAAACGTGGCGAACGACTTCGGCTACAACCCCGTCGTCGCTCGGAACGTGAATGCTGACGTGAGGTACCTGCTGTGGCTGCTCGAAGAGGTCGAAGGGAATCAAGAGCTCCTGAAGGAGACCAACGTCACCTCGAGGCGGCGCCCTTCACCCTGAGCGGAGCGCGCGCAGCACCTGTCCAGCCCGCGGAAGGCTGAAGTCTGTACCGTCAGGTCAGCGCCGTGGGCGGGACGACTTCCACGTCTTCAGCGAGCTCATTTGCCCTGAAAGACCGCGTCGCGCCGCTCGATGAAGCTCATCATTCCTTCTGCGGCGTCCTCGCTGGTCATCACCTTCCCGAGCAGCTCGCTCAGGTGTTCCGCCGCAGCGGCGTGTCCCCGGGACTCGAAGGTGCGGGCGTTGGCCAGCGTTCCCTGAACGCCGATCGGCGCCTGCTTCGCGATGAGCTGTGCGAGCGCGCGTGCGCGGGTGACGTGCTCCCCAGGCTCGACGACCTCCTGGACCAGGCCAATCCTCAACGCCTCGGCGGCGCCGAACTCCTCAGCCGTCAGCAAGAACCGCATCGCGTTGCCCCACCCGAGGCGCGCCGGCGCACGCATCGTCGCGCCACCGAACGGCAAGATGCCCCGGGCGATCTCGAGCTGGCGGAACCGCACCGACTTCGAGGCCACCACGATGTCGCTGGCCAGCGCGAGCTCGATGGTGAGCGTGAACGAGATCCCGCTGACGGCCATGACGACCGGCTTCGGAACCTGTGGGGCCCAGATGCCGAACGGATCGTACTTCTTGCCGCCCGCGATCGCCTGAGGGCCCCGCTCTGCGACCGCTGGACCGACCTCTGCGAGATCGAGCCCGGCCGAGAAGTGTTCGCCGTGGCCGAAGAGGACGCCGACCCGCAGCGAGTCGTCGTCACCGAGCCGCTCATACGCCGCGCCCAGCGCTTCGATCGTCGCGAGGTCGAACGCATTTCGCTTCTCAGGCCGGTTGATGCCCATCAGCAGGACGGCGCCATCGCGTTCCACGGTGACCCTGGTCGTCATGAGAGCAGGGTCCTCCGGCGGTGCGCCCGCGTCAACCGCGTCGCGTCTCAGCGAGCGGCAGGCTTTCCGTGCCAGCTCGCGAGCAGCTTCACGTAGTTGACGCGCTCGTACCCTGACGGGTCCGGGCACCGGGCGAGGTTCATGTTGCCGCGGAGCTGGGTGACGGCGTGGTACTCGTGCTCCTCGAAGAACCGCGTCACGCCGGCGATCAGGAGCGACAACATCTGCGGCCCGTTCTCGAGGACGGCCGAGACCACCTGCGTCGCGTGCGCACCGGCCATGAGCGCCTTCACGACGTCGAGTGGGTCGTGAATGCCGCCCGAGCACGCGAGCGTCATGCGCGTCTGCGGCGACAGAATCGCGAGCCACCGCAGCCGGAGCTGCAGCTCGTGCCGATCAGAGAGGTGCAGCGTTCGTTTCAGCGTCAGCGTCTCGACGTCGATGTCGGGCTGGTAGAGCCGGTTGAAGAGCACCACGCCGGCGACGCCGGTGTGCTCGATCTTCGACACGAACGAGGGAAGCGACGAGTAGAACGGCGACAGCTTCACCCCCACGGGGATCGTGATCGACTCCTGCACCTGACGAATGACGTCGAGCTGCTGGTGCTCCACGTCGGCGGCGGTGAGCTTCGGGTCACTGGGCAGATCGTACAGGTTGAGCTCGAGCGCGTTCGCGCCGGCCTGCTCGATCAACTTCGCGTACTTGAGCCAGCCACCCGGGGTGGTGCCGTTGAGCGAGCCGATGACGGGCACGCTCACGGACTGCCGAATCTTCGTGAGCTGCTCGAGGTAGGCCTCGGGTCCGAGCGAGAAGTCCCCGGTCGACGGCAGCCACGACGGCGCCTCGGCGAAGGTATCAGCGGGGCCATCGAGGAAGCGGTGCGCAGCGAGCTGATCGGCCACCAGCTGCTCTTCGAAGAGCGAGCGCATCGTGATGGCCGAGGCGCCCGAGTCCTCGAGGCGTTTCACCGCGTCGAGATCGTCCACGAGCGGTGAGGCGCCGGGGAAGATGGGGTGCTTCAGCGAGAGGCCCAACCAGGTCGTCGACAGGTCGATGCTCATGGCGAGGGCTCCGTCTTGGTGAGGTGTACGGCGGCCAGCTGTTCGTAGAGGGCGCGTCTTCGAGCGGCGTGCGCGTCAGCGGCGTCGAGCAGCATCGCGTACCGCTTCGCGTCCTTCATCTCGACGAGGCGGAAGCGGCCCTCGTTCTTCATGAAGTCACGCGCCCTGAGCTTCGGCGGCGGCGAGTCGAGCTGGAGCGGCGCGAGCCCCTCGGTCGTTCGCCGCGGATCGAAGCGGTAGAGCGGCCAGATGCCGGACTCGACCGCCAACCGCTGTTGCTCCGCGCCGAGTTGCAGATCGAACGCATGGGCGATGCAGTGGCTGTAGGCGATGACGAGCGCCGGGCCGGGGTACGCCTCGGCTTCCCGCAGCGCCTTGAGCGCCTGACCGTCCTTCGCGCCGATGGCGATGCTGGCGACGTACGCGTTGCCGTACGACATCGCGAGCAGGCCGAGGTCCTTCTTGCCCTGCGCCTTGCCTGCGATGGCGAACTTCGCGCTCGCGCCCAGCGGCGTGGCCTTCGACTGCTGCCCGCCTGTGTTCGAGTACACCTCGGTGTCGAGGACGAGGGCTTTCACGTGAGCGCCAGTCGACAGCACGTGGTCGAGGCCGCCGAAGCCGATGTCGTACGCCCAACCGTCACCGCCGACGAGCCAGACGGCCTTCTTCACGAATGAGTCGGCGAGCTGCAGCAACTGTCGAGCGTCGCCGCTCTCGAGGCGCGTGAGTTCCCGCTTGAGCGCGACGACCCGTTCTCGCTGGGTGGCGATGCCGGCCTCGTCGTCCTGCTTCGCGGTGAGCAGACCCTCGACGAGCCCGGGCGGAAGACCCGGCGCGACCCTCGCGAGCAGGCCCGACGCGAGGCGGTGCTGGGCGTCGACGGCGAGCCTGAAGCCGTAGCCGAACTCGGCGTTGTCTTCGAAGAGCGAGTTGGCCCAGGCCGGCCCGCGGCCGTCGTGGTTCTTCGTCCACGGCGTGGTGGGAAGGTTGCCGCCGAAGATCGACGTGCAGCCGGTGGCGTTCGCGACGAGCAGCCGGTCGCCGACGAGCTGGCTGAGCAGCTTCAGGTACGGCGTCTCTCCGCATCCGGCACAGGCGCCCGAGAACTCGAAGAGCGGCTCGAGGAACTGCGAGGCCTTCACGTCGTCCTTCACCCTGGACCGGTCGATCGGCGGCAGCTGCTCGAAGAAGGCCCAGTTGGCCCGCTCGCGCGCTCGAATGGGCTCGACAGGGGTCATGTCGATGGCCTTGTGCCGGGGGGTCGACTTGTCGCGGGACGGGCAGACCTGAACGCACAGGCCACAGCCGGTGCAGTCGTCGGGCGCAACCTGGAGCGCGTACTTCCACGCGCCTCCACCGGGCGCGGCGCCGAGGTCCTTCGAGCGGAAGTCGGTGACCACGAACGAGGCTGGAGCGCCTTTCGCCTCAGGGTCGACGAGCTGACTGCGGATCGCGGCGTGCGGGCAGATGAGCGCGCACTTGTTGCACTGGATGCAGAGCTTCTCGTCCCAGGCGGGGATCTCGAGCGCGATGGCGCGGCGCTCCCACTTCGCGGTGCCGGTCGGCCAGGTGCCGTCGACGGGGAAGGCGCTGACGGGCAGCAGGTCGCCGTCGCCGCGCATCATCATCGCCGTCACGCGTTGGACGAACTCGGGCGCGTCTTTCGGCACGATGGGCGGCCGTGGCGTCCCTGCGCCCAGCACGGTCGGCACCCGCACCTCGTGCAGGTTCGCCAGGGTCAGATCGATCGCCTTGAAGTTGCGCTCGACGACCTCGCTGCCGCGCTTGCCGTACGACTTCTCGACGCCTTCACGAATGCGGGCGATCGCCTCGTCTTTCGGGAGCACGCCAGAGAGCTTGAAGAAACAGGTCTGCATCACGGCGCTGATGTGTCGGCCCAGGCCCGCCTGCTGCGCGACCTGGAAGGCGTCGATCACGAAGAACGAGAGCTTCTTCTCGAGCACCTGGCGCTGCACCTCGGTGGGCAACGACGCGAACGCCTCGTCGGCCGGCTTCGAGGTGTTGAGCAGGAAGGTAGCGCCTGGCGCGGCGCTGGCGAGCACGTCGTGTCGCTCGAGCAGTGGCGCGTAGTGGCAGGCGACGAAGCTCGCGTGGCGGATCTTGTAGGTGGAGCGGATGGGCCCAGGCCCGAAGCGCAGGTGCGAGATGGTGATCGCACCCGACTTCTTCGAGTCGTAGACGAAGGAGCCCTGGGCCTCTTCGCCGGCGTGCTCTGCGATGAGCTTGATCGCCTGCTTGTTGCTCGACACCGTCCCGTCGGAGCCGAGGCCGTAGAACACCGCGCGCACGGTCTCTGCCGGCTCGAGATCGAATTCGGGGTCGTACGGCAGCGAGAGGTTGGTGACGTCGTCGTTGATGCCCACGGTGAAGTGGCGGCGCGGGGTGGGCTTGAGGAGCTCCTCGAACACGGCGCGCACCATCGCGGGCGTGAACTCCTTCGACGACAACCCGTAGCGGCCGCCGATCACCCGGGTGTGCGCGAGGCGGCCGGCCTCGAAGAGGGCCGCCACGACGTCCTGGAAGAGTGGCTCCCCGATGGCGCCCGGCTCCTTGGTGCGATCGAGCACGGCGATGTGTTTGACCGACTCGGGGATCGTCGCGACGAAGGCCCCGACGTCGAACGGCCGGAACAGGCGAACCACGAGCCCAGCCACTCTCTCGCCGCGCTTCACGAGCCACTCGACCGTCTCTTGAATCGCGCCGGTCGACGAGCCCATGGCGATGATGAGGCGCTCGGGCTCGGAGTGGCCGAAGATCTCGAAGAGGCGGTACTGGCGGCCGGTCAGCGCGGCGAACCGGTCCATCTTCGACTGCACGATGCCGGGGCACGCCCCGGTGAAGAGGTTCCCTGCCTCGCGGGCCTGAAAGAACGTGTCAGGGTTCTGGGCCGTGCCGCGGAGCAGCGGGGCATCAGGAGTGAGTTTGCGCGCCCGGAACGCGGCGATGTCTGCCTCGAGCGCGAGGCCCTTCAGGGCGTCGTCGCTGAGCGACGCGATGCGGTTGATCTCGTGCGAGGTACGGAAGCCGTCGAAGAAGTGCAGGAAGGGAATGCGGCTCTCGAGCGTGGCCGCGTGCGCGAGGGCCGCGAAGTCCTGCGCTTCCTGCACACTGCTCGAGCAGAGCATCGCGAAGCCCGTCGTGCGCGCAGCCATCACGTCCGAGTGATCGCAGAAGATGCTCAGCCCGTGCGTCGCCAGCGTTCGGGCTGCGACGTGCAGGACGAACGGCGACAGCTCACCGGCGATCTTGAACATGTTGGGGAACATCAACAGCAGCCCCTGTGATGCGGTGAAGGTCGTCGCGAGCGCGCCCGCCTGCAGCGCGCCGTGGACGGTTCCGGCAGCACCGGCCTCGCTCTGCAGCTCGACGGTGTGAGGCACCTGGCCCCAGAGGTTCTTCCTCGACGCGGCCGACCACTCGTCACAGGCCTCGCCCATCGCCGAGGCCGGAGTGATGGGGTACAGCGCGATCACCTCGCTCAGCCGGTAGGCCACTGAAGCGACCGCTTCATTCGCATCGAGCGTGACGAAGGTGTCTGGGCGCACGCCGGAGGGGCTGCAATCGGCAGTCCATGCACCCGCGGCGCGGTGCGCCGTTCAGACGCGCAGGCTTTGCGTTCGGCCAGTCAACGGCGCAGCCGGTTCAAGGCATGGGGGCGGGCGAGATGCCCCAGATGTCCCTCGCGTATTCGCGAATGGTCCGATCGGAGGAGAAGAAGCCGGTGCGCGCCACGTTGAGGATGGACGATCGCCACCAGCGCCTGGGGTCGGTGTACGACGTCGCGACCTCTCGCTGCGCCTGCACGTAGGGGTCGAAGTCGGCGAGCACCAGGTAGCGATCGTCGTCGAGCAGCGACTGCACCAGGGGCTTGAACAGGTCGCGATCCTCGGGGCTGAAGAAGCCCGAGGCGATCAGGTCGAGCACCTCTTTGAGCGCGGGGTTCGAGGCCGCGACCGCACGACCCGAGTACCCGTCAGCCTTCGCCTGCTCGACCTCTTCTGCCGTCTTCCCGAAGAGGAAGAAGTTCTCGGCGCCCACCTTCTCGCGAATCTCGATGTTCGCGCCGTCGAGGGTGCCGATGGTGAGCGCGCCGTTCATCGCGAACTTCATGTTGCCGGTGCCCGAGGCCTCCATACCGGCCGTCGAGATCTGCTCCGACACGTCCGCCGCGGGAATGATGCGCTCCGCCAGCGACACGCGGTAGTTCGGCACGAAGCACACCTTGATGCCGGTCTTCGCCGACTCGTTGTTCACCACCTCGCCGATGCCGTTGATGAGGCGGATGATCAGCTTGGCAGTTCGGTAGCCGGGGGCCGCCTTCGCGCCGAACACGAACGTTCGCGGGTGGATGATCGCCGTCGGGTCTCTTCGCGCCTGCAGCCACAGGTGGACGATGTGCAGCGCGTTGAGCAGCTGCCGCTTGTATTCGTGCAGTCGTTTGATCTGCACGTCCATGATGGCCGCGGGATCGACGTTGACCCACATCAGGTCGCGCAGGAACGACGAGAACTCGGCCTTGTTGGCGAGCTTGGCTTCCCGGAAGGCGGCGACGAAAGCCGTGTCGTCGACGTGCTGCTCGAGCTTCGAGAGCTCATCGAGGTTCGCCGCCCAGCCGGTGCCGATGGTCTCGTTGAGCAGCTTCGCGAGCCGCGGGTTGCACGACAGCAGCCACCGCCGCGGCGTGACGCCATTGGTCTTGTTGTTGAAGCGCTCGGGGAACATCTCGGCGAAGTCCGAGAGCACGGTCTGTTTCAGCAGCTTCGAGTGCAGCGCGGCCACGCCGTTGACCGAGTGGGAGCCGACGACCGCGAGCGCCGCCATGCGGACTTCCTTCTCGCGGCCTTCTCCGATGAGGGAGAGCCTGGCGAGCTTCTTCTCGTCCATCGGCCAGCGGATCTGCACCTGCCGCAGGTGGCGCTGGTTCACCTCGAAGATGATCTGCAGGTGACGCGGCAACAGGCGCTCGAACAACGACACCGGCCACCGCTCCAGCGCCTCGGGGAGCAGGGTGTGGTTCGTGTAGCCGATCGTGGCCTGGGTGATCGCCCACGCCTCGTCCCAGGGCACGCGCTTCTCGTCGACCAGCACGCGCATCAACTCGGCGACCGCGATGGCCGGGTGCGTGTCGTTGAGCTGCATCGCGACCTTCTTCGGGAAGCTGACGAAGTCGGTGTGCTTCTTGAGGTAGCGCCGCATGATGTCGGCGATCGAGCAGGCGACGAAGAAGTACTCCTGCTTGAGGCGCAGCTCCTTGCCGGCCTGGTTCTGATCGTTCGGGTACAGCACCTTCGAGATCACCTCGGTCTCGTTCTTCTCGACGACGCTGCGCTCGTAGTCGCCGTCGTTGAAGAGCGCGAAGTCGAACTCGGCCGACGCGCGCGCCTGCCACAGGCGCAGCGTGTTCACCGTTCTGCCGCCGAAGCCCGCGATCGGCGTGTCCCAGGGGACGCCCACCACCGTACGCCCGCCGACCCAGCGCGAGACGGGCGTCCCGTCGGTGTCGTGGGACTGCTCGACGTGCCCGAAGAAGCGCACCGGCACCATGCGATCGGGCCGGACGATCTCCCACGGGTTGCCGAACTTGAGCCACTCGTCGGCGCGCTCGACCTGGTACCCGTTGATGATCTCCTGGGTGAAGATGCCGAACTCGTAGCGAATGCCGTAGCCCATCCCGGGCATGTCGAGCGACGCGAGCGAGTCGAGGAAGCACGCGGCCAGCCGTCCCAGGCCACCGTTGCCGAGGCCGGCGTCGGGCTCCATCTCGAGCATCGAGGTGAGATCGAGCCCTGCCTCACGAAGCGCCTCGCGCGTCTGGTCCCAGAGCCCGGCCGAGATGAGGTTGTTCCCGAGCGCGCGGCCCAGCAGGTACTCAGCCGAGAGGTAGTACGCGTACTTCACGTCGTGCTGCGCGTAGCGGCGTTGGGTCTCGACCCACGTCTTGGCGAGGCGGTCCCGAACGGTGAGCGCGATGGCGGTGTAGCGATCGAACGCACCAGCGCTGTCGAAGCTCTTGCCGCGGGTGAACTCGACGTGATCGATGAACGACTTGCGAAGACCTGCCGCGGTGGTCGACGAGCGGCTGCCCGGGTGAGAGGGGTCGTTGCTCATGCAGGACCCATAGCCGAGCCATCGCCCGTCGCGAAGCGCGGATTCTCGGCTGGAACAGCCAGCGCTACTTGTTCCCGAACGCCGCCACCGGCTGTGCTTCGAGCTGGCTGCGCAGGTCGGCTGTCTTCTCCTGGAAGTCGGCCATCAGCGACGCCGGGAGCGGGTCGGCCTTGGGGAAGTTCTGGTTGAGCGGGTTCACCCAGCCGCCGCCGCGCTTCATGCCGAAGTGGAGGTGGGGGCCGGTCGAGAGGCCGGTGTTGCCCGACTCTCCGACGACGTGCTTCTGCGCCACGCGCTCGCCGACGTGCACGTTGATCTTCGAGAGGTGCAGGTAGCAGGTCTCGAAGCTCATCACGTGCTTCACGCAGACCATGTTGCCGCCGCCGTGGTCCCAGCCGGCCTTCGTCACCGAGCCGTCGGACACGGCCCAGACCGGCGTGCCTTGAGGGGTGCCGTAGTCGACGCCGTTGTGCTGGCCGAACTGGTTGATGATGGGGTGGAAGCGGCCACCGAAGCGCGAGGTGATGGGCGCGAACTTGAGCGGCGATTTGAGGAACGTCTTGCGCGCGCTGGTGCCGTCGTCGTTGAAGTACGAGTCGGTGCCGTCCGGCAGGGCGTAGCGGTACATCTTCTTGGTCCCGACGCTCGAGCCCACGTAGGTCGCCGCGAGCACGTTGCCGTAGTCGATGAGGCGGCCCTTCGAGACGATCTTCTCGAGGACGGCGCGCATGCGATCGCCCTTCTGCACGTCGCGGTAGAAGTCGAGGTCCCAGGCGAAGACGTCAGAGAGGGTGATGGCGACGTCGGGCTTCTCTCCGGCGGCGATGGCGGCGTCCCACACCGATGACTCGACGACGAGCTCGATGACCTCGACGCGGCGCTCGCGATCGATCTCCCGCTTGCGACCGACGTAGCGATCTCCTTCGCGGCGCACCTGCCACTCGGTGAGCAGGTTCCGGCGGTAGTCCATCAGATCGAGCACGCCGTGACGGAAGACGAGGCGCAGCTGGTCGCCGGGGCGGGCCTTCTTGAAGTTGAACTCGGCGGCCATCAGCGCGCCCTGCACTTCGACGATGGTGTGATCATCGAGGCCGGCGTTCTCGAGCGCCTTCGCGACGGTCTGGTTCTTCTCCAGGCGGCGGTTCTTCACCTGCGCGTCGGGGAGGGTGGTCGTCAGCGCGACGGCCGTCAGCAATGCCAGCATGACCTGAAGGGTAGACCAGCTCGTGGGCCATGCCCAACGCACAGCACGAAGGAAAACGGCGCGGCGGAGGCTATGGTGCCGCGAGTGCGTCAGGTCCTTCTCGCCGTCTTGGCCATCACCACCGTCTCGGGCTGCCGGGTGCACACGCTCCAGGACGGGGCGTACGACTTCAAGCCGGTCGAGGTCACGCGCGATGACTGCGGCCTCGCGATGCAGCCCGAGGTGTTCGCCCGCGCGACGCTGCTGACGGCCGGGCACGCGGTGCGCCTCACCTACGGGTACCTCTCGACGGAGCTCGCCGGCACCTACCGCTACGGCCTCGAAGAGATGACGATGGACGCGACGTTGGGCAACGTGCGCACGAGGCTCCGGGGGCAGGACTGCCAGGTCGACAGCGTCAGCGTCGCGCTCGACTCCGTGACCCAGAGTTCCACGCGTTTCACGGGCCAGATGTCGTTCATCTTCCAGACCCGCACCTCCGACGCGTGCACGTGTCGCCTCTTCTTCAAGTACGACGCCACGCGCGCGGGCCCGTGACGTGAACTCGCCCCGACGGGAGGCGTGAAGTGCCGCCCTGGATCATCGTCGTCGGAGGCCTCGTCGTCGTCGTGGCGCTCGGCTTCGTTCGGCTCAAGCTGATGAACCCGGTGTGGGGCTGGACCGACGACGTGGTGACGCTCCACCTCGGGGGTCGGCTGACCGAGGTGTACCTGCCCGAGGTGCGCGTCGTGCTGGCTGGTCGTTCGGGCCTCGTCCTGCGAACGATGGAAGGAGATACCTTGCTCCCCAGGCGGTGGCTGACGCCGCAGGTGCTCGAAGCCTTCGGGACGGCGGTCGGCCTCGATCGCGCGCGACTGATGGCCGAGCTCGAAGCGAGCGGCTTCCGGGAGATCTGGGGCAAGGGTGGACAGTCGCTGCGCTTGCCTCTGGCTCCGGTCAGCTGACGAGCGAGAGCGCCTTCTCGATCAACGGCAGCTGCGCCGGATTCACGGCGACGCGTGCCCGTTCCAGCGTCGCCCACTCGGCGCGGTCGACCTCCGGGAAGCGGACGAGTCGGCCGCGGAGTTCCAGCTCGACCTCGTTCGACCTCAGCGCGGTCACTTCGAAGTCGCCCACGACGCCGAAGCCGATGACGTGCTTGCCGCTCTTGAGGACGACCTCGCCGAGCGGTGTCGCGGCGCCAGCTGGAGCGGCGCTCCCCGTCTCTTCTTGAAACTCCCGGCGCGCCGCCGTCAGCGCGTCTTCGCCGGGATCGAGCAGGCCCTTGGGGAGGCTCCAGGCTCCCGCGTCCTTCTTCGCGAAGAACGGGCCGCCAGGGTGAACGATCAGCACCTCGGGGTGGCCCGAGCGTCCCCGACGAACCACGGCCAGTGCTGCGCTTCGCTCGGGCATGTGGTGGACGGTAGCCCAGCTCCGGCACCGCTCACGTCGCGACCGACCGCCTGCGAGAGGCGCCAAGCGCGACCATCGAGCCGCCCACGCCCACCGGGCCTGACGCCAACAACAGCGCGGGCGGGAAGAGGATCAGTGGGGCGCACGCCAGCGCGTAGCCAAGCAGCAATGCCGGCTCTCGGAGCAACAGCCGACGAGGCAGCCCCAGACGGTCTCGGTTGTCGGCGATCGCTCCGTGCGCGAGGAACAGCGCGCCGATGGCGGTCTGGGTGACGACCACCAGCACCGCTCCAACGACGGGCACCAGGACCAACGTCAGCGCAGCGAGTGAGCTCAGGCCCCACAACACCATTCTGCGAACACTGGGGAAGAGCCCGAGCACGGCACGCTTCACGACGGCAGCGGCGCCGATCGCTGGCTCCGGCGCAGAGCCCTCGACGACCATTTGCACATGCAACGCCATGCGCTCCAACGCTGCCGCGGTGAACGCGCTCTGCAGGTGCCAGCTCGTCAACAACGCGCCGATCACGAGCACCGCCGTCAACACCACCCGCGTCACGAGCCAGGTCACCGCGCCGAACGCGCCCGCGGCCCGGTCCAACAGCAACTCCTGAAGCGGCCCGGCCGACGCTACCGCGACGACGCTCAGGAGGAAGCCCAGTCCGAAGGTGACCAGCGCTGGCACGAAGGTGAGTGCGCGGAGCTCCGGCTCTCGGACGAGCCACACGAGCGCGCGCGGGAGCTGGACGACGGCCCACGCGAACGCGCCGAAGGGGTTGCGCGGCGGCCCGAACGTGGTGCGGCTGCTCATTTCCCGAAGAGCTTCTTGAAGAAGCCGCTCTTGTTGCTGACGGGCTTCTCGGACTCACCAGGCAGCGGCGCCTCGGCCAACATCTGGGCGGTGACCTCGTCGGTTGCTTCCTGCGTCGCGAACACCATGTCGGCCTGCTTGCCCGACGGGGTCGTCGCCGAGAGCAGCAGCCGCCCATCGGCGCTCACCGAGAACCGCAAGGTGAGATCGCCCGAGCGATCGACGCTGGTCGTCAACGCACCGAGGTAGTCGTTGTCTTCGGCCTTCGGGGCTTGCCCTTGAAACACCGCGAGTCGAATGGCCTGCGCTGCCTGCACGGGGACCGCGAGCGTCTTCTCTGCCGGGAGCCGGGTGTTTCGTTCGAGCACCTTGCGGAACCCACCACCCCGCACGCCAATTCCGATCGGCGCCGACAACACCTCGGCGAGCTGGAGCGACGACTTGCCCCGTTCCCGCAGCACGAGCGCGTGGCCCAGGAGCGCGGCCCCCATCGCCACCGCGGCCTGTGGATCGACGTCGGTGCGTGGTTTGCGGCCGAGCATCGCCTCGAGGCGGCTGCGAACGGCTGGCGACCGACTCTGGCCTCCGACCATCACGACTTCGTCAAGCGACTGCGGCGTCAAGCGCGCCGCTTCGAGCACCACCTGCGTCACCTCGATGGTGCGCTCGACGAGATCGGTGGTGTTCTGTTCGAGGTAGAGGCGCTCGACGTCGACGCGGAGATCGACCGGATTGCCGTCGTCTCCGGTCGACGCGAACGGTACGTGGACCGGCGCCTTCGTCTTCTCGGACAGGGCGATCTTCGCCAGCTCGGCCGCGTCGCGGACCCGCTCCATCGTCATCGGCGATTCCATCAGCCGGTTGCGGGG
Source organism: Myxococcaceae bacterium (assembly GCA_040400045.1). Taxonomy (GTDB): domain Bacteria; phylum Myxococcota; class Myxococcia; order Myxococcales; family Myxococcaceae; genus Xiheimicrobium. The sequence goes on from JBBAQZ010000023.1 coordinate 106,869, forward strand.
CGTCTCGGCCATCGTCGCCACCAGCGCGTCGGCCAGCCGCGCGTCGAAGTCCATGCCGCCGAGGAAGTTGTCACCGCCGGTCGAGACCACCTCGATGTCGTCGCCGGTGATCTCGACGACCGACGCGTCGAACGTGCCGCCGCCAAGGTCGTAGACGAGCACGCGCTTGCGGGCGAGGCCCTTGCCGTAGCCGAACGCGAGCGCGACCGCCGAGGGCTCGTTCAAGACGCGAAGCACCTCGAGGCCCGCGAGCCTGCCTGCCTCGAGCACGGCGCTGCGCTGATGATCGTTGTACCAGGCCGGCACGCAGAGGACGGCGCGCGTCAGGGGACGGCCCAGCTCGTTCTGGGCGGCGTTCTTGAGCTCCTTGAGCAGCTCTGCGGCCAGCTCGGGGAGGGGGAAGACGCGGCTCCCGATCTCGATGCCGCAGTCTCCCTCGGGGTCCGGCGCGATCTTGAAGGGCAGCCGCGCCTCGAGCTCCTTGATGCGTTTCGATCGCGCCCGGCGGCCCATCAGTCGCTTGAAGCCGGCGACGGTGCGCTCGGGGTGATCGACGCGATACCGGCGCGCGGCGCTGCCGACGAGGAGGCGGTCCTTCGTGTGGTCGAGGGCCACGATGCTGGGCATGGCGGCGCCGCGCTCCGAGGCGATGGTCAGGAGTCGTGGCGCGCCCTCGATGACGACTGCGACGCGGCAGGTCGTGGTGCCGAGATCGATGCCGAGCACGAGGTCGTCCGCGAGGGTGACCGTCCTCGACGGCGTCTGGGCGGCGACCGGCGTGCGGGCCTTCCACTCGCCGCTGGGGACGGTGGGCGGGCCCGGGTCCTCGGGAACCGCGGGCGGGGGAGGCGGCTCGGCCCGGGCCGCGCCTTCCCGCGCAGCGACGATGCGATCGATGAGGGACCGGGTGCGGGCGTCGATGCGGGTGAAGCGCACCGTCATGCCCGAGCGCCCCGGCTGCGCGCCCACCAGCACCTCGTGCACGACGCCTTCGCCGCGCATCAGCCTGGCGCCGTCGGCCAGCACCAGCTCGAAGCTCAGCTCAGTGGCCTCAGGCTTCGCAGCGCGGGTGGCGATGAAGATGCCGCCCTTGCTGACGTGCACGCCGTAGCGTTCGACGAATTCGTCTTCCGTGGCGAACGGGAGCCGGATGCGGAGAGGCACCTTCTTCGGCTCGCTGGGAGGAGGCTCAGTCACGGAAGCCGGCGGAGTGTACCTCCCGACGGAAGCGGCACCAGCGCCAATCCACCCTCAGAGGACGGGCACCTCGACGGTCGAGCCGCCCGTGGGCAGCAGCAGCTTCAGCGGCGAGGAGACGGCGGAAGGTGGAAGTTCGAAGTACAGCACCAGGTCCTGCGCGACGCCGGGGGTGATCGAGGTCGCCAGCGGGCTGCCCTGACCGACGCGCTGCACGTCACGGGCGAGCTCGTACACGTCGCTTCCTCGCGCGAGGCTCGCCTTCGCGAGATCGAACGTCGTCTCTTTCGAGGTGGTGACCGAGACGACCAGCCGCACGAACCGGTCGGTCGTCGACAGCTTCACCTTCGCGCCGCCGATGATCTGCGCCGTCTCGATGCGCCGCGGCGTGACCGAGGTGCCGTCCGTCACAGTCGACTCCCCACGCACGGGCACTGGCACCGGCACGTCGGGCGGCTGCTGGGCGACGTCGGCCAGCGGGGGCGGCGGCTCCTTGAGTGGACTGGTGCCCGGTGGACCTCCCGGAGCGCCGCCTTGCGCCAGGCGTTCCTGCTCGGCCTTCAGCTTGCGAATGAGCGGATCGTTCTCGTCGACCTGCGGCGCGCGTCGGTCGGGGCAGCCCAGCACCAACGCCACCGCGAGCAGGAGCGCGCCTCTCACTCACGTCCCCCGGACGTGCGCGATGAGTTTCTCGAACGCCTGGGCGAGCTTCGAAGGGTCGGTGCCTCCGGCCTGCGCCATCTCGGGCTTTCCGCCGCCTTTGCCGCCGACCTCGACGGCCATCATCTTGATCGCGTCGCCCGACTTGAAGCCCTTGTCGACGAGGTCCTTCGTGGCCGCGACGAGGATGATCGCCTTGCCGTCAGCAGTGGCGCCGCCGAGGCCCACGACGCCCGACTGGAGCTTGTCGCGGTATTTGTCGGCGAGCTGCTTGAGCAGGTTGGCGTCGGCGCCGTCGACGCGGTGGGTGAGCACCTTGATGCCATTGACGTCCTGCACGGACTCGGCGTCGCTCGACGCGCTCGCGGCGCGCAGCTGCACCTCTTCGAGCTTCTTCTCGAGTTCCTTCACGCGCTTCTGGTTCGCCTCGATGCGCTTGGGCAGATCGCGCGGCGTCGCTTTGTAGAGGTTGGCGGAGGTGACCAGCATGCGTTCGAGCTCGCGCAGGTGATTCATCGCCGCGCCACCGGTCAAGGCGACGATGCGGCGAACGCCGGCGGCGATGGCAGATTCCTCGACGATCTTGAAGAGGCCGATGTCACCGGAGCGGAAGACGTGAGTGCCGCCGCAGAGCTCGGTCGACTCGGGGTGCACCGTCACGACGCGCACCTTCTCGCCGTACTTCTCGCCGAAGAGCGCGACGGCGCCAGCGGCCCTGGCCTCGGCGATGCCCATCACCTTCGTCTCGGCGCCCTTGTTCTCGCGCACCCAGGCGTTGACGAGATCCTCCACGCGGTCGGTCTGCTCGGGCGACAACGACTGGTAGGCCGAGAAGTCGAAGCGCAAATGATCCGGCGTCACCTCGGAGCCCTTCTGGTTCACCGTCTCACCGAGGACGATCTTGAGCGCGCGGTGGAGCAGGTGGGTGGCCGAGTGGTTGGCGCGAATGCGGTCGCGGCGCTCGGCGTCGACCGAGAGCGAGAGCGTGTCGTGCACCGCGACGGAGCCCTCGACGAGCTTCACCTTGTGGACGAAGAGCGTGGCGACCGGCTTATGCACGTCGAGCACTTCGAGCCGCACGCCCTTCGCGTTCATCGCGCCGGTGTCGCCGACCTGACCGCCTGACTCGCCGTAGAAGGGAGTCTGATCGAGCACGAGCTCGACGGTGTCACCCGCCTTCGCGATCTCGACCTGGGCACCGCCCTTGATGATGGCGAGCACCTTGCCGGAGCCGGACACGCCTTCGCCCTCATAGCCGAGGAACTTCGTCTCGGGCAGCGAGCCGGCGAGCTTCATGTGGATGTCGGCGACGGCCCCGGCCACGCCGAGTGAGCCGCCAGCCTTGGCGCGGGTCTGCTCCTCGTCGAGCAGTTCGTCGAAGCGCTTCTTGTCGATCGTGAGGTCGAGCTCCTTCGCCATCACCTCGGTGAGATCCCAGGGGAAGCCGAACGTCTGGTGCAGGTCCCACACGATCTCGCCGCTGATCACCTTCGACTTTGCATCCTCGAGGCGTTTGACCTCTTTCATCAGCAGCGCGCGCCCGGCGCGGAGCGTTCGGCGGAACGACTCTTCCTCATGCCGCGTCACCTCGAGCACGAAGTCCCGCTTGTCCTTCAGCTCCGGATACGCCTCGGACATCGACCCGATGATCGCGTCGACGGCCTCGTGGAAGAAGGGCTCGTCGAGATCGAGGTTCTGATCTCCGTGGCGAATGGCGCGACGCATGATGCGACGGAGCACGTAGCCACGGCCTTCGTTCGAGGGCTGCACGCCGTCGGCGATGAGGAACGCGGCGGTGCGGGAGTGGTCGGCGATCACGCGTACGGCCGCGTCCTGAACGCTGTTCCACGAGCGTCCGTAGGGGCGCTTCGACAGGCGCTCCACGGTGGTGATGACGCCGGCGAAGAGGTCGATGTCGTAGTTCGACGCCTTGCCCTGCACGACCGAGGTGACGCGCTCGAGGCCCGCGCCGGTGTCGATGCTCGGCTTCGGGAGCGGGAGCAACTTGCCGCCAGCCTCTTTCCGTTCGAACTGCATGAACACCAGGTTCCAGATCTCGAGCCAGTTGTCCGACTCGCCAGGCTTCTCGGCTTCCTTCACCGGGTGGTTGGGAAGGTAGAAGTAGATCTCGGAGCACGGTCCGCACGGCCCGGTGTCGCCAGCCGCCCAGAAGTTGTCCTTGAGGCCCAGCGCGTGAATGCGGTGACGGGGCACGCCAGCCTTTGCCCAGAGTTCGCGAGCCTCGTCGTCAGCGGGAATGCCTTCCTCGCCCTTGAAGACCGTGACGCTCAGGCGCTCGCTGGGGATCTGGAGCACCTGGGTGACGAACTCCCAGGCCCAGGTGATCGCGTCAGCCTTGAAGTAGTCGCCGAACGAGAAGTTGCCGAGCATCTCGAAGAACGTGTGGTGGCGGGCGGTGAAGCCGACGTTCTCGAGGTCGTTGTGTTTGCCGCCAGCGCGAACGCACTTCTGGGCGGTCGCGGCGCGGGTGTAGTCGCGCGTCTCGCGGCCGGTGAAGAGGTCCTTGAACTGCACCATGCCGGCGACGGTGAAGAGCAGGGTGGGGTCGTTGGTCGGCACCAGGCTCGCCGAGGCCACGCGGCGGTGCTGCTTCGACTCGAAGAACTTCAGGAAGGCTTCGCGGATGTGTGACGTCGTGAGGGAAGACATGAGTGGGCTTCTGCCACACGGACGGCGCTCAAGCACCAACCGGACAGCGCTCGACGAAGACGCGGTTCTGGGGTGACTTCTCAGGCATGCGGGCTGGTCTCATCGTGACGGTGTTGGTGCTGGGCGCCGCCTGTGCACGGGTGGTGAAGCCGTGGAATCGCCCGACGCCAGGCCGCGGTCACGAAGACGTGGAGATGCTGGTTCCCTCTGCGCGGCAGTTCTGTGGAGACGTCTATCTCCTCAAGCCCGGTGAGATCGCACGCGGAGACGCGGACGGAGCGGTGATCGCCGTGGAAGGCGTGCCGAAGGCGAACGTTCGCTGCACCGAGTTGGCCTGTCCCGGAGCCGTCTGCTGCAACGAATGCGCTGGCGCTTGAGCGCGAGGGCTGTCGAGGGCGCTCCGAAGCCTCGAGAATCGATTGGCGCGAACGAAAGGTCCGCACTCCGGAGTCGCCACGCCATTCGGGTCGACGAGGCGGGCGCGGTTCCCGGAACCCGTCTCGCGTGGGACACGGGGCGCATCGCGGTTGACGCGTTTTCATGTCAACCGCGTACTCACTGGAGTCCCGGATGAGACGTGTTCCGGGAAGCGTCCGCCCGCGAGAGAGCACGCGCATCGACGCACGCACTGGCTCGCCGACCGCTCGCTCCGGGCAGCTTCGGAGCCCGCGATTCGCCGACGACTCTCGAGGCTCTGCCCGCATCTTCTCGTCCCCCAATCGCGAGCGAGCGCGGACCTCGCCCATTCCGATGGGCCCACGTCACTCGAGGCTTTGAGGGCACCTTCTCGCCCACCGCTCATTCCGGCAGCTTCACCGAGCACGCCGCTCGCTACGGGCACAGCACCGAAACCAAAGGCCGGCCCCCGGCCTGGTCGCACGCGCGCGCGACGTTGAACGACGACACCGCGCCTGGCGCCGACCGGTACTGGGAGAACAGCGCCGCTTCGTACGCCTCGAGCCGCTCTGACGGAATCGCGCGCAGCACCGGGGCCGCGTCTGCCGAGAGCTCGCGAAGGTAGGCGACGTCGAGGGAGCCGCCCCGCTCGACGTTCTTGCGGGCAATGAACGCATCAGGGTTCATCACGTTGAAGCCCGTCAACACCAGCACGCTCGAGGCCACCACGCCGACCGCGAACCGGTGCGGCCACGTCCACAACGTCAGCGCGCGCCAGACCAGCAACAGCCCGACGAACACGCAGACGACTTGCGACAACACGCGCTGGCGAGTGAAGCCGTACGCGTCTTCGTAGAGCATCATGCGGTTCACCGCCGACAGCAGCATGGGGAGCGTCGCCGCGACCAATACACTCGCCGACACGCGCACCGCCTGTTGCAGCCCCAGCGTCGTCGCCCTGGCCCGGTGCGGAACGCTCAAGACCGTCATCAACACGATCGCCGCAACCGTCAGCAGCTGCCAGAAACCTTCGCGTGCGTAGCTTGAATAGGTGACGCCCTTCGGCAGCGTGCACGAGTCCGGCGCGAACGCGCAGCGCGCCGACACCACGCTGAACAGCATCAACACCACCGTCAGCCCTCCGAGGATCGCGAACGCTTCGGGCATGCCGAGCAGCAGCGCGGGAGCGCTCGACGTCTCTCCTGCCGCCAGCGACCGTCGCCGCATCGCCCACGTCGCGAGCCCGGTCGCGACCGTGAACGTGAACAGCGTCACCATTCCCATGCGCGTCAGCTCCGGCAGCGGCAAGTCGATGACGTGTTGCACCGCGGACTCGACCTGCGCGCCGAACGCGGCGTCTCCCGAGGCGAGGAGCAGCGTCACCAGCCCGACGATCGGCCCGCCGATCAACCCCATCTTCGCCAGGGGACCGAACAGTCTGGGCCACGACTCCGACACCCTCGAGCTCTTGAGACCTTCTGCGAGCGCACCGGCGCCGGTCTGCACCCCGAGGCTGGCCGTCGTGAAGGGGCTCGTCACCAACTGCTTCAGCGACACGTCAGCCACCGGCAGCTCACCATTCCAGCCGCGCACTGCCAGCAACAGGAGCGCGCCGACGGCAAAGACGTTCATCGCCACCAGCAGCTCGCTGTCACGCACCGCCACGAAGCCCGAAAGCAGCACCGCGGAGGTCAGCAGCCACCGGTGATCGCGGCCCGACTGCCAGCCCTCTTTCCCATTCCCCGTGACGAGCACCGTGGCGAACGCCGTGGTGACGAGAAAGAAGCCCAGGCCCAGCGGCCCGCCATCGAAGGCCCACGCCGACATCAGGCCGAGCAAGGCGCTGCCTCTCAGGACCGAGCGCTTCGCCTTCGCGGGAGCGCGGATCGGCGTGGCTGGGGTGGAAACGGTGACTGCGGCGTCTGCAGTGAGGGTCGTATTCATGCAGCAATCGTCGAAGGGCGCGTCGCAAAACCCGCTCGAGCCCGGTGACGCTGCAGAGGAACGTTCGTGCAGAACTCGTGCAGACGTTGTGTGCCGGCCGCCCACCTTCAGACAGCGTCCCTGATGCGTGCACGCTTCCGGTAGTCTTTGCGTCCGTGCGGTTCGTGTCTCTCGGCGTCCTCTGTGCCTCCTCCGTGCTCGCCGCCGACGCACGAGTCACCTTGTTGGCAAAACAGCTGACCAGCACGAAGGACCCGCGCGTTCGTTCCCAGACGGTGCTGCTGCTGGGGCAGACCCAGAGTGACGACGCGGTGGCTCCGTTGTGTGCGTCGCTGAAGGATCCCGAGTCGATCGTCCGCTCGGCCGCTGCGAGCGCGCTTGGAGAGATCCACACCGACGCGGCCCTCGACTGCCTCAAGTCGGGCCTCGGCGAGTCCGACCCCGGAGTCCGTGCCGCGATGCAGCGCGCGATCAACGCCACTGCGGTGGCGAAGGGCTCGCTCTACCTGAACGTCGAACCGACCGCCGACACCGCGGGAGCCCTCGACGCGCAGCTGGTGTCGCTCGCCCACGAGACGTTGACGAAGCAACTGACGACGCTCGGCGCGGCGTTCGCTCCGGCAGGCGAAGAGAAGAAGGCAGCGCAGGCGCTGATCAAGGCGCGGGCCCTGCGCGGGTTTCAGGTGCGAATGCAGCTCGCGCCGGGCGCGACGGAGAAACAGTTGAAGGTCGAGATGCTCATCATGACGTACCCGGACCACGCCCTGCAGGGCAGCTGGAACGTGAAGGCCTCAGGCGGCAAGCCCGAGGCGCTCATCAAGGCGATGGTTCCCAAGGTCGTCGAGGACGCGGCCGGCGACCTCAACTGGAAGACGCCGTAGACGGGGGAGAGGCTTCGAAGACATGACCACACAGGCAGCCGCACCAGCCCAGGCCCGGTACCAACGGAAGTTGAAGAACTTCCTGTTGGACGCGCGCTTTCAGCTGAAGTTCGCCGCGTATTTCATCGTGCCGACGCTGATCATCTCAGCCGTGCTCGGGTTCTTCATCGCCCGCACCACCGGCAGCCTCTTCACCCAGATGAACGAGGCCGTCGAAGCGCGCTCGAAGTCGGCCGAGACGAGCAAGGAGCTGGGTACCTGCACCCTCAACAATGAACTCACCCGGGGCCTCGACGACCCGGCGCTGATGACCTCGCTCGAGGCGCGCTCGAAGGAAATCGACGCCAGATACGAGTCGGAGAAGCAGGCGGTGGTGCAGCAGCAGAAGGACCTCGTCGACCAGCAGCAGAAGACCATCGCGGTGCTCGTCGGGCTCCTGGCTCTCTTCGTCGTGGTGAGCGGGTTGGTCGCGATTCTGTTGACCCACCGCATCGTAGGCCCGCTCTTCCGCATCAAGCGCATGGGGCGTGAGGTCACCAGCGGTGTCATTCGGCCGCCCGAGTACGGCCTTCGTCCAGGCGACGAGCTCAAGGACGTGTTCGACGTGTTTGCGACGATGGTGAAGGCGTTGCGAGAGCGAACCGAGGGTGACTTGAAGGCCGTCGAGGCGGCGGTCGCAGGCGACAAAGACGCGCTCGAGAAGCACCGCGCGGAGCTCGTCGCGAGGCTGGAGAAGAACGGGTAGCCAGGGCGCCGTGCCCATCTCTCGTTCGGCCCCTTGCTCGTGCTCGGCAAGTCGCCACAGAAGGCGTCACCAGACGCGAAGACGCTGCGTCGAACGGTGAGTGTTCGCGAACCCTGCGCTCTCCCGTCGTGCCCAACATGGCACGTCGGTGCCTGACGGCGGGTCCGTACCTCGCGAGACGGGGAATCAGCTCGCGGTCAGGTGCCGAGGCGCGGGCGCACCGACCAGGGCCGCGGTCGCTGCGTGCCAGGCGAACCCGTCGAGCGAGGACTGCCACGCGGCGGGGTGAAACGGCGCGCGGAGCAGCAGACTCGTGACGCGAACGCCCTGTGTCGCGAGCCGGCGAAGGCCCAGCGGGTCTCCAGGGTTCGCCAACACCACCGTCCCCTCGGGCCGGGGCGCTGGTCCTGCCCCCCACCATTCCCGCAGCACGACGTCGGTCGGCCCAGCGCCGCTCTGATTCAAGCGAACCCGTCGGCCCTGCTGTCTGGCGCGGGCGACGAACGCGGCGACCAGGGGCTCGGTGAGCGGCTCGCCAGAGAGCACCGTGAGCGGGCCTAGCGTGGAGAGCGCCACCAACGCCAGCGCGTCGTCGGTCCCCAACGCGTCGATGATGGCCACAGGCCCTGACGGCTCGGCGCGGCCATGGCGTTCGAGGGTTGGCGCACCCAGACGTCGCTCCCATCCCGGCGCCCGGCGGACGTCGGACACGAAGAGCGAGGGTGCAGCGCTCGCCAGGGCCTGGAGCGAGGCCTCGCACACGGCCGTCGAAGGCTTGAGCCACACGCCGGAGGCCGACGCCCAGAGCTCGGCGCGGTCCTCGGGGCTCGTCAGGTGAGGCACCACCTCGGCGAGCGCTGACGCTTCTGCCAGCACGCCATCGTGCAGCACGCTCGGAGGGGCCGCGCGGAGCTCCGAGAGCCACCACGAGAGTTCATGCGCCAGCGCCGCGAGCGCGTCACGCAACGACAGCCACGGTTCTTGCTGCGAACGAACCAGGCGGGTCGTCTTCGCGAACACCGACAGCTGCGCCGCGAGCTCCTTCGTGCGGGCGTGGACGGCCTGGAAGCCGGGCGTGAGCGGCCTTCCCGGAGAGGCAAGATCCGACAGCTCGGGCAGGCGGAACAGTCGTGCCACCTCGAGCGACACGGTGAGCCGGCGGCGTTCGAACTCCACCGCGCTGGGCGCGTCGAGCCAGATGAGCGCTGATGGCCTGACCCCGGCTTCCAGCCACTCCGCGACCTCGTGATGGGTGCCGGCGAAGACGCCTGGCGGCGGTGGCTGCTCGCTGGGCGCTCTCATCAGCGCGCGCATGCTGTCGAAGAGCGGGACCCGATCGCGCCAGAAGCCGCTGAGCGCCCCCGCGTCTCCCGACGCCCGCGCGCCCCAGCTCTCGAGGTACGCCATGGCCGCCGCGAGCGAGGGATCGAGCACGACCCGTCGAGCGAGCAGGGCGTTGAGCCGTGCCGGTGCGCTCTGGGCGGTTCGCGAGGGCAGGCGCGGTACTCCCGTCAGGTGCTTCAAGCGCGCGTGAGGGCAGACCAACCAGACCGACGGGCCGGCGTGCTTCGCGGTCTCCACCAGCAGCGCGTCGGCCTCGCGGTGCTCGAGCTCGAGGGCGAACGCGACTGGTCGGGTGGCCCAGTCGCGGAGCAGCGGCGGGAGCGCCAGGTCCTGCTCGAGGGCCCTGGCCCGTGCCGGGGCCTTCGCGAAGAACGAAGCGTCGGCGAGCCCGCTCAACAGCTGATGGAGCGGCGCGTGGCCCTGGACGCGGCGTGAGAGCGACTGAAGCTGCGCTCGCCGGCCCGGCTCACAGGCCCGTTGGAGGAGCGTCTGCACGACTCGCCAGGTGTCCTTCGCGTCGTCGAGCGCGCGATGCCGGGCGCCGTTCGACAGGCCGGCCCACTGGACGAGCGCATCGAGGGAATGGGACTTCAGCTCGGGGAAGAGCACCAGGGCGAGCTCGCATGAGTCGAGCACCGGCACGCCGTCGAGCAACCCCTTGAGGAACGACTGCTCGAAGAGCGCGTTGTGCGCGACGATCGTCACCCCCTCGAAGAGCGGCCGGATCATCGGCACCAGCTCGTCGAACGAGGCTGCGCCGGCGAGATCGTCATCGGTGAGACCGGTCAGCGCAGAGATCACCGCAGGCACCGGGCGGGTGGGGCGAATCAGCCACTGGTGCTCGGCTTCGACGCGCCCATCGCGGATCAACACGGCGCCGAGCTCGATCACCTCGTCAGACCCCGCGTCGAGGCCGGTGGTCTCGATGTCGAGGAAGAGGTGGTTGTCGACCAGCTGAGAGGGCTCGATCACTGGTGCACCCTAGCCGCTGGGGCTGACATCATTGAACTCCGGTGACGACGGGGGGTGCACGACGAGATTGAGGAAACGCTGCGATTCCAGGGGGATCGACAGCGG
>JBBAQZ010000024.1:0-34455 GCA_040400045.1 Myxococcaceae bacterium
AGGGCTTGATGTGGGGGCTCGCGCTCGGTTTCTCGCTTTGAATCGCTTATCCCTCGCGCCCGAGAAGAAGCGGCCTGACGTCAGGCCACCAGCGCAGCGGACTGCGGCTCCGCAGGGAGATGGCTTCGACTCCGGCTCGAGAGGGCCGCGTGTCGACCTGCGCGGCGGCGTGAAGGTGCCGGTGGTGATGCCTGACGAGCCCGCTGCGCCTCCCGCCGCCATTCCGCCGTCCGACTTCACCGCGTCGCTCGATGATCTCGCTCACCTCACCGACGACCCGATGGAGCCGCGCCCCGAGTTCATTCCCGAGGGCGGGATGTCCACCGAGTCACTGATGCGGGCGTTCGAGTCGCTCGATGCCGAGACGCAAGCCGCAGCCGTGCAAGCGGCCGCGGCGAGGGAACTCGCCACAAACGTGGACGCCTTCGAGCCGGCTTCGGAGCTGCCTCCTTCTCCCATCGAGAGCGCGCATCCGGACGAGGGCCAACCCGCGGAGCCGCCAGCGCCTGACGCTGTGCCCGCCGTCGACGAGCCGCTCGAGCCAAAACCGGCGCTCATTCCTGACGGCGCCCTGTCGACCGAGTCGCTGATGAGCGAGTTCGAGTCGATCGACGCTGAGACGCGGGAGGCGGCAATCGCAGAGGCTGCGGCGAACGAACTCGCGCGCCGACTGGCGGAGGAGGCAAAGCGTGCGGACGAGCAGGTCGACTCGTTCGACGCGACCTCGCCGCCCGTGCCAGGGGCAGAGAAGAAGAACGAAACAGGAAACTGAGCGAAGGCCCGGACGGGCGACTCACGGGTACTGGGGCTTCGCGTACTTGAACTGGTGGTACGACTGCAGCGCGTGGTCGCGGATGATGTTGTAGAAACACTCGTCGTCACCGCCGAACGGCCGCAGCACCAGCGGCGTCACGAGCGCCTCTTTCTTCAGCGTCCAGCCGGCCGGCAGCGTGATGTTTTCATTCACCGTGCCGTTCGCCGTCGCGTGCATGATGGCGCGCTCTCCGTTGGGACCGTCGAGGAACCAGCCCTCGTTCTCGAACACCAGCTCGTGACACTTGCGGGTGACGACGACGAAGAGCGCGCCGGGGTTCGCCCCCATCGAGCTGCAGCCGCCCGCCCCGATGCAGTCCGCCGCCTCGATCTTCGACAGGCCGATCCACGTGTAGCCGTCCATCTCGATGGTGTCGCGGCAGGCCTCGCCTTCACAGCTCGCAGGCTTTCCCGGAGAGCGTGAAAAGCATGAACGCTTGAACAGCAGGAAGCGGTCGCTGTTCTTCTGGTTGCCGAGGCTGGGCGTGTACGACGCCCACTTCTCGTCCGGAATCGCGTTGGAGCCGCTGGCGATGACGACGGTGCGTGTCTTGCCGTACAGCACCTCTTTCGCCACCGCGACGCCCTCTCTGTTGAGGCACACCGGCATCGCGGGCCACGGCGACTCCACGGCGGCGTACGACACCTTGGCGTCCGCCGAGGTGGGAATGGACAGGCACGACGACATCGAGGCGAGCGCAAGGAGCAAACGGGGGGTCATGGTGCCACCCTCTCATCGAGGTGTTGAGCCCCTGTGGAGCCGCGCAGCGTCACCTCGAGGCCATGGGGCGCCAGGTTTGCGAAGGCCAGCGTCCACCCGCAGCGGTCGCACAGCGCGCTGGTGATGGAGAGCCCCAGGCCACTCCCGCGCGGGTCCCGCTGGCGCGCTTCGTCACTGCGAAACAAGCGCTGACCCAGGCGCGTCAGCTCCTCGGGTGTCACCCCGGCGCCGTCGTCGCGCACCACGACCTCGAAGGCGCCTGCCTTGCCGGAGACGAGCACCGCCACGTGGCCTCCAGACGGCGCGTGACGAACGGCGTTGTCGAGCAGGTTGGCGAGGCACCGTTCGAGGAAGACGTCGTCGGCGACGAGGGGCACCGGCGCATCGGGCCGCGACATCTCGACGCGCACGCCCCGGTAGCTCGCCAGGAGCCGCGCCCGCAGCACCAGCCGCTCGACGAGCGCCGCCAGGTCGTCCAGAGAGCGCGGCGTCGGCGCGACCCCATCCTCCATCAGGCTCTTCAGCCGCAGGTTTTCGGTGACGCTGGCGACGAAGACACACTCGGCCAGCGCACGCGCGACGGGCTCGCGGGTGGCCTCGTCGGCGGCCGACTGCAGCGCCTGCTCGAGGGCGAGCTGCATCGCAGCCAGCGGCGTTCGCACGTCGTGCGCCACCGCTCCGAGGTGCCGGCGCAGCGCCGTCGAGCGCTCGGCCAGCGTCGCAGCGTCGCGGCGAATGCGGGCATCGGCCTCGGTCAAGCCCGCCAGCGCCAGGTCGAGTTCGTCTCCGCCCACCTCGGGCAGGGGCCCCGCCGTCGAGCCGAGTGCCGCTGCGGCCTCGCGAAGCCGCTGCGTCCTCCGGCTCAACGGCCACACCACGAAGAGGAGGCCCACGGCCGCACCGGCCAGCACCGTCAGCGCGGTGGTGGTGAGGAGCAACCGCAGCGCCGACGCCGTGGCGAAGCGGCCTGTCCAGTGGCTCACGATGACGGCGCAGGGCCCCGAGGGCGTCACACGGAAGGTGGCCGAGCCGCCGGTTCCGCCAGTGGAGCGCTCCCTGAAGTCGGCCTCGTGCAGCACGGCGGCAACGCCGAACGTCTCGAACGGAGGTGCCGCAGGGTTGGCCGAGCGCCCGTCGGAATCGTACGCCCACGTCTCGACGTCGCCCGGCCCCAGCAGCCGAAACGTCGACGGGGTGGCCTCACACCGCTGCTGCTCACCCTCGAGGTAGATGCCGCGAATCGACTCGCCGATGGCACGGCGCACCGTCGCCGCCACCTGTGAGAGCATCACGGCAGTACCGACGATGCCTGTCACGATGGTGGTGAGCATCACCTGCCGCGAGAGCCGGCCGACGAGCTTCACGAGGCCCCTGCCACGAAGCGGTACCCGATGCCCCACACCGTCTCGAGCCGAGCGGCCTCGTCACCGAGCTTCCGCCGCACCCGCGCGACGTGGGAGTCGATGGTGCGGGGCTCGGGCGCGTCGAAGCCCGACAGCGCGTGCGCGGCGAGGTCGTCACGGCTCACAGGGCGCCCAGGGCGTTGCGCGAGGTAGGCCAGCACGTCGAACTCGTGCCGGGTGAAGGTGACGGGGGCTCCCTCGAGTCGCACTTCCCGCCGGTCGAGGTCGACCTCGAGGGCGCCGAAGGCCAGCACCCGGCGTGGCGCTTCGTCACGCAGGTCCAGTCGCGCACGGATGCGAAGCACCAGCTCCTCGAGGAAGAAGGGTTTGGGCACGTAGTCGACGGCGCCGAGCTGGAAGCAGCGCACGCGCTCCTCGAGGTCGGTGCGCGCGGTGAGGACGATGACGGGTGCGTGCGGACGCGTGGAGAGCTCCTCGAGCAGCTCGAGCCCGCTCACGCCCGGCAACATGAGGTCGAGCACCACCAGCTCCGCGACGTCGCGGGCCAGCTCGACGCGCGCCTGCGTACCGCTCGTGGCGAGCGTGACGTCGAAGCCCCGCGCCTTGAGACCCGTCACCAGGCTCGCGGCGACGGCGGCGTCGTCTTCGGCGACCAGCAGCCGCACTGGCGCGTCACCTCCGCGGGTTTTCGGCGATGAAGGCATTGAGGGTGGTGGCCATCGTCTCGCCAATCTCGTCCTGAATGAAGTGTCCTGCGTCGAAGCGCGCGTGCTTCTGGCCCTTCGCGCCGGGGACCTGGGCGATGAGCCGGTCGGCGACCTCCTTGCGGCCCAACAGCTGGTCGCGTTCGCCCGATAGCACCAGGAAGGGCTTCTCGAAGCGGCCCAGCGCGTCCCACGCCGACTGGTTGTTGGTGGTGATGGCAGCGATCATCGACGGCAGCGTGCGCATGCCGGCCTTGAAGATGAAGGAGGGAAAGGGCGCGTCGTAGGCAGCGGCGTCCTCTGGCGAGAGGTTGGGGATCTGCACGCTCATGGCGTCGCTCGGCTTGAAGGTGGGCGAGGTGAGGCTGAACTGAATCCACGCGTTGAACATCGAGACGTTGCCGCCCAGCATCGCCGGGCCGATGGCCGCCTTGAGGTCCGTTGCCTTGCAGTCCACCGCGACGTTCGCAGGCAGGAAGTAGGGGTTCTCGTTGGGTGCGAACAACGGAATGGTGGTGTTCGCCGCCACCACGCGGGCGAAGCGCTGCGGCTCGTCGCCGACGATGCGCAGGCCGATGAGGCCGCCCCAGTCCTGACAGAACAACGTGACGTTCTGCAGGTCGAGCGCGGCGAACAGGCCCTTCACCCACGCGATGTGCTGCTCGTAGGTGTGGACCTTCTGCGGCAGCGGCTTGTCGGAGTGGCCGAAGCCCATGAGGTCGACGGCGATGACGCGGTGCCCGGCGGTCGCGAGGGGCGGCATCATCTTCCGGTACAGGTAGGCCCAGTCGGGCTGGCCGTGCAGAAGCACGATGGTCTCGCCCGTGCTGCCGGCGCCGGCCTCGTAATAGGCGAGACGCAGCCCTTCGAGGTCGACGTACTTCGGCTCGAACGGGAAGGCCGCGCGGCTGGCCTCGAAGGCGGCGTCGGGCGTGCGCACGTACTCGAGGCCCGCGGCCGTTTTGAGCACCGGCACCGAGGAGTCGAGGCTGACGCAGTCGGGCAGCGGCGGGAGTGGGTCAATCTCTCCGATGGACCGGGCGCTGTTCCGAGGAGCGGCGCAGGAGAGGCCGAAGACACAGCAAGTGACACCGAGGATGTTTCTCATAGTGGACACTCAGCCACCGCAGTGTTGAGCGATCGTGGAGCCGAGACCGCAAGGCGCCCTCGTCTCACTCAGAGGCGTGCGACTCGGTGCCACGGACAACGCCCTCGGGGCGACGCTGTTGGGAGAGCAACACGGGTGAAGCGTGAAGCCTGGGTACCAGCGGCGCGGGCGCGCTCCCCACCTGCGCAGCCGCCTTGCGAGCACCGTGGCCAGCAGGTCGCGAAAGACCTGACGCGAACGAGCCACACCAGGCAGAGGTACGAGGCTCGTCGTCGAGAGGTCCGACGGCCCCTCCGACTTCAAGCGCCGACACGTGGGCCGTTACGAACTCGTGCACCGGCTCGACATCGGCGGCATGGCGGAAATCTTCCTGGCGCTGGAGCGCGGCCCGCACGGCTTCGAGCGGCTCGTCGTCATCAAACGCGCTCTGCCCCACCGCGCGTCGCAGCCGGCGTTCCGCGAGATGTTCCTGCAGGAGGCCCGCTGGGTCGCGCGCCTCACGCACCCGAACATCGTGCAGATTCACGAGCTCAGCGACGTCGATGGCACGCCCTCCGTCACATTTGAAGCCCCGCATCGAACGCTCATCGTGTCGAGCTTCTTGCGGAGCGAGTCGTTCCTCGTCTCGAGGGCACGCCGCTGGTCCGGCGTCATCTTCGTGCCCACGCGCAGGCTGATGGTGATGTCGACCGTTCGCGGCGTCATTTGAGGTGGCTGATCAGCCTCCGACAGCTGGGCCTTCATCGCGACACCGACGAAGTCGCTTCGAACGATCGTCGGAGCGCCTGCCGGCAGCAGCCGCAGGCGGGGTGGGGCGACGTCAACGTGTCGGCGCTGCGCTCCCCTGCCACTGGACTCACCACCGCGCCCTCGCAGACGCCGCGTCTTCGTGGCCATGGGCTTCTCCCTCATCGCCGACACCGCCGTCCACGGCAACGACAGGGACGGCCTCGAGCGCCTCGCCCGCTCTGGCTCCAGGGGGCCCATCTCCGAGTCCAGGCTGCGCCGCCTGGACGACGGCCGGTACCAGTACACGCCAAGGGCGCGGCCAGCCCCTCACCCTCTCGGCCGTTGCCCTCGTCCGTCACCTCGTCGTGCTGGTGCCACCGGCGCTCCTCCACCTCACCCGGTACCACGGCGTGCGGAACGACGTGTTGCCGTACTGCTTGTGCGCGCGCTCCTTCAGCACGCTCTCCTCGTCATCGTCAGCCGCAGCGACGCTCGGGGCCCGCCCGCGCGGCGGTGAACAGGTCGCAGAGCAGAAGGCGATGTCCGCGCTCGCCTTCGCGACCCTCGCTGCGTTCGTCGTGCTCGGGGTCCGCGCGCAGGGGCGTGGAGCGTTGGCCCCCGGTTGTCACAGCCGCGAGGCGATGAGGTCGAGGGGGAACTGCGAGTTCGCGTGCGTCTCGAGCCCGACCCGCAGATTCACCGAGCTGTTGGGCGGCACGGTGACGACGGCGAGCTGCGCCGAGCCTTCGTACGACGCGCCGCCACCGGGCTGTCCGAGCTGCACGCGCCCACGAACCGAGCCCAGCGTGGCGCCGGTCGCGCTGAGGATGACGGGGCCGTTGTAGCTCTGGTGTCCCTTCAGCTGTGCGCCGTCCTCACCTTCGGGCGGGGTCGCCAGTCGCACCGCGAGGCGAATGGGCACGTTCGAGTCGTTGCGGAGCGGCACCGTCGTGGTGATGCGCTTGCCGTAGGCACCGACGTCGCGGCTCGCCGCCCCTGGCCGGGTTCCGATGAGCTCGGGCGGTTGGGCGTTCGGGCGAATGCGCACCAGGCTGCTTGCTGAGGGCGCGCTCACGACGAGCGGCTCTGCGCTCAGCTCGCCTGCCGTGGCTCCGACGAGGCCGTTGACCCGACCGAGGATGCCCCGATTCACCGCGGGGTCGAACGCTGTCGGCCGCCCTTGCGCACCGAGCGAGGCCTGCTCACGAGCCCACTGCGAGGCCTGCGCGTCCGACTGGGTGAAGGGGTCGGGCGTGACGCCGGCCGCGCGCATCACGAAGCGCAGCTCCTTGAGGTACTGCGGGTGCCCTGCCAGTCGCGCCGTTGGAATCCGGTACCCGCGTTGACCCTCGGTCGGCATGACGGAGGTCTGGCTGAGCTCGAGCGCAGACCGACGCGTGCCCGGCTCGTGGGCGACGACGTCGACGTGAAGCACGCCCCGGCGCGACGCCTCGCTGGTCGGCTCGATGGTCGCCTTGAACGCGACGAAGCCGCGGTCCGCCGCCTGCGCGACCGGAAGCCGGAGCGCTCCGCCTGGAGGAATGGTGACGCTCTGACTGGTGGCTGCCACGCCCGACGGGTCACTCACCGCGACCGAGACCTTCAGGGTCAGCGGCGTCGCGCCAGGGTTCGTCAGCACCAGCGACTGCGCGACCGAGCTGCCCGTCAGGTTCTTGTTCGACGAAAACACCTGCTGGTCGACGGGCCGCCCGTCGCGCACGAAGCCCACGCCGCCCGGCGCCACCGCCCTCGATGCGTAGCTGCGTCCCAGCCGGTCGATGACCTCAGGGTTGTTCCCGTTGTGTTGGAAGCCACCCATCCAGCGAACGGAAGGTCTCTGAATCACTGGCGTTCGGAGGGCTGTGGTGACTGAATTGGTCGTTCGACCAAGCGTGGGCGAGACCGGCGAGGGGGTGATCCGAGAAGGCATGCGGCGTTATCGACCTGAGCGCGGCATCGTTCGACGGTGTGAAATGGCAAACGGCTTGGCACTGCTTCGCGGTTCTCGCGAGGCCCGCGCGGGGAGCTGGCCTACACGCTGTCGTCGACGACGACGGTCGGTTCCCGGTCGGTCGACGTGACGACGTCGGTGGTCGACGACTTCACATCGCGACCGATGGAGACAGCGTCTTCGACTTCTGCTGAGCCCGGAGTCAGACCTTGTTGCCGAAGAAGTCGAGCTGAGGCCCCGGCGCTTCGGGCAGCGCGACCACCTGCTCGACGCCGGCCTTCACGCTCGCAGGGTCGAACAGGGAGCGCTCGAAGGTGGCGCTCACTGGCCCATGGTCGCTGCTGCCGAACTCCCGCTGCGCCGTGCACGACTTCGCCAGCGCCGACATGGCGGGGCTCGTCAGCACGTAGTCGATGCGCCAGCCGATGTTGCGCTCGCGGTGCTCCCGCCAGGGCGCCCACCAGGTGAACAGCGATTCGTCACCCGGCGCGAAGTGCCTTCCGAGGTCGGTGAGCTGATGCGCGAGGAGACCTTCGAGCAGGGCCCGTTCCTGCCTCGTCTGGCCCAGGAGCGTCGGGTCGCGCTCCGACTCGTGAACGTCACTCCCGGTTCTGGTGACGTTCAGGTCGCCGCAGAGCACGAGGTCGTGCCCGCTGCGGAGCTGCTCGCTCGCCCACGTCTCCATCGACTGGAGGAAGGTGAGCTTCGGCGCGAGCTCCTTGCCCCCGTTCGGCACGTAGATGGACGCGAGCCGCAGGTTCCCGAGCTCGGCCACCACGATGCGCTGCTCCATGTCGAAGGAGGGGTGGGTGAACACGGGCCGCACCGGGCAGCACGCGCGCCGCACCAGAATCGCCACGCCCGAGTACCCCTTGTTCCCGTGCCAATACGACCAGTAGCCCTCGTGGCCACTGAGGCTCGCGGGCACCTGGTGCGCAGACGCCTTGACCTCCTGAAGGCACAGCACGTCGGGCTGCTCCTCGCGGAGAAAATCGGCCACGTCGCCCTCGCGAGCGCGCACGCCGTTGACGTTCCACGTCGAGATCTTCACGGTCGGCTCGTCCTCGCCACGACGCCGTTCTGCACCACTTCGTCGCCTCTCGACAGTCGGGAAACGCAGGGTGCATCGACGCGACGAGTTCGCCAGCCAGGCCGAACGGCAGGGCGCTGACGTGAAGGATTCCAGCGCGTGCTCGAAGGGCATGGGCCGAACGTCGGGAACTCGACGCCACCGCCGGTGTTCGGGTCGAGCGTGCACACGGCTCCGTTCACCAGCACGGGGCCGTCTCACTCGCCGGTCGGCTCGAGCTCTTCTTTCCGTCCTGCGTCCGGCGCCCTGCCGCCGGTGCTCACTTTTCGGCGCGCCTCGCGCAGAGCGGGCGTACAACGACGGTCGATGCTCCTGTCGTCGGTCATCACCGGGCTCTGGGGCGGGCTGCTGGCACTCGAGCGTCGCGCCTTTCTTCAGGCTGCGCTGAGTCGCCCGCTCCCCGCGGCGTGTGGCCTCGGGTTGATGCTGGGCGACCTGACGGCGGGCCTGATGGTGGGCCTCGTCTTCGAGCTCTTCTACCTGAGCGGCGCGTCGCTCGGTGGCGCGAGCACCGACCACGAGACGATCGCCGCGGTGACGGGTACGGCCCTCGCGTCGACCCTCGGTGAGGTGTCGGGCTCGGACTCGACGCCGGCGTTGTGGGCGCTGTCCATCCTCGTCTGTGCGCCGACGGGCGTCCTGGGCCGTTTCGTCGACTCCCGGCTCGACGGGCGAGCGCGGCGCTACTTCGGTCGCGTGGTGAACGCGGTCGGAGAAGGCGGCGTCGAGCGCGCGGTCGGACAGAACCTGCGCGCGATGTGGCCGCACTTCGCGTTCTACGGACTGGTGTCGGGGCTGGCCGCGGCGCTCGGTGGCCTTCTGGGTTCCGCCGTGCAGCACGCGTCGCCTCATCTGATGCGTGGCCTGGCGTGGTCGTACCCGGTGCTCGGGACGGTGGCCGCTGCCGTCGCGGTGCACGGGAGCGCGGGAGAGGGCCGGCTGCGCGTCGCGGCCGTCGTCGCGCTCGTGGTGGCCCTGGTGCTGCTCGGCACGCTGGGAGGCCACGCGTGGGAGTGACCCTCTCGAGGCTGACGCTGTGGCGCTGCTTCTTCCGCAGCCTCTTCCTGCAGGCGGGCTTCTCGAGCGAGGGCATGCAGTCGCTCGGGCTCGTCTATGCCTTGTCGCCTGCGCTGCACGTGCTCTACCCGGACCCTCAACGACGGCAGGCTGCGTTCACCCGGCACCTGACGCCCTTCAACACGCACCCGTACGTCGCGGCGGCCATCGTCGGCGGCATTCTGTTTCACGAGCAGCGGGTGGCGCGCGGCGAAGAGGCTCCCGAGCACGTCGAGCGTTTCAAGAGCCTCCTGATGGGGCCGCTCGCCGCGCTCGGTGACGGGTTCTTCTGGCTCTCACTGCGGCCCGCCGTCGGCGCGCTCTCGGTGGCGCTGGTGCCGCTCATCGGCGCCTGGGCGGTCGCGTTCTACGTCGTGGCCTACAACCTCGTGCACTTCACCGCGAGGTGGCGCCTGTTCCGCTTCGGGCTGGCGCTGGGTGAGGCGCTGGTGCCGAAGCTCGCCGCGTTCCGCATCCCAGTCTGGGGCCGCAGGCTGCGGGTGCTCACCGCAGGCGTGGTGGGTGGCGTCGCGTCGTGGCTGGCGGTGAAGTTCGGCGTGCAGGCGAGCGGTTGGCTCGAGCCCGCGCTCGATGGCGTGTCCGTCGTCTTCGGCGCCGGCACGGTGTTCCTGTTGTCGCGGAAGGTCAGCCCGTACCTGGTGCTCTACGTCTCGGCGGCGGTCGTCATCGCGCTCGCGGCGTTCGGCGTGGTGTGAGGCTCACCGCCGCCAGCCTGGTCGTGACGAGCCCTCGCCAGCGCGGTTTCTTGAAGGCCTGTCCTGCGTCTCGACGAGGCTGTGTTCCTCGCGAGGAGCGCCGAAGGAACAATCGCAGGGACGCAGACTTCGACGCCCTCCGCGCTCCTGACGCGCGCGCTGCGTCCGCGAGAGCCCCATCGAGACGCCCCGCGCCGTCGTGTGAGGCTGTCTTGTGGCCGTCAGGTCTCGGCGCGTGCGCGACGAACCCTCTGCGCGAGGCCCGTCAGCAGCGCTGGCGGCCCGAAGACGACGACCGTGAAGAACGTGAGCGCATAGAGCAAGCCCATGAACATCGAGGCCTTCCCGCCAGCGACGGTGCCCGAGAGCACCGAGACGTGCTGACGCGCGCCGAGAAGCTCGAGGACGACGAGGAACAGCGTGGTGACGACGGTCGAGCGAATCATCGGGCCTCCGAGACGAGGGTGGCGCGGCGGGCGCGTTGCCAGAGCGGGCCTTCGGTGAGCGCGTAGAGGAGCACCGCGTCGGCGAGAGAATTGCCCGCTGAGAACCGCAGCCCCGTCTCGTCCTCCACGGGGAACGCGGCGAACTGCAGGCTGGTGACGAGCCCGTCGAGGAACCTGTCGTCATCGAAGGCCGCCGCGCCGACGAGCGCGAGCCCGCTGGAACCCGCGTTCGCCTCGACGAGCGGAACGGTCGGGCCTGAGTCCACGTCATCGACGTTGCGGAGCGAGGCGGGCCACTCCGAGGCCCAGCCGAACCCGAAGGCGACGTGCCCCAACTCACGCCGCGCGCGCTGGTACTGGTCCTTCGCGAAGTCCTCGTCGACGAGCTGAAGCATGTGCGCCGCCAGCCACACCGTGGAGCCCTCAGGCCCGTCGAGCGGTGAGCCGTCGTGACGAAAGCTGGAGCGCAGCAGGCCCGAGCGCGGCTCGACGAGGAGCTGCCGCGCAGACACCAGCCACCTCGCGATGGTCGGCTCGTGACTGCGCCCGTCGACGCCATCGGACATGCGCAAGGCCGCCAGCGCGATGCTGTTGCAGAACGTCCACCCTTCGTCGGGGTAGCTCTCGGCGAGGTGATGAGGCGCCGTCTCGAGTTGGCGCGTCACCTCGTCGATGCGTGTGCGGAGCGGCTCCACGAAGTCGGCGCGTGGCTCCACTGCCTGCCGTGCGGCCAGCATCAACGCCATCTCGCCATCGACGAAGAGGCTGCGTTGCCGCTCGTCGTGAAACGGCTGACGTCGGCCATACGGCAACAGGAAGAAGAGGTGCCCGTTCGTCTCGTCGCGGAGCGTCTGGGTGATGAGCGTGTCGGCGACCTCGAGGTGCTCCGCGCGGCGCTGCGGCTGCGAGAGCGCGAGGTTGGTGAAGGCCAGCACGCCGAAGGTGCGGCTCATCAAGTCCCACTCCGGATTCATTCGTCGCAGCAGCGCGCGCTCGGCCGAGGTGTCCGCCAGCGCGAGGCTTCGTTGCCGGCGGGCGAGGCCCTCGACCAGCTCGTCACGCGCTGGTGGTCGGAAGACGAGCTGCAGGCACGGGAGCCACAGGGCGGTGGAGGCGCTGAAGAGGAGCAGGGAGGTCACGACGCGTCGTGCGGTCATGCCTGTACTGTCGCGCCGTCACGTCGAAGCGTGCGTCTCGAGTCCGCGAACGGTCGACGGCCGCGGCGAGCGGTCGCCTCAGCCCGCCGAAGCCTTCTCCTTCAGCATGAACAGGTAGAGGCCCTCGACCTTCTTGCGCGCCCACGGCGTTCGCCGCAGGAACTTCAGGCTCGAAGACACGCTCGGGTCGTGCGTGAAGCATCGAATCGGAATCTGCTCGCCCAGCTGCGCCCAGCCGTAGTGCGCCGAGAGCTCGGTGACGATTCTCTCCAGCGTGATGCCGTGAAGCGGGTCAGCCATGGAATGACTCTACTGGCAGCGGTTGGTGATGCACTGAAACGAGCAGCAGTTCGTCGCCAGGGCACACGGAGCGCCCGCCGCACCGCACCCCTGCGCCGCGCAGCGCCCGTTGGCGCACTGGCCCGAGCAACACTGGCTCTGCATGGTGCACATCGCGTTCGTCTGCAGACAGGTGCCCGAGGAGCGGCAGGTGCCCATCAGACAGCCGAGCCCGGTGCAGCACTCGGCGGGCTGCGCGCACGGCTCGTTCGCCATGCGGCATTGCGCGCGACACGTTCCCGTCGGGCCGCAGAAGCCCTGGCAACACTCGTCGTCGGCAGCGCACCTCGCTCCGGCCATGGCGCAGGTGAGGGAGCGGCACAGCCCCGAGACGCACGAGCCCGTGCAGCAATCTTTCGTGTCGTTGCAGGCCCGGCCCGAGGGTTGACAGCTCGCGCTCCGGCAGACGCCGCTGGCGCAGGTTCCGCCGGTGCAGCAATCGCTCGTCCTCAGACACCCCGCGCCCGGCATCGAGCAGCCGTCGATGGGCGCGCATCGTCCGCTGACGCAGCTCCCCGAGCAGCACAGCGCCGGGTTCACGCAGCTCTCGTTCGTCATCGCGCACGTGCACGCGCCGTCCCGACACAGCCCACTGCAGCACTCGTTCGATGACGCGCAGCCCTCGATGAGGGGCTTGCACACCACCTGGCACAGCCCGCCGCGGCACTCGCCCTTGCAACAGTCGGCCAGCGACGAGCACTTCCCGCCGAGCTCCTGACACACGGGCATCATCGTGGTGGTGCCGCAGCCGGACACGGTGATGATGAAGAGGAGCGCAGGGAGGCGCATGCGAGGGTCGAAGGTAGCTCAGCCGCGCGGCGCCAACAGCTCGTTGATCCGGGTGCCCAGGTCGGCTTGCCCTCGTCCTCGGGCGTCAACCCGACCTCGGGGGGCGCGAGTCGACCGCAGCCCGCCAGCCTTCGTCGACGAAGGGAACGGAGGGTGAGGCGCGGATTCAGCGCTTCGTGAGGGCTTCCCTCAGCTCGGCCGCCGCCATTCGCGCGTGCTGCAACGCCGGCTCGTCGACGGCTCGCGCTGCCTCACACCGCTCCAGAAGCTCGAGCGCCACCTCGAGCCGCGGCGGACCGTCATACGGAACGCTGCGTGAGGCGCCGACGTCACCCATCACCTCGAGCGCGGCCTTGGTCTCGAGCTGCGCCCGGAGCCGATGACCGCCGACGTCGGGGTCTGAAGCGGCCAGCGTCTCGAGCGCCGTCTGCAGGTAGTCCCTCGCCGAGAAGGTCTCGTCGGCCCGCAGCGCCGTGTGCGCGCAGCCTGAGAGAACGAGCAGGACGACGAGGAAGAGCCACCGAGCCATGTCCTCTGGTGTTCGCAGCACGGCGAAACGTTCACTCGTCCTCGCGGGCGAGTGCGTTCAAGCCCTTGCGAAGCGGTGTCCGTGCTTCTCGGAAGCCGAGCCTGGAAGAGAGCTGCGCAGCCCGTCTCGATGCACCGTGAGTTTCACGGTCAGGGAGTGTACGAGTCCCGGGTTCTCGCGTGACGACAAGAAGGCGCTGGTCATCGCGCCATTGAATGGAGTTGGCATGACGTCTCCCTCGGTGACTGAAGCTCAAGCGTGGGAACTCGCGTCCTGGGACGGCGTCGAGACGTTGAAGCGGCTTCGTGCTCGGGAGGTCAGCACGAGTGAGGTCGTCGAGGCCGCCATCGTGCGGAGCGAGCGTGCGGCGAAGCTGAACGCCATCGTCACGCCGACCCTCGACCGGGCGCGTGCCGACGCGCTGCGCCGAACGGGGCCGCTGGCGGGCGTGCCGATGTTCACCAAGGACCTGGTCCAGGTCGCGGGCGTGCGCACGGCGTGGGGCAGCGCTGGCGCCGGCCACTTCGTCTCGTCGAAGAATGACCCGAGCGTGAACGCGCTCGAGAAGCTCGGCCTCGTCTCACTCGGCAAGAGCGCGACGCCAGAGATAGGGCTCACCGCGACGACCGAGCCGCTCGCCTTCGGCCCGACCTTGAATCCGTGGGACCTGTCGCGGACGACGGGCGGCTCCTCGGGTGGCGCGGCCGCGCTGGTGGCGTCTGGCGTGGTGCCGATCTCGCACGCGAGCGACGGCGGCGGCTCCATTCGGATTCCGGCGTCGTGCTGTGGCCTCGTCGGTCTCAAGCCCTCGCGCGGCCGCTTCGACATGGAAGGCTCGCCAACCCTGCCCGTGAATGTCGCAGTGCACGGCATGGTGTCGAGAACCGTGCGCGACACCGTCGAGTTCTGGCGCGCGTACACCGAGACGGTGCCGTCGAAGCTCCCGCCCGTCACCGTCGTCAACCCCGCGCCGCTCAAGCCGCTGCGCATCTCGATGGTGACGGTGGCGCCGCGCAACGTGCCCATCGACCCCGAGGTGCTCGCCGCCCTCGACGACGTCGCCCGACGGCTCGAGCGCCTCGGTCACCACGTCGAACCTGCGCCCTGCCCATGGTCGCAAGACGACCTCGACGACTTCCTCGCGCTGTGGGGCTTCCTCGGCTTCGTGCACCAGAAGCTGGGGCGCGTGCTGTTCCATCGTGGCTTCGACTCCGCGCGGCTCGACCCGTGGACGCTCGCGCTCTCGAAGCACTTCGCCTCGTCGAAGTTGGACGCGGCCAGACGAATGCGTCGCCTGCGCCGCTTCTCGCAGACCTTCGCCGAGACGATGGCGACCCGGGACTTGTTCCTGTTGCCGACGCTCGCGCTCGTGCCTCCGGAGATCGGCCACCTCAAGACCGACGTGGTGGCCTTCGAAGAGATGCTCTTGCGCCTCTCGAAGGTCGTGCCCTTCACGGGCATGGTGAACGCGGCGGGCACTCCCGCCATCTCGTTGCCGCTGGGCCGGACCGCGGCGGGGTTGCCCATCGGCATTCAGTTCGCCGCGGCGATGGGTCGTGAGCAGCTGCTGCTCGAGCTCGCGCTTCAGCTCGAGGCCGACGCGCCGTGGCCGCTCCTGGCTCCACGACCGGGCTGAGCTGCACTCCGCTGCGTGTGCTTCGAGAAGGCCATGGCCATGATGACGTCGCGGTGGATGACGCTCGATGAAGTGGGTGGCCCTGGCGCGGTATTCTCGTCTGCTTTTCAGAGGGTCTGAAGATGGTGAAAGCAAGAGCGCTCCTCGGGTGTCTGGTGTTGGTCATCACCTCGGGGTGCCCGGCCGAACCCGTCGCGGCGCACGACGCCGGCTCGCAGGCTGACGCCGGTGAGTCCCTGTCGGAAGAGTGCGAGCCAGGCACGATGCCGACCGCAGGCTCGTTGGCGTGTCAGCCAGTCGGCTGGACCACCTGCCCTCCGGGCTTCGAACGTCATCCCTCAGGCTGGGGCTGTCTTGACGTGGTCGCGGCAGCACCGTGCATGGGGGCAACCCGTGAGGCGCTCGGCAGTCGGGTCTGCGCGCCGGTGGGCGACTGCAACAGCGCTTTTCCCCCAGCCAGCGCGACGTATTTCGTCGACCCCGGCGGAGCAACCGACGCGACCCATTTCAGAACATTGACCGGCGCCATCGCCGCCGCCCCCAGTGGGGCCGTCATCGCCATTGAACGAGGCGTGTACGCTGAACAAATCACCTTGCGAAAGTCGATCTCGCTCGTTGGTCGCTGCGCCGAGCAGGTGGTGCTCGAGCCGTCAGCCAACCGACAGGCAGGCTTGCGGTTCGCCGGCGTGCCAGTGCGCGTCGAGGTAAGCGGCCTGACCGTCAGAGGGTTTTCGGTGGGGGCCTCGGTCGACGGCCAGAGCACCCTCATCCTCAACGAGGTGGTGTTCGACGCCAACATCGAGGTCGGTCTCTTTGGCACTCAGGGGAGCACGCTTCGCGCCACACAGTCGGTCGTGCGCAACACGAAAGGCCTCGTCAACGCCCCGGCCGGAATGGGGGTGTATGTCGACGACGGCGTTCGTGTCGAACTCTCGAATGTCGCCATCGTCGGCAATGCAGCTGTCGGGGTGTACCTCGCTGCCCCTCCCGGCAGTGCTCCCAACTCGGCGTTGATTGAAGCCACGGTGATCATGGGTACGCGCCAGATGAGTCGCGGGAACGGTGAGGGGCTGTGGTTCGACGGCGCAGAGGCGACGGTCGTGCGCTCGCTCGTGGCGAAGAACCACACCATCGGCGTTCGAGTCGACGGCCCAGCGGCCCGTGTCACGCTCACTGAGACGGTTGTTCGGGACACGGCCTTCGGCAGCCCAGCGACCAACGCTTCTGGAGCGCAAGCGCAACGCGGCGCCCACCTTGACGTGCTGCGGTCGTCGTTCGTCGCCAACGGTGGGCTGGGCATCGGAGGCGTGGGCGCGAACACTCGGGTCACGGTTCGTGAGTCGGTGACTCAAGCCACGACCGCCAGGCCGACGAATGGGCTGGGCGCCGGCGCTGGCGCTGGCGACGGTGCGTTCCTGGAACTCGTCGACAGCGTGAGCGTCGCGAACGAGGTCACCGGGGTGTACGTGTCGGGCTCGGGCTCGACGGGAACCGTCGTTCGCTCACTGGTGCTCGACACGCGGCCCAACATGACTGGCGGCTTCGGGCGTGGGCTCGAGATCAGCTTCGACGCTGGGGTGTTGGCGACCAGCGTCTCTATTCTCGCGAGTCGAACCCACGGTGTCGTCGTCGCTGACGCCTCGTTCAGCGCGAGCGATCTGCTCATCGATGGGGTTCAAGGCCAGGCAGTCGTCGCGCCCCTTCCTCCCTTTGGCGATGGCCTCGCGGCATCGCGCTCGACCGTCGACCTCGTGCGGCCCGTCATCCGAAACGCCACCCGCATCGCGCTGCTCTACTCGGCCGCGACAGGCACCGTCGAAAACGGGCTGATCGCCGACAACCTCATCGGCATTCACTTTCAACAAGGGTCACGCCCTCGTGAGCTTGCTGTGCTCGAGCGGGCGGACCCACTCACGATTGTGGTGACGAGCTCGACCCGCTTCATCCGGAACCAGACCAAGACCGGCAGTGGCGAGTTTGCGTTGCCCACCCTGACGCCTCCCTGAGCCTCGCGATGCAGGACATGCACCGCAACCCGGGCAGCGATGGGGTCTTCGGCGCTCCCGCACAAAGTCCACCACGTCCGTTCAACCGGCTCGACCTGCCGACCGCACAACCGCGTGTGCTGCCTCCAGGGACGAAGCGCAGTCTTGTTCAACCCAGGCGCATTGACGCAGCCGGGCGGATCCGTCTAACGCCGCGAGCACGATGCGAATCCTCTTTGTGGCAGTGGTCGTGTTGACGGGCTGCGGCGTACGCGGCGACCTCCCGTCGGGCGTGACCTGCTCACGATGGACGCAGGCGCGCGGCGAAGCTGCCCTCGCACAGGCGCTGGCGGCTGCGACCTCGGGCACCTGCGTCGTCGCCCAGACGGGCAAGTACCAGCAGGCGCTCTCGGTTCCGCAGGGCGTCACGCTCGTGGGGGAGTCCATGGGCGCGGTCGAGCTCGCAGGCGGCAGTGACATGGTGCCCGTCGTGACGCTCGCGCCGAACGCCGTGCTCGCAGGCGTGAAGGTGACGGCTTCGGCAGCGGGGTTCGGCGTCAGTGGCGGAGGCAAAGGCCAGCGGCTCTTTCAGGTGAGCGTCACCGGCGGCAAGAAGGCCGGCGTCATCTTCTGGTGTGAAGAGGACTGCCGGACGGACGAGTTCTCCGAGCTGACTGACACCACCATCACCGGCGCGGCCGTGGGCCTGATGACGAGCGGCGTCCGGGTTCGGCTGAAGAATGGCGCCGTGTCGAAGAGCAGTGGCGCGGGGCTCGCCTCGGGGTACGGCGTCGTCGCGTCGGCCGGCGCGGTGCTCGAGGTCGAGGGCACCACGGTCGAGCAGAACGAGTCGCTGGGCGTGCTCATCGACGGCGCCAGCGCGACCGAGGCAACGCTGACGAACGTGTCGGTGAAGGAGAACAAGGGCCGCGGGCTGTGGGCTCAGGGCCTCACCGGCACGATGGCGGCGCCCCGGCTGCGGCTCGTCAACGCGACGCTCGAGCGCAACGTGCTCGCGGGCTTCGGGGCGCGGAGCTCGACCGGCATCGTCGTGACCGGCGGCCGCATCGCCGGCACGGTGACCGGTGCGTCCACCGGGGAAGCGCCGGGGCAGGTGGTGATGGTCGGTGACGGCCTGGGGCTCTTCGGGGGCACTGGCGACCTGCGGGTCGATGGCGTGTCGCTCGAGGCGAACCAGCGCACCCAGGCGCTCGTCGACTCTGCCGGGGCTGGCGTGGTGTTCGCGCCGAACGTCACCGTGACGGCGGGCAGTGCACAGGGGCTCGTCGTGCAGCGGACGACGCCGGTGGTGGAGGGCATGAACGTCACCCGGCCAGCCGCGGGCATGGAGCTCTCGGTGAGCGCACCCACCATCGGCGTGCCCGTGCGCTGACGACGCGATGGCCCGTCGCGTCGTGGCCAGGGGGCCGTTCGCGACGCAACCCTCGTGTCTGGTGCCCGCGGCGCGCTCCGTCTCGAAGAAGGGGCAAGTGCGAGGCGGCGTGACTGAGCACCAGGAGCGCCCTGGCTCCGCCGCCCTGTTCGCTCGGCTGTTCAGGTGCACATCAGCTCCAGCCGGAGCCGAAGGGTTCTCACCGGGCGCGAGAGGCGTGTCCGCAGCGGAGAGACACCTGCGTGGTGAGTGCGCGGCAGTGGGCACCTGATGATCGTTTGGGCGCGCTCCGGCACCCAACTCGATGGCCGGAAGGTACCGATGTCTCTGCGTTCATTCGTCGTCGTCGTCATCGTCGCGGTGTCTGCCTGCCAGGCGCCGCAGCCGCTCACCGGGAATGGTGTCGCGACCGAGCAGCGTTGGCCGCTGTCGCCGATCACCCGCCTGGTGGTGTCGGGTCCCGTGAGTGTGCAGGTGATGGTGGGGCCGGCCTTCGAGCCGTCAGTTCGGGTCGAAGGTGACGGCAACGTCGTCGACTCGGTGCGCCGCTCGGTGGACGGGCGAACGCTGACCCTCGACGCGACGAACCTCTCGCCGTCGCTCCCCTTGAACGTGACGGTGACGACCACGGCCCTGGTGAGCATCTCGGCGGCGAATGGTGCCGTGGTGACGTCGAACGCCCTGCGCGGTGGGCGACTGGCCATCGAGGCGCGAGCAGCAGCCCGCGTGCTGGCGAACGGCGTCGATGGCGACTCGGTGGTGCTGGACGCCAGCCGGGGTGCGTCCATCGATGCGGCGGGCGTGGTGCGGCTCGTCGAGGCGAACGCGTCTGACGTGGGCGCGCTGTCGTTGTCGTCATTGAAGGCGAAGGTCGCCCTGGTGACGGCGACGGAACTCTCGACGGTGACGGTCCAGGCGACCGAAGCACTTCGAGGCTCGGCGACGCGAAGCAGCCGTCTCGTGGTGACGGGTGCCCCACTGCTGCGCACCGTGAACGTCGACGAGAGCTCGGCCGTGCAGTCGCCGCCGAAGACCGATGTCAGAGCGGAATCACCGCGTGCTGGCCCAGAGAAGGGCTGACGCAGCCTCCACGAGCGATGACTGCTTCACCGATGGACATCGAGCCGCTGGCGACGACCCCCTTCGCCACATCCTCACCAACCCCGGGGACCTTCCACGAGGCCTTCAAGCGATGGACCGGCACGTTCAGGCAGCGTGCGCTCGCCCCGGCAGTGAGGTCAGCCCAAACGTCCGCACGCTGATAGCGTCCACCCCCACCTGGAGGCTCGATGCGCCGTCTGTTCGCTCTCGTTCTCACCCTCGCGCTGCTCGCCGCACCGACGGCGAGTGCTGCGACCCCCGCGCTCCCTCCTGGCTTCGACGACTGGGTCGCGCAGGTGATGAAGGCGTTCGAGGTGCCCGGCGTCGCCATCACCGTCGTGAAGGACGGCCAGGTGGTGCTCGCGAAAGGCTATGGCGTTCGAAAGCTGGGCGAGGCCACGCCCGTCGACGACGCCACGTTGTTCGGCATCGCGTCGAACTCGAAGGTCTTCACGGCCGTCGCGCTCGCGCTGCTGGTCGAGGACGGAACGCTCGAGTGGGACGCGCCCGTCGTGCGGTTCATGCCTGCGTTCCAGCTGTGGGATCCATGGGTGACGCGTGAGCTGACGGTGCGCGATCTGCTCGTGCATCGCAGCGGGCTGGGTCTGGGCGCTGGCGACCTGCTCTGGTGGCCGACCTCGACGCTCGACCGCGCGGAGATCGTCAAGCGGTTGCGCTTCATCCCTCCCGCGACCAGCTTCCGCAGCGCGTACGCGTACGACAACGTGCTGTACCTCGCGGCGGGTCAGCTCATCGAGGCGGTCACCGGCCAGCGGTGGGAGGACTTCGTCGCGCAGCGAATCCTCGCGAAGGCGGGCCTGACGCGGAGCACCGTGCGCTACGCCGACGCCCTGAAGCGCGGCAACGTCGCGGCCACGCACGCGAAGGTCGAGGGGGTTCTGCGCCTCGTGGCGCCGCTCGAGGTCGATAACTTCAACCCGGCGGGCGGCATTCTCTCGAGCGCCACCGACCTGGCGAAGTGGCTCTCGGCGTTGCTCGGCCGCGGCCAGCTCGCCGACGGCACGCGGCTGTACTCCGAGAAGACCGCGCGAGAGCTCGACGCCCTGGTGACGCCGCTGGTGTTGCCGCCGCTCGACGACGATCGAACGAAGGAGCTCGACCCGCTCCGACCGAACTTCGCCGGCTACGGCCTCGGCCTCTTCGTGACGGATTATCGCGGGCACAAGGTCGTCGCGCACACGGGAGGTCTCCCGGGCTTCGTGTCCCGCGTCGTTCGCGTCCCAGACGCCAACCTCGGCATCTCGGTCTTGACCAACCAGGAGTCCGACGAGGCGTTCAAGGTCATCTCGTGGCAACTCACCGACCACTTCCTCGAGGCTCCGAAGATCGACTGGCTCGCTGCGTTCCAGAAAGAAGAAGCCCGGCAGAAGAAGAAGACGGCCGAGGCCTTGAAGAAGAGCGCCGCAGCGCGTGACCTGAAGTCGCGGCCGTCGTTGCCACTCAAGGGCTACGCCGCGACCTACCGTGACGCCTGGTACGGAGACATCACGCTCGCCCTCGAGGGCAACAAGCTCGTGATGCGGTTCAGTCACACACCTTCGCTCGTCGGCGACCTCGAGCCCTGGCAACACGACACCTTCGTGGTGCGCTGGAGAGACCGCGAGCTCCGCGCCGATGCGTTCGTCACCTTCGCGCTCGACCCTGACGGCAAGGTGGAGCAGGCGAAGCTGCGCGCCGTGTCACCCGAGACCGACTTCAGCTTCGACTTTCAGGACCTGCTGCTGCGACCGGTGCCCGCGGCGAAGCCCTGAGCTGCCGTGCTCCCAGCGAGCGCTGCTTCATGCTGCCGCCCGCCGTTGCATCGACTTTCTGAAGGTCATCAGTCCCAGCCGCGTCGAGGCCTGCGCGAAGCGAGCGCGGTCGCCGCAGTTCTGCTACCTCCCAGCTCATGAATCCGCTCTTCACTGGCCTGTTGTTGGTCGTCGGCGTCGGGGTCTTCAGCAAGACGATGCTGGGCCGCTTGCGTGGAATGGCGTCGCTGAAGGCTGAGCCCGGCAACCGCCTCGACCGCAAGGGCGACCGGCTCAAGGCGCTCGCCATCTTCGGCTTCGGCCAGAAGCGCATGGTCGACCCCGAGGAGTTCGTCCCCGGCTTCATGCACGTGCTCATCTTCGGCGCCTTCATGGTGCTGGCGCTGCGCACGGTGATGCTCTTCGGCATGGGCTTCTCGTCGAGCGCGCTGTCGGTGCTGTCGAACCTGAGCGACCCGTTCTGGAGCGAGTGGGCCGCGCTCAAGACGCCGTATGAACTCTACCTGCTCCTCAAGGACCTCGTGGCGGCCGGCGCGCTCCTCGGCGTCTCGTACTTCGGTTTCCTGCGGCTCGTCGTGAAGCCAGACCGCCTCACGAAGTCGAACGAAGCGCTGCTCATTCTCGGCTTCATCGGCGCGCTGATGGTGACCGAGTTCATCTTCGGCGCCTCACACCTGCGCGAGCAGGGCGTCGCCTTCACCTCGTTCGAGCCGGTGACGAGCCTCACGGGCAAGGCGCTGGGGGGCGTACCGACCCAGACGCTCCACACCCTGGGCGTCATCAGCTTCTGGGTTCACGTCACCATCATCATGGTGTTCCTGAACTTCCTGCCGCACGGGAAGCACTTCCACGTCATCGTCGGTCTCGGCAACGTCTTCCTGAAGAAGCTGCCGCCCGAGAACCAGCCGCGCCTTTCGGCGAGCGCGAAGCTGTCGACGCCCAACCTCGAGAAGGAGGAGTTCGGCGCGAAGACGGTGCTCGACCTCTCGTGGAAGCAGGGCCTCGACGTCAACACCTGCACCGAGTGCGGCCGCTGCCAGACGCACTGCCCGACGTACATCACGGGCAAGCCGCTCACGCACAAGGGCGTCAACCAGAGCATCAAGCAGTTCCTCTGGAAGAACGAGGCCGAGCTGCCGCAGTGGAAGGCCACCGCGAAGAAGGCTGATGACGGCCGGGTGCTGGCGCAGGTCGACGGCAAAGAAGTCGAAGTGCCGTCGCTCGTCGGGCCGGTGCTGTCGGCCGAGACCATCTGGGCGTGCACCTCGTGCGGCTGGTGCGAGCAGGCGTGCCCGGTCTTCATCGAGAACGTGCCGCGCCTCATCGACATGCGCCGGTACAAGGTCCAGGTCGAGGCCGACTTCCCGCCCGAGCTGCAGCGCGTCTTCGAAGGCATGGAGCGCCAGGGCAACCCCTGGGGCATCGGCCAGGACAAGCGCGACGAGTGGGAAGGCGACGTGCCGCTGCCGAAGTGGGGCGACGGCGGCACCTACGAGTACCTCTTCTACGTGGGCTGCGCCGGCTCGTACGACGACCGCATGAAGAAGGTGTCGAGGGCGGTCGCGAAGGTGCTGACCGAGGCCGGCGTGACGTTCGCGACGCTCGGAAAAGAAGAGACGTGCACGGGCGACTCGGCGCGCCGCGGCGGCAACGAGTACCTCTACCAGACGCTCGCGAAGATGAACGTCGAGGCGTGGAACGCAAAGGGTATCAAGACCATCGTCACGCAGTGCCCGCACTGCTTCAACACCATCAAGAACGAGTACCCGGAGTTCGGCGGCAACTACCGCGTCATCTCGCACACCGAGCTCATCAACGAGCTGCTCAAGGACAAGCGCATCAAGTTGTCGAAGGTGATGAACGAGAAGCTCACCTACCACGACCCCTGCTACCTCGGCCGGCACAACGGCGTCTTCGAGGCGCCGCGCGAAGTGCTCAAGGCGATCCCGGGCCTCGAGGTCATCGAGATGCAGCGCAGCGAGCGCGAGTCGTTCTGCTGCGGCGCCGGCGGAGCCCGCATGTGGATGGAGGAGCACACCGGCCAGCGCATCAACCACAACCGCGTGAATGAGATCGCCAACACGCTCGCCCACGCGAAGGACGCGTCGGTGCCGCTGCCGCTGGCGACCGACATGAAGAAGCCGGGGCAGGTGGGCCAGTTCAAGGGCAAGGCCGAGGGCTCGGTCGCGGTCGCGTGCCCGTTCTGCCACACGATGATCAAGGACGGCCTCAACGACACCGAGCGCGGAGACACCATCAAGGTGCGCGATGTCGCCGAGCTGGTCGCCGAGTCGATGGAGACGAAGCAGCCGTCGGCGCCGGTGGCCGAGGTCCCCGCGCCGGTGCAGGGCTGAGCCACGGGACGGTCAACGTCGTGTTGGAGCTGAAGCGGATCGCGACCGGCGAAAGACGACGACTTCACCTTCGTCGCGCCGGCTCTCATCGGCTTCAAACTCAGAGAACGTGAGCAGCGCTCGCTGCGCGCTTTCATCCCAGTGCGAATCGGCTCCCACCAGGGTCAGCTGCTCGAGCCGCTGCAGCATGGGGTGAGAGAGAATCGCTGGAAGGTCCTTGTGGAACTCACGCCACATGCGAACCCGCAGTCGCTCGAAGAACCCTGCGCAGTGCTCGCCCTCGAAGACGTCGCGGTTCGAGGCACCGCCCATGCGGTGGTACGGGCTCCAGAGCTGCTTCACCGCAGCGACGTCGCCTCGAGCGGCCTGGCCGATGAGGACTGACGCTCCATCGCGCTCGCTCTCGAGCTGATCGGCAAACACCGCAACGAGCGCCGGGCGCAGTGGACCGTCGGGCAGCAGACGAGCCCCTGCGAGAAACGGCGAGGGCTGGGGCAAGAGCCGAAAGCCACTCACCGCGTGCTGCCACTGATCGTCTGCTGCGTGCTGAATGCTGAGCCACGGCGTCGAGCGCGGCGCGCGCTCACCATCGAGACCGAGGGTGAACAACGCACCTTCGACTTCCTCCCAGCGCCACACTTCTCCAGGGTGTCGCAGCACCCAGTGCCCGTCATCCCAGGACAACGGCACGCACCGCCATCGGTCCGCAGGGAATTGAGCGACCGGCCGCAGGCTCGAACTCCGGCCCACTGGAGTCTGCTTCGTCGCCTCGTGAACCACCGTCACCGTGAAAGGCGCAGTCCGGGCGAGCGCTTCATGCTGCGCGATGAAGTCGAGCTCAGTGACTGCGTCGAGCGCGAAGACGTGAAGCTCGAGCGAGCGGAGTCGTCGGCTCAACGGACTCAAGAGCACCCGCCGAAACAGGTCGAGGCTGCTCAGCCCCAGCCGCTGTGTCCCCCGGCGCAAGACGCCGTGCAGGCCATCACTGCGCTGCTCGAACGTGAACGCTCCGCAGCGTTCTGCAGCCACCAGAGGGCCCAGCGCTGGCAACGCGGGCGGACGCTCATCGAGCTGAACCAGCCACGCAGCAGGCGCACCGAGCGCCGGAACCGCGTCGAGCAATTGCCCGTGACGGAGCTCCGCGCCTTCGAGGCCAAGCCACGCGCCGTCGAGCGCGAGCCTGACGCCCGCGGGAGCATCGAGTCTCAGCTTCGCGCGGGCGTCGCCTGACACCCAGGGTCTGGTGAAGTCGTCCGACGGGTCGCACACGGGCTTGAGCCACCACCGCCCGCTCTCGAGCCAGACGTCTCCTGCGAGGACGACACCCAGGTCGGGCCGTCGCGCCGCCAGGTTCGGCGCGGGAACGAAGAGCGGCGAATGCTCTCCGAGAAACTGGCGGTACGAGCCCGGCCGTTTCCACACCGCCGCCACCATCTTGAGGCTGGCCGTCAGCGCGTCGGCATCCCAGACGAGCTCGCCGTCCTTCGTCTCACTCCAACTGACCGGCACGAGCCTGGGACAGGTGATGCTCTTTGGCGTATCCCGCTGTGGCTGGTATGACTCCGCGACCCCGGAGGCTTCACCAATGTCGCGCTCGCTAACCCCTCGTAAGGGGGGGGGAATTCCCAGAACTCGCTTCGCCATCGCGACCGCCTCCGACCAGAGACCCGCGCGTGTCTGACACGTCTTCGGTGGTCTCGTCACTCGCCTCCGTCGCTGAGCTCAAGCCTGGCGATGTCGTCGGCGATGAATATCGCATCGTGAAA
Source organism: Myxococcaceae bacterium (assembly GCA_040400045.1). Taxonomy (GTDB): domain Bacteria; phylum Myxococcota; class Myxococcia; order Myxococcales; family Myxococcaceae; genus Xiheimicrobium. Next base: position 25,520 of record JBBAQZ010000024.1, read on the forward strand.
GCGCTCGGCGAGGGCGGCATGGCGCTCGTCTTTCAGGTCGAGAACCTCACGCTCGGCACCATGGCGGCGATGAAGGTGCCCCGCGTCGGCCTCGACCAGGCGCTCGTCGACCGCTTCGTCACGGAAGCGCGGGCGCACATGACGTTGGTGGGACAGACGCACGTGGTGGCGCCGATGCAGGTCGGCAAGCTGCGCGACGACCGGCCCTTTCTCGTCATGCAATTGGTGCGCGGTGAGGTGCTCGACAAGTGGCTGCTCGACTCGAGCAATCGACCGACCGAGCCCGTGCAAGCGCTCGCCATGGTGCTGCGCTTTGGCATTCAGATTGGCCTCGGCCTCGACGCGGCCCACCGCCAGAAGCCGTCCATCATCCACCGCGATTTGAAGCCGTCGAACATCTTCGTCGACGACGAGCAGACGGTCACCATCGCGGCGAAGCAGGTACCGCTCCTTCGCATCGGGGACTTCGGCCTGGCCTGGTCGCCCGGGCAAGACACCACGCCCATGGGCACGCCGGGCTATGTCTCTCCTGAGCAATCGCTCGGGCTCGAGCCGATTCCTCAATCCGACCTCTATTCGCTCGGCGCGATTCTCTACGAGCTGATTGAATCACGCATGCCGTTCGCCGCGAATGACACTGTCGAGTTGTTGACGATGCATCGGAACGATCCGGTCCCGCCGCTGAAGAACCGCCAGGCCTGCGCGGTGCCCGAGTTGGTCGAGCTCGTCAATCAACTCCTCGCCAAACAACCCGACCAGCGCCCCTGGAATGCTCGCGAGGTCGTGAGTCGGCTCGAAGGAATTCTGAGCCGGCTCGAGGGTCGCAATGATGGCACGAACGTGAACGTCAACCTCGCCGCCTTCAACGGCGCGCGGAGCACCGACCTTCTTCCGCTCCCATCACCCGCGCCGCCGAAGAGCGGGATGCCGGTCTCGAGCGCGCAGCTCGGGGTCTTGCCCGACGCCGGTCGCCGCAGGGGGCTGGTCGCTGGGCTCGTGCTCCTGGCGTTCGCGGCCATCGCCGGTTGGGTGGTGACACGGCCGTCCGAGCCGGCCCCGGTCACACCTGTGCCAGTCGAGCCGCCCATCGCCGCCGTGGTGCCGCCGCTCGCGCCGGTGGTGGTCGCGCCTGTCGTCGACGCCGGCTCAGCCGCGGCCCTCGACGACGACCCGCTCACGCCCGTCGCCCTCACGAACCCGAAGCTGAAGCCGGTCGTCCCCACGCCCTCGTCGTGTGAGCCAACCGCCAGGTGGAAGCAGATGCGCCAGGCCGACCTCGCCGACATCGAGGAGCACGCGAACGCACTCGAGCCGGTCGAGGTGGAGCGCGCCGTTCGAAAACTGGGAGACGCGGTCGACAAGGCCTCGACCGCTCAGGACTGCGGCCGTGTCACCGCGAGCATCGAGGCGTTGAAGAAGAACAGCATTCGTCAGTGAGGAGCGTCTGAACGTGAGAGGGACCCTGGGGTGTGCCGTGAGCCTGCTGTGTTCGCTGTCGTGGGCGCAGAGTGGCCCGTCGATCGCGCCGTTCCCGTTGAACATGCGTCGCGTGCCCCCTGGCTTCACGGCGAAGAATGAAGAGGCGCTGGCGGCCGAGGTGCGGAAAGCCATTCGAGACACCGGCGCGACGGTTCCGAACGTGTACAAGATTGAACAGGCCCTCGCCGAGTTGAAGCGACAGGACTGCGACCTCGAGAACGCGTGCTTGAGCACGTTCGCCTTGAAGGCCGGCATGCTCTACGCCCTCTATGTCTCGGTCGACTTGAACGTCCAGGGAGTGCTCGTCGTCTCAGGCCGGGTCGTGCGCAGCGATGGCGTGCTGGTCGCTGAGCAGAAGTCCTTGAGCCGCAAGCTCGGGAAGGACCCTTTCGCGGTCGTCGCGAAGGACCTGGTCACGAAGTTGCTGGGTGATGAACTCAAGCTCAGCGCCTTGCCTGTGGCGAAGCCGGTGGCGGTGGTGAAGCCAATCGAGGTCGCTCCACCCGTGGTGGCGGACGCAGGTGTCTCGACGGTGCCACTGCCGGTCGATGCAGGCGTCTTGCTGCCACCGCCACCACCGCCGCTCGAAGCAGGGCCCTTGAAGACAGTTGGCTTCGTGAGCGTGGCCGTTGGCGGGGCCGCCGCCGCGACCGGCGCCATCCTCTACGCGGTCGGCTCGGGGGCTGCGCGCACGATTCAGTCCGGAGCGATCGTGCCGAAGGGAAACGAGACGCCTGAAGAGGCCGGCAAGTCGTATCGGCAGGCCCTGACCCTTCAGCCGGCAGGCGTGGCGCTGCTCGGTGTTGGTGCTGCGATTGCCGCGGTCGGCGTGGTCTTCGTCGTGATGTCGCCGAGCACGGGACCGAGGGTGTCGATGGCGCCGTTGCCCGGGGGCGGAGCGTTCGTCGGTCTTGAAGGAGAGTTGCCATGATTCGCCGCGTCCTGACGTTGACCCTCTTCGCCCTCGCTGCGTGTCAGCAACCGGCGAAGTCCTGTACCGACGACGCCGAGTGTGGAGCGGGTGCGCGGTGCGTCGAACAACTCTGTGTCGTGTCGACGGGCGGGAGCGGCGGCGGCTCGGCAGGTGGTTCCTCAGGAGGTCGAGCGGGCGGAGTCGCTGGAGGCGGGACTGGCGGCGGCACAGCGGGCGGCACAGCGGGCGGCGCGACGGGTGGAGGCGCGACCGGCGGCGGCATTGTGGGCGGCGGCACTGCGGGCGGCGCGACGGGTGGAGGAATGACGGGTGGAGGAATGACGGGTGGCGGCACAGGCGGGGGGCGCCCCCCACTGTGCAATGGCGGGTGCACTGACGTCTGGGCGACGTGCATCGATGATGGTGATGCGGGGCTGTGCGTGCCGGGCCGGTTGGTGGTGACGGAACCGGTGAACAACGCGACCTACGCGGCGGGAGTGCAGGTTCCGCTGCTCGCGACGCTGTTGATTCCCGACGGTGGAGCGCCGTGGCCGACGCCGGTGTCGATTCCGTTCGCGGCGACGTGGGGCTTGTTTGGCAACGTGGACAGTGGAGTGGCCACCTCTGTGGCGGGCCGCTCCGACGCTGGACCCGGAGTGGTGTGGTTTGGCTGGGATGCGGGACCTTCGAACGCGCAGCAGCTTGTGTCCTTCACGTCGTGCAACTCAGTCGCGTGTCAGCCGTGGCAGGAGTGCGTTCCGACGGTGACGGGAGGGCAGTGCTTCGACTTGCCGTTGACAGTCAGCGTGACGTCGCCAGCGAATGACGGCCTGTACACAAAACAGTCGGGGCTGGTGTTGCAGGTGCGAGTGCAGTCAGCCGATGGCGGGCAGCTTCCGTCCGCAGTGCCGGTGACGGGCCCGGGGGTGATGACGACGCTGGTTCCGCGCGACGCGCTGGCCGGTGACACCTACTCGGTGCAGGTGAATTTCAGCGGTGAGGGGCCGAAGACCTACGTGGCGGGTTGGGATGCTGGCGTCCGCCTCAGCGCCACGCGGCGGCTGGTGTACGACGTGACGCCGCCAATGGTGATGGTGAATGTGTTGCCACGCCCGACGACTGTCGATGCGGACCCGGACGGCGGCAACCCGTGGAAGAAGGATGAGGAGGCATTGGTGGCCGTCACGTTGACTGACCAGTATTCGCCAGTGGAGCCGATGACGGCGACGATGGTGCGTGCGCCCGGCGACGGCGGTGTCGGCGGCGTGACGCTGGCGCCCGCTCAATGCACGGGCTGTACGACGGGGCCGGGCGATTCCCTGACGAGCTGCACGTGCTTCCGTGTCGATTTGGCGAGGGCCCCGGCGATTGGGGCACGAGGACTGGCGACAGTGTCGGTCGTCGGCGCGAAGGACAGGCCGGAGAATGCGAGTGCTTTGCAGGCAAGCGCTCCATTCGGAGTGACGCGCTTCAAGTGGGCGCGAGACATCTCACTCCTTGCTGGTTCGACCCGAATTCAGCCGGTAGCGGTCTCACGAAGCGGCGTCGTCATCGCATCAGCTGAAGAGACTCCAGCCAACACTCCACGAGTCCTTGCCTATTCGCCAGACGGCGGGCTCCTGTGGGGGGCAGTGACGAGTGGCACTGTCACGGCGGGGCCACTCCTGGCTGCAGGGTCGTTCGGCACGGGCGACGTCTGGGTGGCGACACAATCCGGCAACTCGCAGCTTCAGCGTCTCGCGCTAGGGAATGGAATGCCAGTCGCGGCTGAGTGTATCGCCGCGACTTCAACTTTCACGGGAGACCTGGCCCTTTCATCCATCAACGGGGGAGCGACAGAGATTCCCCTGGGGGTCCGAAACGGCTTCGTGCAGGGCCCCTCCTCGAGCGGCGTCTGCCCTCCCCAAGAGCTCGCTGGCGCCGCGGACACGAACGCAAGACCGAGCCTCGTCGTGCAAACGACGTCAGGCCTGACTGAGATGTTTGCCACCTACGATGGCGACACTCAATTCTGGAAGGCGCACCTCACCGGTACAACCTGGACACCACAGGGCGTCGCGAATCTCCCCTCGGGCACGCAGCCGCGAGGCCTGTTTTATGATGGCGCGGGGCGTGCAGGAGGAGGAGGAGGGGTTGTTGGAAACGGTGCACTTTTCGCCACGTCCGCGAGCGCGCTGCTGAGCGCGAGCACCTCATTCACGAGCATCGCCGCAGCCAACGCTGGGCCGCCGGCGCTTGGCTCAGGATTCTTGTTGTACGGAACGTCGTCTGGCCAGGTGGTGAAGGTGGGGTACAACCCTGCAACGGGCGCGATGAGTGCCGGGCTTGGCGTGACTGGCGGAGTCGGAAACCTGCAGGCGACTTCGCCCGTTCTTGGGACCGGAGGGTTGGCGTACCTCGTGGGTGTCACAGGGACGTTGACGGTTCGACGGGTGTCTGACCTGAGTGAGGCGTGGAATGCTTCCCTGGCAACGCTCTCAGGCAGCGGAGTCGTCTCTCAACCCGCCTTGGATGTGTACCGGACGGCGCTCGGGACCAAGGACTGCAGTAAGCCGTTGGGCGTACTGTATGTGCTGACCAAGAGCGGCGCGACGGCGACGCTGCGTGCGATTCTCGTCGACTCGCAGGGCCTCGACAGCGCCGCGCCGTGGCCGAAGTACCAGCGCGACAACTCTAATACAGGCAACGCAAGCCTGCCATTGGACCCGTGGGTGTGTCCGTAGCCCTCATTCGCCTCGCGTCGGAGGGTGAGCGCGGGGGCTCCGCCCAGGTCTTCTCGAAGAGGCCTCGTCACCGCTGCCACACGCCTTCGGGGGTGGGGCGAGGAAGTGCGCCCCCCGACGGCTCGCGTGCCTTCGCGGCGTGGTATGACGGGGCATGGCCTCCGAGAAGAAGCGGGTGGACGACACCACGCTCCCCCTCCTCACTCCCAAGCTGCCGCGCATCAAAGATCGCCGCGGAGGAGGCGACTCGCTCGTGAAGCTGATGGCGCGCATTCAGAAGGGCGCGCCCGAGCGCCGTGCCTTTCGCGAGCGACGCGCCACGCCCCGCGTCGCCGTCACCATCGACATCGAGGCCAACGACGACGGCGGCGAGCGCGTGATGATGCGCACGCACGACCTCTCGACGTTTGGCGTCGGCGTGTCGGCAGGCCCCACGCCGAAGAAGGGCAGCAAGATTCTCATTCGCCTCTTCCTGTCGGATGACCCGACGACGCCGCTCGAGCTCAAGGTCCTCGTCCTCGGCCCGTTCGGCGAGCAGGGCGGCGCGCGGATGAAGTTCATCAACCCGCCCGTCGAGGCCGTGCGCCGGATTCATCGGCTGCTCACTTGAGGCGTTCTTCGGTAGGGTCTTCCTTGTCGTGAGCGACTTCGAGCGCCGTCAGAATGTGCGGGTGCCGGTCTCGCTTCCCATCGAGGTGCGGGACGAACGCGGCTTTTCGTTTCACTCCACGCGCGACGTCTCGGCGACCGGCTGCTTCTTCGACCGCGCCATTCCCCACGCCATCGGGGCTCGCGTCGCGCTCTCGTTTTCGCTGCCCGGCGAGGGCCGGAACATTCGCTGCGAAGGCGAAGTGGTGAACGTGCCCGACAAGAAGGGCTACGGCATGGGCATTCGATTCGTCAACATCTCGCCTGCCGATGCGCATCGCATCGATGAGTTCGCGCGGGCGCTCCTCGAAGGCGAGAGACGATGAAGACGCTGGTGATGGTGGTCTGTGGCGTTCTCGGTGCGAGCTGCATCAACGACAAACGCGCCTCACGAGACCGTGGAGCGGCCAGCGTCTTCGACAACGTGCCGGTGTACCCGGCGCCGAAGGTGCAGCGCTGCGTGAAGTTCAAGAAAGGTGGCAACGCCGCGGCAGCCTGTGACGAGGCGAAGTACCTCGCCGAGGTCTACGTGCGACGCCTCGCTCCGGGCGACGAGGTCTGCCTCGACGGCGGCTTCGGAGACCGTCCCCTCGCCTCGTGTCTGGCCCGAGCGTCGGTGGACGACACCGACACCAACCGGCTGCTCCTCGAGGTTCGCAGCGCGCAGCCCGGCTCGAAGTGGTTCGGCAAAGAGGCAAACCAGTTCTGGTTCGAAGAGGGCGCGCTCGTCGACCTCTACCTCGCCGACCACGGGTACTGAGCCGCCCCTTTGGGCGGCCTTGTGTTGAGCGCTGAGGCTCCCGTCGCCATACTCGCGCCGTGGCCTTCTACGACCCGCTGGTGAATGCGCTGTCGCCGTCGAAGTTGAAGTCCCTGGCGAACGAACGTCTCGCGGACCTCATCGACAAAGAGGCGCTGCGGGCGAAGGCGTCGCTCGACGAGCTCCATCAACGCTACCCCTCGGCGGGGGCGCGCGAGCTCTCCCAGCGCCTCATCGACTCGAAGAAGCAGGTCGCCAGCATGTTGGGTGGCGTCACCGGAGTCTTCGGCGCCGTCACGGTGCCCGTCGACCTCGTCGGCATGGTGTACCTGCAGCTGGTGCTGCTCATCGAGGTCGGCACCGTCTTCAAGGCCGACTTCAAGAACGAGCGTGGCAAGAAGGACGTGCTCGACCTCTTCGGGTACGCCAACGGCATCGGGCCGGTGCAGCGCGCGAGCCCCAAGGTGCTGGGCAGCCTCGCCGCGATGGTGCTGACGAAGACGGGCCTCAAGGCCATCGGTCGCGCGGTGCCGCTCGTCGCCGCGCCCATCTCGGCGTACCTCAACAACCAGCACATCCAGCGCGTCGGGGACTCGGCGATTCGGCACTACGACGGCTGGGTGCACGCGCACGAGAAGTCGAAGAAGAAGGCCTCGGGGGGCTGAGAAGCGCCAGCCAGCGCGACCACCCCTCCACCCGCGACGAAGCAGGCGGGCCTGGCGAAGACGCAGCGCACCTCGTCGGCGACCTCGTGCGAGATGTTGGCGCGCTGGTCGAACATCGTCAGCCGATGCCCGCGACCTCGAGGCCCGGGTTGAGCGCCCGCTGCCCGTCGTCGGCGACCTCCAGGACATTGAAAGAACCTCGCCGAGCTGAACCTTCGCGGTGTGGCCGGACCTCCTCCGCTCGACTCGCGAGTGTGGGCCAGGGTCTTCACTTCACCTCGTCGAGCCAGTGTGGACCCAGCGCGCGTGACTGCTCCACCACCCACGCCGCGCGCGCCTTCACCACGTCGCTCGGGTGCTTCACGCTGCGCTTCTTCGGCGCCGGCAGCACCGCCGCGAGGAGCGCTGCTTCCTCCACCGTCACCTGCTTCGCGCTCTTCCCGTAGAACGTTCGGCACGCCGCCTCGACGCCGTACACGCCATCTCCGAACTCGGCGATGTTGAGGTGCACCTCGAGGATGCGCGCCTTCGACCAGAGCAGCTCGAGCAGCACCGTCAGCACGGCCTCGAGCCCTTTGCGCACGAACGACTGCCCACGCCAGAGGAAGAGGTTCTTCGCCACCTGCTGCGTCAACGTGCTCGCGCCTCGAGTCGACCTGCCTTCGAAGCGGTCCTCCACTGCGTCGGCGATGGCCTCGACGTCGAAGCCGAAGTGCTGGGGGAACTTCTGGTCCTCGGACGCGACGACCGCGAGCTGGAGCGCGGGCGCGATGCGTTCGAGCGGCACCCACTGCTGCTTCAACGTGAGGCGCTTCTCGTCTTCCGTCGTCGCCTCGAGACGCCGCTCGAGCATGAACGCGCTGGTGGGCGGGTCGACGAAGCGGAAGAGGACGAGCAGCACCACCAGCGCCCCGAACCCGACGGCCAGCGCGCGCGTGAGCCAGGTCAGCGCCCGCCGCGGCCACGTTCGTTTCGGCGAGGCCGCAGACTTCGCCTTCTTCACCTCTCGGTCTTCAGGCCCGCCTGGTTCCACGCCATCATGCCGCCCACCAGGTTCATGACCTTCCCGAAGCCCAGCCGCGTCAGCGCCTGCGCGGCCTGACCTGAACGGCCACCGCTCCGGCACACCAGCACGAACTCGTCGCTCTTGCTCCACGCGACGGCCTGGGCCGGGACCGACGCGAGCGGAACCAGCGTCGCGCCCGGAATGTGGCCGAGCTCACCGACGAACTCGTGGGGTTCGCGGACGTCGATGATGCGCAGGCTGGGCGGCGCGGGCACCGTCAGCTCGGTGACCTGCAGGTCCTTGTGGCCAGCGGGGTTGGGTCGAGCGGTCGAGTCGAAGAGAGACATGGCTGTTCCTTGCGTCCTGGCCGACGAAAACACAAGTTCGACAGCGGTCAGCAGGGCGATAAGGTCGAACTCGCAATGTCAGACTCCAAGTCCGTGACCCTGCCTGCTCACCTGTGGGAGGCCCTCGATCTCATGTCCTCGGAGATGGGTGTCGGCCGCGATGCGCTCGTCTCGCAGGCCGTCTTCACCCTCGCGAGGCTCAACGGCTACGTGGTCGCGGGTCGTGGCCTGCACGCCGCTGAGCCCGTTGCTGCGCCTCCGGGGCTCAAGCCCGTCACGCCGGCCGCCAAATCTGCGCCCGCGCCCGCGCCCGCCCCCGCTCCCGCACCGGCGCCCAGGCCCGCGCCGCCGCCGAAAGCTCGCCCCGCCCCGGCTCCCGAGCCCGAGCCCGAGCC
>JBBAQZ010000024.1:34555-86375 GCA_040400045.1 Myxococcaceae bacterium
CCGCGCCGCCGCCGAAAGCTCGCCCCGCCCCGGCTCCCGAGCCCGAGCCCGAGCCCGAGCCCGAGCCGGAACCTGAGCCTGAGCCGGAACCTGAAGACGAGAGCAACCCGTTCGACGACCCGGCTCCCGAGTCGGACTTCGAAGACGATCCGCCGCCTGAGGACGAAGAGCCTCCTCCCGAAGACGATCTGCACCTTGAAGAAGATCCCGAGCCCGCGCCCCCGCCTCCAGTGCGGGGTGGTGCTGGTGGTGGCAAGCCGACGCTGACGCTCGTGATGGCCAACCGCGAGCCATTCAAGATGGTGACCGACGTCGTCACCATCGGCCGAGGGAAGACCTGCGAGTTCGTCATCGAGTCCAACCGGGTCAGCCGCGAGCACGCCCGCATCATTCGGGAGGCCGGCGGCTTCGTGCTCGAAGACAACAACTCCTCGAACGGCACGTTCTTCGGGCCGAACAAAGAGAAGGTCACCCGCCGTCCGATCCGTGACGGCGACGAGTTCACGTTCGGCACCGAGAAGATCAAGTTCCAGATTCGGAAGTAGCCGTCCGGGCTCAGCGCACGTCGCGGCCCAGGCTGTCCCTCGTCTGAGTCGCCTTCAGGCGTTGGGCGACCTCCATCGCCTGCGCGAGCTCGAGCTCGGTGATGAGGCCGAGGAAGACGCCGCCGCGCATCACCGCCGCAGCTCGAATGTCGGCGCGCTGCATCTTCGAGCGGGCGTCATCGAGCGTGTCGAACGGGTCGACCGTCGGCACATCACGCACCAGCACGGTCGAGACGAACCCCCACGCACCCTTCTCCATGGCCGCCTTGAGCAGGTCTTCTCGGCGGGCGACGCCGACCAGCCGGCCACCGAGCTCGACCGCGAAGACGGGGAGCGGAGACACCATCAGCGTCTGCATCGCCTGGCCCAGCGTGGTGCCGGGCTCGAAGCGCGGCGCGTACGGCGTCACCACGTCACCGGCCCGAATCAACGACAACACCCGGTTCACCTTCGCCTCGCGCACCTCGGCGCCAGCGCCGAAGAACACCACCACCGCGATGAACGGCAACATGGGCGTGGCGTTGGGCACGAAGGCGTAGATGGCGACGAACCCCACGGCCACCACGCGCGCCACGACGGCGGCGATGCGCGTCGCGTCCTCTGCATCGAAGACGTACGAGAGCGTCGCGCGCAGCACGCGGCCACCGTCCATCGGCAGGGCGGGCAGCATGTTGAACGCCGCGAGGGCGAGGTTGGCGGGGATGAGGAGGACCCAGATGTGCTCGGCGCGCGGTGGCTCACGCAGCAACGTGAGCTTCGCGGCGTCGTACGCTTCGTGGCCCAGCGTGACGGCGATGCCCCAGAAGATCGCCGCGAGCACCACGTTCACGGCGGGGCCCGCGATGGCGATGAGCAGCTCCTGCGTGGGCGTCTTCGGCCGGTCCTTCAAGATGGCGACGCCACCGATGGGCGTGAGCGTGATGTCGGTGACGGGAATGCCGAAGGCCTTCGCGACGAGCGAGTGGCCCAGCTCATGGAGCGCGATGCACGCGAAGATGAGCAGCGACATGCCCGCGCCGAAGAGGGCTCCGCGCGCGCCCCACATCAGCCACGGCCAGGCGCCGAGGCCCAGCACCAGCACGAAGGACGCGTGCAGGTTGATGTCGATGCCGGCGACAGTGGCGACCCGAAGGGAGGACTTCATGGCTCACCTCGATAACCATCACCCGGCCGACGCATGCCGTGACGACTCCTCGAACGGACAGCTCGAGGCCGCGGACCCACATCATGCCGGGCAACCCTGTCGGAGCGCTACGGCTCAGCGAGGGTCGATGGCGACGTCCATCATCGGGAAGACGCGCTCGCCGGCCATCACCTGGCTGGTGAAGACGCCGAGGTACGGCACCTTCTTGAGCAGCGGCCCCGCGACCGAGCCAGCCAGCACCTTCTGCACCAGCGCCGCCGACGCGCGCTCGATGGATGAATCGCCCTCGTCGTCCTTGTCCAACAGCGCCTCGAGCACGGTCTTCTTGTGCGTGAAGAGCTCGAGCTTCACGGCCTCGTCTGCGCCCAGCTTCGCCTTCTCCTTTCCGAGGGCGATGGCCGTCTCCATGCCGCCGAGCCGGTCGACGAGGCCCTTCTCGAGCGCTTCATCACCCATCCACGTGCGGCCCTGCGCGAGGGGCTCGAGCTCTTCGTACGTCTTGCCTCGGCCCTTCGCGGCGAGCTCGACGAAGCGTTTGTAGGAAGCGAACAGGTTCGTATCGAACGCCTTCGCCTCGTCGTCGGTCATCCTGCGCGCGCCGATGACGGCGTCGGCGTGACTGCCGGCCTTGAAGGTCTCGTTGTTGAGGTCGAGCTTCTCGTAGAGCGGCCCGAGGTTCGGCACGACGGCGAAGATGCCGATGCTGCCGGTGTACGTCGACGGGTGCGCGACGATGGCGGTCGCGTCCATCGAGACCCAGTAGCCGCCTGACGCCGCGACGTCGGACATCGACACGATGACGGGCTTCTTCGCCCGCGCCTTCTCGACTTCACGGCGCACGTAATCGCAACCCAGGCCCGCGCCTCCGGGTGAGTCGACGCGGAAGATGATGGCCTTCACGTCGTCGTCCTCCACCGCCTTGCGCAGCGCCTTGATGATGGCGTCGGAGCCCTGCGACGCGCCACCCGAGAACGGGTCGACGCCGCCCTTGCCCGCGACGATGAGCCCGACCGAATAGATGAGGGCGAAGGTGTGCTTGCCCTCGGTGAGGCCTGCCGCCTTGCCCGTGACCGAGCGGTACTTCGAGGCCGAGATGAACTTCACCTTCTCGGTGGCCTTCAGGCCCGTGCGCGTGCGCAGGTCGTCTTCCACCTCGTCCCAGTAGGCGACCTGGTCGATGAGCTTCTTCTCGAGCGCCCAGTCGGACTTCTCGCCGGTTTCTTCGATGAGGGCCTTCACCTGCTCGGCGTCCAGCTTGCGGTGCAGGGCGACGGCGTCGACGAAGTGCGCGAAGCCGCGCGCCAGGTTGCCGCCAATCATCTCCTTCACCGGCTCGGTGAAGGCCTTGCGGCCGAACTGCTCGCCCGAGCCTGACTTGTACTTCCCGTAGCGGAAGTACTGCACCTCGATGCCCAGCTTCTCGAGCATGCCGGGGTAGTGCGCGAGGTCGGTCGCGAAGCCGTTGAACTCGAAGCGCGAGTCCTTCGGCATCACGATGCGGTCCGCAGCGATGGCGAGCGAGTACTCGCGCTCGGTCATGAACTCGCTCCACGCGATGACGAACTTGCCGCTCTTCTTGAAGTCGATGAGCGCGTCACGGAGCTCTTCGACCTTCGCGGGCCCCACGGCGAGCGGCGCCAACTCGACCACCACGCCCTTGATGCGCTTGTCGGCGGCGGCCTTCTTCAGGTTCCAGACGTGCTGGTTGATGGTGATGGGCTTCGCGCCGAAGAGCTCGTCGAGGCCTTCGGCCGCGACGTACTCGGGGATCTCTCCCGACAGCGTCAGCTTGAGCACGGCCCCGTCATCGACCGACGCCGAAGCGCCTGCACCGGCGAGGAGGGCGGTCCCTCCGATGGCGAGCAGCACGAACGCGCCACACCCGATGAGGAGGATGGGCGTGGACGACTTCTTCGGCGGCGTCGAAAGCGGCGGCAGGCCGACGGGGCGTGGCGGCTGTGACGGAAACGGGGGTTGAGGGAGCGGCGCAGAGGCGTTCGAGTCGGGTGAGGCGGGGTCGCTCATAGGGAGCGAAGGCGTAGTGCCCGGCTCGGCGCGGAGCAATCAGTCCCGAGAGGAAACGGGCAGGCGCACGTCAGGGCTCGACGGCGCGTCGGGCCCGTTCCCGCATCGCGATGACCCGCTCCAGCGACGCAGTCGTCGTCGCGTCGCCGGGGACGAAGCACAGCGCGAGCCTCAGGTTCGTCTCGGCCGACTGCAGCAGCCCACGCGCCTCGTCGTCGGTCGCGGCCTTCGAGAGCAGCGCGAGCCGGTCGAGCGCCCAGCCGGGCCTGCAGCGGGTGTCTTTGAAGAGCCTGGACGGCATGGAGCGCTTTCTGCTGCAGGCAAGGTGGGGAGTGAGAACTCCTGAAACGGGTTGCCGTTGCCGTCGAGGCTCCGCCCTCACTGTCTCACGGCTCGTCATTCTTCGCGAACCGGGCCGCGAAGAAGGGTCAGGTGCGCGCAGAGCTGCTGGAGTCACCGCCCGAGCAGCGACTCCGGGCTCTTCGCCAGCGCGCGCGTGCGCTCGTCGAGCCACGGCTCGAAGGTGGAGTCCTTCGCGCAGGGCCCGGGGTCCAGGCGCACCAACGAGACGCCGTGGTCGGTCGTCACGACGACGCCTGCCTCGGTGCCTTCGTCGGCGATGACGTAGTTGAAGAAGCGCTGCTCCCTCGCTGGCAGCGGCGCCTCGTAGAACGGCACGTCCCGGTGGAGCGCGAAGTACGCGAACGTGGCGCCGCGACTCCCGACGAGCAGCCCAAGCCCACAGAGGTCCTCTCTCGTCGAGGCCGCCAGCAGCAGCCGGGTGACGGGCCCTCCCGCGTCGTAGGCGCTGGCGTCGTCGTGGCGGCCGAGCTGCGTGAACGTCAGCGAGTGGAAGGTGAGCAGCGAGACGAGGCTCGTCACCAGCAGCCCGGCGAAGGCCACCACGCCTGCCGCCTGACGCCAGGCCAGCACCTGCTCGAGCCCCGCCGCGGCTCCTGCGCAGAGCAGCGGAAGCATCGGCACGATGAAGCGCAGCTCCTTGTGCGGCAGGGCAAGGTGACCCAGCAGGAAGAGCGCCGCGAGCACCACCACCGGCGTCGCGCGGCGAACGCCGACGAGGCCGAGCACGGCCAGGAGCACCCAATGCGCGCCAAGGCTCCGCACGAGGTACTTCGTGTAGAACGCCGGCGGCGCGGTGCCCCACTCGGCGGCGCGGCCCTCGACGAGGTTGAAGCGCAGGTACAGCAGCGCGGAGTGGAAGAAGCTGCCCCACGCGATGAGGTCGAGCAGGCCGTAGACGAGCGCCCAACCACCCAGCACCGCGAAGACGAGCCCGGCGTCGCGGGTGCGTCGTTGAACCAGCAGGGTGGCGACCGCGCCTGCCGCGAAGAGCCCACAGTGAATGCGCAGCAGCACCGCGAGGCCCAGCAGCGACGCGCCGAGCACCAGCTTCCGCCGTGACGGCGCCTCGAGCAGCAGCGCGAGCCCCCATGTGACCGGGAGGGCCGAGGCCACCTCACTCATCGCGCGCGGCGAGAAGTAGATGGCCAGGCTCATCCACGAGAGGGCCGTGGCGCCCAGCACCGCGCTCGGGGGCGAGCACCCCACCGCGCGCGCGAGTCGATGAACGCCCAGCGCCGTCAGCACCGACGAGAGCGCGAAGCCGACGCGGATGAGCGGCACGTAGAGCAGGGGTTGGTCGAGGTGCACCAGCGCGAGGCCTTTCAGCACCAGCGCGATGAGCCCGGGGAGCAGCACGTTGCGCGCGCCGACGACGAACTCCCAGGCCACCATCGAGTAGCCAAAGGCCATGCGGTGCGCCGGCTCCACCGACTGGTAGACCTCGTCGGGCCAGTAGATGCCGTGGTCCGTCAGCGCCAGCCACAGGCGCACCGCCGCACCCGAGACGAGCGCGACGGCCAACAAGGCCTTCCACGGACGGGTCGACTGGAGCACGACGGTGCTCTTTCACGAGAACGGTCGCCTGTCGCGCGAACAGCGGCGCGCGATGGGAGTCGACGAGCTGCAGCTGCGTTGCCAGCCGCTTCGCCGGGCGCGCGAAGTCCTGACCGACGGGGACTCTGCCGACGGCGGCCTCGAACGCCTCGGCGTCGCGCTGACGCCGGCCGTTTGCCGCTTGTCTCGCTGCCAACGCCGCGCTTTGCCTCAGTCATGCGCCTGGAGACGACCCTCTCGAAGAAGCTCGGCCTCACGTACCCCTTCGTGGCCGCGCCGATGTTCCTCATCTCGAACAAGGAGATGCTGTTGGCCTCGGCCGAGGCCGGAATCCTCGGCTGCATGCCCTCGCTCAACGCGCGCACGCCGCAGGCGTTTCGGGACGACCTCTCGTGGGTTCGCGCGCGCACGGACAAGCCCATCGGCATCAACCTCACCATCGGCCTGACGCCGCCCGAGCGCATCGAGCAGGACCTCTCGACGTGCCTCGAGTTCGACGTGCCCGTCATCGTCACCAGCTACGGCAACCCGGCCGAGGTGGTGAAGCGCGTGCACGAGAAGGGGCGGCTGGTGTTCCACGACGTCATCTCGCTGCATCACGGGAAGAAGGCGGTCGGCGCGGGCGTCGACGCCATCATCGCGGTCGGCGCGGGGGCTGGCGGCCATGCAGGACGGATTTCCCCGTTCGTCCTGGTGCCGTGGCTCGCCGAAGAATTGAAGGTGCCCATCATCGCCGCGGGCTGCATCTCCGATGGCCGGCAGGTGGTGGCGTCCTTGAGCCTCGGCGCGCAGCTCTGTTACCTGGGCACGCGCTTCATCGCGTCGACGGAGTGCGGCGCGAGCGACGCGTACAAGCAGCTCGTCGTCTCGTCGGGCCCGGAGGACGTCGTCTACACGGACGCGGTCTCTGGCATTCACGCCAACTTCCTCAAGGCCACCGTGCCCGAGAACTTCTCGGCCGACCGCTCGCCCGAAGGCGCAAAGCGCTGGAAGGACATCTGGAGCGCGGGGCAGGGCGTCGGGCTCGTCCACTCCGTCAAACCCATCAGCGCCATCGTCGAAGACCTCGCGCGTGAGGCGCACGACGCGTTCGCAGCGCTGGGGTGAACGAGTCGTCGGCCAGGCCTCAGCGCGTCGTGCTACGGAGCGACGATTCCCCGGGCCGCGTCGAGCAGCGTCTTCGCGCGTTCGGCGCTGGGCTCGCCGGTCTCGACGGCCATCAGCTTTCCGCCGGGCCCGAACGCGAGCGCCAGGGTGCGGGCTTCGGGCACGCCGAGCGCCTTGCGCGCGACGCCACCTTCGTCGAGCAGCAACACCACGCGCGAGCCCGGCCGATACCGCGACTTCATCATCGAGATGACGATGGGCCGGAACCACGACTGAGACATGTCCTGGAGCATCACCAGGGTCGGGCCCTTGTCGTCCGCGGGCAGCGAATGCAGCGCGGCGCTCCAGCCTCTCTGTGCGTCACCCTGCGAGTGGGTGGGCGCGGTGACGACGACGACGGCGCCGCGCTCGGCGAGCTGCTCGTGGGTGAAGGCGCGGTCCAGCGGGTCGAGCAATCGGAAGGACGGCAGCGTCTGCGCCCACGGCTCAGCCGCGCTCGCGGAGAGACTGCTCAACACGAACATCAGGACGGCGAGGCGAGGCACGGGCTCTCCCTTCCTACCCGAGCGTCACCGTGCCTGCCCAGACCCGGGCCCTGCGAATGAGGCTGCGCATCGCGGGGAGCGCTACCATCGCCGGCGATGAGTGTTCCGCTGCTGAAAGAGACGCTGACGTTGAGCAACGCGCGGGCGATGGCGTCGAGCGCGCCCGACTTCCTGCTCGGCGCCGCGCGTCAGGCGGGCCCCAACCTCAAGGTGGGGGTCGGCCCCATCACGCTGACGGTGCTCGCCGAGCCGCAGGCGCTGCAGCAGGTGCTCCAGAAGAACGCGAAGGCGTGGGGTCGCGGGACCTCGGTCGACGCCATTCGGCCGCTGCTCGGCAATGGGCTGCCGCTGTCGGACCCCCCGCTCTGGCTCACCCAGCGCCGCACCATGCAGCCCTCGTTTCACCGCGCGCAGGGGCCGAACTGGGTGCACACCATGCGAGAGGTCGCCGCGAAGTCGCTCGACGCGTTGACGCCGGGCGCCGAACTCAACACCCGTCACCTGATGATGACGCTGGCCCGGGACATCATCGTGCGCGCGATGTTCTCGCAGTCGCTCGGCGCCGACACGACGCCGTACGACGAGGCCTTCGGCGTGGTGGAGGACTACGTCTCGACGTCGATGATTCCCGGCAAGCTGCCGCTCTGGGTGCCGACGCCGAAGCACCTGCGCTTCAAGCGCGCGGTGACGTTCCTGCACGAGAACCTCCAGCGCGTCATCGACGAGCGGCGCCGCGCGACGTCTCCGACGGCCGACCTCCTCACCTTGCTCGTCACCGCTCGCGACCCAGAGACAGGCGACGCGATGAACGACCAGCAACTGCGCGACGAGGTGATGAACATCTTCTTCGCCGGGCACGAGACGACCGCGAACCTGATGACGTGGACGGTGTTTCTCCTCTCGCAGCACCCCTCGGTGCTGGAGAAGGTCGAGGCAGAGCTCCAGGCAGTGCTCGGACGACGCGCCCCCGAGCCCGAAGACGTCCCGAAGCTCACCTCGCTCAGCCGCGTCATCCGTGAGGCGCTACGCCTCTACCCGCCAGCGTGGCTCTTCGCGCGCCAGGCCTTCGAAGACACCGAGGTCGCGGGGGAGCGCTTCACGAAGGGTCAGGTGGTGCTGGTACTGCCGTACATCACGCACCGGCTCTCGACGCTGTGGAAGGACCCCGACACGTTCGACCCGGAGCGCTTCGCGGCCGAATCGTCCACTGACGCAGCGGTGTGGAAGTACGCGTACCCGCCGTTCGGCGCCGGGCCGCACGTGTGCATCGGGAATCACTTCGCGTTGCTCGAGGCCACGGTGGTGCTGGCGATGTTGCTGCAGCGGGGCCGCCTCGAGGTGCAACGGCCCGAAGCGGTGCGGCCGAAGATGGGCGCGACGCTGTTCGTCGGAAACGGGCTGCCCGCGCGCTTTGCCCCGCGCGCAGGGTGATGCTCAGGCTCGGCGCCGCGTGAGTGGGGAACTCAGGCGGCGGAGCGTGCGCGCGGGTCGTAGCCGAGGTTGGGCCCGAGCCAGCGCTCCATCGCCTCGAGCGTCATGCCCTTGCGCTTCGCGTAGTCCTCGACCTGGTCGCGCCCCAGCTTGCCGACGCCGAAGTACTTCGCGTCGGTGTGGTTGAAGTACCAGCCCGACACGCTGCTCGCCGGCAACATCGCCATCGACTCGGTGAGCGTGACGCCGGTGGCCTTCGTCGCCTCGAGCAGGTCGAACAGCGCGGGCTTCTCGGTGTGGTCGGGACACGCGGGGTAGCCAGGCGCCGGACGAATGCCGCGGTACTGCTCGCGAATGAGCTGGTCGGTCGAGAGCTTCTCGTCCTTCCCGTAGCCGCACCACTCACGCGCGCGCTTGTGCATCAACTCGGCGAGGCCTTCGGCGATTCGGTCGCCCAGGGCCTGCACCATGATGGCGGAGTAGTCGTCGAGCTTCGCCTTGAACTCGTTCGCGAACGCCTCGACGCCGGGCCCGGCCGTCACCACGAAGCCGCCCATCGAGTCGAGGCGGCCCGAGTCCTTCGGCGCCACGAAGTCGGCGAGCGAGAGGTTCTGCTCGTTCTGCTGCTTCTCGGCCTGCTGGCGGAGCATCGAGAACCTGCTGACGACCTTCGCGCGCGATGGGTCGGAATAGAGCTCGACGTCGTCGCCCACCGCGTTGCACGGCCAGAAGCCGACGATGGCCTTCGGCGTGAAGCGCCTCTCTTGCGTGATGCGCGCGAGCAGCTTCTTCGCGTCGGCGAACAGCTTTCGCGCCTCGGCGCCCACCACCGCGTCCTCGAGGATTCGGGGGAACGCTCCGTGGAGTTCCCACGCGTTGAAGAAGGGGCCCCAATCGATGAAGGGCACGATGTCTTCCACGGGCACGTCGAAGGTGCGCGTGCCGTAGAACTCTGGCTTCGCGAGGTCGGCCTTCGCCCAGTCACAGGTGAAGCGGCGCTTGCGTGCGTCGGCGAGCGAGAGCATCTGCCGCGCGTTCTGCCGCTCGGTGAAGTCGACCCGCAACGACTCCTGCTTCTTCTTCGTCTCGGTGACGAACGCGGGCTTCTGCTCGGGAGAGAGGAGCGCGCTCACCACGTTCACCACGCGCGAGGCGTCGAGCACGTGCGTGACGCCGGGCTCGTACTCCGGAGCGACCTTCACGGCGGTGTGCGCCGGTGACGTCGTCGCGCCGCCGATGAGCAACGGCACCGTGAAGCCCTGGCGCGTCATCTCCTTCGCGACGTGCACCATCTCGTCGAGCGAGGGCGTGATGAGGCCTGAGAGGCCGATGACGTGCGAGCCGTGCTCCTTCGCGGTGGCGAGGATCTTCTCGGCCGACACCATGACGCCGAGGTCGACGACGTCGTAGTTGTTACAGGCAAGCACCACGCCGACGATGTTCTTGCCGATGTCGTGCACGTCACCTTTCACCGTGGCCAGCAGCACCTTGCCCTGGGCCCGCGCGGTGCCTCCGCTGGCGAGCGCGAGGCGCTTCTCTTCTTCCATGAAGGGCGTCAGCCAGGCGACCGCGCGCTTCATCACGCGCGCGGACTTCACCACCTGCGGCAGGAACATCTTGCCGGCGCCGAAGAGGTCGCCGACGACGCGCATGCCGTCCATCAGCGGGCCTTCGATGACGTCGAGCGGCCGGGCCAGGGACTTGCGCGCCTCTTCGGTGTCGACGTCGACGTACGCGTCGATGCCCTTCACCAGTGCGTGCTTGAGCCGCTCCGCGACTGGCTGGTTGCGCCACGCGAGGTCTTCCTTCACCTCACCCTTCGAGGCGCCGCCCTGCTCGGCCTTGAGGGCCTCGGCCTTCTGCACGAGGCGCTCCGTCGCGTCCGGGCGCCGGTTGAGGAGCACGTCTTCGATGAACTCGAGCAGGTCCCTCGGAATCTCGTTGTACACGCCCAGCATGCCGGCGTTCACGATGGCCATGTCCATGCCGGCCTTCACCGCGTGGAACAGAAACGCCGTGTGCATCGCCTCGCGCACGGGGTTGTTGCCGCGGAACGAGAACGAGACGTTCGACACGCCGCCTGACACCTTCGCGCCGGGCAGCGTCTTCTTGATGATGCGCGTCGCCTCGAAGAAGTCGACGGCGTAGTTGTTGTGCTCCTCGATGCCCGTCGCGACGGTGAGGATGTTGGGGTCGAAGATGATGTCTTCGCGAGGGAAGCCGGCCTGGTCGACGAGCAGATGGTACGCGCGGGTGCAGATGCGCACCTTGTCGTCGCAGCCCGCGGCCTGGCCGTTCTCGTCGAAGGCCATCACCACCGCCGCCGCGCCGTAGCGCCTCAGCAGCCTCGCGCGCCTCAAGAACTCCGCCTCGCCATCCTTGAGCGAGATGGAGTTCACGATGCCCTTGCCCTGCAGGCAGCGCAGGCCGGCCTCGAGCACGCTCCACTTCGACGAGTCGACCATCACGGGCACGCGAGAAATCTCGGGCTCCGACGCGATGAGGTTGAGGAACTTCGTCATCGTCGCTTCGCTGTCGATGAGGCCCTCGTCGACGTTGACGTCGATGATGTTGGCGCCGCTCTCGACCTGCTGCCGCGCGATGGCGACGCAGGTGTTCCAGTCGCCCTCCTTGATGGCTTTGGCGAACCTGGGGCTGCCGGTGATGTTGGTGCGTTCACCGATGACGAAGAACTGCGAGGCAGAGGTGCTCATGGAAGGTGTCGCCCGTCAGGAGAGGGTGAGGGGCTCGAGGCCCGAGAGGCGTTGAATGGTGTGGGGCGCGCCGACGACGTGGGGGCGAGCCGACTTCATGGCGGCCGCGATGGCGGCGATGTGTGAAGGCGTCGAGCCGCAGCAACCGCCGACGAGGTTGAGCCAGCCCTGCTTCGCGAAGTCGCCGAGCACCTCGGCCATGTCGGCGGGCGTCTCGTCGTAGCCACCGAAGGCGTTGGGCAGGCCGGCGTTCGGGTAGCAGCTGACGTAACACTCGGCGAGCTGCGCGAGCTCTTCGACGTAGGGCCGCATGTCCTTGCCGCCGAGGGCGCAGTTGATGCCGACCGAGAACGGCTTCGCGTGGCGAATCGAGTTGTAGAAGGCGCTGATGGTCTGGCCCGAGAGCGTGCGGCCCGAGCGGTCGGTGATGGTGACCGACACCATCAGCGGCACGCGGAAGCCGACCTCGTCGAACACGGCCTCGATGGCGAAGAGGGCCGCCTTGCAGTTGAGCGTGTCGAAGATGGTCTCGACGAGGAGCGCGTCGACGCCACCCTTGAGCAGCGCGCGCACCTGCTCGGTGTACGCGTCGACGACCTGTTGCCACGTCACGGCACGGAACTCGGGGCGGTTCACATCGGGAGAGAGCGACAGCGTGCGGTTGAGCGGCCCGATGGCGCCGGCGACGAAGCACTTGCGGCCCGGCGTCTTCGCTTCGGCCTTCTCCGCGGCCCGGCGCGCGCACGCCACGGCCGCGAGGTTCAGCTCGGTGACGAGGCTCTCGAGCTTGTAGTCGGCCTGCGCGATGGAGGTGGCGCTGAAGGTGTTCGTCTCGGCGATGTCGGAGCCAGCGTCGAAGTACTGCAGGTGAATCGACTCGATGACGTCAGGGCGCGTGAGGACGAGCAGCTCGTTGTTGCCCTTGACGTCGTGCGGGTGTGCCTTGAAGCGCTCGCCACGGAAGTCGGCCTCGTCGAGCTTGAAGGTCTGCACCATCGAGCCCATCGCGCCGTCGAGGATGGCGATGCGTTCCTGGAAGAGCTGTTCGAGGGCCTGCGTGCGGGTGGGGGTCGTCATGGAGTCTCCAGAGAGCGTCAGGCGCGTGCCTCTTTGGCGGTGCGCTTCGACGGCCGGGCAGGGCGCGTCGCGGTGAGCAGGAAGGCACGGAACGGTGAGCTGCCGTCACGCGGCGTCGGGGTGATGGCGACCTCGGTGAAGCCCGCGGCGCCCAGGGCGCCCTCCAGGAGCGCGGGCTCGAAGCCGAGGTGCTGGTGGCCGAGGCGCGTCTTCACCCACGTCTCGGTGTGCGGCAGCAGCTCCATCACCACGAGGCGGCCGCCGGGCTTGAGCAGGTGCGCGGCCTGGGTCAACACCGCCGCGGGGTCGCTGACGTGGTGCAGGCTCTGCGAGATGACGACGAGGTCGTGCCTGGGCAGGCCCGCGGGCAGGTCGTGCAGGTCGGCCTCGACGAACGACACGTTGGTGCGCCCCTCGCGTGAGAGTCGCGCCTTCGCCTGCTCGAGCGCCTGAGGGCTCTTGTCGATGGCGGTGACGTGGCGGGCCCAGCCCGAGAGTTCCTGCGTCAGCACGCCCGAGCCACACCCGAAGTCGGCCACGTCGAGCTTCGGCAACAGCGACGCGAGCGCAGACGCCCACAACAGCCACGACTGGCCAGGCTCGAGCAGCTTCTCGTTGAGCGTGTGCCGGTCTTCGCGGCGGCGCAGCAACTCAGTGAGCCGTGCCTGGTCGCCGTGCACATCCTCCGACTCCCTCGCGAGCCGAATGAGCGGCCACCGCGCATCAGTCGCGTCGACGGCCAGCGAGTAATAGGTGAAGCCGCCGACGCGCTCTTCGCGAATCAGCTCGAGGCTCTTGAGCTTGGCGAGGTGGTGCGAGACCGACGACTGCGCCACGCCGATGAGCGAGACGACCTCGGTCACGTTCAGTCTGGCCGCCGCGACCAGCCGCAAGATGCGTAGCCGCGTCGGCTCACCCAGGGCGTGGAAGGTCTCGGACAGCTCCATATCGGTATATCGATGTATGTCGATATGGGGCTGGGCGCAAGTCGCTGATCAGGCCCTTGGTCGGGGACCGGGTGGGCCGCACCGGCGCCGCAACGAGCGTCACGATGGGGGCGGTTGCAACGCACGACGAGCGGCGGCTCCTGGAAGGCGTTGGCTGTCGAGGGCGCTCCGAAGCCTCGAGGGTCGAGAAGTCGGGAAGGAATGGCGCGCACTCCGTGGTGGCCGGGACCGGTCGAGGGGCGGGGGCGCTTCCCGGAACGCGTCTCCCGCGGGACACGGGGCGATTCGAAGTTGACGCGATTCCACGTCAACCGCGCGCGCTCTGGAGTCCCGGACGAGACGTGTTCCGGGAAGCGCCACCGCCTGCGAGCGGGCACGGGCATCGCCCATTCCAGCTGGCCCCTCGCCCCTCGAGGCTTTGCACGCACCTTCACTGCTGCCTCACCTTCGTGCTGTTGTCGCAGTGGGCCTGCTCGGTCACTCAGGCCCGCAGGTCTCACAGTCGACGCCCTCGGGCGACCCCAGCGAGCCGTAGTCGTTCCGAAGTCGGGCGCTGCGTTTCACCTGCTTCACCCAGCACCACGCCTCGACACTTCCGAGACCGACGAGCAACCCGTGGAACCACGACGCCACAGGCAGCCTCGCCGCGAACAACGCCCACCACATCGCCGGTACCGCGAACCAGGCCGCCCAGTGAAGTGGGGTCCCGCTGCGCAGCTCGTCGAGGAGCCGTTGCCGCTCGCGGTGCCTGTCGATGCGCCGACGCAGCGCCGACGCCGTCCGCTCGAAGCGCTCCGTCTCGTCCCGCAGCGTTCGTAGGAGCGTCTCGTCACGTGGCGCTGGTCCCGCCGTTGCCATCACGTCGCGGTGGTGCGCCTGCGCCGCCTCGAGTCGCTCGCGAAGGGCCCGACTCATGGGCGCTCCGGCAACACGAGGGCAAGCCACAGCACGAAGAGCGGAATCAGCGCGGCGAGCGTCCGCCCGTCGGCAAAGACGGCGAACAAGCTGAAGACGAGCGCGACGCGGAAGCAGACCCTCACCGCCGACGACCACAACGGCTGCCTTCGTTCATCCCCATCGACGATTCGGGCATCGCGCTCCGTCGACCGTCGTTCCAGTTCATCGACCCACCCGAGCAGGGTCGAGACGCGTGCTGCCGATTTGTCACGACGCGCTCGGGCCAGCTCGACACCGAGGCGCGCCGCGCGCTCGTCGGCCTCCTTCCGAAGCTGCCGTGACGTCTGATGAACCAGCGCCTCGTCGTCGAGGGTGTGAATCCGCCGGCGCAGGAGGCGCTCTTCGATGGGCATCATGCGCTCACGCAGAGCACGTCTGATGCCAGCGGCCTGGAGCGAAGAGGAAGCAGCACGCGCCCGAGTGAGAAAGCCGGGGTTCAGTCACCGTTGCAGGGTGGTGTCCGCCGTGGACGAATCCCCCAGAAGTGGAGGATCCCGGAGTCGAACCGGGGAGAGTGCGTGTAGGGCCTCATCGGCCGGGCGCGTGCTGTGCCACCTCAGACGCCAGGCACGTCGGTTCCTGACGGGCGCTCGAGCCAGCCTTCGACGTTCGAGTGCACCGGGAGCGCGGCGAAGCGGTTGGGGGTCTGTTTCGGCGTCGTCTTGCGCTCGAGGTGCGTGGGCCGCGCCGCCCAGGCCTCGGTGACGTCTTCATCGAGCAGGTGGGTCGGCCTGACATTGCCGAGCGCCGCCAACATCGACTCCCGCGCGCGGGGGTGGAGCGTCTCGAGGTGCGACAGGAGCGCGCCCATGGTGTCGCGCTTGAGGTCTGGTTGTGAGCCGCAGAGCGTGCAGGGAAGAATCGGAAACTGCTGGAGCGTCGCGAACCGCGCGATGTCGGCCTCGCTGCACTCGAGCAACGGGCGAATGACGCTGAAGCGGCCATCGTCGGTCGTGTACCGCGCAGGCATCGCCTGCAGCTTGCCGGTGTAGACGAGGTTCAGGAGAAACGTCTCGAGCGTGTCCTCCCGGTGGTGGCCCAGCGCGATGGTCGTGCAGCCGAGCCGTTCAGCGGCCGTGTACAGAATGCCCCGGCGCAACCGACTGCACGTCGCGCACGGCGTCTGGCCTTCCTCCATGCGCTGCTTCACCGTCGAGTACGTGTCTTCGGACAGTACCTCGAAGCGGTGGCCGTGCTGCTCGAGCCAGCGCACGAGCGGCGTCCCGTCGTAGCCGGGTTGTCGTTGGTCGAGGTGTACCGCGACGAGCGAGACGTCGAAGGGCAGCGTGCGCACGAGACGATGGAGCAGGTGCAGCATCGTGTAGCTGTCCTTCCCGCCCGACAGACACACCATCACCCTGTCGCCGTCGCGGAGCAGGCCGTAGCGATGCACGGTCTTCGTGACACGGGCGAGCAGCCGTCGCTCGAGGCGCTCGCTCTCGTCACCGTCGGTCGCCTTCAGCGTCGGGCTCGTCATGCGTGCCGATGTGCCACGAAGCGCGCTCCGTCGGCTACTCCGGCACGATGACGCGGTGACGAGCGCTATTCCACCTGCACGATGGAGACGGTGACGACGGCCGTGGAGCTCGAGAGGGCGCGTCGCACGGTCAGCGTCGTGGCGGTCGGTGTCCTGGGGAGCTCGAGACCTCCAACAGGGTGGAGATCAAATCGGGCCAGACGACGAAGAAAAAGCTGAAGTTCTGGTCACTCCCGGGGGCGGGCTCGCCGAGTCGGTGGCGCACGCCCTCGCAACGGCCAGGCTGGCACCGTCTTCAGCGCGTCAGCGTGTGCCTGCGATCGACCGCCAGCGTGAAGGAGCGGGTCTCTCCCCGATGCCATTGCACCGTCACCTCGACCTCGGGCGGCGTCTGCTCGCCGAGTCCGAACAGCAGGCTCGGGTCGGCCTGGCCTGCGAAGCCGCCCATCACCTGCACTTCCTTCCGTTGCACGAGCCGCTGCCCGTTGACCGTCGACGTCACCGTCACGATGGAGCCGATGGCGGGCGCGTTTTCCTTCGGGCCGAGGAGGGTGATGGCGAGCCAGTGAGGGCCGCTGGCCTTCGCGCGCAGCGTGTTGCGGTAGAGCGACACGGGTCCGTGCTGGTTGCTGATCAACAGATCGAGGTCGCCGTCGCGGTCGAAGTCCGAGAGCAGCACGCCGCGTGAATTGTCGGGGTCATCGATGCCGAGCGCCTTCGCCGCGTCGACGAATTGGCCCGGCCGCGTCGGCCCGAGGTTCAGGTACGCGCGACGCGCTTCGTTGGCGTAGATGTGACGACCGCGAATGTCACCCCAGCGGTCGGCGTAGGTGTGGAGCTCTGGGCCCGACTGCATCAACTTCTGGTTCACATACCAGTAGTCGGTGCGCCCCTTGTTCCACGGCCACTCGAAGCCTTCTCGGCTCGCCGTCTTGAGGTCCGGGTCGAGCCGCGTGTCGACCATGCCGTTGGCCTGCACGAGGTCTTCCCAGCCATCGAGGTTCAGGTCGCCCGCCGCGGCGCCCCAGCCGAAGCGTCGCTCGTTCAGCATGCCCCGCTGCGTCGCCTCGTCCGAGAACGTCGGAACGAACGGGTCGTCCTTCGAGGGGCGCACCATCCACAACAGGCTGCCCTCGGACTGGAGGGCGTGGTGCACGTTCGAGACGGAGACGTCGGAGTACCCGTCGCGATCGAAGTCGGCGATCGACACGTTCATGCCCTTGTAGGTGTCCTTGCCGATGTCTCCGAAGCGCGGGCCTTGAATGCGGCGGAACCGTTTGCCGCCCTCGTTCAGGTAGAGGTCGTCAGGGCCGAAATCGCTCGCGAGGTAGAGGTCGGTGAAGCCGTCGTGGTTGAAGTCCTGCGTGCCGAGGGCGAGCGTCCAGTGGGTCTCGGGCATGCCCCACGCCTTCTCGTCGAGGCGCTCGTAGGTGCCGTCGCCGCGGCCGCGGTAGAGGTGGTTGCGGCCTCCGTTGTCGGCGTCGTGCCAGCCGTTGTGCATGAAGCGGAACATGCGGCGGTCGCCGTCGAAGGCGGGCGCTGGCAGCGCGAACACGTTCAGCGGCGTCGGCGTCTCGTAGCCCGGCAGGTGCGTGGTGAGCGCGTTGGTGACGAGCAGGTCGAGCACGCCGTCGTGGTCGAGGTCGAGGAAGGCCGCGGCCAGCGACACGGTGTGCGCGTCGATGCCGGACCTCTCAGACACGTCTTCGAAGGCCAGCGCGCCGGTCTCTCTCAGCCGATTGCGGAGCAGGCGTGTCTTGCCGAAGGCGACGGTGAGCAGCAGGTCCTGGTCGCCATCGCCGTCGTCGTCGACGAAGACGCCGCCGCTCGCCAGGCCGTGCGACTTCGGGTCGTTCCTCAGCGCGTCGAGCGCAGGCAGTGGCAGGCGCTCGAAGGTGAAGTCGCCCTTGTTGCGATAGAGGCCGAGGCGGTCCTGCGCGGTCGCGAGCGGGTGCGTGAGGAGCACGTCGGTGAAGCCATCACCGTCGACGTCACCGGTGACGATGGCGTCTCCGACCGAGAGCACCCACTTCGCGACCGGGAGGAGCCGAGGGTCGACCTCGGTCAGCGTGGTGCCCATCTCGCTGTACAGGCCAGCCCGCTTCAGGTCCATGCGCTCGTAGCGGAAGCCCACGTCGGCCGGAGCGTCGAGCGGCGCGAGCACCGTCGTCCACCCCGCGAGCATCGTGAAGCCCAGGCCTCCGACCGTGCCCACGCGCAGCAAGGAGTCCCGGTCGACGAGCTGCTGGAGCCGCGCGAGGCCCTTCCTCCACAGCAACGAGCCGTGCGTCCAGAGGAAGCGCGCCGTGCCCACCATCAGCGCTGCATAGAAGAACGTGTACACGCTCTCTTTGAAGTGCAGCACCCCGTCGAGGACCACCAGCGCGAGGGCGAGCAGCACCTGGCCCCGCGTCGTCTTCGGCGACGTGGCGGGATCGGTGATCATGTAGAACGTGAAGAGGTAGAACGGCGGCGACTCGAGCGTTCCGAAGAACAGCGTCTGCCACGGCAGGTGGTGCCGCATCACGTACGCGCGGAGGCTCGTCTGGAGCGCGTAGAAGACCAGGAAGCTCACCACCAGCGGGCCCTTGCCGACGCGGAATACGAAGAGCATCAGCGCGGCGGTGACGATGAAGAGGCTGATGGTCACGTCGCCACCCGCCCACTGGTACGCAGGCGCAGCGGTGATCCACTCCCGCGAGACGAGCAGCGAGACGGCGACGCCGAACATGGCCGGGTTGAAGACGTGCTTGCCGTCGACGGTCAGCACGTACTTCGAGCCGATGGCGAGGAAGACGGGGAACAGCAGCACCCACGAGTGGTGCGAGTAGTTGAGGAGGATCGCGAGCGAGCAGCTGGTGATGAACGCCGAGACGGGTACGATCTTCCGACGGTGCAGCAGGAAGCTCAAGACGACCTCGAGCCCCATCGCGCTCACCATGATGATGGCCATCTGCCACCACTGCCGGTTGAACCCCATGAAGGTGAAGCCCGCGACGGCGTAGGTGAAGAGCAGGGCGCCGAAGGGAAGGCGCGGGTCCTTCAGCGTGGGGACTTCCCAGCCGGTGGGTGAGAGCAGCCGGCCAGCGCCGAGCTCGCGAGCTGCAGCGGCCGGGGGGCTGGGAGGGGGCATCAGTTCGACGGGAGCTTCGACGCGCACGACCGTCACCGTACCCGTCACGAGGCGTGGCGGCTACCAGGCGACCAGAAGCGACGAAGAGGAACTCGAGCGTTCTCCAGCCAGCACGTCGGACAAGTCACGGAGCTCGTCGGCGTGTCGAGAGTGGCCTTCGTCACCCATGCCCGGCTGCTGGTCTACGCCGACTGGTTGCTCGAGCATGGCGACGACGCTCCCGAAGGCCCCGCCGGACCTCGAGACCGGGCCAGCAGTTCGGCTCCGGGGTAGGGTGCAGCCATGGTTCGGTACGGCGCGGCTGTCTTCCTGAGCGCCTTTCTGCTGTTCGCCGTCGAGCCGCTCATCGGCAAAGCGCTGCTCCCCTGGTTCGGTGGCTCGCCCGCGGTGTGGACCACGTGCGTCGTCTTCTTCCAGGTGCTGTTGCTCGGCGGCTACGCGTGGGCGCATCAGCTGCAACGCCTCGCGCCGAGCCGGCAGGTCTGGGCCCACGCGGCGGTCGTCATCATCGCGCTGGCCGTGCTGGCGATGGCAGCCTTCGCGTGGCGCGCGCCGCTCTTGCCAGGCGACGACTGGAGACCCACCGACAGTCAGTGGCCGAGGTGGATGACGGTGCGAGTGCTGCTGGTCGGCGTCGGTGCGCCCTTCTTCGTGTTGTCGGCGACCGGCCCGCTGGTGCAGCGCTGGTTCACGCTGGCGCAGCCGACGGCCTCGCACTGGAGGCTCTACGCGCTCTCGAACGCGGGCTCCTTGTTGGCGCTGACTTCGTACCCCTTCGTCTTCGAGCCACTGATGACCTTGCGCACGCAGGCCTGGAGCTGGGCCGCAGGCTTTGTGGGGCTCGGTGCGCTGCTGGTCCTGGTGTCGCGTGGCGCGGCGGCCGACGCAGCGGTCCACAGACACGAGGCCTCGCCAACGTTCCCGCGGTCAGTCTGGGCACGCTGGGTGGCGCTGGCCGCGTTGCCGTCGCTGCTGCTGCTCGCCATCACGAACCACCTCTGTCAGGAGATCGCGGTCGTCCCCTTTCTGTGGGTGCTGCCGCTCGCGCTGTACCTGGTGAGCCTGATCCTCTGCTTCGAAGGAACGCGCTGGTACCGGCGGGGCCTGTTCGCGCCGCTGCTCGCTGTGCTGCTCGTGGCGGCTGGTGGCCTGCTCGTCACGCGGGCGCCAGTGCTGCCGCAGATTCTGGTGTGGAGCGCGTTTCTGTTCGTCGCCTGCATGGTCTGTCACGGAGAGCTCGCGCTGCGACGGCCCGAAGCCGCAGGGCTCACGAGCTTCTCGCTGGCCATGTCCCTGGGCGGAGCGCTCGGCGGCGTCTTCGTGGCAGTGATTGCGCCGCTCGTCTTCGACACGTTCTTCGAGCTCGACCTCGGGCTGCTGGCGATGGGCGGGTTGACGTGGGCGCTGCTGCGGGAGCGCGTCTGGCCTCGCGGCGGTCAGGCGCTGGCCGCGCGCGTCGGCATGAACCTGCTCATCTTCATTCTCGGAGGCGTCATCGTCGCGCACACGCTCTCGGCGAGCGTCGGCTCGCTGGCGGCCTCGCGCAGCTTCTTCGGCACGCTGCGAGTCGTGCAAGACAACCATGGGCCGCAAGGCGCGAAACGAACGGCGCTGCTGCACGGCGCGACGGTGCACGGGTTTCAGGTCGCGAACCCCACCTTCGCCGACGAGCCCACGGCGTACTTCACCCGTCGCAGCGGGGTCGGCCTGGCGCTCGAGCACCACGCCCGTCGACTCACCGGAGCGCCGCTGAACGTGGGCGTCATCGGCCTCGGCATCGGCACCCTCGCGACGTTCTCGCGGGCCGGCGACGAGTTCCGATTCTACGAGCTGAGCCCCGACGTCAGCCGGCTCGCGGAGGACCCGCGGTTCTTCTCATGCCTCGGTCATGCACGAGGCCACGTCTCGGTGGTGCTGGGTGATGGCCGGTTGTCGCTGGAGCGCGCCGCGGGAGAGCTCGACGTGCTCGCGATGGACGCGTTCGGCAGCGACTCGGTGCCCGTGCACCTGCTGACCCGTGAGGCGTTCGCCGTGTACGCGGCGCGGCTTCGTGGGCCGGACTCCCTCATCGCGGTGAACGTGCTCAACCGCACGTTGGACCTCGCGCCGCTCATCTTCCGAATGGCCGACGAGCTCGGCTTCGAGGCGGTGCACGTGGTTGCGCGGCCCATCAACGGAGACGATGACCCGCTCGAGTTGCCCAGCGATTGGATGTTGCTGTCGAGAGACCGCGCGCAGCTCGACCGGCTGGGCGCGATGACCACCGTGGTGCCGCGGCCAACCGCGCTGCCTCAGGTGTGGACGGATGACTTCTCGAACCTCGCGGCGCTGCTGAAGCCATTCGGTCGCTGAGTCGTTCACTTCACGGGCTTCGGAGGCGGCGGCGAGGGCAAGCTGATGAGCGGCGTCGAGCCACCGCTCACCTGCGGGAGCTGGCCGTTCCACGTGTTGATGGTCTCGAGGGTCAGGAAGCGGCGCGAGGCGATTCTGCGCGCCGGCCGCCGGTGAGCGCCGCGGCCTCGGCGGAAGGCCCCCCTCACCACGGACTTCTCTGGAGTTCGCCGGAACTCTGCGTACCTCTCGCGGCAGACGTCGGTTGACCTGCAGGTGTCGACTGGTGCCGAATGCAGACGATGCGATGGTTCCGCCCTGCGGTGTGGTCGACCCTCGTCGCTGCCGTCTCGTTCGCCGACGCCCCGAGGGTCTCGGCCACGCAGGCCCGCGCGCGCATCGCCGGGGAGGTGAAGGGTTGCGCGGAAGGCTCCGACGACGAGCAGATTCGGTGCTTGATGAAGGCCCGCCTCTCCGGCGACCCGCAGGCGTCGAAGCTCGCCCTCGCGTTGTTCGAGACGGCCGGGCACGTGGTGGGCGTGCTTCCCGAGCAGGACTTCGAAGGCGGCTACCGGGGGACGATTCACGTGGTGCCGCAGCTGCCCATCGGCGCCGAGCGCAAGCACCTCGAGTTCACCGCCGGCGCGCTCACCGAGATTGATGCGTTCCTCTCGGACACCGAACGGTTGTCTACCTCGTTGACCGACGAGCAGCGCCTCGCCGGAGTCGCCTTCCGCTACCGCTGGCGCTCGCTCGAGCTCCGCTTCTTCCGGTCGCTCAAGAAGCGCACGCCGGCTGCCTTCGCCATCGACTGGACCGTCTCGTACAACACCAACGGCACGTTGAACGGCTCGTTGCCGGTCGTTCGCAGCCTGCTCTTCCACGAGATCTTCCATCTCAACGACGACGACTGGTCGGAGCGCGAGCTGAGCGCCGACTACGACACCATCGTGAAGAAGTGCGGCACCGGCATCGAGTGCCTGACGCGCTACGTGCCCGAGCCGCTCATCGTGAAGGGCGGCACGTACTACTCCTTCATGCCCGGCAACGGCGTGCGCGAGTACGCGGCCGACCTGGCGCTGCGGTACTTCAGAGACCAGCGCGAGGTGATGCAGGGCCGCGTGGTGAAGAAGCCCTTCAAGTGCGCCGCCCCAGAGAACGCTCGCGCGTGGGCGAAGCTCTCGCAGCGCTTCTTCGGTGGCGTCGACCGACTTCCCTCCTGCTTCGACGCGAAGGCTACGGGACCGCGCTGACGTCGACGACAGCGCGGAAGAGCACCTCGAGCCCCTTCGTCACGTTCTGCTTCGACACGCGCTCATCGCGGCCGTGCATCGTCGCCAGCTCTTCCTGCGACACCTCGAACGGCACCATGCCGTAGGCGCGTGTGCCCTTCGGACGGGCCAGCAACGAGTCGGTGTAGCCGGGCGAGAGCACCGGCCCGGCGATGGCGTCGGTGCGCGTACCGACCGCGTGACGGGCGAGGGCGTCGAAGAACGGGTCCTCCCAGGTCGACTCGTTCGCGGCGTCGCCGTTCGAGACCTCGAACTCGATGCCTTCGACGTCTTTCACGAGGTCCTTCAGCTCGGCGAGCATCATCTCGGGCGTCGTGCCCGGCAGCAGACGGCAGTCGATGATGGCCGTCACCTGCGAGGGGATGACGTTGGGCGCGCTGCCTTTGCCGTCGAAGCCCGTCACCTGGCAGGTGTTGGTGATGCCCGCGCGCGTCGGCGGCTTCGCCATCAACTTGCCGGTGACGAACCAGTTCACCAGCGTCGGCCGCTGAAGGATGAAGCCCGTGGCGCCGCCCTTCTGCTCCCCGATGCGTCGCAGCAGCTCGTAGAGCGCGGCGTGAATCTGCGGTGGAGGCTGCCGACCCGAGATGGCCTGCATCGCGCGGATGAGCCGCGTCGGCGCGCGCTGGGGAACCGGCGTCGAGCCGTGCCCGGCTTCGCCGTTCGCCTTCATCTTGATCCACAGCGCGCCCTTCTCGGCCACCGACACCGCGAACACCGTCTGCCCCTCGAAGAGCAGGTTCTTGATGCCGAGGCCGCCTTCGTTGACGAGCACGCCACAGTCGAGCTGGTCCCACTGCGTGTCGATGAGGTGCTTCATGCCGAGGTTGTCGACCTCTTCGTCTCCGACCGCGAGGAGGATGACGTCGCGGTGCAGAGGCACGTTGGCGCGCTTGAGCCACACCAGCGCCATCGTCTCGATGAGGCCCATGCCCTTCATGTCGAGGGCGCCGCGGCCCCAGATGAAGCCGTCGGCGTCGATGGCTCCCGAGAGCGGGCCGGTCTCTTTCGGCCACTGCTCCGTCTCGGCGGGAACGACGTCGACGTGAGAGAGCAGACACACCGGCTTCTCCTTCGGCGTGCCAGTCGTCTTCAGCCGCGCCACGAGGTTGCTGCGCCCCGGCGCGAACTCGCTCAGCGCTGCCGGAATGCCCTCTCTCGCGAGCAGGTCG
This sequence comes from Myxococcaceae bacterium, assembly GCA_040400045.1. Classification (GTDB taxonomy): domain Bacteria; phylum Myxococcota; class Myxococcia; order Myxococcales; family Myxococcaceae; genus Xiheimicrobium. Next base: position 58,370 of record JBBAQZ010000024.1, read on the forward strand.
GCGAGGTACTGCGCGCCGCGCGTCTCGTTGCCGGGCGGGTTGAAGGTGTCGACCTGCAGGTACCTCGAGAGCGCGCTCGAGGCCTCTTCCCCTGCCTTCGCCCAGTCGATGGCGTTGGCGAACTTCTCGACGCCCGCGGGGGCAGGGGTCGGGGGCGGCGGAGTGGTGGCGCAGGAGAGAACGAGGACAGCGCAGAGCGCGAGCCGGAGCGTCATGCCTGCCTTGTCGCACGCTGGCGGCGCGCCTTCATGCAACTTCTGGCGGCCTGCGAGGCCGCGGTCGCCCGTCCCCGGACCTCGTGCGGGTCGTCCGGTGTCGTTCGCAGGACCCGGCGCACGTCGGCCTTGACAGTTAATTGAACACTCGTTCTATGAAGGCTCGATGGCTCGGCCCAGGAAAGACGACGCGCGTGACACCCGTCGGGACATCCTCGACCGGGCGCTCGAGCTCTTCGCGACCCACGGCTTCACGGGCTCTTCCATGCGCGACATCGCAAGGGCGGTCGGCGTTCGAGAGAGCGCGCTGTACCACCACTTCCCGAACAAGAACGCCATCCTCACGACGGTGCTCGAGGAGTCGGGCCCGGGCGCAGTGAGGGGGCTGATGGCGGGCGACCTGGTGCGCATCATCGAGTCGATGGGGCCTCAGCAGTTCCTCAAGACCATGGGCGAGGCCGCGGTGGCGTTGTGGGCCAGCGACCGCGAACGCCACCTCTTGCGCCTCATCATGGCCGAGTTCCCCCGGCTGAAGGAGGCCGGCCTGTTCGACCCGCAGAAGCAGCTCATGAGCGTCCGCGCGCGCCTGGGTCAGGTCTTCGCCGCGCTCGCTCAGAAGGCGCTGATTCGCCCGGTCGACCCGGTGACGACCGCGCTGCGCTTCATGGGGCCGCTGTTGATGATCCGCATCCTCTACCTCGCCGACATCAGCCGCCCGCCCGACGTCGACGCCATGCGCGCCGACCTCACCCGCCACCTCGATTCCTTCTGGGACACCGTGAAGCCCGAAGCGCCGCCCTCGAAGGGGAAACGCCGATGACGCGATGGAAACTGAACGAGCGTTCTCGCAGGAGGGCGCCATGGCCATCATGAAGCTGGCGTTGCGCAACCTGCTCCGGAACAAGCGCCGCACCGCCATCACCTTCGTCGCGCTCGTCGCAGGGGTGGGCGCGATGGTCGCCATCAAGGGCTTCATGATCGGCCAGCGCCGCCAGATCCTCGAGAACCAGATGCGCGGGAACCTCGGGGCGCTGCAGGTGCACAAGAAGGGCTACGTCGAGAACGTGCTGGGCTCGCCGCTCACGTTGGATTTCGCCGACACGCCGGAGTTCCGCGCGCGCCTTGCCGCCCTTCCGGGCATCACCGCCGTCAGCCCCCGCATCGAGTTCGGCGCGCAGGTCTCGACCCCCGACAAGAAGCCCATGCCCGAGGACGGCACGGAGCTGGCGGAGGCCGACCGTGGCGCGACGTCGTTCCTGATGATGACGGCCTTCGACCCGGCGCTGGAGAAGGGCGTCACGCCCAAGCGGTGGGAATGGGTGACGTGGGGCCGTGGCGAGATGCTCCAGCGACGCGACCTCGAGCAGGTGGTGCTCAACGACGACTTCGCGAAGGGCGTTGACGTGGCCCTCTGGAAGAGCGGCACCGCGCTGCCACCCCTCGAGCAGCGCCTGGCCATTCTCGCGCCCGACCGCGACTCGTCGCTCAACGGCGTGAACGTGGTGATGGTCGGCACGCTCGCCTCTGCAACGCCGAACGATCGACGCATCGGCGTCATCTCGCTCGGCGCGGCGCAGTCGCTGCTGCGAATGGAAGGCCGCATCACCGAGTACGGCCTCGGGGTCGCCGATGGCGCCGACGTCGACCAGCTCCAGGGCGTCGTGCAGACCGCGCTCGGTGACGAGTTCGAGGTGCACACCTGGGAGCAGCGGATTCCCTTCGTGAAGGACATCGTCAACACCCAGGACTTCGTCTTCGGCATCGTCAGCAGCATCTTCCTCTTCGTGGTGTTGCTCGGCGTGGTGAACGCGATGTTGATGAGCGTGCTCGAGCGGGTGCGGGAGATCGGCACCATGCTCGCCGTCGGCATGCGGCGGCGGCAGATCGTCACGCTCTTCATCAGCGAGGGCGTGGTGCTGGGCCTCATCGGTGGAGCCCTCGGTGCGCTGCTCGGCTTCACGTGGGTCGCGTGGGCCGGGTCGAAGGGCCTCTCGATTCCATCGCCTGGCGCGAACGTACCCAGCCTGTTGCGGCCGCACGTCGACGTCTCCTTCCTCGTGCGGGCCGTCTTCCAGGCCACCGCCGGCGCGGCGCTCGCGTCACTCTGGCCCGCCTGGCGTGCGAGCCGGCTCCGCCCCGTCGAGGCCCTGGCGCACACATGAGCTCGAGACTCCCATCGATGGCTCTGCGCAACGTGGGCCGCAACCGTCGCCGCAGCCTCATCACCGGTGTCACCATCGTCTTCGGCGTCGCCATGGTGCTGCTGGTGCGCGGCTTCACCGGTGGCATGGGCAAGATGATGGTCGACGACGTCGTGCAGGGCCGCAGCGGCGCGATTCAGGTGCACCGCGCCGGCTCCATCGCGAACGTCGACTCGGTGCCGACGCGCCTCAACCTTCCGTACGACGACGCGCTCCGCGCGAAGATGGCCGCGGTGCCTCACGTCGCTGGGGTCACCGGCCGCATCACCTTCAACGGGCTCGTCAGCAATGGCTCGCAGCAGACGATGTTCATCGGCCGCGGGCTGGACCTCGCCCACGAGCTCGAGGCCTGCCCGAAGGCCCGCACCATCGTGTCGAGGGGGGCGCCGCTCGAGACCGCCGACGGCACCGGCGTCACGTTGCTCGGCGTCGAGCTCGGCGACTCGTTTCACCTCGCCCCGGGCGCGATGGTGACCTTGCAGTCGACGAGCCCGGGCGGCCGCTCGAACGCGCTCGACCTGAAGCTGAAGGGGCTCACCACCTCGTCCTTCCCGTTCGAGAACAAGCGCGTCGTCACGCTGCCGCTCGGCACGGCGCAGCAGCTGGTCGGGCTCGAGGGACGGGTGACCGAGTACGTCGTCGCCGTCGACGACCTGTCCCACCTCGACGAGACCGCCGACGCGCTGCGCGTCACCCTGGGCCCCGACTACGAGGTGCACACCTGGCGCGAGCTGCAACCCTTCGTGCGCGACCTCATCACCCGTCAGAACTTCGTGCTCGGCGCCATCGCCTTCGTCCTCTTCATCATCGTGCTCGCCGGCATCATCAACACGATGCTGATGTCGGTGTTCGAGCGGGTGCGCGAGATTGGAACGCTGCTCGCGGTCGGCGTGCGCCGCGCGCAGGTGATGCAGATGTTCCTCATCGAGGCGGCCGTCATCGGCGCGGCGGGTGGCCTCATCGGCGCGCTGCTCGGGAGCCTGATGGTGTTCGGCTTCGCGGCGAAGGGCATCGCGTTTCAGCTCTCGGGCGTCTCGGGCTCCAATGTCCTGCGCCCGTTCGTCACGCCAGGCTTCACCCTTGGCGCCGTGCTCGTCGCGCTGCTGGGCGCCGTGGGCGCTGCGCTGTGGCCTGCGTTTCGCGCGTCTCGTCTCAACCCCGTGGAGGCTCTGCGTTCATGACAACCACTCTCGTCCTTTCCTTCCTCGTTCAGGCCGCGCTCGCCGCCGAGCCCACCGCCGCCGAGATTCTCGCGAAGTACGACAGCATCATGGGCCCCGGCACCTACGAGGCGCTCAGCGAGATGACCGCCACCCGGGAAGACGGCACCTCGCGCACCTACGGCATGAAGTTCCTCAAGCGCGACGCCGACAAGTTTCGCGTCTGGTTCTCCGAGCCCGCGAGCCTCAAAGGGCAGGAGATTCTGCGGCTCGGCGACAACTCGTGGGTCTACCTGCCGAACCTGAAGCGCGCGACGCGCATCGCGAACCGCGACAGCTTCCAGGGTGGAGACTTCAACAACGCCGACGTGCTGCGCGTGAACTACGCCGCTGACTACACCGCGACGCTCTCGCCCTCGACCGTGCCCGACTCGTACGCCGTAGAGCTGAAGTCGAAGACGCCCGAGACCGCGTACGACCGCATTCGCCTCGTGGTGCGCAAGAGCGACCTGCAGCCGCTCAAAGGGGAGTACTTCGGCACCTCGGGCCAGATGATCCGCTCGGCGACGTTCAGCGAGCACAAGGCGTTCGAGAAGGGCTTCACGCGGCCCGCCCGCATCGTCATGCAGAACGAGGTGGTGAAGGCTCGCAAGACCGAGCTGGTGATGAAGTCCTTCAAGCTCGACGTCGAGGCGCCACCGCAGCGCTTCATGCAGGCCGACCTCGGGAAGTGAGGCGCACGACCCATGTCGAGGCTCTCCTTCATCTCGCTGCTGCTCCTCGGCGCCACGGCCTCTGCGCAGGAGGACGGTGGCGCGCAGCCTGAGGAACTCGATGCTGGCGTCGAGGGGGTCACGCCCATCGTCGAGGCGCCCATCGTCGAAGCGCCGAAGGAGTCGCTCTTCAAGAAGGTCGTCGACGTCACCGGCTACGGCATGTCGCGGACGCAATTCACGCGCGCGCGCACCTGGGGCCTCGTTCCGACCAACGACCTTCCCCAGCTTCAGCAGCTCATCGAGTTCAACACGCAGGTGAAGGTCAGCGTTCGGCCGCGTTCATACCTGTCGACCGACATCTCGCTCATCGCGAGCTACGGCGGGTTCTTTCGCGGCGTCGACGGCGACGGACGCGAGGTGGCGCTCGCCGACAAGTCGAGCCCGCAGGTGCAGCCCATCGTCAGCATCAACGAGCTCTTCATCTCGCATGAGTTCCTGCCCGAGCTGAACCTCATCGTCGGGAAGAAGCGCATCGTCTGGGGCCCTGGCCTGGCGTTCAACCCGACGGACCTGCTCAACCCCCGACGCGACCCGACGGACCCGACGTTTCAACGCTCTGGGGTGTGGCTCGCGCAGGTCGAAGCGCCGCTCTCGTTCGCGACGTTGTCCGTCGTCTTCGCGCCCACCGTGCTCAAGCAGACCTCGGGCATTCCGACGCAGCTGCTGGGCTGGCCCGCGTGGGACTTGAAGGACACACAGCTCCACTACCAGCTCGCCGCGCGCGCCTACGCGCTGGTCTGGGACACCGACCTCAACCTGATGTTCTTCTTCGGCAACCGCTCGGTCGACGACTTCGAGGCCAAGCCGCGCATCGGCCTCTCGTTCAGTCGCGTCTTCGGGGGCCTCGAGGTGCACGGCGAGGCGCTGTTCCAGACGGGCAGCACGCGCGAGGTCCTCACCTCCGCGTGCGTCAGCAACGTCGCGGCCGCGCTGCAGTGCTCCATCGCGAAGACGCCGTTCTCTTCGAAGCCTGCGCTCACCAGCCCCGACCTGCGCCCCAGGGTGCTCGTGGGAGGTCGCTACCAGTTCTCCGACGACTCGCTGCTCTCGCTCGAGTACCTCTACCAACACGACGGCTGGAACCGCGACCGCTTCCAGGACTTCGCGAACGGGCTGGGGCTCATCACCGAAGCGCGAGGGCTGGGCTTCGACGCGACGATGCTCCCCGGAGCCAGCGCGCTCTTCGGCGGCGCCCCTGCCGATGGTCTGCCCGTGCGCTTCGCGTTCGACCCGCGTGGCCGGCACTACGCGTTCCTCACGTACTCGAAGCCGCGCCTCTTCGAAGACTTCACGCTGCAGGCCGTCGTCATCGCGAACTTGAGAGACCTCTCGACCACCATCACGCCGTCACTCCTCTGGTCGGCGACGGAGTGGCTCAACCTGTCGGTGCTCGCTTTCGTCCCGGTGCCGGGCCCCGACTCGCTCGCGGTGAAGACGCCGCAAGGCACCCCCATCACCGAGTTCGGCATCACCCCGTTTGCGTTCCGCGCGATGTTCGAAGCGCGGGCGTTCTTCTAGCTAGGAGCCCTTCGTGGCGCACCTCATCGAGCTGTCAGGCATCAAGAAGTCGTACCAGCTGGGGCTCACCGAGGTGGTGGCGCTCCGTGGGGTCGACCTCACCATCGACGTCGGCGAGTTCACCGTCGTCACCGGGCCCTCGGGCAGCGGCAAGACGACGTTGCTCAACATCATCGGCTGCCTCGACCGCGCGTCTGCCGGCAAGTACGTGCTCGACGGCCTCGACGTGTCGAACCGCGACTTCGACGACCTCGCCGAGGTGAGGAACCAGAAGATCGGCTTCATCTTCCAGAACTTCAACCTCATCCCCGTGCTCGACGTCGCCGAGAACATCGAGTTCCCGTGCGCGGTGAGGAGCGGCGGAGAAGCCCCGAAGGTGCTCCGTGAGCGCGTGGTGAAGCTCGCCGAAGCAGTCGGCCTCAAGGAGCACCTGCACCACAAACCCGACGAGCTCTCGGGTGGGCAGCGCCAGCGCGTCGCCATCGCGCGGGCGCTCATCACCACGCCCAGGCTCGTGCTCGCCGACGAGCCGACCGCCAACCTCGACTCGAAGACGAGCGATCAGATCGTCGACTTGATGCTCGAGCTCAACCGCAACGAGGGGGTGACGTTCCTCTTCTCCACGCACGACCCGCGCGTGGTGCGCCACGCGAGGCGGGCGCTGCAGATTCAAGACGGGCAGATGGTCGACGGCGCCATGGCACACTGAAGGGCGGTGGCCGTCGTGGCTACGAAGGTGAGGGGTCCGGGCGGCAGAGGCCGCCTGCGCCGCATGACTGCCTCGCGCTCCATGGGGTCGTCGTTCTGGTGCTCGCGTCGGCCATCGCAGTGACCGCGGTCGCGACTCGATGGTGATGAGGTCGGTGTGGCACGACCCGGAGTTCTGCTTTCGACGAAAGAAGCTGAACTGCTGGCGGTGGGGTTCTGCTTGATCATCATCAAGATTCCTTTTCGCCGTTTGCAGGGCGGAAGGAGGTACATCGTCCTCAGCCCCCGCGCTGTGCCAGTGGTTGTCGTCTCGGCATCACTGAATCGTCATCAGAGGGTCAGGCCCATGAACCAACTTCATCGAATTCTCCTCGCGGCGTCGGTCTGCGCCGTCGCCTGCACCGGTCCTGCCGGTGAAGCCGGCAAGCCGTGCTCCGTGAAGGACAACAACAACGGCAGCGCAACCGTCACGTGCCCGGACGGGACGACCGTCACCGTGACGAACGGCAGCAACGGCATGAACGGCACCAACGGCATGAACGGGACGGCCGGCACGAACGGCATGAACGGGACGGCCGGCACGAACGGCAGCAACGGCATGAACGGCACGTCGTGCACGCTCGTGATCAACGCCGACGCCGGCTCGAAGACCATCAGCTGTACGGACGGCACCTCGGTCACGCTGCTCGACGGCCGCAATGGAACCAACGCGAACGACATCGTCAACTTCGCGACGCTGAACGAGCGCGAGCTCGCTGAAGAGGACTTCCAGGTCTCGGTTCAGAGCGTGTCGAACGTGGCGCGACCCGTGGTGCGCTTCACGGTGCGCAACCTGAAGGGCGCTGGCGTGCGCAACATCGCCGCTGTGAACTTCGCTGGCATTTCGTTGCTCCAGCTCGTCGCCGGCAACACGGCTGACGGCGGCAACGGGCTGGGCGTAGACACGTGGATTTCGCACCTCTCGAACTGCGCCACCTGCACCTCGTCGACCGAGACCGCGTCCTCGACGTCGCTGGTCGACAACGGCGATGGCACCTATGTCTACACGTTCCAGAAAGACGTCGTGAACCCGACGGCCTTCGACGGTGGCACGGCAGTCGCTGGCGTGGCCTTCGACGCCAACGCCGTGCACCGGTTTGCGTTGCGGCTCGGCGCTTCGGGCAACCCCTATCGGCCCGTCGATCTGACGTTCGACTACATTCCCTCGTCAGGGGCCAACGTCGATGGCCAACAGGACAAGGTGAACACGGCGAACTGCCTCACCTGCCACACGCAGTGGCGCGCCAACGTGAAGAACCTCGCCGGAGCGACGCCTTTCCACAACGGCCAGCGCTACGACGTCCGGTATTGTGCGGTCTGCCACAACGACCAGCGCAAGTGGTCGGGCAACGCCATCGGCGGCAACCCGATCATCGGCGAGCCCACCATCGACGGGAACGGCAATCTGACGCCGCCATCGGGTCGTACCAACGTCTCGGTGCTCCGCGGGGAAGCGATCATCAACCTGCCGGTCTTCGCCCACAAGATTCACGCGGGTGACCTGCTCTCGCTGAAGGGCAATTACGCCGGTCTTGGCACCGAGATCACCGAGTTCGCCTTCCCCCAGGACGTGCGCAACTGCACCAAGTGCCACAGCAATGCGGCCAGGGCCGACAACTGGAAGACCAGGCCCAGCCGCCGCGCGTGCGGAGCGTGCCACGACAGCGTCGACTTCACGACGGGTCAGGGCCACGGGCCGTCGAACCTGGCGCAGTCCAGCGACCGCAACTGCACCGTCTGCCACGACGCGACCTTCATCGCCGACAAGCACCGCCCGGTCGCGAAGCCCGACCCGACGAACGCGTTGCTCGTCCCCGGAGGGAACGCGAACACCAACGCGGCCTTCCTCGGCAGCGCCGCCAACCCGCCTCCGGGGGCACGCGTGTTCCGCTACGACCTGGCGAGCGTGACCGCGGCCGACGCTGGCGGCGGCAACGTCAACCCGCAGGTCCGGTTCCGGTTCATCGAGGGCGACGCTGGCGTCGTCTTCAACCAGTACGATGGCGGCTCGGGCGCGGGCTTGATGGACAACTTCATCGGCGGGCCGAGCGTCTACTGCGTCTGGTCGATGACCCAGGACGGCATCGCGAAGCCGGCCGACTTCAACGCGTCGAGCAGCGTGTACCTGCGCAGCGCCTGGGCAGGCACCGCGACCGGAACGTCGGCCTCGACGATGACGGGCCCTGATGGAACCGGCTTCTACACGGTCACCCTCACTGGCACGCCGGTGCCGGCCTCGGCCAGCATGCTGACCTGCGGCCTCGGCTACTCGTACAACGCCTCGACGGCGCAGCCCCTCACCCAGACCAACGTGATGGGCTACGTCTACAACCCGGTCAACCGCACGGGTGGCATCTCGATCCCCATGGCGAACGTGTGGAGGGTCGCGACGGGCTTCACGGGTCGTCGTGGTGCGACGGCGTCCTCGAGCAACGCGGGCCAGGTCGTCACCACCGCCAAGTGTGCCCAATGCCACAACGAGCTCGGGGTGTCGCCGTCCTACCACGCGGGCCAACGCAACGACGCGGCGACCTGCGCGTTCTGTCACACGCCCAACCGCACCAGCAGCGCCTGGACGGCCGGCTCCCAGAGCTTCATCCACGCCATTCACTCTGCTCAGAAGCGCACGGTGCCGTACAACTGGCACGCGGTCGCGACGACGACGGCAGAGGGCACCTCGGTCCAGGGCTTCTTCGGGGTCGAGTACCCTGGCCGGTTGAACGCCTGCGAGTCGTGCCACAACGCGGGCATGTATGACTTCAGCGGCAGCTGGTATTCGTCGACGAACCTGGCGAGCCGCCTGCAGCAGACGGTGGCGATGGGCTCGTACAACGCGCTCCCGTTGGCTGACGGTGGCATCAACACCCTCGCCTTCTCGGTCTCGCCCTATGTCGTGGCCGACGGTGGGGTGAACTACGGCACGGGCTATGGCTACGCAGTCGCCACCCAGGCCGTCACCGAGGCGCAGGCGTCGACGCTGGTCATCTCACCCACCGCGAGCAGTTGCTTCGGCTGCCACGACTCGGCGGCTGCCAGGCTGCACATGGAAGGCAACGGCGCGACCATCTACGGCACGCGCGCGGCTGCTGCAGCGAACGTCGAGCAGTGCCTCATCTGCCACGGGCCGGGCAAGGCCGCCGCGATCAAGGAAGTCCACTCGAGGTAAGCGGACGGTCAGGCTGATGAGGTGAGAGAGGGGCGGCCGAGAGGTCGCCCCTTTTCTTCCTGGTGCCGGGTCGACGGGTACGCGGCCACGAGGCTAGGCTCCGCGTCTTTCCCTTCTCGGAGGCTTCATGAGCAACAACGGTGTCGAGAACCTCGATGCACCCCCGCCCATCTCTGCCGCGCAGAAGGCGAAGATCCTGTCCGACCCGAACGTCGCGAAGATCGCCACCGAGCTCGGAATGAGCGTCGACGAGTTTGCCAACACGGTCGGGTTCTACTTGAACAACCCCGACACCGAGCCGGGCTTCCTGGTCGTCTCGGACGAGAACCTGCGCAAGATGGGGGTCGAGCCGCCGTCAGCCGAAGCCATCGAGGCCAACGTTCGCGCGTCGGTGGAGCTGATCAAGGCCGGTACCAACCCCAGCTCCTTCCACGACGCCAAGCGCAAGACCGTCGAGCTCCAGGCGCAGCAGGAGCAGCTCAAGCCGACCGCGGTTGATCCAGACCTCGAAGACACCGTGAAGAAGGCTCGAACTCCTCGAGGCTCTTGAGTTCAAAGGCTTGGCGCCGCTGTTCTGGTATCAGGCAACTTCCCTTTCTCGGTGTCCGAGAATCGACCTATCGCAGCAATTTCGAACAGGAGCACACCATGGCTTTCATCAAGAAAATCGGCGGCGTCTTCAAGAAGGTCGCGAGCTTCGCCAAGAAGGCAGTCGGCTTTGCGAGCAAGATCCTCAACGGGCCGCTCGGCAAGCTGGCCTCGTTCATCCCTGGCGTCGGTCCCTTCATCGCAGGCGCAGCGAAGATCGTCGGCATCGCGAACAGCGTGATGAACGGTGGCGGCCTGAAGGGCATCATCGGAGGTCTGGTTCAGAACTTCGCTGGAAACATGGGTGGTGGTCTCCTCGCGAAGGCGGGCACGCTCCTCAGCAAGACGGGTCTCGATACGGTCATCGGTCTGGGTTCGAAGGCCGGCAGCTCTGGCCAGATCTTCGACATGGTCAAGACGCTGATGGCGCCGCGCCAGGGTGACCAGTCACCTGCGGCCCAGGGCGACCGGTACAACCTGTCCCAGTTTGCGGCGTTCCAGCTGGCGCAGCAGTTCCGCGCTCAGCAAGAGGCGTAATCAAGAAACTCGGTGGGCGGGACGAAAGGGGTGCGCGCTCGAGCAGCGTGCGCCCCTTGTCGTTGGTGCACAGCACGGGAGTGGATTGGAGGTCAGCCGCGGCGGCCCAGGGGCTTCCCGCGCAGCGCCTGCTCCGCCACGTCGACGAAGTCAGCTTCCGTCACGAGCCCCACCAGGTGGCCCTTCCCGTCGATGACGGGCAGGCTTCCGACCTTCCGCGAGCGCATCAGCTTCGCAGCGTCGGCGGCTTTGGAGTCTTCGCGAACCGTCACCAGCCGCACCGACATGCCATCGGCGACCTGCGTGCCCTTGCCGCGGAGCAGGGTCTTCATCACGTCGAGGTGCGAGAGCAGCCCGACCAGCTTGCCCTTCGCATCCACCACGGGCAGGTGCCGAACCCGGCCCAGGCGCATCTCAGCCGCCGCCTGCGAGAGCGGCGCGTCGGCGGCGATCGTCAGCACGTCGTTCGACATCAACTCGGACACGAGCATCGGCGCGCCTCGCTACTCCTTGCGCTTCTTGTCCTTCTTCTTCTTGTCCTTCTTGTTCTCGGACTCGCCGCCGTGGTCGTGGTGGCCGAGGTCGAAGTCCGGCGCCGTCACCGCGACGTCGCGGAGCATCTTTCGCACCTCGAGCCCGTGCATCTCTTCCTGGGCGATCTGCGTGCGCGCGAACTCCTCGAGGTAGACGCTGCGGTCTTCGACGACCTCGAGGAACTCCTTGTACAGGGTCAGCGCGCTGCGCTCGTGCGCGAGGGACTCCTCGAGAATGTCCTTCACCGAGTGCTGATACGACTCGGGGATCTGCGCGATGGTGAGCGTCGGGTGCCCCCCGATGCCGGTGAGGATTTCACCCGCCTGCTGCGCGTGGAGCAGCGACTCGCTGGCCTGCGCCTTCATGAACGCGACGATGGGAATGCGGTTCGGGCCCGCGACCATCAGCGAGTAGTGGGTGTACCGGACGACGCCCGCGAGCTCGAACTCCATGATGCGCGAGAGCAGCTTCTGCGCCTTCTTCACGTTGAGGTCCTGCAGCGGCATGAGCGGCTCCTGTCAGTGGCTGAGAGTCCGCGGCGGTGTAGCACGCGGCGCTGGCCGTTCGAGCGCTTCCGGTAACGGGGGGGCGCCCACTTGTTTCTTTCTGGTGGCGGCAAGGTTGACGGGGAGTGCACACCCCGTATCAATTACGCCCTCAGGCCGTTTCTTCGCTCCTTGCCCCCCTGGACCCTCGATGACCTCCTCTCTTCGACTCACGCTCGTCGCCAGCCTCGCCGTTGCCATGGTTGGCTGCGAAGGCTGCAGGACGACGAACCGCACCTCGGTCTATGGCGAGCCCGTTCTGCTCATCGACAAAGACGGAGCGAACGTCGCCACGACCGAGGTCGACTTCGGCACGGTGCCGATGACCAAGAAGGTCACTCGCGTCGTCACGCTCCGCAACGTCGGTCGCGCGCCGCTGCGCCTCGAGGGCTTCACGAAGGAGTCAGGCCCTGCGGTTCAGCTCGGCATGACGGTGGTCGAGCCCGACCCTGTCTTCGGCCTCGACTTCGAGCCGCTCGATCTTCCGGTCGGCGAGTCGAAGGAGCTGACGTTCTTCTTCCGCCCGCCCGAAGACCCGACCCAGCTGACGGTGGCGCACGAGGCGAAGTTGAAGCTCACCATGCCCAACGCCGACCCCATGGCGGCGCCGACGTTCCTGACGCTCAAGGGTCTCGCGCTGCGCGGTGAGTGTGACTTCCCGGCGCGCATCGACTTCGGCGCCGTCGCGAAGGGAGACACGTTCAGCATCGTGGAGCCGCTCAAGAACCGCCGGGCCACCGAGTCGTTCCCTCGGGTCGGCGACGTCACCTCGGCCGACATGGTGTTCTCGCTCTCGGCCGACTCGCCGCGTGGAGAGTTCTCCCTGGCGCCAGGCCGCGACAAGAACCTCACCTTCCAGTTCGCGCCGACCGAGAGCCGCGACTACTTCGCGACCATCAAGGTCCTGCCGGCCGATGGATGCCCCGAGGTGAACGTGCGCCTCGTCGGCAGCGGCGTCGACAACGTGCTCTCGTGGACGCCGACGACGCTCGACTTCGGGTACGTGCAGCCGAGCCTCACCGTCACCAGTGACGTCACCTTCAGCAACCAGAGCTTCAAGGCCATCGAGCTCAGCGCGCTGACGACGCGTGAAGGCGCGAACCCCAGCAACATCTACAAGGTCGCCGTGGCGAACACGGGAGACCTCACCAGACGCACGATTCCCGCCGCCACCCGCAACGCCGCGACGAACGCCATCGTGCCGGGCACCGCGAAGGTGACCTTGAGCTTCCGCCCCGTGCTGCTCGGCGCACGCCAGGGCACGTTCAGCGGCTCGACCGACGCGCGCAATCAGGCCAGCTTCACCGTTCCGCTCCGCGGCATCGGTGGTGGCCCCGACATCGACCTCCAGCCGGCCAACACGCTCAACTTCGGCCGCATCGCGTACTTCTCGGGGAACACCGCGTCGGCGACTCGCCGCGTGACGCTCCGCAACGTCGGTACGCGGCCCACGCCTCCCGACCCTCGCGCGAACCTGAAGCTCGGCGCGATGGGCGCTGGCAGGCCCTACTGGACGGTGACGGCGAAGAACGCCGAGTCGTCTCTCTCGGAGATCTGCGTCGGGCGGTTCGACGCGATGACCAACACCTGCGCCAACGATCTGCCAGCGACGGGCCCCGGCTCGTACAACCCCGCCGTCGGCATCGAGGCCTCTGGCGCCGCAGCGACCCTCGACATTCCGATTCGCGTCGCGCCGGCGAACACCACGGTCGGCGCGTCGGGCAACAAAGAGTGGGAGGTCACCTTCTTCTCGAACGACCCCGACGAGCCCGAGGTCCGGTTGACGGTCACGGCGCGGCCGGTGACGCTGCCTCCCTGCAGGTACTCGGTGACGCCGCTGAGCCTGAACTTCGGCGTCGTGACGCCGCCCTCCACGAAGGACCTGACGTTCCAGGTCTGCAACGTCGCCCCGGCGACCGCGACCGCTGACATCTGCCTCGTCACCAACCTCGACATGGGCCCGGGCTCCGACGCGATGTTCTCGCTGCCGGCTGGCGCGCTCCAGGAGCGTGAGCTCGCGCCGCAGGAGTGCATGACGGTGCAGACCCGCGCGTGGCCGCAGGGCGCGTTGCCCACCACGCCGACGACGGTGAACGGCTCGGTGACCTTCTCCATCTCGGACCCGACGCCCGGCCGCTCGCAGCCCGTGGTGCAGCTGACCGCGACGCTGGCGCCGAGCTGTCTCGTCATCTCGCCCAGCACGCTCGACTTCGGCACCGTGCAGCAGGGCTGCAACTCGCCCGACCGCACGTTCACCGTCTACAACGCGTGCCCGCAGCAGGTTCGCTGGGTCGGCGCGTCGCTCATCGCCTCGGGTGACACCGCGATGCCCATGACGACCAACTGCACTGGCTCGACCGCGTGCCAGGAGTTCAACGTCGTCAACCAGCCGTCGACAGCCTCGCTGCCAACCTGCACCGTCGGCGGGACCTCGGGCCCGTGCCTCAACCAGGGTGGCACGCCCATCTCGTTCCAGCTCAAGTACCGACCCGTCAACGTCGGCACCGACTCGGGCGCCTACCGGATTCAGGTGGTCCAGGGCGGCCAGCAGGTCGACTACATCGTCACGCTCACGGGCCGTGGCGACACCATGGGCTTCAACACCGATACGTTCCGCCAGGACTCGCGGCCCAAGGCCGACATTCTCCTCGTCATCGACAACTCGTGCTCGATGTCCGAGGAGCAGGCGGCGCTGGCGCAGAACTTCAACAACTTCATCAAGTACGCCACCACCAGCCAGGTCGACTTCCAGATTGGCGTGACGCCGACGGACGCCGACGATGACACCATGTGCCCCAGCTGCGACACCGGCGACCTCTGCCGGGTCGGTGGCGTCACCACGGCGGGCTGCACCGGAGGCACGGGCGAACGCGTCATCACCCCGCAGACCCCGAACATCGAACAGGCCTTCGGCAGCCTCGTGGCGCTCGGTACCAATGGCTCGGGTTCCGAGACGTGTGTCGTGCCCGCGGTGCGTGCGTTGACGGCGCCCAAGATCACCGATCCTGCGAAGAACGGGGGCTTCATTCGGCCCGACGCCGTGCTGGCCGTGGTGTGCGTGACGGACGCGCTCGAGCAGGCGAACCAGCCGATGAGCTTCTATCTGAACCAGCTGCTCAACATCAAAGGCGTGCAGCGCCCGAACATGTTCTCGTACAACGTCATCGGTCCGTTCACGCCGTTCCCGCCCCCGTGCTCCGTCGAAGGCCAGGATGACGGCCGCCACAACCAGCTGGTGACGAGCACCAACGGCCTTCGTGAAGAGATCTGCACGCCGAACTGGGCGACGGCGCTCGAGAACATCGGCAAGGGCGCGTTCGGCTTCCGGACCACGTTCTTCCTCAACGCAACGCCCTCCGCTGGCGACCAGGTCGAGGTCGCCATCGACGGCCAGTCGCTGCCGCCGCTCGATGCTCGAGGCTCACGTGTGTGGCGCTACGACTCGGCCATCAACGCGGTCATCTTCGAGCCGCTCTACGTTCCCGAGCCGGGCAAGACGTTGTCCATCAGCTACCGCGTGGCGTGCCTCTGACGAGCTCGAGGCAGTCAGATCCCGCGCGGCTCGACGCACGAGCCGCGCTTCGGTGCCCGTCGTGCCATCGTGGCAGTGGCGAATCGTTCCCGGGCTCGCGCCCGTGAAGGCGACGCCACAGCGAACGTTCTGGTGGTGGGTGATGGCGTTCGTCTCGTGCGCGACGCCGCTGGGTCCGGGCTCGTGCCCGGCGCCCGCTGGAGGGCCGTGCGAGCCGCGCAAACAGAACTGCCCTGACGGCTACTACTGCCCGCTGGCCGAGGTGTGCACCCGCACCTGTGAGCAGACGAGTGACTGCTGGGTGAAAGTGGAGAAGGGCTGCCGCAGCGACGCGGTGCCGTACATGCGCTTGCCCGACGGAGGCACCTACAGCGAGGTGATGGACGAAGGGTATTGCCCTGAGACGAGGCGCCTCGTCTGCCTGGGCGGCTACTGCCAGAAGGACACGTGCCCGCTGCTCGACGGGGGCTGTGACTACGATGTGTACGGGCCGTCGCCCTTCAAGGGGAACCGCAGCGTAGGGCCTCCCGAATGAAGCGCGGCCTGCTGCTCCTCTGCGCGTCGCTGGTGCTCGCGTGTCCGCCGCCGCCGACCGGCACCCGCTGCGCGCAGCACACGGACTGTCGCGCCATGGCCGAGGGCTACTGCTCCCGGGCCGAGCTGTGCACGCGGGTCTGCGACATGGCGGCGTGCCCGACCGACTATCGCTGCTCCGCCGAGGGCAAGCGTCGGGTCTGCCTGCCCGCGTGCGAGAGCGACACGAACTGCGTCGAGGGCTTCCGGTGCGAAGACGGTTCCGACGGGAAGGTGTGCCGCCTCGCCGAGCCGCTCAAACAACTGCCGATGCAGCAGTGAGGTGTGCCACGCCTCGGGCTGGGCGGCGACCTGTGTCGAGCGAAGCACGGTGTTCGTGGGCACTCCGCTGGCGCGTCCACCGAGCAGGTGCGGCGCTGGTAGAATCAGAAGATGACGGTTGGACCGCTGGTGTTGATGGCGCGCCTGAAAGGCGCCCACGGGCGGCACGTTCGTGTCACCAGTGGCGAAGCCATCGAGCTCTCGGGGCTCGGCCTCGAGGTCTTCGGCGCGAGTGTCACTGCGCGCGGGTTGGGCCATGTGGTCCTTTTCCGGCGAGACCCGTAGGGACGCGCTCCACTCGATTCGCAGGTCCAGCTTGAACAACCCGACCAGCGTGGACACACGCTACCCTTCTTCGTCAAGGCTCCCGGAGGCGTGCTGGAGGCGGTGCTCTTTCGCGTCGGCGAGGCCCGCACGCGTCTGCTGCCGTCTCCGCCAATCCTGAAGGCCATCGAGGCCATTCGTGCAGACGACACCGACGCGACGAGGCAGGTGTTGTGCGACGTGCTCGAGGAAGTCGGCGCGGTGGCCGAGGCCGAAGACGTGCGCCTCGAGCTCGAGCTGCACGGGCTCGAGCCCGAGCTCGCACACGAAGCCATCGCCCTCGCGAGGGAGGGTTCAACAGGCTCCGTACAGCACAGAAGAAGCAGACCTCAGAAGCAGGTCGTCGCGTAGTCGACGGTCAGGGTCTGGCCCGGCTGCGGCGTGGTGTTCGGCTGGAAGCGGATGCTGTTCGACGCCGCATCGTACGAATACGTCGACGGAGGCGCCGGCGTGCCGTTGATGAGCACGTTGATGCTACCGCCGCCGGTGAGGTCGGGCGTGTTGGTGAGGAAGAACTGGGTGCGGAAGCCGAACGCCGTGCGGCCAAGGCCCTGGAGCGCGGCCGACCAGTTGGTGTTGCAGATCTCTTCGCGCACGCCACCGGTGCGGTTGACGAGCGAGGTGTAGCGCGTCGCCGCGCCGCCGCCGTCATAGAGGCAGCCCGACGGCGACGAGGGCAGGAACGGGCCGATGACCGAGAAGGTGAACCTCGACAGGTTCGAGAAGCCCTTCACGTTGATGAGCAGGTTCTCGTAGTAGCTGACGGGCTGGTTCGACTGGTCCTCGGCGTCCGAGACGACGACGATGGCCAGGTTCGCGTCCTGCCGAACGAAGCCGGCATTGACGCCCGCGATGTTGGGCGAGGTCAACGCGCGGGTCGCGCCCTCGAGCGGCTGCTCCGAGCCCGAGCCTGAGGTGCCAACCCGCACCAGCGTCGAGAACAGCGACTGCACGTTCGGCGTCGTGTTGGTGAGGAAGCGGCTCCCGGTGCCCACGGCGCGAAGCTGGCCGGGGTTGAGGTACGCGTCGGTGGTGGTGACGCCAATCTGGTAGTCGACGTTCGCGCTCACGGCGTACTGGATGAACGAGCCGAAGTTGTTCGCGAGGTTCGTCTGCTTGTCGGACATGGAGCACGAGTCGTCGACGACGAGCAGGATGTCGGCGCGCGGCTGACGGTCCTGCTGGAAGGTGTCGGTCTGCCGGCCGCCGACGTCGCCGCGGCCCTGAATCGCGACGAGGTACTGCACCTGCTGGCCTGACTGAATGACGTCCAGTGCGATGGCGCCCGAGTCCGAGCCGAGGTCGATGGGCGAGTAGCGCGCCTGCAGCGTCACGGGCGTGGAGCCCTGGCTCAAGGTGAGGCCGCTGGTGGGAATCATGGGGCTCTGCACGAGGAAGAACTCGGGGCAGGGCTGACCACCGGGGCACGAGGGTCCGCCAGCAGACTGGCCAGCCGCCGCCGACATCGAGACGCCCCGAATCGTGATGGGCGAGCTGCACGTGTTGTAGACGGTGATGGTCTTGTTGGGGCTCGAGCAGCGCATGCCCGGCGCCGGCACGGTCTTCACGGTGCCGAAGTCGAGCGGGTCAGGCGTCGCAGTGATGCACGACGGACCGACCGAGGTGCGCAGGTCGATGCGACCCTGCGGGTTCTGCGGGTTGGTGACGTCGAACGTCACGACGCCGGCGAGGGACGTCAGGGTGGCGGGCGCCGGGCCGCGCGGCGTGACGCGAACGACGAGCTGCCAGCTCTCTTGTGCACGGAGCTCCTTCTCGACCGGCGGAGTCCCGACGAAGGCGTACGCAGGGTCGCTGCCCATCGCGATGGCGAAGTTCGAGAGGAAGCAGCTGTCACCACGACCCGAGCCGAGGTTGGTGATGGTGATGGGCAGGTCCTTCGTGGTGCCTGCGGGCACGATGCCGAAGTTCGCGAGCTGCGGGCTGATGCGGTAGTTGCACGGCGGCAGAATCTGCACGTCGGCGGTGACGGTGAGCGTGACGTCGGGTTCAGCCGTGTCGTTCGAGTGGATGACGATGTCGGCCGTCTTCTGGCCCGAGGTGCGGGGCAGCAGGCCGACCTGCAACGTGACTTCGTTCTGGCCAGCCACCGGGCGCAGGCCCATGCGCGAGTCGTAGGAGCTGGCGAGCGAGAGGGTGAACTCTCCGGCCTGCGTGTCCATGCCCGTGGGGCGAATCTCGAACATCGGCGCCTGGCCAGGCATGCCGGCCATGTCGATTTTCCCGAGGATGAGGTTGAAGCTCGGGTCGGGGTTGGCTGGCGCGACGCCGACGTTCTGCACGCTGATGCGGCGGGTCGCGGGAACGGGGTTGCCCTGGAAGAAGGGCACGCGACCGAAGGCGACGTTCGGGCGCGGAGTGACGCGAATCTTCGGGCCACCGCCAGTGCAGTCGAGCTGAATGGAGCCGCGCGGCGTCTTGCGCAGGCCCGTGTCGAAGGTGAGCGTGCCCGAGCGGTTGCCGAGCATCGCGGGGGAACAGGCGACCTTCATCGAGACGGGCATGCCGCCGCCGGGAATCGTCAGGCGGGTGTCATCGGCGCCGGGGGCCACGACGTGCGAGTAGTCCTGGGGGCTCGAGACCTTGATGTTGGTGAGCTCGACGGGGCCGGTCGCGGTGTTGGTGAAGACGACCTGCAGCTCACGCTCGAAGCCGGGCGAGACGAGGCCGAAGCGCAGGTTCATCGGCGTCCAGGTCAGCACGTCTTCGACGCCGTTGGCCTTCACCGTGACGGTGACGGGCTCGCACGAGGGACCGGCGCCCGCGAGCTGAATGGTCGTCTCATAGGCGCGCTGCTCCGTGGGGCTGACGGTGAAGAAGACCGTCGTCTCGCTACCTGCAGCGACCTGAACCTTGCCAGCGGCGGTGTTCTCGCCGAAGCCGAAGGCCGCGGCGTCTCCACCCTCGAAGCCCCCGACGGTGGCCTCGGTGTCCTGCATGGTGGCGTTCTTGAACTTGAAGGGGACGGAGAAGGTGTCGCCGACCGGCACGTTGCCGAGGTCGATGACGCGGGGCAGGTCGCAGCTGCCGAGGTCGCCCTTGGCGACGAGCGTGATGTCGGCGGTGCTGGCCGTCTCGAGCGCGCCGTCGGCGTAGAGGCGCAGCTTCGCGAAGTAGGCGGAGCGGCCGCCGCGCGGCGTGAAGGTGACGACGTACGACGTCTCTTCCGAAGCGGTGAGCGTCTTCGCGGTGAACTCAGCGGCGAAGGGCGCGGCTGGCTGGTTGAGCGGCGCGATGGAGACCTCGTCGCCCTCGATGCGTGCCAGCGCGGTGAGGGTCAGCGGGCCGACGCCGACGTTCTTGGCGATGATGACGGCCTGGCGCGTCTCGCCGACGAGTGCGTACCCGAAGTCGTACTTCGCATCGCGGTCGACCTTGCGGGCGAAGTCGGGCCCCTGCCACACCAGCGCGAGCTCGCCGACGCTGGACTGGAGCCCAGGGCCTCGCTTGTTGCAGCCGTCACACGCGGCCAGGGCTGCAGCCGACAACACGAGCAATGCCACCGATTTGGTCGTCATCCCGGGCTCCCTCATGAGGTGTGCATTTCTACGACAAGGTGGGGGGTGGATCCAGTGCCTCCCCCCCGATGTGCGCGCAGCCGAAAGACACTCGGGGTCGCTCCCATGCGCAAAGAGACCTGGTCGCAATGAAAGCGAGTAGTTACAGGGCCTAGACGACGATTCCCGCCCACCGCGAGACCCACTTGGTGGGCTGGAAGTGGGGGATCGGCTTGGGCGTCAGAAGCGGGGCTCCGTCGCGCCAGAACGACCTGAAGTCCTTCTTCTGATTAGTCCGGTAGAAATCGACGAGATAGGCGAAGTCGCAGGCCGAATAGTCGGAAAGCCACTGGTCGAGGTCCGTGACGCCTGCCTCGTGGAAGAGCTGCATCGAGAACTGGCAGGCCTCGAGCTCGTACGCGAAGAGGCGCTGGAGCAGCTCCTCGGACGGGTCGGGGAACAGGCGGTAGCCGAGCTCGCGCGCGGCCTCGGACGTATTCCACTGCACGGTGTGGCCGAAGAGGTGGGCGATGATGAAGAGCGCGCTCTCGACGTCTTCCGCGAAGTCGACGTGAATCTCGGCGCCGTCGAGGTCCCCGGTAAAGGGGTTGGGCACGTCGCGAATCCGAACCGGGATGCCGAAGTGCAGCTCGATGTGTCGTTCGAGCACGTTGAAGACGTCTCTGAATCTCGCTTCCGAAGGAGCCATGGGTGCCCGACTCTACGTCCGTGAACCCCGCGTTCGAGTGCTTGTCGGCGTTGTCCAACCCCTCGAAACCGCGCGGCCCGAAACCATCGGTCACGAACGGGCAGGGCGCGATGACAGGCCGATGACAGTGGGCGCTTACGAGTACGGGCATGGACATCGCCGTCGTGGTGAATCTGAACGCGCGCAGGGGCTCGGAGCGGTTTGCCCAATGGGCGCGGAAGGTGCTGCCTGGCTCGAAGGTGGTGGCGACCCGCGACGTCAGCGACGTGGAGGCCTTCGTCGACGACGCCGCCCGGGGCATCGCGCCCGGCGTGGTGCTGTCGGGTGGCGGTGATGGGACGGCCATCGGCATCCTCGACGCCATGCGCGCGCGGGGCCTCACCTTCCCCGTCCTCGGCCTGGTGCCGCTTGGGACGGGGAACGCGTGGGCCATCGGCACCAACGCGCCCTCTCCGCGTGCGGCGCTCGAGACGATGCAACGCGTCGTGGAGCGCGGAGACGCCTCGGTGCCCACGAATGACTTCTCGTTGCTCGAGGTGGAAGGCCGGCTGACGCCGTTCGCGGACGCCGGCTGGGGCGCCGAGATTCTTCATGACTACAAGGTACAGCGCACGTCGGCGCCGGGCGCTTTCAAGCGCATCGTCGAAGGCGAGCTGGGGTACTTCACCTCGCTGTTTGGCCGCACGATTCCCCGCAACCTGCTCGCGAAGAAGCGGCCGCAGGTGCGCGTGACGAACCTGGGCGAGAAGGCCTTCACCTTCGACCCGCACGGCAACCCGGTCGAAATGCCGAACAGCGGGCCGGGCGTGGTGCTCTACGACGGGCCGTACGGCGTCGCGGGAGCTGGCACGACGATGGAGCTGGGCTTCGGGCTGAAGGCGCTCCACTTCGCCCGCACCATGCCCGGCTTCATGCACGCGCGCGTGTACTCGGGGACGGCGGCGCAGGCGACCTTCCGCATTCCGGACCTGTGGCGCGGGGTGCACCCGATTCCGCACAGCCACGACTTCCTGCTCACGCACTGCCGCATGGAGTTCGATCGCGAGGTGCCCGTCGAGGTGGGCGGCGACATCATCGGGGTGCGCCGTCAGGTGGAGTACCGCATCGCGCCGCAACGGGTTCCGGTCGTCGACTGGAGCCGCTTGAAGGTGCGCGCCTGAGGCGGGGCCTGAAACGGCGATCCGTGGTGACGTGATTCGTCAGCGCCGTGGCCGAGGGGGCGCTACGACGTCAGCCCTATGCGCTCCGTCGTCCTCGCCTGTCTCTTCAGCAGCGCTGCCTGCATCGCGCCGCAACCCGTGCTGCTCCCGCCGACCGGTGACGACGTCACCATCTTCCTGCACGGCTACCGCGGCAGCTTCCTCGCGACGGAAGGCGGTGAGCTCGCGTACGTCTCGGTCGGCGACGGGCTGTCGAAGGGTGAACGTTCTCTCGCGTTTCCGTTCGAGGGCCAGCGGGACTTCCCGAAGTATGGCCCGCTCACCGTCACGGGGCCGCTGACGCGCCTCACCGCGATTCCGCTGCTCCTCGACCAGAACCCCTACGCGTCGTGGATGGACTGGGCGAAGACCGAGCTGCCCGGCTTCATGGTGTTCGCGTACGACTGGCGTCGCGACATTCGCGAGAGCGGGCGCGGGCTGTGTGCGCGCATCGAGGCCCTCGGTCCGGGGAAGCGGGTGCGGCTCGTCGCGCACTCCATGGGCGGGCTGGTGTCGTTGTCGTGTCTGCGCACGGGGCCCGAGGCGGTCCGCGCGGCGGTGGTGAAGGTCGCGTTCGTGGGCACGCCCTTCCAGGGTGGGCCGGGCCAGTGGGACGACTTGCAGCTCGGAACGCCGACGGCGAACAACACGGCGCTCGTCTCGGCCGAGGCGTTGCTGACGTTCCCTGCCTCGTGGCAGCTGCTGGGCCCGCAGCCGGACTTCTTCGTGAACGAGGCAGGCGCTCCCGTCGAGGTGCCCGCGTACCAGGCCGCCGCGTGGAGCCAGCGTCAGTGGGGCCTCTTCGCGGAGCAGACCGTGCGAGACAACCCGGCGTACGTCGCGCAGCTGACGCAGCGACTCAGCGAGCACCACGACTTCTGGGCAGGCATGGGTGACGAGACCGGGCCCGCGCCGGCGTGGAAGGCGCTCGCCATCGTGGGCACCGGGCGCCCGACGGTCGAGGCGTGGCGGGTGAGGGCCGACGGCTCCGTCGACCTGAAGTCCCCGACGCGTGGGGATGGTGACGGCAGTGTGTTGACCGTGCGGGCGGTGCCTCCGAAGCCCATCGAGGCGCAGGTCGTCAACACGAAGGCCGAGCACGCCGACCTGCTCAACGACGACGGCGTGCGAGAGGTCATCCGGCAGTTCGTGAAGTGAGGTGGCGCCGTCCCGGCACTGGTGTAGAGGCGGCGGTGCGTGAAGTCCTTCCTGCCGATCCTCGCAGCGGTGGTGGTGCTCGGTGTGCTCCAGCTGGTGCTGGGCTCGTCGCAGTACTTCGTCTACCTGGCGTCGCTGGTCGGCGTGAACGTGGTGCTCGCCGTCTCGTTGAACATCATCAACGGCATGACGGGCCAGTTCAGCATCGGGCACGCGGGCTTCATGGCGGTCGGCGCGTACGTGTCGGGCACCACGTCGCTGTTGCTGAAGGATGATCAACTCGGCTTCCTCGGGCCCGTCGCGTCGGATCAGCTCTTCTTCGTCAGCTCGCTGCTCATCGGCGGCGTGTCGGCCGGGCTGTTCGGTTTCCTCGTCGGGCTGCCCAGCCTGCGCCTGCGCGGTGACTACCTGGCCATCGTGACGCTCGGCTTTGGAGAGATTCTTCGCGTCATCATCCAGAACTCCGACGGCATCTCGAAGGGCTTCGACGGCATTCCCGGCCTGTCGCTCATCGGCAGCTTCATCGGCCAGTTCGGCGGAGCGCTCGGCGTCTCAGGCGTGCCGCAGCACTCGAGCTTCTTCATGGTGTGGTTCTGGGTCTTCATGGTGGTGCTGCTGGCCAAGCGCCTGGCGAGCTCGTCCCACGGGCGCAGCCTGAAGGCGATTCGGGAAGACGAGGTCGCGGCCGAGGCGATGGGCGTCGACACCACCAGCTACAAGGTGCGCGCCTTCGTGGTGTCGAGCTTCTTCGCCGGCATCGCGGGCGGGCTGTTCGCGCACTTCGTGCCCATCATCAACCCGGGCTCCTTCACCTTCGTGAAGTCGATGGAGGTGGTGGTGATGATCGTCGCGGGCGGGCTCGGGAGCACCACCGGGGCCATCGTCGCGGCGGTCATTCTCACCCTGTTGCCGGAAGGGTTGCGCACGCTGTTCCTGCAGCTCGGCGGCGGTGACGCCTCGCTCGCGCAGAAGGTCGATCAGATCCGCATGCCCATCTACGGCGCGCTGCTGGTCGTCATCATGCTCACGCGCTCGCAGGGCATCTTCGGGACCCACGAGGCGTGGGACCTGTGGGGCCGGCGGAAGAAGCGCGCGACCGCCTGAGCAGGTCCTCGAGCGTCATGGCTGCGTCCGTCGCGGTTTCCCCTCGTCGAGGGCTGGTGTAGGAGCGCCGACCCGTGAAGCCTCTCGTGCCCAGCGTCGGAGCGTCAGCGCAATGACCGCCCCCTTGCTCGAGGCGAAGAAGGTCTCGATTCGGTTCGGTGGCCTCAAGGCGCTGACCGACTTCTCGCTCACCATCTCGAGCGGTGAACTCAAAGGGCTCATCGGCCCCAACGGCGCAGGCAAGACGACGGCCTTCAACACGCTCACCGGCGTCTACCCGCCCAGCGAAGGTGACGTCATCGTCGCGGGCGAGCGCATCAACGGGAAGCGGCCGTTTCAAATCAACCGCCTCGGTGTCGCGCGCACCTTCCAGAACATCAGGCTCTTCAAGCAGCTCACCGCGCTCGACAACGTGCGCATCGCCATTCTCGCCGAGACGAAGCCGTGGTTCGACACGGGGCGCGTTCAGGCGCTCAAGCGTGGCGGTGCCGTGCAGCGGGCCCTCGGCGCCGCGATGGACGCGACCGACAACTACCGCGACTGGTGGCGAGCGTTCTTGCGCACGCCGGGCTTCCTTGGCGAAGAGACGGCGCTGACGACGAAGGCGGAAGAGCTGCTCGCGGTGATGGGCCTGTCGCACCGCCGTGACGAGCTCGCCGCGAGCCTGCCGTACGGAGAGCAGCGCCGCCTCGAGGTCGCGCGCGCGCTGGGCACGAAGCCGAAGGTGCTGCTGCTCGACGAGCCCGCCGCCGGCATGAACACCCGTGAGAAGGCCGACCTGATGGTGCTGATCCGCCAGCTGCGCGACCAGTTCTCGCTCGGCATCCTGGTCATCGAGCACGACATGAAGCTGGTGATGGGCATCTGCGAACACCTCACGGTGCTCGACCACGGTGAGACCATCGCGATGGGCGACCCGGCCGCCGTGCGCAAGGACCCGAAGGTCATCGAGGCGTACCTCGGAGAGGCGCCGGTCCATGCAGCCTGAAGCGCGAGGCACCCGGGCGCAGCGCGAGCCGCTCCTCGACGTCGGGGAGCTGTCGGTCTCGTACGGCCCCATCAGCGCGCTCAAGGGCATCACCCTGTCGGTGGGCAAGGGCGAGGTCGTCGCGCTCATCGGCGCGAACGGCGCGGGCAAGACGTCGACGTTGCGGGCGATCAGCGGCCTGGTGAAGCCGGCGAAGGGTTCCATTCGGCTTGGCGGGGCCGACATCACCGGCATGAAGGCCAACCTGGTGGTGGCGAAGGGCCTCGCGCACGCGCCGGAAGGCCGCGGCATCTTCCCCAACCTCACCGTGCAGGAGAACCTCGACCTCGGCGCCTGGCTGCGGAAGGACACCGCGGAGATCCAGCAGGACCTCGACAAGAGCTTCGCGCTCTTCCCGGTGCTCAAGGAGCGTCGCCAGCAGCTCGCCGGCACCTTGTCGGGCGGTGAGCAGCAGATGCTCGCCATCTCACGCGCGCTGATGTCGCGCCCGACGCTGCTGCTGCTCGATGAGCCCTCGCTCGGCCTCGCGCCGCAGGTGACGCAGACCATCTTCCGAATCCTCCGGGACGTGAACGCGGCCGGCATGTCGATTCTGCTCGTCGAGCAGAACGCCCACCTCGCGCTCAACCTCGCGCACTGGGCCTACGTGCTCGAGACCGGCACCCTGGTGATGCAGGGCGGCGGGCAGGAGCTGCTCGCCAGTGAAGACATCCGCAAGGCCTACCTGGGCGAGTGACGACCGGTTTGAAAGCGCCGTGACGCCAGCGTGACGCTTGGCGAGAGAGAGTGCCTGCATGTCGCGTTTCGTCTCGCTGATCCGCTTCATCCTCGGCTTCATCTTCATCATGGTGATGACGATCATCGTGATGACGGTGTGCGTGTTCCTGCTGCCGTTCCGCCTCGCGCGCATCTACGTCTGCAACTGGTGGGGACACACCGTCGGTCGCGGCATCGTCTTCCTCGCCGGCGTGACGATGAAGGTGAACGGGAAGGAACGGCTCACCGGCTCGATGCCGGCCATCTTCGTGATGAACCACGCCAGCACGCTCGACGCGTTCTCCGGCATCTGGATGGCGCCCTACGGCGCCTGCGGCGTCTTCAAGAAGGAGATCGTCAAGGTGCCGTTCTACGGCCAGCTCGCGTGGATCTCGGGGCACCTGCTCCTCGACCGCAACAACACCGGCAAGGCCGTCGAGACGCTGAAGAACATGGCGACCTTCATGCAGAAGAATCGCCTCGGCATCTGGATCTTCCCCGAGGGCACGCGCGCGCGGGACGGTCGCCTGTTGCCGTTCAAGAAGGGCTTCGTACACATCGCCATCGCGACCGGCTTCCCCGTGGTGCCCGTCGTCGTCCACGGCTCGCACCACAACTGGCAAGCAGGGAAGTTCCAGTTCAAGCCGATGCAGCTCGACGTCGACGTGCTGCCCCCCATCGACACGAAGGGGTGGAAGGAAGAGACGGCTGGCGAGCACGCGTTGATGGTGCACGACACGTTCGTCGCGGCGCTGCGTGAGGATCAGAAGCCGTTGCCGGCCGGCGCGGTGGCGGCGGCTCCACTGCCGACAGGCGCGAGCCCCGCGGCGAGCTGACGCGAAATCGCGCGTCCTGCGCGCCGAGGCTCGTGACCCGGGCACGCGGGCGACGCATGCCTCGGCGCCACGCCGAGGGGTCAGGTCCCGCTCCTGGTGCGCGTGTCGCGCGGTGCGCCGCGACGAGGGCCACGTCTTCCTCGCCGACGAGCAGGCGACCGGGACGGGGACTTCCGAGTCAATGGCAGGCCGGTCTCTGAAGCGGTGCCGAGGGTCGACCATCTGCGCGAGCCGCTCCCCGGCCTCGTCTTCCGCGCCCGGCTCGCGCGCGACGATGGTGCTGCGCGGCGCGTGATCTCAGGTGGCGCTCTGGCATAGGGACGACCCCGTGGCGTCGTTCCAGCTGAGGTTCCCATCATCTGACGAGTTCCTGCGTTTCTGGAGCGCCGCGGCGGCGTCTCGAAGCGCCTTCGTGCCCACCCAGGCGTCTCCCGACATGGGCGAGGCGGTCACGCTCGAGTTCGTCGTCGGCCAGAAACGCCAGCAGGTGAACGCCGAGGTCGAGAGCCTCGAGAGCGACGAGCATGGGAAGCCGGGGGTTCGCGTCGCGTTCGCGGTTCAGGCCCTCAACGTGATGGGCATCTTCGAGCGGAACTTCGAGCCGGCGCCGCTGCTCGAGGAGCCCGGCTTGCTGGACGCCGAGCCGCCGACAGACCCCGGTAACGCCGTGCCAGCGCCAACACCACCCGAGGCCGTGATGCCCTCAGCGTCAGTCGCGACTCCGAAGTTCGCGGGGCCGCGCATCGACGCGCCGAAGTCGATTGCCCCCGTCGCGAACGCCGCCTTGCGCATCGACGTGGCGAAGCCGGTCACCGTGATGCCGCAGCCGCCTTCGGTCGTGACGCCGTCGAACGCCTTGCGCATCGACGTGGCGAAGCCGGTCACCGTGACGCCGCAGCCGCCTTCGGTCGTGACGCCGGGGCTTCGCATCGACGACGCCAGACCCCTCTCGCTCGAAGGGGCACCGCCGTTTGTTCCCACCTCGAGCGAGTCTGTCCTGCGTCCACGCATCGGGTCGCTCGTCACCGCACCGCCGCAGCCCG
>JBBAQZ010000024.1:86475-103903 GCA_040400045.1 Myxococcaceae bacterium
GAGTCTGTCCTGCGTCCACGCATCGGGTCGCTCGTCACCGCACCGCCGCAGCCCGTCGCCCCTGTTCCGCCCGCTGCGATTGCACCCCTGCTCCCTCACATGAGCGAGCCGAGGCCACTGGGGAGCACCGCCTTCACGCCTGCCTTCGTGCCCGGTGCGCTGGCCCCACCCCGCGCCCCGGATGGCCGGGTCGGTCGCATCGGCGAGCTGATGGGGAAGCTTGGCTTTCCCCTGAGCCCCGAGCGCGTCGCGCGCTTCGAGGAGGTGCGCGCCACACTCCCCGACTCGATGCCCATCGCCTGGCTGCTCGGCGTCGAGTGGGTGCGGGCCAGGACGCCGCAGAGCCTCAGCGAGCTGGTGACGCTCGTCACGGACGTCTCGCTGAACAACCGCGGAGCGCTCGATGCCATCGACAGCGCTGGCGCCACCGTCGTGTTCTTCGGCCCTGGCTCTCAAGGTGCGTGCGTGCTGGCCGCGCAGGAGCTGAGAGAGCGTCTCGAGGCGCTCGCCGACGTGCGGCCCGACGCACCATCGCTCAAGCTCGCCATCGCGGGGAGCCGCCTGCGCGCGGACCCCGACGCGCCTGTCGAAGGCGATGGGTTGAGCCAGCTCGCGTGGCTGCTGCGGCGCGCCCTGCCCGGCCAGTGCCTGCTGGCGCGAAACCTCGCGCTCGGCGTCTCGGACCTCGTCGCCACCACCGCGACGCACAGCGACGTCCAGCTCACCTCGCGCAAGCCGGTCCTCGTGCAGGGCCTTCCCAGCGTGGGGCTCGACCCGCTGCTCAAGCTGTTCGAGCTGCGCGTGTCGTCGCTCGGGACCGCCCCGGTGGCGCCCGTCATCGTCACCGGCCCACGACGCGCCGGCCGCACCCACCTCGCGCAGGAACTCGCACGCCGCGCGCACGCCCTCGACACGTTGGTCGGCTTCACGTCGTCGCTCCGGGGAAACGGTCGCCCGCTCTCGGCGCTCGCCGAGCTCGTCTGTCAGCTCTGTCAGGTGCCGTTCGAGGCGCGTCACGAGGCGCTGGGGCCCGCGATGAATGCGCTGGGCGTCGCCCCGATTCGCCGCGAGGCGGTGTTGGTCGCGCTGCAGCTCGCGCCCACGCCGGCGCCATTCTCTTCGCGGCAGGTCGTCGATGCGCTCCGGTTGCTCCTGGCCGAGCTCGCGCAGGGGCGTCGCCGGGTGCTGGTGTTCGATGGGCTCGACCAGGCTGACGCCAGCTCGGTCGAGGTCGTCAGGGAGTTGCTGAGAACGCCCACGCGCCGAGAGCTGGTGGTCGCGCTGACGACGGCTGAGCAGGCGGCCACGCTACCCGTCGAGGCGCTGCTGACGCTCCCGGTGTTGACGGCGGCGGAGGTGGACGGGGTGCTGACGACGGCGCTCGGCGTCGCGCTGCCCGAGCTTCGCGATGCGCTGCGCACGCGCACGGGTGGGCTCCCCGGCCTCGTCGTCGAGCTGCTGCTGCTGTCCATCGCCCGGGGCGCGCTCCGCCCGAAAGGAGACTCGCTCGCCCTCGAAGGCGCGGTGCCGACGGTGTCCCCCGAGCTCCTGCCGAAGGAGCGGCTGGAGGCCGAAGGGGCGCGCTGCAGAAGGCTGCTCGAGGCCGTCTGGCTCCTGGGAGAACAGGCCGACGCGGCCGCCGTCGCGCGGGTGTTGCCCGGCCTCGCGCAGGAGCTGTGGCCGCGGGCCGTGGCCGCGCGGGTGTTGGTGGGAACGGGGGCCGGGCGCGCGTCGGTGGCGGGGGCGTTCGAGGCGCTCGTCGCGTCGGCTCCTGTGTCGGGGCCCGGGCTCGCCCAGCGCGCGCTCACGGCCATCGAGGCGTCTGGCCGCCCATCGCTCGCGACCGCCGCGCGCCTCGCGATGCTGCTCGAGCGTGCCCAGGAACCGCAGCGGGCGGGCACCCAATGGCGTGAGGTGGCCGCCAGGGCCGCCGCGGCGCGTGACTTCGAGTTGTCGGCGCGAGCGCAGGAAGGCATGGCCCGCGCGCTGGGGCGTCACCCGCAGCGGGACAGCGGCGTGGTGCTCTCGACGCGCCTTCAGCTCTGGGCTCGCGTCGCGGTGACGCGGTTGACGCTCGGGGACGCGGCCGGCGCACGCCGCGCCTTGGATGAAGGGCTCGACGCGCACCCTCGAGGCGCTCCGCCCGACGCCGAGCTGAGCTTCGCGCGGTCGAAGGTGCTCGAGGTCGAGGGCAAACCCGACGAGGCGAGCGAGGCGTTGGCCGAGGCGCTGGCGCACTCGAAGAGCCACCCGGTTCGCGCCGCGGTGTTGGGCGCGCTGGCGCTGGCGTGCGAGGCAGCCAACGACAACGTCCGTGCGTTGGACTCCTGGCATCAGGCCCTCGCCCTGGCCGAGCCGTTCCTGCCGCTGGCCTCCTGGTTCGGCGAGGTGGACTTTCGTGGGCGCGTCGAGGCCCGCATCGGAGCGCTCTTCCTGGCCGAGCATCAGCCGGCCCGCGCCCGCACGTGGTTGGTGTCGTCGAGCGAGCGCTTCAAGGTGGCCAAAGCGCCCCTCCACGCTGCGAGGGTGATGGCCAACCTCGGCGCGCTGTCGATGCAGACCCAGGCGTTCGGGGACGCGACGCAGTGGTTCAGCATGGCGGCGTCGACGGCCGAAGAGGGCGGAGACTTCCTCTTCCAGGCCCGTCAGCTCGTCTCGCTGGTGAAGGTGCTGGTGCAGCAGGCCGACCCGCAGGCAGCCGAAGTGGCGAGGGTGGCGCTGGGGCTCGCCGCAGCGCTCGCGTGGGACGAGGGCGCGAAGGCGTTGCAGGCGGTGCTCGGGGCGCCGGGGGGATGAGCAGGCTGTTTCGTCAACGCTCCTGACAGAAGCCCCAGCGAACGTGCGGCGGCCTGACGGGACAATGAGGGCATGCTGCCGCGCCTGGCGCCCCGACTTTCCAAGTGGATTCAGTGTCTTCCGGAGAAGCTCTGGGGGCAGGGCCTGACGTTTGGAGCGGTGCTCGAGGCCCGGCTGAGCGCAGGTGACTCGCTCCAGCAGGCCCTCGAGGAGGCGCTTCCCCGGCTCGGCGCCGCGTCAGTGGTCCAGGCCCTGAAGGCTGAAGATGGGCCCGTGGCGCTGGTGTGCGTCGACCTTCTGTCGAGCCTCAACGACCAGCTCCACCTCGCCTCGGCGCAGCTGTCGTGGGTCGACCAGCCGTGGGCGCAGTGGACCTCGGCGCGCCTGCAGGACTTCGCTGCCGCGCTGGAGAGCGACGTGGTGCACACGCACCTGGTGAACGCGGTGCTGGCCGAAGCCGCCGTCACCAGCGAGCTGATCCCCATCGAGGTGCGCGCCATCGAGCGTCGTGGGTTCCAGAAGCGTGTGGTGCAGGTGCTGCTGAGCATGCGCTCGACCGTCTTCACGCGGGCCGACCTGGTGCAGACCGCTTCGACGCTGGGCCACGCGCAGCCTTCGTGCGACCGCCTCGCCGACGCCTGACGCTTCCGCGTCGGCCCCGTCTTTCGCGAGCTTTGGCGAACGTTCAGAAACCAGTGAATCCGGGGCCGGTGGCCGCTAGCAGACCGTCCATGAAAGCGCTCATCGTCGGAGCCGGTCCTGGCGGGCTCTCAGCGGCCATCAACCTCGCGGGCCTTGGGCTCGAGGTCACCGTCGTCGAGAAGGAAGCGATTCCCGGCGGGCGCATGCGCGGCCTCACCATGGGCGCGTACAGCGTCGACACGGGCCCGAGCATCATGCAGCTGCCGCAGGTGGTCGAGGGCATCTTCCGCCGCGCTGGCAAGCGCATCGAAGACTACGTGACGTTGAAGCGGCTGCCGGAGAACACGCGGCTGCACTTCTGGGATGGCTCTCGCCTCGACACGCACTGGGACCAGACGAAGATGAAGGCCGAGCTGGCGCGGCTCAACCCGTCGTTGGTGCCCGCCTACGAGAAGTGGTTCGAGTTCTCGCGGCAGAAGTACTTCGTCGCGTACGAGAAGTTCCTGGCCCACCCGGCCGACGACGTTGGCTACTACAACCCGATGCGGCTGCTCCCGACGCTCAGGTTCAAGCCGTGGCAGACGCTCTACTCGCACCTCGACGACTTCTTTCACGACGACCGGGTCTCGTACGCGTTCAGCTATCCGTCGAAGTATCTCGGGCTTCACCCGAGGACGTGCTCCAGCGTGTTCGGCGTCATTCCATTCATCGAGCTGGCGTTCGGCGTGTGGCACGTGATGGGCGGCTTCCGGGAGCTGGCCAGGGGCATGAAGCGGTGCGCGGAAGACCTGGGCGCGACGTTTCGCATGTCGGAGCCCGTCGACGAGGTGCTCGTCGAGAACGGCGTCGCGAAGGGGGTTCTGCTGGCGTCAGGCGAAGTGCTGAAGGCCGACGTCGTGGTGGTGAACGCCGACCTGCCGTACGCGGCGCAGCGCCTGGTGCCGGAGCGGTGGCGAGACGGCACGCGGCTGTCGAACCAGAGCCTGGGGAAGGCGAAGTACAGCTGTTCCACCTTCATGCTCTACCTCGGCCTCGACACGGTCTACCGCGAGCTGCCGCATCACCTCATCTACCTCTCGAACGCGGCCCGTCGGACCGACCGCGCTTCGCTCGAGGACCACCAGGCCGACCTCGAGGACCCTCCGTTCTACGCGGTCAATCCGCAGGTGAGCGACCCAGCCGGTGCGCCGAAGGGGCACTCGACGATGTACGTGCTGGTGCCGACGCCGAACACCGGCAGGCCGCACGATTGGAAGCGCATCGAGGCAGAGCTGACGAAGAAGGTGCCGCAGTGGCTCGAGAAGGTCGGCGCGAAGGACGTGGCGAAGCACATCGTCGAGCAGCGCGCCTTCACCGCCGAGACGTGGCGTGACGAGTTCAACGTCTTCCGCGGAGCCGTCTTCAACCTCTCACACACCTGGCTGCAATTGGGGCCGCTGCGTCCGAAGGTGAAGTCGCCGCACGTGAGCGGGCTGTACTGGGTTGGCGGTGGCACGCACCCGGGCTCGGGGCTGCTCACCATCATGGAGAGCGCCAACATTCTCGGGCACCACGTCGCGCCGCTGGTGGGGAAGACGTTCGAGTCGTGGCCGCAGGTGCCGGCGATGGGGAGCCTGCCGACGAGCGAGGGCCTGCCGGGAGCGCGCTCAGCCGCGTGATGGTTCGGGTCGAGGGGGGCGGCGTCGAGCTGCTCCTCGCCTCCTGACACGCGCTCCACCGTCATCGAGCCCAGCGCTCGCCGCGCCGCTGACGGTCCTGGGTGCTTCTGGCGCAGCGGGTGTGGGCATGCCGTCCTGGTGCGCTGCTTTGTTCCTCCTTCCGTGGGTGCTGTGTTGTTTCGCAAGCTCCGACAGAAAAAGCGGCCTGGGTCGAGAACGCGGCGTAGGGTGCCCCGAATGAACCGGACCCTGAGCTTCATCGCGTTTGCGCTGACTGGCTGCGCCTCGGTGGGCGGTGTGCAAACCGCTGAGACGCTCGGGAAGGGGCGGTACGAAATCGGAGTCGAGCCCGGTGCCCAACTGGCCTCTTCTTCGAGCGGGACGAGGGGCGTGCTCGCCTACCCCCACTTCGACGCCGCCTTTCGCTACGGGGTGGCGGACCATGTCGACGTCGGAGTTCGGCTTGGCTACTCGATGCTCGAGTTTCAATCGAAGTTCCGCTTCACGCGAGGCGGTGGCCGTCGGCCAGTCGTTTCGCTGGCGCCGACCGTGGGCGGTCTCGCGATTCCAGCTGCAGGCTCGACGCTCGGAGTCTTGAGCTTCGCCGTTCCCGTTCTGGTTGGTTTCAAGATGGAGAAGGGGCACGAGCTGGTGTTCAGCGCGAGGGTGCAGAACCTGTTGGTGTTGACCGGCGCGTCCGGTGGGAATTCGGCGTCGGTCTACGGCCTCGGCCTTGGCGGGAGCGTCGGCTATGCCTTGCGACTCGGAGAGCGCCTGACCGTCCTGCCCGAGTTGGCGGTCGTCCACCCACTGCTGACGGTCGGTACGGCGGGTGGCGCCGCAGGGCTTGGCAGCACCATCGCGCAATTCAAGGTGGGCGTTCTGTATGGCAGCCCTCAACCTGTTGCATCGCCCAACGGAGGTGTTCCGTGAATCGACGAGCCCTGGCCGCGCTGCTCACGCTTGTGCTCGCGGCCTGTGGAAGCAGCCCCTCGCCTTTCGAGGGCCGGGTTCTCATGAAGGGCCAGTTCCTCGATGCGGTTCTGCGCTACCCGCTGAACGGAATCGAGGTGTGCGTCGAGGGTCGCGACGACATCCCCTGCGCGCTCGCGGGGCCTGACGGGAAGATCAGCCTGCCGGTGCCACCGAACCTGGAGATGATGTTGAAGTGTTCGATGCCATTGCACATCACCACCTACATGACGATGAAGACCCCGACCGAGAGCTTCGATGTCGGCGTGTTTCGGCTCCTCGAGCAGTCAACGGCAGACCTGTTCTCGGCCATGGCTGGCTCCCCACGAGACGACACGAAAGGAATTCTCCTCGTGAATGCGTATGACGACTTCGAAAAGCGGGAGGTCAGGGTCGCGGAGTTCACCGCGGCGATCGAAGCTTCGGCAGCCCGGGGTCCTGTCTACGGTGCTGGCGCCGCCTTTCCGAACCCATCGCTCAAGGCTTCGACGGACGGCGGGCCTGCGGGGTTCTACGCCGTGCCTCCCGGCGACTCGACGGTGACCATCGCCCACCCGTCGCGAGCGTGTGCGGCCGGGTTCGGGTGGCCGGAGGCACAGCCGACGCGCCTGCGAACACGGGTGTTCGCCGGAGCCATGTCGACCGTCACCTGGGTTTGTCCTCCGTGATGAGGAGCCGCGACCTGCCTCCGCACACTCGCGTACCCTGCATCCCCGTGCGAAACGCAGTCTTGTTCACCTCGCGAGTCGCGTCCCGCGAGCTCCTCGGTCGGTTCCTCAGCAGAACAGGTTCAACATGCAAAAGTCCTTCGTGCGTCTCACCGCAGCCATGAGTTGTATCGCGTTTCTCTCGTGTAACGGTGCTGCGGTCGTCGACCCCGATACCAGTCGAGACGGAGGTGCTTCGGTGTCCGACGCGGGCCTTCCGGACGCGGGCCCTCTGGACGCGGGCCTTCTGGACGCGGGCCTTCCGGACGCGGGCCTTCCGGACGCGGGCCTTCCGGACGCAGGCCTTCCGGACGCGGGCAACGCGTGTACAGCTTCGCCGTGCATGAACGGCGGGACGTGCACCCTGTCCGCCGGAGGCTTCTCATGTGTCTGTGCGCCTGGGTACACCGGCGCGACCTGCGCGACGAACGTCGACGAGTGCGCGGGCAACCCCTGCATGAACGGCGGGACGTGCGCCGACGGAATCAACGCCTTCACATGCAGTTGTGCAGCGGGCTATTCCGGCTCGACGTGCACGACCAACGTCGATGATTGCGCGCCAAATCCGTGTCTGAATGGCGGCGCCTGCACGGACCGGGTCAATGGGTTCACCTGCGCGTGCGCGGCGGGATTCAGGGGCAATCGCTGTGACGGCAACATCGATGATTGCGCTCCGAATCCGTGCCTGAACGGTGGCCTGTGTACGGATGGCGTCAATGGTTTCACTTGCACATGCTCGGCCGGCTACTCAGGCGCGACGTGCGCGACCAATATCGATGATTGTGCCGCCAATCCGTGCGCCAATGGTGGGACCTGCACCGATGGGGTCAACGCCTTCACGTGCGCGTGCGCTCCGGGCTACAGCGGCGCGACGTGTGCGACGAACATCAACGACTGCGCGCCGAACCCGTGCTTGAACGGCGGAACGTGTACCGATGGCGTCAACGCCTTCACGTGCGCGTGCGCGGCCGGTTACAGCGGCGCGACCTGCGCGACGAACATCAATGAGTGCGCGCCGAACCCGTGCTTGAACGGAGGAACGTGCACCGATGGCGTCAACGCCTTCACCTGCGCGTGCGCGGCCGGTTACAGCGGCGCGACGTGTGCGACGAACATCAACGAGTGCGCGCCGAACCCGTGCTTGAACGGTGGAACGTGCACTGACGGAATCAACGCCTTCACGTGCGCGTGCGCGGCCGGTTACAGCGGCGCGACCTGCGCGACGAACATCGACGATTGCGCGCCGAATCCGTGCCTCAACGGCGGCGTGTGCATGGACCGGGTGAACGCGTTCACCTGCGTGTGCGCGGGTGGCTACAGCGGCGCGACGTGCTCGAGCGCTCCGAGGAGTTGCCTGCAGCTCCGCCAGGCGGCGCCCACGTCGCCCAGTGGCAGCTACACGCTCGATGCGGACGGCGCCGGCCCGTTGGCCCCGTTCACCGCGTACTGCGACATGACGACCAACGGCGGCGGTTGGACGCTGGTGGCCGCGGCGGTGGGTGGGGTGAACATGCCGCGCTTCAACTCGACCACGGTGAACGCGTGCACCTCGCCCTCACCCACGGCGCCATGCTTCCTGGGCGCGGCCAACCTGGCGGCCCTGCCCTTCACCGATTTCGCCTGGTCCACCGCGCCCAATCCGACGCCCACTCGGGAACCCATCGATGGCCTGGTGGCGGGCGACGCGTCGGTGAACGCGATGTGCATCAGCGCCACCGAATACTATCGCTTCAACCAGGACATCGCCTCTCAGGGCATGGGTTGGACGGGGTGCGTGCCGACCGAGTACTACCTCAGCCTCGCGTCCTGCCGCTCGATGTTCGAGTCGGTGTGGAACCTGCTGCGCTGCGACGGGCTCGCGGTGGCGCCGGGGCCGCGCAGCAGCCCCGACTACAACTGCTCGCCCTTCGGCGAGGTCCGCCCCTTCGGGCCGGTGGACCTGTGCCAGGCCTTCACTGGCGTTCGGCATTGGCGCCGGTAGGCGACAGTGGGCCGAGCGGCATCGATCGAACCTGGCCAGGGACGAAGCCGAGATCCAGAGCTCGAGTGACGATTGGGGTTGCCGTAGCCTGGCGCGGTGAAACTTGTCCCTGGGCTCTACGAGTCCGTCATCACCGAGGAGCTGGCGGCTGCGCTCGAGCGTCTCGAAGGCTCAGCGACGATTCGTGAGGCGCTCACGAAGGATGCGGCGCCGCACGTCCTCGCGAGGTTGCTCCACGACGCGGCGCTCAAGGCACTCCGCGCGCTCCCCGGCGAGGGCCAGCTCGAGGCGCAGGTCGACCTCGCGAACAAGGTCCTCGGCGTGCTCGGCGAGACCTCAACGCAGTCTGGCGTCTCTCGCGACGACTGGCTGACGAACCCCGCTGAGTTGCTGCTCGCCATCACGCGCGCGTCGGAGAAGCGGCTCGGTACTGGAGAAGTCGCACGACCAAGCCTGCCGCTTCGACACAGCGATCTGCTCGTGAACGGCCCACGAGACTTGCGCGTCGGAAACGAGGTGCGGCGCGAACTCGCGTCAGCCGACCGTGTCGATCTGCTGCTCTCGTTCGTGAAGTGGAGCGGCATTCGGCTGCTGATGGATGCACTGCGCGAGTTCATCGCGCGTCGGCCCGGTGGCCTCCGCGTCTTGACCACGACGTACATGGGTGCGACCGAAGCGACAGCCATCGAGTTCCTCATCAATGAACTGAAGGCTGACGTGCGCATCTCGTACGACACGCGTCGCACGCGGCTGCACGCCAAGGCCTGGCTGTTTCATCGCGACAGCGGCTTTTCTACCGGCCTCGTCGGCTCGTCGAACTTGTCCTCGGCGGCGATGCTCGATGGCATCGAGTGGAACGTTCGCCTCTCGAATGTCGACAACGGACCGATCCTCGCGAAGTTCGTCACGACCTTCGATCAGTACTGGGCCGATGGGGAGTTCGAGCCGTACGACCGCGCACGGTTCCTCGAGGCGACGGAGCATCGCGACTCAGACCGTGACGCGCTCGCGCGTGCCGTTCAGCTTCGGCCCTATCGGCACCAACAGGAGGCCCTCGATGCTCTCGATGCCGAGCGAGCGCGCGGGCACCATCGGAACCTCATCGTGGCGGCCACGGGCAGCGGCAAGACCGTCATCGCCGCCCTCGACTACGCACGAATGTGTCGCGACGGCGTTCGACCATCGCTTCTGTTCGTCGCGCATCGGCAGGAGTTGCTGAAGCAGAGCCTCGCGACCTTTCGTGCGGCGATGCGCGATGGCCACTTCGGTGAGTTGCTCGTCGCTGACGAGCGGCCGGTGCTTGGTCGGCATGTCTTTGCGTCGGTTCAATCGTTACACACCGCTCGTCTCGGCCAGCTCGCGCGAGATGCCTACGACGTGCTGGTCGTCGACGAGTTCCACCACGCGGAAGCCGATACCTATCGAGACCTGCTGACGCACTTTCAACCCCGGTCCCTGCTGGGTTTGACCGCGACGCCGGAGCGCGCAGACGGGCGCAACGTCCTCGCTTGGTTTGACAACCGCATCACCTTCGAGCTCCGCCTGTGGGACGCGATCGACCAGGAACTCGTGGTGCCGTTCCACTACTTCGGCATCCACGACGGCACTGACCTGTCGACTGTCGACTTCAAGGCCGGGCGCTACGACGTCGCGGCGCTCGAGAAGCTGTACACCGCGGACGACGTTCGGGCGCTCGCCGTCCTGCGCGAGATCGAGCGACACACGTCACGACCAGAAGCGCTCCGTGCGTTGGGCTTCTGTGTGAGCGTCAAGCACGCGGAGTTCATGGCAGCGTTCTTCACGAAGAAGGGGGTTCCGTCGCTCGCCGTCTCTGGCGAAACACCTGCGGGTGACCGAGCACGTGCCCTGAGCCAGCTCCGCTCCGGTCAGGTGAAGGTGCTGTTCTCTCGCGACCTGTTCAACGAGGGGCTCGACGTTCCGGCCGTCAATACCGTGCTCTTCCTCCGGCCGACCGAAAGTTCGACCGTGTTCTTGCAGCAGCTCGGGCGAGGGCTTCGACGCGAAGACGGGAAGCCGTGTCTCACCGTGTTGGATTTCGTCGGTTCTGCGCGACGGGAGTTCCGATTCGACGAACGTTTTCGTGCGCTCACCGGTGTCTCGACACGCCGCGAAGTCGAGCGCGCCGTCGAAGAGGGCTTCCCGCACTTGCCCGCTGGCTGCGAAATCCGCCTCGATCGAGAGACGCAGAAAGCCGTGCTCGACAACGTGCGAGAGCACCTCGGCTCAAGGACGAACGAACTGCTCTCAGACTTGCGCGGCCTCGGAGACGTTCGGTTGCCCGAGTTTCTCGAGGCCTGTGCGCTGACGCCGGAGGAACTCTATCGTGACAACCAGAGCACCCGAGTGCTCGCCAACCTGAAACGTCGGCTCGGTCTACGACCGGGTGACCAACTCGAGTTCGAGCCTGCACGAGCGCTCGCGCGGGTGCTTCATGTCGATGATCATGAGCGGCTCGGTCGCTGGATCGAGTGGCTGCGCTCATCGCGGCCGCCGACGGACGTGAACGACCGGTACACCCTCATGTTGTTCGCGATCCTGGGCTACGTGAATTCCCCGGTCGCCGACTTGCCGGGGTTCTTCTCCGGGTTGTGGAAGGAACGCGACCTCGTCGAGGAGTTGAAGGACCTGTTCTCGTTACTGGCAGACCGAATTCGTCGACCTACGCATGCGCTCCCTGCGTTGCCGTTTCGCGTTCACGCGACGTACTCCCGCGACGAAATCAGCGCAGGTCTTGGCGAACTCCGAAAGGGCAAGCTCATGCGCACGCAGGGCGGCGTGTACAACTCAGAGGCCGCGTGCGCCGACGTCTTCTACGTCACGCTCGACAAGGACCCGAAGCACTTCACGCCGACGACGCTGTACAACGATTACCCGATCTCGCCGATTCGTTTTCACTGGGAGTCACAAGGCGTGACCCGCGCCGACTCCGAGACTGGCAAGCGCTATCAACGAGCTGGCCAAGACCCGTCGTGGCGAAGCCTGCTCTTTGTTCGCCGGTCCAAAGAAACGGCCATCGGCACCACGGCGCCGTATCTGTTCCTCGGTCCCGTTCGTTACGTTTCTCATCAGGGGGAGAAGCCGATGCAGATCATCTGGGAACTCGAGCGAGCGATGCCGCCAGCGTTCTTCGGAGAAGCGAAGGTCGCAGCGGGGTGATGTCAGCCGACGAATCTGCGGCGATGGCGCGGGGTGCCAGGTACCATTTGCGTCATGTCCCGCGTCCTCGGTCTCGTCCTCCTTGGCTTCGTCACCGGTTGTGGCCCCATCACCTTCACGACGACGCTCTCGGGTGAAGGCACGGTGCAGGGAAGCCCCCTCGGCGCGCTGCTGAGCGCGTTTCCCAGCATTGGTGGCTTCACGAGCATCGACTTCGCGCAGAACCAGGACTTCCAGAACAACAAGACGACGCGCGAGATGGTGCGCAGCGTGAAAGTGAAGTCGCTGGTGGCGCGCATCAAGAGCCCTGCGGCGGCGAAGTTCGACTTCCTGGACTCGCTGGAGTTCACCGCGAAAGCGGCGGGCCAGCGCGACGTCGTCTTCGCGAAGAAGGAGGGCATCGGACAGGCAGCCACGGCGCCCCCGAACTCGACGGTGACGTTCGACGTGGGGGACCTCGACCTCGCGCCCTACGTGAAGCAGCCAGCGATGACGCTCGAGCTCTCAGGGAAGGGTCGGCAACCTCCGCAGGACACGACGCTCGAGGTGACGGTGCAGCTGCAGGTGGGGGCGTCTCCGCTCTGATGCGACGCCGAGCGTCGGGAATCACAGCCATCCCGGCGCGACGTGCTGCCGTCGTGTGCCTCATGGCGTGCCGGAAGAACTGAGAAGGTCGCTTTTCAGAGGTTCATCGCAGCGCAGCCGTGATGGCGAGCGCGAGACGGCGGGCGAGTTCGTCGCCGTGTTGTGATCGAATGGCGTCGAGGAAGACGTGAACGAGCGGCGCGACGGGCTCGGCGTGGGAGGGGACGCGGGCGGCGGCCTGGGTCATGCGCTCTGCGGCTTCGAGCGAGAGCGCAGGCGTCGAGAAGGCAGTCTCGCTGATCTCGAAGTCTCCGTAGAAGACGCCGTCGAAGTGGACGAGTGCTCGGTCGGTGCAGAGCTCGAACGAGGTCTCTCCATTCCAGAGCTCGAGCGCCTCGCAGTACGTCGAGTGGTACGTGTCGAAGGGTCCGATGGTCGGGCCGTCGGTGCCCCAGTCGGTGAGGACGTCAGACGGGTCGGCGCGGCCGTGGAAGAGACGCAGGTAGAGCGGCATCGATCGACCCTGGCCAGGGACGATCGGCAGCGCAAGTGCCTCAGTCAGCCAGCAAGCCGACCTCATCGGCCACGTGCTTGGGCACTGCGGTGGGCAGCCGGAAGAGGACGTTCATCGGTCCGTCGCCCTCGGCAGAAACGAACCTCACCTCGCCGAGAAACACGGCGTCATCATGACTGCCGGGTTTCACAAACAAGAAGAACCGCGAACCGTTCGTCGCCTGTTCTGTGACTTTCCTTCCCTCGTTGTTGTCCCGGCGTTGCTTGTTCTGGCTGGACCACTCGAACTCGAGCAAGTTTGGCCGCAGACGGTTGACGTATTGGTGTTCAGTCTTCGCGTCAGAAGTGTCGAGCTTCGCGATGATGATGAAGTGGCGCGGCGTGACCTCGAAGAAGCCGGTGTTGTGCCTCTGTGGGTCGAGTTGAACGCCGAAGTGATTCACAGCCTCGGGCCGCGAGTACTGCGAGAAGAGCCGCAGCAGCTCAGGGGTGCGGAGAACCCCGCCGTGTCGAGTCCGGTAGTCCTGAGCCAGCGTGGGCATCAGCCGTTCACGGACAGCGTCTCGAACGTCATCGCCAGTCTTCAGAACACGAACCAACGCCGGCAGGAGTCCGTTCGAGGTCAAACACGCCGCAGGCATCTTCGTCGCGAACTTCTCCCGGAGCTCCGCTTCGGTTGCGCCTGGCTCTCTCTCGACTTCCCAGTGCGGGTGTGTCGCGAAGAACTTCTCGTAGCCAGCCACCAACGTGTCGCGCGGGTCCATCGCAGCCCAGAGCGCGGCGTAGGCAGTGACTCGGGGTTGCTGCCGGTTTTGCTCGGCCACGGCGAGTAGTGCGGCGAGGGGTGACTCGTCGACAACAGCCAACTCCCAAGGCAGCGCGTCGCCCATTTCTTTCCGGGCCTGACTCCACGACCCAAATGCGCTCCTCATCTCTGGGAACGACGGCAGCTCTCGATGTCCCCAGAAGTCGATCGGTCGCGGCGGCCGGCCCAGCTCGGACTTCACCTTGAGGTAGGCCTCCCTGGCCTTGTCCTTTCGAGTCTTCGTCTTGTCCTTGATTGTCTTGAGGATTTCGATGGTTCGATCCTCGAGCAGGAACTCACAGAACGGAGGCGCTGACAGCGCCAGCTCCTTGGTTGCTTGATCGCCGTTGGCGAGGACCCCGGCTGGGTCGTTCATCGCTTCCAACGGCAGAAACGCATTGCGGTGGTGCCCTACAAAGTCGAGGACGGTGAGCACCTCGGTGCCCGGCGATTTACGAAGGCCTCGGCCCAGCTGCTGAAGGAACAGCGGCATCGACTCGGTGGGGCGCAGCATTGCGATCACGTTGACGGCAGGCAGGTCGACGCCCTCATTCAGGAGGTCGACGACGAAGAGCCATTCCAGAGGATCGGTTGGGTCTTGAAGCCGCTTGTAGATGTCGTCTCGCACGGCCCGTTCGTCGTCACCGACGAGCACGGCGGACTCGATGCCCCTCTCGCGCAGTTTCTCGTGAAGGTACTTCGCGTGCTTGTGGCTCTGGCAAAACCCGAGAGCCACTCGCTTTGCACCATCGAAACCCTTCTCCTCGGCATTCTTGAGCAGGTTCTCGACCCGCTCCGGCAACTGCAGTTCGGCTTCGAGGAGTTGAGGATCGAGGCGACCGTTTCTCCACGGAACCCGCTCCTCGGTCAGGCCTTCATCCGGGATCCCGAAGTAGTGAAACGGGATCAGCACCTTCCGGTCGATCGCCTGAGGCAGGCGCACCTCG
This sequence comes from Myxococcaceae bacterium, assembly GCA_040400045.1. Classification (GTDB taxonomy): domain Bacteria; phylum Myxococcota; class Myxococcia; order Myxococcales; family Myxococcaceae; genus Xiheimicrobium. The sequence continues at coordinate 101,259 of JBBAQZ010000024.1, forward strand.
TACGCGATGTTGAAGTCACACAATTCGAGAATGTCTCGGCCATCTGCGCGCTCTGGCGTCGCAGTGATGCCGAGGAGGAACTTCGTCTTGATGGTGTCGAGCACCCTGCGCCAGGTCCTTGCGTCGGCGTGGTGAAACTCATCGACGACGACGTAGTCGAAGGCGGTTTTCAGAAGCGGGTGGCCTTTCTTCGCGAGGCTCGAGAGCGTGGCGACTGTGGCGAACACGAACTGTTCGGAGCCGACCTCTTCGCCTTCGTACAAGAGACACGCAGCTTCGGGCTTGAACCCCAAGACCCGTCTGAACGCAGCTTCGGCCTGAACGAGAATGTCTTTGCGGTGCGCGACGAAGAGAATTCGTTTCGCGCCCAGCGACTGCGCATCAAAGGCGGCGAGGTACGTCTTGCCGACGCCAGTCGCGGCGATCACGAGCGCTCGTTTCGCACCGTCCGCTCGTTGCTGCCTCAGGCCAGCCAGCGCCTCGGCTTGAATCGCGTGCGGCACGATGAGTCCTGCGGGCGGCTCAGCAGCCTGCAGGATGAGGGGCAGGTCGTCGAGCTCGGGTAGACGGGCTGCTGCAGACGCGCGCTCACGGCGCACGGCTTCGTAGTCGTCGATCGCTCGAGTGGTGAGCTGGCTCGAGACCGTTGAAGTCCAGAGTGATTCGAACAACTCAGTCGCCTCTCGACACGTCGCCGAGTCGCGCGACGAGAGATTCCATTCCAGGTTGGTCGAGATGCCACCCTTCGTCAGGTTCGAGGAGCCAACCCAGGCGCGCTGTTGGCCGCCGGCTGCCGCGAAGAGGTAGGCCTTGGAGTGGAAGCCAGCGTCGGTCGGGTTGATGAGCTTCGTGTCAACCCTGTCGAGGACCATGAGCGAGCGCAGCGCCTGTGGCTCCGTCACGTCCATGTACGTCGACGTGAGGACCCGGAGATTCCCGCCGCGACCGGCGAAAGACTTCATCTTCGGCAACAGCAACTGCAGCCCCGTCATCCTCACGAAGGAGACGGCGAACGCTGCTCTTTCAGCCCACCCCAGCGCCTCTTGCAGTTCGGTCGAGAGTCGTCGACTCGGAGACGCGTTCATCACCTGCGTGTACGAATTCACGCATCGAGTCTTCCAGGTCTGTCCTCACTGGTCACTCGTGCAATGGCTCACTCCGAGAACGATGACGCCGCCGCGCGACCCAGGCCCTCGACCACGCTCGTGAACGCATCGGCCGTTCTCAACTTCCCCTTCCCGAACTTCTTCGCGAACAACCGCTGCACCGCCGGCACCTGCGACGAGCCACCCGTCAGGAACACCGAGTCGATGTGCAGCCCCTTCGGCAACCGCTCCATCAACTCATCCGTACACACTTCCAGCTCGTCGATGAGGTGCTCCGACGCCGCCTCGAACGCCTCGAGCGAAATCGTCTCGTGGATCGAAATGCGCGCCTCTTCGAAGTCGATCCGCGCCGTCTTCTTCGTCGACAGCTCCACCTTCGCCTGCTCGATGGCGCGGTAGAGCCGGAAGCCGAGGTTCTCCATCACCAGGTCTTCCAGCGCCTGAATCGCCGGCAACCGGTCGCTCGACTTCAGCATCGTGTCGATGAGCTCCCGCGTCGTCTTCTCTCGAATCAACGACATCTCATTCCACGAGAGCAGCCGGCTCGAGATGTACGTCGGCATCGGCATGCGGTGGCTGCCCATGCTCACCGCGTACGTCGAGCCCTGCCCGAAGTACGGCAACAGCGCGCTCTTCATGATGGCCGAGTCGAAGCGGTCTCCACCGACGTACACGCCCGACGACGCGACGACGTCTTCCCGCCGGTCGGCCCGCCCGCGCCGCGACGGCCCCAGGTGCATCACCGTCAGGTCCGACGTGCCCGCGCCGAAGTCGGCCACCAGCACGGCCTCGTCCTGCTCCAACGTCGCCTCGTACGCCAGCGCCGCCGCGATGGGCTCGATGACGAACCGCACCGATGTGAAGCCCGACACCTCTGCCGCCTTGCGCAGCCGCTCCTCCGCGAACGCGTCGACCTTCGGGTCCGCCGAGAAGCGCGCCGGCCGGCCCATCACCACCGACGTCACGGCTTCTCCCGCCGACTCCGAGGCCAGGGCGCGCACGCGCCGCAGGAACACCGCGATGAGCTCCTCGAGCGACAACGTTCTGCCGCGCAGCTGCGTCCTCGTGAACGTCGTCGCCGGCAGCCACGTCTTCATCGACTGAATGAAGCGCCCGGCGTTGTCCTCCTGGTAGCGCTCGATGGCCGCGTGCCCCGCGAGCGTCTCTTTCGAGTCCTCGGGGAAGAACAACACCGAGCGGAACAGCCGGGGCGCAGGCGCCGTCACGTCGAGGCGCAGCACCTCTCCACTCGGGAGCGCGACCGCCGTGTTGCTGGTGCCGAAGTCGAGGCCGCAGACGAGCATCCGCAGGCCTGTACCACTGCGCCCGTCGAAGAGAGAGTCGAGCCTCACGGGAAGCCCCCTGGGCATCTGGGGCTGTCGGCGATCCTGGTGTGGCTCGGCGTTGCGCCGATTCCTGAGGCGGCCTGCTCGCCGCTTCGATGCCCTTCGACGGCCTGGCGTGTAGGCCGTCAACCTACGATGCCTCACGGGTGCTGCGACTCTGTGTGGATCCGCGTTGGGTCCCCCGCGATAATGC
>JBBAQZ010000024.1:104003-115208 GCA_040400045.1 Myxococcaceae bacterium
GGCACCTCAGGGCAGGCGTTCTACGGACTGGTGATGGTGGTGCAGCTCACCGCCCTCATGTTCGGCCTGCGTGGTGTCGCCCTCTTCCTGCCGTTCGTGGGGGCGCTGGGCGTCGGCCTCGCCCTCGTCGAGCAGAAAGGCCTGCTCGGGCCGGCGGTCCCACGAGGTCCGTTCGAGGCCCTCTTGCCGCCGCTGGGGGCCTTCGTGCTGACGGCTGCTGGCTCCATCGTCGTTCATCGCCGCCTCACGCGTGCGCTCGGGCAGGCGCAGACCCAGGCCCTCGTCACCGCCAGGGCGAACACCCAGCTGTCACATGAGATCGAGCGACGCACGCAGATGGAGCTCGAGCTGCACGCTTCGGTCAAGAAGGCGCTCGAGGCCTCGCAGATCAAGTCCAGCTTCCTCGCGAACGTCAGCCACGAGCTGCGCACGCCCATGAACGCCGTCGTCGGGTTGACCGACCTGCTGCTGCAGGACCAGCCGACCGACAGTCAGCGAGACGCGCTCGAGACCATTCGGACCTCGTCCGACGCGCTGTTGTCCCTGCTCAATGACATCCTCGACTTGTCGAAGATTGAGAGCGGCGCAGTGCGGTTCGAAGCGCTCCCGACCTCCCCCGCGGCCGTCGCAGACGAGGTCCGCAAGCTGATGGCGGCGAAGGCCCTGGGTCGGGGCATCGGCCTGCGCTGCGAGGTCGACCCTTCGACGCCAGCGAACGTGCTCGCCGACCCCACGCGGTTGCGGCAGGTGTTGCTCAACCTCGTCGGCAACGCCGTGAAGTTCACCGAGTCGGGGGAAGTCGTGATGCACGTCTCGTGGGCCAAAGACCAGCTGACCATCGCCGTTCGCGACTCGGGTATCGGCATTCGCAAGGAAGAGCTCGCGCGCATCTTCCAGCCCTTCGTGCAGGCCGACGAGAGCACGACCCGGCGCTTCGGCGGGACGGGCCTGGGCCTCACCATCGTGCAGCGGCTCGTCGAAGCGCAGCAGGGCACCGTCACGGTCGAGAGCCAGCAGGACAAGGGCAGCTGTTTCACCATCACGCTCCCAGCGAGCCGCACCGCGCACCGGTCTCGTGAGAGCTCGGGCAACCTGCCCGTCGTTGCTGTCGCCCGGTTCTCCCTCAAGGTGCTGGTCGCCGACGACAACCCCATCAACGAGAAGGTGGCCCTGAAGATGCTCGAGCACCTGGGCGTGAAGGCAGACGTGGCCCGCAACGGTCGTGAAGCCGTCGAGCTCGCCTGCAGCGCGCACTACGATGTGGTCTTGATGGACATCCAGATGCCCGAGATGGACGGCCTCGAGGCGACCCGCGTCCTCCGCCAGCGCCTGGGGACCACGACGCGCATCGTCGCGATGACGGCCAACGCGATGGCCGAAGACCGGGCGCGCGCGACCGAAGCGGGGTGCGACGGGTTTCTCGCCAAGCCGGTGCGCCTCGAGGAGCTCACCCGGGCGTTACGGCGTGTGCAGGCCAAGGCCCGCACGGGCTGATCGGCCCACCCGAAGCGCGGCTCCGGCCGTGCAAGCCGTTCCTCGAGCTCGCTCCCGCCTGATGAGCGTGCCGGCTGCAGGGCGTGATGAGCGCCGCTGTCGACGAGCCTGCTTTTCCTTTTGCCGCGTCAGGACGCCTCTGGTACGGGCGCGACCGGTTGAGTGACCCCACAGAGCAGGCGTCGGCGGTCGCGCGGGCCTCCCGCGCAGCGGCGCCCTGGTTGAGCGTGACGTGGCAGTTCGTCGGTTCGGCGCTGGTGGGCGTGGGGTTGGGCTGGGGCGTGGACCGGTGGGTCGGGTCGACGAAGGGGTACGGGCTGGTGGTGGGCGGGTTGGTCGGCAGCGCGCTGGGCCTGGTGGCCTTCATCCAAGGTGCCTTGAAGTTACTCGAGAGGAAGCAGTGAAGCCTTCGATGTCGTCGAGCGCAGTGATGGTGATGCTGACCGGCTTGTTCGCCGCCGGCATCGTCTTCGCGTTCGGGCTCTCTTCCGAAGTCGAGATCGCCGCGCTCCTCGGGGCCGTCGTGTCTACCGTGTTCGGCCTGGTCGCCCTGTTCCAGAAGGCGCGCACCGCCGAGGAACTGCAGACGGGACCGGCCGGCGTGAAGCAGTTGTTGTCGGCCCAGGTGGTGTCGCTCTTGTTGCGGCTCGCCGGCCTGCTGATCGGTGGCTTCGCGGTGAAGCGCCAGGGGCTCGAGCCCATCGCGTACGTGCTGGCGTTCTTCGCCTGCTACCTCGTGCAGCAGCTCATCGAAATGCGGTTCGTGCTCGCGGCCAACCGGCAGACGAGCGCAGTGGAGGCACGGTCATGAAGCGCGTGTGGACCTTCGTCGTCGCGGCAGCGGTGCTGACCGTCCTGGTGTTCCCGGCGTTTGCGTCGGGTGGCCACGACGAGCACGGCGAGGGCCCGAAGGACAAGGCGAGCGAGTCGTCGGAGTTCATCCTTCACCACGTCGCCGACGACCTCGAGTTCGAGTTCGAGCTGCCCTTCGTGCACCTGCCCGCGATTCACATCTCGGAGCTGTTCGGCAAGGAGCCCGGTCAGGGCCTGTTCATCGAGCGTGAGCCCGGCGCCTGCAGCAAGCCCGTCGAGAAGAGCCAGGAGGCGTTCGGCAGCATCTTCCAGTTCGCCAACGGCTGCTGGGACCTGCGCCCCACCAAGGCCGTGCTGAGCATGTGGATCGCGATGGGCCTGCTGGCGCTCATCCTCTTCCTCGGCCGCTCGCGCGACCAGAACGGCGTGCCCAAAGGCCTGTTCGCGAACGTCGTCGAAGCGCTGGTGCTCTTCGTGCGCGACGAGATCGCGGTCGCGAACATCGGCAAGGAAGAAGGACCGAAGTACACGCCATACCTCGCGACGGTCTTCTTCTTCGTGATGAGCATCAACTACCTGGGCCTCATTCCCGGGTTCTTCACGGCCACCGGCGTGCTGGGCGTCACCATCGCGCTGTCGGTCATCACCTTCGTGATGACGCAGGTCGCCGGCATCCGCTCGGCGGGCGTGGTGGGCTTCTTCGCCCACCTCTTCGGCGACGTGCCGGTGTGGATGAAACCGCTCATGTTCCTGGTCGAGTTCCTCGGCCTCTTCACCAAGCCCTTCGCGCTGCTCGTTCGTCTCTTCGCGAACATGCTCGCCGGCCACATGGTGCTGTTCTTCATCTTGTCGCTCATCTTCGTGGTGAACATCGCCGCGGCGGTGGTGAGCGTGCCGCTGGCGACGGGCCTCTACCTGCTCGAGCTCTTCGTGGCGCTGCTGCAGGCCTACATCTTCACGCTGCTGACCGCGCTGTTCATCGGCCAGAGCGTCGCGCTGGGTCATCACCACCATGGCGATGACCACGCTCATCACTGAGCGGCGCGTTCAACACCCCACGGCAAGGTGCCGTGCTGGAGGTCGTACCCGATGGGACAGTCGAACGGCTCCCCCGAGAAGTGAGCCCACGCAGTCGAAAGAAAGAAGCTCAACACCATGACGTCAATCGCACTCGCATTCCTCTCTTCCGGCATCGGTGCCGGTCTCTGCATCATCGGCGCTGGCATGGGCATCGGCCGGCTCGCTGGCTCGGCCATGGACGGCATCGCCCGCCAGCCGTCGGCCGGTGGTGACATCCGTGGCGCGATGATCGTCGCCGCAGGTCTCATCGAAGGCGCGACGTTCTTCGCCCTCGTCATCTGCATCCTCCTCGCGCTCAAGTCGTAAACCGCGCGTTGGAAGGCTCCGGGGCGCTGAAGGGCATGGCGCTCCGGAGTGAAGAACTGCCTCACCGTTCACGCCTCACTTCTGCTGGTTTCAATTCATGAACTCTCTCGTGCTCGCCTCCAGCTTCACCGACGTCAAGCCCGGCCTGATCATCTGGACGTGGATCACCTTCATCGTGGTGCTGTTCATCCTGCGGAAGGCGGCCTGGGGCCCGTTGCTCAAGTCCGTCGAGGACCGTGAGAAGAACATCGTCAACGCCATCGACTCGGCCAAGCGCGAGCGAAGCGAGGCCGAGAAGCTGCTGGGTGAGCAGAAGACCGCCGTCGCGCAGGCCCGCCAGGAAGCCGCCGACCAGGTCCGCAAGACCCAGGCTGACCTCGAGAAGTTCCGCGACGAGCTCATGGGCAAGGCGCGCAAAGAGGCTGACGACCTGAAGGCCGAGGCCCGCCGCACCATCGACGAGGAACGCCTCAAGGCCATCGCCGACATCAAGGGTGAGGCCGTGAAGCTGTCGCTGCAGATCGCCGAGCGCCTCATCGCGGAGAAGCTCGACGATGCGAAGCACCAGGCCCTCGCGCAGCAGTTCGCGGTCGACCTGTCGCGCAAGGCGCCCAACGCCTGAGACCGGGTTTCCCTCAGGCCTGAACGCACCGTTGCCCGCCGCCGCCGTCGAGCCAACACGCTCGAGGCGGCGTTCGTGTATCTGCCGGTCGAAAGCGTGTGGGCAGCGCAGGGTCGGCGTCGACACCGTCGCGGCGGGTAGATGCAGGCGCGGGCCACCGTTACAGTGCACGCTTCGGGCACGTGGTTCCCCCATGACTTGGCAGAAGCGCATCGACTCCTTGCTTCACCCGGCGTTGCTGGGGCCCGGGCTCGCGTGGCGCTCGCGCTTCCTCGTCGAATGCCTCGTGGTCGGCCTGACCTTCTCGTCGGCCTTCGGAGTCGTCTACGCGCTGACAGGCCGCGGGTCCCTGGCGCTCGCGACCTCCCTGGGCGTGCTCGGCATGGCCTGTTGCGTCTTCGCGCTCCGCTGGGCCAGGGTGCTCGAGCCGGTCGTCTGGGCCGCGATGCTGGTGTGTCTCGGCATCTTCAGTACGCCGGCCCTCACCGAGTCGTCGCTCGACCCGGCCGTGCTGGCGTGGGCGGCGATCGTGCCTTTCGTCGGCGCGCTCCTGCTCCCAACCCGGCAAGCGGTGGTCTCGGCGTTGGTGACCGCCGCTGCGGTGCTGCTGATGGTGGCGCTGCGTCGCGGTCGTTCCTTCGAGCCGCCTGACGAGGCGCTCTCGATCGCCCGGTTGATGGCGTTCGTCGCCACGGTCTTCGTCTTCGGCCTGCGCTTCTCCCGCGAGCAGGCGCGTGTCGTCAGCGAGCTCGACAACGCGAACCGCGCGAAGTCGGCCTTCCTCGCCACCATGTCGCACGAGATTCGAACGCCGATGAACGGGGTGCTGGGCATCACCGAGGTGCTGCTCTCGGGCCCGCTCGACGTCGACACGCGCGAGAAGCTCTCGCTGGTGCGGCAGAGCGGTCACGCCCTCGTCGCGCTCGTCGACGACATCCTCGACTTCTCGAAGGTCGAAGCCGGGAAGCTGAAGACCGAGCCCGTCGACTTCGACGTCCGGCTGCTCGTCGACGACGTCGCGGGCCTGCACCGTTCGGCCGCGAAGCTCAAAGGCGTTGGGCTCTCCGTCACCATCGGCCCCACCATCGCGCCCGTCGTGCACGGTGACGCGCTGAGGCTGCGACAGGTGCTCAACAACCTCGTCGCGAACGCCGTGAAGTTCACCGAGCGCGGCGAAGTGCAGCTCACCCTCGAGGCGCTCCTGCCCGGGAACCGGCTGCGCTTCACCGTCGCCGACACCGGCATCGGCATTTCTGGCGCGGCGCTGGGCAAGCTCTTTGCCCCCTTCGAGCAGGGTGACGGCTCGACGACCCGTCGGTTCGGCGGCACGGGCCTCGGCCTCGCGTTGTCGCAGAACCTCGTGCGGCTGATGGGTGGGCAGATTGCCGTCGAGTCCATCGTCGGCGTGGGCTCGCGTTTCAGCTTCGAGCTGCCGTTCGAGCCGGGCGTGATGGCGCTGGTGAAGCCGCCACTCGAGGTGCAGGCGCCCGCGCAGCGCTCGACGCTGCCGGTGCTCGTCGTGGACGACAACCTCATCAACCTGAAGGTGGCGTGCAGTCTGCTCGAGAAGGCGGGCTACCGCACCGAGACGGCCGAGAACGGGCAAGTCGCGCTCGACCTGGTGGCGAAGGGCCGCTACCTGATGGTGTTGATGGACTGCCACATGCCGGTGATGGACGGCTTCGTCGCCACCGAGCGGATTCGCGCGCTGGACGGTGAGGTGGGCATGACGCCCGTCGTGGCGTTGACGGCGTCGGCGATGCCCGAAGAGCTCGAGGCCTGCAAACGCGCCGGCATGAACGACTGCCTCACCAAGCCGGTGAGCCTCGCGGCGCTCAAGTCCCTGCTCCACCGCGTCGAGCACTACCGTGGCCTCTTCGAAGGTGCGGCCTGAGTCTGGCGTCACGCTCCTGAACGCGTTGGATGTTTGCGCGCGACGGCTCGACTCCCCGGGCCCGAGGCCGCACACGAGGCGCATGCTGCCGTCTCGCGCGCTGGTGTTCGTCGCTCTCTTCGTCGTTGCGTGTGGTCCTCCGCCTGCCGTCGCGCGGAAGGTCGGTGAGCGAGCGCCGTCACCTGCCGAGTGTGACGCGCAGGACGAGACGCGCTGTCTGTTGCCGTGGCCGAACAACACCTTCACCGTCGCCGACCCTTCCACGCCGACGGGCTTGCGGGTCTCGGTGCAGCGCCGCTCGCTCCCGAACCCTGACGCGCCCGAGCCCCTCAACCGCCTCGATGGCTTTTCGGTCGTCGGCGCCCTGGCGGTGGGCTTCTCCGGGCCCATCACCGTCCGCACCGACGCGCGTCCCGCGACGGCGATGCGGCTGTTCCGCGCGACGCCTGGTGACAGGTTCGGTGAAGAGGTCGCGCTGCGGCTCTCGGCCGTGACGGATGCCGACGGCTCGTCGAGCCTGCTCATCGGCTACCCGCTGCGGCCGATGGAGCCTTCGACCGACTACGTCGCCGTCGTGGTGGACGAAGTGCCGGGCATGGAAGCGCCGCGGCGGGTGAAGGTGGCCGTCGGCGTCGACGCTCCCGGGACGGACGAGGAGCGCGCGCTGCTGGCCTTCCACGCGCCCTTGCGAGCCGTCCTGGCGCAGGTGGGCGTCGAGCCGTCGCGGGTGCTGCGTGCGTGGGAGTTCACCACCCGCTCGGCGAAGAGCGTGCGCGCGCCGCTCGAGGCCATGCGTCTGGCGGCGGTCGACGCGGCGACGGCAGGTCAGCTCAGCGTGACGGTGGAGCGCGCGAACGTCATCGGCGCGGGCTCGCTCGAGGTGCGCGGCGTCATCGGTGGACTGCCGCGCTTCACGAGGGTGACGGGCGAGCTGGCCGTCGACTCCTCGTCTGGCCTGCCGCTGAAGGTGGGGGTGCACCAGACGCCGTTCCGGGTGGTGTTGCCGCGCGTGGCGAAGCCGTTCCCCGTCGTCATCTTCGGGCACGGGACGGGCGGCACGGTGTTCGACGACACCTTCGACTCCGACATTCTCGCGGCGGGCGCAGCGAAGTTGAACCTGCAGTACGACGGGTGGACGGAGTCGACGGCGCTCGAGACGCTGGTGGGGCTCGACAAGCGCTTCACGGGCTCCGAGCGGTCGACGGGCCGGTTGCTGCAGTCGCTCGCCGACGCCAGCGCCATCGAGGCGTCCTTGAGTGGCGTGTTGGGAGATGCGCTGTCCCAGCCGATGGTGCTTGGCGTGCAGAACCCCGCGGCGGGCGTGCGGGAAGATGCGTCGAAGCGTGTCTATGCAGGCGGCTCGCTCGGCGGCACCCTGGGCTTCGTGCACACGTTGACCGAGCCGTCGGTCCGCGCAGCGGTGTTGAACGTACCCGGGGCAGGGTGGACACACTTCGTGCCGACGTCGGGGCCGTTCTCGACGCTCGATGCGCTGTTCGCGACGACGACGCCGAGCGCGGTGGACCGGGCGCTGAGCGTGGTGATGACGCAGAGCAGCTGGGACCCGGTGGACGGCGCGGCGTGGGCGGCCACGGGCGCTCGCGCCGACGTGGTGCTGTTGCTGCAAGAGAGCATGGGCGACCCCGTGCTCCCGAACATCGGCACGCACCTGGTGGCGACCTCGAGCCGCGCGGTGCAGGTGGGCGCGGTGCTCGAGCCCGTCGAGGGCGTGGCCCCGGTGAAACAGGCGAGCGGCCGCACGGCGCTGACGCAGTTCCGCATTCCCAATGGCATCACCGACCTCATCGAGCGCCACGGCTTCGGCGGGAAGAACACCCTCGCGGGCGTGGCGGCGCGTGAGCAGATTCGCGCGTTCCTCGACTCGGTCTGGGCTGGAGCGCCGGTCATCACCGTGCCGCCGACGTGCACGCGGGGCGGGCTCGACAGCTGCGACTTCGGTGAGTTCGCGCCGTAGCTCGGCCTCCGATGGCCTGCTCGCGAAGGCTGGCCACGCGCCGAGCCCCCGACGGTCGCCCCTTCCTGCAGGCCACGAGCGAACCGTCGTTGTGCTGCACGACGTCGTCGAACTCGTCGAGGCTCAGGCCCCCATCGGCCCACGACGCAGCGTTCACCACCACCGACACCATCAGCGCGTTCAGCATCGCGACACTGCGCCACGAACGACGCGATGGGCGAAGCGGAAAGCTACGGGAAGGTCGCCTTGAACTGCCGGTAGTGCACGTACGCCAGCCCGATGCCGACGGCGTTGAGCACGTGCCAGATGGCGTGGCCCTGGAAGACGTGGTCGCTCGGGTCGCACCAGCGGCGCGAGACGTCTGACGCCGAGAACGCTGCGGCGATGGCGATGAAGAAGAGGGCTCCGAGGAACCAGCGAACCTGCGTGCGGTGCTTGAGGGTCGCCGCGGCCTCGGTGACCAGCCCGCCCACCAAGAGCACGCCGACGATGCCCTGCACCGGCAGGTTCAGCTTCGCCACCACCACCGTGAAGACGGTCAGCCCGATGATGGCGCCCCACAGCAGCTTGAAGAGCGACGCCTTCGCCACCACGCCGAGTCTGATCAGGTTGAGCAACAGCACGAGCGCGAAGAAGAAGTACATGCCGAAGAAGTCGAACACCTGCAGCACGAAGGTGACTGACGCGTGGTACGCGAGCGACGTCATGCCGACCCAGAACGCGGCCACCGGCCAGAAGCGCTCGGTACGAGACGTCTCCTTCCGGGTCACCACGAAGAGAATCACCGCGGTGACGATGAACGCGAGGTTCGACCACGTGTTCGCCGGCTCGCTCACCCAGCTGCAGAGCGTCTCTTCGCACCACTTCACGTTCGGCAGGCCGCCCCACTCACGCACGGGCGACCAGGGGCACGCGGGGTTGGTCAGCTGCGGGTAGCCTGAGAGGTCCATGGTTGGCGGTGTCAGCCTTCTTGTTGACGCCGTCAATTCAGCGCCGGGAAATCGAATGATGCATCGGGTTCTGCGTCACGGCACGCTTTCCTCATGGCCCCTCGTGCTGCGGAGTCGAAAGACGCGTTCTTGAAGCGGTTGCGTGCGAGCTGGAAGCCGGACGGCTCGGCGAAGGTCGGCCTCGGTGCTCCGCATCACTCCCATGGCGTGGTGCTCGAAGGCGGGCGGCTTCAGGTGCGCCGCCTCGAGCTGCCGAAGGTGAAGGTCGACGCGTACCTGGCGACGCACCGCACCTTCATGCCCGAGCACGCCGAGATGTTGAGCGAGCCGACCGGCGCCATCGTCTACGACGCTGAGTCACTCGAGGACCTGGTGCAGCTCATCGACGCGGGCCGTTGGCCGCTGGGGTGAGTCCCCGTCCCTGAACGAGCGTGTGAGCGCGGCCGGGGGGCGATCAGCCCGTGATGGCCGGCACACCGCGTCGCGCGCGCCGCCGCAGAAGGAGCGCGAGCGCCATCGAGAGTGGACCTCCCGCACTGCGACAGCTCTGACACCCCACCGCGGGCATCGTCGCGCCTCCGCCTCCAGCGCCGCCTGCTGTCGCGGAGCCCCCGGCCGCGGAACCACCAGCCGTCGCCGTCCCTCCAGCCGTTGCGGATCCGCCTGCGTTGTTTCCACCAGCCGTCCCGCCACCCGAAGCGACTCCACCAGCGCTCGCTGAGCCACCGCCAGCGACGCCACCGGCCGCGGCCGCGCCACCAGCGACACCTCCACCCGCCGAGCCTCCAGCCGCTGAACCGCCCGCCGCGGCCCCACCACCCGCCGAGCCCCCTGCCGTCCCACCATCCATCGCCGCTGCTGCGCTCAACCCGAAGAAGTCGGCGATGTCGGTCGCCCACGCGCTTCGCCAGGCGTGACCCAGCCCCGGCACTTCGTTCAGCTCGACGAGCGCGGCGCCGCCCGCCGAGGCACGGAAGAAGGTCCGCGTTCCTCCGCTCGTGATGGGCTGCGTGCCGTCGGCGGTCTGGTCGATGCCGTGCACGGCCGTCCACTGCTTCATGAGCTCGGTGCCGTTCGAGGGCGCGACGAACACGTCGGACTGGCCCTGCCACACCGCGACGCGGGGGTAGGGGCCGGTGAACAACGGGAACGCATTGCGCACGCGCATCGACCACACCTGCGGCGTCTGCGATGAGCCGCTCAGGCACGCCTGCGAGCCAAGGACCGAGGTGGTGCACTGGAAAGGAATGCCCGCGGCGATCGCTCCGGCGCGGAAGCGGTCTGGCGACGTCGCGAGCACGTTCGCCACCAGCGCCGCGCCCGCGGAGAAGCCAGCGATGTAGACCTGCTGCGGGTCGCTGCCCACGTCGGTCACCATGCGGTCGACCATCTGCTTGATGGACAACAGCTCGTCGGAGTCGCGCTGTTGGTTCGCCGAATCGAACCAGTTGAAGCAGGTCTGGATGTTGTTGACCACCTGCTGCTGCGGAAGCACGACCGCGAACTGTCGCTGCATCGCGACGGGCTCGAAGCCGCTCGACGTCGAGAAGCTGGTCGCCGTCTCGCCACACCCATGCAGCAGCACCACGAGCGGTCGGCCACGCGCCAGGCCTTGAGGCACGAAGCGATACATCAGCAGGTTGCCGGGGTTCGAGCCGAAGCCCGTGACGGCATCGAGCGCCTGCCGCGTCGTCGCCACGTCATCGGCTTCGGGAGCCCCAACGACGCCGCACGCCATCACCACCACCACGAACACCACGCTGACGAGACCACGCATGCCGCTCGCGTAGGGGAGCGGGTCACCCGGGTCAACGCGCGTGCTGTGCCAATCGGGATACGCGCGTCACCAGTGTCGCGGTCGGCGACGGCGTCCTTCGCGGCCGCTGGGCGCGTCCGGCTCGGGGGTGGCGGGTCGCGCGCTCACCGCAGCTTGTCCCTTGAACGACACCTCGGGCCCCCGCGGCGGTCGTGCGGGAGTGGGCTGCTTCCCCGGTCGTCCTTGCCCCTGCTGTTGTTGCGGACGACCTTGTCCCTGCTGCTGCTGCGGACGACCTTGTCCCTGCTGCTGCTG
>JBBAQZ010000025.1:0-67800 GCA_040400045.1 Myxococcaceae bacterium
CGCTGGGTCTGGCGCCGACGCAGGGCTCGACGCGGGAACCACTGCTGACGCCGGAAGAGACGCTGGCTCCACTGCTGACGCCGGAGGAGACGCGGGAGCAAGAGCTGACGCAGGCGTCGACGCTGGGTCTGGCGCCGACGCAGGGCTCGACGCGGGAACCACTGCTGACGCCGGAGGAGACGCGGGAGCCACTGCTGATGCCGGAAGAGACGCGGGTGACGCACGGAGTGATGGCGGGGTTGGTGACGATGGCGGCTCTGGCGCTGGTGACGCGGGCGCTCAGGGCGATGGCGGCGCTCTCCTGACCTTCGTCCCGACGAACTGTGGCTGCACGAGCAGCAGCGACGCCTCGTGGCTGCTCGGTCTGTTCGTCGCGGCCCTCGCCCGACGACGCGCTCAGCGACGGTGAATGATCCACGTCCACATCGATGTGATGGGGAGCTCAGGTCTTTTCCCCACGCTCCTCGGGATTCGACGACCCGCTTTCGGTCGTGGAACGTCTCCCTCCTGGCGTCTCTTCCAGCCCCATCACTCACCGCGTGAAGAGTCTGACCGCACGAAACGAGATGCCCGCTGACTGACCGGGCTTGAGTCCTTCGACCGCCGGGCCTGTCGCGCGCAACACCTGCTGGCCGAGCGCGAAGCGGTACTCCGTCGTGCTGCCGAGGAACAGCTTCGCCTGGAGCGTCAGCGAGGCCCCGGTGGCGCCGACTGCGACGTCTTCAGCCCTCACGGCGATCGTGATCGGTCCGGACGGCGCCGAGGCGCCAGCAGGGAGCTCCAACGACTGGCCTTCGACGGTGAAGCGCCCGTCCTGAACGATTCCTTCCAGGACGTTCGCGCCGCCGACGAAGCCTGCGACGAACGGCGTGCCCGGCTCTCGATAGACGACGTTCGGCTCGGCGAGTTGCTCGATGACGCCCTTGTTCATCACGGCCACTCGATCGGCGAGGGCGAGCGCTTCTCCCTGGTCGTGCGTGACGAGCACCATCGTCGTGCCGAGCCTCGCGCGCAGGCTCGCGATCTCACCACGCAGCTCTTCTCGCAGCGCCACGTCGAGGTTGGACAGCGGCTCGTCGAGCAGCAGCACCTTCGGTCGTCCCACCAGCGCTCTCGCGAGCGCGACCCGTTGAAGTTGGCCGCCGGACAGCTCGTGAGGCCGACGGCTCGCGAGGGCTGACAGACGAACCCAGCCCAGCGCCTCCGTCACCTTCGCCTCGACGTCCGATTCCCTTCGAAGCTGCAGCGGGTAGGCGACGTTCTCGAACACGCTCTTGTGCGGCCAGACGGCGTAGCTCTGAAACACCATGCCGAGGCCGCGCTGCTCTGGTTGAACGAAGTCCTTCCCGTCATCGACGGGCCGGCCCGCGAGCCGAATGACGCCGCGATCGGGCCGCTCCAGACCGGCGATCATCCGCAGCGTCGTCGTCTTGCCGCAGCCTGAGGGGCCGAGGAGCGCGAGCAGCTCGTGCTCCTTCACTTCGAGCGACAGGCGCTTCACCACGGCCGTCGAGCCGAACGACTTTTCGACCTCCTGCAGCTCGACCGCCGCCATCACCGTGCCTCCGTGCGCCGTACCATCGCGCTCTGAACGAGCAGCGCCGCCAACACCACCAGCAGCAGCGCCGAAGCGATGACCGCAGCGGAGCCTGGGTCTGCGTAGCTCTGCAGCTCGAAGAGCAGGGTGCCCAGCACGTCGCGGCCCGTTGGAATGAGCAGCACGGACATCGTCAATTCGCTCACGCAGGTGAGGAACGTCAGCAACACGGCGGCAGACAGCGCACCGCGGAGCTGCGGAAAGATGCCGTCCACGAAGGCCCGGAAGCGCCCAGCGCCGCTCAACCGTGCCGCCTCGCCCAGCGTCGGGTCGGCCTGAGAGAGCGCGTCACTGGAGCTCCTCACGCCGAGCGCGAGGTGCTTGACCACATACGAGAGCAACAGCAGCCAGAAGGTGTTGCCGAGCGCGAGCACGAGCGCGACCCGCTCGAACGCCACGAAGCGCACGTCACGCGAGAACGTCACCAGCAGCGCCAGCGCCAGGACCGTGCCGGGGATCGCCGAGGGCGCATCGGCCAGCGTCTCGAGCCAGCGGCGCTTCGTCATCGCGATCACCAACCCGATGCCGCCGACGAGCACCGCGGCGATCAGCGCCAGCGCCAGGCTCACGCCGATGGCGTGCAGCGTGCGCGCCTGCATCACCACGCCCCAGTGCTTGAACGTCAGCGAGCCCCATTGGCCCCAGGTCGGTTGAAGGCCGGTGAGGAAGATGGCGCCAAGCGGGAGCACGATGATCGTGAGCCCCGTGGTCCAGGCTCCGGCCGACACGAGCGGACGCCATCGTCCGAGCGCGAGCACCTTCTGTCCGAGTCCTTTGCCCCGGGGGATCCGCACGCGACCCGCCTTCGCGAGCCAGCCGTTGAGGAGCAGTACACCGACGGCGACGGCCAGCAGCTCGACGCTCAGCACGGCCGCCCGCGAGAGCCCTGCCTCGCCCATCAGCACCTCGCCGTAGATGCGCGTCGTCAGCGTCGGCGTCGGCGGGTTCGCCGACACGCCGAGCAGATAGGGCACGCCGAAAGAGGCCGAGGCGAAGACGAAGACCAGCGCGGCTCCAGAGAGCGCCGCAGGCGTGATGAGGGGCAAGGTGATCGTCGTGAAGGTGCGAAGCGCCGACGCTCCGGAGAGCCGGGCTGCCTCTTCCAGTGAAGAATCGATGCGCTCGAACGCGGCGCTCGTCGAGAGCACGACGAGCGGAAGGGCAGACGTGCCGAGCACGAAGGCAATGCCACCCAGCCCGTAGACGTCGAGCCGGTTCTGGCCGAGGAGCAAGGTGAGCCAGCCTGACCGGGGGTTGGCCAGCGCGATCCACCCCATCGTCCAGAGGTACGGAGGGATCGCCGAGGGCAGCGTCACCAGCGTCTTCAGGCCGCGCGAACCGGCGACGTCACTGCGGGTCACCAACCACGCGAACGGAAGGCCGAACGCGAGCGCGACGAGGCTGGCTCCGAAGGACGAGAGGAGTGTCCCCCAGAGCGCGCTGAGGGCCTGGGGGGCCAGCCACAGCGCTGGCCACGTCGTCGGGCTTCCGCTGTTCAGCAGGAGGACGACGAGGGGAAAGAAGACCGTCGCGACGAGCGCGGCCGCGATGGCGAGGGCGCGCTTCATTTCGAGAACGCCGCGCTGAACCGCGCCTTCAAGGCCGCCCCATCGGTGAGTCCGCGATCGAGCAGGGCTTCGTCGAACGGAGCGCTCTTCGTCAACAGCGCCTCGACGGCAGGTGTGTCGCGAGGGCCGGGCTGTCGCGGGTCGACGGCGTGCATGTCTCCCAGTTCACGGATGACCCGCTGCCCCTCTGGGGACAGCAGCACGTCGATGAAGGCGCGCGCGGCCGGCGTGTTGCGACTCGACGAGAGAATCGCCACCGAGCCCGGGATCACCACGGCTCCATCAGCCGGCCACGTCTCTTCGACCGGGCTGCCTCGACGCTTCGCCGCGAGAATGTTCTCGAGCAGCACCACGCCGATGGCCGCCTCGCCACCTTCGACCTTCTGAAGGACCGCCGCGTTGCCTCCGCCCACGCGCGCGCCGTTCGCGCGCAGTCGCTGGAAGAAGTCCTCGCCATGGGTGCGCTCCATCGAGACGGCCCACGTGAACGCCGTCCCACTCGTGAGTGGATCGCCGATCACCACTTCGTTCTTCCACTTCGGATCGAGCAGCGCCGCAAACGACGCCGGCCCTTCGACGCCCGCCTTGTGCACCAGCACCATCGTCGACAGGCGCACCGCCTCCCAATGCCCTTCGGGATCGACGAGCGCGCGAGGTGTGCGAACGCCATTCGGAGACACGGCGCGCAACAGCCGCTGCTCAATGGCGAGGCGCCGGTACAGGAACGGGTCGCTCGTCATCAGCACGTCACACGGAGAGCCACCCGCGGCGAGCTCGGCCTCGAGCCTGGTCGCGATCTTCTCGCTGCCGCCCTGGAACCACTTCACCGTCACCTGGGGCAAGCGCTCCTTCAGCAGCGGCTCGAACGCGTCCATCACGTGGCGGTACATCGAGGTGTAGACCCACAGGTCGCCTTTCGGAGCGCCGTCGGTCTCGACATGGCCCCCCGATGCAGGCGTTGCGGTCTCGATCCGGCACGCCGCGATGAGCAGCACGATCGGCAGCCACAGCCGCTTCACGAGGCGATCCCTGTACGACGGGCCTTCACGAGATCGGGGTCGACGCCGAGCAGCCGTTCCCAGAAGGCGCGCGCGTAGCCGGTTCCCGGGCGCTTCGAGACGTGCAGGCGATAGCCGTACCAGACGTCTTCCCAGCTCGAGTCTCCGACCAACACGTCGAACAGCTCGCTCGCCGAGAGCTTCAACGTCTCGGGCACGTCTGCGCCCAGGCCTGCGTCGATGCGGTCCACCGCGCCCTTCGAGAAGTGAACCGTCCACGAGGCCGCGCCGCCGACGAAGCCGAAGGATCCGTCGAACGCCTCGGGTTTGGCGAAGGAGCGTGACAGATCGTGGGTGAAGAAGTCCCGGAAGAGCAGGTCGAGGTCCGGCACGTCGTGTTCGGGGCGACGCGCGGCTGCGATCGCCGTGTTCACTCGAGAACGTTCCAACTCGGCGTAGCGGCGGACCCCTTCGACGGTGAGCGGCCAGCGGCTCGTGAGGCCCCGGTTGAGCGAGCCGGTCTCGGGGCTCCACTCGTCGCCTGGTTCGAGGTGGAGCAGGTGCGTGTCTCGCTCATGCGCGAACTGCATCGAGCGGGCGAGCGTCTCGGGCGCCGTGAACCGGTCGGTGAAGTTCTTCCAGACCTCGTCGAGTTCCAGCAGCGCCCACGACGACGCGAAGGGGACCGCCTCGGCCGGCCTGAGCCCTTCGATGCCGTCGAGAAAGCGTTGCAGACCTTCTTGTCTCTTCTCGGCGCAGCGCGCCTTCAACGTGGCCTCGTCCCCGTCGAAGTTGGTCGGATACGACGACGCGCCAGCGTACGGCAGGAAGGCGACGTCGATGGGGCCGAGGCGCTTCGCGACGTCCCGATACGCTTCGACAGACAAGGTGTTGTCATTGCCGTGGTAGAGCGTCGTTCCTTCACCGCTGACGACGATCGACGTCACTTCCCACCCGGCATCGTGCGGGACGAAGGTCACGGAGATCCCTGGTGAGACTTCGCGGGTCTCCCACGGCGCGAGCCACAGCACGTTGGTCAGGCCAGCGTTCGCGAGCCGGCGCCTCATCGCGCCCGAGGGGAAGTCGACCGCCAGCACGAGCTGGTCCTTCCGCAGTTGCTGGAGCGTTCCGAGCCCCGAGTGATCGGCGTACGTGTGTGAGAGGCACACGAAGTCGGGCTTCGGCATCGTCGAGCTGTCGGGGTAGGGCGACGGTGGGTAGCGGAACCAGGCGCCAGCAAAGACTGGCTCATGGAACCAGGGGTCGAGCAACAACGTTCTGTTCGCGACGCTGAGGAAGAGCGCGGCGTGGCCCAGCCAGGTGACGTGCACGGCGGGCGAGACTAGCCCTGCGCCGGTGCGCCCTCTGCTGCTTTCTCGTCGATGACGGCCTGCCAGAACTCGCGCCCGGAGTACTGCCGCATCATTCCCAGCTTCGTTCCACCCTTGAAGAGGACGAAGCCCGGGATACCGAAGAGCGCGAAGCGTCGGGCGAGCTCGGGGTGCTCGTAGGCGTTCGTCTTCACCACGGTGACGTTCTTCGGCAACGCCTCGAGCAGGTCTGGAAGGTCGCGCGCGAAGACCTCGCAGTTGGGGCACTGCGGGCCCCAGAAATAGACGACCACCAACTGGTCGGCGGGCGCCGCGAGGAGTCCGTCGAAAGTGTCAGGCGTGCCAACCACCAGCTGCGTCGAGTCCATGCGTGTCGAGCTCCTTGTCGCAGGTCTCTAGCGGCTTGGCGCTTGACCCGCCGCGCGGCGCCCGGTAGTTCATGTCTGTAACTGAAAGTGATTCTCAAAATCATTGGTGCAGGAGTGAGACCGTGTTTGCGCTCATCGTGGTGGTGCTGGGCCAGCTGGACGCCGGGGTTGCGGATGCGGCGGAGCCCGACGCGGGCGTTCAGATCTCTTCGGATGCCGGTGTCCTTCGGCGCGAGACGCAGGTGATTGGCGAGCGTGCGGTCGACGTGCGGCGCGTCGCGGGGTCGGCGCAGGTCATCGGGCGCGAAGAGCTCGAGCGGCTCGAGACCAACGACATCAACCGGGTGCTGCAGCAGGTGCCAGGCGCGTACGTGCGCGAAGAAGAAGGCTTCGGCAACCGGCCCAACATCGGCTTCCGTGGCGTGAACTCCGATCGTTCGAGCAAGGTGACGTTGATGGAAGACGGCGTGCTGATCGCGCCGTCGCCGTACTCGGCGCCGCAGGCGTACTTCTTCCCCGCGATGACGCGCATGGTGGGCGTCGATGTCTTCAAGGGCCCGGCGGCGATTCGGTTCGGTCCGAACACCATCGGCGGCGCGCTCAACCTGCGCACCCGGGAGGTGCCGATCGGCCTTCAGGGCGATCTCGACGTGGCGCTGGGGAACTATGGCTCCGGCAAAGGCCACGGCGTCATCTCATGGGGCGACGAGCAGTTCGGCGTGCTCCTCGAGGGCGTTCGGTGGGGCAGCACCGGCTTCAAGCAGCTGGCTGGCGCGGCAGACACCGGCTTCACGCGCAACGAGTTCATGCTCAAGGCGCGCGCCGCGACGGATCCCACGGCGAGTCTCCGCACCGGGTTCGAGCTGAAGCTCACCTACGGCGAGGAGCGATCGAACGAGGCGTACCTGGGGCTGACTGACGCCGACTTCAGGGAGAACCCGTACCTTCGGTACCCGGCCTCGCAGCGCGATCTCTTCACGGGCGGTCGGACCCAGTTGCAGCTGACGAACCTCACGACGATCACCGACGGGCTCGAGGTACGCACGACGGCGTACCGCTTCGACTTCTCGCGGCGCTGGGCTCGGTTCAACGGCTTCCGCAAGGGGCCCGCGCCCTTCAACGCGCTCGCGCTCGACGTCCCAGCCGATGAGCCGTTTCGCGCGGTGCTCCGTGGCGGTGACTCGGTGGGGCTCGACCAGTCGGTGGTGCTCTCCGAGGCCAACCGGCCGCACGTGTCGCAGGGCGTTCAGACGACGGTGCGATGGAAGGTCGGCGACGAGGCGCTCTCGAACGAGCTCGAGGTCGGCCTTCGGTTCCATCACGACGACGCACGGAGGATCGACGATCTGGTCGGCTACCAGATGGTCAGCGGCACGCTCGTTCCCGATGTTCTGGGTCGCAGTCCAAGCGCGAGGCGAGTCGACTACACGCGCGCGCTGGCGGCCTATGCGCAAGACGTGTTCGTGCTGCGTCGGCTGCTCATCGCCCCGGGCGCGCGCGTCGAGTTGGTCGATTCGCTCAGCGGTAACAGCCTTCGCGACACGAGTTCGTTCGATCGAAACGTGGTGCCGCTGCTGGGCCTGGGCGCGGTGTACTCGTTCGACTTCGGGCTCTCGTTGATTGGTGGCGTGCATCAAGGCTTCAGCCCGGTGTCTCCTGGGCAGAGCGCTGACGTGCGTCCGGAGCGCGCCGTCAACTCCGAGCTCGGGCTCCGCTACGGCCACAACGGCTCGCGCGCCGAGGTGATCGGCTTCTGGAGCGAGTACGAGAACCTCACCGGCGAGTGCACGACCTCGAACGGGTGCGCGACGGACGAGATCTCTCGCCAATACAACGGTGGTCGGGCCCGGGTGCTCGGCGTCGAAGCGCTCGCCTCGCGGCGACAGAAGCTCGGAGTGCTCGGCCTGAGCGTCACCGGCGAGCTCGCCTACACGTTCACCAGCGCGCGGTTCCTCGAGAGCTTCACCTCGGACAACCCGATCTGGGGCACCGTCGAGGCCGGAGACTTCCTTCCGTACATTCCCCAGCACCAGCTCTCAATGCGGCTGCGCGTGAACAAGGGGCCGTTCGAGGCAGGCATCGGCGCTGCGTACTACGGCGAGTTTCGCGAAGAGGCCGGCCAGAGCGCAGACGATCTGCGCATTCCGTCACGGTGGATGGTTGACGCCACGGCCTCGTTCGACTTCGGGCCCGCCCGTTTCTACCTGACCGCGACGAATCTGCTGAACCAGGCCGCGCCAGTCTCTCGGCGCCCCTTCGGCGTCAGGCCTCAGGCGCCGATGATGGCGCAGGTCGGCTTCAAGTACGCCTTCCGCTGACTCAGCCGTGCCACGCCGTCTCGGTCGAGCCGCTGGCGGTGTGCGTGAAGTCACTCATCGGAGGACTCCAACGTCGTGTGACGAAGCGCGTTCCGGTCGCTGGCCCAGGCCGCCATCTCGAACTCGTCGGCGGCGTGCGCGCGGAGGGTTTGCGCGAGATGACGGGCCGTCGAACGGCGCGCCGGGTCCTTCGACAACATCGTCGCGACCGCGGGCCGGAGCGCGAGCGTGATCGCGTCGAGCGAGGGGGTCGCCTCTCGAATGCGGTCCATGGTTTCGACCGGCGTCGCGCCATGAACGGTCGGCGGCCGGTGAGCAGCTCGACGCAGAGGACACCGGCAGAGAAGACGTCGCTGGCGCCGGAGAGCGGTCGTCCGCTGACCTGCTCGGGTGACATCGACGCGTAGGTCCCCTTTCGGACGCCGCCGCGAGTCTGATCCTTGAGCAGTGTGGCCTTGGCGATCCCGAAGTCTCCCAGCTTCACCTCGCCGGCCAGGGAGACGAGCACGTTGGTCGAACTCACGTCGCGGTGAACGAGCCCGAGTGGGCGCGCTCGCAGGTCGGTCGCGTCGTGGAGAAAAGACAGCGCCGTGAGGACTTCGGCGATGACGAAGCAGGCGACGCGCTCGGGAACCGGGGCTCCAGCAGCCAGCGCCGCCAGATCGGCGCCATCAATCCAGTCGAGCCGCACCCACGGGCGGCCCTCGACCGCGCCGAAGTCGTGCGCCTGGACGAGGCCTCGATGGGTCAGCCGGGCCTGGAGCCGGGCCTCTTCGAGGAACATGCGCTCCCACGTGGAGTCGCCCACGTACTCTTCGCGCAGCAGCTTCAGCGCGATCGTCTTCTCGAAGCCACTGGCTCCGAAGGCCGTCGCCTTGAAGACCTCGGCCATGCCGCCGACACCAGCGCGTTCGAGCAGCTCGAAGGGTCCAAACCCGCAGGGCAGTCGCACCCGGCTACAATACCC
This sequence comes from Myxococcaceae bacterium, assembly GCA_040400045.1. Lineage (GTDB taxonomy): Bacteria > Myxococcota > Myxococcia > Myxococcales > Myxococcaceae > Xiheimicrobium. Next base: position 9,148 of record JBBAQZ010000025.1, read on the forward strand.
TTCGTGGCCCAGACCCGGTTGTCGACGCAGCTCGATGAGACAGGTTCTCCCCTGCGTTGCCAGTTGGTGGTCGTCGACGGGCCTGACGCCGGTCGGGCCGTGTCCCTCGACGTGCCGCGCGTCGCGGGGACCGCCGGGTCGATCGATCTCGTGCTGACCGATGACCGGGTGTCGTCGAAGCATGTGCGAGTGACGCCGGTGGCGGCGCGCTTCCTGGTGCGCGATCTCGAGAGCACCAACGGCACGTTCTTCGAGGGATCACGAGTCAATGAACTCGAGGTGTCGGCCGGAGCCTCGCTGAAGCTTGGGCGGACCACGCTGCGCATCGAGCCGCAGCCCCGCGCGCTCGAGGTTCGGCCCAGCGCTGCGCGGCGGTTCGGTGAGCTGGTCGGTGAGAGCCTGGCGATGCGAGAGATCTTCGCGGTGCTCGAGCTGGCTGCGCCGAGCGACGCCACGGTGCTGGTCACGGGAGAAACGGGCACGGGCAAGGAGTTGGTGGCGCGCGCGCTCCACGAGGCGAGCCAGCGCCGCAAAGGGCCGTTCGTCGCCGTCGACTGCGGCGCGCTGCCCGAGAGCCTGCTCGACTCCGAGCTCTTCGGTCACGTCAAGGGCGCGTTCACCGGTGCGCAGGCCGATCGCAAAGGCGCCTTCGCGCGAGCTGATGGAGGAACGCTCTTTCTCGACGAGCTCGGGCGGGTCAGCGCTGCGGTACAGGCGAAGTTGTTGCGGGTGCTGGAAGAGCGAAAGGTGAAGCCCGTCGGCGCCGACGCCGAGCGCGTGGTCGACGTGAGGGTGATCGCCGCGACGCCGTCGGATCTCACCAGCGCCATTGCTGCCGGGACGTTCCGCGCCGATCTCTACTACCGGCTCTCGGTGCTCGCGTTCGAGCTGCCGCCGCTCCGCAGCCGTCGTGAGGACATTGCGCTGATCGTCGCCGAGCTGCTTCGCCGCCGCGCGTTGGACTCCGATGGCCTCGAAGGCCCGAACCTCGATCGGCTCAAGAGCCATCGCTGGCCCGGCAACGTGCGTGAACTCCGAAACGTCATCGATCGCGCGATCGTCCTGTCTCCCGGAGCCCGCCGCTTCACCGACTTGAAGATCTCCCTCGAGGCCTCCGTCGGCCCGGGCGACGAGCTCGGCGTGCGAACGGACCTGCCCTACAAGGAGTCGAAGGAAGCGGTGCTCGAGGTCTTCGAGCGCACGTATCTGCGAGACCTGATGGCGAGACATCGCGACAACCTCTCGGCCGCGGCGCGTGAGGCCGGCGTCGACCGAAAGCACTGGCGCACGCTGCTGAAGAAACACGGACTCTTCGATGGTCCGGACGAGGACTGAGTGAGCCCGCTCCTGTGGTTGGTGTTGGCTTCTCTCGACGGTGGCACGTCGATGACGGCGTACTCGACGCCGAAAGAGGCGTTCGGCCGGGTGCTCTCGACGCGACCGCAGATCCTGGGCGTCGGCGAGTACCACGAGCTCAAAGGCGCTCCGAAGGTGCCCAGCGCGATTCGGCACTTCACCGCCGAGGCGCTCCCCTTGCTCGATGGCGGCGCCACCTCGATGATCGTCGAGACGTGGATGCTCAACGGAAAGTGCGGCCAGGTGGAGAAGCAGGCAGCCGCCGCGGTCGAGAAGACCACCAGGCGCCCGGTCGAGACCGAAGACGAGGTCACCACGATGATGGGCCGCGCGTACGATCTCGGCCTCAAGAACCACACCCTGCTCATCACCTGCGCCGACTACGCCTCGATGCTCGACGCCGACAAGGAACTCGACGCCGAGAAGTCGCTGCTCCTGATGCGGAACAAGGTCGAAGAGAAAGCGCTCGAGGTCCGCGAGAGCGAAGAGGGCGGACTGCCGGGAAAGATGCTGATCCTCTACGGCGGTGCGCTCCACAACGATCTCGTTCCCGCTGCCGACGAGGCACCGTATGCGTTCGGGCCGCGCCTTCGACGAGAGACGAACGGCGGCTACGCAGAGCTCGATCTCCTCGTTCCGGAGTACGTCGAGAAGGATGAGGAGCTGCTGAGGCTCCCGTGGTTTCCGCCCGCCCTCGCCCTCGCGAAGAAGGGGAAGACGGTGCTCGTGCAACCGGCGCCCGGCGTGAACGTGATCGTCTTCGCGTACTCGAAGGTCACGTCACGTCGACGATGATCGCGGTGATGTTGTCGGCGCTCCCTCGTTCGAAGGCCGTCTCGACGAGACGCTTGCAGGCGGTCGACGCGTCATCAGGCCGGAGAAGGGTGCCGAGCTCCTCGTCCTCGAAGGGATCGTAGAGACCGTCGGTGCACAGCAGGAATCGGTCTCCGGGCTGCGCGTCGACGACGCTCGTGTCGGCGCTCGCGTTCCCGACCAGGCCGAGCGCCCGGGTGATCTGGTTCTTGAATGGGAAGTCATGCCGAGGCGGCAGCTCGCTCCCGGCGGCCACCATCTCGGCGTACAGCGAGTGATCACGCGTCAGGGGCTTCAGCACGCCAGTCCGCATTCGATAGACGCGGCTGTCACCGACGTGCGCGACGGCGACGGTTGCACCGGCGAACAACACCGACGCGATCGTCGAGCCCATCTGGCCGAGTCGGCCTGCGCGCTTGCCCACGATGGCCAGGTGCGCCGCCATCGCCGCGCACTGGAGCAGGTTCTCGGTGAGCGCCTTCTTCTTGTCCTCCTTGCAGGGCCAGGTTCCGCCGGGGTCGCGTTGGTTGCGTTCGACGAAGATCTTCAGCGTCTCGACGGTGAGGGCGCTGGCGATCTCTCCGCCTTCGTAGCCGCCCAGACCGTCCGCGACGGCGAACAGGCCGAGGGTGGGGGCCTCACAGAAGTTGTCTTCGTTATTCGAGCGGCGGCCGGTCGTGGTGATGGAGTGGCTGAGCAGGTTCATGCACCAGCGCCACCGCAGCCGCCGTGCCTGCCGAAGCCTTCGACGCCTTGGGACGGCCTGGTGACACGACACCCCGGTTGAGGCCCCTGCCTGGGGCGTCAAGACCCCGCGACGTCGCCGGAGGCGGCCACCCCGTGGGAACCGACCGAAACGGGACGAAGTCCGACCTCGTCTGACGCCGTGGCCCTGAATGCCACGCCCGAATTCCCGCGGAAACTCGACCCCGTCTGTGAAGCCCCTTTGCACAGCTCTCGATAGGCGAGCGAGCGGGGGCGCCGATACTCCCTCAGACCCTGCCGCTGAGGAGTTCGCCATGATGGTTCGCCGCGGAAGCAACGGAGCCGATGTCGCGAAGGTGCAGCGCGAACTGAAGGCGGCGGGGCTCAACCCTGGGCCGATTGACGGTGCATTCGGCCCGAAGACGCTCGCAGCGGTGAAGGCCTACCAGGCGAGGTAAGGCCTCGCGCAGGACGGCATCGTCGGTCCGAAGACCTGGCAGAAGATGATGACCGACGGGTTCGACCCGGCCCGCCCTTCGAACCCCGGCTCCACCGGCCCGGTCACTGGCCCCACCAACGCGCCTGCTTCGGCGAAGGTGCAGAAGATGCTCGACGAGGCGCGCTCGCACCTCGGGTACCAAGAGGGTGCAGGCAACCGGAACAAGTTCAGCTCGGCGCTCGGCCGTCCTCCCGAGCCGTGGTGCGCCGACTTCGTCAGCTACATCGGGAAGAAGGCGGGCTTCACGGTGAACACTGCAAGCGCACAGGGCGTCGCGAACGCACTGCAGGCGAAGGGCACCTGGAAGGGCCGCCGCGACCCGCAGCCCGGAGACGCCGTCACCTTCCGCTGGGACGGCAGCCGCGGGTGGGCAGACCACGTCGGCATCGTCGAGAAGGTCTTCCAGCAGAACGGCCGCACGTACATCCAGACCATCGAGGGCAACTCAGGCGATCAGGTTCGCCGCAAGACGTACCCGGCAGACTCGTCGTTCATCAACGGCTTCGGCCGCATGGCGTGAGTCATCGGCGCGGCGGACGTGGAGGTCGCGGCGGTGGAGGTGCGGCCGTCCGCGGATCTTCCGGCCACGAGTGCCTTGGGTACTGCCGCATCAGCTCTTTTCGAACCGCCGGGTAGTGGCGATCCCAGAAGCCCGAGAGATCGGTCGTCACCTGCACGGCCCGCATGTTCGGCGCGAGCAGGTGCAGCACCAGGGGAGCACGGCCGATCGCCGGTCCCTTGAGCAACCCGAAGAAGTCCTGGAGTCGCGACTCGATCCACGGTGGACGGGCGGGCTCGTAGTGCACCTGCACCGTTCGCCCTCCGGGGAGCGTGATGCGATCGGGCGCCTCGGTGTGGAGCAGGCGCGCCTGCTGTGCCGACAGCGACGACTGCAGCGCGTTGAGCAGCCCCGCTTCTCGCACCTCGTTGAACGATCGGAGCCCGTCGCACAGCGCCGCGAGCCGCTGCTTGAGAAACGTGTCGTCAGCCATGGGGAAGCCGGCCTCCGGGAACGCCGCTCGGAGCGCGTCGACGCGGCATTGCCAGGCGCTCACCGCCTCGGGCTCTGCGAACGTGCGGACACCGGCCTCGAGCGCGGCCTGCGCGAGCAACTTCGTAGCGCCTTCAGAAGCGGGCGCCGGGTTGCGGGTCTCTTCGAGCACCACGTTGCCGAACGTCATGCGGGTGACGCGATCGACCCGCTTCGCGTCGGCGTTCCATTCCAGCGCGTCGACGTCGCCGAGGAGATCTCCGGACAGCTCGAGCAGCCACTCCGGCTGAATCTGCGACGCGACGCGCACGGCCACGCCGCCGCGACGCTCCTCTGCATCGACCGCCACCATCAACTCAGCTTCGTGAACGACCGACGTCGCGTCGAGCGAGGCAGAGCCACCCGAGGCGAAGACGACGTCCGGGGCTTTCGGTCGACGGCGTTTCGCGACGCGATCGGGGTAGCCCGCGAGCACCGCCTGGAGCAGCGCCTCCTCGCGCGCGAGCTCGGATGTCGGTGCCGGCGTTCGACGATCGACGGAGCGGCCGAGTTGCTTGCGGACGCGATCGACCGACTGCATCGCGGATGCATCGAGGCCGGCGCTTCGGGCGCTCGTGGCCTGACCTTCTTTGAAGCGCTCCAACAGCTCGAGTACGTCGGAAGGCCCTGCGAGCGCGTCTGCCCCACGTCGCGAGTCTCCGAACTTCGCCCGAGCCTCGAGGCGAATGTCGCGCTCACTCAACAGCGCCGCGATCGTGAGCGCCTCTTCGGCGACGCCGCGTTGTTCGCCTGCCACCACCAGCCGCGCCAGCCGCGGATGCAACGGAAAGGTGAGGAGTCGTTGCCCGATCCTGGTGAGCGCGCCGGTCTTCTCGAGCGCGCCGAGCATCGTGAGCAATGACTCCGCCGCGTCGATGGAAGAGGGCGGCGGTGGTTCGAAGAAGGGAAAGCTCCGAACGTCGCTGACGCCGAGCGCGCGGAGCGAGAGCGAGGACTCCACGAAGTCGAGCCGTCGAATCTCGGGCGCGTCCGACATGGGCCGGCCTTCGAAGTCGCCGCGCGTGTACATCCGAACGCAGGTGCCGGCGCGAGTCCGGCCTGCTCGACCCGCGCGCTGAATCGCCGACGACTTCGACACCTTCTGCACCTTGAGCGTCGGGAGCCCGCTCCAGGGCGAGTGGGAGGCGACCCGCGCGAGTCCCGAGTCGATCACCGCCGCCACGCCGTCGATGGTGACGCTCGTCTCGGCGACGTTGGTCGACAGGATGACCTTCCGGTTCGCGTTGAACTTGAGCGCGCGGTCCTGCTCGGCGGCGCTCAGGTCGCCGTGCAACACGAGGAGCTCGAGCTGGTGACGTTGCGCGAACTCGGCGCACGCCTCCTGGGCCCGGCGAATCTCGGCGGCGCCGGGCAGGAAGACGAGCACGTGACCGTCGAGCTGGGCCTGCAGCAGCCGTTTGAGCGCGGCGAGCACCTGCTGCTCGAGGTGCCGATCGTCTTCCTTGTCGAGGTACTCGAGGGCGACCTCGAAGCGGCGGCCTTCGCTTCGCATCGACGGCGCGTCATCGAGCCAGGTGGCGATGGGCCCGGCGTCGAGCGTCGCCGACATCACCACCAGCTTGAGATCGGGCCGCGTCGTCTTCTGCAGCCGCCGCAGCATCGCCAGCGCGAGATCGCCGGCGAGGTGGCGCTCGTGGAATTCGTCGAGCACGACGATTCCGACGTCGCGGAGCTGTGGGTCGCCCACCAGCCGCCGCGTCAGCAGGCCTTCGGTGACGAAGCTCACGCGGGTCTTCGCCGACGAGACGTCGTCGAAGCGAATCTGGTAACCGATCGTCTCGCCGAGCCGTTCTCCGCGCTCATCGGCGACCCTCGCGGCGGCCAGACGAGTCGCGAGCCTGCGCGGCTGGAGGACGACGATCTCCTTGTTGCCGGCGAGGCCGGCCGCGAGCAGGGCAGGGGGCACGCGCGTCGTCTTGCCTGCACCGGGCGGCGCCTCGAGGACCAGCGCCTCACGGGTGCGCAGCGCTGCCACGATGTCAGGCAGGAGAGTGTCGATGGGCAGCTGCATCGTGGGCGCCGGCAGTTAGCGCACCGCCTCCGCGGGCGATAGCCCGGCTCACTCGCGGCTTTCGTCTGCTCGCCGGAACGTGCAGACCGAACGAAGGCGGCGCCGGGCCCTCATCGCGAGGGTTCGAGAAACGGGCACGTCGTCGAGGCAGCAGCCGACGCCGCCCCTGGGGTGGCTTCCTCTGCTGCGGCTGCGCTCAGGCCTCGGCTTGTGCGGACTTCTTGCTGCGCTTCTTCGGAGCGACAGCTTCGACGACGGGGGCCGCGGTCGGCTCGGTCGCAGTCTCGACTTCGACGGGCGCAGCGTCTTCTTCGACCGCCACGTCCGGCTCGGCCTCGGTCTTGCGGCGCTTGGGCTTCTGGCCGATGCCGGAGTCGTCGAAGGCGTTCTTCAGCGGCGCGAGCGCGGCCTCGGCCAGCAGGCGCGCCTGACGCATCGGCAGCTCGAGCCTTCTGGCGTGGGCGACGATCTCATCACGCAGCAGGGACTCTTCGCTCGGGGTCAGGGGCTCGGGTGAGAAGCCGGCCCGCCACGCGGTGACTGCGCCGCGGACTTGATCGATGACGGGCACCACGGGCGCGAACGACGACTCCGCCATGATGCGCTTGCAGTAGCTGCTGCTGAGCTTCTTCTCGAAGTCGGCCACGAAGCGCTCGAAGTCCTCTCGATCGGCGCGTCGGGCCTGGGGCAGCTTCACTTTGCCGAAGAGGGCCTCGAGCAGCGGCGCGCGCGTGCCCGCGACGAAGGTGACGCCCGCCTGCAGCCGCTCGATGGCGTCGACGGCCGTGTTCTGGAGCGTGCGCGCGTGCTCTTCACGGGCGCTCTCGAGCTCGGGCAGGCGCATGGCGCGCTGGTTGAGATCGCCGAGCTCTCCACGCGACGCCGCGAGTCGATCGATGGCCAGCATGAGCCAGCCCTTCTCGTCCTTGAGGCCCTGCTTCTTGTCGAGCTCAGCCTGGGCGGTCTCGAGCCGCTCCAGCAACGTCTGCGACCAGGCCACCACGTCGAACGCTTCCGCGAGGGTCATCGTCATGGGGCCGGCGCTGTAGCACGTTCAACAGGGCTGTGCGCGCAGGGCCTCGAGGAGCGTCGCGAGATCGGCTGGCAGCGGCATCGTCGCCGAGGCCTCATGACCGGGCACCCGGATCTCGAGCCGGAGCGCATGGAGCGCCAGCCTGGGCACCGTCACCCCCGCGAGCGGCTTCCCGTAGATGCGATCGCCGAGCACCGGCCAACCCATCTCGGACAGCTGGACGCGGATCTGATGGGTGCGCCCGGTGTCGAGGTTGATCTCGAGCAGACTCGCCGGCCCCAGACGCTCGACCAGCTTCCAGCTCAGCCGGGCGCGCCGCGGCGACTCGATCAGCGTCGTGAATTTTCCTTCTTTGGTCTTCGTGTACGCGGTGTCGACCGAGCCCGTCTCGGGCGGCGCGCCTTCCACGATCGCCAGGTACGTCTTGTCGATCAGCTTTTCTTCGAAGCCCCGCTTGAGCGCCGCGACGCCGTCATCGGTCTTCGCGAGGGCCAGACAGCCGCTGGTGTCCTTGTCGAGGCGATGCACGACCCCGGGCACCGACGCGCCGGCGACGTCGAAGCCTTTGACCTGGGTGCCGATCAGCTCGACGAGGCTCACCTGGTTCGGCTCGGGTTCCACCGTCAGCCCCGATGGCTTGGCGACGATCAGGAAGTGCGACGACTCGACCAGCACGGGCACCTCGACCCCCGTGACAGGGCGTGCGGCGACCGGCGCGGCGTCCTCGACCTCGATCGTCTCACCACCCCACAGCTTGCGGCCGACCTTCGCGAGCTTCCCGTTCACGCGCACCCGGCCGAGCTGCAACAGCTGCTTCGCGCGGGCGAGATCGACGTTGGGGAGCGTCTGCGACAGGAACTTCTCGAGCGCGGGCTTCTCTCCACGAGGCACTTCGAGGCGGCGGCTGGCCATGCACTGATGGGTATGGCACACGCGCGCCATGGCTGGACTGACGATTCGTGAAGCCACCGCCGCAGACGATCGGGCGATCGGCGAGCTGCTCGTGCGCGCCTTCGTCGACAAGTACGCGACGAAGATGCCCGAGGTGCAGGTGACGGAGCGGCGCATCGCTCAGCTGCGTGACGTCGCGAGCAAACGCGCGGCCGCGAAGGTCTGGGTCGCCGAGCTCGACGGTCAGGTGGTCGGCACCGTCGCGCTCTGGCTGAAAGGGGCGCGGGGCTCGGAGTCGTGGATTCCATCGGCCTGCGATCTGCGGCACCTCGCTGTCGACGCGTCCGTCAGAGGGCAGGGGACGTCTTCCGCGCTCCTCGATACCGCCGAGCGGACGGCGCGTGACTCAGGCGCGACAGCGGTGGTGCTCCACGTTCGGCGCGGCGCGGTCGGCGTGCGCCGGCTCTACGAGGCGCGCGGCTATCGGCGTGACGAGGGGGGCGATCTGGATCAGCGCCCCGAGGTCTATCTCGAGGCCTTCGTGTTGCCGCTCTCAGCCCAGCAGTGACTCGAGCGCGCCGGACACCGTGAGATCGGGGAAGACCCGGGTCGCGCCTGCCTGCTCGAGCGCCTCGAGCGAGTGATCTCCGGTCGCCACCGCCACGCACTCCGCGCCGATCGCCTTTGCCGCGTCGATGTCTTTCGGGGTGTCGCCGATCACCACCACGCGGACGGCGTCGAGGGACTTGCCAAGCTTCGCGGCACCACGCTCGGCTCCTCGTCGAATGAGCTCAGGGCGCAGCTCGTGATCGTCTCCAAACCCTCCAAAGTCGAACCGCTCGTGCAGGCCGACGCGCTTGAGCTTGGTCATCGCACCTCGCTGCACGTTGCCGGTGCCGAGCCCCACCGCGCACCCGTTCGCGTGCCCCGCGGCGATCGCTTCGTGCATGCCTTGATGCACCCGGTACTGGGCCGCGTCGACTCGCGCGACTTCTTCGTCGAGCAGGCGCAGGTAGCTGCCGATCACCTCGTCGATCGTCGCGGAGCTCACCGTCACGCCGATCGCGTCGAGGCCCAGGCGAACGATCGCGCGATCCGTCATGCCGCTGAACGAGAAGTCGTCGCACGCGTCGGGCCGGCCGTACACCGTCTCGAAGGCCCGGGTGATGGCTCTGCGACCTGCGCCGCCGGTGGTGATCAACGTCCCATCGATGTCGAACAACAGCACCGTCGGCTTCATGATTTCCTCGTCAGTCTGTCCTGCACGCGGGCGGCCCAGGCGGCCTCGAGCTCGATACCGGCGGCGTCGCGCTCAAGTCGAACGGCGGCCGATGGAATGGATCCGCTCCCCGCGAACGCGTCGATGATCAACTGGCCCGGCTTCGACCAGGTGCGCACGAGCGATTCGAGCACGCCGAAGGGTTTGTGGTTCGGGTGACTTCCCCAGCGCTCGGCCTCGCCGTCGTCGTCGTACCCGGCGACGGCGGACCACGGCGTCGCGGGATCCTCTGGCGCGGCCGGAGGAGGGGCGCTCATGGAAAAGACCAGGGCGGTCTCGACGACGCGGAGCAGCTCTTCTCCGCTGTTCGCCTCACGCGTGCGCTTCCCCCAGACGAACTCACCGAGCTGATGGGCGTAGCCGAGTGCGCGGGCGACGGTGGTGATCGGCTCACGGCCCAGCAGGTTGGTCCAGATGATGATCGGCGCGCCGGGCTTGAGGTGCTGCACCGCCAGGCCGAGCCAGGCCTTCGTGAAGTCGCGGTACTCGCGCACGTCTTCGAAGCGCCTCACGACCGGGCCGGTGTCATTCTTGCGGCCCTTCGGATCGCGCTCGTCGCCACCTCTGCGGCGTCGCACCAGGAGGCAATACGGAGGGTCGGTGAGGAGCACGTCGCCGCGGCGCTCCCCGAGCAGGCGCGTCCACGCTTCGGGGCTCGTCGAGTCTCCTTGAATGCATCGGCCCGGCATCTGGTTGCGCCCTCGCTGAAGGCCTCGTAGCACACGGCCCATGACTGACGTTCACGTGCGGGTGATGACGAAGGCGGACCTCGGCAGGGTCGGAGAGCTCGCCGGTGCGCTGGTTCGGCTGCATCACGGCTGGGACGCGCGCCGCTTCTTCCTCGTCGAGGGCGTCGAGGAGGGCTACCGCTGGTTCTTCTCGAGGGAGTTGGGCAAGCCAGGCGTCGTGCTGCTGGTCGCCGAGGTCGATGGCGTCATCGCCGGGTATGTCTACGGCAGCCTCGAAGAACGCGACTGGGCGAAGCTGCTCGACGCGCACGGCGCGATTCACGACGTCTACGTGGCTGACACACATCGACGAAGTGGAGTCGCCCGCGCGCTGATGCAGGCCGCCATCGCCGCGCTGGAAGGCCAGGGGGCTGGGCGCGTCGTCCTCTCGTCCGCGACGCCCAACACCCAGGCGCAGGCCCTGTTCTCGTCGATGGGGTTCCGGCCGACGATGATCGAACTGACGCGCGAACGGTCTTCGCTGTCGTCTGATGCCTGACGTCCCCGCGAGCCGAGCTCGACCCCGTGGGTGGGTCATTCGGCTGCTGCGCGACCCCTCGGGACAGCGCTGCGACCGTCGCATGGGAAACCAAGCCCGAACTCAGCGGTGCTGGGCGGCGACGTCGGCGTGCTTGACGAGGAAGTCTTCGAAGCTGCCGCTGAAGTCGACCACCTCTTTGCCGTTTCGCGGCGCCCAGATGCGGGTCGCGACCTCGCTGATCAACTGCTGGTCGTGCGTGACGACGATCACCGTGCCCTCGAAGCGTGCGAGGCCATCACCCAGCGCCGAGATCGACTCGAGGTCGAGGTGGTTGGTCGGCTCGTCGAGGATGAGCACGTTGTCCCTGCGCATCATCAGCTGCGACAGGAGCGTGCGCACCGTTTCTCCGCCCGAGAGCGTGTCGGTGGGCTTCATGCGCTCTTCACCCGAGAAGAGCATGCGGCCGAGCAGACCACCGATCTCCTCGTTGGACATCTTGATGTCCTGGTCACGGAGCCATTGGTAGACGGTCGTGCCCTTCTTGATCAGCCCGTGGTGATCCTGCGGCATGTAGCCGACCGAGGCGTTGTGGCCCCAGGTGACGGTGCCTTTGTCGGGCGTCTCGGCGCCGGTCAGCATCTTCACCAGCGTCGACTTGCCGACGCCGTTCTTGCCGATGACGGCGATCTTCTCGCCCTTGGTGACGAGCGCGTTGAACGGAGGGATCACCACGTGGCCGTCGTACGCCTTCGAGATGCCCTCGATGGTGACCGTCTGCTTGCCGCTGGCGCCCTTCTGCTCGAACTTGATGAAGGGCCGCGCGATGTTCGAGCGCTTGACGTCTTCGACCTTGAGCTTCTCGAGCTGGTTCTTGCGGCTCTGCACCTGACTGGCGCGCGTACCGGCGGAGAAGCGGGCCACGAAGTCCTGCAGCTGCGAGATCTTCTTCGCCTTCTCGCTGTTCTCGGACTCGATGCGTGAGCGGACCTGGGCCTTCTGCCGCACCATGTCGTCGTAGCCGCCGGTGTACGTGATGATCGTCTCGTAATCGATGTCTGCGATGTGCGTGCAGATCGAGTTCAGGAAGTGCCGGTCGTGCGAGATGGTGATCAGCACGCCTTCGTATTCGTGGAGGAACGTCTCGAGCCACCGGATCGAGTCGAGGTCGAGGTTGTTGGTGGGCTCGTCGAGCAGCAGGCCCTCGGGCTTGCCGAAGAGCGCCTGCGCGAGGAGCACGCGGAGCTTGTAGCCACCCGTGAGCCCCTTGAGCGGCTGCTCGTGGAACTGCTGCTCGATGCCGAGGCCTTCGAGGAGCGCGCCCGCGTCGGACTCGGCGACGTAGCCGTCTTCTTCAGCCACCACGCCTTCGAGCTCGGCCAGTCGAATTCCATCGTCGTCCGAGAGCTCGGCCTTCTCGAGCAGCGTGTTCTTCTCCTGCATCGCGGCCCACAGGGGCTTGTTTCCCATCATCACCACGTCGAGCACGCGCGTGTCTTCGTAGCGGAAGTGATCCTGGCGGAGGATGCCGAGCTTCCTGGGCCGGTGGATGTCACCGGTGTCCTGCTCCTCGTCGCCCGCGAGGATCTTCATGAACGTCGTCTTGCCAGCGCCGTTGGGGCCCGTCAGGCCGTACCGCTTGCCCGCTGAGAACGCGACGTTGACGTCGTCGAAGAGCTTCTTGGGGCCGTACCCCTTGGAGACACTGATGATTGAAAAGGACGCCATGACGGCGCCTCTCGCACGTCTCAACGGCCCTGTCATTCCCGCAGGCGGAGCACCGCTTCCCACTCCTCACCGGACCGGCCGGGGAAGCTGTCGGGCGCCCGTACGAAGCGCTCGAAGTCGAAGCTCGAGAAGCGCGATTTCACGTCGGCCTCGGTGGTGTCGAACGGCGGGCCACCCTGACGCCCGTGGTTGTAGAAGAGGCCGAGGAGCACGCCGCCAGGCTTCAGCGCGCCTTCGATTGCCGTCAGGTACCGATCGCGTGTCGAGGGATCGATCGCGCAGTAGCAGGTGTGCTCCACCACCGCGTCGAAGGCCTTCGGGTGCGACTGGTGCAGCGTGAAGACGTCTGCCTGGAGCGCCTCGAAGGAGAGCCCCGTCGCCGTCATGCCCTCGTGCATCGCGCGGATCGCCTCGGGCGCGAAGTCGATAGCCGTCACCTGGTATCCCTGACGCACTGCTTCGAGCGCTTCGAAGCCGCGGCCTGCGCCGACGATCGCCACGTGGGCTCCGGCGGGCACGAGGTGCGCTGCCAGCATTCGCGCGAGCGGCGGTGCGCACTGGCCTTTGTCCCACCCCGTGTCTCTGGTGAGGTACCGGGTGTTCCAGGCGTCTGCACTCAAGCGGTCGATGCTCATGGAGGAACGCTGTAGAACAGGCGCGCGGTCCCTTGAAGGAGTGCGCCATGAAGAAGATCCTCGTCGCGGTCGATGGCTCCGATGCGTCCCTGAAGGGCGTGAAGGCGGCGCTCGAGCTCGCCGCGCCGCTCGGTGCGCAGGTCACGCTCGTCACGGTGGTGCCGCCGATGATCCTCCCGGGCGACGCGCCCTGGGCGCCGATGGATGAGATCAACCGGGCCGAGCTTCAGCGAGCCGAGCGGGTGTTGACCGAGACGCTGGCCGCGCTGAACCGCTCGACCCTCGAGCTCGCGACGCAGGTGGTGCTGGGCCCCGTCGCCGAGACGCTGGCGCAGCTGGCCGCGGCCGAGAACTTCGACCTGGTCGTCGTCGGGAGCACGGGGAAGGGCGCGGTCACGCGGGTGCTGGTTGGCAGCGTCGCGGATCGCCTCGTCCACACGTGTCTGAAGCCGGTGCTGGTCGTTCGATGATCGGCAGGGTCCTGCGGCTCGCGGTCTGTGCGCCGGGCCGGGCCGTCGCGTCACAGCCGGTGGAGGCCTTGACGCTGACCGCGCTCGGCATCGTGGGCGATCGACACGCCGGCCCGACGTTGATCGCAGGGCCCCGTCAGAGAGGGGTCGTCCGCGGCACGGTGCTCCCGAACACGCGGCAGGTGTCGCTCGTGTCACGAGAGGAGTCGGCGGAGATCGCTCACCGGCTCTCGTTGCCGGCGCTCGACTTCACGTGGCTCGCCGCGAACCTCGAGCTCGAGGGGATTCCGGCGTTGTCCTCGGTGCCGGGCGGAAACCGGCTCTCTTTCGCGGGCGGGGTGAGGTTGAGAGTCGAGGGCGAGAACGAGCCGTGTCGAAAGGTCGCGAAGGTGATCGCTTCCTCGACCGGCGTCGCGGTGGAGTCGTCGTTCGTGAAGGCAGCGTTGGGGCGCCGGGGCCTCGTGGGCTGGGTCGAGACCGCTGGAACGATCAGGCCCGGAGAATCTGTGCGCCTCGAAACCGGAGCACAGGAGTAGGGTGCCTTTCAGGAGGCCGTGATGAAGACCCTTCTCGTTGCCGTCGATGGTTCGGAACCCTCGCTCAAGGGCGTCAGCGCCGCGCTCGAGCTGTCGCGTGGGCTCGGGGCGCGGCTGGAACTCGTCTTTGTGATCCCGCCCGTCCTGCTCCCGCCGTCCACCTACGCGGAGACGATCAAGAAGCTCGAGGAGGCGAACGGTGCGATGGCGAAGGACGCCCTCGAGAAGGCGAAGGCGATCGTCGTCGCGGGGGGCGCACAGTGTGATCTGATCACCATGCACGGCGCGCCGGCTGAGTCGCTCGCCGATCTCGCTCAGGCCGAACGGGTGTGGGGCGTCGTCATCGGCGCGAAAGGGCACAACGCGTTCTCTCGGGTGCTGCTCGGGAGCACGGCCGACCGCCTCATGCACATCTGCGCGAAGCCCGTGCTGATCGTTCGCTGAGCGCAGTCACCACTCGTCCTGGGGCGGCGCGTCGTCGGGGGAACAGCCGGCGAGGTTGAGCAGGAAGCGTGGGTGGTAGACCGTCCACAGCGTCGACTCGTTGACCGGCCCGAGCGCTTCGAGCACGCGCTCGGCCCACTCGGCGGGGATCGACTTCTCTCCGAACACGGCGCCCAGGAGCACGCCCGTGACCGCCGCGTTGGTGTCTGCATCACCGCCACGGTTTGCCGCGTCTCGCACGCCGATCTCGAAAGACGGCGCGTGGAAGAGCTCCCAGAGCGCGAGGCGGAAGGTGAGCCGCACCTGCGTCGGGTTGAGGAACAGTGACAGCTCGGGCCCATACAGCTGGGGATCGGGTTCCTGCGCGAGCTTGAGATCCTCGCGGAGCAGGTCGGCCGCGTCCTTGATCTTCTGCACCCAGTCCGACTGCTCCCGCCCGAGCGTCGCGGCGGCGTACGAGAGCTCGGCCTCGGCGACCTTGATGATCTCCTTCGGCGTGACGCGCTCCTCCTTCGCCATGATCGCTGCCGAGATGATGCCGTTGAGCGTGACCGAGGCGATCTGGCAGAGCGGCGCGAAGTTCGTCAGCGCGGTGTCGTCGATGGTGGCGCGAAGCCGGGCGTCGCGGTGCCTGGGCTTCTGGAAGAACACGCCCAGCACTCCCGTGCGGGCCAGCGCCAGGTTGTCTTTCGGCACCTGCCCGCTCTCGAGCCACACGCGCAGGCCGATGGTGTCGAGCATGCGGCCGTCGGCGATCTGCGTCGCGGTTGGCTGGAAGGTCTCGGGCACGTCGAAGGCCGAGGGGACCCACTGCAGGTAGGCCTTCGAGGTCTCTTTCAGATCGTACGTGCGCCGTTTTCGAAGCACCGTCGAGAGCGCGACGGCCATCTGCGTACCCCATGTCGTCTGGCCGCGCTTGAGCTCGAAGCGGCCCCCTCCCATTGGCTCCATCACCGGGTACTCCGCGAAGTTCGGAAAGTCGGGGGCGCTGCACCGGCGGAACTCGTTGGGAATGCCCAACGCTTCGCCCACGGCCAGTCCGAGCAGCGCGCCCCGGCTTCGATGGAGCCTCGTGCCCTCGTCCGCCTCGTTGGGCAGTTGCGATTTCCTGGGCGGTTTTTTCGGCGGTGGCATGGCGCTCGACCGTAGCCGAACACCCCGGAATCACGTTGATCCAACACAGAAAGAGCGTCCTTCGCGAGACCATGCGAAACTCCGACACCTCGTTGTCAGAGAATGTAGGCAAAGGCGCACCCCAACCCCGGCCACTTCCCCTGGAGAGCAACCGATGAGCATCGATGGCATTCGCAGCTCGCTGAGCACCGCCCTTCGCAACAATCGCATCACCCGCGACGAAGTGCGTTCGCTGTTCACCGCGGCGCGTGACGGCAACACCATCGATGCCGGCGAAAAGGCCGAGCTCGCGAAGATCCTCCAGACGCACGGCTCGAAGTTCAGCGCCGCAGCGAAGGCCGAGTTCACCCGCCTGCTCGGAGGCCCCGTCATTCAGCCGCAGCCGCCGCCGCCCCCGCCGCCTCCGACGAACCAGCCGGTGAAGGTGACGCACGAGGCGAGCCGCATGCCGTGGACGACGACCTACTGGCCCATGGCCGGCCACGGCTCGGGCACCGATGGCTCTGCCTCGTCGAACCTCTGGGCGAAGGAAGGCCCGATGGCCAAGTTCGACGCGCTGCTGAAGGCGCGCGGCATGACGGAAGGCGCGCGCAACTTCGAGCTCAAGCCCTCGCTGAACTGGCTCGTGAACAAGGAAGCCGGTCACTACATCCCGAACTCCTCGTTGTCCGAGTCGGACGCGGAGCGCACGACGGGCGTCGACTTCAACAACAACGGCTCGATCGACGCCGACGTGAAGTGGGACTTCATCGACAGCAAGGGCCAGTTCGGCAAGGACGGCAAGACCGACGGCTCGATGAGCGTTGGCTGGTGGGGCAGCTGCGACAAGGTCGCGCGCGCCGGCATTCTCTTCGAAGAGCCCAAGAAGGACGTGGTGGTCAACGGCGTCACCTTCACCACGCAGGACATCAAGGGCCTGCTCACGGTGCTCGCCGACAGCCAGGGTGGCGGCTCCGACTTCGTGGGGAACCGCTACGACGCGAACGCCGACATCATCGCGCTCAAGAACGGTCAGCAGCTCAAGGGCACCGTCCTCACCGAGCTCGACTTCGGCACCAAGCGCCAGCAGGACTGGCAGGTCAACAGCACGAACATGCCCGACGAGGTGAAGGTGCGCCTCCTCGACGGCACCGAGAAGACCTACAAGAAGAGCGAGCTGAACTTCGTGGCCCGCGAAGACAAGCGCGACGATCCCGTCCTGATCCACGAGACGATCGAGGCGTGGCTCAAGTCCGGCCGTCCCGCCGTGATGGACAAGGACTCGGGCGACCACGTGTGGAACTACAACTTCTACAAGGCCGAGGACACGCTCTACAAAGACGGCCTCAAGCCTTCGTGGGCGTCGGACGAGCTGCTGAAGAAGGGCTACGGCGGCCCGGCCGGCGACGGGAAGATCGTGTGGGTCGAGCGCACCGTTTCACTCGGCGGTGGCGGCGGCTCGGACACCTACCGCTACTGGATGGAAGAGAAGAACGGCAAGTTCGTCAACGGCGGGTGGGACCCGACGAGCCCGAACCCCGACTTCCTCTGGCGCCCGCAGACCGACGCCATGTTCACCGGCAAGAACGATCGCAACCCATTCGTCGACCCGAAGCTGGTGAAGGAGATCTACGAGGCGTCGATTCGGTAGTTCTTCGGTCCAGGTGACGTCAGAACGGAAGGCCGGCTCCAGTCGAGTCGGCCTTTCGCCGTTTCAGGGGGACTCAGCGCGCAGGTTGGCGACCTCCGACGACGAGATCGGCTGAGTACCGGTCGTCACCACCGGGTTGGCCATCGGCGCCGAAGCAGGTGATCACCGGTGCTCCGGCGACGAGCGTCCAGGTGAACGGGTTGCCCCATGGGTCGAGCGGGGGCTCCTTGATCACGCGCCGCTCGACGAGCGCAGTGAAGCCCTGCCCGGGGTCGGGGTAGTGGCCCGTCAGCGCGAGGTACGTGTCGAGCCCGGCCTCGAGCGTCTTCAGCTCCGTCTTGGCGACGTTCACCTGGGACTCTCTCCATTGACCGATGGCGTACAGGCCAACGGCGCTCATCAGCATCGTCGTGATGGCGATCACGACGACGATCTCGATCAACGTCATGCCCCGTCTTCGGGCGTTCTTCATGCGCGTGCTCCTGGTTCGTGGTGGAGCTCCAGCACTCAGCGATTCGTGTGCCCTCGCCGACGCTCAGGCGCTCGCCCTCGATCGGACGGTCCTGGCTGACGAACTGTCAGTCGCAGGAGGCGTGCTCGCGGACGATCAGGCGATGACTTCTTCGCTCTCGGGCTTGCGCCCATGCCACCGACGCAACGAGACGCGCGGGGGGCCCTCGCCCCACTCGATGAACGCGTAGTGCAGCTCGAGCCGTTGGCCGAGGCGGCCGAGCCCGAGATCGACCATCGGAATCCACGTGCCGGTGTTCACGTAGACGCGGCCATTGGCGAACGTGCGGAGCATCGGGACGTGGGTGTGACCCATGATCACCGCATGAATCGACGGATCGGCCTTCATCGCGCGCTCCGCGAAGCGATCGAGGTGCTCGAAGAACCCGACGTCCTGCCGGAGGAACCGGGAGAGCTTCTCGAACGGGCGCTTCTTCCACCAGGCCGGGTTGAAGCGCGCCTGAATGAGGGCCGCGAGGCTGATGCCGATCATTCGTGTGGTGAAGCCCGTGTCGAGCAGCATGCCGCCGACGAACAGCGGCCAGAACGGGTGCACCTTGTCGAGGTAGGGGCGCTCGCGGACCAGCTCGTTGACGACGTGGAGGATGAAGAGGCTGCCCCACGGCAGGTTGAGAATCGGGTCGCGGCCGGGGCGGGGCAGGGTGAGGCGCTGCCAGTCCATTGCGTGGATCGCTTCGAACTGGTGCCCGTGGTGAAACTGGACGCCGTCGATGGTGAAGAACGGCGTGGCGCCTGCGAAGTGCACGCGCGGGTGATGGTCTTCGCCGGTGACGGCTCGACAGAAGAGTCGCTGCACGCCCGGGAAGTGGAACTCCATGTCGTGATTGCCGGGCTGGTAGGTCAACTCAGAGCCCGGGTTCTCCATGAACCGCGACAGCGCAGCGAAGACCTCAGGGTGGCCCTTGATGCATCGGTACAGCTTGATCTTCGCGAGCCGCTCCGAGATCGCGTCGGGGAAGGCGCCCATCACCGGCACCTTGAGCAGATCGAAGATGTCGCCGTTGAGGACGAGGTGGACCGGTTGATCGCCGAACGGGCCGGTGCAGTGGCGGAGCAGCAGCTGCGCGAGCCGGTCGTCCTCCTTGAAGTCGTCGTAGATGTTGATGCGCCCTCGCTTGTGTCCGGTGCCGAGGTGAAGGTCGGACAGCACGAGCCCAAAGCGACGCATCGCGTGAGTCTGCCACGTCACGGGGTGGGCCGCAGTTTCCAGGCGACCGGCATCGGCGAGCTCGAGGCCGGGGCGTGGGCCGTCATCAACCGGATTCTCAAGACCGGCAGACCCGTGGTGGTCACCCAGAACGGCCGCGCCAGCGCGGTGATGGTCTCGACGGAGGACTTCAAGCGTTTGCAGCGTCTCTCCAGCGCCGTCGCGGCCCAGGTCGAGCGGGGGCCGGCTGGAGGATCGTGACGCTGGCCCCCGAGTGCGTCGACCCGGCCATTCGTGAGGTCCTGTTGCGGCGCTACGGCTGCTCCACGTCGGTGAGGGCCGCCGAATGCTCCGCGACACTCCGCGCCGATGACGTTGGCGATCGGTGAGGCGTCCGCTAGAAGGCGAGCATGACCGAAATCGTACACGTCAAGGCGCGGGAAGTCCTCGATTCACGCGGTAACCCCACGGTCGAGGCCGAAGTCATCCTCGAGACGGGCGTCTTCGGACGCGCGATCGTGCCCTCGGGTGCGAGCACCGGTGAACACGAGGCCAACGAGCTTCGGGACGAAGACAAGCGCCGCTACCTCGGCAAGGGCGTGACGAAGGCCGTCGCGAACGTGAACGAGAAACTGGCGCCCGCCGTCATCGGCCTCGACGCGACCGATCAGTTCGCCGTCGACAAGGCCCTGCTCGACCTTGATGGAACGCCGAACAAGTCGAAGCTCGGCGCGAACTCGATCCTCGCAGTGTCGATGGCGACTGCGCGCGCGGCGGCCACGGCGGTCGGCCTTCCGCTCTATCGCTACGTCGGTGGCGCCCAGGCCCGCACGTTGCCCGTGCCGATGCTGAACATCTTGAACGGTGGCGCGCACGCAGACACCCGCGTCGACGTGCAGGAGTTCATGGTGCTCCCCTGGGGCGCGGCGACCTTCGCCGAGGGGCTTCGCTGGGGCGCCGAGATCTTCCACGCGCTCAAGAAGATCCTCAAGGGCAAGAAGCTCGCGACGGGAGTTGGCGACGAAGGTGGCTACGCCCCTGACCTGCCGGCCAACGAAGAGGCGCTCAAGTTGATCATGGAGGCGATCAACGCCGCTGGCTTCAAGGCCGGTGAGCAGATCGCGCTCTGCCTCGACGTCGCGGCTTCGGAGTTCTTCGACAAGGAGTCGAAGACCTACAAGATGAAGGGCGAGGGCAAGTCGTACGACTCGTCCGCCCTCGTCGGCTGGTACACCGAGCTCGTCAGCAAGTACCCGATCGTCTCGATCGAAGACGGCTTCGCCGAAGACGACTGGGATGGCTGGAAGAAGAGCACCGACGCGCTGGGCAAGAAGGTGCAGCTCGTCGGAGACGATCTCTTCGTCACCAACGTCACCCGACTCGAGCGCGGCATCAAGGCCGGCGTCGCCAACTCGATCCTCGTAAAGGTGAACCAGATCGGCACCCTCACCGAGACCTTCGAGGCGGTTCGCATGGCGCACCGCGCGGGCATGACGTCGGTGATGAGCCACCGCTCGGGCGAGACCGAAGACACCACGATCGCCGACCTCGCCGTCGCGCTCGACTGCGGCCTCATCAAGACCGGCTCGGCCAGCCGCTCGGATCGCGTCGCGAAGTACAACCAGCTGCTGCGCATCGAGGAAGAGCTCGGCGCCGGCGCGCGCTACGCCGGGCGCGGTGCGATCAAGGTCGGTTCGTGACGAGTCCGCGAATCCTGGTTTCCAACGACGACGGCATTCACGCGAAGGGCCTCCAGGCGCTCGTGAAGGCCATGGATCCGCTGGGTGAGCTCTGGGTCGTCGCGCCGCTCCACGAGCAGAGCGCGACGTCTCACTCGTTGTCGCTTCACGACCCGCTCCGCATCCGCCAGGTCGCGGAGCGCCAGTTCGCGATCGACGGCACGCCGGCTGACTGCGTCTACGTGGCCGTCAACCACCTGATGAAGGCGGCCCGGCCGACGCTGGTGGTCTCGGGTATCAACCACGGCCCCAACCTCGCCGACGACGTCATCTACTCGGGCACGGTCGCCGCTGCGATGGAGGGCGCCATTCTCGGAGTGCCCGGCGTCGCCTTCAGCCTCGTGACGCGGAAGACGTTCGTGTTCGAGCACGCCGCCGAGTTCGCGGCCTCATTCGTGAAGACGCTGCTGGCGCAGACCCTTCCGCCGCGATTGCTGCTCAACGTCAACATGCCCGCCTACGGCAAGATCGCCGGCTACCGGGTGACGAAGGCCGGGCGGCACAGCTACGGCGCCGACGTCATCGAGAAGGAAGACCCGCGCGGTCGCAAGTACTACTGGATTGGCGGCACCGGGTACGAGCACGTCACCGAGCCGGGCACCGACGTCACCGCCGTGCACGACGAGCACCTCGCCTCGGTCACGCCGCTGATGATCGATCTGACGAACCACGACCAGCTCGACCTCGTGCGCGGCTGGGTGGTCGAAGGCGTCGAGCAGAAGCCGTGAAGGCGGGCGTTCATCGGTGAACGGAGCGCGCGCCGCCTTGATTTCGCCTCGCTCCGAACCGGCATGACGGTGGTTCGCCCGGCTCCGCGCGACCTGGCTCCGGCCGCCATCGACACCTCGAGCCTGAGGACCCTGGAAGCCGTCCCGCCGACCGCCCCGCGGGAACCCCTCGCCGCCCGCCGCGGTGAACGACAAAGCCATGAAGGCGGCGGGTGCTCGCCAACGACGCTGCCGGGCCTGCCTTCGAGAAGGCAGTGGGCAGGGCAGGGCGGGCCCTGCGCATCGAGGGGCGCTCGATTCCGCGACGCCCCTGCGGTTCGGGTTGCGGCGCCGTCCCGAGGGCTGACTGATGACTGTTGCGGGTACAGGGTTTTGGCTACGTTTTCGCCGCGTTTTTCTTCCCCGGAGCTCTGCACATGGCTGATCAACCGCGAACCTTGTCCGAGAAGTCTGCCCGCCAACTGGCGAATACCACCAAGACGCCGCCGCAATGGCGTGGGGCGACTCCCCGCTGGTTGGTGCAGATGCTTCCGTGGACGCCCGTGGAAGCCGGCGTGTACCGGGTCAATCAAGCCCGCGACGACGACTTCGCCGTGAAGTGCAGCCCGGCCCAGGGTGAGGCGTTGCCGATTGCGTTGAGCGACTACGATCCACAGCCTCGGGAGTACGTCCTCACGTCGGTCACCACGACGATCGAGGTCGACACCCGCGTGTCCGACCTCTTCCGCAGCCCGATGGACCAGGTGAAGGAGCAGCTCTCGCTCACCATCGAGAAGCTGAAGGAGAAGCAGGAGAACGAAGTCCTCAACAACAAGTCCTACGGCCTGCTCAACAACGCCGACCCCGAGATGCGCCTCAAGCCGCGTAAGGGCCCTCCGACGCCTGACGATCTCGATTCGCTGATCTCGCTCGTGTGGAAGGAACCGACGTTCTTCCTCGCCCACCCGCGTACGATCGCTGCGTTCGGCCGTGAGTGCACGCGCCGGGGCGTTCCGCCGCCGACGATCACGATGTTCGGCGCTCCTTTCCTCACGTGGCGTGGGCTGCCGCTGGTTCCGTGCGACAAGATCCCCGTGAAGGGCAACAAGAGTGACGTGCTCCTCATGCGGACGGGCGAGCGGAAGCGCGGCGTGGTGGGCCTGTTCCAGCCAGGAATCCCGGGCGAGGTGAGCCCGAGCCTTTCGGTGCGCATGATGGGCATCAACCAGGCTGGCGCGGCGTCGTACCTGCTGTCGCTGTACTGCTCGGTCGCCGTGCTGACCCACGACGCGCTCGGCGTGCTCGAGGGCGTGACGATCGATCACTTCCATGAGTACGCCTGAGCGCGACCCGCCGGCGCTCCCGGCTGAGCTGAGGCTGGCCAACGGGCACACCCCGAAGCCAACGCACGTGCTCGAAGTACCGTCGCAGGGCCCGACGCCGGGCGTCTCGACGGTGCCTGCGAGGCACCCGTCTGCGCCGACCCTGCCGGACGGTGATCCCGTCTCCATGGCGCTGCTCATTCAACAGATGGCCAACGCGCTGTTTCAGGGGCCCATCAGTTCAGGACCATTGGTTTCGGAAACACAGCCAGCGGCCGGAAGCCCAGGGCTGTCCGACGCGGTGTTGCCGGCAGCCTCGGCCTTCAATTCAGACGCGTCGGGTGCCCCAGCGAGGCCCGCTGGGGTCCCTGACGAGGGCGCAGGGCGATCGGTCGACCCCAGACCGCTCGAGCCCGACAGCACCGCTGGCCCGTCGCACGCGCGGGAAACCACCTCGGCAGCAAAGCCTTTGCCCACCGCTTCACAGAACGTGGTGGCTGCCCGACGCCCGGATGGAGCGTCACCTCGACCGCTCGCACCGCAGCAGCCCTTCCACGGGGAGCCGAAGCCCGATTCAGTCCCCGGGACCGAGGGGCTGTCGCCGAAGCTCGTCGACCGGTCGTTCCAGCCAACAGGCGCGACCGAGCTGCCTGCACCGTTTCACACGCCCGTGGATCTCTCGTCGGTGCTCGTCGGAGCAGGCGCCTTCGGCATGGAAGCTCCGGCGACCCCCGCCGCGTCGGGCTCGGCCGTCGATGCGCCCGCGCCGATCGTGAACCAGGCTGCTCCCGAGGCGTTCACCCCTCGCTTCAGCGACGCGTACGAGCTCTCGCCGACTGGCCACGGCTATCGGCACGCGAGCCCGACGTTGTTCGACCCGCACGCGCTCAAGCGCGAGTTTCCGATTCTGCAGCAGACCGTTCACGGCAAGCCGCTCGTGTGGCTCGACAACGCCGCCACCACCCAGAAGCCGCGCGCGGTCATCGATCGGCTCAGCCGGTTCTACGAAGAAGAGAACTCCAACATCCATCGGGCCGCGCACACGCTCGCCGCACGGGCGACGGATGCGTACGAAGGTGCGCGCTCGACGGTTCGCCGGTTCATCAACGCACCCTCGACCCGCGATCTGATCTTCGTGCGCGGCACGACCGAGGGCATCAACCTCGTCGCGAAGAGCTGGGGTGCGCGGAACGTGCAAGCCGGTGACGAGATCGTGATCTCGTGGCTGGAGCACCACGCCAACATCGTTCCGTGGCAGCAGCTCGCGAACGAGAAGGGCGCCACGCTGCGGGTCGCTCCGGTCGATGATCGCGGCCAGATCATCCTCGAGGCGTACGAGAGGCTGCTGTCACCGAAGACGAGGCTGGTCGCGTTCACGCAGGTCTCGAACGCGCTCGGCACGATCACCCCGGCGAAAGAGATGGTGAAGCTGGCGCGTCGGCACGGCGCGAAGGTGCTCGTCGATGGCGCTCAGGCTGTCTCTCATCTTCGCGTCGACGTGCAGGATCTCGACTGTGACTTCTTCGTCTTCTCGGGGCACAAGGTGTTCGGGCCGACGGGCATCGGCGTGGTGTTCGCCCGGAGCGAGCTGATGGACGCGACGCCGCCGTGGCAGGGCGGCGGCAACATGATCCAGGATGTCACCTTCGAGCGAACCGTGTTCCACCCGTCGCCGGCGCGCTTCGAGGCAGGCACGGGGAACATCGCCGACGCCGTCGGGCTTGGCGCGGCGCTCGACTGGCTCACCCGGGTCGGGCTCGAGACCGTCGGGCAGTACGAGCACCAGCTGCTCGAGTACGCGACGGAACAGGTGCTCACGGTTCCGGGGCTCACGCTGTACGGCACCGCGGCTGACAAGGCCGGGGTCCTCTCGTTCACGCTCGAAGGCCAACCCACCGAGCAGATGAGCGCGCTGCTCGATCGTGACGGCATCGCGGTGCGCTCGGGGCATCACTGCGCGCAGCCCATCCTTCGGCGCTTCGGGGTCGAGGCCACGGTGCGGGCGTCGTTCGCGCCGTACAACACGGTGGAAGACGTCGACACGCTCGTGGCGTCGCTGCGTCGCCTGCAGGAGGGCCGGTGAAGCACCTCACGCCGCTCGAAGCGCAGCAGCTGCTGGCCGCGGGGCAAGCCGATCTCGTCGACGTTCGCGAGCCGGCCGAGTGGGCGAGGGGACACCTGCCGGGCGCGCGTCTGATCCCGCTCGCGGCACTCCGCACCGATCCCAGGACGTCGGTCCCGCGCGACAACGTGATCTTCGTCTGCGCGAAAGGCGGCCGGAGTCAGCAGGCCGCTGCCGTCGCCGAGGGCCTGGGCTTCACACAGGTGTTCAGCATCGATGGAGGTACGGACGAGTGGGCGAGGCTCGGTCTGCCCATCGAGATCCCGCCTGCACCGGCGCCTTCGCCGACGGTGACCGACGTTCTACCCTCCGAGCTCGAGGCGCACCTCCCGGAGCTCGATGCGGTCATCGGCAACAACCTGCGCGAGCTTCGCACCGCACGGCAACTCTCGCTCGATGCAACGGCACGGCTGACGGGCCTGAGCCGAACGCTGCTCGGGCAGATCGAGCTGGGCACCAACACGCCCAGCGTCGGCGTCGTCTGGCGCATCGCGCGCGCCTTCGAGGTGCCGTTCGCCACGCTGCTGTCGGCGCCGAAGTCGACCGCGACCACGCTCCTCAGAAAGACGAGCGCCAAGCGCCTGGTGAGCGCAGACGGTCGCTTCTCGTCGCGAGCATTGTTTCCCTTCGGTGATGCAGGGAAGGTCGAGCTCTACGAGCTCTGGCTGGCAGGGCACGGCAGGGAAGACGCCGAGGCGCACCAAACGGGCACGCGCGAGAACCTCGTGGTGACGCGCGGCAGAGTGGTGATCGAGTTCGGCGGCGCAGCCCACGAGCTCTCCGAGGGTGACGCGATCGTCTTCGGCGCCGACGTGCCGCACTCCTACCGGAACCCGGCGAGCGAAGAGTGCTGGATGCACCTGGTGATGTCGTACGCCTGAGCGGTTGCGCCTGCGCCCCCGAAATGACGAAGCGGCCGACCCGTGCTGTGGGCCCGCCGCTTCAGTCACGCTCCGCCGCTGGTCACTGCCCTTCGACGAAGCTGCGCAGGCGCTTGCTGCGCGAGGGGTGACGCAGCTTCCGCAGAGCCTTCGCCTCGATCTGCCGAATGCGCTCGCGGGTGACCTCGAAGTCCTGGCCGACCTCTTCCAGGGTGTGGTCGCTCTTCTCGCCGATGCCGAAGCGCATGCGGAGCACCTTCTCTTCGCGCGGGGTCAGCGTGGCAAGCACCTTGCGGGTCTGCTCCGCGAGGTTCATGTTGATCACCGCGTCGTCTGGCTTCACGAGGGCCTTGTCCTCGATGAAGTCGCCGAGGTGGCTGTCTTCCTCTTCGCCGATCGGCGTCTCGAGTGAGATGGGCTCCTTGGCGATCTTCAAGACCTTGCGGACCTTGTCGAGCGGCAGCTCCATCTTCTCGGCGATCTCTTCCGGCGTCGGCTCGCGGCCGATCTCCTGCACGAGGTACCGGCTGGTGCGGATGAGCTTGTTGATCGTCTCGATCATGTGCACCGGGATACGAATGGTGCGGGCCTGATCGGCGATGGCACGGGTGATGGCCTGACGGATCCACCACGTGGCGTAGGTCGAGAACTTGTAGCCACGCTTGTACTCGAACTTGTCGACGGCCTTCATGAGGCCGATGTTGCCTTCCTGGATCAGGTCGAGGAATTGCAGGCCGCGGTTGGTGTACTTCTTCGCGATCGACACCACGAGGCGAAGGTTGGCTTCGACGAGCTCGCTCTTGGCGCGCTCTGCCCGGCGCTCGCCGAGCCGAATCGCGTCGTGCTTCTTCTTGAGCGTCTCGATCTCCATCCCCGCGTCTTCTTCGACCTTCTTGATGCGGCGAAGGGCGGTGCGGACGTCGCGGTCGAGGGCCTCGACGAGCTCATCGGTGCTGTTGAGGCGGCGGGCGAGGCGCTTGAGGGCCTGCGGGTTGCCCGTCGACTCCTTGAGGGCGACCTTCAGATCGTTCAGCGGCACGCCATACTGGCGCTCGATGTCGCGCAGCTCGTCGTCGGAGCGGTTGACGAGATCGATCATGTCCGACACGTGCTTCACGACACGGTCGATCATCTTCTTCGACAGGCGCATCTCTTCGAGCGCCTCCATCAGCTTCTCGCGAAGCTCGACGGCTTCCTGCTTCATCTCCTTGCGCTTGACCTCCGAGAGCTTCTTGCGGCCCGTGAGATCCTCTTCGACGTCGATCAGGTCCTTGTAGATCTTCCGGAACTTGTCGATCTGCTTGTTGATCGTCTCGATGCGGTTGAGCTCGGCCGCGTTGAGCTGAATCTCTTTCGGCTGGCCCGGCACCGCAGCCTCGGCAGCGCCTTCGACGCCTTCGGCGACAGGCTCCTCGTACTCCGGCTCTTCCTCTTCCTCGCGCGCGGGCTCTTCGGGAGCGTCCTTGAGCACTTCACGAATGCGGAGCTTGCCGGCGCGCAGGCGGGGGCCGATCTCCATCACCTCGGCGACCGCGACCTTGCAGTCGAGCAGGGCGCGCATGACTTCCTTCTCGCCGTCTTCGATGCGCTTGGCGATCTCGACCTCTCCCTCGCGGGTGAGCAGAGAGACCGAGCCCATCTTGCGCAGGTAGAGGCGAACGGGGTCGTTCGACTTCGCGCCCGGCTCGTCGGCGATCTTCGGCGCCTCTTCTTCTTCCTCTTCCTCTTCTTCCTTCTTCTTCTCCTGCTCTTCCTCCGCCGCGACCGTCGGCTTGACCTCGGTGTTGTCGACGGACTTCTGCGCGTCGACGATTTCGATCTCGTTGTCCCCGAACATCGACATCACGTCGTCGATCTGATCGGACGACACGACGTCGGCTGGGAGCGCGTCGCTGACCTCCTCGTAGGTCAGGAAGCCCTTCTGCTTGCCGGCCTCGAGCAGATCCTTGACCTCTTTGCGCTCGGTCACCGGCTCTTCTTCGACTTCTTCCTTCTGCGCTTCGGGGTCGACCTCGGCGTCGAGCATCGCCTCATCGGCCAACTCTTCGACTTCGTCGCCTTCGACTTCCTGGGCGCCTTTGTTGCCCTTGGTCTTCGAGAGCTTCGCGCGCGCGAGGGCGGCGGCGTCTTGCTGCGGGCCGGTCGCGATGGCACCAGCGGGCTTCGCGGACTTCACCATCACGCGCCTGCCCTCGCTCTTGACGGGCTCGGTCACCTTCACCGGCACCACCTTCTTCTTCTTCAGGTCCTTGTCGGACTTCTTCTTGTCGGCGCGGGCGGTCTTGGTGGGCATGGTCGGGAGCACCTACGGAGTGGGAAACTGCTCAAAGGCCCGGCCCTTACCCCAAAGGCCGGACACAATTCAAATAACCGTCACAGCTTCATTTTGGTGACAGCGCCAGGGTTGTTTCAGGGCTTCTTGCCCTTCTTGGCTTTGAGCCTGGCGAAGAGGGCCGCGAACTTCTGACGGTCTTCCATCAACTGTCTTGCCTCATCGGAGAGGTCCGAGGCCCCCTGCACCTGCTTGAACTCTTGATCGATGCGGGCGATGTGGCCCTGAACGGCGCTGAGCTTGAGGCTCAAACACGCTTCCTGGAACGCAAGTTCAAGTGCTTCGGGGGCCAGGGGCAGCTGGGGGCGCCACTTGTCGACGGCCGCCTTGAGCGAATCCGAGGCGTCGTAGACCGCGTCTTCGGGGCTCGAGCCCCCCTGAATGGTGGCGATCAGCCTGCGGACCCCCGGGTGGCCCAGCTCGTCGCAGGCTCGGTCTTCGTCTTTTTCGAGGAGCCGCCGGTCGCGCAGCACACACGCCGCGTAGTAGGCCTCGAGGTCGCGGGGTGGGGGTTCCACCCGGATCGGCTTCTCAACCGCCCGCACCGCTTGAGGATTCTTGTTCTTGAGGGCCGCTTCGAGCTCGCTCGCGGGAATGCCGAAGTGCTTCGACAGGGCGCCGAAGAAGGCGCTGCGGACAAGGCCGACGGGGAGCACCGAGGTGACGGCCTTGAGCCGATCGAGGGCGCTCATCTTCTCTTCGAATGAGGCGTTGGGGCCGCCGGGGAGCATCGTCGTGAAGAGGTGCTCGGTCAGCGGACGGGCCTTCGAGACGAGCTGTTGAACGGCCTCGGAGCCCGCCTTCCGGGCGAAGGTGTCGGGGTCTTCGCCCTCTGGGAGCACGGCGACGCGGGAAGACTGGCCCGCCGCGAGGATCGGCCCGGCGAGGCGCTCCACGGCCTTTCGGCCCGCCTCGTCGCCGTCGAGCAGGAGCACCAGTTCCTTGGCCTCGAGGCGGCTCAGCAGCGCCATGTGCCCGGGCGTCAGCGCGGTCGAGCACAGGGCGACGGCGTGCTTCACGCCGGCCTGGTGCAGCCCGATGGCGTCGAAGTAGCCCTCGCAGAGCACCGCCGACTTCTTCTTGCGGATCTCGTCTCGCGCCTGGTCGGTGGCGTAGAGCACCTCGGACTTGTTGTAGAGCCGCGACTCTTTCGAGTTCAGGTACTTCGGCCCCTCGTCGCCCTCGAGCAGGCGGCCTCCGAAGGCGATGGTTCGGCCCTCGGGGGAGCGGATGGGGATCATCACCCGGCCGCGGAACATGTCGTAGAAGCCTTCGCCCTTGCTGCGTGGTGAGACGAGTCCCGCCCTCTCTCCGAAGGCGAGCAGCCCCTGCTCGCGCAACCGATCGGCGAGATCGGTCCACGCGACGGGCGCCCAGCCGAGCCCGAAAGCGCGCATCAGGTCGTCGGTCAGCCCACGCGATCGCAGGTACTCCCTCGCATGGTGGCCAATGGCGGGATCCCACAGGCGCTGTTGGAAGTGTTGCGCTGCGAAGTCGGTCGCGTCCTTGAGCTGCTGCTTCTCGCGCATCGCGGGGTCGACGGCGGCCTCGAGATCGATGCCAAGCTCCTTGGCGAGATCCTGCACGGTGTCGACGAAGGGCTTGCCGAGCAGGCGCTGCACGAAGCTGATGGCGTCACCCCCGGCCTGACAGCCGAAGCACTTGAAGCGGCGGGTATCGGCCCAGACGTAGAAGCTGGGCGATTTTTCCTGATGGAACGGACAGAGCCCTTTGAAGCTGCGCCCCGATTTCTTGAGCTCGACGCCGTGCCGCTGCACCAGCGCGATCATGTCGACGCGCTCGCGGATCTCGTCGATCTTGTTTTCGGGGATCAGCAAACGCGAGGGCTCCTGACATGCGCCCGGAGGCGCGCCACGACGGTAACCATGACGAGGCTGGTCGATTCAGCCAGCGACCAGCCCGTTCAGGCGCTGGGCGCGGGAGTCGGAGCCGGTGTTACGCCATGCGCGAGAGCTGGGCCTTGACCTCTTCACTGATCGCCTTGCCCTCGGCCTGGCCCTTGAGCTTCGCGCTGGCGATCTTCATGGCCGCGCCGAGCTCCTTGATCGACTTTGCGCCGGACTCCGCGATGCAGGCCTTCACGGCCTCGGCGAGCTGCTCGGCCGTCAGCTGGGTGGGCAGGTAGGTCTGGAGGACGGCGATCTCCTTCTCTTCCTTCTCGGCCAGCTCGGGCCGGTTGGCGTCCTTGAATTGGGCGGCGGAGTCGCGGCGCTGCTTGATGAGCGTGCCGACGATCGTCATGACCCCGGCGTCGTCGAGCACCTTCGCCTCGCCCTCGACCTCCTTGTACTTGACGGCGCTCTTGAGCATCCGGAGCACGCTCAGCTTCAGCTCTTCCTTCGCGCGCATCGCGTCCTTGATCTCGGAATCCAGGCGCTCCTTCAGCGTGGCCATGTGCGATCTCTTTCAGTGCGGCGGGTGCGGAACCAACAAAACGGAGGTTGGCAACGAGCTGGTCGCCAACCTCCGGGGACTTCCTGACAGGTCAGCCGACGGGTGCCGGCCAGCGCGTCATTGAGGGGGTCTTCAGGAGACCTTGCGGAACTTCTTCACCGCGCGCTTCTTGGCCGCCATCATCTTCTTCTTCTTCTTCACCGATGGCTTCTCGTAATGCTCACGCTTGCGGATCTCGGAGAGGATACCGGCCTTCTCCGTCGCCTTCTTGAAGCGCTTGAGAGCGCCCTCGATGGACTCGCCGTCCTTGACACGAATCGTCGTCATCTGAGCCTGTCACCTCCTTTGGACATCACCCGTGAGGTGATGCGTCGAATACCGAAAAAACCGAGCGGCTCGTGGCACAGTCAGCAGGGAAAGGCAACGAGATGACTGCTTTCCACGAGCGACGGGCCGAGGGCGAGACCCACGAGGTCTACGAAGAGCTGGTGCGCCAGGCGAAGGGTTTGTTCGAGGGCGAGCGCGACGTGATCGCCAACGCGGCCAACCTCACGGCGCTGATGGCCTTCCACCTCGAGGGGCTCAACTGGTCGGGGCTGTACTTCCTCAAGGGCGGTGAGCTGGTGCTCGGGCCGTTTCAGGGAAAGCCGGCGTGCGTGCGCATCGCGGTGGGGAAGGGCGTGTGCGGAACGGCCGTGGCGAAGCGCGAGTCGGTGCTGGTGGAAGACGTGCACGCGTTTCCTGGGCACATCGCGTGTGACTCGGCGTCCGAGAGTGAGCTGGTCGTGCCGCTGCTTCGCGAGGGCCGCGTGCTCGGGGTCATCGATCTCGACAGCCCGAGGAAGGGCCGGTTTAGCGAGGTCGATCAGGCCGGGGTCGAAGCGCTGGCGCGGCTCTTCGTCGAGGCGTGTGACTGGAGCGAGCGAGGCTGAGCGTCGCTTTGTGAAGAATCGATGAGCCGTTTCTGTGACCTCACCGGTCCTTCTCGTCCAGGAGGCTCCCGATGGCGCGCTTGGGGTGGATCGCAGGACTGGTGTTGTGTGGTTGTCAGGCTCAACCGGTGTTCGAGGTTTCGCTCGGGAAGGACCCCTTCGAAGTCCGGGAGGCGATCTTCTTTACCGTGTCGTATTCGCCGCTGTTCGCGGCGCCCACCACGCTCGTCGTCTTCGGGAATCGGAGCGGGCTCTGTCAGGCGTTCGAAGACCCACGCAACGTCTGCAACGCGCGTACGTCGCCCGACATCAACGACGGGGTGTTCGACGTCATCTCCAGACCGATTGGCGTGACTGAACCGCTGGGCTGGCTGGCGCTCCGAAGTGGCATCGAGGGCGCGGCGCTGATCGTGCCAGACTACAGCGGGGTCTCCACCCTCGGCGCGTCACTGACTCACGGCCAGGCTCCAGTGATCCACGCCGCGAAGAACCGCGCTGTCATCGAGCACTTCGTCGGCGGTGACACCGCGACTTTTTCATTCGAGAGCGAGCTGAGCGACGGCAGACCGTTTCGAGGCCGCCTCGAGGCCACCTGGTGCCCCGCGTTGGGCATGCTCGGTCGCCACAATGCGATGACGCCTCCAGGAAGCATTGGTGCGAGCGTGGTTGTGAACGACGCGAACGACGTCGTTGGGAACCGGTTTGAAGCCCAGTGCCTTGGAGAGATGATTGACGCGCGCTGTACGATCACCTCGAAGACCGACGCGAGCTGCACCTGCACGAAGGCTGGAATCACCTCGACGTGCGCGACGACGCCGGCCGTCGTGGAGGGCCTCGGTTCCTGCTGCAACGTGCGCTTCGGCGACTGACGGAGTGTGCCCGGCGCTGGGCGACGTTCGCTACGACACGGCCTCGTGCTCGTCGGTCGCCAGCTCTTCATCGTGCGTCGAGCCAAGCGCCGGGATCTCGGACGCCGTGCCCAGGTGCGACTTGAGACGGTCGGGCAGCACCGAGTCCCACGCGCCCATGAGCGGTCTGCCGAGCTGATTGAGGGCGACCACCATCACCTCGGCGACGGCGTTCTTCACCAGCGCTGCGGCCTCGGGCGAGTCGGAGCGCTCGGCGAACGCCACCAACGCGCTGACGTCGGAGAGCAGCTGCTGCAGCGCGGCCGACACCTCCGCCGCGGTCTCCTTGTTCAACGTCGCGAACGTCACCTCGTCAGCCATGCCCGCACTCTCTCATGGCTTTGGGATGCGCGGAACGGGCCACGCCGCGCGATCAAGGGTGATAGTAACACTCGATCGCCGACACCCCGAAGAGGTCCTGGGCCTCGAGGTTGACGCCCACCACGAGGCCCGCTCCCGTGAGCAGCGGCGGGCCACCGGGCTCTTGCGGCAGGACGATCGCCATCTGCCGCACGCGCATGTCTTTCGGGATGACGACGACCAGCTGGCCGCGCTCAGCGATGTCGAAGACGTCGCTCGTGGCGACCCTCACCCAACCGCGCATCGGCCCTTCGCGTTTGAGCCAGTCGATGGTCTGCACGAGCGAGAGTTCGCGCGCGCCGGTGTAGTGGGGGATCTCGCAGCCCATCGCGCGGCTGACGTCCCAGACGTAGATGTGGCCGCGCGGCTTGCCGGGCGCGTCTTCGTCGTAGCGATCGTTGTTGCCGATGGCGAACTGGTTGACGACCTGCTCGTACAGCGCCTTCGAGCGTTTGCCCTCGCGACTGGTGAACAGGGCCTTCAGCGCGCGCCACGTCTCGCGGCCCACGCACTCTGGCAGAGGCGCCGAGCCGTCGGGGTTGTAGTCTGGGTCGATCCACGCCTCTTCAGGCTCGATGGCCTTCATCGTGCCCGGGTCGGTCGTGTCGCCGATGTAATTGGCGCGCCTGCGCTGCGCGCCCCAGGAGCCGAACGCGTCGTCCTGCTGGAGCTTCTGGACCTCGGTCATGTGCGCGCGGTTGATCTTCGAGATGTCGAAGCCGCCGGGCGGCACGGCGATTGGTCCGGTCGTGCTGCCGCTCTGCACCGGAATCGAGCCCGTCGTGGTCCGCGTGGGCTTGTCCCCAACCTGCGCCAGGTGGTTGCTCGACTTGCTGGTGACCGGTGGCAGCGACGACCTGCTGGTCGAGACCTGCGGCAGCCCCTGAGACGACTTGCCGGTCGAGACCTGCGGTAGCGCCTGAGACGACTTACTCGTGGCGATCGGAATCTGCCCCGTCGGGGTCTTTCCGCCGGGCACTTGCGGGAGCTGGGCCTGGGACTTTCCGGTCGCCAGGGGAATCTGGCCCGTGGCGCGCCGAGGCGCGGCGTCGAGGTCACGCGCGGAGGCGCCTGACTGGCCCTGCTTCTGGTCCTTCGGAGGCGGCATGAGGGTTGCGACATTGTAGCGCGGTCGTTGCAAGCGGTGATCAGCCAACGCACGCGTGCGACGAGCCTCGTCATCTCGGGCGCGAACGCTCGAACGCGCCGCCGAAATTTTGCCGGGGTGTGTGCGCCGTGGTCACATCATCAGGCCTGTAGCGAACCCATGCTGAACCGCGCCCTTCCGATCATCTGCTGTCTCTCGGTGCTCCCTGCGTGGGGCGCGACGTCGAACGCCGACGAGGCGTACCAGTTGGCGAAGACCGAGTACCAGAAGCTGAAGCAAGACGAGAAGCGACGCGGGCTGCGTCATCACTGGCTCAGCGTCGGCAAGCGCTTCGACGTGGTCGCGACGAAGTACCCGAAGAGCGAGCGGGCCCCTGAGGCGTTGTTCATGTCGGGTCAGCTGTTCGCCGACCTGTCGCGCCTGTCGCAGAACTCGGACGATCTCTCGGCCGCCGAGCGCTCGTGGCGAAAGCTGATCGACGCGTGGCCCAGGCACAAGCTCTCTGACGATGCAGCGCTCGGCCTCGCGCGGCTGCTCGCCGATCGACGCAATGACCCGAAGGCTGCCCGCAAGGTGCTGGAGCGGTCGATCGACGTCGCCACCGACAAGAAGAAGGAGATGCAGAGGCTCCTCGGGTCGCTGCCCATCGAGCCGAAGAAGGAGAAGGACAAGCCTGCGAAGGTGAAGGAAGTCGTTGCGAAGCTCGTGCCCGCAGCGAAGCTCGCGATCCCGCCGGTTGCGATCGACGCGCCCGCAGGCGACGACGCGCCCACTCCTCACCCGACGACGCGCGTCTCGGCGCTCGCAGAGGCGCTGCGCAAGCTGAGGGAGGATCCGCCCGCGGTGCCGGTGAACCCGGAGAACGACGAGAGCGCTCCTTCCGCGCAGGCCCGCAGGACCCCCGTCGCCCTTCGGCCCGAGCCGACGCCTGCCGAAGTCGCGCCGGTCGACGACGATGCCGCCGTCGAGCCAGCCGACGCCTCGGCCCTCGCCTCGCTGCAGGAGAAGCTGCGTGACGTTCGCGTCGGCGCCCGCAAGCCCGACCCTGCCGCGCGTTCCCGCTTCGCTGCGCTCGCCAAGCATCAGCAGGCCGACGAGCTGTCGCTGGCCCAGCAGCTCGGCCTCAAGGTTCGCCGGGTGATCATCGATGCAGGCCACGGCGGCCACGACACCGGCGCCATCGGACCGACCGGCGTGCGAGAGAAAGACGTCGCGCTCGCGGTGGTGCTGAAGCTGAAGGACAAGCTCGAAGCCCTCGGGCTCGAGGTCGTGCTCACCCGAGACGACGACACCTTCATCGCGCTCGATCAGCGCACGCGGATCGCCAACCAGGAGCACGGCGATCTCTTCATCTCGATTCACTGCAACGCCGCGCCCTCGAAGAACCTGCGCGGGATCGAGACGTACACGCTGAACACCTCGAGCAACCGCTATTCGGTGCGCCTCGCCGCACGTGAGAACGCGACGACCGAGCGCGGCATCAACGACCTCCAGTACATTCTCGCCGACCTCGCGACCAAGGCGAACACCGGCGAGTCACAGCGCCTCGCCGAGAGCGTTCAGCGCTCGCTCATTCGCGGCCTGTCGAAGGACTACAAAGGCATTCGTGATCTCGGCACGAAAGAGGCGCTCTTCGTGGTGCTCCTGGGCGCGAAGATGCCGTCGATTCTCGTCGAGACGTCGTTCCTGTCGAACCCGGAAGACGAGCAGCGCCTGGCCAGCGAGGCGTATCAGCAGTCACTCGCCGACAACGTGGCCGAGGCCGTCGAGACGTTCCTCGAAGCGCGTAACAAGGTCGCGCAGGTCGACTGAAGCTCACGGAAGTCCGCAGGCCTTCAGCGGCGAGTCGAACATGCAGGTGCAGGGGCAGAACATCACCTCGAAGATGAGCGGCAAGCGGATCGGGCCATGCGACTACCAGGGCACGCCCGCGCCAGTTCCTTCGAAGGCCCCCAAGGGGAAGACACGCCCTCCGAAGTGAGGCGGGCTCTACTTGATCGCCTGCGCGAGCTCGAAGATCGGCAGGTACATCGCGACGAGGAAGAACGTCGGCTGCGCGAGCGTCGTCACCAGCGACATGGTCAAAGGAAGCCACTTCGCGTCGAGCCGGGTCGAGCTTGCGACGAGCGCGAAACAGACGACCGAAAACGCCAACGGCGCCCATGGCTTCAAGAGGAGCTGCGTGAGTGGCGAACTGGGCGAGCCCATGTCGCTCAACATCTTCACGTACGTCGGCCCGACCAGCAACGAGGCCGCCAGGCCCCACATCACCCCGAGGGCCGAGATGATGAGCGCCGCGACGTTCACGGCTGAATCGACTTCAGCACGCCACCACCGAGCGTCCCGAGCCACAGGGTCGTGCGCCCACCCAACACGAAGCCGTCGACCGCGGTGACGCGGCGCTGACTGCCGGAGTCGACGAGCCGCCACTGAATGCCGTCGAAGCGCATCATGAAGCCAAACCGCACGGGCGGGTTGGTGCCACCGACCATGAAGAGGTTGTCGACCGACGTGCCCCACGAGGCCGTCGCGATGTCCATGGGGATGGGGAACGCCTCGAGCGCCGTGAGGTTCGTGGTGTCCCAGTACACGCCGAAGCGGGAATCGCCGTAGGCCCAGGCCTCTCCGCCACCCGGGGCGAAGACCGTCTTCCAGGGGCCCTGGTTGACCATCATCGAGGTCCGCGACGTCCACATCATGCCCACGCGCTGCGCGAGGTACTGATCGCCGGCGACCCAGATCTCCATCTGGTTGGGGCAGCTCACGGCGGTGGCGTTGCCCATCAGGCCCGGGAGCGCGGAGAACGCCAGTTGCCCTGCCGTGCCGGTGTACGCCGCTGCGTTGTCGCCGGCGCCGACCAGGAGCTGGCCGCACCACTTCAGATCACGAATCGGGCCCGCGAGGTTGGCAGGCACCTGGAGCCAATCGGTCTGATCCCACCGGTACACGGCGCCGGCCGTCGAGACGATCACTTCCTGGCCCTCACGAGCGACGATGGCGAAGACTTGGCTCGTGAACGGCTGCGGGTCGCCGAGCGGCTCCCATCCTGACGTTCCCTGATGCATGACGACGCCGCGCCTGCTGGTGCACGCCGCGTCGACGCACTCGTTGACGCTGACGAACACGTCCGATGGCGTGGCAGCGATGTCCGCGACGTCTCCGTAGAAGCCACGGCTGCGCTCGACGAACGCGGCGGTCATCGAGTCCCACTCCCAGACCGAGCCGAAGTCGCCGACGACGAAGCCAGTGGTCGAAGTGGGGCCGCCTCCGAAGACGCCACGCGGCACCTGGGGCCCGCGCATTCCGTATTCCACCCACCCGCTGGTCGGCGCGGGCACGACGCCACCATCGGTGCTGCCGCCGTCGGATGAGGCTCCTGCGTCACCCGGAACGCCTGCATCGATGGGCGTGAGTGGGGCCTGCAGATCGAGCGCCGCGATCAAGGCCAGGTTGCTTCGACGGCCAGCGACGACGAGCCGGTGGTCGAACACCTCTGCGCTGGTGAACTGCGCAGTGGACAGCGTCGAGGGCAGGTTGGTCGCGCTCCAGCCGCCGTTCACGAAGTGCCACAGGCGCCCGCCACCCACGGCCCAGGACTCTCCCGTCGTCGGGTTGACGATCTTTCCGGTGGTCAGGAGCACCGCGAGCTCACGCTCGTAGAGGGAGTCCCACACGCGGCGCGCGGGATCGTATCGGTAGATGCTGCCGAGCTCGTTGATGACGGCGAAGGCGCCCCGGCCGTCACCGATGATCGACATCACGCGTCGCAAGGTCGGGTTGTTCTCTTCGACCCACGCGTTGGTCCGATACGCCAGCAGGTTGTTCCCGACGCCTGCGGCCATGCCATACGTCCCGTCGAACCAGAGCGTGGACAGCTCGGAGATGCTGTTGGTGGTGAAGAGCCGGACCCGCGGCGCAGTCGTGGTGCCGCGGAACTCGACGGCGACGCCCGTGGTGCCGCTGACGCCGACCGCGATGGCGTTGGTGGCGGTGGTGCCTCCGACAGCGCGCAGGGAAAGGCCAGGCGACGAGAACAGTCGCTGCCACTGGTTGGTGGTGCTGCGCGCCAACACGGTGCCGTTCTCGCCCACGAAGATCGTGCCGAGGCCCCCTGGCGCGAGCACGCCGCCCCACAGATCGTTACCGGTCGGGAACGGGTTGTCGTGGGCGGCGGTCACGGGGCCCGCGAGGGGTGGATCTCGCGTCACGAAGATCTTCGCCGTCGCTGCCTTCATGCCGGCCCGTGCCGTCAGCGTCGCTGCGCCGGGGTCGAGCGCTGTCACGGTGCCAGCGCCGTCGACCCTGGCCACGCGGGGTGGGCTGATCGACCAGGTGACCGCCGTCTCGATGGCGTCACCGTTGGGAGCCAGGACCCTCGCCATGAACGCGCGCATCTCTCCGACGCGCAGGGTCGCTTCCATCGGCGTCACTTCGAGCCGATCGATGTTCGGCGTCAGCGGCGAGGTGATCCAGAACAGCCCGAGGCGATCGGTCGGCGCCTCGACGGCCTCGAACGGCGTGGTGTTGGTGCGCGAGCCCGGCAGGGGGTTCAGGAACGAGTCATTCCCCGACTGTCGGCGCATGTCGTAGGTGCCCGGGTCGACGCCCCTCACCAGGCGGTCGGCGTCCCACGTGAGGTAGATCTTCACCGGCGTCGCGAAGCGCAGGTTGGTGGGGCTGAAGCGGAAGCCGAAGCTGATGCGCTTGCGGTCTGGGACCTCAGGGACGCCGGTGTCGATCTTCGTGATGAAGATGTTCGTCTGCTGGGTGACGGCGCCGCGCGGGAAGTCCATCGCGTAGCCGTTGCGGATGAAGAGGCCGCCTTCGGGCCCGACGATGATCGTGTTGTCGTCGCCCCCATCGGGCAGGTCCACGGGAGGCGGGCAGCCCAGGAAGACGGCAGACATCGCCAGCAACCCGAACAGGGAGGACGACCGGGAAATGACCTTCAAGGAATGGTGCTCCTTCGGCCCAAACGGCGCCTTGAAACTCCGAAGGCGCGGACCGCACCCATACTCCACGAACGACCGTTGGAACACCACCTCGCGCGTGCGTGTCGCGAGGCCGTGGTTAAGAGGGAATGGGTCTGGCCGGGGCGTGTTGCCGGCGTGTTGGAACGCTCATCGAAGGAGCCTCATGTCGAAATCACGTCTCGCCGCCATCGTCCTCGTGTTGTCCGCCGCGCTCGCCGCCGCGCAGCCCGTCACGCCGAAGGAGGCCGCGCTGCCCAGCCTCGCGCCCCTCATCGAGTCGGTGAAGGGCGCGGTGGTGAACATCGACGTGCAGAAAGAGGTGAAGGGCGATGAGTTGATGAGCCTTCCGCTTCAGCTTCGTCAGCGCCGTGGAGGCTCGCCCCCGACGACGCAGGGCAGCGGCTCGGGCGTCATCATCGACTCGAAGGGGCTCGTGTTGACGAACAACCACGTCGTCGCCGAGGCGCTGACGATTCGGGTGCGGCTCGACGACGGGCGCGCGCTCGACGCCGAGATCCTCGGGCGAGACCCGCTGACCGATCTCGCGCTCCTGAAGATCAAGGGGAAGGCCGAGAAGCTGCCATCGGTCGCCCTCGGTGATTCCGCCCAGATGCGCGTCGGAGACTTCGTGGTGGCGATCGGCAACCCGTTCGCGCTCGCGCACTCGGTCACGCTCGGGATCATCTCGGCGAAGGACCGCGACATCTCAGCCGGCCCGTACGATCAATTCCTGCAGACCGACGCCGCCATCAACCCCGGCAACTCGGGCGGCCCGCTCTTCAACCTCAAGGGCGAGGTCATCGGCATCAACACGGCGATCAACGCGGCGGCCAACAGCATCGGCTTCTCGGTGCCGTCGAACCTGGCGAAGGCGCTCGTTCCGCAGCTCGAGGCGAAGGGCTTCGTGGTGCGTGGCTGGTTGGGCATCGCCCCGCAAGACGTCTCGCCGGCGCTCGCGCGCGCGCTGAACGTGCCGAATGGGGAAGGGGCGTTGGTCGTGAACGTGAACGCCGGGGGCCCCGCGTCGAAGGCCGGGTTGAAGGAAGAGGACGTCATCGTCGCGATCGACGGCGCGAAGATTCCGAACGCGTCGGGGCTGGTTCGGCTCGTCGGCCTCAAGCGGCCTGAGGTGCCCGTCACGCTCGCGGTCGTCCGACAGGGCAAACCCGTCGAGCTGAAGGTCACGCTCGGTGTTCGTCCTGACGTCGAAGGGCTCGGAGCCGTCGATCGACCCGAGAGCGGCACTGAGCAAGTCCCCCCGCGGCTGGGGTTGTCCGTCGACGATCTCGACCCCCGCTTCTCGAGCGTGACCGGCATTCGGAGCGGCGCGGCGGTCGTCGAAGTGGCGCCTGGCTCGCCGGCCGAGAAGGGTGGCCTTCGGCGGGGCATGGTCGTCACCGAACTCAACCACCGCCCCGTGAAGAACCGGGACGAGCTGATGAGGGAGCTGAAGGGGGCGAAGTCAGGCGAGGTCGTCTTGCTGCGCACGGTGGTGCCGGGTGGCGGCAGAGGCCTGCAGGCGATCGAGGTTCCCTGAACCGCGACACCGCCGCCAGCCCTGCAACTCGTGTCAAAATGCGGCGTGAAGGTGCCGCGCCGCGCGTCGCAGGGTCCTCGAATCAGAAGGTCATCAGCTCAACCGCCCGGAACTCTGTGGGCTCTTCGCATTCAGCAAGCTGGCCTCTGCGTTGCTTTCTGAAGTCTTCGCCATGAACGACCCCACCAACCTCGCGACGACCCGATTGGACCGCCCGCCACCGGTGATGCCCATCACCCGGTTGGTGAGCCGACCTGCCCTCACCATCGTGAATGGGCAGTTGGTGGCGGTGAAGGTCCTCGTCGACCGGAAGGCGGCGTCGCGTCGGCTGCCTCAGGGCACCTGATGACCGACGTGGGTCGCGCGTTTCACTCCTGGCTCCAGACCTTCCCATGAGGCTTCCTGTCGGGCTCGTTGCCCTCACCGCGGGCCAGAAATCAGCCGTCTGGACGTATCGTCACACCATGTAGTGTCACGCTTGCTCATGTCTTCCGGCGCGTGCTACGCCGCGCGGCTCTGAGGCCGATTTATCGGCTCGGGAGCGATTCGCACTTCCGCGGATTCGCGATGGTGAGGGGCGACCAGCATGCGTCTGAAGCGGCTCGACATCACGGGCTTCAAGTCCTTCATGGACCGTACGGTGTTCTCGTTCGACGACGGCATCACCGCCGTCGTCGGGCCGAACGGGTGCGGCAAGTCGAACGTCGTCGACGCCATTCGCTGGGTCATGGGCGAGCAGAGCGCCAAGAACCTGCGCGGCCGAGGTATGGAAGACGTCATCTTCAACGGCTCCGAGACGCACGCGCCGCTGTCGATGGCCGAGGTGACGCTCACGCTCACCGTCGAGCCGCCCGACATTCTGCCTGAGACCCTCGCGGGCCTGCCCGAGGTGTCCGTCACGCGGCGCCTGTTCCGTTCTGGCGAGTCCGAGTACCAGATCAATCGCACCACCACGCGCCTGCTCGACATCACCGAGCTCTTCCTCGGCACCGGCGTCGGCACCAAGGCCTATTCGATCATCGAGCAGGGCCGCGTCGGACAGATCGTCTCGGCCCGCCCCGAAGACCGCCGCTCGTTCATCGAAGAGGCCGCCGGCATCACGAAGTACAAGGCCCGCCGCCGCGCCGCCGAGCGGAAGATGGAGGCGACGCAGCAGAACCTGCTTCGCGTGAACG
The DNA here is from genome assembly GCA_040400045.1 of Myxococcaceae bacterium. Lineage (GTDB taxonomy): Bacteria > Myxococcota > Myxococcia > Myxococcales > Myxococcaceae > Xiheimicrobium. The sequence goes on from JBBAQZ010000025.1 coordinate 50,758, forward strand.
ACATCGTCGTCGAGCTCGAGCGCCGCCTCGACTCACTGGAGCGTCAGGCGAAGAAGGCCGAGAAGTACAAGCGCCTGCGCGGTGAGATGCGTGACATCGAGCTGCACCACAGCTCCCACCGGTACCTCGAGCTCTTCGCGCAGCGCTCCCTGCTGACGCACCAGCTCGAACACCGCACCGCCGAGGAGCAGGAGAAGCTCGCGAAGGTGCAGGCGATGGACGCCGACATCAGCACGCGCCGTGAGCGGCTCGAGGCCGAGACGGTCGCCCTCGAGACGGCCGCCGCCGAGTTCTACGCCCTCGAGGCGCAGGTGCAGCTCGACGCGCAGAACCTCGGGCACTGGAAGGAAGATCTCGACGCCACCAACGCCCGGGTCGCCGCCGCGCAGACCGAGCTGGCGGAAGTGCTCGAGCGCAAGTCGCTCGCTGAAAAAGAGAAGCTCGAGGCCGAGGCAGAGCTCCAGCACCTCGGCGTGGCGTCGCGCGAAGACGAGGTCGCGCTCGACGTGCTCGAAGAGGAGCTCCGTCGGATGGTCGAGTTGATGGGGCAGGTGACGGTTCGCCTCGAGGGCGAGCGCCGCGAGTTGGTCGACATCGTCACCCGGGTCGCCAACCACGAGTCGAACCTCGCCAACCTGGAGTCCCGACGGCTCGAGCTGGAGCAGCGTTCCCAGCGCATCGACGCCGATCGCGCGGTGCTCGTCGCTGAGCAGGCGCAGCTCGAAGACGGTCGCAAGGAAGTGCTCTCGCGGGTCGAGCAGAGTCGCCAGATGGCGATGGAGATCACCCAGCGCAGCGGCGAAGAAGAGGGCACGCTCACCCGACTCCGTGAGGCCTTCACCGAGAACGAGGTGATGGTGCTCGCCCTGCGCGACGAGCTGTCCGACAAGCGCAGCCGCCTCACGTCGCTCGAAGAGATTCGGCGCAACTACGAAGGCTTCGATCGCGGGGTTCGCGCCGTCATGGCCAGGGCCGGTGAAGATCTCCGCCAGGCGGGCCTCTTCGGGCTCGTCTCCGACATCGTGTCGGCGCCGCCCGAATACGAGAAGGCCATCGAGGCCGCGCTCGGCGAGCAGCTGCAGCACATCATCGTCGAGAGCCCGGAGCGTGGTGTCGAGTACGTCGAGTACCTCAAGTCGCTCGGTGAGGGCCGATCGACGTTCTTGCCCGTGATCACCGAGGCCGTGACGCCGCTGCCCGCGCTCGAAGGCCCCGAGGTGCGCACGATGGCGCTCAACCAGGTGCAGGCCAGGGACGAGCTGCTCAAGCCGCTCGTCGAGCGTCTCTTGAACGGCGTCGTCGTCGTGCACGATCTCGAGAGCGCGAGGCTGCTGGCCCACCGCGCGCCCGGCTACACCTTCGTCACGATGGACGCCGAGGTGATTCGACCCGGCGGCATCGTCACGGGTGGCGTCATGGAGGGCCCCGCGGTCGGTGCGCTCCAGAAGAAGCGTGAGATCGCGGAGCTCAACGACGACGTGAGGCGCCTCGAAGAGCGCTACCAGGAGCTGATCACCCGCCACTACGAGCTGCAGAAGCAGGTCGGCCAGATCGAAGGCGTCCTGAAGGGGCTCGAGAAACACAAGCACCAGGAAGAGCTCTCGCTGCAGAGCCACGAGAAGGACCTGTCGCAGGCGGGGTCCAGCCTCGTGAAGCTGCGGGAGCGCATCGCCGGGCTCGACGCCGAGCTGTCGCAGCTCGAGGCCTCGCGCAACGCGATGACGCACGATCTCGAGACGTCCCGCGGCGAGGTGGCTCACGGCCAGACCGACCGCCAGGGACGTGAAGAGCGTGTCCAGCTGCTCTCGAGCGAACTCGAGACGCTGACGCTCAAGAGCGAGGCGACGCGCGCCGAGGCCACCACCTTGAAGGTGAAGGTCGCCTCGTCGAGCGAGCGTGGTTCCTCGGCCCGGCAGCGCGCGGACGCGCTGTTCGTTCAGGTCAACGAGCTCACGGAGCGGGCAGGGCGCCTCGCCACCACGGCCGACGAAGGCAGCGGCCGCCTCACCGAGCTCGGTCAGCGGCTCAGCGAGACGGGCACGGGCCGCGAGGAGCGCGAGGCGAAGCTCGGCGAAGCCCGGCACCAGCTCGAGGCCCGCAAAGAGGCGCACGGTGTCGAGGTCGCGAAGGTGCGCGACGAGGAGCACGAGCTCCGCGAGCTGCGCGCGTCGGTCGAGGGGCTCACCCACGCCCTCGCCGAGCTCACCCTGAAGAGCCGCGAGCTGGGCCTCGAGATGGAACACCTCTCGAGCACCGTGCAGGAACGACACGGCGTCGCCATGCACGAGGCGATTCACACCTATCATCTGCACCCGCAGCTCGGTGACGAGGCCGTGGAGCGCCTGAAGGAGCTGCGTGCGCAGGTCGAGAAGATGGGCGAGGTGAACGTCACCGCCATCGAAGAGCACCAGGAGATCGCCACCCGCTTCGAGTTCCTCTCGAAGCAGAAGAAGGATCTCGAGGCCTCGCTCGCGCAGCTCACCGAGGCGATCAAGACCATCGATGAGACCAGCCGGCTGCGCTTCAAGGAGACGTTCGACATCGTCAACGAGAAGTTCCAGCAGGTGTTCCCGCGGCTGTTCGGCGGCGGGCGCGCCAGCCTGTTGATGACGAACGAGCCGGGCTCGTCGGAGCCGGGCATCGAGATTCTCGCGCAGCCGCCCGGCAAGAAGCTCCAGACCGTCAACCTGTTTTCGGGTGGCGAGAAGGCGCTCACCGCCGTCGCGCTGATCTTCGGCATCTTCCTCATCAAGCCGACGCCGTTCTGCCTGCTCGACGAGGTCGACGCGCCGCTCGATGAGGGTAACGTGGGCCGCTACAACGACATGGTGAAGGAGATGAGCAAGACGTCGCAGTTCATCCTCATCACGCACAACAAGCGCACCATGGAGATCGGCGACACCCTGTACGGCGTCACCATGGAAGAGCCCGGCGTGTCGAAGCTGGTGGCCGTGAACCTCAAGGAAGCCGCCGCCAACACCGATCAGCAGGTCGCCTGAGTCGCTCTGCTGTCGGGTGAAGAGCGGTGACCCATCGCGCGGCCTGCGCTATGGGCGCGACCTCATTCCCGGAGATCGCATGCGCCTCGTCTCGCCCCTGCTGCTCGTCGTGTCCGCCAGCTGCGCCACCCAGCAGCCGGTGCAGAAGGAGGCGCCTGCTCCCGCGAAGGAGGTTGCCGCGCCGCCGCCTGCGCCGCCGAAGTTCGTGGCCGATGCCTCGAAGCCGATGCCGCCGGGTCTCGACGAGACGGCGATCGACTTCAAGGCCGACCCCTGCACCGACTTCTACCAGTACGCCTGTGGCAGCTGGCTCAAGAAGACCGAGATCCCCGCCGACCGACCGCTCTACTCGCGTGGCTTCGTCGCGATTCAGGAGCGGAACGAGACCCTCCTCAGAGCGATCCTCGACGAGGCCGCGGCCAATACGCTCCCGGCCGGCACGGCGTTCGCGAAGCAGCTCGGCGACTACTACGCGACGTGCACCGACGAGGCAGGCCTCGAGAAGTCGCTGCCTGAAGTGAAGAAGTTCATCGAGTCGGTGGCGAAGGTGAAGGACGCGAAGTCGCTCGCCACCAGCGTCGGCACCATTCACGCGGCCGGCTTCCGCCCCTTCTTCGACCTCGGCGCGATTCAGGACCTGAAGAAGTCGACGGAGGTGATCGCGGCCCTCGATCAGGGTGGCCTCGGCCTGCCCGATCGCGACTACTACTTCGACGAAGACAAGAAGCCGGTGCGCGAGCAGTACCGCACCCACGTCGAGGCGATGTTCGGCCTGCTCGGACTCGACGGGAAGCTCTGTCAGCGCAAGGCCGACGAGGTGCTGTCGATCGAGACCCGGCTGGCGAGGGCCTCGCAGACCCGCGTCGAGCGTCGCGACCCCAACAAGCTGTACAACCGCATCGATCGTAAGGGCCTGAACGAGCGGGCGAAGGACTTCGCGTGGGACGCCTACTTCACGGCCGTCGGCGCGAAGGACCTTCAGGCCATCAACGTGAACTCGGTGGCGTACTTCGCCGAGCTCGCCGCCATCGCGAAGGACACGAAGCCCGAGCTGCTCAACGCCTACCTGACCTGGGTGGTGCTGCGATCGTCGACCCCCGCGCTGCCGAAGGTCTTCCAGGACGAGGCGTTCGGGTTCTCGTCGAAGGCGCTGACCGGCGCGAAGGCCGATCGGCCACGGTGGAAGAAGTGCGTCTCGTTCACCGACGGCGATCTCGGTGATGCGCTCGGTCGGGAGTTCGTTCGCCGCACCTTCGGAGAAGACGGCAAGGCCCGCACCAGCGCGATGGTGGAGTCGCTGCAGAAGAGCTTCGAGGACAACCTCAAGACGCTGTCGTGGTTCGACGAGCCGACCCGCGCCGCAGCCTTCGAGAAGGTCACCCGCATGGTGGGCAACAACAAGATCGGCTTCCCGACGCAGTGGCGCGACTACGCGACGCTGACCACGTCGCGCGGCTCGTTCTTCTCGAACTCCCTCGCCGCCAACCGCTTCGAGGTGAAGCGTCAGCTCGCGAAGGTCGGCAAGCCCGTCGATCGCACCGAGTGGCTCATGTCGGCTCCGACGGTGAACGCCTACTACGATCCCCAGAAGAACGAGATCGTCTTCCCGGCCGGGATTCTCCAGCCGCCGTTCTTCAATCGGGAAGCGACTGACGCGGTGAACTTCGGCTCCATGGGCATGGTGGTGGGCCACGAGATCACCCACGGCTTCGACGACGAGGGCCGGCAGTTCGACGTCGACGGCAACGTGAAGGACTGGTGGTCGCCTGCCGTTGGCAAAGCGTTCGTCGAGAAGGCCTCGTGCGTGAAGAAGCAGTTCGACGCATACACGGCGATCGGCGAGCTGAAGGTCAAGGGAGACCTGACGCTCGGCGAGAACATCGCCGATCTCGGAGGCCTGAAGCTCGCGCACGCCGCGATGGCCGAGTGGTACGCACAGAAGGCCGACGCCGACGCTCAGTACCGGTTCAACCGGAGCCAGCAGTTCTTCCTCGGCTACGCGCAGTCCTGGTGCACGAAGGTGCGCGAAGAAACGGCGAAGGTCCGCGCCGCCACCGATCCCCACGCACCGCCGTTTCTTCGCGTCCGAGGCCCGCTGGGCAACCTCGATGCGTTCACCACCGCATTCCAGTGTGCGCCGAAGTCCAAGATGCTCCGCGCTGGCGCAGACCGCTGCGTCGTGTGGTGACGGTTCGTGGCGGTCCATCGTCGCTGCCTCAACGGGCGGCTCGGGAACAACCGGAGGTGGCCCGCGCTGCTCGTGACCGTGTTGCCGAGGCCGGTCTCTTCGATGGCCTCGTCGTTCTCCTGATGGCTGGTGCAGGGTTGGCCGACGGCGCACCGCTGGAAAGCGCTCGGGCGCGCTTGAGTGATGGGCCCTGCTCGCTGTTGGTCTGCTCTTCGTGGTGCCACCCGGGCGCGGTGAGAGCTCCCTTCATCCATCGCGCGTCATCGAAAGACCTGAAAGCAGAGTCTTTCGTGTGAGGCTCTTGCGCTTGGTCGGCCGACCATGGGAGCTTGGGTGAATGACCAAAAACACCCCCGACGCCACTCCCCCTTCAGCGCCCTCAACCTTCTCAGCAGCGGTGCAGGAGGACGCTGACGAGCGCATCCTCAAAGCCGCCGGCAAGCTCTTCCGCGAGAAGGGCTTCGCGGCGACGACGGTTCGCGAGATCGCTTCTACCGCGAACATGCTCCCAGGCAGCTTGCACTACCGGTACGCGAGCAAGGACGACCTGTTGCTCGCGCTCATGAACCGGGCGGTGAAGCGCGCGATGGCCGCAGTGCGGACGGCGATCGGCGACGTGAAGGATCCAGTCGAAAAGGTGCGGTTGGCGCTGCGGGCGCACCTCGAGCTGCTCTGTAACGGCGACGACTCCCTCTACGTGCTGCTCTTCGACTGGCGCTCGCTGCCGGCCGGAGCGCGCGAAGGGGTCGAGCGTGAGCGGGGCCGCTACGAGTCCTTCTGGGACGGCATGCTGTACGAGGCGCACGGCAGCGGGCGGGCACGGCCCATCCTCGACATCGAGCTGGTGCGGCACTTCGGGTTCGGCGCCATCAACTGGGTCGCGACCTGGTATCGGCCGGGCGGCGATCGCACGCCGGGGCAGATCGCCGACACCTTCTTCGCCTACCTCGCCTACGGTCTCATTCACGAGCCTTCCCGCCCGAAGGATCTCGACACGCACTTCGCCGCCGTGATGGCGGCGTCGCTCAAGGGACAGGGTTGACCATGGCGATCATCGACACCTTCTCGAACGTCGTCGACAGCCTCCCGTTGATGAGGGACGCGACGGCGTCGGGGAACCTGCAGGTGTTGCGATCGCTCCTCGGGCCGGCGTTTCGCGGCATGGTGCAGAAGCGCGGGAAGAGCGGCGAGCTCTCGGCGATGCCCGTCGACTATTCGGTGTCGTTTGACTGGAACTACCTGCGCAACAAGCCCGACCTGGCGCGCCTGTACGAGGCCGCGAAGAGCTCGCAGTGGAACGGCACCACCGATCTCGACTGGACCACCAGCGTCGACCCGCTGTCGGACGAGACGGCGTTGCTCCCGTGGGACTTCCTGCCCGTCTCGAACCTGGCGTCCTTCATCAAGGCGAGCCCGAGAGAGCGCGCGGAGCAACGTCGCGGCATCACCGGCTGGCTGTTGTCTCAGTCACTCCATGGAGAGCAGGGCGCGCTGTTCGCCGCCTGTCAGGTGACCGAAGCCGTGCCCTGGCTCGACGGTAAGCTCTATGGCTCGACGCAGGTGATGGACGAAGGGCGCCACGTCGAGGTCTTCCACGCCTACCTGACGAAGAAGCTCGAGAAGAAGTACGAGATCAACGACAACCTGTACGTCGTCATCGACGCGCTGATGAGCGACTCACGCTGGGACATGAAGTTCCTCGGCATGCAGATCATGATCGAGGGCCTCGCGCTCGGCACGTTCGGCATGATCCAGCAGGTGACGCGCGAGCCGCTGCTCAAGCAGATGCTCACGTACATCATCACGGACGAAGCCCGGCACGTGCACTACGGGGTGCTGGCGCTGAAGGAGTTCGTCGGACAGCTCACCGAGAAGGAGCGTCGCGAACGGGAAGACTGGGCCTTCGAGGTCTCGCTCTTCCTGCGCAACCGCTTCTTCGCGCACGAGTTCTACGACGAGTACTACGGCCACGCGATGACCCGGCCGCAGTGGGAGCGCCTGGTGATCGAGAGCGAGATGATGTCGCGCTTCCGCAAGACGATGTTCAAGCGGGTGATCCCCAACCTGAAGCGCATCGGGCTGCTGAGCGATCGCATCAAGCCGAAGTACGCCGAGCTGGGGTTGTTGGGCTTCGAGCACGGCAAGGCCGCGCCCGAGTTGACGGCGACCGATCTCATCAACGATCGCGACTGAGGGTGCTCGGCGCGAAGGCGTTCGGGAGCGCTCGTGGCGATGCCGACGAGCCCTCCCTCGTCTCGCGCACCCTTCGACCGCTGCGCGGGTGACGAGGGAGCGGATCGCTCCGCCGATGGTGAGCCAGCGCGACTCGAGGCCTCGGCCCACTCCACGCTCCACTGCGGTGTTCCTGGCACCGCTCGTCTTGCGGAGAGGAGGGCGTGACGTCCACCGGCGTCAGAACAACGACAACTGCGGCGCCTGCCGAACTGGGCGTCGGAACGTCTCGACCCGCGTCCACTCATCGTCGCGATTGAAGCCGAGTCGTTTGACCGTCACGTCGAACACCTGGGCGATCGCCTCGGCGTATGGGCCTTCTCCGCGCCCGCGCACGCCGTACCGCGCGTCGTAGAGCTTCCCGTTTCGCGTCTCGCGCACCCGGTGGAGGATCTTCTCGGCCCGGAGCGGCAGGGCTTCTCTCATGCGCGCTTCGAAGACGTCCTTCACGTGGCCGGGCAGCCGAAGGAGGACGTAGCCCGCGCTCCGGGCGCCTGCGTTCCACGCGGCTTCGAGCACCTCGCCCATGCCCTCGTCGGACACGCCGGGGATGATGGGCGCCACCATCACGCCGACCGGGATGCCCGCCCTGGCCAGCGCCTCGATGGTCTGGATCCTCCGCTGGGGCGTCGCGACGCCGGGCTCGATGGCGCGCGCGAGCGTCTTGTCCCAGATGGGGTTCGAGATCGCGACGTGCACGGACGCGTCGCGGTGCAGCTGCTGGAGTACGTCGAGGTCGCGCTCGATCAGCGGCGCCTTGGTGACGATCGAGACGGGGTTCCGGTACTCGGCACAGACCTCCAGACAGCTCCGCGTCAGGCGCAGCGACGCCTCGAGCGGCTGGTAGCAGTCGGTGACGCCGCTGAACATCACCAGCTCGCCCTTCCACGACGGGCGATCGAAGGCGGAGCGCAACAACTCGGCGGCGCGGCGCTTCACGACGATATTCGTGTCGAAGTCGGTGCCCGCTCCGAACGACAGGTACTCGTGCGAGGGGCGCGCGTAGCAATACGCGCAGGCGTGGTTGCAGCCGCGGTACGGGTTCACGCTGAAACGAAACCCGAGATCAGGGCTCTCGTTTGTCGACAGGATCGTCTGGCTGGCGTCTTCGAAGATCTCGACCTTCGCGGTGGGGATCTCGTCGAGGTACTCCAGCTCGCTCGACGCCCACGGGTTTGGCGGGTTGGCGATGGGAGTCGGTTTCACGCCGCCAGTTGAGGCCTGAACGTGCTTTCAGGTCAAGCCAGGACCCTGGAGGCGTGGGCGTCGGCTCGGGACTCGCGACGCGCGCGGCCACGACCCCGGCGCGAGCACGACGACTGCGAGGTCTCGTGCCCGTGATCGCGTCGCACCGTCCCTCATGTTCGCGTCGACCGCGCTCGAGACCTGGCTCGACTCACGCTGACAGGATGCGCATCAGTGAGCCGACCGCCGCGTCGTCACGCACCGGCGCCCCGATGGAGGTGAGGCAGAGCGTCAGATCGTTCACCTCGAAGCGGCTGACGTGCAGCGTGTGCCCGAGAAAGCCAGTCGCCGTGTTGTTGGCAGCTGCACCGATGGCGCCGATCTCTTCGAGATCGACCTTGCCCTTGCCGGCGATGAGCAGGCCGTCGTGGGTGGTGAGCGCGACGGCGTCGAGGTTGCGCTTGAGGCAGAGCGCGTCGAGGAAGTTCGAGAGCGACTTGTGAATCTGATTCGAGCGGCGAGTGCGGCGTTCCATCGAGAATCCTCCGGTTGCCTACAGGGGCCTACAGCATGCTGCAGGTTGGAGGGACGGCAAGAAAACGGCTGTTCACCGCGCGAGGCGAGCCGAGACACCGAGATGATCAGAGCCCGAGCGGCTGATCACCTGCGCGTCGATCGGCTGCAGGCGGCCGCGGGTGAAGACGTAGTCGATGCGCGCGAACGGTCGCCGCCCCGGCACCCGGTTGGGCCAGGTCGCGCCCCAGGAAACGTGGAGCTGGCGGAACGCGTCGACCCACTCGCTGCGGATCGACCGGTACAGCGGCTCGGCCTCGTGGCTGTTGAAGTCACCGAGGGCCACCGCCCGATGACGGCCGCGGCGACCGAGCTCGGCTTCGATCGCGCTCCACTCCTCCGAACGGCGATCGGCGTTGCGTTCGAGCCCCTCGAGATCGGGAAACGTGTCGAAGCCGCGGAGCTCCTTCGAGGGCGCTGAGAGGTGCACGTTGCACACCGGCAACGGTCCATCGGGCAGCACGAGCGTCGCGCATTGCGCGAACGGGAGCTTCCCGTCGAAGCGCACGAGGCGAACGTCCTCCATCGGGAATCGGCTGAACAGCGCGAAGCCGTGCGCCCCGACGTGAGGCGCTTCGTGGTGGAAAGAGAAGGCAGGCTCCAGCGCGCTCACCAGCGTTCGAGCGTCTCCTGGCGTCACTTCCTGCAGCGCGATCACCGAGGGTCCGGCATCGCGCATGCCCTCCAGGGACTCCGCGAGCACGTTGCCCTGGAAGAGCAGGTTGTGGGTGACGACGACGAGCTCACCTGCGGGCTCCACCCGTTCGGGTCGCGCACGGGCGAGCGCTACCGAGGCGCCATCGGTGAGCGTCAGCCCGAGCGTCGCGGCGAGGAGACCTGCGAGGAGCCGTCGGCGGCTCCGGACCGCGGAGACGAGCCACCCGGCCGCACCCACGCCCACCAGCCAGCGCACCGCCCACCACGCCGAGCCGATCAGGTACGAGTCGCGGCCCCACAGACACGCCACCGTGGCCACCAGAAGGACGAACGCGAAGACGAGTGTGGCCCAGGAGGCGCGAGTCGCTGGCATGCACCGGCCTGCTGCGAACGACGTGCCCTTCAGGCCGGGGTCGAGCTCGCGCTCACATCGACGATCGCGGGCGGCGCGTCTTGCGTCTTGAACTCCGTGATCAACTTCCCCGCGACGTACAGGAACGGGAACGACACGAAGAGCCCGACGAAGCCGAGCAGGTGCTCCCAGGCGATCAAGCTCATGATCAGCACGAAGCCGGGCAACGGCACGTGCCGCGACGCGAGCCTCGGGTTCAGGAAATACGACTCGATCTTGTGCAGCACGAAGGTGAGCCCGATGAAGAGCCCGACGCCGAAGAAGCCCTTCGTCTGGTACGCGACGATGCTCAGCACCGCGCCCGAGATCAGGTTCCCGACGACGGGGATCAGCCCCGACACGAAGATCAGCAGCATCAACATCGGCACGTGGGGGACGCCGATCAGCCACAAGACGGGCAGGGTGAGCACCGCGTTCACGGCTGCGACGATGAACTGGAGCTGCACCGTCAGGCTCACGGCCTCGGCCAGGTTCTCGCCCCAGCGGGTCAACGTGCCGAACAGCGAGTCGGGCGCGAGCGACTGACGGAACACGCGCAGGCGCTCCTCGTCGAGGAAGTACACGACCGCGAGGATGAGTCCGATGATCGCGTAGATGACGAGGTGTCCGAGCGCTGCGGCCGAGGTCGCCACGTTTGCCGCGTAGTGCTGCGCTGACTCGACGAGCTGCTCGGTGTCGGGAAGGTGCGGCTGCAGCTCCAGGAACAACGGGTGCTCGCGGAACGCCGCGATGCGCTCGGGCAGGGTGCTCCGCGTCTCCTTCACGAGGGCCGCGAGACGACCGGCGCTGAGGTAGCCCGTCAGCAACACCGAGAGCGTCGTCACGCCAAGCATCAGGCCCAGCGCCATGATGCGTGACATCTTGAGCCGCCGTGACAGCACGCCTGCAGACCAGAACAGCATGCGCTCGAAGGCGACGAAGAACGCGAGCAGCACCAGCAGCTTCCGGAAGAGCAGGAGCAGGGTGAGGAACACCACGAGCGCCAGTACCCGCTTCGGCGTCTTCTCGGCGAAGAACTCGGCAACACGATCTCGCATCACGCCTCCAGAAACAGGGCCCCGCGTCAATCGGCCTGAGTGATCAGGTCGCGCGCCGCGCCGTAGTTCTCTTCGTGAATCGCTCCGACCCGAACGCACCGCACGCTGCCCTTGGGATCGATCAGCACGTGAATCGGAATCGCTGCGTTCCGATCGACGCTGAGTCCGTCGAGGAACGGTCCGAAGTCGTCCTCGCCGCGGATCCAGCGAATCGGCCCGGGCAGGTTCTTCTCACGCCACTTCTCGAGCGCCGGCTGTGACGAGGGCTCATCGACGCTGAGCAGCTCGAACGTCACCGGCACGTTCTCTCGCGTGAACGCCTCGCGCCAGCGGGTCAGCATGCCCATCTCGTCGACGCATGGCTTGCACCAGGTCGCCCAGACGTTGAGCCACGTCCAACCGGCGGCCTTCGGCACGGGCGCTCCGAACGGTCGCTCGGGCGCGGGCACGTAGCGCTTCGCGCCGGCCGGGTAGCTCTTGTCACAGAAGGCCGCGGCGCTGGCCTGGGTGTTCTTCTTCACCGAGACGAAACGCGACGGAGCAGGCCCCGACGTCTTCTCTTCGCAGCCGGCCAACAGCAGCCAGCCCAGCATCAGCGCGCGTTCAAATCGCACAGTCGATCCACGCCACGAAGGCACTGCGGTTGATCTCCACGTCGGTGCAGGCGCCGGTGCGCGAGCGGCTCCACGAACAGAATTCGTCACCGAGCTGCGCGTACTGCTCGCCGAGCCAGAGGAGCCCGACCTGGTTCTTGAGATCGCCGTCCTTGAACTTGCTCTGCAGGTGTTCGAGCACGGCCTTCGCGCGATCGCGGCTGAGGGTCTCGTTGAGCGCAGAAGCGCCGTCGGTGCTGGCCCGTGAGACGACGAAGAAGAAGCTCGCCCCACGTTGATCGCTCCAGGCCTTCTCGATGGCCGCGGCTCCGTCCGGGTCGAGCTCGGCCTTGCTCGCGTCGAACTGGATGATGTGGGCCCGCTTCGAGAGCGGCTTGAACAGCGCGTTGAAGTCGTCGCCCGAGAGCGCCGCCACCTTCTTCGCTTCCATCGGCTGGCAGCCGCGCCCGCCTGCGCCGTCGATCAACCCGCACGCGCCCGCGACCCGCCGGATGATCGCCTTGAGCTGCGGCGTGCAGTAGCTGTCGTCCGAGACGCTCGCGATGGCGACGTCCTTCGCTTCGCTCGCGGTCTCCTTCAGGCGTGTCTGCGCGGCGTGCGACCAGGCGGCGACCATGATCGCCGGAATTGCCGCGCACACGCCCATCAGGCCAAATCGCTGCGTCGTCTCGGTCATGGCTTCGCAGCTCCCGGCTTCTTCTGCGAACGGGCCAGCTTCCCCTGCTTCGAGAGCATGTTGCTCAAGGTGAACTCGAGGCCGAGGTCGGTGTCTTCGTCACACATTCGCGCGTTGCCGACGAAGAGCTGCGGCGTGAGCACGGGAATCGCGTTCGCGACGGCCCAGCGCAGACTCTTGGTGAGCTTGCTCTTCACCTGCGTTCCGCCGAGGCAGCCCTTCACTTTGGGGAACGTGCTCTCGATCTTCGAGCGCAGCGCGGTGTCATCCTTCGCGGCGAGCTCGCGAAGCTTCTCCTGGTTCTTGAAGGCCCAGGCCAACACCTCGTGGGCCGCCTTCTCGTCTTTGGTGCCCGACAGGCCCGCTGAGCACAGCATCGCCTCGCTCACCGCGCACGCACCGGGATGCAGCGCTTCGGTCACCATCCAGTTACAGCTCGGATCGAGCGGGAAGAGCACGGCCTTCAGGTCGAGGCGCTTACGCAAACTGCTCGTGCCGAGACGTTCGTCGAAGGCTTTGCAGGCAGGGCAGAGTGGATCGAGCAATTCGATCGCCGACTCTCCGTCGCCCGAGGGCAGCGGGATCATCACCTGGTTCGGGTCTTCGCCGCTCACCAGCGAGCCGCAGCCGGCCAGGGCCTTCTTCGCGTCGGGGGACGGCGTGAAGAACACGTAGGTGATGGACAAGAAGGCGACGAAGACGACGCCCTCGACGAACCAGAGCGCGAACTTCCCACCGACCGGCGCGAAGTCGTGCGGAGCGGCGTTCTTCTGATGCGCGACGACGGCTCCCATGAAGACCATCGCGCTCGAGACGTAGATGCCGACACACACCTTGCAGGTCTCTCCGACCTTCGCGACCGAGAGGTAGCCGTAGATCAGCGACATCAGGACGGGCAGGGCCGTGCCGGCGACGAGAAACAACGTCTCGGCCCGCGTCGGCTTCCCTCGCCACGCCAACAGCGCGGCCCGGTAGAGCAGGAACGCGAACGTCGCCATCGCCCACAGGCTGATCGGCATTCCTCCCCAGAGGCTCTCGCGGAAGTACGAGCTGTACGGGCTCATCATCACGGCCTTACAGCCGCTCTCTCCGAGCTCTTTGCCCGCGCCGGGAATGAAGGAGCAATGAATCGAGTGCACCTGGCGATCGAGGTGCTGAATGAAGTCGCTGGTGCTGACCGCCGCGAAGATGCAGCCGAGCAGGGCGCCGACCACGACGACCATCAACGGCCAACGGGTCTCCCGGCCGAGCTGCGACTGATCGAGCTCTCCGTCGAGAGCCAGACTCCCGTCGGAGTTTCGCATCATGAAGCGGCTCGTAGCATCGCGAGCGCTCCGAGACACGAACGCCGAAGCTGACGCGCTCGTCAGCCTTCATGCGCAGGACCTGAAAACACGAAAACCGCGGACCCAGATGGGACACCGCGGCTTCCGTTGACTACTGGGGAACTAGGATTCGAACCTAGATAAGCAGAGTCAGAGTCTGCTGTCCTAGCCGTTAGACGATTCCCCAAGATGTGACTGCTACTTCTGAGGCTTGGATGGTTTTCCCTTACCAGAAGTCCCGTCGTTTGGAACAACGTAAATGCGCACCTCTTCGTTCGTCTCGTAGATGTTCAGACCCAGCCATTCGCCCTTTCCTGACGGGTTGGGAATGTGGACCGCCTTCACGCCGGGCTGGTTGATGACGTTGCGCCAGGTGCTGGGCGAGTAGACCTTCTTGAAGAACTTCAGGGTGCCTTCCCAGTCGGTAGGGCTCTTGTACCGGTGCTCGCCGACCTGCCGGGCGTTCTCAGGCAGGGTGGCGCCGAGATCGCTCGTCGCGAACGACGGCACCGACATCACCAAGGCCAGCAGCACGAGCGCGCGTTTCATCGAAGGCTCCTTCACAACCACTTCCAGGCCGAGATCAGATCCATGAAGACCGCCACGATGCCGTGAAGCAGGGCTCCATACCAGAAGCTCCGCGTCCTCAAGGCCAGAATGCCCAGCGCGATACCAGCCAGGATGCTCCCCAGCGCCTCGAGCTCGGCCTTGCCCAGGTGCATGACAGCGAAGGGCGCGACCTGACACAGCACCGCGCCGACGCGCCCGAACTTCGGGAGCAGGCCGTTGAGCAACCACCCCCGGAACAGGAACTCCCAGCCGACGAAGTAGGCGAAGTAGCAGAGCTCGTAGAGCGCGAAGAGCTTGAGGCTGGTGACGCTCTTGCCCTCGATGTTGAGCGAGAAGGCCGCGTTGCCGGCGAGCGGGTAGATGCCTTTGAAGGCGTCGAGCTTCGAGGCGATGAACGCGGCCGGCAGCATCACCGTGAGGAACACGCCGGTGATCAACAGGCCCTGCCGCCAGTTGCCGAGGCCGAAGCCGTACTTGCGGTGGAAGCTGCCCTTCGTCGCGACCGAGAGGATGAGCGGGATGATCAGGTACAGCATCAGCGACGAGCCGAACCACCAGAAGTGGCCGATCACGTTCGCCGCCGGGTGCTTGTCGAAACGATCTCCGACGAGGTTGCGGAAGGAGCCGGTGTTGCCCTGGTAGTGCGAGATGATCAGCAGTGCGCTTGCGCCACAGATCACGACCGTCGGCTCCGAGAGGAACCCGGCCAGGTACCGCCTGAAGAACGTGACGAGTCGCTTCACCTGAGCGCCGCGTCGATGCGGTGGAACGTCTCCTCACGTCCCAGGAGCTCGAGCGTTACGCCGATGCCGGGGCTCTCGGTGCCGCCCGTCGCTGCGACGCGAACCGGCTGAGCCACCGCGCCGGGCTTCGTGGCGTTGGCCTCGGCCACGGTCTTCATGAGTGGGTCGATCGCCGCCGTCGTCCAGTCCGTCAGCTTCGCGAACTCCTCGCGCGCCTTGCCCAGCAGCACCTTGCCCTCGGGCGTCAGGTGTTTCGCGGCGGCAGCGCCGTCGATGGTGACGCCGTGCGCGTAGTAGGGGCGCAGCTTCTCGGCCATCTCGACCAGCGAGGAACTCCGCTCGGCGAAGGCCTTCACGCCCAGCTCGAGCTTCGCGTCGACGGCGGCGTCCGGCACCCCCGTGGCCTGGAGGAACGGCAGCAACTGCATCGCCACCTGGAGCGGCTCGGTCGTCTTGATCCAGTGCTTGTTGGTGGCGACGAGCTTGGTGGGGTTCCACACGCCCTGCGACTTGCCGACGTGCTCGAAGTCGAACTTCGCGATCAGCTCGTCACGGGTGAAGAGTTCCTCGTTGCCGTGGCTCCAGCCGAGTCGCGCGATGAAGTTGATCAGCGCGTTCGGGAGAATGCCGTTGGCCTTGTGCCGCATCACGTCGGCTTCGGGGTGCTTCCGCTTGCTCAGCTTCGAGTTGTCCTGCGCGAAGATGAGCGGAATGTGCGCGAACTGTGGCGGCGTCCACCCGAACGCCTCGTAGAGCATCAGCTGCGGGAAGGTGCTGTTGATGTGCTCCTGGCCGCGGGCGACATGGCTGATGGCCATGTCGTGATCGTCAACGACGCAGCCGAAGTTGTAGAGCGGCACCCCGTCGCTGCGCATGAGCACGAAGTCGTCGAAGTCGTCGTAGGGTTTCTCGATGCGGTCGAGCACCAGATCATCGAAGCCGAAGCGGCCGTCACGACGTGGCATCTTGAAACGAATCAGGCCGTGCCCTGCGCCGGCCGGCGCGTCGGTTCGATCTCGCCAGGGGCTGGTGAACTTGAAGCCGGCCGAACGCAGATCGTCGCCGTCCTTGAGGCCCTTCTCGGCGGCGAACGTCTTGCGGGCCGCTCCCAGCTCCGCTTCCGTCGAGTAGTCCCGGTACGCCCACCCAGCGGCGATCAGCTGCTCTGCCAGCTCTGCGTACCGGGCGAGCTTCTTCATCTGGAAGTAGGGGCCGTGGCCGCCGTCTTTGCCGGGGCCCTCGTCCCAGTCGATCCCCAGCCAGGTCAAGCCATCGAGGATCGCCTGGAGCGACTCCGGGGTGCTCCGTTCCTGATCAGTGTCCTCGATGCGCAGCACGAACGTGCCGCCATGCCGACGTGCGTAGAGCCAGTTGAACAGGGCAGTGCGGGCGCCCCCGATGTGGAGGTAGCCGGTCGGTGACGGGGCGAATCGGAGACGAGGCTTCATGGGTCGGCGCACTAGCAGACCTCTGGGACGCAAGGGATCAGTCTCGCTGACGAACCACAGGGGCGTTGGCGGGGACTTGAGGCTAGGGTGTGTGACCGGCCGGCTGTCTGGAGTCGTACATGCGTCGTGTAATTCTGTTCATGGTCTTCGCGCCCCTCTGGGCGTCGGCCTGCTTCTCGCCTCCGACCGAGCAATGCACCGAACCTGGGCTTGGCTGTTTCCCCGATGGTGGCCGGGCGGGTGGCTCGTCTGATGGTGGCCGCGCTGGTGGGACTGGCGGCGGAACCTCGGGTGGCCGCGCGGGCGGCGCTGCGGGTGGTGGCGTTGCCGGCGGCTTCGCTGGCGGAACCTCGGGTGGTCGCGCGGGCGGCGCTCCTGGCGGCG